>CBDCLE010000004.1:0-207005 GCA_965218585.1 Terriglobia bacterium
ACGATGTCGTTCATCGTCCCCCGGCAGCTTCTACCGTCTTCCGGACGTTCTCGTAGGCGATGCGTGTCTGTTCTCCCATCTCTTCGGGAATCGATTCGAACTCCTCCGGGACATGGGGATGGGAGTGGTAGACCGGTGCCGCCGTACAACCAGCGATGAAGAGGATCTTCCCCCTGTTGATTTTCAGGCCCGGCGCATAGGGCATCCAAACACCTTCGGGCGCGTCCTTGTGGTGAATCACTTCGACATCTCTTGCCATGGTTGAAACCTCCGTTGTTTGCAGGAAACCTGTGCGGGAAAGTCCCGTAAATAGTACGAAAGTGAGGTTTTTGAAGCAATCGGGCTTGGCAGGGAAAGAGGAATGTGTCCTCCAGACGTTCCGAGGTCTATTCCAAGTTGACCGCACTTGTCAGCCAGCATAAAATCATGCTCACAACCGACGATTCCCTGAGGAAATCTTGCCACGATTGCGATGGATGGCGAGAGTACGGCTGACCCCCCAGCTCGTGAATCGGTGGTGCGGGTCAAATAGGAGATTCAATGGCAGAAGGTAAGAACCCCAACAATACTCAGTCAGGCGAGCGGAGAAGTCCCGACGCCGGCGAGCAGAAGCCGGAGCGCCCAGCGATTACGCGGCGTGATTTTCTGATTCGCGGCAACGCGGGGGCCGTTGCGGTCGGCGTTGTGAGCGGTGCCGGGTTTGCGTCGACGCTCATGCCGGAACCCGCCGAGGCCTCGCCGGCACAGTCCGTTCCCATAGATCCCGTACGGTCGCGCAGAATCAGCTTGAACGTGGATGGAGAGCAGCACGATGTCACGGTGGATGTGCGCGAAAGCCTCTGGGAAACCATGAACTACCGGTTGGCGCTTTCCAACTCGAACCTCGGCTGCGACCGCGCCCAGTGTGGCGCCTGCACGATCCTCGTGGACGGCCGGCCGGTGAATGGTTGCGCCGTGTTGAGCGCGCGTTCGGGCCGGGGCCAGGAAATCAGGACCGTAGCCAGTCTGCCCACTGGTCCCGGAGTTGACGGACTGCACCCGGTTCAAAGGGCCTTCTGGTATGAAGGTGGGTTCCAGTGCGGCATTTGCACCCGCGGCTTCATCATGTCTACGTATGCCCTCCTTGAAAGCAATCCCAATCCGACAAGACAGGAAATCAAGGAAGCACTTGCCGGAAACATCTGCCGGTGCGGCGAATATACGAAGATCCTGACCACAGTTGAGAAGGCGGGGGCCGAGATGCGGGGTGAGCAGATCACGTATTCGTCTACGCCGATTGCTGTCGAAGAGGCTGAGGCGCCCCAGGTGGCAGCCGGAGGCAGCACCTCCAGGCAATTCACCTTTGTTACAGCTATGGGAACGATCGAGGATTACGATGACCTTGCCCTGGAACTGGGAGGACGCCCGGAATACTGGGCGTGTCCGGAACAGAACGTACGATAACGCCTATTTGGGACCCCACCGTGCTTGACGAGGCCCGGGTTCGCCAGATTCTGGAAGAACTTGGTTCGCCCGTAGCGCCTTAGTGAACGCCTGTGGCCTCGTAGTTGAAGGAGAAGTGACATGAACAGAGATGTGGACGCCATCCGAATCGTACAGGACCCGGCGTATGCGGCCAGCCTTTCGGACGAAGAATGGAACAGCCTTTCGACGAATCCGGAGTGGAACGAGCTTGTTGGCGAGTATCCGGAGATGGTCGAGCCCGTCATCGAACAATACGCGGGAGCCCTGAATGTTCCCTTGCCCCGGACGCCGCCGCCGTCCGCGACCCAGGCGGCGACGGATCAGGATTCTTTCCAGGTGATCGGCAGGCGCATACCGCGCCTCCATGGCCTGGGTGTCGTCACTGATCTCGGGGAATACGTGCAGCATATGCAGATGCCGGGACTCCTCTACACGAGGACCCTGCGCAGCCCCCATCCCCACGCCAGAATCACGGCCATACGGACCGACCGGGCTGAACAGATCCCGGGTGTTGTAGCCCTCCTGCACCGCTTCAATCTGCCGTTCGAATATTCGGACGTTCGGTTGGGTGGCAGCCCTCCGGACCGGTTCCTATTCAGCGAAGAAGTGTTTCAGGTCGGCGCGCCGGTCGTGGTTCTTGCTGCAGAAAGTGAACACATCGCCGACGAAGCGATCCGACAGATCGAAGTGGATTACGAAGTTCTGCCAGCTACGCTGGGCATGATGGAAGGCACGAGCCCGTTCGCCTTTCAGCAGTGGGACAACGCCGAGGACGGTACGATCATCTCGGTGACGCCGCCCCTGGTCCGGGGAGACCCGGACGGCGCCAGCGCCGACGCAACACTCGACGCAGTTCTGGAGAAGTCGACTGAACAGCATCTGGCTCTGGAAATGACGAACTCCCTGATGTACTGGGATCATGACCGTCTCATTGCCTACTACACCACCCAGCATGCTCACGGTTCGCGCGCCGGTCTTTCCCGGGCCCTGAAAATCCCCGCCAACCACATCCGCGTTATCCAACCCGGCTACATGGGTTCGGGATACGGATATCGAGCGGGAATCGATGCGGCTGAGGTGCATACGGCCATCATGGCCCGGATCACGGGTCGGCCCGTCAAGACGATGTATACCCGGGAGGAAGACTTCGTCACCCGGACGCACCGGCCGCAGTTCCGCAACGAAATGAGAATAGGTGTAAACAGGGACGGCACCATCCAGTCAGGCCGGTTTCGTGTCTATGCGAACGTCGGTGCCCAGAGAGGTGGAGGCGCAAACGGCGCATGGTTCGGTATGCAGCATCTCTACGCCATCCCCAACCTCCGGCTTGAAGCGACCGATGTCTTCACGAACAGCTTCAGGTCCGGTCCGTACCGGTGTGTCAGTCACCCCAACGGAACGTACGCGCTCGAGATGATGGTCGAACGGGCGGCTGACGCAATCGGGATGGACCCGGTCGAGTTCCGGCTCCGGAATCTGAACGAAGTTGGGAATCCCGATACCGGAAGACCCTTCACCAATCCGGGCATCCGCGACTGCATCACGTCTGCTGCCGACCGCATCGGATGGGGACAGACTTGGCACGCCCCGCGTGCGCGGGAAGTGAGCCCCGGTGTCTTCCACGGCATCGGCATTGCCGCTCACGCGTGCAGCCACGGCGGCGGAACGAATCCGGCGACCGGACAGGTCATCGTCAACACGGATGGCAGCGTCCAGTGCGTTTCGGGTTCGACGGAAATTGGACCGGGGCAGCGGACCCAGATGGCCATGATCGCCGCCGAGGCGCTCGGCGTTCCCTTCGAAAACGTCAGCATCGCGACTGATGTCGATACGGACAATACGACCGACACCGGCAGTACGACCGGAAGTCGGCAGACCAATACCGGCGGCCGGGGAATGTATGAAGCCGCGACCGACGCAAAAAATCAAATCCTGCAGTACGCCGCTGATCGACTGGTCAGCGATGCGGCGCGTCGTAACGAGCAGATCCAGGTCAGCGCTTCCAACCTGGATATTCGCGATGGCGAAGTCTTCATGACGGCGGATCCTGCCACACGGCTCGACGTAGGTGCGGTTGTTCAGAGTGCGGGCTTCCCGATTCTGGGGCGGGCCGTTTACAGGCAGGACACCGACTGGCAGCGGACCGCGTGGGCGTCTCACGCGGTTGAGGTCGAGGTCGACACCTTGACGGGAACCGTAACGGTCACCCGCTACGTGGCAGCTCATGACGTGGGGCGGGCGATCAACCCGTTTGCGCTCGAGCAACAGATCGAGGGCGGTGTCGTCATGGCATTGGGAGCCGTTCTCGGCGAAGAACTGCTCGTGGATACGGCGACAGGCCTTCCAGTCAATCCCAACATGCTGGACTACCGGGCACCGAGCATTCTGGACGTGCCGGATGAGATCGAAGTCATACTCATCGAGCATCCAAAGGCTTACGGAGTGTACGGCGCCCACGGGATCGGCGAACCACCGATGGCGCCCGGAGCCCCAGCGGTAGCCGCAGCTGTCTATAACGCTGCCGGCGTGTGGATGGACAGCATGCCGATAGCGCGCGACAAACTACTGACCGAACTCAGGAACGTGAGGTAAACAACGATGAATAGCTTTGAACTCTACGAACCCACAACCGTAAGCGAAGCCGTTGATACGTTGAACAGGCTCGGTTCCAGAGGCAAGGTCCTTGCCGGTGGCAGCGACCTCGTGTCCGGTGTCATGAAGGACTGGGTCCAGGGCGACGGCCTGCCTATGCCGGATGCCCTGGTCGATGTAACAACGATTGAACAACTCAAAGGCATCTCGGCCGATGCAAGCGGCGTCACCATCGGAGCGAATACGACTCTGACGGAGGTTATCGAGTCTGATGCTGTAAGGGACGCGTTCCCACTCCTGACCGATGCCGCCGCGAGTGTGGCCTCTCCGCTGATTCGGAATTTCGCGACGCTGGGCGGCAACATCAACCAGCGCCCCCGCTGCTGGTACTTCCGGGGGAGGGATTTTAACTGCCTGAAAAAGGGCGGCGATCTCTGTTATTCAGTGGGAGGCGACAATCGGTACCACGCAATTATCGGAGCCGACCAGTGCTTTATCGTGCATCCTTCAGACACGGCAATGGCCCTGCTGGCGTTGAATGCCCAGGCGAGAATCGCGGGTCCTGGCGGTGAGCGCACTGTCGCATTCGACGACTACTTCGTCAGCCCGGCCGAAAACATCCTGGCCGAGAACATCCTTCAGGATAACGAGTTGGTGGTCGATGTGTTCATTCCGACCCCGGCTTCCGGCACACGACAGGCGTGGTCGAAACTGAAGAACCGGCAAGTCTACGACTTTGCCATTATTTCCGTTGCCACTGCATTCACTGAGGCTGGAGGTGTGTGGGGCGAGGGGCGCGTCGTGTTGGGTGGTGTTGCACCGGTTCCCTACCGGGCGACGGTGATCGAAAACCAGCTACAGGGTCAGGATGTCGCCGGTCGTGCCCGACAGGCCGCCGCGTTGATCCGGACCGTGGCGCGTCCGATGAGCATGAATGCGTACAAGGTGGACGTTGCGCAGACTATGGTGGAACGCACACTCCTCGCTGCCATGGCCTGATTTTCGGTAGAAAACTAGGGCGTGTTAACACTAATGAGCATGAATGTTTTATAATCAGGCATGGAGATCACACAGGAGCAGTATTGTCGCATCGAGCCGGAACTGCCGCGTCAGCGGGGCAACGTCAGTCTTTCGAACCTGACGGTCTTGAACGCCATTTTGTATGTGGCTGAGCAGGGCTGCAAGTGGCGCGGTCTGCCCAAGCGCTTTGGCAACTGGCACACCATCTACACCCGGATGAACCGCTGGTCCAAGAACGGGGTGCTCGACGCCGTCTTCGAAAAACTCCAGCGCGAGCAACTGGTGCGCATCCGGGTGGAAGCCGTTTCGATGGACTCGACCATTGTGAAGGTGCATCCCGACGGCACGGGAGCGTTAAAAAAAACGGTCCGCAAGCGATCGGCAAATCCCGCGGTGGATGGACCACCAAGATTCATCTGGTTGCCGCGAATGCTCGAACGGCGATAACGTTTGCGCTCTCGCCCGGCCAAGCGCACGACGCCCCGCAGGGCCGCGATCTGCTCGCCGGCCTGGGGCCGTTGCCCGCGCCGCTGCCGCTGCTGATGGACCGTGCCTACCAGGACGACCAGACCCGCCAATTGGCTCTGGATTTTGGGTGGATTCCCGTCGTGCCGCCCAAGCGCAACCGCCTGGAGCCGTGGGAATACGACCGCGTGCTCTACCGCCGCAGGAACGAAGTCGAGAGGCTCTTCCGCCGACTCAAGGGTTTTCGGCGTATCTTCTCCCGTTTCGATAAACTCGACGTCATGTTCCTCGCCTTCCTTCACTTCGCACTCATCGTCGAGGCACTACATTAGTGTTAACACGCCCTAGTCTGACTAAGGAATGGCTTCGCCACGATGGCACGTCACGCAGCCGATCCGCGCGGCACCGTCCCTACCTTCCCGTTCAGGCACGTTCGAGAGGAAATCGTTGTTGATCGCCTGCAACATCCCCATCATCCCGCGAGCGATAAGCTTGTGCTCCATCTCGTCGGAAGCAAAGTCGCCCTGGACATGGCAATAAGTGCACTCCACTCCCAAGGACATCGCTATGTTCTGCATGACCATGCGCAGGTCAATCCCCTCTGGCAGAACCTGGAGATTCGTCGGTGCCGGTGGCGCTCCCCGCTGCGCAGAGGAAGCCTCCGGAAGCGCGATGACCACAACAGCAACGAGGAGACACACAGCCAAGATTGCTGTACGTTTCATTTCCATCCTTTCTGACAACTGTTCGAACACGACAGCCATCAAATTATACGAGCGTTCGGACACACCCGTCGGTTAGCGTGAAAGCCATCATACTCCTATGCGTCCTAGAGGCGAAACGGATTCGTCCTTTGGCCCGGCCAAATGCGACCGAAAAAAGCGCGTCCCGAATGGTTTACCTGATCGGGGCTAGTCCGTGTTGGCCATCGCCTCTCCGCGATGGCACATCATGCAGTTGGCTTGGGCGTCGATGTTCGAGAGGAAATCGTTGTTGATCGTCTGAAGCATCCTCATCATCCCGCGAGCGATATTCTTCTTGTCGACGTCGTCGGAAGCAAAATCACCCTGGACATGACAATAAGTGCACTGCACTCCCAAAGACATCGCTATGTTCTGCATGACCGTGCGTATGTCAACCCCCTCCGGCAGAACTTGAAGGTTCGTCGGTGTCGGCGGTTCTCCCCGCTGCGCAGGGGAAGCCTCCGGAAGCGTGATGACCACAACCACGACGAGGAGACACACAGCCGCAATTGCTGTACGTTTCATTTCCACCCTTTCTGGCAGTTGCTGCCAATACAACAACCACCAACTATACGAACGGATAGTACCGTCCGTGGAGTCAATGTCGGCCAATCATACTCCAGGAGTTATTGAGGCAACACAGCTTTCTCATTCCGAGAATCAAGCCGTCACGAATGTCTCCCCAGCGCTTCGCGGACCTCTTTGAGCACAGCCGTCGCGGCGGGGAGTTGGCCTTCTGCCCCTCCCAGGTCGGTCTTCTTGTAGAGCTGTTCTTCACGGCGTCGTATTCTCCGAATCAGGCGCGCCCCGTTTGGCGTCAACCCGACCAGGGAAGATCGTTTGTGGGCCGGATTGTCTTCAAGCGTCACCAATTCAAGTATGAGTAGGGCATTGACCAGGGTCTGAATGTGCTGACGGGTCACGAAACGACTGCGTGCTATGGCAGGCACCGTCGTGGAGCCGTGTTTGAAGAGGAACTCCAGGACGGCGCGCATGCCTAGCGTCACAGGTTCGTCCGAGTTAATCTCCTCGCCAACCTGAACCATTCGGTGATAGAGGAGCCGGACCTCATCGAGCAACGTTTCAATTTCATGTGCCATGGTTAACAATGCTCCGGAAGAGTTTTTTTTCAAAGAAGCTGGCAACAGGTTCAGCTTCTCGGGTTCCAGTGGCTCAGCAACTCCGTACGCTGATCCGGAGTCAGCACTCCCCAGGCTTCGGTCAACGCTTCGAGGGCACTGTTGACCGCCGTTTCGCTCAGACCCACGGCGGCCACCTGTAACCGTTCCATGTCCTCAGGTCGAAGTACTTCTGAATCGAGCGCATCGAGGAAATCATTCCTCAACGAGACCCCTTCTTCTCTCATCTGGGCGATTTCGGACTGCAAGCGACGGATAACGGGCTCGATAGCCGCCCGTTGCCCGGCACTGGCATCCAGGACGTCGAGCGTCCTGTCCAAAAGCCGTTGGTTGGCTACCGGATCCGAGAAAAAACGATCCGAATCGCGTCGAGGCCCACCGATCGTCCACATAACGCTGACCAGGAATAGTAATCCTAAAACAATCCAGAACGCTCTTCTCCCGCGTCCCTTCTCACGATGTTCACTTGTATTCACGTTGTTTTCTGTTTTCATTTCGCTTCTCCTTTTTTGTGTTTTGGGAGCCACGAACCCAATCCCCGGCTCCTCCAATTGACAACTAACTTGTCAATTATATATATGACAAGTTAGTTGTCAATAAGAAAATTTGCCAGGCTCGATATTCGTGCGAGGAAACACTTTGAAACGACGCTTCCAAGAGGCGTAACATGGTCTCGAAGGGAGGGTTCAATGGGCGCCTTCCGGCTGTACTGAACTTGGTCACCCTGGCGGCAATCGCTGCGTGGACGATCTGGGGTCTCATGCAAACGATGAAACACCGTTAGCTCGATCGAGGGCCCGTATTCGATTAAGTCCTTTTCGCTGGGTTCAAGGCCCGGCACTCACCGAGGAACGTTGATCATGCGCACATCGTTGGTGTTTGTTCTTGCTCTGTTTTTCGTTGCCCCAGGCCACGCGCAGACACCTGCGAGTGACACGCTGGACATCTACGTGCTCGATGTGGAAGGAGGGAACGCAACGCTCTTTGTTTCGCCTTCCGGCGAGTCGCTTCTGATCGATACCGGCAATGGTGGAGACCGAGCGGTTCGGGACGCCGATCGGATCATGGCGGCGATCGAAGACGCGGGCTTAGAAGCGCTGGATCACCTCATCACGACCCACTGGCACGGCGATCACTTCGGTGCGATGACTGAGCTGGCCTCGCGGATCCCGATTCGAAACTTCATCGACCACGGGCCCAGCGTCCAGTCGAATCCCGCTACGGATGCGTTTCTCGAGACATACCCCCAACTCTATGGCGAAGCGGAACATACAGTCGTCGAACCGGGCGACACGATTCCTGTAGCTGGGCTGGAGGTGACTGTTCTCGCCTCAGCCGGCAGAGTACTCGAAGGCTCGCTTCCGGGCAGGGCGCGCCCGAATCCCTATTGCGGCACTTTTGTGCCTCAAGCCGAAGACACGAGCGAAAACGCGCAGTCCGTAGGGGTACTGGTCAGCTTCGGTGCTTTTACCGCACTTCACCTGGGCGACCTGACTGTGAACACGGAGTTCGATCTCATGTGCCCGAACAACCCGATCGGGGCGGTGGATCTCTTCATCGTCTCCCATCACGGCCAACCGACCTCGAACGCTGAAGTCCTGGCCCATGCCATCGAGCCGCGGGTGGGAATCATGAACAACGGAACGCGCAAGGGAGGACAACCCGATGCGATGCGCGTTCTACATTCGGCTCCCGGTCTGGAAGATCTCTGGCAGCTTCACTTCTCGGTATTGAGCGGCCAGGAATACACGGTACCGGGACTCTTTATCGCGAACGACATCGACCAACCATTGGCGGCGATGCCTGTGAGAGGAATTCCGAATCCGGGACGCGGCGCTGGCGTTGCTCCGCCTCCAGTGCATGACGGTCCGGCTTATTGGATCAAGACATCGGGGAACAGTGACGGTTCTTTCACTGTCACCAACAGCCGCAACGGCTTCACTAAGACATACGACAATTAGTTAACTAGACCAGTGACAATTACAGATCGGATTTTCAATTTCTCGGCCGGTCCGGCCACACTTCCATTGCCTGTACTCGAAGAGGCTCAACGGGACCTGATTTCGCTTCCCGGTCTCGGGATGTCCGTCATGGAGATCAGTCACCGATCGAAGACCTTCGAGAACATCCTAAATACGGCTATCGAGGACATTCGGGATCTGGCGGGGGTCCCTTCCAATTTTAGGATTCTGATGTTGCAGGGCGGCGCAAGCCTGCAGTTCTCGATGGTGCCGATGAACCTGCTTCCTTCCGGAGCGACGGCCGACTACGTCGACACAGGTTATTTTGCGAAGAAGGCCATCAAAGAAGCCCAACGAGTGGGCTCGGTCAACATAGCCGGCCAGAATCTCTCCCGAATCCCGAGCGAAAACGAGCTAAACCTGACACCCGATGCGGCTTACGTGCACATCACAAACAACAACACGATCGAAGGCACCGAATGGAAGACGCTTCCGGAGTTCGGCCGAGTACCACTTATAAACGACGCATCTTCTGACATATTCAGCCGGCCGATCGATATCGAACGACACGGGTTGATCTATGCCGGTGCACAGAAAAATCTCGGCCCCTCCGGATTGGCGCTCGTGATCGTCCGCGAAGATCTGCTCGAACGAGGGCCCGACACGCTGGCATCGATGCTCAATTACCGGACCTTCGCCGAGACCAACTCGCTTTACAACACGCCCAATACCTTCGCTGTCTACATACTCGGATTGACGGTGAAGTGGCTGAGGTCGTTGGGCGGCCTATCTGCCATCGCCAAGAGGAACGAACAAAAAGCGGCAAAGCTATACACCGAGATCGATCGTACCGGCTTCTATCAGGGAAATGCCGAACCCGAAAGCCGGTCTCTTATGAACGTGACGTTCGGTCTACCGACTGAGGAACTCGATAAGGCATTCATCGAGGAAGCGAAGAAGTCAGGACTCGATGGCCTCAAAGGGCATCGATCGATTGGAGGCATACGGGCTTCGATCTACAATGCCTTCCCGGAGGAAGGCGTCGATCGCCTCGTCGAATTCATGGGGGAATTCGAGAAGACGCGGAGTTAAGCAAGGCCTCTGGAACTGAACCGAGGAGAATTCACTATGAACTTTCTCAGAACGACACTGAAACGGCTGTTCGCGAGTGGAATCGCGCTGACGGCAGTCCTGATCGCGGCGTGTTCCTCCACGGACGGAGCCACCGTGAGTACTCTGGAAGAAAGCGGTACGTTCGGCGGAATGCGCGTCAACTATCGTGTCGTTCTCCCGGACGGATACGATCGGGCCCGGGCATACCCAGCCATCCTTGCCTTTACTGGCGGCTCCCAGAACGAGCGAGCGGTCGATACACACCTGGAACGCTTCTGGACGGTGGAGGCGGAACAACGCGGTCACATAGTGGTCTCGCCGGCCGCACCCTCCGAGGGCCTGTACTTCCAGCGCGGCGCCGGTGTCTTTCCAGAATTCCTGGACGAAATCCTCGGCACTTACAATATCGAGGACGGCAAATTCCACGTAGCAGGCGCTTCGAACGGAGGACTGAGCGCGTTCCATGTCGCTGCTGCCCATCCCGAGTATTTCAAGTCGATCACCGGATTTCCCGGATATATGCCTCAGGCAAGTACCGCAAGGATTGAAGCTATACGCCCCCGGTGCATCTACATGCATGTCGGGGAACGGGATCCCTTCTGGCTCCGTTCCATGGAAAGCCAGGCCGAACAGTTCGAACGGAATGGGCTTCAGGTAAGATTTCAGGTCGAAGCAGATCAGGAACATTTCATCCGGAGTCTGTCGGGTTCAGGGGCTGCTCGCCTGTTCGATCAAATCGAGGCAACGGAGGAGGGTTGCAGCTGAAACCAGTTTCGACAGGCCACGGTTTCACGAGGCGGCTCACGTTCATGATATTGGCTGGGCTCGCCCTCTCTAACTCAGCGACTTCGCAAACGCCGCAGGCCGTCGTGGACTTCGACACGGCCTACCTCGACAAACTCGTCAATGCCGCCCGAATAACCGATGAAATCACGCTGGACGGTCTCCTCGATGAAGCCGCCTGGGAACTGGTAGAACCCGCGACGGATTTCATCCAGCGCTTCCCGAACACAGGACAGATCGCCGAGGAGCGCACCGAGGTCCGATTCCTCTACGACGACGAAAACATCTACATTTCGTTCGTCTGCTTCGATTCAGAAATCGGCCGGGCGGTTGTCACCCAACTGACCGAAGATTTCAATTTTCGCGGATCTGACAGCGTCAGTCTGATCTTCGACAGCCTTCACGACCAACGCTCGGGTTTCTCTTTCGTCGTAAACGTCGCCGGCGCGCGAGCCGATCAGCAGATCGTCAACAGCGGATTCAATACCGATTGGGACGGCGTCTGGGATGCGCAGACAAGTCAGAACGAAGAGGGCTGGATCGCAGAACTCAGAATTCCCTTCAGGACACTCCGGTTCTCGAGCGACCCGACCCAGGTGTGGGGTGTCAACATGAGCCGGCGGCTGCTGCGTTTGAACGAAGAGAGCTACTGGGCACCGATTCCGGTTCGATACAACCTTGCACGCGTGTCGCTGGCCGGAACGCTCGAGGGCTTGGAAGGCATCAGCCAGGGAAGAAACCTCAAGGTCACACCCTTCGTCACAGCGGGTGTCGTCCAGAGCCGCCCGCGGGCCGAACCGCCGGGAGATTTTTCGACAGACAAGGACTTCGACGGGGGCGTGGATCTCAAGTACAGCGTCACGCCGTCTTTGACGCTCGACGCCACCTACCGCACCGATTTCGCACAGGTCGAAGTCGACCGGCAGCAGGTAAACCTGACGCGCTTCAACCTGTTCTTCCCGGAGAAGCGGGATTTTTTCCTGGAGAACGCAGCAACCTTCTCTTTCGGAGGTGGCAACAACATCGTCCCTTTCTTCAGCCGCCGGATTGGTCTCAGCCGTTCGGGAACGCCGATACCGATTGTCGGCGGTGTCCGTCTGACCGGGCGCATCGACCAATTCGACATCGGTTTCATCAACATGAAAACCAAGAGTGAGGCAGCGACGCCGTCGAATAATTTCACCGTGGGTCGGCTGAAACGAAACCTTTTGACTAATTCCTGGGTGGGGGGGCTCTTCACAAGTCGCGATTCCACCGTTGACGGCGATTACAACCGCGTGTACGGCGCTGACGTACACCTGGAATTCAACAGCCGGTTGTTTTTAGACTCTTTCCTGCTTCGAAGCGACACTCCGGGACTTACGGAAAAGGACCAGGCCTGGCAGTTTCAAACGGCCTGGCGGGACGACGAGCTGACTATCAGCGGCGGTTACAACGAGGTCCAGACGAACTTCAATCCGGAGGTCGGGTTCGTCCGTCGACGGAACAACACGAATTTCTTCGGCAATGTCTCCTGGACACCAAGGCTGGAATCAAACGCGACGATTCGGAACTTTGGCTTTTTGGCCAACACGCAATATTTTGAGAACGGATCCACTGGCAAAGTCGAAACCCGCGAACAGTTCGCCCAAATCGGAATTCAGTTCGAAAACACAGCCTCGATCAACGTCGGACTGAATCAAACGTTCGATCGACTGACCCGAGTCTTTCAGATCAGGCCCGACATCGCGATCCCAGCTGGTGACTACACCTACCAGGGCTACTGGGCCAACTTTCGGACGGACTCGAGTGACAAGGTGAGCGGCAATGCAGAAGTCGAGTGGGGCGAGTTCTGGAACGGTCGGAAGACGTCGTTCAGAGTGGGCCTGAGCCTGAAACCGAACTACCGCCTGAACGTCGATTTCGATTACAGCCACAATCGGATCAAGCTGCCCGACGGACGGTTCACCACAGACCTGGTCGGACTCCAGGTCCTTTACGCATTCAACTCCAACGCCTTTCTCAACGGGCTTTTCCAGTACAACGCCGACAGACGCCAGGTGAGCTCCAACATCCGATTCAACGTCATTCACCACCCACTGAGTGATTTTTTCCTCGTCTACAACGACCTGCGTGACTCTCAGACCGGACAGGTTCTAGAACGGGCTGTCATTCTGAAACTGACCAACCTCTTCAACTTCTAGATGGGATCGATGCAGCGGGTTTTTGTGTTGCGAAGTCCAAAACGATCCAGTTAGAGTGTGGCAGCCAGCTCGCCGCGCTCTGCTCCCGCAACCCGGACAACATTCCATACGGATGGTGCTGCCAGAAACGATGACTCTAAAGAAACCTTATAGCGACATTCCGGGGACGGTTATTTTTGACGCGGAGCAGTCCCGTAAGGGATACCACCTCAACATGTTCTGCATGTCTTTGATGACGGCCGAGAATCGGGAGCGATTCAAGGCTGACGAACGCCTGTATCTGGACGAATGGCCGATGAGGGAAGATCAGAAGGAAGCTGTTCTGGATCGGGACTACAACCGGATGATTCGCTCTGGGGGCAATATCTATTTTCTAGCCAAGATCTTTGCCACTGATGGTAGATCGTTTCAATACACGGCAGCCACGATGACCGGAATGAGCCAGGAAGAGTACGCCCGGATGATGCTCGAAGGCGGACGATCCATCGAGGGAAATCGATACCTCGGAGAGGGCAACGATGGCTAGAGTGAGGGCCGGAGTCACCACATCCCACGTGCCCGCGATCGGTGCAGCGATTGATCTGGGCAAGACCGAACAGAGTTACTGGAAACCTCTGTTTGACGGCTACCGACTTTCAAAATCCTGGATCGCTGAAAATACGCCGGACGTGATCTTTCTCGTATACAACGATCACGCGTCGGCGTTCAGCCTGGAAACGATACCGACATTCGCCATCGGCTGCGCGGAGGAATTTCCACCCGCGGACGAGGGGTGGGGGCCCCGGCCGGTGCCCACAGTCGAGGGACACCCCGATCTCGCCTGGCACATTGCGCAGTCCGTCATCCAGGACGACTTCGATCTCACGATCATCAACAAGATGCCGGTGGACCACGGGCTAACTGTCCCCCTGTCTCTGATGTTTGGACAGCTGGAGGCCTGGCCCTGCCGCGTGATTCCGTTCGAAGTCAATGTTGTCCTGTATCCACCTCCTTCCGGCACTCGCTGCTATCGGCTCGGCCAGGCGCTACGGAAGGCCATCGAATCATTCGACGAAGACCTGAACGTGCAAGTGTGGGGTACCGGTGGCATGAGCCATCAACTCCACGGCACACGCGCCGGCTTGATCAATCAGAAGTTCGACAACGACTTTCTGGAAGGCATCGTGTCCGATCCGGAAAGGATCGCACGAATAACCCACGCCGAGTACGTGCGCGAGGCAGGTTCAGAAGGCATCGAGCTTGTGATGTGGCTGATCATGCGAGGCGCGCTCAGCCGGAACGTGGAACAGATCCATCGCTTTTATCATGTTCCAGGCTCAAACACGGCTATCGGCCACCTGATCCTCGAAGATAGAGAGTGAAGACTCGATTAGAGAAGGCCCGAAGCGAGGACGTTGGAGAGTCTCTTTGACGGGTGTGGACTACAGAAGCGGCGCTCCTGGAAGGGTTCTCGAAATCCGCACTAATGACTTTGCCAGCGTTCGATATGCGTGATATAGACTCGATTGCAAGCCCCCCAGGGGAGCTTAATGACCCAATAGTCAGAATGCGGAAACTGATCACAACGAGGGCAACGAAATTGAAACCGATATACAACTTTCTGCGCCGCTCGAACATCAAGAACGCAGTTGTTCTTGGCATAGTCACCCTTTTACTAAACGGAACAGGCGCAGCCCAGGATCGAGGCCCGCTCCCCGATTGGAGCGGCGTGTGGGCCATGAACGGCGGAACTGTTTTCGACCGCGCCACGATCGAGGGCCGGGGCGGTTCGAACACGCCAGGCGTGCGGGAACACCCACCCTACAATCCGGAGTACGAAGCAAAGTATGTGCGGAACCTGCAGCTTCGCGATGACGCCTTGTTCCCGGATCCCATATCCAATTGCGGAATCCCTTCAGGGTTCCCCCGGATCATGAATATCCCCGATGTCTACGAGTTCGCGGTGACGCCCAAGCAGGTCTGGATCATCACTGAAAACGGCCCCGGTATCCTGAGGATTTACACCGACGGCCGTGACCATCCAGCCCCCCAGGACCGGTGGCCGACTCATACCGGGGATTCGGTGGGTCACTGGGAAGGTGACACGCTGGTGTTCGACACGCTCAGTCTCCACAGTTCGGAAGAGGGACACACGATCCTCGACCGCACCGGCCTGATTCTGAGCGATGCGGCCCATATCGTGACCCGAATGCGCAAACTGGACGACGAAACCATGGAAGCCCAGATGACGATCGAGGACTCGAAAGCCCTGACCACACCCTGGGTGGTGACCAAGACATATCGGAAACTGGAAGACGGAACCCGGGTCTACGATTATGCGTGTAATGAGAACAACAGGAATCCTGTGGACACTATTTCTGGAAGAACTCTGACTCTGGGGCCGGACGGCGAGATTCTGGACCAGGATTTTGAACCGTAGGCGATACTCCGAGACAAAGAATGTTTTAATAGTCGGAGGCAAGATCATGAAATCGAGGCATACCATTTTCGCAGTTGTTGTGCTCCTGGTTACGGGCCTGTATCTGATCACCCAACCCGTAGCTGCCCACCACTCGGGCGCAGCTTTTGATCGCAGCCAGGTCCTTGAGTTCCGAGGCACCATCAAGGAATTTCAGTTTACGAACCCTCACACCTGGGTACAGATCTACGTTGAACAGGAAGACGGCGAAACGGTGGAATGGAGCTTTGAGTGGGGCAGTCCCAATCAGTTGGGCCGCCGCGGCATTCGTCCCTCATCGTTTCCAGTGGGCGCCCAAGTACTTGTGCGGACCAATCCCATGCACGATGGGTCCCCGGCCGGAAGCTTCGTCGGTGCGAAGTTCGAGGACGGCATGGTCATAGGCCGCTGGGACGACTGATAGGGTTAGAACCGGGTAAGTTACTACTAGAGGAGGCCAGAGGAATGGCAAAAGAGATCACACGCAGAGAGGTCCTCAAGGGAGGATTGGCAACGGCGGGGATGCTGGCAATGGGACTGGGAGAATGGACCCTGCCGGCCCTGGCCCAGGGTGACACGCTCGTCGCGTTCACGGATATTCCGGAAGACATGGTGTTTCCTTCCGGACCCGACGCAGCTGTACGTTTTCTAGACATCCGAACCATCGACGGTCAGTTCACTCCGAGAGACCAGTTCTTCGCGATACAGCACTATGGCCAACCCGAAATCGACTCGGCCGCGTATCGTCTTAAGATTTCAGGCCTGGTCGATTCCGAGACGGAGTTGTCTCTTGACGACATTCGCTCTCGGCCCTCGATTGAAGTGCCTGCAGGTTATGAATGCTCAGGCAACAGCGGGCGAAGAATCCACGGCCTGGCTTCGAACGGCCTGTGGACAGGCGTTCGATTGCGCGACCTGCTATCCGATACGGGAATTCAGCCTGAGGGCAAGGAAGTCGTTTTCTTCGGAAATGATCGTGGTGAGGAGCAGGTCAATTTCCGGGGAACCGATTTTGCGGTCGAGCAGCAATTCGGCCGGAGCATCACGGTCGAGAACGCCATGGGAGCAGATCCGATGCTCGTGTATGCGCTCAACGGCGAGCCGCTGACGCGCCATCAGGGATTTCCCCTCCGGCTGATCATGCCGGGCTGGTACGGCGTTGCGAACGTGAAGTGGCTCGAAAACATCCACGTTCAGAAAGAACGCTACCTTGGAAAATTCCAGGCCCGATGGTACCGCTCCTTGAGGGGCGAAATGATCGACGGCGAAGTGAAATGGAAGGAAACGGAGGTGACACGAATTCAGTTGAAGTCGGTCATCGCCCGCGTTACGCAAAGCGGCAACCGTCATGAGGTTTTCGGGTTTGTCCTGAACGACGGGACGCCACTCCGGTCCGTCGAGGTCCAGGTAGACGGCGGGCCGTGGCAACCGGCAACCCTTGAATCTTCCAACACGCAATACTCGTGGAAACTGTTTACCTACGCGTGGGAAGGCGCCACCGCGGGAGAACACACGCTGGTTTCCCGAGCAACTGATGCCAATGGATACGTCCAACCGGTAGAAGTTGATCTCGAGAGCAAGTTGACGTTCCTTGAACACAACGCCCAGTTCCCTCGCACGGTAATGATTTCCTGATCTGGAAAACGAGAAGATCTTGATGAAGGAAGCCGCGCCTTCGGCGCGGCTTTTTTCGTGCGACTTAAACCCTACTGCGCCCGGTGGTCTTGAATGTACTGGCGGGCAAAATCCCTCAATGCCGGGGACCTCATTCCAACTTCAGCAGCTTCGTTTTCGGCATCGGCGATACTCCAACCATCGCGGATCACGCGGCGAATCATCCAGAACGCACCCACACGGTTGGCCGAAGCACAGTGGATAAACACCGGCCGATTCTCCTCATCGTCAGTCAGCGCGAGAAATTCTTCGACCTGTTCATCTCGAACGTCGGCTCCTGCGACGGGAATATTGAAGTAGTTCATGCCGAGTTCCCGGACGAGCGCTTCTTCGGCAGCCGCATCATGTTCGGTTGGAACTCTCAGGTTGAGGACCGTCCGAAATCCGTCTTCCTGCAGTTGGGAAAGTTGCGCCAGTGTCGGCTGCCCCGCAGTGCAGAAATCCGTATTAACGCGCAGATAATTCCGGATGTCCGATTCCTGGGAAGACCCAGTTCCGCAGAACACGAACATCCACACGATTAGAACTGTCACTGTTCTCTTCATCTCTGACCTCCGTCAAGGTTCCGATAATACACGCTGTCCACGGAAAGTTCTTCGGAGTCGCTGGCATCCGTTCGCTGCCAGTCGCCGGCAAGGCTGTACCTGTACGTTTCACCTCCATCAGTTTCCTCGATACTGAACCTGCTGATCTGGCCACTGTCGACGGCCCGCTGGGGAATGTTCGTTCGGGCTCTCCCACGGACCCTCGTCCCGGTTCCATTCGACCGGTCTGGTCAAGAACTCGGCCCCCGACCCTCCCAACGGTCTGGGCGTAGCCAGTCGAACATGCGAGAATGAGAACGGCTACAAGGACGGGGCTCCCAGAGATGATCTCCCTTGAAGCAATGCCCATACTTTCAACTTAGCAGGCCGATTAAGCTGAAACCTC
Organism: Terriglobia bacterium; assembly: GCA_965218585.1. Lineage (GTDB taxonomy): Bacteria > Acidobacteriota > Terriglobia > 20CM-2-55-15 > 20CM-2-55-15. The sequence continues at coordinate 18,505 of CBDCLE010000004.1, forward strand.
GAATGTTTGCTGAAATATCCGTAAGAAAGTGGACTGTCTCCAATCCGAGTCGATCCGCAAGACCGGCGCCTCCGGAGCGCGATGGGACCAGACTAGTTGCCTGAATTCGAACTCTGGCAGTGGTTGCTGGGCGGTACGGCCGCCTTGATGACCGGCCTGGCCAAGAGCGGCGTCCCTGTCGCAGGCCCCTTGATCGTGCCCCTGATGGTCCTTACGTTAGGTGATGCACGTATCACGGCGGCATGGACTGTCACAATGCTCTCGGTCGGCGACATCTTCGCCGTAGCCTACTGGCACCGGAAAGCCGACATCGGAAAACTGATCTCGCTTATACCCTGGGTCGCACTAGGCATGGCGGCAGGTGCTGCGGCACTGGTTCTTCCTGAAGCGATCTTGCGGCCTATCATCGGATGCATCATCCTGATAATGGTGGTCCTGATATTGTTCCGGAACAATGTGCGGGTTCAGGCCGTCGGTCACAGGTCGTTCTTTGGGATCGCCGCGGGGTTCTCCACCACCATCGCCAACTACGCCGGCCCTGTAATGAACATGTACCTGTTGAGCCGGCGCCTCCCGAAAGAGATATTCGTTGCGACCGCAGCATGGTTCTTCCTCGTCGTAAACCTGGCCAAGGTGCCGATCTATGCCTGGCACGATCTGTACAGCAGTCAGGGATTTGCCTTCAATCTGACGATGTTGCCCATCATTATTACGGGCAATGTAATCGGCATCTGGATCGTCCACCGCATTCCTCAGCGTCTCTTCGAGATCTTGATCATCGTACTGACGTTGCTGTCCTCTATCCCGTTTTTCATTTAGCCGATCGCACGTCGCCCGCCTAAAGAAACATCTTTGGTAGACTTAACCGGTTAACAGCCAGAGAATTGTTGACCGAAGCTCGGGAGGCTCTCCCGGCTCAGGGGGAAACCATGACAGTAGCAGAATGGTTGTTTGTCGCAGCCACAACTGTCTGTGCGTTGGCAGTGCTGCCCGGGTCCCTGGGCGTGCTCGCACTGACCAACGACCTGGCGGCAGGCACCCGTGGTGCGCGATTGATCTACGGGCGTGTCGGCATCTTTCTCATCGTATCGGCCGTCGTTTTGATCGCCGGTGTCTACCAGGCTTCATCCCGGGACGGGTTCTCAACGCTGACCATGGCGGCTACGGCAGCCTACGTCGGCGTACTCACGTTCGGATACGTGATGCACACCAACCTGATGTTCAGGCCGATTCAAAAGCCGATGCTGGTCTCGCTGGAGGCGGCTATTCAGAAGTTTGGTCCTGACGAAGAAGTGATTGGCATGACCGATAGGAGCGGCACACCGTTCGCATTCATCACTCGCCTTGCCCGTCGTCCACACATCGTGCACCAGCCCGATGGGGAAACGCCATTCGTCATGACGCACTGCATCCTCTCGCACAGTTCTATGGGCTACGCGGCCGAGGGAAGTTTCAGCCAGCCGCAATTTTCTGTAGCGGCGGCTCTGGCGAATAATCTGGTTGTTTATGACCAGAAAAACGACCGCGCGATCAGCCAGATTGAGAGCAAGTCATGGGATGGTGAACTCTCCCCGGTCACGCTGCCGACCGTGGCTACCAGTTTGAAATCCTGGCAGACGCTCTATCCGGAATCCAAAGTCTGGATGCGTCCGTTCACCTGGCGCGACGCCTTCTTTCTCAAGGCCCTCTCGCGGGGAGAGATGATCGACCCCGCAAGCCCCAAGCTGGTCTATCCCCTGCGGCGCCCCAATGATGACCGCTTAGGGCTGAAGTCGCTGGTCGTCGGAGTGAGAGTCGGAAAAGCGGCCAGGGCGTATCCGGTGCCCATGTTCAACGAACGCCAAATCATCAACGACGTCATCGGCGGTAAAGCCATACTGGTGGCTTCCGCCTTTAAGGGAAACTACATTCAGGTTTTCGACCGGAAGCTGGAGGGAACTACGCTGACATTCAAGGGTGCAGATGGTGGCGAAGGGTTCGTGGACGAGGAGACCGGCTCGAGGTTTTCGCCCAACGGACACTGTGTCTCAGGCACTTACCAGGGCCGTCACCTGGAGGCGATCCCCCATTTCAACAAGATCTTCTGGTTCCCATGGGCCGATTACTTCCCGGAAACGGAAGTCTATTCGGCCGAGGCCAGGGCCAAGAGCGCGTAGATACCTCCTATCCTGCCGGTATCCCCCCGCCACCACCGAACCAGACCTCGTTACCATCTTCGAAGATGATTCTGCCCGCAGCCAGAGCCTTTGCGCCCTCTCTCCGGGACGGGTTCCCGTCAACGGTGATCGTTACACCCAGCGGCACGGTGTCTATGGTCCAGCCCGCACGGAGTATGCCGGTGCCCGTGGCGCGTCCGGTAATGGTCCATGTCTCCACCGCGCCGTTCTCGGTGGTCACTTCGATCACCAGTTCCGGATGCGGGTTGACGAGCTTGAGCGATTTTACGACGCCGGTGATCATGACCATCTGGTCCATACGCCAGAAATTCGTAAACGAGTGGTGCGCGGCCAGAGGCATGGTCAAGACAAGCGCCAGGACCACGCCGACCAGAAAACCAGAACTCATAATTCTCAATGTTCTTTCCCCCTAGTTTCGTATGGCCATTCCTATCCCTTATTCGGACGCCTGTCAAGAAGACAATACATCCCATACTTTCAACACAACCCGCCTTCTTGACAGTCCGGGTCACAGGGGGTATACACCACCCAAGCACGCGCAATCCAAAGAAACCAAATCGAAAACAACGTCGCCGAGTTCAAGAGGGAGAACGAACATGAACCCCACGAAAATAAGATCCTGCAAACTGGCTTTGAAAGCAACTCTCACTGTTGCCTTTCTGGCAACTGTCGTCATGATTGGCGCCACCGATGCATCAGCTCAGGTGTTCGATCTCGACCGGATTCCGACGATCTCGGATGTACCTCATGCGTTCGTCGGCACCTGGGACTGGCGGACCGGGAGGCAGAGTTGCGGTTCCCGCACGGATTCCTATGGCAACCCGCTCCTTTTTGGCCGCGGGCAAGGGGGGCTTCGGCCTATATGTCAGTGGCCGACCGACCAGCTGGAAGCGCTGCTGAACGGGCGAGGTAAAGCCTGGATGGAATTCTCGGATCGAGATGAGGCGATCTCACCAAAATGGACCTGCGCTGCGGCCAGCCTCGGCACTGTTCTGACCGAAGGCTACCTGAGAACCTTCTCCAAGAGGGCTGACGCGCTTGTCATGCACTACGAGCAGTCGAACTGGTGGCGCTGGGTCTGGATGGACGGCCGCAAACACCCGCCGGCCACCGAGTCCTATTCTCACGGCCACGCCCTCGGTTGGATGGACGGGGACACATTCGTCGTCGAGACCACCAACTTCACCTGGGATCCCGACGGCTATGATGATCAGTCGCACATCGCGCGATCTCACATGGCACGGTATACCGAACGCTACACGCTCACCGGCACCGACACGATGGAACTCGAAATCACCGTGGAGGATCCACTCTTCCTGAAGGCGCCGTTCGTGTTCACCGGGATGCTGGAACGGACCGACCAGGAACCCATTAACTCCTGGGACTGCGACCCCGAGTCCGCACTCAAGGAGTTGTATCAGACTTCGAACAACCCGTACCCGGACGATCCAACCCCCGCGCTGTACATCGACTGATCCAGAACGCTTAGGGGACGGACACCTCGGAATTCAAACCCTTGTAAGATAAGGAATATCCATTCTGAAGTGTCCGTCCCCCTTCCCCTGAACACATGGAACCCTCCGACATAGACCACGCGCTCGAGGTGGCAAAAAAAGCGGCACGCAGCGGCGGCAAGATCGCACGAAATCGCATCTCTGATCCCGGCTATATCACCTGGAAGGATCGCCGCAACGTGACGACACAAGCATCTCTGGAGGTGCAGGAGGCCGTCGTTAGCGTTATTTCAGATGAATTCTCTGATGCCGGAATTCTCGCCAAGGAGGGCCCCGAAGATGCACCCATGCCTGTTGACGCTCCCGATCTCTGGATCGTAGATCCTGCGTCCGGCAATCTGAACTTCGCCCATGGAATTCCGCATTTCGCGATATCGCTTGCGCTGAGGTCGGCAGGCAACATCCAGATCGGTGTCGTCTACGATCCCTGTCGGGACGAGTTGTTTGAAGCCACTCCCAGCCAGCCAGCCCGTCTGAACGGTGAAATAATCGTCGTCGAACAGCTGCTGGAAGGTCAGGAAGCCTGGAACAGGGCAATCGTTGGGGCAGATTGGGCTGAGAGCGGAGAGCTTCGACAACAGACGAAAGTGATCCTGGGAATGATGGAAAACCAGGTCACCGAGTGCTTCATGATGGGATCGCCGGCGCTCGGAATCTGTTACCTGGCCGCCGGCCGGACTCACCTGTACTGGCATCTGGATCTGACGATCTGGGACGTCGCGGCTCCGGCTCTGATCCTGGAGCAGGCCGGTGGTGTTCTTACCGACGGGGAAGGCAACTCGTGGCTGTACTCGGGCGGCGGATACATCGCGAGCAACAATGTCATCCACGGCTGGGCGCTGAACTGTATCCAGTCGGTCACGAATCTTGACGCGCCGGACCCCAGGAGTCCGGTCCCGAAACCAAAACGCCCGGGTTAACACCCGGGCGTCTATAACTCCAAACTAGAGTGTGTTAACACTAACGTAGTGCCTCGACGATGAGTGCGAAGTGAAGGAAGGCGAGGAACATGACGTCGAGTTTATCGAAACGGGAGAAGATACGCCGAAAACCCTTGAGTCGGCGGAAGAGCCTCTCGACTTCGTTCCTGCGGCGGTAGAGCACGCGGTCGTATTCCCACGGCTCCAGGCGGTTGCGCTTGGGCGGCACGACGGGAATCCACCCAAAATCCAGAGCCAATTGGCGGGTCTGGTCGTCCTGGTAGGCACGGTCCATCAGCAGCGGCAGCGGCGCGGGCAACGGCCCCAGGCCGGCGAGCAGATCGCGGCCCTGCGGGGCGTCGTGCGCTTGGCCGGGCGAGAGCGCAAACGTTATCGCCGTTCGAGCATTCGCGGCAACCAGATGAATCTTGGTGGTCCATCCACCGCGGGATTTGCCGATCGCTTGCGGACCGTTTTTTTTAACGCTCCCGTGCCGTCGGGATGCACCTTCACAATGGTCGAGTCCATCGAAACGGCTTCCACCCGGATGCGCACCAGTTGCTCGCGCTGGAGTTTTTCGAAGACGGCGTCGAGCACCCCGTTCTTGGACCAGCGGTTCATCCGGGTGTAGATGGTGTGCCAGTTGCCAAAGCGCTTGGGCAGACCGCGCCACTTGCAGCCCTGCTCAGCCACATACAAAATGGCGTTCAAGACCGTCAGGTTCGAAAGACTGACGTTGCCCCGCTGACGCGGCAGTTCCGGCTCGATGCGACAATACTGCTCCTGTGTGATCTCCATGCCTGATTATAAAACATTCATGCTCATTAGTGTTAACACGCCCTAGTTTCGGTTCATTGCGGGCTGTTCGGGCTACGGCCCTGTTTTCCAGGAAGCTCTTGTCGGAGTACGTTCTGGGGGACAGGGCTGCACACCGGTAGTGCGCGCTAAGTTCATTCCCGCCCCATAGACGCTTCTAACAATTCCGCGACTTCTCGATATCCCGCAGCGGTGGCCATCATCAATGCCGTAACTCCATTGCGGCTCTGGGCTCGGAGGTTTGCGCCCGCGGCTATCAGCATCCGAACCGCATCCACGTGTCCTCCACCTGCAGCCGCCATCAAGGCCGTCACTCCCCGGTTGCTGGTCGACTCCAGATCCGCGTTTGCGGCGAGCAGGGTCCCGATTGTAGAGGAGTGGCCTTCCAGGGCAGCCATGATCAGAGCTGTGGCCCCGTTGTTTCTCTTGGCATCGACATTGGCCCCGGCTTCCAGAAGAATTTCGACCGTCTCGGCGTGTCCGCCAAGCGCCGCAACCATCAGCACGGTTTCTCCAATGTTGATTGCGGAGTTGGGATCGGCGCCGGCCGCGAGCAGGAGTTCTGCGGCTTCCCGGTGGCCTCCGAGGGCGGCGACTCTCAGGGCCGTCTCACCGATGATGTTGGTCCGGTTCGGGTCTGCCCCGAAGTCCAGCAGTAGTTCGAGGACCGAGGTGTGGCCTTCAAAAGCGGCCCTCATCAACGCTGTCACGCCGACTTCGTCCGTCGTATCGACACGGGTTTCGGCATTGAGAAGCCGGCGAACCGTTTCAGAATATCCGCCAACCGCCGCTACCATCAACGGGGTCTGGCCGTCGTTGTCGACTGCGTTCGGGTCTGCACCCGCATCGATCAGGGACTGAACCGCGTCGGCGTTGCCCTCTCGGGCTGCAGCCATCAGCGCAGTCTGGCCGGTGCCGGTTTCTTGGGCCCAGAGAACCGGTAGCGCGACGAGACATGTCAGTAGAATCAGTGCGGTCTTCATTCGTTCTCACGTTGTAGAGATTGGGAAATGGTATGAAAGGCTTGATAGGGGGTCAACGAAAGTTTCGGACGAAGAGAGGGAGGATGTGGACGGAGCTAGTCTTCAGATCGTGATTCGGCGGACGTTCCGTTCGTTTCAGAGTCCGGGGTTTCGTCCCTGGGCCAGAGGTCTCGAGACTGCAGGACGCGGAGTCCGCCGCCCTCGATCTTGACCAGAAACCGGTCTAAATCTGGATAACCGCTTGGATCCTTGTGAACGCCGAGCACACGCCCCTTCACGTCGTACGAAGTTCCTGCGCTCGATGCCCGGACTATTACGTCATCGCCTTCGGTCAGGTCTGTCATGGTCTCCTCGGGCGAATCCTCCAGCAGGCACGATTCACCGCTTCGGATGTCTTATCGGCAAGGAGCACACAGAACTTTAGGATTTAGTGGTATTGCAGGTGCTACAGGGAGGTTTTCCAGTTTCAATGCAGGAAAAACAGCAAGCCTCCCCAAGCGTCTAATCAAGATCGGCTGGGGGAGGCCTCCCTGCTACTGGATTCTTACAGTCTTCTTTAGTCAGTCGCGAAGCAGTAGAACAGTCCGGCGCCACCGGTCGACACCAGGCCTTCCTGGTTGCAGCCGACTGTAGGATGCGCAGCGTTCCACGGGGAGTAACCGACGTTGCCGCCCCGATCCAGATGCCCGATCATCGCGCTGTGACCCGGATCGTTGCTCGTCCAGTTGTTGCACGTCATCGCGTGCGCGTCGAAATTGAACAGGTCCATCATCGCGTACGGGAAGGCGTTACCGTCCGGTGTAGAGCCGGTCAGCGCATCGTGCCGGTTTCGCTGGCCTTCGCGGTTGATTTCCTCGCCCTCTTCTGTCACCGCCGTCTGGGCCGTGATGTTGGCGTTGTCGGAGTGCAGATCGTCAACGTCGCGGGCGATCATCGCGCCGTTGGCGTTGTACCAGGGGCCCGAACCGATCCTGTCCCTGGCGTTGATTGTCAACGCGGGGTGACTCAGGCTCAGATAGGCGCGCCAGGTCTTGTCTCCGGCGCCGGCACTGGCGGCGAGGTCCTGGCAATGCGCGTCAGCGCCACGCATTCCCCCCAGGTTGCCTCCATCGCCTGAGCCGACGCTCGTGACGAAGAAACTCATGTCTTGAGCCTGGGCAGGCGAGGCAGCCAGCAGGGCGACTACCGTTACGGCAAATACAAAGTACATCTTGTTCATTCTCAGTCTCCTTCTCCTTACATTTCCGGGCCGGAGGGCCACACCGCCGGTGACGCTCCACACGTTTACAAACGATAAATGAGCAGGTCGGAATCTTATAGAATGCGGATGCTCATCGTCAATTAAAGTCCGGTAGTCATATCCCCGCTGTTTTCATTGGGCCGGGGAAGGATTACTTCCTTGAAAACCTCGATTGACTGTCCGGGGGTTTTTGGCAGGTTTCCCGCCCGTTCCCCCCACGAACATACGATAGCTGGGGTGGGGGAGTGACATGCAATAAGCGTGTTCCAAGCCCTTGAACCCAAAAGGGCAATTTCGGTAACATTAGCACTCGTCATATAGGAGTGCTAATCAGGCAACCTGTAAGGAATAATTCAATCGTTGAGGTGATAGAGGAGTATCCATGGCTGGAAAAGAAATACTGCTTCGTGACGAAGCTCGGAAGAAGATTCTGGATGGGGTTCGTGAACTCACAAGTGCCGTCAAGGTGACGCTCGGCCCGCGCGGCCGAAACGTTGTTCTACAAAGAAGTTTCGGACCACCTACGATTACGAAGGATGGCGTTTCAGTAGCGAAGGAAATTGATCTTGAAGACCGCTACGCGAACATGGGAGCCCAGATGTTGAAAGAAGTTGCTTCCAGGACCAACGATGTAGTCGGCGACGGGACGACGACGGCCGCTATCCTTGCTGAGGCTATTTACAAGGCGGGACTGAAGAATGTCGCGGCTGGCGCGAATCCGATGGAACTCAAGAGCGGTATCGATATGGCTGTGGAGGCGGTTGTTGATGCAGTTCGGGAAGCTTCGAAGCCGGTGAAGATTCACAAGGAACAAGAACAGATCGCCACGATCTCGGCCAATGGCGACGCCCGCATTGGTGAGTTGATAGCGGAGGCGATGGAGCAGGTCGGTGTCGACGGCGTGATTACCGTCGAAGAGGCGAAATCGACCGAGACCGAGTTGGAAGTCGTCGAAGGCATGCAGTGGGACCGCGGCTATCTTTCAGCCTACTTCGTGACCAACGAAGACCGGCTGGAGGTTGTCATGGACAACCCCCTCATCCTGGTTCGGGAAAAAAAGTTGTCTTCTATGAGCGATATCGTTCCGATTCTGGAGTTGGCTTCGGGCGAAGGACGGCCCCTGTTGGTGGTTGCCGAAGACATCGATGGTGAGGCGCTGGCGACGATGGTCGTCAACAAGCTTCGGGGAACCCTACAATGTGCTGCTGTGAAGGCACCGGCTTTCGGTGACCGGCGAAAGGCGATCATGGGAGACGTTGCCACGCTGACGGGCGGCCGTTTCATGACCGAAGACCTCGGCATTTCGATAGAAAACATCGGTATAGCCGACTTTGGCGAGGCCAAGAGGGTTGTCGTGACCAAGGACAACACGACGATCATAGAGGGTAAAGGTGCGCGAGGCGCTATCGAAGGCCGGCTTCGTGAAATCCGTGCCCAGGTCGAAGAAACCGATTCCGACTACGACAGGGACAAATTACACGAACGATTGGCACGTCTGACGGACGGTGTCGCCGTGATCCGCGTGGGTGCTCACACGGAAACCGAGATGAAAGAGCTCAAGGCCCGCGTTGAAGACGCCCTGAATGCGACACGCGCTGCTGCCGAAGAGGGCATCGTTCCCGGAGGCGGGACCGCTCTGTTGCGCGCCCAACCGGCAGTTGCCAAGCTGGCTGAAACGCTGACAGAGGATGTCCAGACCGGAGCACTGATCGTCGAGCAGGCTCTTGAAGCGCCGTTACGCAGGATTGCCGACAATGCCGGACTCGATGGTGCCATCGTCCTGGGTCGAGTTCGCGGGGAGAAGGCACCTCAGGTTGGGTTCAATGCGGAAACAGAAAACTACGAAGATCTGGTTTCTTCCGGCGTCATCGACCCGACCAAGGTTGTACGCGTCGCCCTTCAGAACGCCGCGTCCGTCGCCGGCCTGCTGATCACGACCGAAGCGGCCATCGTCGAACTCCCTGAGGCGTTGCCACCCATGCCGGATGCGCATGATCATCACGGTATGCCTGAATTCTAATCGGTCTCGCGAGTGGACACGAGAGCGGCGGCCTTCGGGCCGCCGTTTTTGATTGTGGGGACGCCTTCATGATGAGCCATACTGTTGGCGCCCAGGTGATGAGTTTCACCATCGTGGAGAAATAAATAGGGATGAAACCTAGAGTTATTCGCAGGATCGAAAGAGCGGACAGCGACGTTGTGCGAAAACTCGGTGAGTATGGTGTTGCGACGGTCCATGAAGCTCAGGGTCGACGGGGCCTCATGAAACCTTATATGCGGCCGATCTACCCGACGGCCAAAGTGGGAGGGACGGCCGTAACAGTGTTGTCCCATCCCGGAGACAACATCATGGTCCATGCCGCCCTCGACGTGGTCCAACCCGGTGACGTCCTTGTGGTCGCTCTTGCGGTTGATTCCACCGACGGGATGTTCGGGGACCTGCTGGGTGTTTCATGTCAGGCAAGAGGAGTACTGGGCCTGGTCATCGACGCAGGTGTCCGGGACACGGCGGACCTGACTGAGATGAATTTTCCCGTGTGGTCGAGGGCGATCCATTCTCAGGGAACTGTGAAAGCCACTCCCGGCTCGGTGAACGTCGATGTGGTGTGTGCGGGTGCGGTCGTAAGGCCCGGGGACGTGGTCGTCGCCGATAACGATGGCGTTGTCATCGTTCCCCGCGAAACCGCTGAAGAAACCCGCCGGAAATCGGAAGAACGTCTCGCCAAAGAGAAGATTAGCCGAGATCGGTTGAGAAACGGCGAACTGGGTCTGGATTTCTACGGCCTTCGTGAAAAGTTGCACCGGATGGGTGTCGAATTCGAGGAATGAGACATGGGTGAAACAGTTGCTGCAACCGGTCACGCACCGTATCTCGATTCTCAACTTCCGAAGAAGACTTCGGCTGAAACGGGACAGTGCGGGGTTTGTTCATAGGCTCTGCCGGATGTGTGGCGAGCAGTGGGCGGGTCACTCCCCAGAAGCCGCCGTGGGAAACATCACGTTATCCGCACAAGTAACTAGGGCGTGTTAACACTAACGTAGTGCCTCGACGATGAGTGCGAAGTGAAGGAAGGCGAGGAACATGACGTCGAGTTTATCGAAACGGGAGAAGATACGCCGAAAACCCTTGAGTCGGCGGAAGAGCCTCTCGACTTCGTTCCTGCGGCGGTAGAGCACGCGGTCGTATTCCCACGGCTCCAGGCGGTTGCGCTTGGGCGGCACGACGGGAATCCACCCAAAATCCAGAGCCAATTGGCGGGTCTGGTCGTCCTGGTAGGCACGGTCCATCAGCAGCGGCAGCGGCGCGGGCAACGGCCCCAGGCCGGCGAGCAGATCGCGGCCCTGCGGGGCGTCGTGCGCTTGGCCGGGCGAGAGCGCAAACGTTATCGCCGTTCGAGCATTCGCGGCAACCAGATGAATCTTGGTGGTCCATCCACCGCGGGATTTGCCGATCGCTTGCGGACCGTTTTTTTTAACGCTCCCGTGCCGTCGGGATGCACCTTCACAATGGTCGAGTCCATCGAAACGGCTTCCACCCGGATGCGCACCAGTTGCTCGCGCTGGAGTTTTTCGAAGACGGCGTCGAGCACCCCGTTCTTGGACCAGCGGTTCATCCGGGTGTAGATGGTGTGCCAGTTGCCAAAGCGCTTGGGCAGACCGCGCCACTTGCAGCCCTGCTCAGCCACATACAAAATGGCGTTCAAGACCGTCAGGTTCGAAAGACTGACGTTGCCCCGCTGACGCGGCAGTTCCGGCTCGATGCGACAATACTGCTCCTGTGTGATCTCCATGCCTGATTATAAAACATTCATGCTCATTAGTGTTAACACGCTCTAGCTTCTTCTTCTGTAGGTGGGGTCTATGAGCGCACAAATTCAGGGACAGTGAGCAATTTTTGGAAACTGCCAGCTCATGTACATCCAGACAGCTTGAATTTGCTCACTGTCCACGAATTAATGTGCGGTCATAGACCCCACCTACAGTTGAAAGCCGAAATCCCATCACAGCTATCTTTCTCTATTAATTAAGTTTACCTGCAACTATTTGAACTCCCTTGCCCGGAAATCATGTTTTTGACGATTTTGCAGTTTTCCTCTAAACGTTCCCACTCCACTGACCGATACAGACATCACAACAATAAAAACAAGGATGTTTGGACGGGGCTACAGAACCCAGTCGGGATCAAGGAAGATCAACCTTTAAACGTTCAAGGAGGATCCCATGAGTTTTTCAGTAGTTACGAATCTTTCGTCGATTAATGCCCAGTCCACATTGGACGGGACACAAGCAGGATTACAGCGGACCCTGGCGCGATTGACGTCCGGGCTGCGTATCAACAGCGCGATGGACGCCGCCGCCGGACTGGCCGTTGCCAACCGTCATAAGTTGGACAACACCGGCCTGTCGATCGGTATCCGGAGCGCGAACGACGCCATCAGCAAGCTTCAGATTGAAGATGGCGCGGTGAACAATATTTCTTCGTTGCTTGATCGTGCTCTGACGCTGGCCAGCCAGGCTGCTTCGGACACTTTCACGGGTTCCCGGACTACGCTGGATTCCGAGTTCCAATCGGTTCTTTCGGAAATCACCAGAAACGCGACTGCTGCGGGTATTGAAACAGGCAACACGAACCTGAACGCCCGGTCGGTTTTTGTCGGTAACACGCAAACGAGTACTTCGGCGTCGGTTACATATGTGTCTTTCGCTCTGACCACAGCCGTTGACGCACAGGGTCTGGGAGTCAGCACGCAGAACATCACCAGCCAGGCCAACGCAGCCACCGCAATCTCGAGCATCCAGACCGCGATCGGTACTCTCGGTACGGTCCAGGGTCGAGTGGGTGCGGCAATGAACCGGCTGAGTTTCGCCATCTCTCAGGCGCAGACGATGTCAGTCAGTGTGCGGGCATCCGAATCTCGAATCCGTGATGCCAACATCGCGGAAGAAGCTGCGTCTCTGACGAAGTTCAACATCCTGACCCAGAGTGGCTTGGCCGCCCTGTCTCAGGCGAACGCTTCGTCTCAGTCCGTCCTGCAGCTGCTCCGTTAATCCGGATCAGACTTCAGACGGTAGTTCATACTAAAGCGGCGGGGCCTAGCCCCGCCGCTTTTCTTTGCGTTCATTAATTAGCGTCGGGCCCACCGTCCCCCTTTTACCCAATGATTTAGAGTGCACTGGCATGTGGCTATGCGAGGTTCGTCGGGAGCGCGAAAGCTGGTCCGGTCCCCCCACGCCGACGCATTCAATTTAATTGAATTAATGAAATTACAGTTTTGGCTAATGTAATTCCACCAATTGTCGATGAAGAGGGTGTCTCTTTGCTCTATTGAGGACAGAATGGAAAAAGCACTTATCAGCCGACAGCCGATTTATGAATTCGACCTGAACGTGGTCGGATACCAGCTGTTGTCTGAAGTGGACATCGGGGATGCAGTGCGCGATGTGGAATCCAGCTTCAGCACGTTTTCAGGCACCGGCCTGGACCACCTGACCGGAGAACACATCGCGTTCCTGAATGTGTCTCGAAACGCCGTCCTTGCCGGATCGTGCCGTGAACTCTCCAAGTCTCGGGTCGTTCTGGAAATTTCCGAGGGTGCTCGGTGCGACGAATCGTTAGGGGCGGGTTTGAAAGAGGTGTCGGACGCCGGCTACAAGCTTGCGATTCCAGATTCGGTGATTCGGGCCGACAGGCATTTTGCTGAGTTGGCCGACATAGTGCGACTCGATGTCAGCGGAATGAATGACCAGGAGATCGCCGCAGCCGTCGATGATTTTTCCGCATTGGATGCGAAGCTATTGGCCGACAGGCTCGAAGGATACGATGCCTTCGAGGTTTGCCGAGGGTTCAACTTTGATTACTTTCAAGGCCAGTTCTTCTGCAAACCGCGCGAAGGTACCCCAGATGTCGCTCTGAATCGTGCAGCCACTGTCCGCCTTCTGGCAAAGTTGCGCGATCCGAACCTGACGATTCACGAACTCGAAGACACCATCTCGTGCGACTTGACGCTCAGTTACGAGTTGCTGCGATGGGCGAACTCCGCCTATATCGGCTTGAATCGGACCGTCGAATCGATCAATCACGCTACGCGGATGTGCGGCATCGACCGGGTGCGGCTCTGGGCGAGTCTGCTGGCCTTCCAGAAGATGGAAATAGATCCTCACGAACTAGGGACGACAGCGATCGTTCGTGCTGCAATGTGTGAACGGCTGGCCGTCGGGGCCGACCATGAGAGGAAAGACACATACTTCACGGCGGGTCTCTTTTCCGTGCTCGATGCACTCCTGGGTCGCGAGATGAGCGACGCTCTGGAATCGCTGCCTCTTTCCGAGGAACTGCTCAGGGCGCTGATCGATAGAGAAGGCATTGTCGGTGAGGCTCTGGCCTGCGTCATCGCGTACGAAGAAAGAGACTGGGAAAGGGTCAGGTTCCCCAAGCTTGGACGGACCACGATACGGGGCCTCTATCTGGATTCGTTGGGCTGGACCCGTCATATCACAGAGGGTCTGTTGTACTAAGGCGCCAACACCTGGCGGCTGGAGAGTTCGTTCCTAAGCTTTTAGAAGATAGAAAAAATCACGCCCGAAGTTCCCCGGCAGAGGGGTGTTTCTGATTGAAGTTTCGAAACACCACGACGAACACGTCGGCGAGTGTGACCTACGTTTCGTCTGCTCTCACCACGGCGGTCGACGCCACAGGTCTGGGTGTCAACACCGAGAACATCACAACCCAGGCCAACGCAGCGACGGCCATCTCGAACATCCAGACTGCGATCAGAACCCTGGGTACAGTCCAGGGTCGTGTCGGTGCGGCGATGAACCGGTTGAGTTTCGCCATATCGCAGGCGCAGACGATGTCTGTCAGTGTCCGGGCTTCAGAATCCCGAATTCGGGACGCCAACATAGCAGAAGAAGCGGCTTCGCTGACGAAGTTCAACATCTTGACGCAGAGTGGTCTGGCCGCTCTGTCTCAGGCGAACCAGTCGTCACAATCCGTACTCCAGCTCTTACGGTAAACCTGACACCACGTTTGGGTGATCCCGACCTGGGCAAGCAGTCGGCAGTTTCTCTAGCCGTTCTGTTAGGGATCACCCTTCTTGGTTTTACTTAGGTCCTGTCCATCTGACAGATCCGAGGGCGCGGTGCGTTCTCGGGAGAGAAATATCGAGGAGTGCGAAATGAAGATTCTCATCGCCGCGGAAACATCCCGCCGGCGCCAATTCCTTCGGCGACGTCTCGCCGAATCAGGTTATAGGGAGTATCTCAGTGTAGAGGCGAGTCATGGCAAGATGGCGCTTCTTGAGATACTCGATCACAGACCCGATCTTGTGATTTCAGACGCGGATCTTCCCGAAATGTCCGGAATCGAAGTGCTTCGTCAAGTCCGGAGTCAAGGGTGCGGCATCGGGTTCCTGTTTGTCGTGAACAGTTCTCGAGCGGGCCTCCCCATCCACGAGGATTCCCTTGCGGCAACGATTTCTGAGCCCGTAGACGCGCGGTTGTTCGGGCGTCTTGTGACCAAACTGATGGCTTCACGCCAGAAGCACGTCTATCTCCCGCGGCTGGTTAAGGTGGAGGTCCCGGGCGGCGCTACAAGCAGCGTTTTCGAGCCCGTTGTGAATGATGTGGAGAGCCCGCTCTCGAGGGTTCGCCTGGGCCGGGACCCAGCGCCCGGAGCCAATGGTCTTCAACAACAGATCAGCCAGTTACGCCGAGTCATCGCGACCCAGGGCATGAAGCTCCGTTCTCTGCGCCACGTCGTGGTCGTACCCCGCATTGTCTAAGTATTAGTTCTAAAGGGACGGACACTCGATGCGAGCCCTTTGGCTTGCCCTTTCAACGCTCTTGTCAAGTGTCCGTCTCCTCGAACCCCACTCTTTCTGGCAGATTCTTGTTGACCTGCCACGGGTCGCTGACCTAAAACTATGAGCCATCATGACAAGAAAATATTGCCCGGTGGTGGCCGCGCTTATGTGCCTGCTGTGGGGCGGGATCTCGTCAGGTCAGACCCCGGCCCAGGTCAGCTCACAAGACGCGGGAGGAGTGGAGGAAGCCGCACAGTTCCAGCTTGCGGTGGAAGTCGAGTTAGTCAACGTTGTGGCAACAGTTCTGGATGGCCAGGGCCGCTACGTCGAGGGCTTGACAGGAGACGATTTTAATATCTTCGAGAATGGTGTCGAGCAGGAAATCTCGTTCTTTTCTCACGATCAGAGAGTACCGGTCAGCATGGGTATTCTGGTCGATACCAGCGGCAGCATGCGGCACAAGCTGCAGCAGTCGCTGCAAATCGCTCGGGAACTGGCCATGGCCCTGTCTCCGGCAGATGAAGTCTTTGTTATCTCCTTTTCAAACAACAGCGATGTGCTGACCGAGTTCACATCGAGCGGACCCGAGCTCCCTGAGATTTTCAGGGGTGTCCGTTCCGGTGGTGAGACTGCAGCCTTCGATGCGATCGGTCTGGGATTGGAAATGATGGAGGCGGCCGAGCACGACAAGAAAATCCTGCTGTTGATCACTGACGGTTTCGATACTCGCAGCAAGCTCCGATCCGAGGATATCGACGAGCTGCTGAAGCGCAACCAGGTTCTTGTGTACGCGATCGGAATCGATGACGATGACAGCGATCCCGAGGTCATGCGCCGGACCCGGTATCACGTGTATCACTACATGCTTGCCCTTCTCACCGACGTTACCGGTGGCCGGGCGTTCCGTTTGTACACGGGGAGACGTTATGCGCTGAGGAGCCTGGCGGAGATTCTGCTCGAGGAACTGCACCAGCAGTACACACTGAGTTACTACCCCACCAGTCTGGCTGATAAAGACTGGCGGGAAATTTCAGTGGATCTGGACCACCCTGGTGCCACGGTTCGGCACCGCGGGGGATATTACATGTCGCTTTCTTCCGGGAGCGACGAATGAAACAGTGACGAGTGACGAGAACGTACTACGACTTGTCACTCGTTACTTCTCTTTAGACTGCTTCGGCCAGGTCCTTCAGCGGGTCTGCGGCTTCGGTCGATTTCTGGCGGGCTTCTTCCAGAGCTGGAGCAGCCTGAACCATGAGCCTGACCACTTCCGGGTCGAACTGTCTTCCTGAACACTCCTTGAGCTCATCGATCGCCTTTTCTGTGGATAGAGCCCTCCGGTAAGGCCGGTTGCTCGTCATCGCGTCGAAAGTGTCGGCTGCCAGTATGAGCCGGGCTTCTATCGGGATTCGATCACCCTTCAAACCGTCCGGATACCCTTGGCCATCAAAGCATTCGTGATGGTTACGGACGGACGATTCCAGGTTGAATCCTTCCATCGTGCGCACGATTCGGCTGCCGATCACCGGGTGAGACTGAATCTGAAGCTGTTCTTCCATGTTCAGAACGCCGGGCTTGCACAGCAGAGCAGTCGGAACTCCGATTTTTCCGATGTCGTGGAGAATCGCACCGATCCGCAAATTGAATATCCATTCTTCACTGAATTCACCCGCCTGTCGTGCCAATAACTCCGAGTAACGCTCCACCCGATCGCAGTGGCCTGCGGTGTAGGTATCTTTGGCTTCGATCGATCGCGCGCGTCGACATGGATCGGGAACTGACTGAAGTCACGAAGAACGGATTGGAGTTCATCACCCTGATGCAGTTCCTTCAGAACAAACTCCAGACGCTTCGATCCAGTATCAATGAAGGAGGGAACTGATGAGTTTACTTACGGCCATTGATATCAATGCAACCGGTATGCGTGCCCAGCGACAGCGTGTCGAAGTGGCGACGAGCAACCTGGCGAATGCACGGACGACACGAACCGCTGACGGTGGACCGTACCGGCGGCAGGATGTTGTCTTTCAGGCGAGCCCGTTTGCCGAGGCGCTGGCAAGAACATCAGGCGGTGGATGGACGCCCAGGGGCGTCGAGGTGGTTGAAGTCGTCGACGATCCGACGCCGTTCGTTGAGAGCTACGAGCCGGGACACCCGGACGCGAACGAGGCCGGCTACGTTTCCTATCCCAATGTCAACTCAATGCAGGAAATGGCAAACCTTGCGAACGCTTCGAGGAGCTACCAGGCCAACATCTCCGCGATCAGCGTCCTTAAGACAATGATTCAACGCACTCTGGACATTGCACGATGAGTGAATTCTCGGTTTATAACGACCTTCAGAAGGTCATTCAGCCGCCAACCTCGACCCAGCCCAATCCAGAGCCAATTGGCGGGTCTGGTCGTCCTGGTAGGCACGGTCCATCAGCAGCGGCAGCGGCGCGGGCAACGGCCCCAGGCCGGCGAGCAGATCGCGGCCCTGCGGGGCGTCGTGCGCTTGGCCGGGCGAGAGCGCAAACGTTATCGCCGTTCGAGCATTCGCGGCAACCAGATGAATCTTGGTGGTCCATCCACCGCGGGATTTGCCGATCGCTTGCGGACCGTTTTTTTTAACGCTCCCGTGCCGTCGGGATGCACCTTCACAATGGTCGAGTCCATCGAAACGGCTTCCACCCGGATGCGCACCAGTTGCTCGCGCTGGAGTTTTTCGAAGACGGCGTCGAGCACCCCGTTCTTGGACCAGCGGTTCATCCGGGTGTAGATGGTGTGCCAGTTGCCAAAGCGCTTGGGCAGACCGCGCCACTTGCAGCCCTGCTCAGCCACATACAAAATGGCGTTCAAGACCGTCAGGTTCGAAAGACTGACGTTGCCCCGCTGACGCGGCAGTTCCGGCTCGATGCGACAATACTGCTCCTGTGTGATCTCCATGCCTGATTATAAAACATTCATGCTCATTAGTGTTAACACGCCCTAAATTATGGCCGTACCTTCAAACGTCGATCAATTCAAAGAGTGGTTTGCCTCCTACACGCTGTCTCAGAAGGTGGCAATTGTCGGATCCGCAGCGATGGCTGTCGTCTTGTTGTGGACCCTTGTGTACTTCGTCAATCAGGTGGACTACCAGGTGCTGTATTCGGAGCTGGATCCCGCCGATGCTCAGGGCGTTGTCGAACGCCTGCAGGCGATGTCGATCGAGTATCAGGTCTCCGATGACGGATCAACCGTTCGGGTTTCCCGAGACCGTCTCTCCGAGGCCCGGATTCAGCTGGCGAGCGAAGGACTTCCTTCTTCAGGTCGAATCGGCTTCGAGATTTTCGACCGGACTAACTTCGGTCTGACGAATTTCCAGGAACAGGTCAACTTCCAGCGGGCGCTGGAAGGAGAACTTGCCCGCAGCATTACCACGCTTTCTGAAGTGGATGTTGCCCGGGTTCATCTCGTTTTGCCCTCAGAATCGCTGTTCCAGTCCGACGAAGACCAGACCAAGGCGTCGATCATCCTTCGTTTGAGACAGGGACGCTCCATCGACGACTCCGCCATCAACGGGATCGTGCACCTGGTTGCCAGTTCTGTTAAGGGGCTGGAGGCTTCCAGGGTGACCGTTGTCGACTACGCCGGCCGAATGTTGTCCAGAAACGACGAAGGCGGCCCGGCTTCCGGACGACAAACGGACACACGCCTCGGAGTTGAGATGGACCTGTCCGACAAGATCGTGCAAATCCTTGAGCCTGTAGTGGGCGTAGGCAAAGTGCGGCCGCAGGTGTCGCTCGTTATGGACTGGCAACAGGTCGAGGAGACCGTCGAGCAGTACGATCCGACTGCATCGGTTATACGTTCTCAGCAGCGCCGGACCGAGCGCGCCCCTGGAGGCGCAACCCAGGGTGAGGCGATCGGGGTTCCCGGACCGCAGGGTGACCTTCTCGATCCACTTGCCTTGGCAGACCCGGTTCCTGATGCTGGAGAATTCGTTACTGAAGATGAAGTGGTCAACTTCGAAGTTTCGAAGTCGGTCCGGCACGTCGTCAATCCTACGGGAGAGATCCAGAGGATGTCGGTGGCTGTCATCATCGATGACAAGACAGAGATCAATGTCGACGAAAACGGTGTGGCCACGCCGGTGACAGAACCGTGGACTGCCCAGGACATGACCAAGTACAGAGACCTGGTTGCAGCGACCGTCGGCTTCACTCCTGAGCGAGGAGACACCCTGATCGTCGAAAACGTTTCCTTCGGCAACGAATTACTTCCCATCGAGCCGGCAACAATGCTCGAGAGGCAAGCGCCGTTGATATTGATGGGATTGCGTTACCTGATCATTCCGATCGTATTCTTGTTTGCGTACCTGCTCTTCCTCAGACCGCTACAGAAGACGATATTCGCGAAGTGGGAACCGCAGCTCCAACCTCAGCTGGCTACCCAACTGGCTCCGGCCGGGCTTCCCGCCGCCGGAGGGGTTATGGCTGCACCGCAATTTGCAGCTCCAGCGGTTGCCGGACAAGTTATGGCGCCGGCCATCGCCGCCGCTCCCATCACACCACCCCTGATGATGGATGGTGGGATGCAGACACCCGTTTCGATCGGCCAGTTAGAAGAACAGTTGACCGCCAAACCGCTGCCCGCCTTGCCCGGACAGCAACCCGGTATGATTTCAGAGGGAGCAGCAACCGATGGAACTCCAGAGCGTGAATTCCTCCCTCTCCCTACGTCTAACAAGGTCGACATGATCCGAAACCGCATCGTTGAGCATGCGAAACGTGAACCTGAAACCGTCGCCCGCCTCGTGCGCGTGTGGCTTAACGAAGAAGGCAAATGAGCGACGCATCAAAAGCTGCATCAATGTTCGTCCTGTTAGGTGAAGAGGTTGCTTCCGGCATCATGAAGCACCTCAACGAATCAGAAATAGAGCAACTGTCCAAAGAGATATCCAACGTCGGTGCGATCACGGCGGACAAGGCTGAGGAGAACGCAGAAGAACTCTATCAGATGCTTGTGGCCAATCGTTTCGTGTCCGAGGGTGGTGTCGACTACGCCCGCAAGGTCATCCTGAAGACCCTGGGCGCGGGATCGGCAAAACGCATCATAGACCGGCTTTCATCCAGCTATGCCAGTAACAATGCCTTTCAGTCCATCGACAAGGTTAATCCCATACAGCTGTCGCAGTTTATCCAGCATGAACACCCGCAGACGATAGCTTTGATACTCGCACATCTGAGTGCGCGCGCCGGTGCTGAACTGCTGGAGTCGCTTCCGGAGGAAATTCAGGCCGAGGCCTCGGTCCGCATGGCCAACATCGAAGAAATTTCTCCTGACGTCATGAGTTCCATCGCTTCGGTTCTCGAAGAAAAACTCAAACCGGTCGGCAATTACGGCGACGGAGAAGGACTGGGAGGCATCCGCGCGGTTGCTGAAATGTTCAACCGTTTGGATCGGAGAATGAGCCGTACGGTACTCGAGCAGATCGACGGTGATAAGCCTGAGATCGCGTGGAGGCGCCGAGGAATATGTCCAGTAGAATCATTCGCGGCGCCAAACGCGTCAAGAAATCCCGGATCAGCTCGCCTGTGGGTGGCTCTATCAACGGTTTGCCTCAGAGCCACATCATGGAGGTGGAGAAGCAGGCTTTCGAGAAGGGTTATCACGAAGGTAACCGGATCGGGAAACAGATGGGCGAACAGATGATGGAGACGGCGGTCAAGAAGTACGACCAGACCGTCGTAGATTTAGCCATTTCTCACAAGAAGCTGGTTGAATCGATGGAAACCGAGACCGTTCGGCTCTCACTGGAGATCGCCAAGAACATACTGGGCAGGGAAGTGTCCACTGATCCCGACGTGGTGACTGCGCTCGTGACGCTGGCTCTGAAGAGGCTCGGGGGACATCACGAAATTGTTCTCAAGGTCAGTCCCGACGACTTTGAGCGAGTCCAGAGCGGAGTTGAGCACATCAATTCTGCCGTAAGCGTCGAACAGGTCGCATCTCTTGAGCGCGGCGACTTCGTCCTGGATACGAGCAAAACCCATTTCGACGGGCGGATGCTTACGCGGCTGAATCACGTGGGTCGTGCATTGTTAGACGAAGCCTAATGAGACGGGCCCTTACACAGTTTCCTACCCAACTCAGTCTCGAGTCCCGCCATGAGAAACTCGGGGGAGTGGATTCACTGATCGAATTCGGAGTGATCGAGAAGGTTGTCGGCAACTCGATTGAATCCCACGGACCCAATGTAACGACAGGTTCCGTGTGCTGGACCGAGGCGGGAGATCGCAGAATACCGCTCGAAGTTGTCGGATTTAATGCAGGCCGGGTCATCACGATGCCTCTGGGCAAACCGGAAGGCATCAAACAGGGTGATTCGGTTTACGCTTCCGGTCAAGTGGCGACGATCGGCGTTGGTGAGCAGTTGTTGGGCCGTGTCCTGGACGGTCTGGGCCGTCCGATTGATGACCGCCCTCTGTCGGATACGCTCGATCGCCAGAGCCTGTATGCGGAACCCTCCAATCCACTGACTCGCGATCCGATTCGCGATTCCATTCAGACGGGCGTTCGCTCAATAGACGGTCTTCTGACCTGCGGACTTGGACAGAGGGTCGGTATCTTCGGCGGAAGTGGCGTTGGTAAGAGCACCCTGCTCGGCATGATTGCCCGTTACACGAGCGCTGATCTGAATGTCATAGCGATGGTCGGCGAGCGCGGCCGCGAAGTACGGGAGTTTATCGAGAACGATCTGGGTGAAGAAGGTTTGAAACGTTCCGTCGTGTTCGTTGCGACTTCCGATCAACCGGCGCTGGTACGCATACGTGCTGCGTTTGCAGCTACGGCGGCGGCCGAATACTTCCAGAAGCAGGGCAAGAACGTGCTCCTGATGATGGACTCCGTGACCCGGTTCGCGATGGCTCAGCGCGAGGTTGGACTCGCCGCCGGAGAACCACCATCGACGAAGGGCTATACGCCGTCAGTGTTCTCTCTTCTTCCCAGACTGCTGGCGCGTGCCGGAAAGTTCGACAAGGGAAGCATCACTGCGTTCTACACGATCCTGGTTGAAGGCGACGACATGAACGATCCGATCGCAGACTCGGTGCGAGCCATCCTGGATGGCCACATTGTCCTGGATCGGGACCTCGCTTCCCGAGGCCACTTCCCATCGATCGATGTCCTGTCGAGCAATAGCCGATTGATGATGCAGATGGTGGACCCCGACCACCAGAACTCGGCCAACGAAATTCGAGACCTGATGGGGAGTTACAGAAAAGCGGAGGACCTGATCCAGATCGGTGCCTATAAGAAGGGCTCGAACGCACGGATCGATACCGCCGTAGACCGCGTTGATTCGATCAACACATTCCTGAAGCAAAGCTCAGAAGAACCCTCCGAACTGGATGAGACCCGGGATCAGCTGGTCGAACTGGCGGCCCTCGGGTCGAAGTAAACTTCTTAAACCATCGGGGACAGGTCCGTGCACTACTCTGCCGTGAAGCTAGCTGGTTTGAGTATGGCACGGCCCTGTCCCCTTTTGGTTGCACAGGGCTAAGCCTGAACGAGCGGATATGAAAGAAGCACATCAGCGAGTAGAACGACTGGATCGCATCCTGAAAGTGCGGCAGATCGCCGTCGACGAAGCCGAGCAGCGGGTCCGTACGTGCGAATTTCAGATGCAGCGTCTCCAGACACGGTGTGATGAGGAACAAGGCAAAATCCGCCAGACGATGGAAGAATTTGCCCAGGCCCAGGGCATGACCGGGCTCGGTCTGCAACGCTCAGAAAAGGCCATAGAGACCGGCCGAATTTACCTCGCCAGGATCCTCCAAGATATTGAAAAATTAGGGGCTAAGCTGGAAGAGTATCAGGACCAGTGGAGGGAGGCCAGGCGGGAGTATAAGACCGTCGAAAAGCTTCGGGAACACCAATTGCATAAAGTGTCGCGTGAGGAAGCCGTCCAGATGCAGAAGATGACCGACGAAGCATCCGTTATGAGACACGCAAGAAACACTGAGAACCAGTTCAGAAGCTAATCATGGCAGACATCAGCCAATTCAACATCCCGTTGCCAGTCGAAGCCGATTCGACGGTTTCGCTCCCAGAGAGCCCGAAGTCGGATTCAGACGGCGCTCTGTTTGAGGACCTGTTGGTCGAGGCGGGAGCGGAAGCAACGGCTGCTTCTACTAGTACGGAAGCAACACCGACGGTTTCTGGTGAACATGTTTCTGAAACGGAACGTCAACTGGCTCCCACCGCTGCATTCACAACGACAGTGGTCCCAGGTGTCGAGGGGACTCCAGAGGTTCTTCTGGAAACGCTCCGCAACCAGAACTCGGCTGCCGGATCTCTTACGGTTGATAACCTGGCTGGCAATCTGGCGCACAACGAGTTGTCCGAAGAGGTTGTCTCTCAGCTGCTCGCGCGTTCGACTACTGATTCTCAGGCGATCGAGCAGGCAGTTTTTGCCGAGTTCGCGAAGACTGCCGTTGGAGAGGCGGTTTCCAAGTCTGAAGTTCCGGTCGGTGCACCGGTCAACACCGTCGCACTGCGGGCCGACACGGTTGTCGATCCTACGCCTTCAGGCAACGTCGAGCCTTCTGCGGTGGCGCGAAGTGCGAATGTGGGATTGGTGGAGCAACCTGCAGTAGCGACCGCTGGAGATCCCGAACAGGTTCTGGTTCGAACGAATCCGGACTCTGTCCAGGTAAACCGAGAGGCCGGAAACTCGAGAACGGCTGAATTCGTTCCGACAACTGGATCCGCGACGGCTCCGGCAGTTGCCCTCACCGGTACGTTGAATCCGTTGGTCCAGCCTGGTGACGGAAAATCGCTCAAGTCGCTGGATCTGGAAACCTTGGGAGTCACTCGGATCGAGATCACGGCCGAACACGCCGGGTCCAACCAGACCCCCGCAGGGCAGGTGAAAGTCATGGCTCCTGAAGCCGTCTCACAGCCCGCTCCGAGACCCGAACCGACGCTTGCGATGCTGGGTCTTCGGTCCAGTGCCGAAGTTTTGGCCAACGTGTCGACCGGTCCCCTCACTCAAGGTCAGACCACCGGCAATGAGACTGTGCCCGTTCCTGACAGTGTCGATAGCGCCACCCTAGCTTCGCAGTCGAGCCGACCCGAAGTGACGACGGTTTCCGGTGCCGGTCTCGAAGCGCAGGTCACCTCACAGTACGTTCTGAAAGAGGGAACCACCGGTCGCCGAATCGCGGCGGATTCGAAAGTCGTAGTGCGTGCCTGGCAGCACGCGTTTCCGGCGGGTTAAAGTCCCGCTCGGCCCGAGGCCACGGGTCGATATCCAATAAGTGGGGGTAATGCCTCACTGGCCGAAGTGTAGGCGGGTATGCAAATGCCTAAACGGGCACGAAGGCGAAAGCCGGATACGGCCAAGACAGAGCTGGATCCACCTACGGAAACTTTGGAGGGCAGGGCGCCCACCGCGAGGTGGGGTCTGAAGGGCATGAGGAGAACCACCGGGTCGTAATCGACGGGAGCGATCCCGAGGATGAACCGGTCGGCCAAAGATGGGGAATGGTCGAGCCCGCACTATGGGGGCGAAGGCACATTGGTTCCCCCCCATCGCACCAAGGTGTGTGCGGGCGACACGGTGGAGAAGAGACACGAGTGACCCAGGGAGGCCTGGTATTGTCCGGGCGGAAGGTAAGGTCGAGATGGTGTGGCACCCGCAGACGAAAGGGCGGGCAACGGAGAAGACAAACATCGACCTAGAGCCCCGCAAGGTAGGTGCGGATATAAGCGAGAGCGAAGTTCCGGCCGACGCGGTGCCAGGAATCGGATCAGGGAATAGTACTCAGGAACGAGACACCGAACATAAGATCTCGGATCGTTGCTTCAAGCAGCGGCGCTGGCGGGTTCAAAAGGCCCGTTGGAGGGGGAAGTCCCTGTACTCAGTTGTGATTGTGCGAGCGAGGGAAAGGCGGAGGTATCGTGACCTTGGACAGTTCCCTTAGTGAAAGACCCAAACGCGATTCGGACGAAGCCGCCGCCCGTCACCACACAGCGACATTGGAAAGCAAACAGGGAAAGAAGCGAAAGGTCCACTCGCTGATCGACAAGGTGTTTAGTCGCAAGAATCTGGAGTTGGCCTGGGAGAAGGTGAAGCGGAACCGAGGTAGTGCGGGCATCGACAAGGTGACCGTTGAGCAGTTTGAAACGCGCAAGGAGGAATATCTGGCCTTGTTGCATCAAAGACTGCGAGATGGCAGTTATCGCCCCAAGCCGGTTAAGCGAGTCGAGATCGGGAAGTCCGACGGAGGAGTGCGAAAGCTGGGGATACCGGCCGTGATGGATCGGGTATGTCAGCAGGCACTGGTCCAGCGGATGGAACCGATCTTCGAGCCGCTGTTTCTGGACTGCTCATTCGGGTATCGCAAGGGGCGTTCGCCTCACGATGCGATGCGGAAAGTATGGGTAGAGCTGGGCGAGGGAGACCTATGGGTAGTTGATGCCGACTTGCGGCAGTTCTTCGACACGATTGACCAGGAGAAGCTCCTCGACTTAATTGCCGAAGAGATCAGCGACGGCCGAGTACTGGGACTGATCCGGGTCATCCTGGGTTCGGGGGTGTTGGACGGAGGTTGCTGGCAACCCACGCGGACGGGAGTTCCCCAAGGGGGAGTGGCCAGTCCGTTGTGGTCAAACATCTTTCTGACGCCGTTTGACCGTGAGATGACCCGACAAGGTTACAGACTCACACGCTGGGCGGACGACTTCGTGGTGGTCTGCAGGACACCGTCGGAAGCCCGGCAGGCACTCGCATGTGCAGAGCGGTTTCTCTGGGAGGCACTTGGAGTTCGGCTCCATCCGAAGAAGACGCGGATTGTACACGTCCGACAGGGCTTCGAGTTCTTGGGGTACAAGGTGAAGCAAGGGAAAGGCCTGCGCCTGTCCGATACACAGAGGCAGGGTCGCGGAATGCATCCCTATAACCTGTACGCCATTCCACGGGAAAAGTCGGTGGAGAGGTTCCGGACGCAAATCCGACACCTCTCGCGCCGAAAGGCTCCCCTCACGCTGGGCGAAGTCATCGACCAGCTCAACCCAGTGATTCGTGGTTGGGGGAACTACTACCGCAAAGCGCGGGTGCGCCGACTCTTTAACCAGTTGGACCGTTGGATCGAGCGCCGTATCCACTCGTTTCTCGCGAAACGGTGGCGCAATACGATGTGGCGCCGCTATCCGGCACGACGACTGATTCGGGAGTTTGGTTTGGTCCGACTGACGCATCTGATCCCCGGTCTTGTGGACCGGTGACTTCGAGCGAGGAGCAACTGAGGAAAGCGGCTTGCGGGAAAACTGCACGAGCCGTTTGATTGAGCGGACGGTGGAAGGGCGGCTCTGCCCGACCACTTTCGACTCTACAGCGATGTGGATTCTTACGGGGATCAACGTAGCTGGTGTGAAGACTGCGGCAACTGTAAACCTAGTCTTGACCTTTCTGAAGTTGCTCCCACTCTTGGCTGTTGGCGCAGCTGGACTAGTGCTGGGCGATATAGCGTCGATCCCGACTCCGAGTCCTGAGGGAGAGCCCTTCCTGCTGTTCTTCGGGGGATTGTTCGTCCTGACGATGGGAGCTTTTGTAGGCTTAGAGGCAGGTACTATTCCAGCCGACGATGTAGTCGCTCCCGATCGAACTATTCCGCTCGCGCTTGCGACGGGTACCCTGGTCATTGCCGCAATCAACATTATTGCCACGGCGGGAGTCATGGCATTGGTCCCGAGTGAGGAGTTAGCCCAATCGGCATCACCCTTCTCCGCCGCGGCCTTGTCCGTGTTTGGACCCTGGGGATCCCAAGCCGTAGCGGTGGGAGCAATCATTTCGATCGTTGGTGTGCTTAATGCGACGATTCTATTGACTGGCCAAATGCCAAGAGCTGCGGCTCTCGACGGACTGTTTCCCGCGAAGTTTACAGCCCTAAACAGCCAAGGTGCTCCAGCTTTTGCGCTGATCGCTTCGACAGCCCTCGCCACCATACTAGTCGGCATGAATTATACAAATGGCATTGTCGCTGCGTACGAGACCATGTTCTTACTGACGATTCTGACGGCTATTGTCGTTTACGTAGCATCGGCCGCAGCGGATCTAGGGTGTGTTAACACTAACGTAGTGCCTCGACGATGAGTGCGAAGTGAAGGAAGGCGAGGAACATGACGTCGAGTTTATCGAAATGGGAGAAGATACGCCGAAAACCCTTGAGTCGGCGGAAGAGCCTCTCGACTTCGTTCCTGCGGCGGTAGAGCACGCGGTCGTATTCCCACGGCTCCAGGCGGTTGCGCTTGGGCGGCACGACGGGAATCCACCCAAAATCCAGAGCCAATTGGCGGGTCTGGTCGTCCTGGTAGGCACGGTCCATCAGCAGCGGCAGCGGCGCGGGCAACGGCCCCAGGCCGGCGAGCAGATCGCGGCCCTGCGGGGCGTCGTGCGCTTGGCCGGGCGAGAGCGCAAACGTTATCGCCGTTCGAGCATTCGCGGCAACCAGATGAATCTTGGTGGTCCATCCACCGCGGGATTTGCCGATCGCTTGCGGACCGTTTTTTTTAACGCTCCCGTGCCGTCGGGATGCACCTTCACAATGGTCGAGTCCATCGAAACGGCTTCCACCCGGATGCGCACCAGTTGCTCGCGCTGGAGTTTTTCGAAGACGGCGTCGAGCACCCCGTTCTTGGACCAGCGGTTCATCCGGGTGTAGATGGTGTGCCAGTTGCCAAAGCGCTTGGGCAGACCGCGCCACTTGCAGCCCTGCTCAGCCACATACAAAATGGCGTTCAAGACCGTCAGGTTCGAAAGACTGACGTTGCCCCGCTGACGCGGCAGTTCCGGCTCGATGCGACAATACTGCTCCTGTGTGATCTCCATGCCTGATTATAAAACATTCATGCTCATTAGTGTTAACACGCCCCAGTAATACAGTATCGGGATGTCACTAGCGGAAAGCCTGTACGATGGCAGTCGATCCTGGTTGCAGTCGTGGCGCTGACCGTTTCCATCTTAGCCGTCGTGGGTTCAGGACTTGAAATCATGGGCTATACGCTGACCTTGTTAGCTGCCGGCTTGCCACTTTATCTATGGCTGAAAAGGAGCGCCCCGCCTCAAAGGAAGTCAAGAATTGGCTGAAATACTGGGGTTTCTCAACGTCCGACAAGATCGTTTGCGAGGACTTGACCCTTTTCTTGCGAATAACTCCCACCTGTAGTTATATTTAGCCAGATTTTCTGTAGGCGCGGTCTATGACCGCACAACACTTCAAGATCATGGAATCTGGCACCAGACTCGGCCATTACGAGATCTCAGGTGTGGCGTGCGAGAGACACGAAACTCGGTCGTGAAGTTGCTATTAAGACCCTATCGGAAAAGTTTGCTGAAGATTCGGATCGATTAGCGCAGTTTGAACGTGAAGCTCAACTCGCTCGTCTACCTACCGAACGCAAGCCGTTACGACCCGCTCAACTCGCGCTGCAGATCCTTGATTCCTTGCCAGGTCAACTGATCATTATCCAGTAGTTCCAGCATTTGTATTTTGGTGAGAATGAATCCACTGGCATCAATACGCGAGTCGTCTAGGACATTTACCTCGAGTCCTTCCTCTTGGAGCTGAGCGATGGCCCTGTTGAGTCGCTCGTTCATAGCTTCAGATTATATAGGACTTAAAGCTCCCGGTGAAAGGAGGTCGTTCCAATCGGTGTGTAAAAAGAGAAGGCGGTGTACGCTTTCGGTGAATTCGAAACCGTAAGCAATCCCGGCAGCAATCGGGAGAAAGGTACACCACCCATGAAGAAGAAGAACATACCGGCATCAGTGGCGTCAACGAACGCGTATGAAGGTTTGGAGGACTGGGCGCGATCCCGGGTCCAAGTCTGGCTACAGGAGCTGCTCGAGGACGAAGTCACTCAATTTCTGGGTCGGGAAAAGTCGGAGCGGAGTCCGAATCGACGAGGATACCGGAACGGTCACGGGAAGCCGCGACGCTTCGCAATGATGAACGGTACGATGGAGGTTCGACGACCTCGGGTTCGAAACACCGCCGAGCGGTTCGAGAGTCAGATCCTGCCGTATTTTCGACGGAAATCGAAACAGCTGGGCGAGCTACTTCCCGATCTCTACCTCCACGGTCTGGCCACAGGGGACTTCGAGCAGGCCATGCGCGGACTGCTTGGCGCTGGCGCTCCGTTGTCGCGAGCATCGATCCAACGACTGAAATCGACCTGGCAGTTGGAGTATGACGAGTGGGTCCAGCAGGACCTGTCCGGCCTCGAGGTCGTGTACCAGTGGGCAGACGGCTTGTACGTGAAAGCGGGGATCGCGAAAGAGCGAGCGGCATTGCTGGTGATCATCGGAGCCTTGCCAGACGGGCGCAAAGTGGTGTTGGCCTGTGAGAGCGGGCAGCGGGAAAGCAAGGAGTCCTGGAGCCGCATTCTGCGCAATCTCCAGAGACGGGGCCTGAAGCTGGGACGGCTGACTGTCGCGGACGGTCACCTGGGCATCTGGTCCGCGCTGGCCGAGCAACAGCCCCAGGGCCAGGAACAACGCTGCTGGAACCACAAGTCGATCAACGTGGTCGATCATCTGCCGAAGACCGAGCAGCCCGCGGCCAGACAGCTGCTCCATGGGATGGCCTTCGCGAACTCCCGCGCGGCCTGCGAACGAAAGCGGGATCAGTTCGTCCGCCGATATGAGAAGAACTATCCCAAAGCGGGTGAGACGCTGTTGCGGGACTGGGACCGGATGATCACTTTCTATGAGTTCCCGAAACAACACTGGGTGCATCTGAGAACAACCAACATCGTCGAATCGCCCTTCGACATGGTTCGCCTCCGCACCAACGCCGCTCGCCGATTCAAGCGTGTCGAGAATGCAACGGCAATGATCTGGAAGCTACTACGTGTCGCTGAGAAGGCTTGGCGACACTTAAAAGGATCCGAACTCTTACAAGAGGTCTATGATGGTCAGCAATTCGCTGACGGCATCAGAGTCGTGATGAAATCGAAGGCCGCCGCCTGATGACTTTTACACACCTTTTGTAATGACCTCGGTGAAAGGCTCACGTTGTCTATAATAGGAATGTCTCTCACGCACTACCTCGTCATGGAGCATGTAGAAGGAGAGACGCTCCAGCAATGCCTGAACCGTGCCTTTAGGAGCCATCGATTGTTTTTTCCTGGGTGTCCGATCCCTTAAACCGTGTGCTTATGCAATTTTCCCGATTCCCCAAATCGACTGAGAAGCGGTGGTACTTGGGTGTGCTCTGCGCAAGATGCCGCTCACCGATCCTGTTCGGCCTGGATCGAACCGAAGGACGCGGACCGTTCGAGCCGCCGACGAAACTGCTTCTCACATGCAGCGAAGCTGAATGTGGTCACCAGGCGGACTATAGTGCCGCGAAGGTGTTCCCATACGAGAGGGACCAAAGACAAAGCGGTGGGACTAGCCCGACCGCTTTGAAATGATCCACTGTCCGACCGCTAAAGACCATATTGCTGTTTGACGCCGGCGATGAAGGTCTCGTCGTTGCCGGACTCTCGACTTTCGATCATGCGCTTCGCATCTTCACCGGCGGTGTAGCGGAGCTGCGAGGTGCCATCCGTGGCAGCGCGATAGATGACCTCGGAGACCACGCGAGCGTCAGAGGCCGACTCGGCAGACGAGCCCACGGCCGCGTAGAGATGACCGACAAGTCCCTGGTACTCTTCGAGCGCCTCGTCGTTGCTGAAATCGATAGACTGACCAAATTTGGTATCGATTACGCCTGGCTCGACCAGCTTTACCTTGACCCCAATCGGCCCCATCTCAAAGCTCAACGCTTCGGAGAAACCTTCGACCGCGAATTTCGTTCCGTGGTACAGGCTGAGAAGGGGAAAGGTAACTTTGCCGCCGACAGACGAGACGTTGATAATGGTGCCACCTCGGTTGGCTCGAAAATGCGGAATAACCGCCTTGGTCGTTTCGAGCAGACCAATGACATTGACGTCGAACTGACGCCGAATCTTCTCCATCGATGTGGCCTCGAGGACTCCGCCGGCCCCGTAGCCGGCATTATTCAGTAGCACGTCAATCTTTCCAAAGGTCTCGATACCCAGGTGCACGGCTTGGGCGATCGAGTCCGCATCTTGAACGTCGAGTCGGGTTACGAGCACGTTGTCGAGCCGAGACAGCTCCATCTCCTTTTCTGGCGTTCGCATGGTCGCAACAACGTTCCAGCCCTTTTCTTGGAAGTATTGCGCCGTTGCCTTGCCGATTGCGGACTGGCGACAAAATCACGGTGAGGGTCCGGCCTTTACGCAGCGGTTTCGCCGGTGGTAATTACAGTAATCCTCGTTGGGAAGACGGTACTCCTATTGATCCAAGGGCTAACGACTAGGCGGGTGATACGCATGTCGACACTAAAAAATTACAGAACCGAGAAAATAGGCAAGCTCATGACTGTGATGATCTTCACGATAGTGGCGTCTATCTTGGGATCGCCAAGCGAAGCACAGCAGGAAAGCGCGTCCAACACGGCTGTTTCCACCGCGTACCCTGACTGGAGTGGACAATGGGAACGCATAGGTAGTCTGAACTGGCCCCCGGAAGGATACCGAGAATCGGGTCCGGCACCCTTGACCGAGGAATACCAGGCGATCTATGAGGAGACCCAGGCGCTGCGCAGGAGTGGCGTTCTGGCCGGTGATCCCCCTGCGACCTGCCTCCCGCCAGGAATGCCCAGGGTCATGAAAATGAGTTTTCCGATGGAGATCATTGTGACTCCTGGCATTAGCTACATCCTTGCTGACTGGGAGAGTCAGATACGTCGCATTTACACGGATGGACGAGACTGGCCCGAATATATCCTGCCGGAGTTCAACGGGTATTCCATTGGCGAGTGGCACGATGAAGATAACGATGGTGTCTATGACATGCTTTCAATCGAAACGCGTGGCATTAAAGGACCACGTTCCATTGATTCCACGGGCGTGGTTCTGCACGAAAACGACCAGACGGTTGTGCTGGAAGAAATTCGTCGCGTTGATGAGAACACGATGGAAGACAGAATTACCACCATCGACGATGCGTTTACCGGTCCATGGACGATCAATCAACGGTATAACCATGTCACCGAAGACATCGTCTGGGTGGAATACGTCTGTGCCGAAGGCAATCGCCATATAAAGCTCGGTGACGAATGGTATTTCCTGAACGAGGTCGAAGGAATTCTTGAACCAACCCGCGAAGGACAACCGCGGCTGGTTCCCCAAGCTCAGAATTAATAAAGTGACGGCGTTCTCATGTCCTCGGAAATCCCCTTGTCGGACGTTGAGGATTCGTTGCCGAGTTGAGGGACCTCCCCGTAGGCGGCTCCCAAATATCTCAGTCCTTCGTTGCGCCCCCCTAAGCAGTTCTCCATGATGACGGTATGGAACTTCCCAACCTCGACCGAATAATCGCCCCACGACAGCCCAAGGTGAATGTCGCAACCGGTCGCTGGCCGTTTTCCGACAAGAATGACAGCTTGCAGCACATCTCCGAGCGAGTCTCATGACACCTGAGGGATCCAACTACAACGTGCTCATCGCGAGCTACCTGGAACCGGAGCATGTGGAGCGCATCCGCAGCGTGGACCCGCGGCTCAACGTGATGTACGAACCCGAGCTGTTGCGACCACCTCGCTACGCCGCCGACCACAAGGGGCGGGACGTCTCGCGATCGCCAGAGCAAGAGGCCCGCTGGCAACAACTACTCGGCGAGGCCGACATCCTATTTGACTTCGATCAGACTCACCGTGAAGATCTCTCAGAACTAACTCCCCGAGTGCAATGGCTGCAGGCAACGAGTGCTGGTATAGGGCAATTCGTAAGAGAAATGGGTTACGACGCGCGCATGCCCAATACCGTATTCACGACGGCTCGAGGCGTACATGCCAAACCGCTTGCCGAGTTTTGCCTTTTGACGATGCTGATGTTCAACAAGGATCTCCCACGCATGCAGCGGGACCAGAAACGCAAGCATTGGCAACGATACGCCGGTACCGATTTGGATGGCCGCACGTTGGTGATCGTCGGCGTTGGGGCGGTCGGACGGGAGGTGGCACGCGTGGGTCGCGCGTTGGGGATGAACGTAATAGGAATCAAACGCCACCCAGAGGGGTTGGATCCGGCTTCGCTCAACCTGGACGAACTGCGGGGACCCGCGGATTTGCATTTCTTATTAAGGAAAGCGGAATATTTGGTCTTGGCGACGCCCCATACGCCCGAAACCGCCCGGATGATCGGAGCAACAGAGTTGGCGCTACTACCAAGAGGCGCCGTTCTCGTCAACATCGGCCGCGGCGCCCTTGCGGACGAGGCGGCGTTGATCGAAGCCCTGCGTTCGGGACACTTGCGAGCGGCGGGCCTCGACGTTTTCGCCCAGGAGCCGCTTCCCCAAGACAGTCCGCTGTGGGAGATGTCGAATGTGCTCGTTAGCCCACATTCCGGCAGCACCAGTGATCGGGAGAACGAACGCGTGACCGATCTGTTTTGTGAGAACCTCGGTCGTTTCCTGGCCGACGAGCCGATGATCAACGTGCTCGACATGGACCGGCTCTATTAGGAGCCTTCAGCTATCAGTTGAGGAGCCTTCAGCTATCAGCTGACACGCCCACCCTATCCACCGAGCAGCCCGCGCATCAACGCGGCAACGGCAAACCCGGAGTAGTTTCCCACCGCATAGCCGAATATGCCAACCGCGACGCCAGGGAGTAGGGCATCCGAGTAACCACGGGCACTCGACAATGCCATCGCAGAAGCCGCTCCCCCGATGGCGGCCTGTGAGGCCACGGCCAGGGTTCCGACGTCGAGACGTACCAACCGTCCGAGACCAAAGATGACGACACCGTGGATGGCTACCGTGGTGATCGCGTAGTAGAAGACCGGGGGTCCGACCGCAACGAGCGTGGCTATGACCGAACGAGCGCCGTTACTCGCGAGAAACAGCAGCACCAGATAATTCCCAAACACGGCGCTCCCCGTGAGCGCCTTGATCGCCGGGATCTGGGCCACGATCAACACGATCGTCGTGAGCCACAGCACCTCGGGAAGAATCGGGACGAGGGAAGCCAACTGGTCCGCGACCCACACCCCGCCCAACGCGATGGTCACCAGGGCAGCCGCGTCACTGAGTTGGACAGCGCGAATGCTGCTGTGGAGCGTCCGCTCGAGTGTGAACCCCCGAGTGGGTGCCGACGCCGGTGAGACGGGATCCTCCCGATCCGATGCTCGTCCCCGCCCGAGAAGGACCGGAACCGCGAGACACGCGGCCATCCAGGCAGCAGTCACGATGACGTCAGCGGCGGTGGCAGCCGCGAACAGATCGCTGCTTGTGCCTAGTTCCCTCCCGATCGCAGCGAAGTTCACGCCTCCCCCGGTGTACGTGCCGGTAAACTGGCCAGCCAGCTTCCAGGTCTCCGGCCCGACCAAGCCGGACAGCAGTAAACCGCCGGTGATCGCCCCGGCGGCCGTCCCAAACGCACCGATGCCAAACGCCGCCAACATGCGCGGCCCCGCTTGGACAATCGAGCGCAGGTCGACGCTCAGGAGGATGAGCGCGATCCCCACGTTGACTCCGGTACCCATGAGGAACTGATATGCGGGAGAGGTCCCTGGCAGTACGCCGATGTTCGACAGCACCAGCCCGAGAAGAATGCCCACCAGCGCCGCTCCGAGAGATCGGAACACGGCCACATGATTTTCGAGCCATATCGCGATGTAGACGACCGCCGCAAGCACGAGAAAGACGGCGAACGGATCTGATATCATCTTTTCGGCCCTTTACTCAGCGCGTATCGAGTCGTGACGCGCGTCGTTGGGTTTGCCTCACGCACTCATGTTGTGAACGACCATTCCGCGACGTGCCAAACCCCTCGGATTCCGGGGCCGTCTTGAGACACCCCAGCGCATCCGATCACGCCAACCGTCACGCCGATCTTCGATTCTCGCATGATTCAGTTCGCGAGTGGCCCGGAAGAAATTGAACGGGCCGATTATAGACCCCCATCCCGAACGACCCGCGCCCCCAGGCACTTGTACGGTTTTGCGGTAACGACCAGGTGACCACTTCATTGACCTCGAGTCCCTTCCCTCGTAGTATTCAGCGAGATTGTGGTCTTGCCGAGAAAAACAGTTATGTCTTGCGGACGATGATGGCGCTTTCTCACCTGGCGAAGGTCGCCGACAATCGCCCCGGGCCGGGGATGCCGTCGTGACCAGCGAGCCAACGTCGTGTCCGCGACACCCGCAGGATCGATGAGTACCCTTTCCCGAGGCCTGCATGCCGCCTTCCACGAGCCGCACACGCGCGTCTACCGCGTGGTTCAGGGAACCGTATGGGCCCTGATCCTTCTGTCCATCACATTCCTCGTGGTCGAGGCTCTGCTGCCGGAAGACAGTCCTTTGATGCCACTCCTTCGCTACGTGGACCTCACGGTGCTGGCGATCTTCGCCGTCGAGGTTGTCTTGCGGGTGGGCAGCTTCAAGCCCCCCTCGCTGAGAGTGTTCCGGCGCCCACCGATCGGACGCATCCGTACCCACCTGTTCTCCCGCCTGGCGTTCGCGGTGCATCCGCTGATCCTCGTCGACATCCTGGCGGTCCTGGCCCTCTTTCCTGAGCTTCGCGGGCTTCGTGCACTGCGACTCTTGCGCCTGCTACGCACCTCGCGGGTCTTTCAATATCGCAATCCCTTCGCCATTGTGTTGCGAACCCTGGAGGAAAACGGGTTGCTCTTCGCGTTCGCGTTTAGCGTTCTCGTTGTGACCACGATGCTCGGAGGCGTCAGCGTGTATCTGGTCGAGGGCCGGCTCAATCCGGAGATCAACAGCGTGCTCGACGGTGTATGGTGGTCACTCGTTACGATCACCACCGTTGGTTTCGGAGACATCACACCGGTGACGCTGCTCGGACGCATCGTCGGCGCTGTGATGATGATCGCGGGAATGTTCACGTTGGCCTTGTTCGCCGGCATCGTCGGGTCTAGCCTGGTTGCCGGCATGCTTAGCATCCGGGAGGAACAGTTTCGTATGAGCGGCTACGTCAACCACGTTGTCCTGTGCGGATACGACCAGAGCACCCAGATGCTCCTGGAGGCCCTCACCCAGGAGCTCGATCTGACCCAAACCCGAGTGGTGATCTTCGACGACCACGAGCGTCCGCGGGATCTGCCCCCAGATTTCCTGTGGGTCCAGGGCGATCCGACAAAGGAGAGCGAACTGGACAAAGTCCGCTTGACTCACGCGTCCGCAGTGATCGTTTCGGGAGCACGCGACACCAGTCCGCAGATCGCAGACGCGCGGACGATCCTCACGGTGTTCACGATCCGCTCGTTCCTCGAAAGGCAAGAAGCATCGATGCGGCACCGCCGTTTCCCGCTCTATGTCGTGGCGGAGATCCTCGATTCCGAGAACGTCGACCACGCGAAGACAGCGGGAGCGGACGAGGTAATCGAAACGCGGAGAATCGGCTCTTCCATGATCGCCCGCGCCGTCGGCTACCATGGAACGGCGACCACAATGAGCCGGGTTCTGGTCTCGGGCTTCCACAACGTCTACATCGGGCAGATCCCCGACGCACCCGAGGACCCAGTCGTGTTCGGCGAATTGCTGGTTCGCATGCGGCTATCCGAACGCGGTGGGCTGATCATCGGCCTCCGCACGCCGGCCGGTCAGGAAATCCTTAATCCGCCCAAGACCCACATGGTGGAGCCAGGAACACTCCTGATCTATCTCGCGGAGGAGCCGCTACTCGAGGCTCCCCGTTGAGTATCGCCGTCTTGATAGACAGCCTTGAAGAACTGAAGGAACGACCGGTGCCGGTTCCGGTAACGACCGGTTGCCCGTTTTTGGGCCTTTTTTCAGTAGTTGCTCGAGCCGGGAAACTGAACCATGTGTTTTCCCGTTGGACGCGCGGTAGTATCCTGACCATTGACCAGCGATCGGATGTGCGGATCATGGCCAAAGTTCAAGGACGGGCTCAAACGCGGGATCGGAGACGATCTCACAATCAACCAATTGACCGATCTTTGGAGAGGAAGCAGATGAGAACACAAAAACGATATCTGGCATCAGCAACAATTTTAGGTATTTTTCTTGGCGTAGGAAGTGCCTTTGCTCACGTGACAATTTCCCCCACGGAATCCTCCACGGGCACCACTGAAACCTACACGATGAACGTTCCTACCGAACGGGACACCGCCACAGTCCGGATCGAAGCCACGTTTCCGATGGGCATGACGGTCTCCGACTTCGAATCCAAAACCGGTTGGGCGGTCGAACCAGAAATAAACGCTGAGGGCCACGTTGTAAGTGCGGTCTGGAGCGGTGGATCAATCCCTCCGGGTCAGGCTGAACAATTCAGCTTCACTGCACGAAACCCTGGAGCAGCAACCACTCTCATGTGGCAGGTCGTTCAAATTCATGCGGATGGAAGCATTGGGGAATGGGGTCGAACGGGCAACATAGCTGTGGTGGTCAGTAGCGATTAGCGTTTGCTGAAAGATCTCACAAGAGAAAATCTCAATTTCTATTATCGATTCCCTGTGGTTTGAAGAACTGAAAGAACGGGTACCAGTTCCGTAATCGACCATGAAAAGGGTCTCAAGTCATGAAAGTCGACAAATGACGGGAGCCCACCTAGGCGTGTCGCAGTTCCGAGAAACAGGAGACCGAATCGTTGGATAAGCTGCGTAACTACGTGCTACCAATGGGCCTGGCGAGTGGCTTGGTTCTACTGCTGGTGGCTGGGTTTGCGTCAGTAACCGCCATGATGCGGATTTCACAAGCCAATCTCTCAGTAGAAGACCGATTCGAAGTCCTGTCACAGCTGGATACAATCGGCAACCGGGTCGATCAGGTCATCGACAGGGTTCGTATCTTCGTCCTGACCGGCACAGAGGAGTTCATCGAACCACTCGATGGCCTGTACAGAGAGATCGACAACGATCTCGAAGACCTCGAACCACTCGTCGGGAATAGTCCTGCCCAGATTCAAAGACTCCAGGAACTCAGGCCCATGGTCGAGGATCGGCTCTCCATAGGCCAAGAGCACGTCGCCATTCGCCGGGAAAACAGTCTCGAACAGACTCTGGAACTCATTCCCGAAGCAGATGGACGCCTGGCGGAAATTCGCGCCTTGATAGCTGACATGATAGACGCTGAAATCGGATTACTGGTCCAGGAACAGGCCGAGATACAGGAAACCAACGTCGTCGCATTGGGGACTATCGGGTTAGCAGGACTGTCGGGCCTGATCGTCCTGGGTCTGACCTTCATCGCCCTAAAAAGACAGACCTCTGAACGAACACGAGTCGAAAGCTCGCTTCAGAAGAGCGAGCTTCAGTTTAGTGCTCTTCTTGAATCTGCAACCGATGGAGTGGTGGTATGCGACAAGATTGGCAAGATACTTGTCGTCAACGCCGTAACAGAGCAACTGTTTGGATACGGGCGCGAGGAGCTGATCGGTGCATCGGTAGAAATGCTAGTTCCACGAGCGGAAAGGGACCAGCACCTGAAGGACCGAACCGCTTATCAGTCTGCACCGATCTCCCGCATGATGGCCGAGCGCACAGAGCTATCAGCGCAAAGGAAAGACGGCACTATTTTCCAGGTCGAGATCAGCTTGAGCCCAGCCACCATCGGAGACCAGTCGCTGGTCATGGGTTTGGTTCGTGACGTGACCGAGATCCGGGCCGCGCTGAGTTCCCGTCTGCGCTTGGCTGCGATGGTGGACGCATCGGCCGACGCTATCGTTGGCATGACACTGGACGGTACGATCGAAAGCTGGAACGAGGGCGCAGAACGACTGTATGGCTATTCTGAGCAGGAAGCCATAGGAATGCCGTTGAGTAGATTGGCACCGCCGGACCGTGCTCATGAGCAAACCAAAATAAGAGATGAGATCGCCCGAGGCAAACCGGCACACTTGCCTGACACCGTTCGAGTGAAAAAGAACGGCGACCGTGTTTCCGTCTCTATTAGCGGATACCCGATCAGAGATCGCCACGGAAGTGTAATCGCGTGGGCGGGGGTTGTTCGAGATCTCACCGAACAAAAAAGGATGGAAGAGCAGTTCCAAGAGGCCCAGAGAATGCAGGCGTTCGGACAGTTAGCCGGTGGCGTGGCACACGATTTCAACAACATCATGACGGTAATCGCAGGATACTCGTCGATCGCTAAGGAAGCATTGCCACACGGTTCTCCCGTAAGACAGCAACTTGGTGCAGTAGAACGAGCGGTGGGCCGCGGGACGGCACTCACGAGGCAGTTATTGGCTTTCAGTCGCAAACAGCGTGTAGAAGCCCGCGTGCTGGACTTGAAAGTGTTGTTGAGCGAACTTCTATGGGTGCTGGGCCGAACAATGGGTGAGGACGTAACTCTTAGCTCGAACCTCAGATCGTCATGGAATGTGAAGGCAGATCCAGCCCAGCTAGAACAGGTGCTCTTAAATCTCTCGAACAACGCCCGCGATGCTATGCCCAACGGCGGCAAACTCTCGATCGAAACGTCGGATGCCGCTCATGAAGGTGACCAAACGTTTAGCGAAGCAAACGACAAGAGTTATTTCCCGGAAAGCATTCCTTCTGGATCGTATGTGCGATTGAAAGTAACTGACAATGGGGTGGGGATGGATCAGGACACTCTCCGCCATATCTTCGAGCCTTTCTACACGACTAAAGAACGAGGTAAAGGGACCGGGCTCGGGTTGCCAGCGGTCTATGGAATTGTTGCGCAAGCTGGGGGCTTCCTGGGTGTAGAGAGTGAAGTAGGTCAAGGCAGTAGCTTTTACTTGTATTTGCCAAAAGCTGAAGGAGTCGTCGAACAAGTGGAGGCCGTCGATACAGAAGTGCCAAGCTTGTGGGAACGGTCTTCACCGGTGATATGTGCCATGACACATTTTACCAACCGCCATGGGGACCCCGAAGCCAGTTCACCGACTCCCGCCCGACTGTCGCCGACTTTTCACACAGTCTGGACCGTGAAGATGATTCCGAACGCCCGATCCCAATGTTTCTCAGGACGTGAGAATTTTATAGCACCTAACTCCCTCTCCTAGTATTCTTTACCGAGTTTGCTCGGTTATTTCAGCGACACACTTTAACCATGGAATTCGGTCGCTGGCAGATCCTGTCACCATTGGCCAAGAGTGGACTGGCGGGTGCGGTATTCACGTCGTACGAGCTGAAGTTTCGGTGTTGCTTCGGGCGCGACGGCGTTTGAGGTATTGAAAATCAGAAGAGGGCGGCTATGTGGCATACGAAGTTCGTGAGTTGGATGTGGGCGGTCGCTTTTGTCGCGTCCGCGCAATGGGGATTTGGGCAGATCAACGAAGAGGTCAATGCCGGAGCCGATCCTTATTCTCTGACTGAAAGCTTCTTCAAGCTTCCGGAGGGCCTTACGATTGGCTCCACGGTTGGGATGGCTCTTGATAGGGACGGTAGCAGCGTCTGGATGTTCGATCGATGTGGCCAGAGTGACTGTGTCGGCTCAGACCTGGACCCTATTCTGAAGTTTGATGCCTCGGGAACCCTGGTTAAGAGTTTTGGAGCGGGCATGATCGTGAGTCCTCACGGTATCAACATCGACGTCGACGGCAACGTCTGGGTGACCGACTATCAAGGGCCGGACGGCGTTGACCCCGGGCGGGACGGTAAGGGCCACCAGGTATTCAAGTTCAGTCCGGATGGCGAACTCCTGATGACGCTCGGCAAGGCCGGTGTTGCGGGAAATGGCCCGGACGAGTTCAATCAGCCGTCCGATGTGTTGGTCGCTCCCAACGGGGACATCTTCGTTGGGGACGGCCACGGCGGGGAATCCGCTCGTATAGTGAAGTTCTCGAAGAGCGGCGAGTTTATCAAGA
The DNA here is from genome assembly GCA_965218585.1 of Terriglobia bacterium. Taxonomy (GTDB): domain Bacteria; phylum Acidobacteriota; class Terriglobia; order 20CM-2-55-15; family 20CM-2-55-15. The sequence goes on from CBDCLE010000004.1 coordinate 59,814, forward strand.
CCTGGGGAACTAAGGGCACAGCTCCCCGCGAGTTCGAGACGCCGCACGCGCTGGCCATGGATTCGCGCGGTAGACTGTTCGTTGGCGACCGTCGGAACGATCGGGTCCAGATCTTCGATCAGGACGGTACCTTTCTTGAAGAATGGGCACAGTTCGGCCGGCCGAGCGGCATGTACATCGACAGGAACGATATCCTCTACGTTGCCGATTCCGTTTCAGACAACCCGGGGGAGGATTCCCCCTGGAAGGAAGGTATCCGAATCGGTAGTGTGGCCGACGGTGAGGTCACCACGTTCATAGACGAGCCCGAGCCTGATGGATCGCAGGAAGGCATCGTCGTGGACCACGACGGCAACATCTATACATCGCTCGGTGGCGGGATGGTCTTGAGGAAATACGTCAAGAAATAGGCAAGCTGAAGCCACTCCCGACGGATCCCGTTTCGGGCGTAAAGTGATGGGCAACAAGACCGATCCACGCCTGATCGATTGTGGAAGCGACTGTCTGCCTGGCACCCCTAATCTGACAACACGCTCAATCGCGTCTTTTGATTGTTACAGTTGAGCCCTCGCGTCATACTGGCCCCAACTAGGAGAACACCAATGAAGCGTTTCATACTAGCTCTGCTCGTCTCGGGAGCGGCGATTCTCGCTGTTCAGGCAGCAGGCCAAGAAGCCAACGCAACAGAGCAGGAGATGCACCTGGAGATGAACATGCCGCAGGGTGGGAGTGTCCAGTTATCTGCTTTGAACATGACGAGGGATGAGTCGTCTTCGATAATCCGTCTGAGGGGGGAAGCAGAGATCAAGATTCGTGCAGTCCCCTTGCAGTTTCCAGTTCCGTATTTCACTGTGTTACGCGCCGACGAAGTATATTTTCATCTCGACACCGGCGAAATCGTCGAAGCTCGTGGCGACATTCGTGTGGCAATCGAGGAAGGTCGGTAGTCCTCTAAACCGAGGACCTGCCTATCGGAGACGGACCCTGTCTCAAGGTAAGATAAATCCTCTTCTCGGACGAGAAAGGAATCCGTGACAACTCCAGGCGCGATCACGTTCGACTGGTACGGTACATTGGCGGATCATCGGATTGGCATAGGCCGTGGACGCCAGTTTCGTGACTATCTGGCTTTACAAGGACTCGGCGGGGACGGGTGGGATCGGCGTGTTCTCTACGAGGTGTTCGACTACTATGCCAGTGTCTACCGACCCGAACTGTCCGATTCCGAGAAGCGGTCCTTCTGGTCCGAGTTCACGCGGTTGCTCTTCGAAAGGGCCAGAGTCAACTGCTCGCCAGACGAGATTGGCGCTCATGCCGATGCGATCTCGGAAATTTTCGGATCAAGTTGTTTCCATCTGTTTGAAGACGTAAAGGAGACTCTTTCATATCTTAAATCGAGGGGCTTGCGGTTGGGTCTTATTTCTAATTGGCAACGCGGTCTGAACTACTTCTGTGAAGAATTGGGCATCGCTTCGTCCTTCGATGTGATCCTCTCATCTGCGGAAGTGGGATACAAAAAGCCAGACCCACGAATCTTCAGAGATGCCTTAGCGCGGCTCGGCACCTCACCCGGTCAGACTCTGCATGTTGGCGACTCGATCGATAATGATTTCAGAGGAGCGCAGGCAGCTGGCTTGGATGCACTATTGATCGACAGACGTAGTGTGCACGGAGGATTCCGAGACGCCAAGGTGTCCGACCTGAATGAACTGAAACACATATTGCACAATTAGGGGCCGGATTGCTCCGATCCCTGAAACGCTCGCCTTATTTGGTTGTCTCTGGGTACTTGGCTTTCGACGTGGGCTGCAGTGGTGAGGCACGATGGCACAACCTAAGGTTTCAGCTGCTGGAGGATGGGCCGCGGTACGTTATTCCCTCCGCATGGGCCGCCAGGCCGGCGGCTTTCTCAAGTTATACAGCCGCCTTCGGAAGCGGAACGTCTGTAAAACGTGCGCCCTTGGGATGGGTGGACAGAACGGTGGAATGGTCAATGAAGCCGGCCACTTTCCCGAAGTCTGCAAAAAATCCCTGCAGGCCCAGGCGGGAGACATGCAGGCGCCGATCAGCGTCGGGCAACTCGAGGGGCATCCCCTGTCACGGCTCGAGACGTTCACGTCGCTGGAACTCGAGCGCATGGGGCGCATCGGGTTCCCGATGATCACCCGGGAGGGCGACACCCATTTCAGTCGTATCGGCTGGGACGACGCACTCGACATGGCCGGGTCCGCGTTTCGAGAAGCGTCGCCTGAGGAAGTCTTTTTCTACTCCTCGGGCCGATCGAGTAACGAAGCCGCCTTTCTCATGCAGTTAGTTGCCCGTGCCTATGGGACGGGAAACATCAACAACTGTTCCTGCTATTGCCATAACGCGTCGGGCGCCGCCCTCGCCGGTGTATATGGATCCGGAACTGCGTCAGTGGTTCTTGAAGATCTGGAACGCGCTGACCTCGTAGTGATCGCGGGGGCGAATCCTCCAAGCAATCATCCTCGGCTGATGACGCAACTTGTCAATCTGAAGCGGCGAGGCGGCAAGGTGATCGTCGTCAACCCTCTGCGCGAGCTCGGTCTCGTGCGATTCCGTGTGCCTTCGGACTGGCGAAGCATGCTCTTCGGATCCGCGATCTCGGACCTGTACCTGCAGCCGCACGTGGGCTCCGACGTCGCACTGTTCAAGGCTTTCTTGAAGGGAGTGATCGAGAAGGGCGGTTTGGAAAACGAATACGTCCAACGCTACACGGAAGGATGGGCCGAAGTCCGTCAAGATATCGAGGCGACATCCTGGGAGGACCTGTGTCGTGTCAGTGGTGTGTCGAGAGAGGAAATAGCGTCCGCTACTGAACTGCTGGTTCGGGCCCGACGCGGTATTTTTTGCTGGGCGATGGGGTTGACGCATCATAGCAACGGTGTCGACAACGTTCTCGGACTGGCTAACCTGGCACTGGCGCGGGGCTGGTTGGGCCAGTCCGGTAGCGGTCTCTTGCCGATCCGGGGGCATTCGAATGTTCAAGGTGTCGGATCGGTCGGTGTTGCACCCGCTTTGAAGAAGGGGTTTGCCGAAAAGCTCGAGAAGCTTTATCACCTTGGGCCGATTCCCGCGCCCGGGATGGATACATTCCGTTCGATCGAGGCGGCGGCAAGAGGGGAGATTCGCTCTGCTTTTCTGCTGGGAGGCAACCTGTTCGCCAGCAATCCGGATCGAAGTTGGGCGGCTCGAGCCCTCGCCAAGGTCGGAACGACAGTGCATGTTTCCACGAAGCTGAACGAAGGCCACGTCCATGGTCGTTCCCGGACGGTTCTAATTCTGCCGGCTCTGGCGCGCGATGAAGAAGCCCAGGCGACCACCCAGGAGTCTATGTTCAACCTTGTTCGGCTTTCTGAAGGCGGTAGCCTGGCGCTTTCGCCGGAAATGCGTTCGGAAGTGGAGATCATTGCTTCCCTGGCCGAGCGAATCCTGCCCCCGGACCGGTTCGATTGGTCCGCGTTGCGTTCGCATCGGCAACTACGTCACGCGATATCCCAGACTGTGCCGGGCTATGACGCGATCAGACGGATCGACGAACCCAACGGAGGGGAGTTTCAGATCGGTGGGCGAACGTTTCACCAGCCGACCTTTGAGACCTCGGGGGGGAAGGCAACGTTTCACGTCACTCGATTGCCGGACCTTGAGATGAAAGGTGACGAATTCCGGATGATGACCTTGCGTTCGGAAGGGCAGTTCAACACGGTTGTTTACGAGGAAGAAGATCTCTACCGGGGTAATACCCGGCGTGACGTCGTCATGCTGGCCGCTGCTGATGCACGGCGGCTTGGAGTGAGGGAAGGCAACCGCGTGCGGGTGATCACCGAAGCAGGGGATCTGGAAGTCACAGTGGCGATTGTTGATATCCGGCCGGGTAACCTGGCCATGTACTATCCTGAAGCGAACACGCTTGTACCCAAACGGATCGATGCCCGTTCAGGCACCCCCGCCTTCAAATCGGTTGTCGCAAGAATCGAAGTTTCCTGAACTGGTACCGCATGTCCGCTTCGTTCCGCCTACGAAACCACTTTCGCGGCCATGGGGTCTGGACGTTGAGCGTTGAATGGACTAATAAACCATTCAATCCTGACTGCTCTCTCGGTGGATATCGGGGGTAATGTGCCACTCCAGATTGTTTGGCGGCGTCACTGTAAGCTCTTCCGGCCTAGGCAGGGCCCTTAGTTGTGGGGTGAAATCGTACGGAATCACTGCTGGGCGAGTAGTGCCTCCTCTGTTGACATATTCCCATACTATCTCGCCGTCAGGTTTAACCTGAAAGAGCCAGCCCGTGTTGTCTTCGGCTATGTATTGCCGTTAGGAAGCCGCTTCTGGGTTCCCATGCTCTTGCTGAAGAACTTTATGTTCGCATAACCCTCTGTTTCATATATCCAGACTATCTCCTGAGTTGTCGGATCCCGAACCATGGGTCCGGTTCCGTAGTCGACCTGGGCTTCTTCTCCAGGGTCGGTTTGGATGATGCCGACCGCTACGGGAGACCGCACGCCCCGGAGTTTGCGAACGAACCGCTTGACCGCTTCGTAGCTGCTGGCAAAGCCATGATCCGTAACCAGGTCCTGCCAGATCGCCATCGCGTTGCGGCCACGCTCCAGCGCCTGTTCGATCGTCTCCCGGTACGGCTCGCAGGAACTGCTCGACGGTGGGCTCGACGACTCTGCCGGACCGGATTCTCGGCCTCCGAGTCGGTGGTCACTTCGTTGGCCGGTTTTGCCGGTCGCCGGCCCCAGCTACCGGGCGGCCGTACGGGGATTCCGGCCGCTCTCAGATACCCACTGGCCGTCTCACGGCGAACGCCAGTGGTCTGTTCAATCCGACGCAGCGGCCATCCAAGCCGCCCCAATGCAACAACTTGTTCTCTCTTTTCTGTGCTCAAGACATTGCTCATGCCGACGGAGATTACTCCGCCTGCTGTCAATGTCCCGGGCCTCTATCGTTGGCCGGTTTTCAGGTGACCACCATTGGCCGGTTTTGGGTGACCGCCGAGGGTGATAGCGATAGCGTGGATTCCCTTAGCCGCCCGAAACAATCGCTTTGGCGGTATCTATGTAGATCTGGACGCACGGCGATTTTCTGAAGCGGAGATGGAATTCCTGACGAGTATCGGGATTATCGCATCTCATGTCCTAGCAGCGATTCTGTGGGCATCGGTGAAACCCGAAACAAGCGATAAGAACCTGGAAATAGAAAATATAGTCGGACGGTCCAGGAAGATCCGAGAAGTTTATTCCCAAATCGATGTCGCGGCTAAGGGCAACGCTACAGTTCTCATCGAGGGAGAAAGTGGTACGGGAAAGGAACTTGTAGCCCAGGCGATTCACGAAAACAGCGACCGTGCCAAAGCACCTCTAATTACCGTAGATTGCGGCGCCATTCCCGATACTCTCATTGAAAGCGAACTCTTCGGCAGTCGAAAAGGCTCGTTCACTGGCGCCACGAGTGACCGAGCGGGCCTCATCGAGGCTGCGCACAAAGGTACCCTTTTTCTGGACGAGATATCGAACACGAGCCCAAGCCTTCAAATCCGTCTGTTGCGAGTGCTCCAGGAAAAAGAAGTCCGCAGGATAGGAGACGCAAAGAATCGATCAGTCGACGTACGATTGATCGCAGCGACTAATTCAAACCTAGAATCGCTAGTAGAGAAAGGCCAGTTTCGTCAGGACCTCTTCTACCGTTTGAACGTCCTCCATATCACCATACCGCCTCTTCGGAAACGCAAGGAAGACATCCCGGATATCGCACGCTCGTTTCTGAAGCGGTTGAACACAACCAACAAGACACGAAAACGATTTAGTACAGTTGCGCTCGAACAACTTACGACGGGAAACTACCGGGGAAATGTCCGCGAGCTTCAGAATATGGTTGAACGCGCCTACTTCCTAGCTGCCGATAGCAATACGATCAAGGAGGTAGCCGTGAATTCTGCGGCCGCAGGGCAGGACTCGGACGAAGTCGATTCCTGGTTCAAAGACCTACAGGCAGGACGTACTGATTTCTGGTCCGCCATTCACGGTCGCTACAAGAAACGCGACATCTCGCGACAAAAGGTGGTAGCCCTGATGCACCTCGGACTCCGAGAAACCCATGGCACGTACAAGGCTGTCGCAAGGCTATTTCGTGTAAAGGACAAGGAATACCGGCGCTTTATGGATTTTCTCAGGCGAAACGACTGTTTGCCGGACTTCAGACCATACCGACGATTGCGTCTGGAATAGCCCATTCCTCACCCGTCGTTCCGATCATCGACGAGCAGGACCGAATGTGTTTCAGGAAACAGGTCTTGAAGGGTCGGCAATCACTGTAGACCGGAAGGCGGTAGTTGTAGGTTCATTAAAGGAGAGGCATCGAGAGACCAGTTCAGCAAAGACAAGGCCTCTGCCGGATTGGCAACGATTCTGAACTGCCCAAACAGCTACAATTACCCCACATGCTACTATCCTCCCATGCCGCCCCTGGTCCGAATCTCCTCTGTCCGCAAGGTCTACGACGCTGACGGGAAGCCTGTTGCGGCGCTCAAAGGCGTGTCCCTATCAGTTGATCCTGGTGAATTTCTGGCCCTGATGGGCCCGAGCGGCTGCGGGAAATCGACCCTCCTCCACATCATCGGCGCCATGGACCGGCCCACGGAAGGTGAGGCCTGGATCGAAGACGCGCCGATTCACCAACTGCCTGAAGAAGATCTGACTTTAGTCCGCAGGAACAGGGTCGGTTTCGTCTTTCAGTTCTTTCATCTCCTTCCCACGCTGACAGTCGAAGAAAACGTCTCACTGCCTTTGTTGCTGACCAATGGACACAACGTGGATCATGCCCATGTCAGATCTATTCTGGAAACCGTCGGCTTGGAAGATCAGCTCGGCGCTCGCCCCAGCCAGCTTTCCGGAGGGGAACTACAGCGGACCGCCCTCGCGCGCGCAATCGTCCACAACCCGGCGCTGGTCGTAGCCGACGAACCGACAGGGAACCTCGATTCCGAAAATGGGCAGATTGTCCTGGAGCTCCTCACCGGTTTGGCCAGGCGGGGGACGACCGTCGTCATGGCCACACATAGCACCACCGCTGCGGGGTATGCGGCTCGCACGGTCCGCCTAAAAGACGGTCAACTGCAGGAATAGGCCATGGTTTCCTTCATCCGCCTTTTTCACTGCGTCATCATCAAAGATACCCTCGCAAACAGGCTCCGCACATTGCTCACGCTGACCGGCGTGGCGCTCGGAATTGCCGTCGTCGTGGGCGTTCATCTGGCGAACGAACGCGCCATCGATTCGTTCAACGACAGCCTCGGGATCCTGAACGGGAGGGCCGACCTGCAGATTGAGGCCAACGGTCTGGATCTGGACGAAACGCTGGTGGGCGACCTCTCCTGGGTATGGGACATAGGCGTCATGGCCGCGATTGTCGAAGGCCGGATGGAGCTGGACATCCAGGGCATCCAACCGGACCGCGATCGTTTCGATGGGCCCTCGGTCCGGCTATTCGGTATCGATCTTCTTTCGGACGCACCGTTCAGGACATACCAGACGGAAGGAGATCAAGGCGAACTGGGTTTGGACACGACTCGGGAGAACTTCATCGATCTCCTCGTCGAACCCAACGCGGTGATCCTGCCCACGGCGCTGGCCGACCAACTGGGTGTCGGTGTAGACGATACCGTCCCGTTTCTTGTCTCGAACCGGGTCGAAGACTTTGTAGTTAAGGCCATCCTGACGGATAGCGGAATCGCGCGCGCTTTCGACGGACGGATCGTCTTCATGGACATCGCCGCCGCCCAAGTAACATTGGGCCGAATGGGCAGGATTGACCGGTTAGAGGTCCTGCTGGATGACCCCTTGATGGCGGACACCGTGGCCGAGCGGATCCGCGTACAGCTTCCCGAATCGGTGGTCGTTTACCGGCCCGAGGATACCGAAGCGGAAACCGAACGGATGACCCGGGCCTTCCGCTACAACCTGCGGGCCCTGAGCTATATCGCCCTCATCGTTGGCATGATCCTCATATACAACACGCTGAACATCGCTGTTGTCCGGCGCCGCGGTGAGATTGGAGCGCTCAGGACGCTGGGAACGTCGCGGGCAACCATCAAGTGGATGTTCCTGATCGAGGCAACCTTGTTCGGCGTGGTGGGTGCAGCCATGGGAATCGGGCTCGGAGAGCTCCTGGCGCGGATCTCCGGTGCGCTCGTCTCCCAGACCATATCCTTGCTCTACACAGGAACGCCCGCGGCTGGAGCATCGAGTGGCGTGGACTGGGTCTTCTATGTCGAAATCCTCGTCCTCGGTGGAATTCTGGCGGCGGCTTCGGGGGCCGGGCCTGCGCTGCGGGCAACAACCATCTCTCCAGTCGAAACCTTGCGCGCGCGCGGTTCGGGGAAAATGCCACGGTCTCTGACGATCGGAGGCATAGCGGCCATCGTGGCCGGAGTCGGATTGAGCTTTGCGCCGGCCATAGAAGGTTTTCCGTTTCTCGGTTACGTTTCGGGAGTTTCCTTTATCGCCGGTTTTGGTCTGCTTTCGCCCGTGCTGGCTATGGCATTGATCGCTTTGGGGCGCGGTGTCGTTACGCGCGTCTTTCCCGGTGAAGGGCGCCTGGCTATACAAACGATAGAAGCGAGCCTCGGACGGGTTGTCGTAGCCGTGATGTCCCTGGCGATTGCCGTGGCGATGCTCTCAAGCGTGGCGATCATGGTCGCCAGCTTCCGGGACACGATCGTCGTCTGGGTAGATCAGACACTGGAAGGGGACCTCTACCTGAGCCCGGCCGCGCCAGGTGGGAGCAACGCTCTGGAAGATGAGACGCTCGAGCTATTGTCGGCGGTTCCGGGAATTGCCGCCATCGATCGCTTCCGCGCGATCAGTATCGACTACGAGGGATTCCCTGCCGTTGTCGGGGCGAGCGAGTTCCAGACCCTGGCCGCTTACAGTCGCCTGCTCTTTGTGGACGGCCGGGCGACATCGGACGTCGCCCCCCGACTGATCGGGGAGGAGCGTGTGGTGGTGTCCGAACCTTTCGCCCTGCGGCACGATGTCGGTGCCGGGGACACGATCGAACTGCCTACGCCCTCCGGGATGGCATCGTTCGAGGTGGAATCGGTCTTCTATGACTATTCGTCGGAAGGCGGTCTTGTGATGATGGATCGGAGTACGTATGTCGCCAGTTTCACCGATTCGGCAGTCAGCAACGTCGCGGTTTATCTCGATCCGGGCTCCGATTCTGACGTGGTGCGCGCCGATATCGCAGGTCGATTACCCGGTGTCGAACTTCGGATCGCAACGAATCGGGAACTCCGCACCCTGGTGCTTCGCGTGTTCGACCAGACGTTCCAGATCACGTATGCACTCGAGTTGATAGCACTGGCGGTGGCCATGCTGGGTATCGCCAACACTCTGGCGGCATTGATCATCGAAAGACGCCCGGAACTTGCTATGTTGCGTTTCATAGGAGCGGCGCGCTCTCAGATTCGTCGCATTATCGTTATCGAATCAGGGTTGATCGGCGTTCTCGGTGCGACGATCGGTCTGGGTCTGGGCATCGTGCTTTCGCTGCTTCTGGTCAACGTCATCAACTTCCAATCCTTCGGCTGGACAATCCAGTTCACGATACCCGTCGGTTTCCTCGCACAGTCGATGGTGGTGGTCCTGCTGGCGACGATTGCTGCCGGGCTCTACCCTGCGTCTCTGGCTCTACAGATGGATCCGATCGAAGGAATACGCGCAGAGTGATGGCATATATGCACAGAAGGAAGATTGTTCTGGTCGCGCTGGCGATTTTCTTGGCGGCACGGGCCGTTGCGCAGGCGCCAATACCCGTGGAAGTCTTCGAACCCGAGTATCGACTCGCGGTTCCCGGCTATCAGTACGAGTTTCCGCGCGATCACGGGGCACATCCGGATTACAAATTGGAATGGTGGTACTACACCGGGCAACTGGACGCGGAAGACGGCCGAAGCTTCGGTTACGAACTGGCATTCTTCCGGATCGGCATGGACCGACGAGCCCTCAGCCCTTCGGCATGGGCGATCGATGATCTGCACGTAGCGCACTTTGCCATCAGCCGGTTGTCGGACGATGGTTTCCAGTTCTGGGAACGTGTGAACCGGGCCGGGCCGGGGATCGCTCACGCCGGCGTGGACACGCTGGACGTCAAAAACGAAAGCTGGACGGCAGTCCTCGAAGAAGACGTCATGAAACTGCGTGCGTTTGCCGACGGCGTTCTGCTGGAGCTGGAATTGCGATCGGACAAACCACCTGTTGTACATGGACCCAATGGAGTGAGTCAGAAGGCGGACGGCGTGGGACAGGCGTCGCATTACTATTCAATGACACGCATGCAGACTGAAGGGTTGCTCTCGATCGAGAGCGTTCCACTTCGCGTGTCCGGAACTAGCTGGATGGACCACGAATTTGGAACCAACCAGCTGGCCCCCGATCAGGTGGGTTGGGATTGGTTCAGCCTGCAGTTAGACAACGGCGAAGAACTCATGCTCTACCAGTTGCGATTTGCCGACGGTCGGATCGATCCGAACTCGAGCGGGACTGTCATATCGGTCGATGGCGAACCTACACACGTCGAACTTAACGAGTTCACCATCCAGTCCCTGCGCGAGTGGGCCAGCCCCACCAGCGAAGCTGTGTACCGGCTGGATTGGGAACTGGCATTGCCGGACCAGGACACGGTGTTGCGCGTCATTCCGTTGATGGACAACCAGGAACTCTATACGGTCCGATCGACCGGTATCGTCTATTGGGAAGGCGCCGTGCGAGTGGAAGGCATCTGGAAAGGCGAAGCGGTGACCGGGCACGGTTATGTGGAGCTGACCGGTTACTCCGACCGGTATCGGCCCAGCGTATGACATCCTCCGTACTCACGGTAGTCGCCGCTATCATCCGGCGTGACGGACGCCTGCTCCTGACCGAGCGCCCTCGAGGCGTTCACCTGGGAGGACGGTGGGAGTTTCCCGGTGGCAAATTGGAACCGGGTGAGTCGCTCGAATCAGCTCTCCAGAGAGAGCTCGCCGAAGAACTCGGCATCACAGTCGAAGCGGACCGTCTCTATATGGAAACCAGGCATCGATACCCGGAACGCGAAGTCCATTTACACTTTTTCGAATGCCGGATTAAGACCGGAACGCCCGAGGCTCGCAGCGCCACAGCGTTGGGCTGGTTCCGGCCTGAAGAACTCGGCGGACTGAGTCTACCGGAAGGGAACCGGGAACTCGTGGCAAAGCTGCAAACAGAAGAGTGAAGCTTTCTACTGGCTGACGACCAGGCTCCCGGCGTTGATCCAACCTTCTCTTCCCACGTTGCGACCTTCCAGGGCACGAACGATGACGTTGGTGAATCGGGTCTCGACGATCACGACCCGCGTCCTTTCATTGATGACGAAAGCCCGCCCCGCGGCCACAAGCTGATTGAGTCCCGTCTGATCGCCCGAAGTCTCGAGAGCGCTGACTGCGGACCACGCATCCTCGTCCACACCCAGAACGGAAGCGATAGTGACGACGGCCTCCTGACCGGCGGTCATACCACCTAGACCGCGACGATTTGGTCTGGGCGCGTAAATCACCAGCGCAACAACCTTCCGCTTATACGGGGCTCTATGGAAGGGGCTGTCAAGAGAAACACGTCCCCGCCGAGCGGACCACCGTACCCAACACTGTCGTGGCAGCCAGCCCCTGTCTCCGTTGAGACGAACTGTTGATCCGGCATCGCAGAGAAGTCGATCACTCATCACAACGTGGTGTGGTTTCGAGAAACTGAAAAGCGCAAAGGGGTCGTGATTGCCGACCACGGTTCTATCTGAGCCTCGAGGGCTATCGCTTTTCCAGGTCGTGCGAGGGGGGATAGAGTATTACATGGGCCTTCAGCAAGCGCTGTGTGCCAACCGCGTATCGGATCCTCACCCTCGACCCTACCGTTCCGACGCCTCACCGACGACGAGCGGTCGAATGCCTCGCGCTGTCGGCAGAAGTCTGGAAACGGCTATGTCGCCAAGTTCAGTTTCTTTGCGTTAAACGTGTCTCCTTTCTTCCACATCTTCAGTGCGGTCGCTGCAATCTTCCTCGCCAGTGTCAGCCGAGCCATCTCCTTACGCTTGCCGTCTTTCTGGAGCCCCTCCAGGTAGCTTTTCCAAGGTTCGGCCCCCATGCCTCCGGTCGCCGCCCCGATGAACACATCTTTCAAACGTCGGTTGCCGTTGCGGTTCAGTCCCCGCGTGGCGATCGGCTTTCGACGACGTACCACACGACTCCCTTCCTGCTCATACTCCGCACTCATGTGCATTGCCACGGCCAGACCGCTGTAGTTCCAGAGCTGGCGTTTGGTTCGAAATCGATGCGGGGTGTCCCCCGTCGCTACAATCAAGGCGCAACGTATCGGTCCCAACTGGGGAATCGTCTGCAATATCCCCACCGCACGATGCTTGCGGCTCTCGGTTAACATCGCCAGCTTCGCTTTTTTTCTTAACCCTCTCAGATGATCCAGCTCCTCATACAACCATCCGGTACGCCGCCGTGCACCGGTATTGGCGAGCTGTTCGATCCAGTGTTCCCGCTGCGATGGGAGGTAGACGCCGTGGCCCGGCGTCCGGATCCCACGTCCTCGATACATTGCCTTGATCCGAACCATCGTCCGCTGCGTATCCAGGGTCAAGGTCTCATATCCGCGGACCAGTTCTTTCAACGTCCGCGTCGCATCGTGCCCGTGGTAGACCGACCGCAGCCATCCGGCCCGGAGCAGCTCGGCCAGTTTCAGGGCATCCACCCGGTCGGTCTTGGACCCGTCACTGAGCAGTTTGTTCCGTCTGGGATCACACACGATCACTTCGCTCACATATCCCCGGACCACGTTGTAGAGCCATTCGGCCTGCGTGGTTTCTTCAAACGTCACGTGCAGCTCACCACTCAGACTCTCCAGCAAATCAATGATTGGCCCGGCCTGGGTCTCTACGATCTTTTCCCAGACCAGTTTGCCGTCTGCGTTTAAGACCATCACCACCGTCGTTGCCTGGTGCACATCCATGCCGATATACTTGGCCTGTTTCATTTACGTGCTCCTTTGTCTTTGAATTCAACGCAGCTACGTTGAATGGGTTGTTGTCGGGAGATTTTCCTCCTGGCAACAGCCGACAAAGGGGCGTCCTTCCTTATAGCGTATTCTTTGGGGTGAATCCCGGGGAGGAACAAAGTACTGAACCTCCCCGCTGTTGGATGGATCGCTTATCACAGACGATCCTCGGACCCTTTCAGGACGAAAACCCGGCGTTTGCAAGACCGATGTTCCCACCCCCGTTGGATGTTCCTTTTGAAGAAAGAGCATCTGAAGATCGCAGGCCCGAAACGGAAGATTTTGACTATCTGCTTGATTATTACAACGATATCGCAGCTCGGACCATCTGGACACTATTCAGCCTGGTAGCACTGACTCTCTTTTCCTCGGGTATGTTCCGTCAACAACCAAAGTCAAAGTTGGTGGCGGCAGTTTTCGTTATCGCTGTCACCTTTTTACACCTGTTGCAGTGGACCTCACTCGCCTCCGCTTACGGTCGTCTTTACGTACCTAGCGTGGTTTTTCAAAATGTGCTGAGAACAGTGGATTTGGAACAGAATGTTCGTCTGGAAGACGAAAAATGGCCCTTTCCTGGACCTGGCTTGGACCGTGATGACGCGCTGGGTGAGCCAGTGCGGCTCACAAACTACTGGCCCATTCGTCCGGAGCAGGAGAATTCCTTCGCAGTTGCTTTCCGCTGTTTTCAAACAAGCGGTAACTCCAGAGAACTGAGACGGACACACGCTCAAGCCAGACCTGCCCCCAGGGGCGACGGAGTCACGGTTTTTGAGGGAGTCCTGTTTTCGGAGGTAATCGACCTTTGCTCGAGCACTGAGACTGAAGGAACCAGCTTCCTCGAGATCTACGATGGCTATGGAGACGTAACCGGCGACCTGAACGTGAGCGAGGCCTTAGGGGCCTTGGAGGAGTGGAGGGAACGCGAGAGCGAATTTGACATTTTGGAGGAGTTCCTGATTGATCAACGGACCGCACTGACAGAAGAATTAGGAAGCCTCGAACAAGAGGAAGGCCAACCGGGAGCACGAGAGGTAGAATTACAAGATTCGCTCAGGCAATTTGACGAGCAACTGAGTGAAGCACAGAGACAGTTGGACGAGGAACGGCAACGACTGTTGGGGCCACGAGGAATATGAAACGAATGCTTCGGGCGGGCGAGACCGAGACCCCATGACTGTCGGACGCGTTAAGCGTCGCGGCTTCCCGTGACCGTTCCGGTATCCTCGTCGATTCGGACTCCGCTCCGACTTTTCCCGACCCAGAAATTGAGTGACTTCGTCCTCGAGCAGCTCCTGTAGCCAGACTTGGACCCGGGATCGCGCCCAGTCCTCCAAACCTTCATACGCGTTCGTTGACGCCACTGATGCCGGTATGTTCTTCTTCTTCATGGGTGGTGTACCTTTCTCCCGATTGCTGCCGGGATTGCTTACGGTTTCGAATTCACCGAAAGCGTACACCGCCTTCTCTTTTTACACACCGATTGGAACGACCTCTCGGCGGCTCCACAGGGACCTACAGCTTCGGAGTATCGCTAAGTGCACCAGCGAAATGAGTGACTAGCGCCTTCGTAGCAACGTTCCCAGCCTCAGAGAACCCAGAGATCCACAGTTCCTGCCGGGACGCGCTGCTTAGCCTTATACCCGGTAGAACTCTAGTCCGCGGCAAACAAGCCGCTATAGAGATCGAAGCTGGCGAGGGTCAAACCGGATACTTGCAAGCGTCCCGCCTTTCAGTCTTCTCCCTCGTCTTCGACTTCCTCAAGAATCTCATCCAGAATCGGAATGTTCTCCGCATCCGGCGAACCTGACGGAAGCGACAGGATGTAAGCATAAATATCAGCCAGGTTCTGGTCCGTCGCCTCGTCCTGCTGGTAGGGGGGCATTCGCCTCGGATTGGATGGGTTGCGCAGGTATGCGATGAACCCCTCTTGTGTCCTGAACATCGGGTTCAGGCGCGGAGCCAGTCCGGTCTCGCCCGTGTATCCGTGGCACCCGTAGCAGGTATAAGTCTTAAACAACTCAGCACCGTTCTCCGAATCGCCGGTGAGGTCTCCCGGACCCTGTGCCCCGGCCGGGATGACGGGTAAAGTCATCGCGATAGCCATAAGGAGAACGATCCACATTCCATTGGCCGAATAGATCAGATCAACAATTCGTTTCACGTTTTCCTCCTTTATCTTGGCTGAGTAACGACGTCGATCAATGCCGGTTCACCCGCCCGGACACGCTCCAGTGCAGCGGCAAGTGCAGGACGCAGGTCGTTCGGGTTATCGATCGGGCCCGAGCTGTACATACCGTACGCCTTGGCCATCTGTGCATAGTCGATGTTCGGGTCCTTGATTGTAGTACCGATGTCGGCCCGATCCACACCGCGATTCCGGGCTGCACACTGCTGCTGCAGGAACATAGTTTCCTGATGATATGCACGATTGTTGTGCACGATGGTGAGCAGGGGGATCTCGTGATGGCAGGCAGTCCACAGAATTCCCGGTGCATAGTTCAGGTCGCCGTCGCAATTGATGTTGACCGTCAACCGGCCATACTTTCTGTTCGCGAGGGCCGCACCAACCGACGCGGGAGCCGTATAGCCGATGCCGCCGCCACCCTGACCTCCAATGGCATGGTAAGTCTTGTTCATATCCCACAGACGACCGGGCCAGCCGCCGATGAACCCTTGTGGTGAAGTAAATGACCAGTCGTCGCTCTGGATCAGCGGCCAGAGTTCGCCTGCGATCCGGGCCAGACTCACCGGGCTCGAGTTCCATCCATAGCGCGCGTTCGAAATCGCCCGCTTTCGGGATTCCAGATTGGCAGCTGCGACCTGGGCTCCTCTCTCTTCGAAGAAGCGTCTCCGGTCATCGGTAATGATCTTGGCGACTTCTTCTATCAGAGCAGGGAGCGTGGCTTCGGCGTCAGCAGCAATCAGGAGATCGGCATTTCCCGCTCCGTTGCTGTTCACGTTGTAATTGCTGGTGACGAGGAATTCCGTCGATGTGATCGAGATCGTCTTCACTCCTTCAACCGTGAGCTGCCCCCCACGACTCCGGACTTCGAGATTCAGGATGACGTCCGGCTGGCCCGTACCCGTCCCTGCCAGCGGGTGACGGGATGGGAAGTTCACGAATCCGCCGGTATCATTGACGGGGGCCTGAATCAATTCGGCCAGCTCCACGAGCAGATCGATACCATGCTGTGTTCGTGCCGATCGGGAGGTGTTGATTCTGGGATTTTCGGCATCAACCAGGAGGCGAGCGATCTCCCGTACCGAACCCAGATCCGCGCTCGGGAACTTGGGCATCGAAAACGACGGCACCGAGGGATTGCCTTCGAGCGGCTGCTTCTGGATCTCGGCAGTCGAAACCAGCAGCACAGGCGCCATCGGCGGTGTTGTGGCTATGGTGTAGGCACGCATGGCGGAGCGGGCGAAGCCCTCGAGGGAAGACGGCTGATCGTCCCACTTTACGAAATCGCGCACCATGGCCGCCATGTCTATGGCGTTGTGGGCCGCCACCGGGCCATCGTAGTCGAGACCCGCAACAATATAGATGGGGACACGGTCGACATATGCGTTGTACATCGCCATCGAACCGTGCTGAAGACCAATCGGACCGTGAAGCAGCGCCATCATCGGCTTGCCTTCGATCTTCGCGTAACCGTGTGCCATTGCCACTGCCGACTCTTCGTGTAATCACGTTAAGAATTCCGGCATCCGGTTATCTCCGTAATTGACCATCGATTCCTGCAATCCTTCGAAGCTGGATCCGGGATTGGAGGCACAGTATTCGAGGTCGAGCGCCCGGAGTACATCGACCATGTAGTCGGATCCCGGCTTTTCGACGATGTACTGATCGACAGCGTCGCTACGGCTGAATGCCTGTGTTTCAGTTGCGATCTGTTCTTCGGTGGGAGGCAACACGGATGGAAGGGCCGGGGTCGCTGCTTCCCCGCCCTGCGTGGGAGCTGCAAACGCTGCGGCACCCGCAGCTGCGCCGACAGCGGCACCCTTCAAAAATCCTCGCCGATCCAGAGGATGTTTCTTTGATTTCTTCGATACCTTGGCCACGGTTCTATCTCCTTGCTTACCTTCACCAACACCTGCTTTGGCTCAAAGCGGGTGCCAGCAAGCTGCTTCGGGTTTCCAGCCACACTTGATCAAATGAGAATGTCGCAGGATGCTTCGAAAACGTCGAGGGAGTCAAGACAAACAATAGGATGGATGGTGTGCTCTCGGACGGCGCCCAGAATCGCAAAGTCGAACGGAAAACCTACTTCCGCAACTATTTGGTTTCCCGAGCAGCGCCGACGCTCTCGTCCCTGTCGATCTTTCCATCGAGTATGTGGACGATTCGGTGCGCGGAACGGGCGACATGATCCTCGTGCGTCACGAGAATAATGGTGTTTCCGTCTTCGTGAAGACGCTGGAACAGCTGCATGATTTCGGCCCCCGTCTTGGAATCGAGGTTTCCTGTGGGTTCATCGGCCAAAAGAATAGAAGGACGATTGACCAGCGCCCGGGCAATCGCCACGCGTTGACGTTGGCCACCGGAAAGCTCGCTGGGCCAATGACTCTTACGGTCAACGAGTTCAACCATCTCCAGAGCTTCGAAGACGCGTTCCCTTCGCTCCTGTGCGGACATGCCGCTGTATATCAACGGCAACTCGACGTTCTGCAGTGCGCTAGCACGAGGCAGCAGATTGAATGTTTGAAAAACGAATCCGATTTCCTTATTGCGGATATGTGCCAGCTCGTCTTCATCCATGTCGCTCGCCAGTCTTCCGTTCAGCCAGTATTGGCCCTGGGTCGGAGTGTCGAGACAACCGATCAGGTTCATCAAGGTGGACTTGCCCGAGCCGGACGGCCCCATGATGGCGACGTATTCGTTAGGCTGAATGTGAAAGGTAACGCCCTGGAGTGCGTGGATAACATTGTCCACGCCCATCGTGTAGGTCTTCCAGAGATCTTCGGTGCGGATTATCTCGCTGGCTGGTTCACGAGCTTTCATCGTCTTCTTCGACCTTGACCCGTGTGTCCTCCTCGAGCGTTCGAAGAACCCGGTAGCTGCCGATAACAATTTCTTCGCCTTCGGCAAGACCGTTCAATACCTGGATGTCCGTGGTACCGACGATGCCGGTCTGAACCGGGCGAAACTCGACCGCTCCATCGGACATAACAAAAACGCCTTCCTGCTCGACCTTGACGGGTTCTCCGGGCCTGGAGTTGACGAAGACGGGGTTCTGGACAAAATCCGGCACATCTGCTTCATCGAGTTCACGAATCGTCAGCGCCTGTATTGGTATCGTGACGACGTTGGACTCTCCGGCTGTTTCGATAGTTGCCGTGCACGACAAGCCCGGACGTAATTCCTCCGGAGGCTCATCCAGCGTAATGACCACCTTGAAGTCCTTGGCTTCGTCCGTAATGGGGGTGGTGGCGACAACACCCCCGCCACCTTCAGTCAACGCGGTGTTGCCGATTTCGGAAACGTAACCGCTGAGAACACGGTTGCCCAATGCGTCCACGCGAACTTCTGTCCTCTGCCCGAGTTTGAGATTCACGATGTCGGTCTCGTCCACCCGCAGTTCGGCTGTAATCACCGACAGGTCCGCGATCGTCATCAACGTCGTCCCGGGCTGGTTTTGCATGCCCACGATGGCGATCTCGCCTTGGTTGACCGGCAAGTAGGTAATCACTCCCGCCAGCGGAGAGGTAATCGTCGTCTTGCTCAGTTCATCCCTGGCGCGTGTCAGGGCCGCACGGTGCTGTCCCATTGCAAACGTCAAGCCGTCACGCGCGCTCAGAATACGTGCCAGTTCAGCGTCGGCCTGGCCGATGCGCGCATCCGCCGCTTCGATCTGGGCAACGGCTACCTGAAACGTCGATTCCTGTCGATCGAATTGTTCGCGGGAGATCAGCCCTCCTTCCAATAACTCCTGGGCGCGCTTGAATTCCTGCTCCGATCGTGTAAAGTCCGCCTCGATTCGCCGTCTCTCCGCTTCGGCGCTGACCACGGATGCTTCAGCCGATCGGATCGAGGCCTCCGTCCCTTCCAGTTCAGACGCCGCTGCGTCCAGGCTCGCCTCCGCGCTCAACACTGCGGATTCGGTCTGCACCGATTCGATCTGCGCCAGAAACTCCGACTCTTCTACACTATCGCCTTCGCTCACCGGCAGGTTCACGATGCGACCAAAAGCGTTTGAGCTGATGTTGACGTACTGCTTAGGCCGGATCTCACCGTTGGCCGTAACGGACTGCACAAGGTCCTGCCGGGCCACACGCTCCGTTTCGACCGTCACGATCTCGCGGTTCCGGCGCGCGACGGCAAAAGCTACTGCCCCACCGACAATGGCGACGAGGATCACGGCAATTAGAAGCTTCTTCATCAGGTTCATACATCTTTGACGGACCGGGAGGCGAAAAAGTTCCCTATCCAGCCATAGCTACGTAGCAAAAGTTCATCAACAGCGGAGGTCATTACAAAAGGTGTGTAAAAGTCATCAGGCGGCGGCCTTCGATTTCATCACGACTCTGATGCCGTCAGCGAATTGCTGACCATCATAGACCTCTTGTAAGAGTTCGGATCCTTTTAAGTGTCGCCAAGCCTTCTCAGCGACACGTAGTAGCTTCCAGATCATTGCCGTTGCATTCTCGACACGCTTGAATCGGCGAGCGGCGTTGGTGCGGAGGCGAACCATGTCGAAGGGCGATTCGACGATGTTGGTTGTTCTCAGATGCACCCAGTGTTGTTTCGGGAACTCATAGAAAGTAATCATCCGGTCCCAGTCCCGCAACAGCGTCTCACCCGCTTTGGGATAGTTCTTCTCATATCGGCGGACGAACTGATCCCGCTTTCGTTCGCAGGCCGCGCGGGAGTTCGCGAAGGCCATCCCATGGAGCAGCTGTCTGGCCGCGGGCTGCTCGGTCTTCGGCAGATGATCGACCACGTTGATCGACTTGTGGTTCCAGCAGCGTTGTTCCTGGCCCTGGGGCTGTTGCTCGGCCAGCGCGGACCAGATGCCCAGGTGACCGTCCGCGACAGTCAGCCGTCCCAGCTTCAGGCCCCGTCTCTGGAGATTGCGCAGAATGCGGCTCCAGGACTCCTTGCTTTCCCGCTGCCCGCTCTCACAGGCCAACAGCACTTTGCGCCCGTCTGACAAGGCTCCGATGATCACCAGCAATGCCGCTCGCTCTTTCGCGATCCCCGCTTTCACGTACAAGCCGTCTGCCCACTGGTACACGACCTCGAGGCCGGACAGGTCCTGCTGGACCCACTCGTCATACTCCAACTGCCAGGTCGATTTCAGTCGTTGGATCGATGCTCGCGACAACGGAGCGCCAGCGCCAAGCAGTCCGCGCATGGCCTGCTCGAAGTCCCCTGTGGCCAGACCGTGGAGGTAGAGATCGGGAAGTAGCTCGCCCAGCTGTTTCGATTTCCGTCGAAAATACGGCAGGATCTGACTCTCGAACCGCTCGGCGGTGTTTCGAACCCGAGGTCGTCGAACCTCCATCGTACCGTTCATCATTGCGAAGCGTCGCGGCTTCCCGTGACCGTTCCGGTATCCTCGTCGATTCGGACTCCGCTCCGACTTTTCCCGACCCAGAAATTGAGTGACTTCGTCCTCGAGCAGCTCCTGTAGCCAGACTTGGACCCGGGATCGCGCCCAGTCCTCCAAACCTTCATACGCGTTCGTTGACGCCACTGATGCCGGTATGTTCTTCTTCTTCATGGGTGGTGTACCTTTCTCCCGATTGCTGCCGGGATTGCTTACGGTTTCGAATTCACCGAAAGCGTACACCGCCTTCTCTTTTTACACACCGATTGGAACGACCTCCAACAGCGCTTCAATAAGGATACATCTGAAGCGGCGACAAGTTCACTCAATGAGACACAATTCGTCGAAAACGTTCGTAACTCGAAATAAATACCCACAGAAATCAAAGTAAATGTTTTCTCCGTTAACATCCCTCCAATAAGATTTTCGATTCACTTTAGATTTTTTTGAAAAAAGAATTTCGATTACTGATTTCGGTCAAACAGACGCTGCTGTCTTGAAACGCTTATACAGTGTGGCTTTCAACGCGTGCATCATCGACTGCTCTTAATGGTTTTTTGTTTTCAAAAGGAAATGTAATTTTTATTTTGAATTTTGTGATCACTTATCTTACAAATAACCACACAAGTTGCTTACCCAAGTTAGGTGAGCAAGTGTTGTAAAGAGAGAAAAGGACTCATAGCCCCGTCGTCTGGCGGGGCTTTTTTGTTGGGGGATTCTACGGACCGCCGTCAGTGGATAGTTTCCACTTTCTTCTTGAGGTAGTCCATCAACAAATATTGACCTAGTGTCGACGTCGAAGTGAAGTAAGCCTTCCCGCGTGCAATCTCGGTCACCTTCTTGACGAACTCCACCAGATAGTGGTCGTTTGCCAGCATGAACGTGTTGATCAGGATGCCTGCCTTTCGGCAGATGGCCACTTCCTTGAAGGTCTCTTCGAGGATTACCGGATCCAGACCAAAAGCATTCTTGTATATGCGCCCGTTGGGGAGGGTCATGGCCGAGGGCTTTCCGTCGGTGATCATGATGATCTGGCGCATGTCCTTCTTTTCCGCCATCAGGAGCTTCCGCGCGAGTCGCAGGCCTTCTCGCGTGTTCGTGTGGTACGGGCCTACGACAACGCGGGCGAGCTTCTTGAACGGAATTTCCTCCGCTGAATCGTGGAACAGCACCATCCGGAGCGAATCGCCCGGATACTGTGTCCGGATCAGGTGAGACAAAGCCAGGGCGACGCGCTTGGCCGGCGTGAAGCGGTCTTCGCCATAGAGAATCATGCTGTGGCTGGTGTCGAGCATCAAGACCGTGGCACATGAGCTTTCATAGTCCGCCTGATGCACCTGAAGATCGTCGCTCTCGAGGTTGATCGGCACTCCCAACCCTTCACGTGATATAGCGCTCAACAGGGTCTGACTGATATCGAGATTAAGCGTATCTCCGAATTCGTATGGCTTCGACGACTGGAATGCCTCCACACCGGTGGAGAGGTAGGCCGTTTCGTGACGCCCGAAGCTGCTCTTGCCCAACGAGCCGAGCAGGTGCCGCAACGCCCGGAACCCAAGAAAGTCGATTGACTTGTCTGTGATTTCAAACCGGGCGAAGCCCGGTTCGCTTTCAGTAGGTTCCCCCTCCTGCGGCTGCGGTGGCGCGTCGCCTTCCATCTGCTCCTGCATCCATCCCTCATCCACCATTTGCCGGATCAACTCGTCCAGCATCTCGTCCATTTCCTTGGCCTCGCCCTCGGTTGGATCGTTCATCCACTCTTCCATCAGTTCAGGGGGGATCCGGCCCATTTCAACGAGCTTCTCCATGATGGCCTGTCGCAGCGCATCCATGTCTCGGGGGCGGGAAACGTCTTCAAAGCCGTACTGAAAACCGCTTTGCAAAAGGAAGTCCGAAAGAGAGTCGAGCAGGTCTTCGATACTCAGTCCGTCCAGCGGCGACGGCGTGTACTTTGTGTACTTGATCTTCGGCATCGGTTTGAAATCAGAATCTCATTCGACCGGTGGGTCAATTTAGTGGTTTCTTGAACCTTTTGGGATCGATGGCATAGTCCCGATAGAGATCGTCTACAGACTTCCGTTCGGTGGCCCGATATCCGCGTTCTTCCGATCGTGTGATCTTGTCGAGCGAACACAATCCCTCAAGTACAAACTCTGCCGCAGACACACGTTCACCCGCAGACGACGACTTCTTGACACCCAGTGGCCCTGTCAGCTCCATCAGGCCCTCTACGTCAGCCAACAGTTCCAGGACGTTTCGCAGCGTTTCCATGTCGGACATCTTCAAGGTTCCGCCGGTCTCAAACCATTCGGTGACGGCC
Organism: Terriglobia bacterium; assembly: GCA_965218585.1. Lineage (GTDB taxonomy): Bacteria > Acidobacteriota > Terriglobia > 20CM-2-55-15 > 20CM-2-55-15. The sequence continues at coordinate 82,778 of CBDCLE010000004.1, forward strand.
TTGAACTCAGTCTTTGGGAAATGCTTGCGAAAGACCATTCCTACCGCCTGACGTATCAGATCGCGCGCCACCGATTCGGCACCCTTCAGTTCACCTTCGTATTCCAGTTCCAGTTTTCCCGTTATCGCAGGCAGCGCCGCATAGACGTCTACGATCCGAACGACGGCTTCATCTTCTCCTAACAGGACACGCCTACGCTCTGCATTGCTGACCATGTTTTCCAGACACGAAATCGGCAGGCGCTGGCTGACTCCGGAACGCTTGTCGATCCGTTGATCCGAGCGTGCCTTGAACGCGATCCCTTCGACAACTTCGCGCAAGTAGGCGGGGACCTGCACGTCGCTTCCCTCGCGTTGGGTCCAGGCCTCCTGCCGGGTAATGGCTACGCCGTGTTCGAGCTCGGCCGGATAATGCGTCTGGATCTCAGATCCGATCCGGTCCTTGAGGGGCGTGACGATCTTGCCGCGCGCGGTATAGTCTTCCGGGTTTGCCGAAAAGACCAACACGACATCGAGCGGCAGGCGCACCGGATAGCCCTTAATCTGAACGTCGCCCTCCTGCATGATGTTGAACAATCCAACTTGAATCTTGCCGGCTAGGTCGGGCAGCTCGTTGATCGAAAAAATTCCGCGGTTTGCCCGCGGGAGCAACCCGTAGTGAACCGTCAATTCGCTGCCGAGCGACTCGCCGCTCTTGGCTGCCTTGATGGGATCTATGTCTCCAATCATGTCTGCAATCGTGACGTCGGGCGTCGCCAGCTTTTCGACGTACCGCTGATCGCGGAACATGAAAGCGATCGGCGTGTCGTCTCCGATCTCGTCGACCAGGTTCCGGCAGCGACGGCAAATAGGACGGAAAGGGTGATCGTTGATCTCGCATCCTTCGATGACAGGTATCTCGTCATCAAGAAGATCCGCGAGCTGCCGCAGCATTCGACTCTTGGCTTGGCCGCGCAAGCCCAACAGGATCATGTTGTGACGCGAAAGAACCGCGTTGACAACATGTGGCACGACCGTGTCTTCATAACCCAGCACTCCAGGAAAGATCGCTTCGCCCGTCTCCAGTTTTCGAATGAGGTTGGCCCGCATCTCGTCCTTGACCGTGCGCGACTGGTACTGCTCGTCTCCGTATGGACTGGACCGGAGCTCTCCCAATGTTTTCGCTTGCATGCTCAAAATCCCCGTCTCACGTATATCTCAAAAGAAATCATCGCTGTCAAATCCGACGCCGACACTCCTCCGGTCAGGACAGGTACGACACACTGAAGAAGAGGAAGTTTGCAACGAAATGTGCTGCAATCGCGCTCTCGATGCCGCTTTTCATAAATATAAATCCCAACATCAGGCCACCACAGAAAGCTCCGCTAAAACCGTTGACGTTGTGCGCCACGGCGAACAGGAGGGACGAAAGAACCAGGGCCATGGCTCGCGGAAGAACCGAGACAAGGACCGGCCAGACAGCCTTGACGTTCTGATACAGATGCTGCAGCAGGAACAGAAGGCACGACATTATGAATAGCCTGTAAACAACCTCCTCGAAGATACTCGAATCGAAAGAAATGAGGAACGAATCGTACACGTCTTCCATGTCCCGGATCCGGGGAACAATCAGCGGGCTGTAGCGGTTGATAAAAAAGAAGAGGTAGTTGATAAGACCGATCATGACGCCGGGCAGGATGCCATAGTTGAGAAGTTCCTGAAAATTAGCCCGGGCGTCATCCGAGGTCAGTATGATGGACCCTCTCATCTCGCTCTGGTTGGCAGAATACATCCCGAAGGCCGCAAAAACGGCCACGATTCCGAAGCGTGATACCATGATCCAGAGGAGAGATTCCGACCCCCGCTCAGCGTTGAGTTCCGAAAGTACGGCGGTGCCTGCTGCGATCCCGGCGAGGACAAGGCAGAAGCCAACGACAGATTTGGGGTTCATCGCGACCATGATACACCAAAGGAACACGAGCCACAGGGGGCGTAAAAAGCTCGATTCGCCACCGGTGAGGTCGGCGGCAGAACCCGGTCATGCGACGCCTTTTGCTCAGCGATATCCACGCCAACATGGAGGCACTCGACGCCTGTCTTGTTCGTGCCAACGAGATTGGTTTTGATTCAGTCCTTTGCTGTGGCGACATCGTTGGTTATGGCCCGGAACCGAATGAAGCGGTCGAGAAAGTCGCTGATCTTGAGGCTCTTACGATCCGAGGCAACCACGACCGGGTCGCCTGCGGGCAAGACGAACCGACCGGATTCAATCCCTACGCCAAGGCCGCCGCATTTTGGACCCGCGAAACCCTGACAGAAGAAAATCACGCTTACCTGCGCGCCCTTCCGATCGGCCCGCTCGATGTTGACGACGGTGCCCAACTGGTGCATGGCGCAGTGACTGACGAAGACGACTACATCATGTCGGAAAGTCACGCAGCGGAAAGCTTCGCAATGACCGAACGACATCTCACCTTCTTCGGGCATAGCCATCATCCAGGCGTCTACACATACGACAGATCGGCCAACATCGTCGAAGAGATCCTCAAGGATGAGGACGGATCAGTGACGATGCATCTACGAAACGACATGCAGTATCTGATCAATCCGGGATCAGTGGGTCAGCCGCGTGATGGGGATACGCGAGCCGCCTTCCTGATATGGGACAACGCCGAGCTTCGGCTGGAGTTCTACCGCGCCGAATACCCTTTCGAGATTACACAGGGGAAAATGCTGGAAGCCAGCCTTCCGCATTATCTGATTGATCGTCTGACATACGGACGCTAAAGACGTGTGACTCGCTGCGCCGGAAATGTCAATGCATGGAACCTTCAGTATCCGATTCTGATAATCTCGACGTCCGGAACTCGGTAGTTCCAATCTTGAGGCAGGTTTTCGAACCGGAACGTGTAGAGACGCTCCTGGCCCGGAGGCAGCGGTGAACCCAGGCCCTGCTCCTCGGACTCCAGTACGACGTCACCGTCGAAACTGTTGAACGCCAGGTTCAACTCCACCGAACGCAAGGTTTGTTCGCTGACGTTGCGAATCGTCCCTTCGATTATTCGAATCCTGTGACCCACAAAATTGGTGCTGGTCAGAATTCCGAGACGGGGCAACTCGGCGTAGGAGGAAAAGTCGGCTTCGTTGTCGACTAAGACAAGGGGTTCAGTGTCGGCCGCCGTTGGCTGGGAGGCGAGCCCCCAGAGGCCGATCAGGCCAAGGCCAAGCAGGAGAAAAGCTCCGATGATGATGCGTGTCTGGGCCATCGAAGAAAAGAATACCTAAAGATCACCCCACAAACCAGCTTCTCCTGACACCTCTTCGGGACCGGAAACCACCAGGGAATAGTGCTCGGTGCTTAGATGCTGGGCAGCGACACGCGAAATGTCGCCGAGGGTCACGCCTTCGATATAGCCGGGATATTTCTCAACGTGGTCGAACCCCAAACCGAACACCTCCGCATTCACCAAGAATCGTGCGATTTGTGAATTTGATTCGAAGGCAAATACGAAGTTGCCGGTCAGATATGCCTTTGCATCGGCCAACTCCTCGGAAGACACACCGCCGCTTACGACCGTTTGAATTTCCGTCTTGAAGCCCTCGATTGCTCTCCCGACATTCTCAGGGGAGGTTCCCATGTAAGCCAGGAACTTTCCCTGGTCTGTACCGGCCGAACTCGTGATGCTGGCGAAAGTCGTGTATGCCAACCCTTGCTCGTCTCTGAGCTTTCGGGGAATTCGTGCGGTAAGACCGGCACCTCCTCCGAGAATCGTATCGAGCACTTGCAGTGCATAAAAATCCGGATGCGTCCTCCGAACACCCAGATGCCCGAAGTAAATGTGTGCCTGCTCGCTGTCAACCTTCAGGAACTTCCGACGCACATCGCGCTGCCGCTCCAATACCTCCGTATTACCGTTCTCGATCTTGCCCGGTTTCCATCTTCCAAACACCGTTTCCAGCCGGGACAACATGTCTTTGGTCGCGAAATCGCCGACCACTGAGAGGATCGCGTTGTTAGGGTGGACGTAGCGTTGATGGAATTGACCGAGATCTTCCTCGGTGATCTTTTCAATGGTCTCGGGGTAACCTTGCACCGGTCGGTGCAAGGGGTGGCCGCGATAAACGAGCTCGTTGAACTCCCATCCGGCGACAACCTGCGGTCTGTCCATCGCGCTGCGGATCTCGGTCAGGATTCGTTCCTTCTCTTTCGCCAGCGCCTCCTCTCGGAGAACTGGATTCATCACTATATCGGCGACGAGCTCCAGTCCGAGATCGATGTCCTTGCTCAATACCCCAAGGAACGCGGAAACACGCTCGTAGGAACAATCGCAATCGATCGCCCCACCGACGGACTCTATGGCTTCGGCGATCTCCAGCGACGTTCGTGTTCGCGTTCCCTCGTCAAGAAGGCGACTCAGCAAGACGGCGCTTCCCGCCCTCTCTTCCGGCTCCCGGCGGGCGCCCGCCATGACGCTGAGACTCAAGGAAACGGCCGGCAGCGAGGAGTTTTCGGCAAGGAAGACTTTGAGGCCGTTATCCAGGGTAAACCTCTCTGGATGGAAGGCGGTTGCCGCTCTGGGGGCTTTATCGATATCGCGACTGTTACGCCAGTGAGGTTGCGATGTCTTCAACTATTGGCCTCATCGGACAATAACCAGCCGACTGTTCGGTTGTTCTCGTGCAGGTATTTTCCGCAGACCGCGGCGACGCCGGCGGCATCCACGGCCGCGACCTCAGATAGATACTGATCGATGTAATCCAGTTCAGCGAGGGTTTCGATCTGACCAAGCAACATCGCCTGATCCAGGGTTCGTTCCATGGAAAAAACAAAATGGGCCTCAATCTGATGCTTCGCGCGCTTCAACTCGGCGTCAGTGATCCCTTCGGCCGCGATCCGGGCCAACTCGTCATGAACGCTGGCTTCAATCGCTTCCGGCCCACGCTCACCGCAGCTTTCGCCGCGGATGTAGAAGAGGGTTGGATCCATTGATTCTCCGTATTCGGCAGTCACAAACGTCGTCGCGTTTTCGCTCTCGACTAACCGCTGGTAAAGCCGGGACGCCTTACCCTCCGCGAGTGCGACGGCCAGAACCTGCAGCGGGTAGGAGTCGGGATGACCGATTTCCGGAGTGTGATAGGCAATCGCCATCCGCGGAACGTCAGAACGCCATCGGACATCGATGCGCTTCTCCACGCTCTGACGGGGCTCGGTGGCGGTTCCTCTCGGTATTATCTCGCCGCCGGGAATCTTGTTGAAAGCGTCTGACACTTCCTCCAACGCCTGCTCGGTTTCGAAATCACCCACAAGTACAAGCGTGGCATTCGACGGGTGATAGTACTTTCTATAGTGCGCTTCCATCGTGGCTGGCGTTGCAGCTTCCAGATCCGGAAGCCAGCCAATCACTGGATTGCGATAGGTGTGCCGCTCGAACGCCTTGGTATTGAGTTCCTGCATCAACTTACCCCAGGGCTGGTCGAGGCCGGATTTCAATTCTTCGATGACCACGTTCTTTTCGGCTTCAAACTCGGCAGGGTCGAAAATTGTATGGACCATGCGGTCGGCTTCGATGTCGAGCGCCGTTTGCCAGCGGTCAGAGGCAAAGCTGAAATAGTAGGCTGTGAAGTCGTAAGACGTGAAGGCATTGTTGCTGCCCCCGTTTCTCATCGTCAACAGATCGATGATTCCCTTGCCGTATCGTTCGGTCCCTTTAAAGAGCATGTGCTCCAGAAAATGAGAGCTTCCCGTGTGCCCCGCCACCTCATCGGCAGCGCCCACGCGATACCAGATCATGCTCGTGACGGTGGGGGAACGGTGACTTTCCCGTGTGAGGACCACTAATCCGTTGTCGAGTACCGTCCTCCGGACATCGGCGGTCGAGAGGACTGAAGAATTGGATCGTGCTGGCATTTTCGATTTTTCGGTCTACTATCTGTCCTGAACCGGCGGGGAACAGAACCTTCTTTCCCGGGATTCCTGTCTCCCGAGCTGGTGTTTGACAAATACGACTCGCAAACTACCATAGCCCAAAGTGGCTGTCAATTGTAACTGCCAATATAACTTAGAGTTACGGGTGGAGGAGTTTTTCATATCGACGGGTGTGTCCCCGAGGGAAGAAAATATAACTACAAAGATAGTAATATGTCCAAAACGCCTTCACACTCTCAATTGTCTCCGCCCGAAGTCCAGAAGTCCTTTGATCTTCTTGGAATTCCAAGCCGCTTCACCGAAACGGAGATCGAACGGTTGGAATCCGATAAGGTACTGGCGCAAGAGGGGTTTCTCACGTTCCCAACACCCGATGACAACAACGCCCTGTCGATCCTAACCCTGAGGAAAGCCTTGGGTACGAACCCATCGCGGGAACCGGTTTTTTACGATCATCCGTGGTACCTGGAAGACGCGTTCGGGTCTCTCCGCTGTGACCCGGGATGGCATTCTGTCCGGATGGAGGTCACTGCCGACAGCATCGGCCAGCCAGTATACTATGCAGATAGTATTAAATCGTCCGGGCACTTCCTTCCCTCCGCGATCGAGGTGGCCCTTATGCTCTTCCTGAACTTCACCCTCACCGGGAAACGCCTGCTTGTGAACAAACATAGCTGGACCAGAGATCGTACGGAAAGGCTGACGCCACCGGCGGGCAAATGACAAGGTGCGAACCATGTCTTCTTCCAGAAATTTCCGGTTTGCCAATCCGGTCAGAGGGTCTTTGCGCATGAGGCGGCTGATCGTCTTTTTGGCCTCCTCCAGGCTCTTCTCAGATCCCTTGCGTTGACTGATATCGTGTATGAACGCGTTGAAGTGAGCCGACTCGCCGTTCCGTTTGGCCGAAATGGTCAGTTCGATCGGAAACTCTCGGCCAGTCTTGTCACGTGCGGTCAGGCCGAGGTTTTGTGAAAGCACCTGGCTTACCTGGAGCTCGCCGAGGCGTCGCATTCCTTCACGCCGCTTTTCAGGAGGATCCGCCGGTATGATCGTTTCAACGAACGATTCGCCAAGGACGACCTCCCGTTTCCAACCAAAGACAGTTTCCGCCTGCCGGTTCCACTCCTTGATCCTTCCTTCCGCATCGATCGTGACGAGAGCAACGGGCACTTCCTCGACAACTTCCCGCCACTCCCGAGCCGCTGCTTCGTGCCGTCTTTGCTCTGTGACGTCTGAAACGAAGCCTTCAATGCGAGGGGGGTACTCCTCGAGCGGCGACACACGGCGGCCGTTGTCGGTCACCCATTTTTCTGTTCCGTCGGGGAGCGAGAGCCGGTAGGTGATCCCGAACGCCTCACCTTGCTTCAGCGCTGAACGCACATCTTTCGATACTCGACCGAGGTCGTCTGTGTGAATCAGGCGGCTCCAGGAAGCCATGGGGTTTGCCGTGAGGTCTTCCGGACGGTATCCGGTCAGGGCCTGACTCCCCTGGCTGACAAATTCCATCGTCCAGTCACCGTCCCACCGACACCGGTAAACCATCCCCGGTAAGTGATCGAATAACCCGATCGCGTCAAAATCGGTCAGGCCGGTGACATTTTGTGGCGATTCCTGAATGGGGTTGTGCATGGGTCCCTCGGGTCAAACGCCTCTGCCGTTTGAACTTCGTGAGAATCGGTAGCGAATCCCACCGTTTCTCCATCATTAATTACAGCAATTCTAGTTCCGTAAGGCGAGGGTTCTGGATTGTGAAGGATTCGACGGACGGAGCCGAGGGGCCTCGGATTCAGTGGGTCATCGAGTAGACGATCCAGTTGATTCCCATGCGGAACGCAAAGCCAGCAAATTGAGCGGGATAGCAATCGAGATCGGCCCACTCCCAGGCGTCGCCGATGTCGGTATTGAAATTGATCACCATCATGGGCCGGCGGTCATCGTCGAAAATCGCCATCGCATAGGGAACATAGCCATCACCCTGGGAAGTCGACCCACCGTAACAACCATTGTTTACGTTGGGTATCTGCAGGATTTCTTCGATGTCAAAGAACGAGTGGAAAAGCTGGTGCGACAGGGGGATATCTTCGGGTTCCCGTCCGGGAAAGATCTTCTTGAGCTGAGTGTAGAAGTTCCGCCACTCGTACGAGCCCCAGAAATCGTCTATTACGAGAAAACCCCCGCGCAACATGTACTCACGCAAACGTTCGGCTTCCGGCTGGCTGAGGTTCATACCGCGTCCGACTTCGAGCGCATAGAGCAACGGATAGCTGAACAGGTTGGGATCCATGATTTCGATCGCAACATCCTGGTCCATGACGACCCGGACGTTGGACATGCGATCGATAGCGTATATGAACTGCTTGTCTGCCTTGGGCCAATCAGTTGCCCAACTGCCTCGACGGCCAAAACCACGGAAATTGCTCAAACCCTCGTTGTAGATCAAACGCGCAAAGACGAACTCGGAGCCGTCTGCTCCGCCGTAGCCCCCCAACTGCGCTCCGGGAAAGAGTTGAATCGCGAGAAGGGGCAATGGGAGCAGCGCCACACCGACAATCAGTAACAATCGTTTCATTGGTTCGACAATCTTCTCTAGCACGCGGATCGATCCCGACCATTCTACTCATACACCTGGTCAAACAGAAGCCCTTAGACCCCGATCGACAGGCACAATGTGATAGAAAAGGGTCTGACGCGAAGGAGCCCATGGAGCGACGACCACTATCAGGAAGGGTTCGGAAAGCTTTTCTCGATCTCGGTCGATCGACGCGGTTTCTCGTCGTCCTTATTCTCCTTGAGATCATCCACAGGGGTTCGGCAATCCTCCTGAGAGCGGAACTCCCGTCGGCCGGCCTGGTCCGATTTCTGCTCGTGATCGCTTTGGTCTTCCGGCTCTTTTCCGGATTGCTATTTCTTGCGAAGAAGATCCTTTGGCGCGTTCGCAATCGGCTTCTCGTCACCTACGTTCTCGTTGGATTGGTTCCCATCGTCCTCGTTCTGGCGATGGTATCTATTATCGCGACCATACTGATGGGACAGATCACGGGGTATCTCTTGATCTCCAGTCTGGACAGCAGGTACGAAGCCCTGGAAGCGGCTGCTTCCAATATCGCTGTGAGCACGGCGTTGGGAAACGAACCGGTCGGGGCAGCAACAGAAGCGCTGACCCGGGGCCGCGAGGCCCTACCCTTCCTGAATGCTGTCGTTGAGGTCGACGACCAGCCTCTTCCAACCGAAGCTTCCGCACTGAATGCTATACCCGAATGGATCGAACCCGGCTTCAAGGGATTGCTGGTCTCCGAGACGAATTATCTTCTGGTGGCCCGTTCAGCTGAGACCTTCGCGTCTTCGGTGGCGGTCATGACCTACGAAGTTCTGGACCCGACGATTCTGTCCCAGGTATTGCCCGGATTCGCAACGATTCAACTCATCAACATTCAGACTCTTCCCTCGGGAGCACCAGAGCTTGGACGCCTTGAAGAGGAGCTCGAGCGTCTAGAGGTTGAGGTCGATGTGGAAACCCTGTCGACGCTAAGTTCGGCCACTGCCGTTCCGCTTTCCGAGCAGCGTGGATTTTGGGACCTTCCCATTGCCTGGCCGTCGCGGGTGCCCGCACAGGTTCTCGAAGACGGAACAGACTATCTGGTGGCCGCAGTTGTCGGATCGCATCCGTCATTGATCGTCCGAGAACTCTTCAGCACCTTTGAGCTTGCCGGGATACTCGGCACAGCTCTCATCCTGGTGGCTGTGGCCTTCCTCTCCGTAGAAGCGGGATCGTTACTGTTCATCGGACAGTTGACCCGATCGATAACACGCACGGTCAAAGACACCTACGAGGCAACAAAACAAGTCGAGGCCGGTAATCTGTCCCACCGCATTCCGATTCGAAACGACGACCAGTTGAACAGCCTCGCTTCGTCGTTCAACGGAATGACAGAGAACGTTCAGCAACTGATCGCGGAGGTCAAGGACAAGGAACGGCAGGATCTGGAACTACAGATTGCCCGCGAGGTTCAGATCGGCCTGTTTCCGAAACAACGACTCCATCTCGAAAATCTGGAAGTGGTCGGAGTTTGCAGGCCGGCACGGTTGGTGAGTGGTGACTATTACGACTTCGTGCCACTCGATAAGACGAAGGCCGCTCTCGTAATCGGAGACATTTCAGGGAAGGGGATTTCGGCTGCGCTTCTCATGGCCAGCCTGCAATCTTCAGTACGTTCGCAAATCATGATGGCGAAGAACTCCTCCACGGCCGCCATATCCCCCGCACATGTGGTCGGCCTCCTGAACGAGCAGTTGTACCAGAGCACGACGCCCGAAAGGTTCGCGACGTTCTATTACTCCGTTTACGACGACGATACCGGCGAACTGCGCTACACAAACGCCGGCCACGTGCCTCCGGTTCTTATCCGGGAAAGGTCTGCGATCCAACTGGAGCCGACCGGAACCATCGTCGGCGCCTTTCCAGGCACCCGCTATGAAGAAAGCCGTATTCAGCTCGAGCCGGGGGACCTGATGGTGGCAACAACCGACGGGGTCACTGAATGCGAAAATGCCGCAGGAGATCAGTTCGGTGAAGACCGTCTGATCGAACTTCTGCTCGAACACTCAAATAAGCCGCTCGACGAACTCATCGACATCATCGTTCGGTCGGTCAACGGCTGGGCGCACGATCTTCCCGGCCAGGACGACACAACACTTCTCCTGGCACGACGCGCTTCTTAAGCCGCCTCAGAATATTCCGTAGTCGATGACGTCGTCGAAGAAACCGGCGACGGTGAGTGTAATCGTAACGGGAAACTCGTTGTAGTTGACCCAGTACCAGCCGTGCTCCCCGTCGAAAGGCGCCACTAACGACCCGTTGTGGCCGGATCCTTCCTGATGTTCCCTGTAGCGCACGAAGAACGTATTGCCAACAGCCGGATCATGGCCATGAAAGTCTGAATAGACCGAACCCTGATCGACCTGCCAGGAATAGGTGACGACTTTCCCCTCTCTCAAGACCGTTTTTATCTCGGTTTCCTCCCCCGGCCCGACCATGATCTCGAGAGTGCGGGTGTCGGCAGGTTCTCCTTGATCCTGGTGAATCTCAGTATTTGGCAGGGGAACGGGTTCTCCAAAATCGGGCACCTCTACTTCACGAACCCCTTCGTTGCCACCGAGAACATCCGTGATCTCCAGGGTCCGGGATGGGTTGCCAAGCGCCATCAATCCGAACACGTTTCCAATTCCCGTCGGGTCGATACCATACTCGGCAGGCAAGACTGTCGTTACGAGAACGACTAGTGCGACGACTGCGGCGCCAACGGTTGCCTGTCCGATGCGCCTTCGTGATGCAGGTTGCGGGTTTGACTCAGCCATCTGCTGTCGACCTCCTCTTAGGCTTCATAGGGCACAGCGTCAATTGCACCGCATCGAATGGGCCTATAGCTCATCAGGTTAATGAGAACAGCCACTAAATACAACAACACTCCTGATTGAGACATGAAGAGTTGGTGAAGTTTTCGTCAAAAACGCCAGGGTCGACCTTCAGAAAACGACTGGCAGCTAGCGCGAAGGCGGTGGCGCGGCGCCAGAATCCGGAACGAGCATGCGTATCATCCCGTCCTGCCTTGATGTGATAAAGAGTTCGCCGTCGCGGCTGCGGCTGATATGCATGTCGGTCCGTGTGGCGGTGGCGCCGTTTGTAGCTTCGACAAGCTCCCGAAAGTTCACGAACGTGCGGTCGCCGCTCGAATTACGAATATAGAGCTGGATCTCTTCGATTGGGGCAACCGTCTCCGGAATACCATCATCGGCCGCTTTCATCGCGGCGAGATCAGCTGCGAAAAGCCGACCCCTGTTGAGGTCGCCAAACACGAACTTCCCGCGGAGTTCTTCGATAACACCGTAGTAGGCGAACCCGCCAGACACGACCTGGCCATCGTTGTGGTCGTAGATCGCCACCGGATAGGTGAATTCATCCTCTCTGTCTCCGTTGAGAACAGCTGCCGGCAACGGAAACAACTGATTGAGTGCCCCACCGGGACGGGTGACGCCATTCTCCCAATACCCTTCGCGCAACATCCAGCCGTAGTTTTCGCCTTCACGGACGATGTTGATCTCCTCGATGTGGTTCATTCCGATGTCGGAGGCGAACATCGTTCCATCGGTGAGATCCCACGAAAGCCTGTGGGCGTTCCGAAACCCGTACGCATAAATCTCGCCGAGCGTGTTCGGGTCGTCGTCTGAAGCGAACGGGTTGATCGTCGGAATAGTGTAATCCCCAAGCCCTTTCGTCCCTCCTGATACGGAAGGACTGCGCGGATCGATCCTCAGAATGGCACCGATGACGGTATCGAGGCGTTGCACCTGTTCGGGGCTGTTCGCGTTCGGTCCGCCGCCGTTGCTGAATCCGAAGTCACTGCCACTGGTGTAGATCAAACCGTAGTCAGCGTCACCCGGCATCGACGTCGGATTGAAGCCCACATGACCGAGTGGGTGGGTGAGGTTGTTGACCACATGGGCCACACGGATCAGTTCCCGCCGCGTGCCCTCGAAGGTGTCCGCCGCCGGGTTCGTCGCGCGCCATTCCGTGATGATGTTGTGGTGGGTCACATCACTTCGAGTGAACCCCGGAGGAATGAAATCCGCAGTAGCGGGGTTGCCCGGCGCGTTCTCGGCATGCACGGTGTAGAACAGTCCGTTCTGTTCGAATTCCGGATGGAAATCGAATCCGATGAATCCGCTCTCGAGCCGGTTGTAAACCGCAAACGGAAAGACCTCGCCAACGTTCGTATAAATCGCGGGCTGGTTGTTGCCATCAAGGAAATACAAGAACCCGCGCGAGTCGTTGGCGAAGCGGCGGCCGTCAGCAAGGTCGCGAACGTAACTCACTCGGGCCCACCCTGCCGGATTCACGTCCTGATCGGCAGGACGCATCCCTCTCGACTCTGGTAGACGCACGACATCGGTGATCTCGACCATCAGGCCACGCTTCTCAACCGGAGCCGGGATTGGATCTGTGATCTGTGTGGCCATCGCACTCGCGTTTCCCGCCAGCGAGATGACCATGACGAGCAATGTCCAAACGCGCATAAACCCTCCTCTGAAGAGGCATCAAGCCTTGAGCGAATTCACGGCAGACGGATAGGCGTTGATGCCAAGAGCTTCCCGAAAATCTTCCGAACCTTTGATCATCATCGGTTCCAGGGGAAGACCGAGGCAATTCGCTAGACGGTCGTTCTTGCTGAAACACCCGGCAATCAGGGAGGCGGCGGCGACTGCGGCTTCTCCGAGCTCCTCGGCAAGGGCGGCTCTTGCCTGGTTCAGCCTGTCCAGGTCGTCTCCCAATAGGGCGTCAGCAAATTCTGCGAGCGAAGTTCCGCCATCAACCCCAATCTCGATGCCGGGTTCAACGAGTCCATGCAGGTTGAAGTTCTTCCCGATCATGCGGCCACTCTCACGGAGGACCATGGCGTGACCGGCCGTTCAGTAAAAGCATTCATTGATCGCCGAAACCCGTCCGGCAACGACTTCGACCTGTGGACGTGTCAGTCCTGCATGCTGCTGATAGTCGAATTCGGCAAAGTGATGCGCGGGCAGGTACTGCGCCTCATCGAGTTTCATGTGGGCCAGGTTCTCGGAAGGCGCAAGGCTCATCCCCCGAAAGATGAAAGACACCATCTTAGCGTCGCCGTACATTTCCCGGGCGGCATCACCGCCACTCGCCCCTGCAGGCACGGTATCGACCCATGCTCCCTCGGCGATCGCCGTGGTCGGTCGCCGTCGAGACGGATTATCTCCTCCCGACACGCCGATAGCTCTGGGCCCGATACCCAGACCACGGGCAATGACGTCGAAATTTACAAGACGCCCCACAATCCCGACGATCTCGACGTATTCGGCGTCAGTCAACCCGTCTCGAACGGCCTCCTCATAGAACTCACGCACGAAAGTTCCCGGCGAAAGCGCCGCTTCCCGCGCCACGTGTTTCGCGGTATCCGAAAGATCGGCGCCATCGTTGACCGGAGCCGGCGCACCAACGGTTTCCTGAACGCCCGCTTCGATACGCGCAGCGTGCACCTCTTTCACGAGGGCGACGCGCTGGCTTCGCGTGAACCAGGTCCCAGGCCCGCCAAGCGCATCAAGCTGGGCTTCATGGATCGCTTGTAACGCCGCGTCTACGGGATATTCAGAATCACTGTATAAACTCATTCACTCTGTCCTTGTTGTATTAACCGATTCATTAGAAGCCTACCAGAATCCGAAAACTGTCGAAATCCGTCTACCCCAAAACTTGCTCGACTGCCGGTGGAAATATTTCTCCGACTTCGCCTTCAACCCTCAGGGAAACACCGGGTTCGGAATCATGCTCGGTCATGCCTTGATTTATGATCAACGTAGGGAACTCCGCGCTGGGCAGCCATCAGCGGAAACCCGGCAGCCGGATACACCGAAAGCGTGGACCCTAAGGCAACAACAAGGTCCGTTTCCTCGGCAGCCTGGCTGGCTCGTTCGAGCGATTCCGGATCCAGGCCCTGGCCGAAACTGATCGTCGCCATCTTCAGGAATCCGCCGCATTCGCATGAAGGTGCGGTCCCGCTTGCGCGAAAATTCTCGAGGTGCGATTCGGGATCGTCACGCCAGTGGCATGTCTGACATTCCACGAGCAGATTCGTTCCATGGAGTTCGACCAGCCGCTCCGCGCTCGTTCCCGCAAGCGAGTGCAGCCCATCGATATTCTGGGTCACAACCGTCCCGACTTTTTCGGCCTTTTCCAGCCGAACGATTGCATGGTGCACGGAGTTGGGTCGCGCTGCGGTCATTACCGGCCATCCTTCAAGCTTGTCCGCCCAGTGCTCGATGCGCGCCTCTTCCGACTTCATGAAGTCCTGATAGTAAACAGGCTTCTTTCGTTTCCATACTCCCTGCGGACCACGAAAATCAGGGATGCCACTTGAGGTGGAAACACCCGCACCGGTAAATATCATCATCCGGTCGGATTGGCTGAGATACGCCGCCAATTCTTGGGAGGTGTCGTTCATCACATTCTAAGAGACTGGGCCGGAGATCTCTAAGCGGCCCGAATCGCAACAGGAGGATGGGGACGGGTCGGTCTATTTGCGACCGGCTACTGCTATGCGAACGGCTGCGCGTTGAAGCGCATCCTGAGCCCGGGGATAGTCGACGTCATCGCCGCCTTTGGAGATCAATTCTTCCGCTCGGGACCGGGCCTCGCCGGCGCGCTCTACATCTATGTTTGTAGCCGGTTCGGCAACGTCAGCCAATACCCGTACTTCGTCGTTTGAGATTTCCACGAAACCTTTCGCAAGCGCGATGGAGCTTTTCTGCCCTTCGCGGGTGTAGGAAAGCTCACCGATCGCTAGCTCGGAAAAGAGTGGAGCGTGACCGGGCAACAGGCCCAGGTAGCCGTTGAGTCCGGGAACCTGGACTTCGTCCACTTCTTCGTGGACAAGCGCCTGCTCGGGTGTGACAACTGTAAGATCGAGCCCGTTCGCCATAAAAACTGCCTACGCCTGCATCTGCTCGGCCCGTTCGAGAACTTCTTCGATCGTACCCAACATGTAGAAAGCCTGTTCGGGAACGTCGTCGTGTTTACCGGCAACGATTTCCTTGAATCCCTTGATCGTGTCGGCCACCTTCACATACTTGCCTGGTGTTCCCGTGAACTGTTCGGCGACGAAGAACGGTTGCGACAGGAACCGCTCGATTTTACGGGCTCGGGAAACGGCCAGCTTGTCTTCTTCCGACAACTCGTCGATTCCCAGAATCGCGATGATGTCCTGAAGATCCTTGTACTTCTGCAGCACCAACTTAACTTCACGCGCGACCGAGTAATGTTCCTCACCGACGATGCGTGGATCCAGGATGCGCGAGGTCGAAGCCAAGGGATCGACCGCCGGGTAAATCCCGCGCTCTGCGATTGGCCGAGACAGGTTCGTCGTCGCATCGAGGTGAGCAAACGTGGTCGCAGGCGCAGGATCGGTGTAATCATCCGCCGGCACGTAGATGGCCTGGACTGAAGTAATCGATCCTTTGAGCGTTGAAGTAATCCGTTCCTGCAGTTCGCCCATCTCCGTAGCCAGAGTCGGCTGATAACCAACGGCCGAAGGCATCCGGCCCAGTAGAGCCGAGACTTCCGAGCCCGCCTGAGTAAAGCGGAAGATGTTGTCGATGAACAAGAGGACGTCCTGACCTTCTTCGTCACGGAAATATTCGGCGGCGGTCAGGCCGGTTAGAGCTACACGCGCACGTGCACCAGGAGGTTCTGTCATCTGGCCATAAATGAGTGCTGTCTTGTCGATGACGCCGGACTCCTTCATCTCCAGCCACAGGTCGTTCCCTTCGCGGGTCCGTTCGCCCACGCCTGCGAAAACGGACAGCCCGCCATGTTTGGAAGCGATGTTGTTGATCAGTTCCATGATGATGACGGTCTTGCCGACGCCGGCACCGCCGAAGAGTCCGATCTTGCCGCCACGGAGATACGGTTCGAGCAAGTCGACGACTTTGATACCCGTTTCGAACATTTCCATGTTCGTGTTCTGCTCGGTCAGGGCCGGCGCCGACCGGTGGATCGGATCCTTGCGGTCCGACTTGATTGGACCGGCCTTGTCGACGGGCTCACCGATGACGTTCATCACGCGGCCGAGTGTCGCTTTTCCAACCGGCACCTTTATAGGGGCACCCTGGTCTTCAGCAACCATGCCGCGAACCATCCCGTCGGTCGGCTGCATGGACACGCAGCGGACACGACCCTCGCCCAGGTGCTGTTGCACCTCGACGATGACATCCAACGGTTCGGGCACTTCGAAGCCTTCGCTCGTGATCCGGAGTGCGTTGTAGATCGGGGGCTGTTGTCCTTCCTTGAATTCAACGTCGACTGCCGGACCGATTATCTGGAGGACCTTTCCTTTATTCGCCATGATTTCTAGTGCCCTTCCTTACGCTATTTAGTTTCAGAAACTCTACCGCTACGCGCTCGCGCCGCTGACAACCTCGATGATTTCACGCGTAATAGCCGCCTGCCGAATTCGATTCATGTTCAGCGTTAGGCTCTCGATCATCTCACCCGCGTTGCGGGCAGCCGTGTCCATCGCAGCCATTCGAGCGCCGTGTTCCGACGCTGCCGATTCGAGCAGAGCGCGGTGGACCTGTATGTCGACAAACTGCGGAAGCAGCCGGTCGAATATGGCCTGCGGAGGTTGCTCGTAAATGTAGTCGCCGCCATTGGCATCATCACCATCGAGTTCGGTTCCACTCAGCGGCAAGAGCGGCTCGACGACCAGTCGCTGCTGGATGACGGACTTGAACTCGTTGTATGCCAGGTAGACGCTGTCGATTTCCGCGCCGCCGTAGAGCTCAACGATACGTTCTCCGATCGTGCGCGCGTGTTTGAAGTCGAGTTGGGAAAAAATGCCGATGTGCTCTTCGAAGATCGAGGTGGCTCGACTCCGGAAGTAGTCGCGCCCCTTGCGACCAACAGTCATCAGCTGCACTTCCTGTTCCGGATGCGACCTTGTGAAGTCCTGGGCCGAACGGGAAATATTCGTGTTGAACGCACCGCACAGCCCGCGGTCTGCCGTAACAAGGACCAGCAGAATTCGTTTTTCGGGACGTAGTTCCAAGAGGGGGTGGCGTAAATTCTCGATGCGGGCCGAGAGGTCGGCGAGGACTGCCTTCAACTCATTCGCGTACGGGCGCGCAGCAAACACACGCTCCTGCGCGCGCCGAAGCTTCGCGGCAGAAACGGTTTTCATAGCGCGTGTGATCTGCTGGGTGTTCTTGACCGAGCGGATTCGTCGTCGGATGTCGAGAAGGTTCGGCATTCAGTCTTCGTCCTTACCGGGCCTCACGTTCCTGTTTGAACTTCTGCTTGGCTTCGTTGATTGCGCCTTCGAGCTCTGCACTCAGTTCGTCATCGAGAATCTTTTTCTCCGTGATGTTCTTGAGCACTTCCGGCTTACTTGTATCCAGAAAACGCAACAGTTCGGCTTCGAAATCCCCGAGATCGGCAACCTCGAGGTCATCGAGGAGGCCTTTGGTTCCGGCATAAATGATCGCAACCTGTTTAGCCACTGGAAGAGGCACGTACTGACCCTGCTTGAGAATTTCCGTGAGGCGTTCGCCGCGCGCCAACTGCGCCTGCGTAGCCTTGTCCAGATCGGACCCGAACTGCGCAAAGGCAGCCAGGTCGCGGTACTGAGCCAGATCCAGGCGGAGACTACCGGCAATCTGCCGCATTGCCTTGATCTGGGCGCTTCCACCCACGCGTGAAACCGACAGACCGACGTTGACGGCGGGACGGATACCGGAGTGGAACAGATCCGACTCCAGATAGATCTGTCCGTCGGTGATCGAAATGACGTTGGTCGGAATGTAAGCCGAAACATCACCCGCCTGGGTTTCGATGATGGGAAGGGCGGTTAGCGATCCGCCGCCGTTTTCGTCACTGAGCTTGGACGCGCGTTCGAGAAGTCTCGAGTGAAGATAGAACACGTCGCCCGGGTAGGCCTCACGTCCGGGAGGACGGCGGAGCAAGAGCGAAATCTCCCGGTAGGCCGCTGCGTGTTTTGAAAGGTCGTCGTAAATACACAGGACGTGGCGTCCCGTATCGCGGTAATACTCACCAATAGCACAGCCTGAATAGGGCGCCAGAAACTGCATCGGTGCGGGGTCGCTGGCCGAAGCTGAAACGACAATCGAATAATCCATCGCGCCGGCTTCTTGAAGCGTTTTTACAACCTGCGCCACCGTCGATCTCTTCTGGCCGATCGCAACGTAGATACAGATGACGTCGAGGCCTTTCTGATTGATGATCGTGTCGATCGCAACGGCGGTCTTACCTGTCTGACGGTCACCGATGATCAACTCGCGCTGGCCGCGACCAATGGGAATCATCGAGTCGATCGGCTTGAGCCCTGTTTGTAGCGGCTCACCCACCGGTTGTCGATCGACAACTCCGGGAGCCAGCCGTTCGATCGGTTGCGTCTTGTCAGATGTGATCGCACCTTTACCGTCAATCGGCTCGGTGAGAGCGTTTACCACGCGGCCGGCCAGGGTCTCGCCGACAGGAACCTCTATGATGCGGCCCGTCCGCCGGACCTGATCGCCCTCTCGAATTTGGGTGAACTCACCCAGCAGAACCGCACCCACCTGAGATTCTTCCAGGTTCAGGGTGAGGCCCATCACGCCATGTGGAAACTCGAGCAGCTCTCCGGCCATGGCTTTTTCAAGTCCGTACACGCGCGCGATGCCGTCACCGACCGAGATCACGCTACCGACTTCACTGACCTCGAGCCCCGGACGGTATTCGTCGATCTGCTCTCGAATAATCTTGCTGATTTCTTCTGCCTTGATGTCCATGCGGCTCCCTGAATCAAAAGCTCAACCGAGCTTAGAAATAAAAAGTGTTATGACTTCAGTCTGCAAGCAGGCTTTCTTTGAAACCCGCCAGATGCTGAAGGAGCGATCCGTCATAGACCGTGCTGCCGATCCTAACGACCAGGCCACCGATCAATGAAGAGTCCTCTTCCACTTCCATAACAACGCGCTGTCCCAGTGACTTTTCTAGCTTGCCGATGACCTCCAGCTGCTGTGCCTCCGAGAGCGGGCCGGCGGAGGTGACTATGGCCCGGACAATGCCGTTCCTGTCATCCAGCATCTTTCGGTATGCTTCGGTCAGATCATCCAGAATCTCAAGACGACGACGCTCGACGATCAACTTCAGCAACTTACCGACTCGCGGGTCCAGACCCAGAGCGCGGCTCATCTCGTCCACAAACCGGTCCCGGCGGTCGGGAGGTATCACGGGGTTTATCAGCAACTTGCGGGCGTCCGGCTCTGTCTCCAGAAGCTCTCGGATCTGACCCAGCTGTTCCAGCCCGGCATCAGGGCCTACGGTGTTTTCCGCGCTCAGGGACTCGATCAGAGCCCTCGCGTACCTGCTTGCTACTACTGTCATAGTAAATATCTAGAGCTTATCTACGGCCCGCCGCACAATACGCCCGTGGTCGTCTCCGGTCAGTTTGGACCGTAGCTTCTCTTCGGCACTCCGGACGACCCCGTCGGCGATGTGCGAACGGATCTCCTGCTCCATCCCCCGAGCCACCCGCTGAACCTCGGCCCCGGACTGCTCGACGGCCCTGCCGGCCTCCGCCTTGGCATCGGCAACTATCCGCTCCCGTTCCGTGCGTGCCAACTCCTCCGCATCCGACTTTATGCCCGCCATCTCCGTTGACAGGCGGGACAGGCGGCCCTCGATGCCGGACATACGCTCGGCAGCATCCTTCTGAGCGGCGCGGGATTTCTGAAGCCCCCCCAGGATCTCTTCCTTGCGTGCCTCGAAAAACGCCACTGCCGGTTCTCTCAGCAAATAACCCAGGCCACCGAAAAGAATGATGGCGTTTATCCAGCGCATGGCGAGGGCAAGTGGACCGCCCTCCTCTTCTTCGCCCTCTTCTCCTTCACCTTCCTCGGCTTCGGAAACTTCTTCGGTTTCGGCTTCCTGTGCCCGAGCAGTAAACGAGGTGGGTGTCAGCCCAATCACCATAGCGAAGGCCAGTACACCGAAAATGGATAGCCAGTGGATTTTCATTCTGGTCTTCAGCCTTCGAGAAGCGTTTCAGTGAGGCGCGACGCAAGGGCATCGATTTCGCCTTCGAGTTTCTTTCGGGCTTCTTCGGTTTCGGCTCCCAGTCGCGCCCTCGCATCCGCGATGATCTGGTCCGCTTCGCGTCGGGCCTCGCCGAGCAGTCGCGCGCGTTCCTCAAGAGCCTCCTCACGAATGGCTTCCTGGTGCTTGTACGCTTCCGCCCGAGCCTCACGAACCGCCGACTCGTATTCGGCGGTCTTTTTCTCTACTTCTTCAATGCGACGCGCTGCTTCCTCGAGGCTGCCTTCCATTGCCTGGCGGCGTTCGGCCAGAATCCGGGTCACCGGCCCAAAAAAAAACTTGGAAAGAAACACGTATAAGATGGCGACATAGATGATCGTTACGAGGATGGAAAGGTCCAGATCAATCATCGTTTTATACTGGAAGGAAGCGCGAAATTACCCGAGACACCATTGACAACAAACGAGTTAAAGTAGCACCGCCATTATGGGGTGTCAAGGCCCTCGGGAGGCAGGTAGTGCGGGATTAGCGTGTGCTGCCCCTGTGTAGTTAGGTTTAGGGTTGCGTGGCAGACTCAACAACGGGGCCTACGACGAACCCGTCGTGTTCAATGGTCCAGCCAAGATTCCGAAGGACGCTAAACATCTTATTCGGCCCAATTCTTTCCGTGCTCAGAATCTTTCGTAGATGGTCAGGATTAAGCCCCGCCTCTTCAGCGAATGTGCCTTGATTTCCCCGTCCGCGTACCTCTGATTCTTCTTGCAACCGCGCAATGAAGACAGCGGTCAGAGCATCCGCCAGAGATAGGGATGGGGCATGGCTAGACATTTGTGTAAGCTTTTACACAAACTATGAATTGGAGTGTGGGGCCTCAAATCTCCACATACCATATATTCAATAGTTATTGTGGCGACCATATAGCATTGGACCAGATATGTCTATTTGTGTATTACTATACACAGATAGAGAGCAGTGCGACTGTTACTCTCTTCTTGACGGCATGACGACCAATGATTACAATGAGCGATTCCACCGTGCGGGGCCCCCTCTCGTCCCTGTACAATGGTTATTGGGGCAGTTTTTCCTTTCTTCTGCCTTATCTGGGGTGATTCAATGGCAACAGTCGGCAATGAAGCCCGCCTGAGGCAGGCAGATCCAACTCTGCCCGCCCGCGAGCGGTTGATCGTTGCGCTCGATTTTAACAACCGCGACGATGCGCTGGGGCTTGTTGATAAGCTTCAAGGCGAGGTGGAAACCTATAAAGTAGGCTACGAACTCTTTATCTCTGAAGGGCCGCAGATCATTGTGAGTCTCGTACAGCACCAGAAGAAAGTGTTTCTCGATCTCAAGATGGATGATATTGGTGTCACCATGTCGCGGGCTGTGACTGCAATCAAGACTCTCGGGGTTTCTTTTCTGACGCTGAAGGGTAATGGAGCGACTGCAAGAGCGGCACGTGAAGGGCGTGGGGCTGGCCCGCCACCGCTTTTCTTGCAGGTCACGTACTTGTCGAGTCAAGATGAAGCGGACCTGCACGATGAGTATGGTGCGAATATCCCGCTGCAGCAGTTCATCAGGATTCGGGCAGAAAAGATTCTTGAGGCGGGCTGCGATGGCGTAATCGCTTCAGGTGCAAGCGTTGGGGATCTTCGAGGTTATTTGGATGGCCGCGTTGCTCGGGTGAAGACGCCAACAATCGTTGTTCCTGGTATCAGGCCGGAGTGGGCAGAGCCGGACGACCATAAGAGATTCTTGACGCCAACGGATGCCATTCATACCGGTGCCGACTACTTAGTTGTGGGACGGCCGATCAGGCATGCATCCGATCCAGCTGATGCAGCCCATCGAATCATCGACGAAATACATAGCGCATCTAACGTATAAAGTTTGACGGAGGGGACGGGATTCGAACCCGCGAACTGTGGTATCAGCACAGCGCCCGATCCTAAGTCGGGTCGTTTCACCTGACAACAGCCCCTCCGTCAATTCCCCACCCTACCCACTCCGCAGTCACATCCGGTCCATAACTCTCAACTAATAACTTGCATACGGGCGTATCATATGATACATTACATAAATGACGACAAAGACTATTAACCTTCGGGACATGCCAGAAGATCTAGTGAGGAAAGCCAAGGCACACGCGGCACTAGAGGGAATCAGCCTGAAGGCTCTCGTCATTCAGGCCCTAGACCAGGTTGTCCGAGAGGAAAAGACAGGAAAGAAGATTAAAGAGAAATAGATCGGCCCTGCCCGGTGCGACTAACACCAGACAGGGCCTAACTAACTCACGCGATAGAGCCGCATGAGCCAGCCATCAAACTCATTGTGAACCTGTCCGCGTGGAAAGGCAAGGTTCACAATGACCTGCATCCACTGCCAGCACGACCGAGTTAGAAAGTCCGGCACCTACGGTAAGAAACGCATCCAGCGTTACCGTTGCACGTTCTGCGATAAGACCTTCTCAGAAGCCCAAGAAAAGCCTCTCGGAAAGCTCCGTATATCAGTCGAGAAAGCCGTCCAGATCGTCAATTGCCTCGTCGAAGGTTGCGGTATCCGTGCCACTTCGAGATTGTGTGACGTAGACGCAAAGACGGTTCTTGCCGTACTTGAGTTGGCCGGAGAACGATGCCAACGGCTCATGGACCGAAAGTTGTACGGCATCAATCGCTTTGACAACGTAAAAAGAGCCCACCCCCGGGTTAATGGTTTGTAAGTAAATCCGCCGTCGGGGTTGCGGGAAGTGTGGAAGCCGAAAGCTTCCAAGCCGCGGTGGTAACGCGCCGGCTTTGCAGCGGGTTTCCACGGTGGCGACACTTTCCACAGCCGCTCGCTCGCGTGTGTTTCACGCGGAACCTTGGGCGGACCGGGGTTTCTTCTTCCGTTTGCCCGCGGCACCGAGACTCTCGGTGAAGCGGATACTTTCCCAATCGAACTGATGAATCGCACAGTGATGGGTCAATCGGTCCAGCAGGGCCGCGGTCAGGGCGGCATCGCCGAACACGCTGGTCCACTGCGCAAACGGCAGGTTCGACGTCACGATGAGGGAACCCTTTTCGTACCGGTCCGAGAAGACCTGAAACAGCAACTGGGCACCCTCGGCCGAGAACGGGATATAGCCGACCTCGTCGACGATGAGCAGCTCGAAGCGGGACAACTTCGCCAGTTGCCGCTTCAACTGTCGCTCCTCACGGGACTCGATCAGCGTATTGACCCGCCCCGCGGCCGTGGTGAACCCGACGCGGTAGCCCCTCCGGCAGGCTTCCACGCCCAGCACCGTCGCGGCGTGGGTCTTGCCGGTGCCGTGCTTGCCCAACAGCACGACGTTCTCGCACCGGGTGATGGTGTCGCACTCGGCCGGCTGCTCCCGATCGGCCCGCAGCCAGCCCTCCACGATCCCGGCCACCGGGTCCATCACCGGACAGGCCGGCTCCTTCTCCCGCCGATACTTCGGCTCCTGGCCGGCCAATACTTTCCGGACCGTCCGTCTCGTGTGCCCGGTCTCCCGGGCGATCTGTCGAATGCTTTTCTTGTAAACTCGATGTGCGGTCCTGACCATCTCGTACTGATCCATCCCTAACAACTCCTTATCCTCCCTCCGCCATGCCGGTTCATCCAGGCACTCGCCGGGGGAGGCTATCAGGGTGGGTCCTTTTTCCTCGATCAGAACCCCGTTTGGTGGGTCCTTTTTACGTTATCGAAATCAATCAATGCACAGCAGATCCAGTGCGACGAAATTTGGACTTTTGTTCAGAAGAAAGAAAGGCGCATTAAACCTTGGGAGAATGGCAATGAGGTCGTTCCAATCGGTGTGTAAAAAGAGAAGGCGGTGTACGCTTTCGGTGAATTCGAAACCGTAAGCAATCCCGGCAGCAATCGGGAGAAAGGTACACCACCCATGAAGAAGAAGAACATACCGGCATCAGTGGCGTCAACGAACGCGTATGAAGGTTTGGAGGACTGGGCGCGATCCCGGGTCCAAGTCTGGCTACAGGAGCTGCTCGAGGACGAAGTCACTCAATTTCTGGGTCGGGAAAAGTCGGAGCGGAGTCCGAATCGACGAGGATACCGGAACGGTCACGGGAAACCGCGACGCTTCGCAATGATGAACGGTACGATGGAGGTTCGACGACCTCGGGTTCGAAACACCGCCGAGCGGTTCGAGAGTCAGATCCTGCCGTATTTTCGACGGAAATCGAAACAGCTGGGCGAGCTACTTCCCGATCTCTACCTCCACGGTCTGGCCACAGGGGACTTCGAGCAGGCCATGCGCGGACTGCTTGGCGCTGGCGCTCCGTTGTCGCGAGCATCGATCCAACGACTGAAATCGACCTGGCAGTTGGAGTATGACGAGTGGGTCCAGCAGGACCTGTCCGGCCTCGAGGTCGTGTACCAGTGGGCAGACGGCTTGTACGTGAAAGCGGGGATCGCGAAAGAGCGAGCGGCATTGCTGGTGATCATCGGAGCCTTGTCAGACGGGCGCAAAGTGCTGTTGGCCTGTGAGAGCGGGCAGCGGGAAAGCAAGGAGTCCTGGAGCCGCATTCTGCGCAATCTCCAGAGACGGGGCCTGAAGCTGGGACGGCTGACTGTCGCGGACGGTCACCTGGGCATCTGGTCCGCGCTGGCCGAGCAACAGCCCCAGGGCCAGGAACAACGCTGCTGGAACCACAAGTCGATCAACGTGGTCGATCATCTGCCGAAGACCGAGCAGCCCGCGGCCAGACAGCTGCTTCATGGGATGGCCTTCGCGAACTCCCGCGCGGCCTGCGAACGAAAGCGGGATCAGTTCGTCCGCCGATATGAGAAGAACTATCCCAAAGCGGGTGAGACGCTGTTGCGGGACTGGGACCGGATGATTACTTTCTATGAGTTCCCGAAACAACACTGGGTGCATCTGAGAACAACCAACATCGTCGAATCGCCCTTCGACATGGTTCGCCTCCGCACCAACGCCGCTCGCCGATTCAAGCGTGTCGAGAATGCAACGGCAATGATCTGGAAGCTACTACGTGTCGCTGAGAAGGCTTGGCGACACTTAAAAGGATCCGAACTCTTACAAGAGGTCTATGATGGTCAGCAATTCGCTGACGGCATCAGAGTCGTGATGAAATCGAAGGCCGCCGCCTGATGACTTTTACACACCTTTTGTAATAACCTCATGGCAATGAGATCGGAAGCCAGTACGTTTTCGTGGCGTTTGACCGTGACTCGAAACTCGCTATCAACCACACGATAGGAAAGCGTAGCCCAGCTACAACCCGTCAATTCGTGGGTGACCTGAAACGCCGTGTCAGTGGGAGGGTGCAAATCAGCACAGACGGATTTGGAGCTTATCTTGGCGCAATCGAGGATACGTTCGGGGCCAACGTCGATTACGCTCAACTAGAGCGTGTTAACACTAATGTAGTGCCTCGACGATGAGTGCGAAGTGAAGGAAAGCGAGGAACATGACGTCGAGTTTATCGAAACGGGAGAAGATACGCCGAAAATCCTTGAGTCGGCGGAAGAGCCTCTCGACTTCGTTCCTGCGGCGGTAGAGCACGCGGTCGTATTCCCACGGCTCCAGGCGGTTGCGCTTGGGCGGCACGACGGGAATCCACCCAAAATCCAGAGCCAATTGGCGGGTCTGGTCGTCCTGGTAGGCACGGTCCATCAGCAGCGGCAGTGGCGCGGGCAACGGCCCCAGGCCGGCGAGCAGATCGCGGCCCTGCGGGGCGTCGTGCGCTTGGCCGGGCGAGAGCGCAAACGTTATCGCCGTTCGAGCATTCGCGGCAACCAGATGAATCTTGGTGGTCCATCCACCGCGGGATTTGCCGATCGCTTGCGGACCGTTTTTTTTAACGCTCCCGTGCCGTCGGGATGCACCTTCACAATGGTCGAGTCCATCGAAACGGCTTCCACCCGGATGCGCACCAGTTGCTCGCGCTGGAGTTTTTCGAAGACGGCGTCGAGCACCCCGTTCTTGGACCAGCGGTTCATCCGGGTGTAGATGGTGTGCCAGTTGCCAAAGCGCTTGGGCAGACCGCGCCACTTGCAGCCCTGCTCAGCCACATACAAAATGGCGTTCAAGACCGTCAGGTTCGAAAGACTGACGTTGCCCCGCCGACGCGGCAGTTCCGGCTCGATGCGACAATACTGCTCCTGTGTGATCTCCATGCCTGATTATAAAACATTCATGCTCATTAGTGTTAACACACCCTAGTGAAGGTCTACCAGAATGAACCCGCAAGGCGAGGACGTTATGCCCCATCGAAGTTCGTCCGGGCGATCTCAACCACCATATCGGGCAATCCCGATCCCAAGCTCATCTGTACGTCCCACGTCGAACGATGCAATCTCACTATGCGCACCTTCATGCGGCGATTGACGCGCCTATGCCTCGGATTCTCGAAGAAGTTGGACAATCTGAAAGCCGCAGTCGCATTGCATTTCGCGTGGTACAACTTCTGCCGGGTTCACAGGAGCCTTCGGGTGACTCCTTGTATGGAGGCTGGGTTGGAGGATCATATCTGGACGATTGAGGAGCTAATCGCATGAGATACTACTACTATGTTACAAACGGTCTATTTTATGTTAGCATCCGGTCATGAGCGCCAAATCGAAGGCGCCAGGCACTCAGGAAAAACGTTTTGCGGCCTATTTGGAACGCCTGGCGTCGGCCGCAGGACACGCCGATCGTCATGAACCGTTGAAGTCGTACTGCACCGGGTTGTTGCTGCCGATCAAACGTAAGAGTGTGGAGCCGATGGCTGCACGATTGGCTCCGGATAATGTACGCCGAATGCACCAGTCGCTACATCATCTGGTCGCGGATGCGCCCTGGGACGATGCGGCTCTGTTGGCAGAAGTTCGACAGTACGCGCTGGGGGCGATGGAAGCCAACGGTCCGATTGAAGCCTGGATTGTCGACGACACCGGATTCGTGAAAAAGGGGACCCACTCGGTGGGTGTGGCCCGGCAATACTGTGGACAGGTCGGCAAACCTGAGAACTGCCGGGTGGCGGTGAGCCTGTCGGTGGCGACAGCGAAATCCAGCTTGCCGGTGGCATGGCGACTCTACCTCCCCGAGACCTGGGCGAAGGATCCGGAACGTCGAAGCAAAGCCGCTATTCCCGAAGACGTTCGATTTCAAACTAAACCTCAAATTGCTTTGGAACAAATCCGGCAGGCCGTCGATGACGGCATTGCTCCGGCACCGGTTCTGGGCGATACGGCCTACGGCAACAACTACAAGTTCCGGCACGGCATCACCGAACTCGGACTTAGCTACGTCCTAGGGGTGCAAGGCACCACGACCGTGTGGAAACCGGGCCAGGGTCCCTTGCCGCCGAAATCCTTGACCGGCCGCGGACGGACACCGACCCGCATGCAGCGCAACAAGAAACATCAACCGGTTTCGGTCAAGCAACTGGCCCTCTCGTTGTCTCCCCAGCGTTGGAAGAACGTCTCCTGGCGCGAAGGCACCTCCGAGACCCTGCGTTCCCGTTTCGCCGCAGTTCGCATTCGTCCCGCTCATCTGGATCACGAGCGCCACTCGCCGCATCCGAAAGAGTGGTTGTTGGTCGCCGAGCGGAGCTGTTTTTCCCCCTCTGCATTTGTCGAGCATGTTGGACTATCCGTCCCCAAACTCCCCAAACACTTCAAACCCCGCAGAACCCCGGATCCGGCCCGAACGACATAACCCCTGCTCGATTGCCACGCTTCGCATTCGCATCGCCCGCTTCCTGATTCAGCAGCTTCCTCATTGTCCGTTCTGTGGACCGCTTCGTTTATAACACAGTAGTACTACAAGGGCTACAGGAAAAAAATATCAGAACAAAAGCACACGCTGATATGGATTGACCCTGTCAAGCTTCCGTTACGTTTCTCGAATGCGCCTCCTTCAATGTGCTGGATTCAGGGCGCGGCCGGCATGATTCGCGACGGTGGATCACTCTGATATTCGTGGGTTGGCTACCACCTGACATCACTTCGTCGCGGAGCTGCCTCGGTCTAAGGACGTGGGTCGGTCTGGCTGAGCCAAGCCTCTCATAGCGTGCACGAGGATTCTCCTCACCGGCCTGCCACGCCCTGAATCCAACACATTACGTTTTTTGGGTCCAGCCTTGCTCCGGAAGCGCATGATGGCATTGCGCCCGGGGAGGCGTCGGAGGAGTTTTCCACACCTTGTCCATGGCACCGCGTGCTTCGAATACACGGCGGAGCAGTGGCAAGGTGTGGAGAACTCCGGCCCATCTCTCAGCTCCGCGCCCGCGTTGCATGGGCTCGGCCCATCACCTCGCAAGCAATCGCCCAGATGAACCCCACCAGCTCGCGGGCCACCGCGGTGGTGACCACGCACTTCGCCTTGCCCGCGCTATACAGATGCCGGTACCGCGCACACAGCCGCTTCTGGGCTGCCCAGGCGATGGCCTGCACTGCTGGCGGCGCCGCACTCGCCTTGCATCTCAAGTGCCTGGTTTTGCGCGCAGGGAACCGGTAGCTCCAGGCCGATTCAACCAGCACGCGGCGCACGTGTCCATTGCCTGTTTTCGTGATGGCTCCTTGGCGCCGCCGCGGCCCCGAGGAGTGCTCGCTCGGCACCAGCCCCAGAAAGCTCATCAGCTCGCGCGGCGAATCAAAACGCGTCAGGTCCCCGAGTTCGGCCAGCACCGTCATGGCCGTGACCACATCCACCCCGCGCAACGCGATCAGCGCCTCGACCATCGGACGCAGCGACCACCGCTCCAACACCTCGCGCATCTGCCCTTCCAGGCCCGCCACGCGGCGGCGCGCCTCCATCACCGTATCGACGTATTCCTGAAACACCACCTGCTGTACCGGATGCTCGAACCGCTGCTCCTCCAGCCACCGAAAGTGCCGTTGCGTCCACCGGCTCTTGCCTTCCCGATACACTCGATCATGACGCAGCAGAAACACCCCCAGTCGCTGCCGAGCCTTGGCCTCGATCGCCTTCATGTCCTCGCGCGCCCGCGTCAGGTCGCGCATCGCCTCCTGCTCCTCGTCGGGCACCCACACCGCCGTCAGCTCCCCCGACCGATGCAGCCGCGCCAGCTTCACCGCGTCGCGCCGATCCGTCTTCACTCGCTCCCCCGCGCGCCGCGGGATCAGGCTCGGCGCGACCACCTCGCAATAGTGGCCGGTGTCGATGATCTCTCGATACACCCCATACCCGCACGGTCCCGCCTCGTAGCAGAAGCTCAACACCTCTGCGTGCGGACTCAGGCTGCGAATGAGTCGCAGCAGCGATTTGCGTTGATTCTTGATCTCGCCCCGGTACACCGGCGCCTCACGTCCGGGCAGCGCTACCGCCACCGCGATCGTGTCCTTGTGAACGTCCAGTCCAACGTATGCACTACACTTGTTCATGACCTGCCCTCCTCGTTGTGGCTCTGTGTCGAAGGTTCCTCGCCCCGCAACATAACCCACGCGTACGAGGCCAGGGCAGGTCAATCCATGGTGTCTAATCCCGCACTACCGGGAGGCAAGAGTTGGCCGTCTTTCGGGGCCTCTCCGCGCATTTTCCTGGTAGGCGGTGCTGGCACGCCCGGCACCGTTCTTATGAAAGGACTTTCGTCGTTTGGTGGGACCCCTTATCTCCGCAGAAAGGAGTCACACAACGTGGATGCAGGCTTCGCTGTGCGGAAGAGCGCGGCCGATTTCAGCGACATCGATGCCCTCCCCAACAAGTGCATCGATCAGGCTGGAAGAATCTGCTTCGTTTATGAAAATAAGCAAGCCACCGGAGGTCTGGGGATCGAATAGAACGCTCTGGTGGTCTTCCGGTATCTGGGGACTCCAGGTGACGTGGGGAGAAAAGAATTCGCGATTGCTGTTCAATCCGCCAGCGCGGTGCCCCTTGGCGCTGTAATCGAGAGCACCATCAAAGATCGGCAGGCGGGTGTGGTCGACTTCGATGGTCAGATTGCTGGCGCGCGCCACTTCAACGGCATGGCCTGTCAAACCAAAACCACTGATATCGGTCATCGTGCGGACGTCGAACTGAGACACGATTTCGGCTGCCCTCTTATTGGTTTCAATCATCGAACGGAGCGCGGCATCAACATGCGCTGCCTCCGCCTCTTCTCTCTTCGAGGCTGTCGCGATGAGTCCCGTCCCCAGGCGTTTGGTCAGCAACACGCTGTCGCCGGCGAGCGCTCCACTGTTATCTCGAATCCGTGTGGGATCCACAGTCCCCGTCACTGCATAGCCAAACTTTATCTCTTCGTCCTTAACCGAATGCCCTCCCAGCAGCGCCACACCGCACTCGTTGAGCTTGTCCAAACCCCCGTCAATGATGTCCCTCAGCAGGCTGGGATCCGCCTTGCCTTCCGGAAAACCTACGACCGAAAGCGCCGTCAGGGGCGTAGCGCCCATCGCGTATATGTCGCTCAACGCGTTTGCTGCGGCGATCTGCCCGAAGGAGAAAGCGTCATCAACGATGGGTGCAAAGAAATCGACGGTTTGGACCAGGGCGATATCGTCGGTGAGGCGATACACTCCGGCGTCATCGGCATGATCGAAGCCGACGAGGATTTCAGGAATTTGCTGGGCCTTGAGGCCTTTGAGCGCGCGGTCCAAGTCCCTTGGACTTAACTTACCTGCTCAGCCGGCACATTTCGCAAAACTAGTTAGCTTCATCCACTCCCTCGAACGCTGCCTGACTTGGGCCAGACTCTTCGCCATCCGGGTGATCTTCACTCATACGACTGCGGCCGTTGAGTGAACCGCCGTCTTCGATGACCAAGGCTGGCGTGCGGATATCGGCGGTGACGCGCCCCGTAGATCGGATCTCGATCCTCCGGGCGGCTTCGATGTTTCCAGAAACACGCCCATGGATTTCGACCTCACCGGCATGAATGTCGGCGTGAACGTCGGCGTGCTCACCAACGGTTAAAACATCATCGGTTGCAATGGAGCCGTGGAAATCGCCATCGATTCTGAGCGTTCCAGAAAACCGGAGTTCCCCGGTTACGGCAGTGCCGTGATCCAGAAAACCGGTGATCTCTTCAGAGGAAACCTTTCCCCGACGTCGCATGGAACCTCCCGGGCGCGGTCAGAAGCGCGCCTGAAGCAATCCATTGTAAAGCCTGTCGAGTTCATCTTTCGAATGAAAGTGAATCTCGATCTTGCCCTTGTTGCCCGACTGTCGAATCGTCACCTTTGTCGCCAGAGCGCGCTCCAGCCCGCGGATAGCTGCCCGTACGTTCGGATCGATATCTGTACCCGTCTTTCCCTTCTCACGTTTCGGTCTGCCGGGACGGTTGACCAGGGCCTCGGCTTGCCGAACCGAATAGTTGCCACGGATCATTTCCTGGGCCGCGGCCAGAATCTCTTCCGCATCCGTCAGTGAAAGCAGCGCTTTGGCGTGCCCGACCGTGAGTTTTCCGTCCTGCAGCCACAATTGCACTTCCCCGGGGAGCTTCAACAGTCGAAGCATGTTGGCTATCGTGGCGCGGCTCTTGCCCACACGCTCAGCTAACTCGTCCTGCTTCAGCCCGAACTCCGACAAGAGTCGTTGATAGGCCTGGGCTTCGTCGATCGGGTTGAGATCTTCCCGTTGAACGTTTTCGACCAGTGCCAATTCCAACGCCTGGTGCTGGTGGGTTTCACGGACCAGAGCCGGCACCCGCGCCAGCCCCGCCTTCTGGGCTGCCCGCCATCGGCGCTCTCCGGCAACGATCTGAAAGACGCCGTCCTGGAGCGATCGCACCACGATGGGCTGGACCACACCGTGGATCCGAATCGACGCAGCGAGATCATCTAAACCACTGACATTAAATGACTTACGTGGCTGATCAGCGTTCGGAATAATCCTGTCGATATCTATTTCACGTAAGCGGTCCGACTCAAGATCGGGTGTGCCGAGCAGTGCGCTCAGCCCCCGGCCTAAAGCTTTTCTCTGCGCGGGCATTGATGACCTCCTTGGCCAGCCGAATATAGCTCACCGCGCCCTTCGACTTAATATCATAGAGCAGGATGGGCTGGCCGTGGCTTGGGGCTTCGCCAAGCCGAACGTTCCTGGGTATTTTCGTCGAAAATAACTGAGGGCCAAAGAAAGATGCCAGGTCTGCATGAACTTGCTGCGCGAGGTTGGTTCTCTCATCGAACATGGTAACCAAGACCCCTTCGATTTCAAGGTCCGGATTCCTTTGACGACGGATCTGGCGGATCGTCTCGACGAGCTCGGAGATACCCTCCAGGGCAAAATACTCGCACTGGATGGGGATCAGAACGCTGTCGGCCGCCACGAGGGCGTTTACGGTCAACAGATCCATAGCCGGCGGGCAATCGATCAGAATGAAATCGTAATCATCTGCGATAGGATGAAGCAAATCACGGAGTCGACGATCTCTGCCCTCTTCCTGGGCAAGTTCTAGCGTCAAACCGACCAACTCGCGGCCTGCAGGGGCCAGAAAAAGCGACTCAAGCTCGGTAGGCAGGAGAATGGACGAGATGGGCTCTCCGAACGCCAGCGAGTGATAGGTCGAGTTTTCATAAGCATCCCGCCGCACACCAAGTCCGGAGGTCGCGTTTCCCTGGGAATCCAGATCCACGAGGAGGGTCCGCATCTCGGCTGCGGCCAAAGACGCGGCCAGATTGATGGCGGTCGTTGTCTTGCCGACACCACCTTTCTGGTTCGAAATGGCGATGATTCGTCCCATATGAGGCGGAATGTACCACAGG
Organism: Terriglobia bacterium; assembly: GCA_965218585.1. Classification (GTDB taxonomy): domain Bacteria; phylum Acidobacteriota; class Terriglobia; order 20CM-2-55-15; family 20CM-2-55-15. The sequence continues at coordinate 115,977 of CBDCLE010000004.1, forward strand.
GCCGGAAAAGTGTTCCACGTGGAACACTACCCTTAGAGCCCCTTGACCTTGGCTTACTCTGGCCTCCGGAATCGGCTTTTCGACCCAAAAAACTCATCCTGAGTCTGTTGGAGATTCCGGAGTCTGTTTGAATCCTCTCTCCCAACAGACCCAGAAGAGGTCCGGACTCAAAGCTCAAAAACAAGGGCGCGGCGGTCAGAAAAGGGTATTTCGAGATCATGGGTGGGCAGCTCCGGAGGTTCGGCTGTCTTGGTAAACCAAACCACATTAGTGGCTTCTGTCTTCTTGGGGCGCATTTTCTCCAGCAACCGGGCTGTCAGCCGCACCCCCTGAAGCGTTACCCAATTTGCTGGTGTGATTTCGCTGGCGACATCTTCGAAGCGTCCCCGATGAACCGTAACTCTTTCGAGGCCGAGCTTACGCGCGGCTTGTCTCAAGAAGGCCGCACGGCGAGTCCGCGCCTCTACCAATTGCGTCGCGGCAAAATCGCCTCGAATATGCCAGGGGATGGCGGGGGAGCCGTTTCCCGACCCGATGTCCAGATAATATCCCCTTGGCGACAGCCGCTCTAACGCCCAAAGAGGCTCAATGACCAGGTGGCGAATCAGGGAAGGGCCCTTGAGGGCAGTGAGATTGATGGTTCGGTTCCATCGCTCGAGCTCGAAGATATAGCTCAGAAGCTGTTCGAGCTCCCCATCTCTCAAACGCAACTCGTACTCTTTCAGTTGAGCTTGGAGAATCGCAGCGTGAGACACTAAGCACCGGCGTCAAAGCAATAACTCATTTATTACTATATAGTTACGGCCGATTTGGGGATGGGTTTGCGGTTTCGCCCCAGCTCCAGATGGAGCAGGACGATGGAGAGCGCTGCAGGCGTGATTCCAGGGATTCGGCTTGCCTGGCCGATCGATTCAGGGCGGATCTGGGTGAGTTTTTCGGTGACTTCCGCTGAAAGGCCCGGCATAGCGGAATAATCGAGCTCTGCGGGCAGCGTCCGTTCTTCCGACTTCCGTAACCTTTCGATCTGGCGTTCCTGCTGCTTGAGATAGCCTTCGTACTTGATCGCTGTCTCGACCGACACAACATCTTCCGGTCTCAGGCCGTCTGTTGACACGATCCCGGCCGCGGCAAGCGCTTCGAGCCGGATTTCCGGCCTTTTCAATAGGTCATGCAGCCGCGGTTTTTCCCGCAGCTCGATTCCTTGTTCTGCAAAGAACCGATGCGAAGGATCTATCCGAGTGTCCGCCACGGAAGCGCGTAGGCGGTCGATCCGGACGCGGCGGGCTTCAAAGAGTTCCCACTGGCTGTCGTCAACGAGTCCACAGGCCCGGCCCACCGGTGTTAGGCGCAGGTCTGCGTTGTCGATACGCAGCTTCAGCCGGAACTCCGCTCTCGACGTGAACATGCGGTACGGCTCGTTCGTTCCTTTCGTTACCAGGTCGTCGATCATGATGCCGATGTACGCGTCGGATCGGCCCAGCACGAGCGGGCGCTCACCCTGAACCTGTCGTGCCGCGTTGATTCCCGCCATGACCCCCTGTGCTGCGGCCTCTTCATAGCCGGTCGTGCCGTTAATCTGTCCGGCGAGGAAAAGGCCCGGATAGCGCTTGGTCTCCAACGAACGCTCCAACTCCGTTGGCTGGACAAAATCGTACTCGATCGCGTACCCAGGACGAATCATGGTAGCCGACCGGAGACCGTCCATCTCGGCGAGCATCTCCCGCTGAACCTCAATGGGGAGGCTCGTGGACAGCCCGTTCACATAGACCTCGTGGGTGTTCAGGCCTTCGGGTTCGAGAACGATCTGATGCTGGTTCCTGTCGGGAAACTTAACGACCTTGTCTTCGATCGATGGGCAGTAGCGGGGCCCCAGACCCTTTATCTGCCCGCTGTAAAGCGGCGATCGGTCCATGTTCTTCCGGATGAGTTCGTGGATACGCTCGTCGGTTCGCGTGATGTAACAGGAGATCTTGTTCTGGAGAGGCTGCTCGGTCCGAAAAGAAAACGGCGTTGGGTTCGCGTCGCCCGGCTGTTTCTCGAAACGGTCGAAGTCGATCGTCCGGGCGTCCAGCCGAGGCGGTGTGCCGGTTTTGAGGCGGCCCCACTCGAATCCCATTGCCCGGACGGAGTTGCCCAGAGCGCTGGACGCCGCTTCGCCATTGCGCCCTGCAGCAAACTGCTTCTCGCCGATATGGATCAGGCCGTTCAGGAAGGTTCCCGTCGTCAGTATTAGAGCCCCGGCTGCCACACGACGTCCATCCATCAATTCGATACCGGAAGCACGGGATCCTTCAAATAGAATCTCCGTCACTTCGGCCTGCTTGATGTAAAGGTTCTCCTGCAGCTCGAGGACGTTCCGCATTTCCTGTCGGTAGGCGGCCTTGTCGGCCTGTGCTCGCGGTGACCAGACGGCCGGACCGCGACTCGTATTCAACAGGCGGAACTGAATTCCAGCGCGATCTGCAACGACGCCCATGATGCCGCCAATCGCGTCTATTTCCCGCACAAGGTGACCCTTGGCAACACCTCCGACAGCAGGATTGCAGGACATCTGCGCAATCAGGTCGGCGTTCATCGTGTAGAGCGCGGTCTGAAGGCCCAGCTGCGCTGCAGCATGCGCCGCCTCACAACCGGCGTGTCCGGCACCAACCACTACAACTTCGTAACTTTCGTCCATTATTTAGCGTCGGGCCCACCGGACCTGTGTCTGGCGCCGACCCTCCCGCTCGTCACTACTTCCCGATACAGAACGTCGAAAAAATTCTATCCAGTATATCGTCCGTTGCGACTTCACCGGTCAACTCGCCAATGGAAGACAATGCTGCGTAGAGATCCAACAGGACCATTTCGTGGGGGACCTCGGTCATCAAAGCTGTCGCCGCACTCTCGAGGTTGTCCGTGGCTGCCTTCAGAGCTTCCAGCTGCCGCTGGTTTGTAAGGACAAACCCTTCGGCGTCGGCGGGACGTTGTTCGTTAATATAACTTCCGATTTCTCGTTCAAGATCTTCCATTCCCGTGCCCGCAAGCGCGCTCACCCTCACTGCATTCCATCCATTGGATTCTTCCCACTCGGCGGGTAGATCCTGCTTGTTGATGACGACCAGGTGCGGTCGATCCTGAACCCTTTCGAGAATGGAACGGTCGTCCTCGTCCAGCTCCCGGGAACGATCCAGCACTACCAACGTCAGGTCGGCCTCTCCAAGTGCGGCCAGCGTTCGTGAGACGCCCATTGCCTCCACGGTCTCTGTCGCGTCCCGGACCCCGGCGGTATCGGCAAATCGTACGGGCACTCCGCCAACGGAAACGGTTTCGGTCAGCACGTCGCGTGTTGTGCCAGCAACTTCTGTGACGATTGCGCGGTCATTGGAAACGAGCCGGTTAAACAAGCTCGACTTTCCAACGTTGGGTTTTCCGGCGATCGCGAGACACAGCCCACCGCCGAGGAGCCGCCCGTACTGAAACGTTTCGGTCAGTTTCCGAAGGCTCGCTGCAATCATCGAAATCCTCTTCGCGGCTTCGGTCGGTGCGGGTGGTTCGACTTCGTCTTCGGCGAAGTCGATGCCGGCCTCCAGCTCTGCAATTACCGCAACCAGTGTGTCCTTGTCCGGACCGACACGCTTTGAAAGTGCTCCGTCCATCTGCAACATGGCGGTGCGAGCCTGCGTTTCGGTCTGCGCTTCGATAAAGTCTCGGACAGCTTCAGCCCCGGCTAGATCCATCTTTCCGTGAGCGACAGCTCGTAAGGTGAATTCTCCCGGCCCCGCGCGCCGTGCACCCGAAGAAACCAGCTCAGAAGTGATCGTGTTCAGTATTAGCGGATTGCCGTGGGCACTGATTTCAGCGACGTCTTCGCCAGTGTATGAGTGCGGTCCTTTGAAGAACGTGACCACGACTCGGTCGAGTGTGTCTCCCTGGCTTGTGCGAAAGCTACCGTAGCGCGCGCGCCGGTCTTCAAAAGACTCTTTGCTCTGGAACGAGCGTTCGACGATTGTCTGAGCGTCCGAACCTGAAAGCCGGACAATACCGATGCCGCTCCGTCCATGCGGCGTGGATATAGCTACGATCGTGTCGTCGGATGGATAGGTCGCCGGCATTTTCCCTAAAGTTGTAAAGATGAAAATCCTGCCGTACAGGCTCTCCTCAACAGATAACTTCTAGCTATTTTTTGCGTCCCTTCCGGCGTCTGCGTTTGGGCGCGGCGGGCTTCGCGTCCGGCGTTGGCTCGGGTGAGATCATCTCCTCGGGAGGCGATTCTTCTTCTTTCTCTTTCTCGTCCTGCTTGTTCTTCCCTACGTCGGACCGGTAACGCTTGTTGATGTAGTACTGCTGTCCGATACCCAGCAGGTTCCCCGTCAGCCAATAGAGCATGAGTCCACTCGATTGGGTCGCGAACATCACGATGAGCACGAGTGGCATGAGTCGCATCATCCGAACCATGTTCGGATCACCTGTCATCGGCGTCATGGTCTGCATTGCAAACATCGAACCACCCATCAGGACTGGCATAACGTAGTAGGGGTCAGCGGCAGACAAGTCATGGATCCACAGCGCCCAGGGCGCGCCGCGCAATTCGATCGAGGTTCGGAGCATGCTGAATACCGCGAACAGAAACGGCATCTGCAAGAGGATGGGCAGACACCCGCCCATGGGGTTGACGCCGTGTTTCTTGTAGAGGCCCATCATCTCCGCCTGCACTTCCTGCTTGCGCGGGTCACTGCCCTTGAGCTTCTTGAGCTTGTCCTGTAGCGTCCGCATCTGCGGCTGGATCTTGCTCATCTTCAACATCGACAACTGCTGTTTGAGGCGTAGCGGAAAAAGGATGAAGTTGATCCCGAGCGTCAGGATGATGATGGCCCACCCGAAGTTGCCCACGTATCCATGGATCCACAGAAGGATAAATAGCAGGGGGCGTACCATGATTTCGAAGAAACCGTAATTGACTGCTTCGACCAGATTAGGATCGACCTGCCGAAGAGCGTCCTGCTGTTTCGGCCCAACGTAAAGTTCGATGGCTTCGCCGTCGTAGGGAATCTGAACGCGAGGGGCAAGTACTGCGTCCTCGGCCGCCGGATCCACAACCACACCCGTTGCCGCGGGAAGAGCGCCGTTGGGCAGGCGGAACATCGCCAGGAAAAACTGGTCTTCAAGGCCCACATAGGTTGTGGGCGTCACACCCTGCGGCTCATCCAGTCTGCTTACGTTGATCCGCTCGAACTCTCCGGCCTCGAAGTAAACGATGTTCGTCTCACGCGGTTGATAGTCTCTGGACTGGTCTCCGAATTCTCCCTGAAGCACGAAGGAAAACGGAACCGGTTCGCCATTCCGCGTGACGTCGGCGTCGACCACTACCGCATATGTTTCCGGGTCGAAAGTAAACTCCTTGACCACCTGAAGCCCACCCGAACCGTAGCGCAATCGCACGCCGTTGGCATCCTGTTCCGTCACGAAAAGCGCCGACTGGATAGCTTCGTCGAGTGCGGCATCGCCGGTAGCGATCGCTAGGGGCCATCCAACGCTTTCGCCAACATCAGAATCAATGAGTTCGAGCGGTTCGCCCTCTTCCCCTGCATAATTCTTTAACCGAACGCTTTCCAGGCTCGCGCCCTGGTTGCTGATACGAACTTCGAACCGGGCTGTGTCGATCCGGATCGTCTCTACGTTCGCGGCTTCCAACTCCAGCACGACTTCTTCGGTATCCGCCGATTCAAGAACCGCTTCTTCTACGTTCGCGGCTTCGTTTAAAGGCGGGGCCGTCGGTTCGCTCTCCACGGGAACGGACGGTGTTTCACTTTCCTCGGCAATCTCGCTTCCGGCATCAGGAATTACTTCGGGGGAGGTGGGTGGTGGCGAGAACAACCAGAACCAGGCCGACAGCACAGCCAAAGAGAGGGCAAAGGAGAGAAGGATCCGTTTTTCCATTGATTCTTCCACGGTCCCTCCTCAGTCCAACAGATCCACACCCCCGCTGTGCAGCGGGTGGCATCTCGACAAACGCCGAAGTGTTTTCCAAGATCCCCGAATCACGCCGTACTTTTCTACGGCCTGGCTTGCATACTCCGAGCATGTTGGCACAAACCGGCATGCGGGAGGCAGCCAGGGCGACAGGACTTTCTTATATCCCCAGATCATTCCGAGCGCGATCGATGAAAAAAATGATGTGGTCTCGGTGTCTTTCATGGCGTCGTCCGGAGCACAGACACTAGCTCCGTTCGAAGCGTCTCGAAGTCCCTCTCCAGGACCGATCGCCGCAGATTAAGAACAACATCAAAACCGGACGGAAATCCTCTTCGCTCCCGCCGAAGAATTTCTCGGATTCTGCGACGAATTCGATTTCTTTCATGAGCTTTCCCGAGTTTGCGCGGGGTCGTCAACCCGAACCGGGTCACTTTCGTATCGTTGGGCAGGAAAAAAACGACGAACGAGCGGGATGTTTTCTTCTTTCCGCCGGCGTAAACAGCTTTGAATTCGCCCGCCTTCCGAAGCCGGGCTTCTTTCGGAAATCGGGCGTCGCCCTCCGTCGCCGGATTGCGATCAGTAGTGCTCAACTGAAAGTCGTTTTCGGCCCCTGGCCCGCCGACGTTTCAGTACCAAGCGTCCGGCCTTTGTACTCATGCGGTGCCGGAAGCCATGCTTCTTGGCGCGCCTTCGATTGTTCGGTTGAAAGGTTCTCAGTGGCATTCTTATAGCTCTGTGTGTTTGGAAAACCATGAATTTACCATCTGGCTGGGCTGGGGGTCAAGCTACGTCTTTGATATAAAACCTTTTACTTGATCGGCGTGTCCCTTCCGGCGCGTAAATTTTTCGCGCTTTTCCTGATTGAAAACGCCCGGCGAAAAGTGTTACGCTTCGCGCTCGCACGGCAGGAAAAGTAACCTGTAAACCCCCAGATTTCCACAGGTTGTGGAAATCTCTGTGGAAATCTACCCCCTTTCCTTCGCTTTACGGACCGCAAAATGGACACCTGGCAGCAAGTTCTCTCTGTTATCGAGAAAAAGGTCAACCGGCAAAGCTACAACACCTGGTTCAGGCCGACTCAGTTGGTGCGTCATGACGGAAGCGCACTCTACGTCCGTGTTCCGAATTCCTTCTTTCAGGATTGGCTCAACGATCACATCGATGTCGTCATCGAGGCGGCCCAAAAGGCCGGCATTGGGGACATCAAGGTGGTCTATGTCGTCGAGGAAAAACCCGCCGTTACCCCGAAAGGAACGCTTCAGGGTCAGCTGGATTTCGACTCGGTCGCGAACACGCTCAACTCCAAATACACCTTCGACACGTTCGTTGTCGGCTCCTCGAACCAGTTCGCCCATGCCGCAGCTCTCGCTGTAGCCGAGCGACCATCAAAAGCCTACAACCCGCTTTTCCTGTACGGCGGCGTGGGCCTGGGCAAGACCCACCTGATGCATGCAATCGGTCAATCCATCAAGGGTGGAGACCAGTCGCTTCGCCTCGCCTATGTCTCGACCGAGAAGTTCACCAATGAGATGATCAACGCGATTCGTTATGACCGGCTTCCCGCTTTCCGCGAGCGCTACCGCGGTCATGATGTCCTCCTGATAGACGACATTCAGTTTATTGCCGGCAAAGAACGCACCCAGGAAGAGCTCTTTCACACCTTCAATGCGCTTTACGACAGGCAGAAACAGATTGTTATATCTGCGGACTGTCCGCCACGCGAGATTCCAACCCTCGAAGAGCGGCTGCGCTCCCGCTTCGAGTGGGGCCTGATCGCCGATATCCAACAACCGGATCTCGAAACCAAGATCGCGATTCTTCGTAAGAAAGCAGAGCGTCAAAAGATCATTCTTCCGGACAATGTCGCGATTTATATCGCCAGCAAGGTCCGGTCGAATATTCGCGAACTCGAAGGCGCCCTTGTTCGCCTCATTGCGTATTGCTCGTTAACCGGGGCGGAAATCACGCTTCCAATGGCCCAGGAGACCCTCCGTGATCTCTTTAATCCCGGCGAGAAACCGATTTCGATCGAAATGATCCAGAAAGCTATTTCCGACCACTATGGGCTTCGCGTCCAGGAGTTGAAGTCCAAGAACAACTCCAGAGCGATTGCGCTGCCGCGGCAAATCTGCATGTACCTTTGCAAGCAACTCACCGGGGCATCCCTGCCCAAGATCGGGCGAGAGTTCGGGGGAAAACACCACACAACGGTCCTCCATTCCGTCTCGAAAATTGATCAACTCCGGCAGAAGGATAAGGAGATCGACAAACTTCTCCGGACATTTACGGACTCGTTTAACTGATCCCCCGGGGTAGGGTTCGCGCGCCGAGACGGGGGCTCTTTCCTCAGGCTGGTGGGTCCTGATGTGGACAAGCTGTGAATAGGATTAATGAGGCGACATTTCCACAGATGTTACACCGATTGCGGCTTGCTATCTCCACACGTAAAGACGGCGTAAGGCGCACAAAACATAACGATTTATGGATAGTATCCTCTGTATCCACAGGATATAGAGATAAAGATATATAACAACCAGTATGGAATTTAAGATTAAGAAGTTCGATCTCTTGCACGAACTGACGCTGATTCAGGGTGTTGTCGAGCGCAAAACGACGATTCCTATTCTGGCGAATGTTCTACTTCACGTCGAAGAAAACAGGCTGGGGATTATCGCAACAGACCTCGAAACAGGTTTGAAGTCGGCTTGCGAGGCCAAGGTAACCGCGAGCGGAACGATCACGCTGCCTGCGAAGCGACTGTATGAAATCGTCCGGGCCTTACCGGACAAAGAGATTCGTTTCAAACAGGGCGATGCCAACTGGGCAACCGTAACATGCGGGTCGAGTCGCTTTCGGATAGCCGGCCTACCGCAGGAAGATTTCCCGAAGCTTCCCGATGCGGCCGGCAACGGAATCACGATTCCCGGTGAGACGATGTCACAGTTGATAACACGGACGATCTATGCGATCAGCACGGAGGACTCGAAATATACGTTCAGCGGGGCACTTCTGGTCATGAAGCCTGGATCGTTGACGATGGTTGCAACCGACGGGCATCGGCTCTCTTATGTCGAGAAACGCGGCGAGCTGGAGGATCTTTCCGAAGAGACGAAAATTCTGATTCCCAAGAAGGCGATGAGCGAATTACTCCGAATGCTCACAGAGAGTAATGAGCAGGAAGACATCCGATTCTCTCGTGACGAGAATCACCTGTTTTTCGATTTGGGTCAGCGGTTGCTGACTTCCCGGGTGCTGAGCGGACAGTTTCCAAACTGGGAGGCCGTGCTGCCCCGAAGCAACGATCGTACATTTGCGATCGGGCGGGACGAGGTCGCCGCAGCCATCCGACGCATCGCAATCCTTGCTGATGAGCGATCTAAGACCGTTCGCTTTGGCCTGAGCAAGGGTTCGCTGGAGTTAGCCTCCAGCCATTCCGACCTTGGAGAGGCAACCGAAACGATAGAAATCGAATATGACGGCGAGGAGTTTCAGATCGGATTTAATTACCAGTATCTGATCGATTTCCTGTCGACGATTCCCGAGACAGAGGTTTCTTTTGAATTCAAGGATGGAGAGAGCGCGACCCAATTGAGGGCATTGCCGGGAGAGGACTACAACAGCCGTTATATCGTGATGCCTATGCGTATTTAGCCAACCAGACGAAAACCCGACATAAACAGCTCTATTATATTGACTTATGCCCGATCCGCCGACTTCCCACTTTTGGGCTGATCGGAATCTGCCCAAATACCCCCCGATTTCGTCTTCCTGCCGCCCCTTTCATAAGGCAAAAGCCGTTATTTTCTGGTAAAATAGCGGCTTGTTTAACCCCCCGGAGGCCGACCTGAGACACCATCTGAGCAGATCAAGGCGCCCGCGCCACCCAAGGCCCCATAAGCGCATACAAATAAATAGCTTACAGCGAATCCGGCCTCTTGCCTCGATTCGCTCCGCTTCTTGGCAGTGGCGAGGACCTGCTGAATGAGTAATCGGATCGAATCGGGAGCACCCAAGAAACAAGGCGGGAAGGGTCAGCAGAGCGACTACGGAGCCGACCAGATCAAGGTTCTGGAGGGCCTGGAGGCCGTCCGCAAGCGCCCCGCAATGTACATCGGTTCGACGGCCTGCGACGGCCTGCATCATCTCGTCTACGAAGTCGTCGACAATTCGATTGACGAGGCCCTGGTGGGATTTTGCAGCGAAGTCCATGTCCAACTCCATATCGACGACTCTGTGACGGTTACTGACGATGGCCGCGGCATACCTACCGAGATGCACAAGGAAGGGAAGCCTGCAGCCGAGATCGTTCTGACGAAGCTGCATGCCGGCGGTAAATTCGACAACGATGCATACAAGGTTTCGGGCGGGCTCCACGGCGTAGGTGTTTCCGTCGTCAATGCGCTATCAGAATGGCTGGAGCTGGAAATCTGGCGGGAAGGTACTGTTTACACGCAAACATACCGGCGCGGCAATCCGGACAGCGAGTTTGCCGAGACAGGACACACCGACCGGCGCGGCACCAAGATTCACTTCAAGCCCGACACCGAGATCTTTGAAACAACCACCCTTTCTTTCGAAACCCTCTCCCGGAGATTGCGTGAGCTGGCATTCTTGAATAAGGGGCTTCGGATCACGATCGAGGACGAACGAGACGAGAAGAAAAACAAGTTCCACTACACCGGCGGCATCGTGTCCTTTGTCGAGCACCTGAACCAGAAGAAAGCGCCCCTGCACGACAAAGTTGTGTATTTCTCCGGCGTTCGAGACGGAATCGATCTCGAAATCGCCCTGCAGTACAACGACAGCTATCAGGAGCAGATCTTTTCTTTCGCCAACAACATCAACACGCAGGAAGGCGGGACGCACCTGAGCGGACTGAAGGCGTCGTTGACACGCAGCCTCAACAACTACGCGATGTCGAACGGCCTGGTTAAAGACCTGAAGGACAACCTTTCCGGAGACGACGTCCGTGAGGGCCTGGTCTGCGTGATCAGCGTCAAGCTTCCGCAGCCTCAGTTCGAGGGACAGACCAAGACCAAGCTTGGAAACAGCGAAGTCAAGGGCATAGTCGAGACGCTCGTCAATGAAGGCCTGGGAGCGTTCCTGGAGCAGAACCCCGCCGTTGCCAAGAAAATCATAGGTAAGGCTGTCGATGCGGCAAGGGCCCGCGAGGCAGCAAGAAAGGCGCGTGAGCTGGTCCGACGCAAGGGCGCCCTCGACAGCACTTCACTGCCCGGCAAGCTCGCCGATTGCCAGGAGCGTTCTCCCGAACTCTCCGAGTTGTTCATTGTTGAGGGAGAGTCCGCCGGTGGGTCAGCGAAGCAGGGGCGTGACCGCCGCACGCAGGCGATCCTTCCGATCAAAGGAAAAATCCTTAATGTCGAGAAGGCCCGCTACGACAAGATGCTCTCCCACCAGGAAATCATTGCGATGATCACTGCACTGGGAACCGGAATCGGCCATGACGACTTCGATATCGCAAAGCTCCGTTACCACAAGATCATCATCATGACCGATGCCGATGTGGACGGCTCACACATCCGGACCTTGCTGCTGACGTTCTTTTTCCGCCAGATGCCGGAACTGATGGAACGCGGCCATATGTACATCGCGCAACCCCCGCTGTTCAAGGTGAAGAAAGGCCGAACCGAACGCTACATCAAAGACGAAAGGGAAATGTCGGAATTCCTGCTCGAAAAGGCCGTCGACGATATCAGCGTCCAGGTTTCGGGAAATAAGAAGTCGCTCGAAGGCAAGGAGCTGCGCCAGTTCTTTGACCGGCTTATGGAAATCAACGCCGTTTTCAATCGCGTCGACCGGCACTTCAGGGATCGACGCATCGTAAACGCGCTGCTCGATACCGAAATCCAGGACCGCAGCGACCTGACCGACAAGAAGAAGGTGAAGGCTCTCGCCAGGAAGATCGCCGACCTCGGCTATATGGTGAAACAGGAGCTTGATGAAGAGCACAGCGTTCAGAAGGTGCTCTTCAGAGAAGGCAGTTCGGTCGAAAGGGAGATCGGCTACGGAGAAATTTCAAGCACGGAGTATCAGCGACTGGCGCATCTCCATCAGGAGAGTGCAGATTGGGATAGACCTCCATTCACCGTCACGACCGAGAAAGGCAGTGAGGAGCTGGAGGATCGGCAGGAGCTGCTTGATTATGTCCTCGTGCTGGGAAGGAAAGCGTTTCAGATCCAGCGGTACAAGGGTCTGGGCGAGATGAACCCGGACCAGCTGTGGGAAACAACGATGGACCCGGAAAAGCGACGATTGCTACAGGTCCAACTCAGTGACGCTGTAGGAACCGACGAGATATTCAGCATTTTGATGGGTGATGCCGTCGAGCCACGCCGGCAGTTCATCGAAGACAATGCTCTCGACGTGAAGAACCTCGACGTATAGATCAATGCGGCATCTGCGTAATCAACTTCAATCCGTGACGTCGGTGTAACAAAACGATGGCAGACGAGAACACACCCTCAGGGCAGAATCACGTCCCGGTAAATATCGAAGACGAGATGCGTCGGTCGTATCTCGATTACGCGATGAGCGTGATCATTGGCCGCGCGTTGCCGGACGTGCGCGATGGCCTGAAGCCGGTACACCGCAGGATTCTGTACGGCATGCGCGGCATGGGCCTGGCATCGAACCGACCTTACAGAAAGTGCGCCAAGATCGTTGGCGAGGTCATGGGGAACTACCACCCCCACGGCGACAGCGCCATATACGACTCAGTTGTTCGAATGGCGCAGCACTTTTCCTGCCGCTATCCGCTGGTGGACGGACAGGGCAATTTCGGTTCGGTTGACGGCGACCCTCCGGCCGCAATGCGTTACACCGAGGCGCGGATGGAAGCGCTATCCGAGGCACTGCTCGAGGACATCGATAATGACACCGTCGACTTTGTTCCGACCTATGATGAGTCTTCCGAGGAGCCGTCCTTTCTCCCCGCCAGGGTTCCCGGACTGCTGGTTAACGGATCGGGCGGAATTGCGGTCGGCATGGCCACAAACATGCCCCCGCACAACCTGACGGAAATCTGCAGCGCCGTCATTCACATGATCAACAAGAAGAGCGCGACCTATGAAGAGATTGCCGCGCTTGTTCCCGGCCCCGACTTTCCCACAGCGGGATTTATCTACGGACGGAGTGGCATCCAGAGAGCATACCGCGAAGGGCGTGGACAGATCACAATGCGGGCGCGAGCGACGATCGAACCCATGGTAGGGAAGGAGCGCCACGCGATCCTCATTACGGAGATTCCATACCAGGTCAACAAGGCGCGGCTCATCGAAAAGATTGCGGAACTGGTGCAGAGCAAGCGGGTGGAGGGGATATCGGATATTCGCGATGAAAGCGATCGCGACGGCGTTCGCGTTGTTGTTGAGCTCAAGCGTGGCGAACAGCCGACGATCATCCTGAACAAGTTGTACAAATTGACGCCGATGCAAACGACTTTCGGCGTGATCAATCTGGCGATCGTCAACGGGCAACCGCGCGTCCTGACCTTGATGCAGCTGTTGCGGCATTTCATCGACCACAGGATCGACGTCGTTCGCCGCCGGACACAGTTCCTTCTGCGCCAGGCCGAAGAGCGGGCCCATCTGCTGGAAGGTCTTCAGACAGCGCTGGACCACATTGACGAGGTCATCAAGCTAATCCGTGCGGCAAAGACGCCTCCCGAGGCGAAAGACAGATTGATGGCGCAATTTGAATTCAGCGACCGTCAGGCGAAAGCGATTCTGGAGATGCAGCTTCAACGCCTCACGAACCTGGAGCGGCAGAAGATTGAAGATGAGCTGAAAGACCTCATGGAAAAGATCGCGGATTACAACGAGATCCTTGCCAACGAGAACCGGTTACGCCAGGTGATTGTTAAGGAGTTGCGCGAAGTACAGAAGAAGTTTGGGGACGAACGCCGGACCGAGATCATCGACGAAGAAGCCGAGCTGAGCATCGAGGATCTCATCGCCGACGAAGACGTCGTGATCACGCTGAGCCACACCGGCTATATCAAACGCACGCAGCTTGCGATCTACAGAAACCAGGGCCGTGGCGGCAAGGGGCGAATTGGAATGAAAACCCGCGAAGAAGACGTCGTCACCAACATGTATGTGGCCAGCACGCACAGCTACATGTTGGTGTTCACGAATCGCGGGAAACTGCATTGGCTGAAGGTCTATGAGATTCCTGATGTGGGTGCCAACGGAAGAGGAAAAGCAATCGTCAACCTCGTCAACATAGCGCCCGGCGATAAAGTTGCTGCCGTTGTTTCAGTGAAGGGATTCGAAGACGCAGCTTCCGTCGTGATGGCGACACGGCAGGGCCAGGTCAAGAAAACGGCACTGGCGGCGTTCAGCAATCCGTCTTCGCGCGGCATCATCGCGATGAACCTGCCAGACGAGGATGAACTGATAGCGGCCCAACTCATCACGGACAATGAGAGCATCGTTATCGGAACGCACAAGGGGCTCTCGATACGGTTCGGCAAGGACGACGTCCGCCAGATGGGCCGTACCGCATACGGTGTTCGTGGCATCCGACTGGTCAAAGACGACTATGTCGTCGGTATGATTGCCGCAGACGAGGAAGGCATGATCCTGAGTGTCACCGAACGCGGCTTCGGTAAGCGGACCAAGATCGCTGAATACCGGACGCAGACCCGGGGCGGGAAAGGGATCATCAACGTGAAAACGACGAAGCGAAACGGGAAGGTTGTCGCGATCATGCAGGTCACGGATGATTCGGGCCTGCTGATCATTACCGCGCAAGGAAAACTCATCCGCGTCAAGGCCTCCGGCATCCGACGGGTGGGCCGCAGCTCTCAAGGCGTGAAGCTTATCGATATACCCACCGAAGACCGCGTGGCAGCGGCGACCCTGGTCGAGAGTGAGAAGGTAGAAGATTTACCGTTGGAGCCGGAAGAGACGATCCACTAAATCAGTCCCTTTCGCGGGGCCTTTCGTGCCCCCAGCCGTGACTGCTACAATAGCCGCCGCCGTGGCTAAGACTAAGATCTCAGTTGTTCAGTACCTTAACTCGGCCCCCCTTGCATGGGGCATTCTCGAAGGTCCGCAGAAAGAGGAGTTCGACGCCGTTTTCTCGACTCCTGCTGAATGCGCGGCCCAGCTGGCCTCGGGCGAGGTCGATCTGGGACTGATCCCATCGATCGAGTACCAGCGAATTCCGGGAGCTCGAATCGTTGCGGGTCCCGCGATCGCATCGCACAGTCGGGCCCTCAGCGTGATCCTGCTGAGCCTGGTTCCCTTGTTCCGTATTCGGTCGGTGGCCCACGACAGTGCTTCGCGGGCCTCGGTCGCCCTGACGCAGGTGATCCTGAACGAATTTTATGGAAATAAACCCGAGTTCAAGCCTGGGGACCCGGACGCGGCCTCTCTGCTCGCCGACAGCGATGCCGCGCTCCTGATTGGGGATGCCGCGCTCCGTTATCGGTTCGAAAACCAGCTCCCGAGCGCCGAAGGCCAGAAGGGGTTGATACGGCAGGGTGCCGAGCCCGTGCAGACGTTCGACCTCATGGAACGCTGGCACAACTTGACAGGGTTGCCGTTCGTTTTTGCATGCTGGGCAGCGAGAAAGGGATTCACTGATTCGACGGTTGGGGAGAAGCTTGTCGCCTCGCGGAGTTTCGGGCTGGAAAACCTTGACACGATAGCGGAGCGCTATACCGAGAAGCTTGGCATGGACAAGGCGTTCCTCCTTGAGTACCTGCACAAGAACATGGACTATCATATGGGTTCGGACGCTGTTGCCGCGCTGGGCCTGTTTTATGAGATGGCGTCCCGTGCGGGAGCGCTCAAGACAACTCGGGGCATTGAATTCCTGTGAAAGCCTGTTCAGAAATATTGAAATCGGCTGTTGGTGGAAACCGTGTTTCAGACAGCGAAGCCACCCAGCTTTTCCTCGAGGCCGATCTTCTGGAACTGGGAGAAGCCGCGGATTCGATTCGTCGCCAACGCGACCGGGAAGTGATCAGCTACATCATCGACCGGAATATCAATTACACGAATGTATGTAACGAATACTGTTCCTTCTGTGCGTTCTATCGCCCGGAGGGGCACCCGGAAGCGTATGTTCTGGCCAATGAAGATATTTACCAGAAGATTCAGGAGACTGTAGACCGTGGCGGGACGGGCATCCTCATGCAGGGCGGGGTTCATCCCGACTTGAAAATCGAATACTACGAAGAACTGCTCAGCGGGATGCGCGAACGCTTCCCCGAGATCCAACGCCATTGTTTCTCGCCCCCCGAGATTCTCAATATCGCTCGTGTTTCCAACTTGACAGTCTCGGAAACGTTTCGGCGCCTGATCGCGGCCGGGCTTGACTCGATGCCTGGCGGAGGCGGGGAGATTCTCGACGACGAGATTCGACAGCGCATCAGCCCGCTCAAATGCACCACTGAGGACTGGCTGCTGGTGCACCGTCTGGCTCACAAGCAGGGATTGCGGACGACAGCCACCATGATGGTCGGCGTCGGGGAAACGATCGAGCACCGTATCCGTCACCTTCGAAGGCTGAGGGACCTTCAGGATGAAACCGGCGGGTTCACCGCCTTCATTCCCTGGACGTTTCAGAAGGACAATACGCCTCTCGGCGAACGAAATATGCCTGAGGTTACGCCCGCCGAGTACTTGCGATTGCTGGCGTTGTGCCGAATCTACTTCGATAACATAGACAACCTTCAGGTGTCCTGGCTCACGGTCGGTTTGAAGCTGGGCTCGATCGCGCTGAGGTTCGGGGTGAACGACATGGGCAGCATCATGATCGAGGAAAACGTCATCAGTGCTGCCGGTGCGAATCACTGGGCTACCGACGAAGAACTCCGCCGCATCATCACGGACGCAGGATTTACCCCCCGACAGCGAACAACGCTGTACGAACGCTACGTGAACTAGTAATCAGTTTTCGGCAATCAGCTTCCTCGGATGGGATGATTGTCCCGTTTCCGAAGGCCGATGCCCGGCGGCCTCTTAAGGAGAGTCAGTTGGAATACGTCAACCTGGGAACGACAGGGCTCAAAGTCTCCCGGTTATGCCTGGGGACAATGACCTATGGTTCTCGAAACTGGAGAGAGTGGGTTCTGGAAGAGGAAGAGAGCCAGCCCTTCATCCAGAAGGCTCTGGAGTTGGGGATCAACTTCATCGATACAGCCGACATGTACTCCGACGGTCGCAGCGAGGAAATTCTCGGGCGTGCGCTGAAGGACTTCGGCCCCTCCCGCGATCGTGTTGTCATAGGGACGAAGGTGTACCTGCCGATGGGGAGCGACCCCAACCAGCGCGGCCTATCGCGCAAACACATCATTCATTCCATCGACGACAGCCTTCGGCGTCTGGGAACTGACTATATCGACCTCTACCAGATTCACCGGTTTGACGAGCAGACGCCGGTAGAGGAAACGATTCGCGTCCTGGAAGACCTTGTAAGAGCCGGGAAAGTTCTCTATCTGGGAGCCTCGAGCATGATGGCCTGGCAGTTCGCGAAGATGCTCTACGTCGCCGACAAAATGGGCGCTCCCCGCTTTGTGGCTATGCAGAACCATTACAACGTTGTTTACAGGGAAGAGGAGCGGGAAATGATGCCCCTCTGCGTAGTACTACTGTGTTACAAACGGCCTATTTATATGTTAGCATCCGGTCATGAGCGCCAAATCGAAGGCGCCAGGCACTCAGGAAAAACGTTTTGCGGCCTATTTGGAACGCCTGGCGTCGGCCGCAGGACACGCCGATCGTCATGAACCGTTGAAGTCGTACTGCACCGGGTTGTTGCTGCCGATCAAACGTAAGAGTGTGGAGCCGATGGCTGCACGATTGGCTCCGGATAATGTACGCTGCGGACGGACACCGATCCGCATGCAGCGCAACAAGAAACATCAACCGGTTTCGGTCAAGCAACTGGCCCTCTCGTTGTCTCCCCAGCGTTGGAAGAACGTCTCCTGGCGCGAAGGCACCTCCGAGACCCTGCGTTCCCGTTTCGCCGCAGTTCGCATTCGTCCCGCTCATCTGGATCACGAGCGCCACTCGCCGCATCCGAAAGAGTGGTTGTTGGTCGAGTGGCCCAAGACCGCATCCGAACCGATCCGGTACTGGCTCTCCACTCTTGGGGCCCATACCTCGCTTTCCGATCTGGCCGGTCAGGCCAAACAGCGCTGGATCATCGAACGCGACTATCAGGAACTCAAGCAGGAACTCGGTCTGGGACACTACGAAGGTCGCGGCTGGCGTGGATTTCACCATCATGGCACCTTATGTATTGCCTCTTATGGGTTCCTGGTCGCCGAGCGGAGCCGTTTTTCCCCCTCTGCATTTGTCGAGCATGTTGGACTATCCGTCCCCAAACTCCCCAAACACTTCAAACCCCGCGGAACCCCGGATCCGGCCCGAACGACATAACCCCTGCTCGATTGCCACGCTTCGCATTCGCATCGCCCGCTTCCTGATTCAGCAGCTTCCTCGTTGTCCGTTCTGTGGACCGCTTCGTTTGTAACACAGTAGTAGTAGGCGGCCGAGGACAGATAGAGCCGGAGTTGATTGGCGCGCATGGTTGCCGCGCTGGTCCGGTCGGCGAATAGATCCAACTGCTGTTCCTTGATGCGATTTTCCATATCGCCCCGCGCACAGTAAAAGTCTTCATAGAGGGCGCGGGCGTCCAGGCGTTCCGGCGACAGTGAGGTCACAACGAATCGAGGATTGGCGCCTTTCTCCAGGTGAGCCGGTGTTGTGGGAGAGCACCGTTGAGTTGGGTCTGGACTTCTTCAACGAGATCATCCAACATCCGGTGCCGGTTGACATGAACATTCTCTACACTCTCAAGCGGTCGCCATTGGGTCTTGACCTGTACATGTGGCTCGTGTATCGAGTTTTTTCGTTGCGGGGTCCGCTGCGGCTGTCCTGGCGGGCACTTTATCGGCAGTTCGGGGCCGAGCCGACTAAGGCGGATGACAACGTTACCGTTCAGAGATTTCGGAAGGACTGCCTGCGCGAGTTGAAGAAAATCAAAATTGCTTGGCCCGGGCTGGATTATAGAACTGCAAAGGGTGTGCTGATCCTCTCGCCGTCCGAACCGTTGGTTCCACGCCTCACGCGCCTCAAGTAGCGTCCTCTTTTGATTGAGGGTTATAGCCCTCCTGTCCCTGTGGACCTCTCAAGCTGCAATTGGTTCTTTCAACAATAGCCGTCGCTCTTCACTACTTGCTAGAAATTATTTGCTCTTATTACTTGTAGGGTGACGTGTTTCAGCGGAGATTTTCAGTCTGTTGTGACGTGTTTCAGCGGAAAATAAGTGACGTGTTTCAGCGTGGAAAACCCCACGAAATCACAGGATTCTGTGGAAAAAGGGCCGATAGGGCAGAGTCGGCGCAGATGCTCAAGGACAAGGACTTGTAGCGGCTTTGGAGGTGCTGGGGGGCGAAGTCTGGGAGCCGTTTGCGCGCAACAATCAGATCGCTCCCTCCGCGCCCGGTCTGGGCCTATGAGATCGGCCAGGCCGATCCTCGACTCGTCCGCTGGCCAATGCGATCGAACAGTCCCCTTGACCTCGCTGTGGCTCGCGGTCGCTGCTGTCCAAACAAGTGTCTATGGTTTCGAATTCTGAACCGCCCCGGGTTTTCCGGAGACTCCATTTCTTGAGAGGATGGGAGTCATCATGGGAAGATCAAGCAGATATTCACCGGAAGTTCGTGAGCGCGCAGTCCGGATGGTGTTCGAGCACCAGGCCGAGCACGAATCGCAATGGGCAGCAATGGCATCGATCGCATCGAAGATCGGATGTACGGCCGAGACGTTGCGGAAGTGGGTGCGGCAGGTCGAACGGGACACAGGCCGACGTGCGGGCCTGACCACAGACGAGAAGCAGCGTCTGAAGGAACTGGAGCGAGAGAATCGTGAGCTGAAGCGGGCGAACGAGATCCTGAAGAAAGCATCGGCATTTTTCGCGCAGGCGGAACTCGACCGCCGAGGAAAGTGGTGACCGAGCTCATCGATCGAAATCGGAGCCAATATGGGGTCGAGTCGATGTGCAGCATGCTGCACATCGCCCCGTCGACGTATTACGAGCACGCGGCACGACGACGCGATCCGGATCGATTGCCGGCGAGGACAAAGCGGGACGCTTCGCTTTGTGTAGAGATCGATCGGGTCTGGCGTGAGAACCGCCAGGTCTATGGTGCCCGGAAAGTCTGGAAGCAGCTCAACCGTGAGGGACAGCAGGTGGTTCGCTGCACCGTGGCCCGTTTGATGCGGGATATGGGCCTACAGGGTGTCGTTCGCGGCCGGAAGTTCAAGACGACAATAGCGGACGATTCTGCGCTGCGACCGCCCGATCTTGTCGATCGGGACTTCACAGCGACCCGACCGAATCAGCTATGGGTCGCGGATCTGACTTACGTGGCGACGTGGCGTGGATTCGTGTACGTCGCCTTCGTCATCGACGTGTTCTCCCGGAAGATCGTCGGCTGGAGAACGATGAACTCGCTGAAGACTGACATTGCACTGGATGCTCTGGAACAGGCGCTCTGGTCGCGCTCCGACACCAACGGTCTGATCCATCACAGCGATCGCGGGGTGCAGTATCTGTCGATCCGCTACACCGAACGCCTGGCTGAGGCCGGCATCGAGTCTTCGGTGGGCAGCATCGGAGATTCCTACGACAACGCTCTCGCCGAATCCGTTATCGGACTGTACAAGACCGAAGTTATTCGACGGGAGGGACCCTGGAAGGGGCTCGATGATGTGGAGTTCGCGACGCTGGATTGGGTCTGCTGGTACAACGACAAACGATTGCTGGAACCGATCGGAGATATCCCTCCAGCCGAGTTTGAGCAGCTGTATTATCAGAATCCGCCGTCCGGCCTCGTCGAGGCCGGACTCAACTAAAACGGTCTCCGGGATTCCCGGGGCGGTTCATTCCGCGAAGTCGGTGCTCCGGACGGCGAGCAGATCGTTCAGCCGTGCAATCTGTTTCAATCCACGCCCCGCACGCGGGACGACATCAGGTGGGCCAAACCGTGACACTCACACAATCGAAGTCCCGGCCGCCGATCAGCCACACGCCCAACTGCTCATCGATGTGGACAGCCTCAAAACAGCACACCACGCCTTGCTCGATTCCCAATAGGCACACGATCCCATTCGGCGCTTCCATTCCCAATTGCTACCCGCGCCACCCCCGCCGGCCAACCGCATCCACAGTCTGCAAAAAACCCGATCTGCCGCTGCGGTGCCACGCCGTTGCCATGGTACTGGCTACGCCCCCCCACCAACGCATAAGTCAGGCGATCCTGGAACAGGAAAAGACCCCGGAAAAGTTTCAAGAGCCTTCTCTTGCAGGAGTTCATTTTGGGAGTAGTCCTAACAGTTCCCGGTCTTCGGGCTTCGACAGGAAGCCATCGAGATCCTGCAGCATGGCCTCTTTCGCTTCAGGGTCAGAACTGAATTTCCGCATCATGCAATGACCTAGAAGTTCCGCTCGGCGTTGATCCAGCTTGCGGTGTTCCTCCCGGAGCTGTTTCTTAACGGTACGGAGTTTTTTCTTGAGCGCATCCTACTCGTTTTTTTGCCGCTCGAGCAGCTTCCTTTCCTCCGCCAAAAGTTCGGCGAGTTGCTTATCGGTATTCGACATTTCTTCTCCTTGAATGTGTTCCAGGACAGGAGGCCGGAATCACTACACTCCAACCTTGATTGACTGCCGCTTCCCTTCCGTTAATCAGCCTATCCCCATCATCGCCCAGTTTGGATTCGGACAATGACCGGGTTGTCCGGAAGCCTCATTCCGGCCCGCCCGGCAGCCAAGGAATCCGCCGTCCCACTGGCGCCCGCTCAAGACTCTTCGCCCGCGTCTCTCGCAGCCGACTCCACACTCAGCCAGTCGTTGGTACCCACTTGAACTTCCGGCGTTCGGCCACCGACGGCCGCGAGTCCAGCGTGACCGCTTCAGTTCCCTCTCGCTATGATTCCCTGTCCACGGATCGACTAATTCTCCAGAAACATAGAGGCAGAATCAAAACCCGTCCGCGAGTCCTGTTCGATCCCCCAGCTGATTGCAACCGCCGTGCTTCGGATGGATTAGAGATGATAGTACGGACCCAGGAATCGGCGCAGGAATCCAGCGGCTACTGGCGGCCCTATTCCCTGCCGCGCAGCCATCCCGGCCATCGCCACGAGTACATCCGCACCCACGGTCCCTGGATTGCCGGTTCGGGCAGTTCGTGGTGCCGGCAAGCGGCCGGTGAGATCCCCCGGTTTTCCGTTGTTCGCTTTGACGGGCCGGCGATCCACCGCGCCTAATGTTATCTCGCCATTTTCCCGTAGCCGGGGCTTGTTACGGCGGGGACCGGCGCAGGGGCCGCAGCCAGACCGCCACACTCGCCCTGGGGGCGTCTGTCACGGCCCCTGCTCTTGGCCGGTTATTCCCCACCTTCCTGCACTCGGCGATGTACCTCCTGGGCGGGTTTGTCCGGTGCCGCCTGTTCAGTGAGCGACATACGCTCCAAACCCTTAAACCAGGAGGATTCAATCAATGGCTACCCACAACAACTCAAAACCCGCAGCGGAGCTCAGGATCGGAACCGTCAAGGCGACCGTTTGGGAAAACGAGGTCGGCGGGATCACCCATCACAATGTCAGCTTTTCGCGGATCTACCCCGAGGGGGGCCAGTGGAAGACCACGCAGAGCTTCCGTTTCGTCAACCTGCTCTCCGTTGCCAAACTCGCCGATCAGGCGCACACGCTCATCGCCGAGCGCAAGGCCGAGGCGGCCCAGGCGGCTGGCGATAACGAAGCCAGCTAAGCGCCGCACCTTCCGGCGGCGGGTTAAACCCCGTCGCCTTTTTTCGTGGACGCCGTGCCAGCCCGAGGACGGCACGCGCTTTCAGAAACGATCACGGCGCAGGATCCTTCAGAAGACTCTGCCATGGAGTGCGTCGCGAAAGGGCGGCACAGCGCAATCTGAGGCGGGGTTTTTCGCTCGATCCCCGGTAATGTCCCGACGCGCGCGCGGATCGGCGCACCAAATCCGTTTGTTTCCATTGGTATCCCAACGGCCGATCATCGTTTCTATCCGGCTGCGCCGGTTGTACCGTTTCAGGGCAATACCGGATCGGGAATCGGCCTTGCAGGAGGCCTCGGCCGCGGACTCGATGAAGATGATGGGTGTGGCGTTGGGGCGGATCCGGATGGCTGGAGCACCTGCGGAGCAACTCTCCTGTCAACACCTCTGAGGAGTTTGTGGAGGTGGGGTAATCGGATACGGTACGGATAATGGGAAACTATGCAGCTTGAAGGTGTGATAGTACGGACGATTGAAGGCAAGAGTGAGCTGCGGCACCGGGAATACGTTGGTGTGGATGCTATCGAGAATGATAGTCCGGTGCGGAGACGTCTTTCACGAAGTGACTTCGCGACGGAGCGTGCTTACACGGAGCGGAAAGAGCGAGCCCAAACCTACACCTATTGTGGCGGGATCATCTCCACCGAAGGGTAAGCGACAGCGCCTAAGCGTTTCGGGGACGCACCCAGTGAGGCGATAATTCCTGCTGAGAGACGATTCTGAAGCTGGATAAGACTTTTCAAAGGCGAAAACCGGGGATTTAAGCGACTGGGGAGGGTGACCCGTCCGGTCTGGACGCCAAAGGCGGGAAGAACTACAGGGGGAAGGAGAGCATGGCGAAGCGATCCATCAGTGATTGTCGACGGGCAATTCAAATTGCGCGTGGCCGGGACATGACAACTCTGGGCATGACCGTGACACTGGGTGGCGAGCAGATGCTCATCACCGACCTTAGAGTCATAGATAAACAATGGGTCAGCGGAGATCGGCGCTTTACGCCCAAGGAGAAGGAACTTCTGACGACGCAGGCGCGGGTCCTCATTGCGGAAGACGAAGCGTTCAGAGCCCGCTTTCGTACCCCGCCAGCGATCTCCATCAAAGAGTGCCAGGAGGCGATTGCGATTGCTGGTGGCATTCCCATCACACTCCGTGGTGAG
Organism: Terriglobia bacterium; assembly: GCA_965218585.1. GTDB lineage: Bacteria > Acidobacteriota > Terriglobia > 20CM-2-55-15 > 20CM-2-55-15. The sequence goes on from CBDCLE010000004.1 coordinate 139,937, forward strand.
AAGATGTTCATCACCGAACTCAAAACCTATCGGATGAGCAAGTGGGTGAGCGGAGATAGACGCTTTACGCCCAAGGAGAAAGAGCTTCTAACGAAGCAGGCGAGAGCCATCATTGCGGAACACGCCCCCCTGCCTGCCCCACCAAAATAGACCCTGATGGCAGTAATGGTAAAGTTTGAGATATAGTTAGAGTTAACTATAACGTTAAAGTTGACGGCATTTTTTAATGTACGTATGCTATTGCCATGTACGTGATTGCGTTTGCCAATCCAAAAGGCGGTTCGGGAAAAACCACCTCCGCCATGCTTCTGGCCGAGCAGATTTCCGTTGCCGGTGGACGTGTGGCTATTCTGGACCTTGACCCGAACGCCAATATACTGGCTTGGTCACAATTGCGCCAAAAAGAGGGCAGGGAGGTTCCCTTCTCTGTTCATGCTCGCCCACCGGCCGAAGAAATCATTGCTCTGATCGACGGGCTGACCGATGAAGCCGAGTACCTAGTCATAGATCTTGAAGGCTCGAAAGATCAGATCGTGACTTTCGCTCTATCCCGCACTGATCTTTGCATCATCCCGCTTGATGGTTCACCCATGGAGGCGCGTCAGGCAGCACAGGCTGTCAGGCTTGTGCAGACGACATCAAGTATGATCCGAAGCCCTATTGGATACGCGCTTCTATTTACGCGTTCCAATGCCGCATTTCAGACTACGGACGAACGCGAGGTCCGACAGGAAATGGAGATGAATAGTATCTCCTTGCTGCCGGTTCGACTTGCCAAGCGGGCACCTTACACCAGGATATTCAGGGACAACCTTCTTCTGTCGGAGTTACCTGATCTTGCGAGGACAGAAATGAAAGGTAAGGCCGCATCCACAACTGCTAAAGCATTGAAACAAGTCACTAGCGCCATCGACAACGCCCGCGACTATGCTCAGGCCGTTATTGACAGCCTTACCGAAAAGAGGGTCGCATGAGTGGTAAATATGGATTTAACAGCGGCATAGAACTGCCGTCACAAAGTAGGACTGCGGAGCGCGATCCACTTGATCTTGCTGCCTTGAAAGAGGCCGTCAGGGCGGGCAATGAATTAGGTTTTGTGGACCGCGACCCACCCGCTAGACGAAAGCCAGGGCCGAAGCGCACAGAACCGCAAGACAAAGTTTCGATTCCAGGGCCGAAGCGTGTTATTGACCGGTATCGTGATTTCTGTATTGTGCAGGATGTCACTCTTTGGCGGGGCTTGGAGATTCTTCTGAGTGAGAAGGAGAGTAGAGGCTAAGCTGGAGTCACCTCACTCTCTCCCAGTTATCGCCAAGGGTTGGCTCTCAGGGGCAGTGTATTCATTGAGACCAGCCCATCCAGCGACTTCCCATTCCCGATCCTGAGTGGGCAGTACTGACACACGAATTCGTCGAGTTTACCCCGGATGATCTCAAACCCGGCGTCATCTAAGTGTGTGCAGTATGCGATCGCGACAGGAAATGCGGCTGCGGCCGGGGGAGGGAAGTCGCCGCGTTGCTCAGCTAGACCGACTAGAAGCTCACTTCGACGGTTGAAGAAGCACTCTCTATGGCTTTTTCGATCACGCTGAGCCGCGTCCAAGCGTAAAGATGAGGTCTAATCGAGAACTCCGTTCTCTACGCGAGATCGTTAGCACCCTCGAAGTTGCAACATCTCCCGATCCAGCGCGGCGGCGGCACCGGCAGATCCCCGGAGCGAACATCGCCCATATCATATGAATGATAAGGTCCTTTGAACTAAGCCGCGGGCGCTCGGATGCTACATGTGTGATATCGTGCAGTTGATTCGAGGATGAAAGTGCTTGCCACTCACGGAAATGTTGCCGGACTGATGGGGCGCGCTTTGAAGGCAACTTCTCATTACAAAAGGGTTAAAATTGAAAACCCATAGGGGTTGGCCCGCATCCTCCTAAACCCGCCCGCGCCTCGCTTCAAAGCGTTCTATCCGACATGCCCCGGATCATTTCTGTCACTGTCGGTCCCGGAGCATCTCCGTATCTGGACTCGCCTGTCAAGTAGACGCAGCTCTCCTGTGTTCGATCTCCGAAGATTTCATTCAGCATGACTGAGGAGACTGTTCGAGGTGAACGGCAGATCGACTGCATCCGTATCTCCGGCCTCTCAAGTGGAACGCTCGGGTTCCGGGCCATGATGGAATTCGCGCGCGGGGAGCCAACCGATAGAGCGGCCTCGAAAGGGCCAGGAGATGCGTCGACATTTCCCCGCGCCGGTCTGACCGGTACGCCATCAACTCAACACGTCATCGCAGGTCGCTGAACAGATTTTTCGACTCTGGGTCAGGCCGCCCGATACTGGCCCTGATAATCGCAGTCTCGTTTCCAGACCGCCCATACTCTGCGGGCCAGCTTGTTGGCCAAGGCGACGGCCGCCTTGTTATGTCCTCGAAGTTCGTGAATTCGAACACCCCATTGCTGTAACTCCGATGGAGCCTCTGCCTTGTGTGCCCTCCACAACACGGAACGGCCTCCGTGGATGAGCAGCGTTCTTAGATAGCGGTCACCCCGTTTACTGATCCGACCTAACCGACGCTGATTGCCACTGGAACGCTCCCGGGGTGTGAGTCCCAGATAACTCGCAAACTGGCGCGATGATCGAAATCGTTGGATATCGCCGACAAAACCCACCAGGGCTGTGGCGGTTAACAACCCGACTCCCCCTCTGTGCCAACACGGGTGAGACACCTGCCTGATCCATAATTAGTGAGCAGGGCGGGAAGGAAGATAACCTGTGTTGGTGACGAAATCCGAACACGAGCAGGAAGAATCGCGCGGAACGGAAGGAGCCCGTAGGGCGACTGGAGTTGCGCGCGAAGCGGCCGCACCGGATGGGGATGGACCGGATCCGGAGGTTGTGGATAAGGCGACGCGGCGGCGGTTCACCGCGGCGTATAAGCGGCGGATCGTGCGGGAAGCCGACAAGTGCACGAAGCCGGGCGAGGTGGGAGCGTTGCTGCGGCGGGAGGGCGTGTATTCGTCGAGCCTGAGTGCCTGGCGGCGGCAGCACGATGCTGGCGAGCTCAACGGAACGGGCGTGAAACGGGGGCGCAAGGCGCAGCCGAAGGATCCCCGAGATAAGCGCATTGCCCAACTGGAACTGGAGAGGCGGCGGCTGGCAAGGAAGCTGGAGCAAGCCGAGACGGTGATCGAAATCCAAAAAAAAGTCTCCACGCTACTGGGGATCCCCCTGAAGAACCCCGACGAGGAGGAGAACGGCTGATGGAAGTGGCGGAAAAGTTCGCTCCGCAGTTGGGGACGGCGCCGGCATGTCGGGCCTTCGGTGTTCCCCGTGCGTCGCTCTATCGCCGTCGGCAACAGGAGGACGCTCCCCGGGCTCCACGGCGCCGGCCACCGTCCCATCGCGCCTTGACCGAGGTCGAGCGCCTGGAGGTCCTCGATGTGTTGCATAGCGAACGCTTCCTGGACCAGGCGCCGGCGCAGGTCGCTGCGGCACTGCTGGACGAGGACCGCTACCTGTGTTCGGTGCGCACGATGTACCGAATCCTGGATGCGAATCAGGAAGTGCGCGAACGGCGGAACCAGCGGCGGCATCCCGTCTACGAGAAGCCGGAACTGTTGGCGACAGGGCCGAATCGGGTGTGGAGCTGGGACATCACGAAGCTGAAAGGACCCCGAAAGTGGACCTACTACTACCTGTACGTGATCCTGGACATCTTCAGCCGCCAGGTGGTGGGATGGATGGTGGCCGATTGCGAATCCTCGAGTCTGGCGAAAAAGCTGATTCGTGAAAGCAGTGACAAGCATGGGATCGAACCGGATCAACTCACTCTGCACGCGGATCGCGGATCGTCGATGAAATCCAAGGCGGTGGCTTTATTGCTCGCCGACCTGGGGGTGACCAAGACCCACTCCCGGCCGCATGTTTTCGATGACAACCCGTTTTCCGAGGCCCAGTTCAAAACGCTGAAGTACCGGCCGGGTTTCCCCGAACGTTTCGGCTGTATCCAGGATGCCAAGGCGTTCTGCCGCAACTTCTTCGGCTGGTACAACAACGTTCACTATCATTCGGGCCTGAACTGGCTGACGCCGGCGACGGTCCATTACGGCCGCGCCGACCATGTCGTCCAACGACGGCAGCATGCCCTGGATCGCGGACGTCGCGAGCATCCCGAACGTTTCGTCAACGCACCACGAACAATCGCCGGACCGCCCGAGGAGGTCTGGATCAACCCTCCTGCAAAGGTGCAGGTGGGAGCTTAAACTCTCAACGCAGGTGTCTCACACTTGTTGACATTTACCGTCCAGGAATCGAGCGGAGACGCTCCACCACCGGTGTTTGCTCGGCCAGAGCTTTCAGCTCACCGTCCACGGTGCGCAAGTGAGACTCCAGTTCGCCAATTTCGCCGCAGACCTGGTCCAACATCTCCCGAACCACACTGGGGATCTCGACCTCGGCATCCTCGATCAGTTCCATCACTCCCGGTACCAGATGTCGTGCGCCTACAGGAATCACAAAACCAAACTCACGTAACAGTCCCCGCACCATGTTGATCCGGGTGACTCGTGTCCGCATCCATGTCGAGCGGATTCGATGTAGCGCTGTCAGTTGCTGTTGGGCCAATGTCTTGATCGGGACCGGACGGATATCGCTGTTGCGGTAGGCCTCAAATAATCCCTTCACATCCGCACGGTCCGTCTTGTCGCGTGGCACGTACGGCCTCACCTACTGCGGCGAGATCAGAACGACCTCGTGCCCCAGCTCCCGTATCTGCCGTCCCCAGTGATGTGCCGAACCGCAGGCTTCCATCACCACTGTCGCCGGTTCCCGATTCACGAAAAACCGAAGAAACTTCACACGACTTAAACGATAGGTTTCCTCGACATGTCCAGGTCGATCCGATACCCCAATCTCGAAAACATTCTTTGCCAGATCCACTGCAATCGTCTTATCCTGCACTTGGACTCCTCCTTACACACTGTGTTTAGACCGCAACATTGCGAGTCTCTTTATGACTTTGGCACTTTTGATGCCGACTAAGTCAAAGGGGGAGTCCATCCCATCAATAGAAACATGGCGTTTATCGTTCATATTGGGCCGGGACGCACCCATTGCCGGGAAAGCTCATAATGCCGGTTCGCTCCCTGACGTTGAGCAATAAGAGAGCTTCATGGTAACTGTCCAAGCCGCGTGATGTCATTGATTTCCCCAAATCCTCAACACCCGGTGGGGGCATGGATAGCTATCAGTTGGACCGTCAGGTGAATGACCGGACTCGGACGGTCTGTGTTCGAACGCATCGCCTGACGCTACAGATTGGGAAAAGGTCAATTTTATCTCCGTTCCGTCCATGCAACAAAGATTCAGAAGGAGGGCCCTGAATGCGTTCACGGGCGTCACTCCTGCCCAGCTGTCGCTGGAAATGCGGCAGATTCGTGAGCGCATCTCTAGCAAAGGGAAGTGGGATCTTTCAGATTACCTTCAGTCGCCAGCGCTCTACGTGGCGCTGCGGGCGTGGGTCCGCTCTGAAAGTCAGAACGTCCGTGACCGCGTTCAGGACTGGTGCGCAAATCCACAAAACTACCGTGGCCAAAGAAAACTCCTGTATTGCGAGTTGGTTGAGAAGCTGCGGGCAGCCTTCCGAGATCCGCGCCGCGAATGGCAGTTTTATGCAGACGACGTGTTTGCGTTTCACACCAGCGGACACCGCCAGGCGTGGGACGCTCTAACTGACTTTCACGTGTTGGCACGGGCAGCCGGTCTCCGGGGGTTCGTGCTGCTTTTCGACGAGTTTGAGGACGTAATCCAGAACCTCAATCGCCGAAATATGCAGGAGGCAGCGTTCCTGAATCTGTTTCGGTTCTTCGACGGCGACCGCTTTCCAGGCATGAGCTATTTTGCCGTGACTCCAGACTTCGTCGAGAAGTGCAAGACCGAGTTGACTAAGCGTGGAGTATACGATTTCGACTATCGGCGGTTCGATCATCTGCCCTTCTTCGAAATGGAACCGATCGAGTTCGCGGAGTTCGCGGACTTGGCAACTCGCATTCTTAGTGTTTATGGGGTTGCGTACGATTGCGATGCAGGTCGCTTGTTTCTGGCCGGCGAAATGGATCGGGTCGTAGAGGAACTGTGGACCGTGCGTTCACCGGACAGGGTGCGACGGGCTATTCAAGGCATCGTCAAGGAACTCGACGATCGTCTGGAACAGGGGATCTGATGGCGACGGCGCTCACGGTCGAGCTAGGACGTGCCTTCTACGGCAGGTTCTCAGTGCTTCGGCCAGCACAGCGGGAGTCAATCGAGCCGGTGATCGCGGGCCGAGACGTGCTGGTGCTTTCCGGAACGGGCAGCGGAAAAACGGAAGCGGTGCTTGCCCCGCTCGTCCAGCGCTGCCTGCCAGCCATGCGCCGAGATCCCGGCTGTTCGATCATCTATGTCACACCGACGCGCGCCTTGGCGAACGACCTCCTGCGCCGTATCGAAGTACCAATGCAGTCGCTGGGGCTGCGCGTTGGAGTTCGGCATGGCGAGCGGAATGACCTTAGCCGCACAGAGAAACCTCATCTACAACACGCAACGCGGTTTTCAACTCGGTGTCCTGCTGCAGCGCCTTAAGGCCTTCACGGGGACCGCGTGCCAAGTCGTTGGCTTGTCAGCCACTATCGCTGCGCCAACGCACATCTGGCAGTTTTTCCGCCCAGGGCGACATGTTGTCACTGTGCGCGACGAGCAGACCAAACCGTTAGACGCCGTCATCCGTGAGGTCCCGTCTGACCAGGCACTGGTCGATCTGATCGACGGCCTTTCGAGCGGTGCCCGTGTGAAGATCCTACTGTTCGCCAACGCTCGCCGTGAGTGCGATCGACTTGGTGCAGTTCTGCAGAGGAGCGCGAGGTTCGGCGCCAGTGTTTACGTCCACCACTCATCCTTGGATCGCCAAGTGCGACTCGACGCCGAACGGAGCTTCCAACTGGCCCCGAAGGCGATTTGCGTTGCAACGAGCACCCTCGAGCTGGGTATTGACATTGGAGATATCGATCTTGTCGCCCTCTACGGCCATCCAGGTGGGTGGGAGTCCTTCCTCCAGCGAGTGGGCAGAGGCAACCGACGTTCGGCCAAGACCAATGTGGCATGCCTTGTGTCACCTGATCATGGTTCTCGATTTCAGAGCATTCTTGCTTTTGAAGCACTTCTTTCGCAGATCCGATCGGGCCGCCTGGAACGTGAGCGACCCCTCGACATTTACGGGGCTGCGGCGCAACAGATCCTCTCACTAATTCTGGCGAGTAACGGAGCGTATTTGCGGACTTCGGATCTCGCCGAGCAATTCGTGGGCTGGCCTCACATGGACGTTGGCGTGGTTGAGAGCATCCTTGGGGAACTTGCCGAATCAGGGCATCTCATCCGCCATGGCTTCCAGAATCGATTTGGTGCAGGTGAAGAGCTACACCGTCTTCGCGATCGTCGCTTGATCTGGGGGAACTTTCCTCTAAGAAGCTGTGATGTGCGATTGATGGCAAGCGGTCGCCAAGTCGGCAACGTGCCTGTGATAAACCTCATGCGGTTATCTGTTGGTGGTGTTGTTCGATTTGCAGGCCGGCACTGGCGTGTCCGCCGCATTCGTCCGGAGCACATCGACATTGAACCCTGTCGAAGCACGAAGGGAGTGGAGATCAGCTACGGGGGCACGGAAGTACGGATGGATCCGACGATCGTGGAGGAAATGCTGCGGTTGATCGATGCGGGGATCGAATCCTCTGCGATGACTGAAGAAGCTAGTCTGGAGTTCCTCGCGTCCGCCGAGCGCATGCGTCGCTACATTGGTTGGGACCGCTTACCGGTGGCGAACGATCGGCAAGGACACTATCACTACTTCACCTTCGGTGGCCGCCTGTTCAACGGCGTAATCGCCAAGTGGGCGGGTCTCGATACCTTCGACGCAGGCGAAATTGTGCTACGCACCAACCAGCCGCTTGATCTCTCGGCCCTTTCCGGGAAACTGCGAGCCCTGGAGGACGCTGCTGCTCTGTCCCTCCAAGTGCCGGGCGACTTGACCGCTTTCCAGAGCCTACTTCCGCACAAGATGCTCCTGCGCGAACTGGGTGACGTTTGGCTGAAGACCGCGGTCCATGAGCGGTCGCTGGACCGGCTGAGGAATTCCCAACTCATGCCTGCTCCGCTGGAGGCTCTGGCACCGCTGTGTGTTTAACTAATCCGCTTGGCGACAGTACCTGAAACATCGTTCTCTTAGGAAGTGAAATTGAGCGACAAGATCGAACAAACACGACGATGTGAATGTCGAAACAATCGTTGTGAGCATCCGCGCATCAATGTTGAGTCGGGGCCTCGAGAAGTGTTGTCTAGAGAGCTTTCACGATGTACGACCATACTGACCGAAACCGAGGACACACTCTGTTCACTTTGCTCCGAACAGGCGTCAAATCCTGGTTGAGGAAGGGAAGACATGCAGCGTGAACGAGACGGGATGGTTCCCAGCGGGAAAGCCTTGGCCGATCTGGACGGGCCGGTGAAGGCGATCAGCGAAGGCGCGCACCAAGCGGTCCACCACTTCACCCGCGCCGATCAGGTGCACCAGCTTGTCTCGGCCAGTGAAGTGGGCCCTGACATGGGTTTCATGGCGCGATTGATGGCGCTGTGTGTGCGGCCCGTCCGAATTAACTTCAGGTTACAGATGCCAGCTATGTGCCGACCTTGGCAAGGATTAATTTATGTCACGTTCGCGATGACGTGTTGTCCCGGGGGATCATCGGCCAGCGAGTCACCAATTCGCTGAAGACCGATATTGCCCTCTATTATTAGAATCAGCCGTCGGCCTCATTGAGACCAGACTTAACTAAAACCGTCTCTGGAGGACCCGGGGTGGTTTACCTATGTCTGCGGGGAGTTGCTGTGAAGCTCAAAAGCGTTCAAGTCACCAAATACAAATGTGTTGAAGATTCTACTCCTTGGAAGGTTGATCAGGTTACCACGCTTGTCGGAAAGAATGAGGCCGGAAAATCCACAATACTTGAAGCGCTATATAAACTCAACCCAGTAGATGCCGACGCAGCGGATTTTCAGACGACAGACTATCCGCGCAGGTATGCATTGACCGATGAAGGCAAAGAAGATTCAAGAGTCGCAAACGTACTAACTACGGACTGGTCTCTGGATGAATCTGACTTAGAGCTTTTGCGCGGAGAATTGCCGGAACTTGAAGTAAAAGATGATGCGATTGTCACTATTCGCAAGGGCTACAGCAACGCACAATGCTGGGCGGTACCGGCTGACGAGGCTGCAACTGTCAAAAACCTCATTGACTCTGCTCGCTTTAATGCCGCCGAGCGAGCATCTGTCACAGGAAATCCGTTAACGATTCAAGCCTTACATGAGGTGCTAGCTGGGATCGAGGGGCCGACCAAGAAGCACCGTGAACTACAGCAAAGACTTAGTGAGAAGTATCCAAAGAAATCAATTTCCTCGGCGACTGAAATGGTATTGCTGCCCAATCTTCCAAAGTTCGTTTACTTCAAAGAATACGAGCGGTTGCCGGGCAAGGTCTCCATCAATCAGCTAGTTCACCTGGAGCAAAATAACCAACTCACCTTTGAATTGAAAATATTTCAGGCCCTTCTCGCTTTGGTCAATAGCAGTGCACGGGGAATTACGAAAACGGGGCGCTCAGAAGACCTCATCATGAATCTTGAGGCCATTGGGAATCGTTTGACAGACGAGATTTTCGAATATTGGAGCCAGAACAGGCACCTCAAGGTCGATTTCCGGTGTGACATGGGAGCACCCAATGACCCGGCGCCGTTCAATGCTGGTTACGTATTTAGCACCCGAATCAGAAATGAACGTCACCGCGCGTCGGTCAACTTCGATGAGCGAAGCACCGGCTTTATATGGTTTTTCTCATTCCTAATCTGGTTCTCCCAGATGAAAGCTAACTATGCCTACAAGTTGATTGTGTTGCTCGATGAGCCCGGTCTGACGCTTCACGGGAAGGCACAACAAGATCTACTCAGATATATTCGGGAAAAACTCCAACCTGACTACCAAGTCATCTATACGACGCATTCCCCATTCATGCTCGACATCAAGAATGTTTTTTCCATGCGTACTGTAGAGGATGTGGTGAATCGAAAGATTGACGGTGTCGGCCGCGAAGAAGAGATCTTGGGCACAAAAGTTGGCGCCAGAATACTCAGCAGAGACCGCGACACGATCCTGCCGCTACAGGGGTTACTTGGATATGACATCACGCAGACTCTCTTCGTCGGTCCGTATGTGTTCGTTGTCGAGGGATCTTCCGAGTGGGCTTATATCAATTGGTTCACTCGCAAACTGGTTGCAGATGGACGCACAGGGCTGGACATACGTTGGGCGATTGCCCCTGCCGAGGGTGCGCCCAAAGTGACGAGTTTCATTACCTTGTTTAAAGGTCGGGGCCTGAAGATCGCTGCGCTGCTCGACTATCACAACGGCCAAAAGAAAGCGGTCGAAAAGTTAGAAACGTCAAAACTCCTAGAAGATGGCCATCTTCTCAAAACGACCGACTTCGTAGGTCAGGATGAGGCGGATGTTGAGGATCTGATTGGCTGGGACCTATATGTGGCCCTGGTGAATGGCGCGCTTTCAATCCCCGAGGCCAACAAACTGCCAGCCGCCAGACCAGACGATTGTGAAATGAGAATCGTCAAAGAGGTCGAGAAACGGGCCAAATTGCTCCCGCCTGGAGTGCCGCACTTCGATCACTTTGCGCCTGCACAATATCTCAACCAGCTGAGCTCTGACAAAATTGCCGCGTTACCAGGACTAAGCGCAGCACTGGATTGTTTTGAGGCTCTTTTCGGTAGGCTGAACAGGCTCATTTAGGGGTCATCTCACATCTCGCCAAGCCCTTTCATCGCCTGGCGCTTCCATATGCTCACCTGGTTCGGATGAACCTGGTGCTTCGAGGCAATCTCCTGCAGCGTCCGTTCGCCCCGAAGCGCTTCCAGCGCGACCTTCGCTTTCAACTCCCCAGAAAACCTGTGTCTCTTCGTCATCGCGTATCCCTCCTCAGTCGGTGGAATACACCTTAAACAACTGCCCGATTTTCCGGGGCCACCTCAAAGAACCTGGGCGATCCATGCCTGCAGGTCGAATTGCGTCATAGAGTTGTGCCAACTTACGAAGCAAATCGAGAGTGATATTTCAACCCGTTGGAATCGATGCGGCCCTGGACAAACCCACGAGCCCACAAGAACAGCATAAACTCCAGGATTGGCCTGAATCGAGAATGCTAGCGAGTGGACCGGATCAATCACGGCGTTTATCCTTATTGTTTACCAACGATTCTCTCGAAATGAGAATCGGCTGATTTCGATAACGTAAAAAGGACCCACCAAACGGGGTTCTGATCGAGGAAACGGGACCCACTCCTGATGGCCTCCCTCGGCGAGTGCCTGGATGAACCGGCACGGCGGAGGGAGGATAAGGAGTTGTTAGGGATGGATCAGTACGAATGGGTCAGGACCGCACATCGAGTTTACAAGAAACCGTCGGGCGTGCGGGAACACCACCTGTGGACGAGAAACTCCGGTGCGTGTAGGCTCACGGGAACCCGGGAGGCGCGACCGGAATCGTATTGGTGCCCTAGAGAGCCCGCCAAGAAACATGGTCCGGGGGTGGCTGCGGACTTGTCATTGGTGACGCCCATTGGGCGATCCCGTATAGGAAAGTGATCGTTACCGCCCATCCCTGCTCCCGGGAATTAGACATACCCGGAGGAACGATGAGCAGAGACAGTAACAAGCAGGGGAAGCGAAGGGGAAAGAAGTTATCGACTGTGAATCCTACGGCAGCGGGATTGGATGTGGGCTCGACCTTTCACGTCGTTGCGGTTCCACCGGAGCTGGACGATGAACCGGTGCGTACGTTTCAGAGCTTTACGTCGGATCTGCACGCTCTGGCCGACTGGCTCCATGAGGTTGGGATTACCACGGTCGCGATGGAGTCGACCGGCGTGTACTGGATTCCGGTGTTCGAGATTCTCGAGCAATCCGGTTTCGAGGTGTCGCTGGTCAACGCCCGGCATGTGAAGAACGTGCCCGGGCGCAAGACCGACGTGAATGATGCCCAGTGGCTCCAGCAGCTGCACTCCTACGGGTTGCTGCGGGCGAGCTTTTGTCCCCGGGATGCGATCGTCGGGCTCCGGGCCTACCTGCGGCACCGGGAGCGTCTGGTGGATTATGCGGCATCGCACATCCAGCACATGCAGAAGGCGCTGATGCAGATGAACGCGCAACTGCACCATGTGGTCACCCATATTACGGGTGTGACTGGCATGAAGATCATCCGGGCGATTGTCGGGGGAAATCAGGACCCCGCGGCTCTGGCCGAATTCCGGGATTCCCGCTGCAAGGCTTCCAAAAATACGATCCGTGAAGCGCTCACCGGAAACTACCGTGAAGAGCATGTCTTCGCTCTGGCCCAGTCTCTCGATATCTATGAGTTCCACCAAGCCAAGATCGCCGAGTGCGACGAACAAATCGAGGCCGTCCTCGACACACTCAACGCCGACCGGCAGGCGCCGGCCAGGCATCCGGCGAAGGCCCGCATGGCCAGGAAGCTGGCGACCTCGCCGGGACGGGCGCAGTACGCCCGACGCAAATGGCTGTCGGAGGCGCCCAACGGGTGGATCAAGGAAGTGCTCGGCTTCCGCCGATTCAGCCTGCGCGGCCTGCACAAGGTCCAGGGCGAGTGGGACTTGGTGTGTCTGGCATTGAACGTCAAGCGGTTGCGGGGGCTTCAGGCAGCCTGATGACAGGCATACCGCCCGCAAATCAGGCCGAACGAGGGCCGATTCAAGCACCTGTGGCGCACCCAGCGGCGCGTCGTCGTCCAAAACGCCCATTCCCCGGTCACCGATGCCGATTGATCGCCATCTCGCGTAATCCGCCGAGTCGAAAATCCTCCTACGGCGCAGACTCCTAGGTCCCTGGTAAACGATGTTCCCAGGCAGGTCACGTGCTGACGCTGTAAGCCACTGCAGCTGAGTGTTGCTGGTATTGTTTTATTTGCTTTAGCCAACTCACACACTCTCCATCGTTTACGACACCAGCTATTTCTCACGCACCGGGACACTACAGGGAACGATGCTCTGGCAACATATTTAGTTTAGAATAGCCGCCATCCGCATCATAGAGTATAATTATAGTATGAAAATGAAGACATCTATCACACTTGAGAAGGAAGTGGTGACAGCCGTTGAAGAGGCGGCGCGCGAAGGAGAAAGCCGATCCCAAGTGATTGAACGGTTGCTTCGTCAAAGTTTAGCCACGCGAGAACGAGCAGCGATCGACAAGCGCGACCGCGCCGCCATTAACGCGCACGCCGATGAACTCAATGAAGAAGCGATCGATGTTCTCGGTTATCAGGTGAAAGCGTGAGACGGGGTGAACTCTACCGGGTTGCGAGGCCGCGATCTCATGATCCGAAGCGCTTTCGCGTGTTCGTCATAGTTAGCCGGCAGGCGCTAATCGATTCGCGGTTCTCGACAGTCATCTGTGCACCGGTGTACTCGGCTCGCCACGGACTCGCCACGCAAGTCGATATCGGACTGAACGAAGGACTCCGTCATGAAAGTAGCGTGCATTGCGACGAGCTTGTCAGTTTGCGTAAATCGCAGTTGACTCAGTTTGTCGGGAGCCTCGATGCCACCAAGCTCCAGCGCCTCGACAATGCACTGATGGTTGCCCTCGGACTGCTCCGCGAGACTCCTTTGCACGAGCGTGATCTTCACAGTTGAGTCAAGTGTTGGGTCAAGCGTCAGTAGGGTAGTTCAGTTATCTTGGTCAGCGGTTACGCGGCTGGGGCGACGCGTCCGGCGCTGGATCGCGCCGGACAATCTCAAGATGCGGTCGGCTGTGTCTCGCTGCATGGAACTAATTAGGCGCACAACGTAACTTTCCGGATCAGCTAAACCGCGATACTGATTCTGATCCTTGCCGCAGCGATAATCCCGGTCGTTGCAGTTCGCATTTTGTTGAGAAAATAGGGTATTGGGCAGATCGGTTCGATTTTGCACGATAAGCGTAGCGTTTCCGACGAGCGTTGAGGTGCCGATAGAGCGTCGAGAGTCGCCCCGGCTAAGCCGGGGCTTACCAATTGAGTTGTCCATTTGCTGCGTCAAGCGCCCTTAGCGCCGCACCGTGCAATGTTTGCCAATGGAGGAGAGACCCCTGTATGGCCCAACTCACTGAGCAGGAACAACAAGAAATCATCCGCTTTATCGAAGCCGACAAGCCCCTGCCGGACAAGTATCGCTTTCTGCTGTTTGGGGACAAGCGCGAGGTGGAACTGGTCTGGAACGGCAAGACCAGCGAGGTGTGCAATATCGTTTTGCCTTTCCAAGTGATCGAGCAGGTGGACGAGCCCCGTGCCGAGAAGCCGGAAGAGACGGCGCTGCAAGCGGACCTGTTCGCAACCGATTCGCGTGGCCGTCAACTCAAGGGCTGGACGAACAAGCTCATCTGGGGCGACAACAAGCTGATCCTTTCATCGCTGAAGACCGGGCCTCTGCGCGAGGAGATCGAAAAGCAAGGAGGCCTCAAGCTGATCTACATTGACCCGCCGTTTGACGTGGGCGCGGATTTTTCAATGGACATCGAGATCGGCGGCGACACCTTCACGAAGAAGCCCAACATCCTGGAAGAGATCGCCTACCGCGACACCTGGGGCAAGGGCGCGGATTCCTTCATCGCCATGATCTACGAGCGACTCATTCTGATGCGGGATCTGCTCGTCGAGGACGGGAGCATCTATATGCACATGGGGCCAACGGTTAATCACTATGTTCGAGCAGTTCTCGATGAGGTATTTGGTACGCCTAACTTCAGAAACGAAATCATTTGGCGACGTGCATTTGGCCACAGTGATTCTGGGCATTACGGAGTTATCCACGATGTGATTTTCTTCTATGGAAAGTCAGGAAAATCTCTTTGGAATCCAATCCTACAACCTGCTTCAAAAGATTATATTGATACCTTCTTCGACCAGTACGATTCCCATCGAGGTGAACGCTACCAACGGCTGAGTTTATCCGCAGGTGGCCTTTCTGGAGGTGGGTATCGTTATGAATATAAAGGTGTCGATACTTTGTGGCGATGCCCTATAGAAACACTTCGTGAGCATGATAAAGCAGGTAGATTGCACTGGCCGAAAAAGAAAAGAGGGATTCCCCGATTAAAAAAATATGAGAGTGATCATGAGGGAGTGCCTCTCCAAGATATTTGGACGGATATCAACAAAATTCATAACCAATCTGCGGAACTGACAGGATATGCCACCCAAAAACCCGAAGCCCTAATCGAACGCATCATCAAAGCCTCTTCCAACGAAGGCGACCTGATAGCCGACTTCTTCTGCGGTTCTGGCACTTCGGCGGTCGTGGCGGAGAAGCTGGGCCGCAAGTGGATCGTCGGCGATCTGGGAAAGTTCGCCATCCACACCACGCGAAAGCGCATGATCGTCGTGCAGCGGCAGTTGAAAGCAGAAGGCAAAGACTACCGTGCGTTTGAAATCCTCAACCTGGGCAAGTACGAGCGCCAGCATTACATCGGCGTGAATCCCAACCTGCGCGAGGCGGAACAGGAAAAGCAACTGGAAGAAAAGGAAGACGCCTTCGTTGACTTGATCCTGCGGGCCTACCGCGCCGAAAAGACCACCGGCTTCCAGACCTTCCACGGCAAGAAGGCCGGGCGGCTGGTGGCGGTGGGACCGGTCAACCTGCCAGTGACGCGCCTGTTTGTGGAAGAGGTGATCCTGGAATGCCGCAAGAAGCACATCACCCGCGTGGACATTCTGGGCTTTGAGTTTGAAATGGGACTATTCCCTAACGTGCTAGACGAAGCCCGCGCCAAGGGCATTGACATCGCCTGAACCGCCCCGGGAATCCCGGAGACCGTTTTAGTTGAGTCCGGCCTCGACGAGGCCGGACGGCGGATTCTGATAATACAGCTGCTCAAACTCGGCTGGAGGGATATCTCCGATCGGTTCCAGCAATCGTTTGTCGTTGTACCAGCAGACCCAATCCAGCGTCGCGAACTCCACATCATCGAGCCCCTTCCAGGGTCCCTCCCGTCGAATAACTTCGGTCTTGTACAGTCCGATAACGGATTCGGCGAGAGCGTTGTCGTAGGAATCTCCGATGCTGCCCACCGAAGACTCGATGCCGGCCTCAGCCAGGCGTTCGGTGTAGCGGATCGACAGATACTGCACCCGCGATCGCTGTGATGGATCAGACCGTTGGTGTCGGAGCGCGACCAGAGCGCCTGTTCCAGAGCATCCAGTGCAATGTCAGTCTTCAGCGAGTTCATCGTTCTCCAGCCGACGATCTTCCGGGAGAACACGTCGATGACGAAGGCGACGTACACGAATCCACGCCACGTCGCCACGTAAGTCAGATCCGCGACCCATAGCTGATTCGGTCGGGTCGCTGTGAAGTCCCGATCGACAAGATCGGGCGGTCGCAGCGCAGAATCGTCCGCTATTGTCGTCTTGAACTTCCGGCCGCGAACGACACCCTGTAGGCCCATATCCCGCATCAAACGGGCCACGGTGCAGCGAACCACCTGCTGTCCCTCACGGTTGAGCTGCTTCCAGACTTTCCGGGCACCATAGACCTGGCGGTTCTCACGCCAGACCCGATCGATCTCTACACAAAGCGAAGCGTCCCGCTTTGTCCTCGCCGGCAATCGATCCGGATCGCGTCGTCGTGCCGCGTGCTCGTAATACGTCGACGGGGCGATGTGCAGCATGCTGCACATCGACTCGACCCCATATTGGCTCCGATTTCGATCGATGAGCTCGGTCACCACTTTCCTCGGCGGTCGAGTTCCGCCTGCGCGAAAAATGCCGATGCTTTCTTCAGGATCTCGTTCGCCCGCTTCAGCTCACGATTCTCTCGCTCCAGTTCCTTCAGACGCTGCTTCTCGTCTGTGGTCAGGCCCGCACGTCGGCCTGTGTCCCGTTCGACCTGCCGCACCCACTTCCGCAACGTCTCGGCCGTACATCCGATCTTCGATGCGATCGATGCCATTGCTGCCCATTGCGATTCGTGCTCGGCCTGGTGCTCGAACACCATCCGGACTGCGCGCTCACGAACTTCCGGTGAATATCTGCTTGATCTTCCCATGATGACTCCCATCCTCTCAAGAAATGGAGTCTCCGGAAAACCCGGGGCGGTTCAGCCCCTAAGTACATCCCCGCCGAGGTGTTCGACAAGCGGGCGGTGGAAAAGAACCAAGTGGTTTTTCACGATGTGGCGGCTATCGAAGTCAAGCCGCACGTCAAGAAAAACAGCGTGGCGGTAGAGCTAACAGAATTTTCGGTCTTCTATTCGCAGGACTCCATCGCCAGCGTGGAGGCTACGCTCAAGAACAAGGGCAGCAAGAGCGTGGTGGAAAAGGGGCGGATCGTTAAGGTAAGCAAGGATAAAGACGGTATCGTTAGCCGCGAGACGCTTACCAAGAACTGGAGAGACTGGATTGACTACTGGGCAGTGGACTTCAACTTTGAAAGCAAGCGCGAGATCGTCCGCATTCCGCGTGACAAGATGAAACAAGCCCAGATTCCTGGGATGGAACAGCCCGAACAGTTAGATCTACCGGAGTATGAGGAAGTTTGGACGGGGGACTACATCTTCGAGAATGAATGGCAGTCCTTCCGTACCAAGAAAGACCGTTCGCTGGAACTGACCAGCGTCTTTCACGAATGCACACCGGGGCGGCGGAAGCTGGCCGTCAAAGTTGTGGACATCTTCGGCAATGACACCATGACCATCGTCGAAGTCAATGTGAGCGGGAAGAAATAATGGCGCTCCATCCCAACTTCCCCGAATCGCCTTATGCCATCCTCGACCCGTCTATCCGTTGGTTTCCGGCGGATGAAGCCCTGCGGGAATCCAGCTCCGAGAAGCTGATGCCGCCGCTGGTGCCGCAACTGCGCAAGAAAGTGAAGGAATGGCGGGACAGCGGCTACGTGGGGGCGACCGACACCAGCAAGAGCCTGCTCAACTGGTGGTTCAACACGCCACACATGCTCCCCCAAACCGACGGCACCATGACCGAGTTCCAGTATTACTTTGCGCAGCGCGAGGCGCTGGAGACTATCGTCTATCTTTATGACGTGGTGGGCGTGCAGGACAAGTACGACCTGATGCGTTTCGACAGTAGCGGAGCGGTCTCCACGGGCATGTTTGACGAGACCTGGCGACGCTTTGTAGTGAAAATGGCGACCGGCACAGGCAAGACCAAGCTGCTAAGCCTGGCGCTGGCCTGGAGTTTCTTCCACAAGCTGTATGAGCCGGAGTCGGAGCTGTCCCGCAACTTCCTGGTGATTGCGCCCAACATCATTGTGCTGGATCGCATCTACAAAGATTTCAGTGGTCTGCGCATCTTCTTCGCGGACCCGGTGCTGCCGGACAACGGCGTGGACGGGCGCAACTGGCGCGACGATTTTCAGCTGACCCTGCACCGGCAGGACGAGGTTCGCATCACACGGCCCACCGGCAACATCTTTTTGACCAACATCCACCGCGTCTATGCCGGGGACGATACTCCCGCAGCGCCCGATGATGAAGACACGATGGATTACTTTCTGGGCAAGCGGCCCACTGGCGCAACCATCGACTCCAAAGTGGATTTGGGCATGATCGTGCGCGACATTGATGAACTGATGGTATTGAACGACGAGGCCCACCATATTCACGACCCGCGCATGGCTTGGTTCAAATCCATCGAAGACATCCACAACCGCTTGAATCAAAAAGGGTCGGCCCTTTCCCTGCAAGTGGACGTGACCGCTACGCCCAAGCACAACAACGGCGCGATTTTCGTGCAGACCATCGCCGATTACCCGCTGGTGGAAGCTATCTCGCAAAACGTGGTCAAGCATCCGGTGCTGCCCGACGCCGCCAGTCGCGCCAAGTTGACGGAACAGAAGAGCGCAAAGTACACCGAGAAATACGCCGACTACATTCACCTGGGCGTAATCGAGTGGCGCAAAGCGTATGCCGAGCACGAAAAACTGGGCAAGAAAACCATCTTGTTCGTGATGACCGATGACACTCGCAACTGCGACGACGTAGCCAAATACCTAGAAGGCCACTACCCCGATCTGAAAGACGCTGTGCTGGTCATCCATACAAAGAGAAACGGCGAGATCTCCGAATCAACGTCAGGCAAGAACAAAGAAGATTTGGAGAAGCTGCGCGATCAAGCCAACTCGATTGACGGGCTGGACAGCCCCTACAAGGCGATCATCTCGGTGATGGTGCTGAAAGAAGGTTGGGACGTGCGGAACGTCACCACCATAGTGGGGCTACGAGCGTATTCGGCCCCCAGCAACATCCTGCCTGAACAGACTCTAGGGCGCGGCCTGCGGAAAATGTACCCCGGAGGCCCGGAGGAATATGTCAGCGTGGTGGGCACGGATGCCTTCATGGATTTCGTAGAATCCATTCAGGCGGAAGGAGTGGTGCTGGAACACAAGCCGATGGGCGAGGGCACCGGGGCAAAGACCCCGCTGGTGGTGGAGATTGACAAGGAAAACGACAAAAAAGACATTGGCGCGCTGGATATTGAAATCCCCGTGCTTACGCCGCGCGCCTATCGGGAATACAAGAACCTGGGCGAGCTGAACGCGAGCGCCTTGGGGCATCAGCGCGTGGCCTACCAATATTTCAGCGAGGAAGAACAACGGGAGATCGTCTTCAAGGACATCACTACCGGCGAGATGGCGCATACCACTATTCTCGACACGGCGGGCATTGCCGATTACCGCAGTGTGATCGGCTACTTCGCGCAGACCCTGATGAAGGACTTGCGGCTGGTCAGCGGTTACGACGTGCTGTATGGAAAGGTCAAAGCGTTTGTGCAAGAACAGTTGTTTGACCGTCCTGTGAATCTAGAGACCGCCAACACCCTGCGCAACTTGTCGGAACTGGCCGCGACCAAAACCCTGATAGAAACATTCAAGAAGGCGATCAACGCGCTCACCGTGCGGGACAAAGGCGACGCCGAAATTCGGGGCACCATCAAACTGCGGCAGACACGCCCCTTCGTAGCCAAAGATCAGGGCTACCTTATTCCGAAAAAGAGCGTCTTTAACAAGATCATTGGGGACAGCCGTTTTGAACTGCTGTTTGCCCGCTTCCTGGAAGATTGCAGTGACGTGGTTTCCTACGCCAAAAATTATCTGGCGGTACGCTTCAAACTGGATTACGTGAACGCTGATGGTGACATCTCCAACTACTACCCGGATTTTCTGGTCAAGCTGTCCTCCAAGCGGATTTTCATTGTGGAAACCAAAGGCCAGGAAGAAATTGACGTTCCGCTGAAGATGCAACGGCTACAGCAATGGTGCGAAGACATTAACCGAGCACAGGCGGCCACGGAATACGACTTTGCTTACGTGGACGAGGAGAGCTTTGAGAAATACAAGCCTGCCTCATTCAAACAATTGGTCGCAGGCTTCAGAGAATACAAAGGGGAAGTTCTCCCTGCACGGTCCGGTACTGATTGATGGAGTGAACTTGGGAAAGTTTCGAGCCAAGCGGAGATTGGAGGAATTGGAATTTGATCTCGTCCGTGATCTCACGCAGTAGTGCCTCAGCGGTTCGGGCCATGCTCCTTCTCAGGTCCGCGCTTCCGGCCCGGCTGGCGCATCAGTTCCAGCACCCGCGCAACGTCGCCGCCAGCTTGTCAGAACGGTTCTCCGAGCCATTCTCATTCGTTCGACGTATGCAAGACATAGAATCAGACATGGGATAAGACACACGGAGGCGCTCGCAGGAAGGCGCCATCCCCATCTGGCGCTGAGAGAGGATTCTGAAGCCGGGAGAAAGATGCAACCCATGAAGGCAAAGGAGGCTGCCGATCGGATCCTTGACCACGTCTACGGGAATGTAGACGCATTCAGGGCAAGACCGCTGCGGAAAGCGGAACAATTCGCTGCGGCAGGACTCATGCGGTGCTGCGGGTTGCTGAAGGGCATTCTAGTACTCGACGAGGCCAGAATGCCAGCGCTGGCAGGCATGCTCGTTCGGCAGCACTGGGAAGCCTGGCTCGTATCGCTCTACGTTCTCTTGGGTGGAGACAAAGCTCTGGAAGAAATCCGTGATGACCACATTCAACGGAGCCACCAGCTATGCGAGTCGCTCCGGATGGAAGGAGATCACCATCATCCGGACTCTGTTAAGAATCAGAAGAAATTGAACTACTGGGAAATGCACAAACGCGTGATCGAGCTACTCCGCGAACAAGGAGAATCGGTCGATGGTCCAGCAGGAGTCACTGGTTATGATGTGATCTACCGCTCCGAGTCGCTTTTTTCGACCCATGCGAACGTGTTTACGATCGGCAGACATCTGGTTTGCGGAGACGATGAGTGGGCAGTCTCTGTGGACTCATCGGAAACACGGGGAGACGATGTCGCATCTGCGCCGGTGATTTACACAAGGGATCTGGCTCAGCGTGTCTTCAAGGAGTTCGGCCTGGATGGCAATGCGATGGCTTCTTTCGTCGCTGATTTCGCGTAGTGCTGGCACGTGCTCAGTCCGCGAATGGCGCTGAGAGACGATTCTGAAGCTGGGGAAAACCCCTTTTACGGTGAAAACCGGAGGAGTTCGCTGACGACCAAACGGTCGCCGCGCTGGAGGACGTTTATCAGCGCGTCGAGGCGGCGGCGCTTTTCGGAAGCCTGTCCAGAGGCGGTCGCCTCGATGAAATCGTCGATGCGGAAGTCGTGTTTGTGTGCGTACTCGAGGATGGCGAGACGCTGGCTGCGCACGTCCTGCTGCGCGGTCGAGACCCTCAAATAGGCAACGGTTTTCACGGCCTGACCAAGGAATACGTCTTCTGGTGTTTTATCTAACAGATACGAAACATGGAATGCGTTACGTTCCATGCTACTAAACTGTTAGGTCGAGACGGGCGTTTGTTCCTGACAGAACCCTGCCGGTCTCCGACCCCGACGCCTCTCGCCTCCGTCTGATTCGTGATGCCAGCTTTCTGGAAGCCGATCGACGCGAGATCGCCCTGCGGCGGGGCCGCCACAATCGATTGGTCGGCCACATTCACGAGCACCAGGTCGTGTACCGCCGCTGATTTCATGGCGAGAGTGAACCCACCATAATCAGACCGCTGCGGCGACAGCAAGGTGTTGTCGCGCCTGAACCGGGGATTGAAATCCGAGGCGCAGGATCAGCGCGTGCATGGAAGGGGCAGATTCAGAAGCAGAGAATGCCCACAGCAAGGGGATACCGTCCCCGGAATATCCGTCACATGCTGTCCGAAGCTGCGGGTGGGAACTTGCGCCTGGCGCACAAAGAAGCGGTTTTGCGACGATCTGGCAAAGGATATAATCCTCGAATCTATGGAACAGGCTAACGGACAATCCGAACCGGCCAGTGCCGGCGACCTGACGCTACGGCGCAGCATCGGCCTATGGCAGATGACGCTCTACGCGGCCGGCAGCATGCTGGGCGCCGGCATTTACGGCCTGATTGGGCAAGTTGCAGGCGAGATGGGTTCGGCGATCTGGCTTGCCTTTTTGCTATCGCTGGTAGCGGCAGGGTTGACAGGATTATCGTATGCCTCGCTCGGGTCACGCTATCCGCGCGCGGGTGGCGCCGCCTATATCACGCAGCGCGCCTATCGTCGTCGCCTGCTCACCCATGTCGTCGGTCTCACTTTAGCCTGCTCGGGCTTCACCTCGATTGCCGCCGGCGCACGCGTGGTGGGCGAGAATCTGCAAGCCCTGCCCGGCCTTGAGGGCCTGCCCACCGGCATGCTGGCGTTCATCTATCTCGCCATCGTCGGCGGGATTGTCTATCGCGGCATTCGCGAATCGATGTGGGTCAATGTCGGCTGTACGCTGGTGGAAGCGGGGGGATTGCTGTTTGTGATCGCGGTCGGCCTGCGCTTCTGGGGTTCGGCGAATTTGTTGGAATTCCCGGTGGGCTCGGAAACCGAAGCTGGCCTTCCCCTGGTGCTGCTGGTGCAGGGCGTCGTGCTCACCTTCTACGCCTTCCTTGGCTTCGAGGATTCGATCAACATTGCCGAGGAGTTGAAGAATCCACGGCGCGACCTGCCGTTCGGTCTGGTGATGGCGCTGGTGCTGACCGTCATCATCTATATGAGTGTGGCAATCACCGCCGTCTCGGTGGTGCCCTGGCAGCAATTGGCCGAAGCCAATGCGCCGCTGGCCGAAGTCATGACGCGCGCCGCGCCCTGGCTTCCGGCCTGGGTGTTCATCGCTATTACCATCTTTGCGGTCGCCAATACCGGGCTGATCAATTACGTCACCGCTTCGCGCCTCTTATACGGCATGGCCCGCGACAGGCATCTGCCGCTCTCTCTCTCCCGCATCCATCCGGTGCGGCGCACGCCCTATGTCGCCATTGGGCTGATCTTCGTGGTGATCGTGATTCTGATCCTGTCGGGCGACATCTCACAATTGGCCTCGGCCACGGTATTACTGCTGCTTTTGGTGTTCTCCGTGGTGAACAGCGCACTCGTCATCCTCAAGCTGCGCCCCGGCGAACCTGAGGGCGCATTCGAGCTACCCCTTGCGGTGCCTGCGCTCGGCGCCGTGGTCTGTGTTGCGCTGTTCCTGGCGCGGGCCGGGGCCGGCGACTGGCGCGCGCCGGCCATTGCCGGCGTACTGCTGCTGGGAGTCGCCGCGCTCTATCTCTGGATCAGACCGAGGCTCGCCGCAGAAGAGGGGTAGCGTCGGGAGTTTGCGCCCCGGTCGCTACGAGGACCCGCCGCCGATCGAAACGGCCCGAGCTGGAGCCCTGAGGAGCGTACCCCCGGCTGCGGGCGTCACGAAGACCCGTCGGCGGTAGTCTTCGCTCTCAGACGCACCGCTCCACCCGGTCGTTGCATCAGACGATGACAGTTCCGGCCTTGCGTGCTCCTGAATCCACCTGCTCTTATCGCTCCGCCAATCCTATCTGCACCAGAACCCGTCCGTCGTCGCCCGTCGAAGGGACTGACCATGAAGCTGCACTGGGCCGTCAGATTGTCGAATCCGTAGACGGAGGGCCTGCTGCACTGCATGACTCTCGATCCGTGGTAACCTGATGCTTCAAAACACGTCGACTGACATCGCCGATGCGTTTTCGCGCAACGCCGTCGCACAGTTGACGCGTGTGCCCGGGCGACTGACCCGGCCGGCCTGGATGTGCCCGCCCAGTCCTACGTCAAATCATGTCGAGCGTCGCCAGAAAACACCATTTCGTTCCACAAGGTTACCTCGCCGGGTTTACCGACGAGGGTACGATCGACGGCCGACTCACTGTCTTCGACCTGGTATCGCGCAAGACGTTTCGGACGCGGCCACGGAACGTGGCGGCCCAACGCGACTTCAACCGAGTTGACCTCGAAGGCCGTACGGCAGACGTGTTGGAACGATCTCTAGGTGAATTCGAGGGGATGGCGATTTCCGCCATCCGTCGCGTTCAGGAGAGCGTAGAGCCGCTCACGGACGATGAACGATCCGAGATCGTCAGTTTCATGACGCTTCTCATTGCTCGCAATCCGAAGCGTCGTCGAGCGATAAACACCGCCCGGCAACATCAGCGTCGAGTCATCCTGGACATCCTTGCCTCAGACAGGGACATGTACGAATACCACCTCGCGATGGCCAAGAGAGACGGGTTCGTTCGTGACGAGGCGGACGTGCCCTTCGAGGAAGCGGAGGCGTTCATCAAGTCCGGCCGATGCGAAATCGGGATCAGCTCGACTGAGAGCCTGTCGTTGGAACTAGATGGCATTGACAGCATCTTCGAAATGCTGGCGTCGCGTTCATGGTCGCTGGTGAGAACCGACCCGGAAGGCCCAGACTTGGTAACCTGTGATCACCCTGTGGCGGTGGTGTTCAAGGACCAGAGCGGGTGTGGCCCCATCGGATATGGCCTGCCGGGTACTGAGGTGTCGTTCCCACTGGGTCCGAGGTGCGCCGTCATCGGTGTTCTCGAAGATCCCCTTCAGCCGCTGTTCACAGCCAGCGCGGAGCAAGTGGCGGATCTGAACAGTCGTACGGTGTACTATGCAGATCGTCAGGTCTATTCGAAGACGCCGCGCGCCTTGATTCTCGAACGAGGAGGCGTTGCGGAGTTCAACCTCGAGCCTCATGGCTGATTTCGGTAGCGAGCCGCCGACGTTGGGCGGAAACGGCCGTGAACGAGCCTTCTCGGGGAACGGGCACGTTGGATCTATGTCGGCTGCGGTGTCGATGTAGACTGCCTGCCATGTCTTCAGCTACTTGAGACGTGTCGAACTCCTCCAGAGCGACGTAAACAGTGAAGTTGCGTTGCCCTACATCTTAACAGCGGGAGGAGTAGCCGCTGCGGTCCGCGAGTTGGCGAGTCGGCCAATCCAGGTCTTGCCCTGAACCGACATCCAAACGGTCGACCCGACATCGTTCCGCTCGCGGCGCCCGAAGTAGCTGCCCAGGAACTCGTTGGGCACCTACCTGAGGAAGCTCCGCATGTGGTAGCCGAGACGATACTCCCTGTCGGCTCCGGAGAAGGCCTCGAAGGCTGAATCGGTGCGCTAATTTCAGGGCGGACTGTCGGATAATTACTAAACGGCTACAGATGGAGGGGTCATCGCAAGGTTTGTACCTGAAATTACTCTAAGGAAGAAAAACGGCCGCACATGGGGTTCAGTACAGTGCTCTAGCGATCCTGTAAGCCGTTGCCCTGCCAATCCCGAGCCGTTTGGCAGCCTCGCCGGGCGTCAATCCGGCTTCAATGAGTTTTTGGGCGGCCGAAACGGTGTCCGGGTGAAGCGGGGGGCGACCGGGTCTTTTACCGCGTCTTTTGGTGGCGGCAATGCCGTCGCGGGTGCGCTCGGAAATCAGACGGCGCTCGAAATGCGCAATGGCGCCGAAGACGTGGAAAACCAGTTCGCCCGCGGCCGATGTGGTGTCGATTCGTTCTTCGAGGCTGACCAGGTGAATGCGGGCATACAACGCGATGATCTTGTCGTCGAATCCCGGAAATCGCCGTTGATACTTCCGGATCAGGGCGGGATCGAATCGGCCGTGCCGGTCTCGAGGAATCGACAACATCAGCTCGCCGTCGTCGCTGAGCACCGTCTTCCGGCTTGAGCCGTTCCGATGGTTGCCAGCTTCTTGCTCGCTCTCCCCACCGAGATGCATATCCATCTCGGCGTTCAGCATCCGCTCGGCCAACGCCTTCTTCAGATCTCCGACAAGGCCGTCTGAGCGCAAGACCGTTGCAGGATCTTGCCCTTCCAAAAGTTCATCCAGCACCTCGGCGCTGAACCTGGTCTCTTGCTTCTCCTTCGCCATACCTGCTCCTTTCCCTTCCGGGAGTCAGTATGGCTCACACATACATAATTCCTGACAGGCTCCGGCGCCCTGTCCCAATTGAACCCCCTCGGCTCCGCGGTCGGTAACCGACTGATTTTGCTTGTGCAATATTTGTCCATAACAGACTAGTGTTCAACAGGGACAACATCGGATGCCAAGACGCCACATTCTCACCGCCGGTGCCTTAGACACCATGGATTGACCTGCCCTGGCCTCGTACGCGTGGGTTATGTTGCGGGGCGAGGAACCTTCGACACAGAGCCACAACGAGGAGGGCAGGTCATGAACAAGTGTAGTGCATACGTTGGACTGGACGTTCACAAGGACACGATCGCGGTGGCGGTAGCGCTGCCCGGACGTGAGGCGCCGGTGTACCGGGGCGAGATCAAGAATCAACGCAAATCGCTGCTGCGACTCATTCGCAGCCTGAGTCCGCACGCAGAGGTGTTGAGCTTCTGCTACGAGGCGGGACCGTGCGGGTATGGGGTGTATCGAGAGATCATCGACACCGGCCACTATTGCGAGGTGGTCGCGCCGAGCCTGATCCCGCGGCGCGCGGGGGAGCGAGTGAAGACGGATCGGCGCGACGCGGTGAAGCTGGCGCGGCTGCATCGGTCGGGGGAGCTGACGGCGGTGTGGGTGCCCGACGAGGAGCAGGAGGCGATGCGCGACCTGACGCGGGCGCGCGAGGACATGAAGGCGATCGAGGCCAAGGCTCGGCAGCGACTGGGGGTGTTTCTGCTGCGTCATGATCGAGTGTATCGGGAAGGCAAGAGCCGGTGGACGCAACGGCACTTTCGGTGGCTGGAGGAGCAGCGGTTCGAGCATCCGGTACAGCAGGTGGTGTTTCAGGAATACGTCGATACGGTGATGGAGGCGCGCCGCCGCGTGGCGGGCCTGGAAGGGCAGATGCGCGAGGTGTTGGAGCAGTGGTCGCTGCGTCCGATGGTCGAGGCGCTGATCGCGTTGCGCGGGGTGGATGTGGTCACGGCCATGACGGTGCTGGCCGAACTCGGGGACCTGACGCGTTTTGATTCGCCGCGCGAGCTGATGAGCTTTCTGGGGCTGGTGCCGAGCGAGCACTCCTCGGGGCCGCGGCGGCGCCAAGGAGCCATCACGAAAACAGGCAATGGACACGTGCGCCGCGTGCTGGTTGAATCGGCCTGGAGCTACCGGTTCCCTGCGCGCAAAACCAGGCACTTGAGATGCAAGGCGAGTGCGGCGCCGCCAGCAGTGCAGGCCATCGCCTGGGCAGCCCAGAAGCGGCTGTGTGCGCGGTACCGGCATCTGTATAGCGCGGGCAAGGCGAAGTGCGTGGTCACCACCGCGGTGGCCCGCGAGCTGGTGGGGTTCATCTGGGCGATTGCTTGCGAGGTGATGGGCCGAGCCCATGCAACGCGGGCGCGGAGCTGAGAGATGGGCCGGAGTTCTCCACACCTTGCCACTGCTCCGCCGTGTATTCGAAGCACGCGGTGCCATGGACAAGGTGTGGGAAACTCCTCTGACGCCTCCCCGGGCGCAATGCCATCATGCGCTTCCGGAGCAAGGCTGGACCCAAAAAACGTAATGTGTTGGATTCAGGGCGTGGCAGGCCGGTGAGGAGAATCCTCGTGCACGCTATGAGAGGCTTGGCTCAGCCAGACCGACCCACGTCCTTAGACCGAGGCAGCTCCGCGACGAAGTGATGTCAGGTGGTAGCCAACCCACGAATATCAGAGTGATCCACCGTCGCGAATCATGCCGGCCGCGCCCTGAATCCAGCACATTGAAGGAGGCGCATTCGAGAAACGTAACGGAAGCTTGACAGGGTCAATCCATATCAGCGTAGGATTTGGCCCCCTACCGGACTCGACCCCAAATAGATTTCAGAAGAGCATGCCCATTATCTACAATGCTGGCGAACATGACCGAAGACGAACGACAGGACCTGCTCAGAACGGTCGCCGAGAGCCACGCGAGCCTGTCCGAGGTCGCCCTCAAGTTACGGTTGGAACTGCCGCCGAAAGCTCCGGCGCTCAAGACAGCGATAAAGGCTGAACGGGAAGCCTTTCATCTCAAGCGTGCACTTCAACAAATCGTCGTGGAGGATCTTGAACACGCCGACGAGGACCACTCGTTGCCCGAAGTGCGCCGTAGGAAGTGAATGAGATAATAGTGTCGCAGTTAGGAGGAGAATGCGATGCCGACGACGTTTCGCCCGTACCAGCCGGAGCAGGGGTTGCTGCTGGCGCCGGATATACGGGATTGGTTGCCGGAGGGGCACTTGGCACACCATGTGAGCGATCTGGTGGACGGATTGGACTTGACGGCGTTTTACGCGCCTTACGAGGGGGACGGTCGTCGCAAGTCGCCGTATGAGCCGCGGATGATGGCGAAGGTGCTGATCTACGGGTACGCGACGGGGGTGTTTTCGTCCCGAGGGCTGGCGCGGAAGCTGGAGGAGGACGTGGCATTTCGGGTGTTGGCGGCGGGGAATTTTCCGAGCCATCGGACGATTTGCGAGTTTCGCCGGCGTCATTTGTCGGATTTCAAGGCGCTGTTTGTGGAGGTGGTCGGTCTGGCGCGCGAGACCGGGGTTGGGAACTTCGGCAAGTTGTCGATCGACGGGACGAAGGTTCGAGCCAATGCCAGCAAGCGCAAGGCGATGAGTTACGGTCGGATGCAGGAGGAGGAGCGGCGCCTGGAGGGCGAGATCGAAGCGTTGCTGTCGCGCGCGCGGGAGACCGATGCGGCGGAGGACGCGCGTTTCGGGGAGGCGCATCGCGGCGATGAGTTACCCGAGGAGTTGCGCCGCCGGGAGGATCGGCTGGCGGCGATCCGGGCGGCCAGGGCGCGATTGGAGGCCAGGCAACGGGAGGCCGACGAGGCGCGGGGACGCGAGCCCGGTTCGAAGCGCAACCGGAAGAGCGGGCGGCCCTACAAGCGGGAATACGGCGAGCCGGACGAGAAGGCGCAGGACAACTTCACCGATCCCGAAAGCCGGATCATGAAGACCTCATCGGAGGGTTTTCAGCAGTGCTACAACGCGCAGGTGGCGGTGGAGGGAGAGAAGCAGTTGATCGTCGCCACCGAGGTGTCGTCGAACGCCAGCGACCAGGGTCGGCTGGTCCCGTTGGTGGACGAGGTGGAGGCCACCCATGGGGAACGGCCCGAGACGGTGCTGGCGGATGCGGGCTACTGCAACGAGGACGACCTGGAGGCGCTGGAGGCGCGCGGCGTGGACGGCTATGTGGCCTTGGGCCGGGAGGGCCGGCGCGCGGTCGCGGTAGACGCCGCCAGGCATCCGGCGAAGGCCCGCATGGCCGAGAAGCTGTCGATGGAGGCGGGACGGGTGCAGTACGCCCAGCGCAAATGGCTGTCGGAGGCGCCCAACGGGTGGATCAAGGAGGTGCTCGGCTTCCGCCGATTCAGCCTGCGCGGCCTGAACAAGGTCCAGGGCGAGTGGAACTTGGTGTGTCTGGCATTGAACGTCAAGCGGATGCAGGGGCTTCAGGCAGCCTGATGACAGGGATACCGCCCGCAAATCAGGCCGAACGAGGGTCGATTCAAGCACCCGTGGCGCACCCATCGGCGCCTCGTCGTCCAAAACGCCCATTCCCCGGTCACCGATACCGATCAATCGCCATATCGCGAAATTCGCCGAGTCGAAAATCGTCCTACGGCGCAGGCTCCTAGCACCATCTTGATCTCTCATCTCTCGACAAATGGAGGTCTTATCCACAATGAGCATGCGAGACAAAATGCGCGCCTTCGGTTACAGCAAGGAAGACGCGTACTTCTTGAAGAAGGATCAAGACCTGATCGATAAAATGCGAAAGGAGGCGGCTCGACGGAAACGTGAGCTCGCCGAGAAGCACAAGGGAGCGCCCTACTGGATGAAGTGCCCGAAGTGCGGCTCGGACTTGGATGAAGAGCGCTACTCCGACCTGGTCAACATCGATCGATGCACCGGATGCTCGGGTTTGTACCTGGACAAAGGGGAGTTGGCAATCATCCTCAAGGCCCAGTCGAGCCGATCCCTTGGAGAGGGCTGATACGGACCTGGCGTTGCCGGGGTTCGTCGTATACGTCGAGCGAAAGAGAATGGCTCGGAGAACCGTCCTGACAAGCCGGCAGAGGTCGGCCCTGTTTTCCCCTTCCGCAACGCGAGGTGGGTGAGCGGTTCCGATGTTCGGCAACAGATTCAGTTCATCAACCAGCTGTTCGAGGTCGCTGCATGAGACGGAGCCTGGTCGATCCAACCAGTCACTCTCTTGCTGATTTTCGAAAGTTGCAACACATCCTGAAAGCTCGAGCATGTAGTCGGTGAGTGCGTCGAACACTACAATCATCACCGGCACCATGAATCACTCAACAATGTGACCCCAGCCGATGTCTTCTTCGGACGTCATCAGGACATGCTCTCCCGAAGCAAGCAGCGGACCCTGGCTCAACGCAGAATCGCGAATCTTAGGACTGGAGTGGTGTAACGTGAAAACCGTCTCTTAGCAAAACGGCATTTTTGTCCAAAATGTTCTGACGACATACACGCGCGCATGAAGTGCATGATTCCTTCATGTCGTCACTGGGCTGGGCGTATGCTAAGACACTTTCGACGGGCGATTTTCTGAACGACTGAAGTCTTAATCCGAGGAGCCCAACGGTGCAAAATGCGATTGTCATTGGGGCATCTTCGGGAATTGGAAGAGCGCTAGCCAAGACACTCGCCCGGGAAGGCTACGCACTGGGTCTTGCAGCGCGCCGAACGGATCTTCTGGACTTCCTAGCCCGCGAACTGCCCACCCCGACTTTCGTGGCGACGCTGGACGTCTCCCAACCCGAAGGTGGAATGAGCGCTCTCGGTGAGCTCATAGCCCGCATGGAGGATGTGGAACTCTTCGTCTTGAACGCAGGAACCGGCTTCATCAATCATGCGCTGGACTGGGAACCCGAGAACGAAACGGTCGCTGTCAATGTCGTCGGCTTCACGGCCATGGCCAATGTTGCACTGAAACACCTCGAACAGCGGGGCGGGGGCCAGTTGGTGGGAATTTCTTCGATCGCGGCTCTCCGGGGCAATCGTGAAGCTCCCGCTTACGGAGCTTCGAAGGCGTTCATGTCCAATTACTTGGACGGCTTGCGACACAAATACGCGAAACAACGCCTCCCGATCTATATCACCGAAATATTGCCGGGATTCGTGGATACGGCGATGGCGAAGGGGGACGGGAAATTCTGGGTGGCCTCGCCTGAGAAAGCCGCCCGGCAGATCAACGCCGCGATCCGCAAACGGAAGAAAAAGTCCTATATCACCCGGCGGTGGAGACTGATCGCCTGGATCGTCAAAACTCTGCCTGACTGGATCGCCCATCGCATCTGAGTGCTCTTGCAGGCTGTCGGACTTGAAAGCACCGATTGAGCGTCTACGAATCGACGATTGAACGTTTGCAGAGCGATTCGGTGAAGAAGTGTCAAGAAAGACTGTGATTCGGCATTGTATCGCCGAGATACCAAACTACAATGCTCTTTACGCGGAACAGGACAGCAACCAGTTTTCAGTTCTCGGAATCACCCTCCAATCTGGATCATTCGAGGACGTGGCGCCCCACATTACGGAGTTGGGAATCGAATACCCCGTCGTCATGGGAAACGAACAAGTAGTTCAAGGCTTCGGCGGATTGATTGGCTGGCCGACGACCTTCATAGTCAGCTCCGACTGACAGATCTACAAGAAATATCTAGGCCAAACGGAAGGCAAGAAACAAGCTATCGAACAGGACATTCTGGACCTCACCGGAGCTGTAGACGCGGCGACGCTGTCGTTCTAAGTGGTTCTGCTCGATTCGTCGGCGCGGGTTCCGCCATCGGTCCCCAAAATCAGGCAGTATCTACGCTGGCTCCTCAATTCCAAGCACGTGGACTCCAGTGAAGCCGGCCTCGGCGACTCAATGCCGCATTTCAATTTTCGTTGACAGGCCGGCGAAGTCCAGCAAG
The DNA here is from genome assembly GCA_965218585.1 of Terriglobia bacterium. Classification (GTDB taxonomy): domain Bacteria; phylum Acidobacteriota; class Terriglobia; order 20CM-2-55-15; family 20CM-2-55-15. The sequence goes on from CBDCLE010000004.1 coordinate 172,300, forward strand.
ACTTGGATGGCAGATTAATCCCATGCCCGCTTCGCGACAACTCATCGTTTGCTTGTGCATCGTGCTCTTGGCGTGTTGTGGTTTTGTATCCATTGGGCCGCCAGAGATTGTTTGGGTCGTTCCTCTCTTTGCTACTTTCTCGTTTGTCCTAGGAGTCTGCGCGGCAGAGCGGAAAGAACCTGGATTTATTGGGATTTGATCGTGTTGTCGGAGGCGACCGGACCGATTCTGCCGTTATGATGAACTCAGACCGGTGCGGACTCCAGTAGTAAGCCGTGTGATAAGGGTGGCGGTCCCGGTTTTCCGGATTAGGCCCATTCGATCTTCCCGTTCATCCGTCGTAAGTTCACTGCTAGAGTCACCAGGTTCCACTCACAGGTCACCTTGTCCAAACCTCGCAGACTGAACTGTCGGAATCCGAGCACCGATTTGATCCACCCGAAGGGCGGTTCACCAATGTGCTTTCTGGCCCGGTAGCGATCACGCCCAGACGGGGATTTCATTTTTCTCGTCATCCGACCAAGCGCGGTATCTTGTGGCGGGAGGGGGGCATCGTCCAGGTCCTTCTCCCGCCCCATGGCGACATACCCATCAATTTGGCGTTGTTCTAACATCCCCAGATTCGACTCGGATCGATACCCCGCATCAGCGAGCACGCGGCCTGGAGACTCTCCCAGGTTGTTGTTCACCGCATCCAGAGTCGGCTCCAACTGCCCCACATCCGACGCATTGTCGCTCACCGTGGTCGCCACGATGATCCGGGCCTCGGAATCCACCATCGCCTGCGCGTTGTAACATTGCTGGAACCCTTCCGTGGAGGTCTTCATGATCCGGCTTTCTGGATCGGTGAAGTTCTCCTGGGCCTTGGGCTTGGGCTCGCCCATGGGGCGTTTGAATGGCTTGCCCTTCTTTCCGCTTCCCGGTTCGTCGTCTCCCGGTTTCCGTCCGGCTTCCTGGTCCGCAGCCATCTGACGTTCCTCGAGTCGCTTCATCGCCGCCTGGATCGTGGCCAGACGCTTCTTACGGGTCGCCAACCCGTCGGGTAGTTCGTCTCCGCGCCGGTCCTTGCCGTAACGCTGGTCTTCGTCCTCATCGGTCGCGGTCGCCCGGTTCAACAGATCCCGAATCTGCTCACCCAACTCGGTCTCCTGCTTCTTCATGCGTTGATAGCTCATCGCTTTGCGTTTGCTCGCATTCGCCCGCATCTTGGTTCCGTCCACCGCTACCGTCCCCATCTTCACCAAACCCGCTTCTCGCGCCATCATCACCACTTGCACAAACAGCTTCCCGAACTCCTCAAGATGCAGTTTGCGAAAATCCGAGATCGTTCGGTGCGCGGGAAAGTTCTCGGCTCCCAACATCCGGAACGCCACATCTTCTCTCAACTTCGCTGCGATCTTCCTGGATGAAAACACTCCGGTCCCGTACCCATAGATCATCACCTTCACCATCATCCGCGGATCGAAGGCCTGATTGCCAGGCCCGTCAGTTCCATGCCTCTGTTCGAACCCGCTCAAATCCATCGCGTCCACAGCATCCGATATGAAGTACGACAGGTGATCTTCGGCCAGCCAATCGCTCAGCGACGGTGGCATCAGCAGGCTCTGTTCTGGAATATAGGCTCGGTAAGTTCGTGGCATGCCCTATCTTCCATCCATTCCCGCCCAATTTCGGTCCTTCTGCCGCGCAGACTCCTAGCATCGCGGCGATCGCTTGTGCTGAACGTTGCAGATGTACTCCCCCACGCGAACTCGCGCCCAGGGTAACCCCGGGGTGGTTACGGGTCGCTACGAGGATTCTGGCGAGGTACTCCCTGACGGGTCGGGCGATTTCCACGTCTCTGACCTGTGCCTGCATTTCGCGTATAGTCTGACCATCCAGAACGGGTTCTACAAGTGGGTCACCACGCTGGTTGCGCTCCAGTATTTCTACCTGTTCAGCCTCGTTCGGGTTACCTATGGTCAGGGACATTGTGAAGCGGTCGAGTTGGGCGTGGGGTAGTGGGAAAGTTCCGTAGCTGTCGATATCGTTCTGAGTGGCGACCAGCCAGAACGGGCTGGGCAAAGAATAACTTTTGCCGTCGGCCGTAACCTGTCCTTCGGCCATCGCCTCCAGTAGTGCAGATTGAGTTCGCGTACTGGTCCGGTTGATTTCGTCTGCCAAGACTACGTTCGCAAAAATTGGTCCCTCTACGAACTCGAAACGATTGTCCGCCTGATTAAATACAGATGACCCGGTAATGTCAGTGGGAAGAAGGTCGGGGTTGAATTGGATGCGCTTGAAGCTTGATCCCAGGGATCGGGCAAGGGAACGGGCTAAAAGCGTCTTCCCGGAACCCGGAAGATCGTTGAGCAGAAGATGTCCTCCCGCAAGCAGACTCGCGACACTCAGACGGATAACCTCCGGCGGAGCGACAACCGCCTCGGAGACGTTCCGTACTAGGCTATCCGAGTTCTGGACAAATGAATTTGTGAGAATCCACTTACTCCTATAGTACTACTATGTTACAAACGAAGCGGTCCACAGAACGGACAACGAGGAAGCTGCTGAATCAGGAAGCGGGCGATGCGAATGCGAAGCGTGGCAATCGAGCAGGGGTTATGTCGTTCGGGCCGGATCCGGGGTTCCGCGGGGTTTGAAGTGTTTGGGGAGTTTGGGGACGGATAGTCCAACATGCTCGACAAATGCAGAGGGGGAAAAACGGCTCCGCTCGGCGACCAGGAACCCATAAGAGGCAATACATAAGGTGCCATGATGGTGAAATCCACGCCAGCCGCGACCTTCGTAGTGTCCCAGACCGAGTTCCTGCTTGAGTTCCTGATAGTCGCGTTCGATGATCCAGCGCTGTTTGGCCTGACCGGCCAGATCGGAAAGCGAGGTATGGGCCCCAAGAGTGGAGAGCCAGTACCGGATCGGTTCGGATGCGGTCTTGGGCCACTCGACCAACAACCACTCTTTCGGATGCGGCGAGTGGCGCTCGTGATCCAGATGAGCGGGACGAATGCGAACTGCGGCGAAACGGGAACGCAGGGTCTCGGAGGTGCCTTCGCGCCAGGAGACGTTCTTCCAACGCTGGGGAGACAACGAGAGGGCCAGTTGCTTGACCGAAACCGGTTGATGTTTCTTGTTGCGCTGCATGCGGGTCGGTGTCCGTCCGCGGCCGGTCAAGGATTTCGGCGGCAAGGGACCCTGGCCCGGTTTCCACACGGTCGTGGTGCCTTGCACCCCTAGGACGTAGCTAAGTCCGAGTTCGGTGATGCCGTGCCGGAACTTGTAGTTGTTGCCGTAGGCCGTATCGCCCAGAACCGGTGCCGGAGCAATGCCGTCATCGACGGCCTGCCGGATTTGTTCCAAAGCAATTTGAGGTTTAGTTTGAAATCGAACGTCTTCGGGAATAGCGGCTTTGCTTCGACGTTCCGGATCCTTCGCCCAGGTCTCGGGGAGGTAGAGTCGCCATGCCACCGGCAAGCTGGATTTCGCTGTCGCCACCGACAGGCTCACCGCCACCCGGCAGTTCTCAGGTTTGCCGACCTGTCCACAGTATTGCCGGGCCACACCCACCGAGTGGGTCCCCTTTTTCACGAATCCGGTGTCGTCGACAATCCAGGCTTCAATCGGACCGTTGGCTTCCATCGCCCCCAGCGCGTACTGTCGAACTTCTGCCAACAGAGCCGCATCGTCCCAGGGCGCATCCGCGACCAGATGATGTAGCGACTGGTGCATTCGGCGTACATTATCCGGAGCCAATCGTGCAGCCATCGGCTCCACACTCTTACGTTTGATCGGCAGCAACAACCCGGTGCAGTACGACTTCAACGGTTCATGACGATCGGCGTGTCCTGCGGCCGACGCCAGGCGTTCCAAATAGGCCGCAAAACGTTTTTCCTGAGTGCCTGGCGCCTTCGATTTGGCGCTCATGACCGGATGCTAACATAAAATAGGCCGTTTGTAACATAGTAGTAGTCTACCCCCATGGGAAAAGGCGGCGCGAGAGTCCACACGAATCCGTTTGCCGGATGGGAAGCTGAGGCGGCGGTTGGTTAAACCGCAACTGATTGGCTCCATAGTCGGAACCGTTGAAGGCGTTATCCCCGGAGCGGGGGGCACGATCGCTTCATTTCTCTCCTACAACGAAGCCCATCGCTGGTCGAAGACTAAAGAAGAATTCGGCAAGGGGTCCCCGGAAGGAGTGGCAGCGCCGGAAACAGCAAACAACACAGTTGCTGCGACCGCGCTCGTTCCGTTGCTGAGTTTCGGAATCCCCGGATCGAACTCCGCGGCAATCCTGCTGGGTGGATTGCTCATACACGGTCTCGTTCCGGGACCACGATTGTTTGAAGAAAACGCCGACGCCGTTGTCGGCCTTTATACCGGGCTCTTTGTCGCAAACCTGTCGTTGCTCCTGATCGGCAGCGCTATCCTGCCGGTATGCCTCTGGCTGGTCAACCGGTCCAAGGCGGTACTGATGGCTTTCATATACGCGCTGATCTTCTCGGGCGTCTATACGATCAACTTCAGCTTGTTCGACGTGGGTCTGGTACTGGCTGCCGGTACTGCTGGCCTCGTGATGCGGATTTTGGGATTGCCCTTGCTGCCGGCCGTTCTCGGTGTTGTCCTGGGCTTTCTGGTGGAGTCGAACTATCGCCGGTCTCTTGTGCTCTCAGGGGGTGAACATTCGATTTTCCTGGAAGATCCCATCGCCATAGTTCTTCTCTCGGTCGCTGGCCTGTTTATCATGGGTTCGGTCGGTACGAGAATCTGGTCGAGCATTCGGACCAACGGAGGCAGCCGAGGAGCAGGTATACGGATGAATAAAGAACCGCGCCAACCCGTCGCCGTGACTCTGGCTGAGTGGATCGCGGGATTTTCTTCCGAAGAGTTGCCCGAAGCCGTCACAAAGGCCACGGCCCACACCCTGATCGACACGATCGGTCTCGCCTTTGCCGCCCGCAATACCGATTACGTCGAAGCACTCGGGCAGTCGTGGACGGAGACCGGTGCATGCACGGTCATCGGTTCCAAAGACTCTCTGTCCCCGGAAGCCGCGGCAATGATCAACGGAGCGGCGGCACATGGTGAAGACTTCGACAACACGTTCGAAGGATGTCCGGTGCATCCGGGAGCGGTCATCGTACCTGCTGTGTTTGCGATTGCCGAAGCCAAAGGGCTCAATGGTGCCGATGTGTTGCGAGGTATCACAGTAGGTCAGGAAGTGATGTGCCGGATAGGCCTGGTCGTCGAGAAGGGGACGCACGCGGCGGGCTTTCACCCAACTGGTGTAATCGGCTCAATGGGAGCCACCGCAGCCATCGCGGCGGCTACAGGGGCAGCTCCGACGGCAACCACCAATGCTCTCGGGATTGCCGGAAGCATGGCGTCGGGCATCATCGAATACCTGTCCGACGGTTCATCGACTAAGAGGATGCATGCGGGTTGGGCAGCCCAATCCGGACTGCGCGCCCTGGCAATGGGCCGCGCGGGCTTCAAGGGCCCCGCCACCGTGTTCGAAGGCGAACACGGATTCTTTCACGCCTTCGCCCCTTCAGTGTCTCCTGACCTCCGCCTGTTGACAGAGGAACTCGGAAGCCGATGGGAAGCCGCGAGGTTGGCGTTCAAGCCGTTCGCTTGTGGGACCATGGTCCAACCCTTCGTGGATTGCGCAATTCGTCTTGGCAAACGCGGCATCGGCATCGAAGATATCTCAGAACTCACATGCTCGGTTGGAGAAGGAACGGTGCATCGTCTCTGGGAACCTCTGGAGCTCAAGCGCAACCCGCCGACCGGATACGCCGCTAAGTTCAGCACACCCTACTGCATTGCCGTTTCTTTCCTTAGGGGAAAAGCAGGATTGGCCGAGTTCGATGAAACGTTGGTTCAAGACCCTGAGATTCGTGCTCTTTCCAACAAGGTCGGATACAGGATCGACCCCGACGACGAGTACCCACAGAACTACACCGGTCACGTCCGGGCAATCCTGACCGACGGCTCAGTGGTCGAGGAACGCCAACCCTATCTTCGGGGCGGAGTGCGGGAACCACTGGACCGGGAAGAACTGATCGACAAATGTGCGGCCAACCTCGGCTATGGCGGCGGGGACCCAGGACTGGCAAGTGCAATCGCTGAATGGGCGGACCGATTGCGAGAAAACACGACGGTAATCCCCCGACTGCCCGTATAAACGATGCGGTAAACTCTCCTCGGCATGAAAGACAAGGACGCGCTCGATGCCCTGCGCCAGGGCGACTACGAAACGGCTTCCCACCTACTGGCAGATGTCGTCCGAGACAACGGATACAGTTCCGATGTCCTGAATCACGCCTACACGATTGCTCTCGATTCAGCGGACAAGAAGGACGACCTGGCCGAAGCCGCGTTCGAGATCGGGAAGCATTATCAGGACGCGAAACCGAGCCTCGCACTGGATTATTTTCAGAGGTCTATCTTCTCTGGGCTGGATCCGGACCGAGTTCGAGGGGTTTGCGAATACCAAGCCCGTTTAACCGCGGGTCTTCGGAAGAACCCTCCAGCCGCAATCCGCACCGAACATGTTGCGCACGTGATCGGCTGCTTTCTCCCCGGTCACGCACCCAGCCTCTACATTCAATTGATGTCGAAGGCCTTGAAGCAGCAGGGTATACGGTCAACCGTATTCACGACCGAGTGGGCATCGGACTGGTTCTTCAACCCACCGGGTCAACAGTCGCAAGCATTCGAGGTTGATGGGGAAACCATTGTCGGCCCTCGAAGCGGTGGCTTTCTCGAACGTGCAGAGATAGTCGCGACGGCCATTCGGGACAAGGACATCGATATCGCTTTCTACCATTGCGGACCGACCGAACAGATCACCGTTCGGGTCGCGGCGCTCGGATCCACACCTGTTCAGATCAACGTCAACCATGCCACCGAAGTGGACGCCGACATCTTCGACGGATTCGCCCATCTGTTTCAGAACGGCCTTGAACGTAACCGCTTTCCGCACCGTCCCTCCCGGTGGATCCCCCTGATCTCTGATATCGAAGAACGGCTCACCTCGTGTGTGCCTCGACGACGGGAGGAACTCGATCTCGAACGAGCCGAAACTGTTTCGGGCACTTACGGCAACCTTTTCAAGGTCAGTCCCGAGTACGTGCAGACGCTGGTCCGAATCATGGAAAGATTCCCCGGGCATTACGCTATAAGGAAGGACGCCCCTTTGTCGGCTGTTGCCAGGAGGAAAATCTCCCGACAACAACCCATTCAACGTAGCTGCGTTGAATTCAAAGACAAAGGAGCACGTAAATGAAACAGGCCAAGTATATCGGCATGGATGTGCACCAGGCAACGACGGTGGTGATGGTCTTAAACGCAGACGGCAAACTGGTCTGGGAAAAGATCGTAGAGACCCAGGCCGGGCCAATCATTGATTTGCTGGAGAGTCTGAGTGGTGAGCTGCACGTGACGTTTGAAGAAACCACGCAGGCCGAATGGCTCTACAACGTGGTCCGGGGATATGTGAGCGAAGTGATCGTGTGTGATCCCAGACGGAACAAACTGCTCAGTGACGGGTCCAAGACCGACCGGGTGGATGCCCTGAAACTGGCCGAGCTGCTCCGGGCCGGATGGCTGCGGTCGGTCTACCACGGGCACGATGCGACGCGGACGTTGAAAGAACTGGTCCGCGGATATGAGACCTTGACCCTGGATACGCAGCGGACGATGGTTCGGATCAAGGCAATGTATCGAGGACGTGGGATCCGGACGCCGGGCCACGGCGTCTACCTCCCATCGCAGCGGGAACACTGGATCGAACAGCTCGCCAATACCGGTGCACGGCGGCGTACCGGATGGTTGTATGAGGAGCTGGATCATCTGAGAGGGTTAAGAAAAAAAGCGAAGCTGGCGATGTTAACCGAGAGCCGCAAGCATCGTGCGGTGGGGATATTGCAGACGATTCCCCAGTTGGGACCGATACGTTGCGCCTTGATTGTAGCGACGGGGGACACCCCGCATCGATTTCGAACCAAACGCCAGCTCTGGAACTACAGCGGTCTGGCCGTGGCAATGCACATGAGTGCGGAGTATGAGCAGGAAGGGAGTCGTGTGGTACGTCGTCGAAAGCCGATCGCCACGCGGGGACTGAACCGCAACGGCAACCGACGTTTGAAAGATGTGTTCATCGGGGCGGCGACCGGAGGCATGGGGGCCGAACCTTGGAAAAGCTACCTGGAGGGGCTCCAGAAAGACGGCAAGCGTAAGGAGATGGCTCGGCTGACACTGGCGAGGAAGATTGCAGCGACCGCACTGAAGATGTGGAAGAAAGGAGACACGTTTAACGCAAAGAAACTGAACTTGGCGACATAGCCGTTTCCAGACTTCTGCCGACAGCGCGAGGCATTCGACCGCTCGTCGTCGGTGAGGCGTCGGAACGGTAGGGTCGAGGGTGAGGATCCGATACGCGGTTGGCACACAGCGCTTGCTGAAGGCCCATGTAATACTCTATCCCCCCTCGCACGACCTGGAAAAGCGATAGCCCTCGAGGCTCAGATAGAACCGTGGTCGGCAATCACGACCCCTTTGCGCTTTTCAGTTTCTCGAAACCACACCACGTTGTGATGAGTGATCGACTTCTCTGCGATGCCGGATCAACAGTTCGTCTCAACGGAGACAGGGGCTGGCTGCCACGACAGTGTTGGGTCCGGTGGTCCGCTCGGCGGGGACGTGTTTCTCTTGACAGCCCCTTCCATAGAACCACGTATTCGCTGGAGCGGGGGACGAAGCGCCAATCCGGGAACCTCTCGAAGCTGCCGGACTGCTATCCCGCGTTCGTTTCCTTGGATACATGAACGACATCGCCGACGTTCTGGAGATGACTGACGTGTACCTCAACACGTTCCCTGTGTCCGGGGGGCAGTCCGTGCTCGAGCCTATGGCCGCTGCAAAACCCGTAGTCATCTTGCGCCACAGGGAGGCGACTCACTTCAATGCGGGAGCTGAACTGGCGGGACTCGAGGAAGTATTGGCCGATAGCGAAGACGGCTACCTAGAACTGGCAACCAGGTTCATCAAAGATGCCGCACTTCGACAAAAGCTCGGAGAGAAACTTCAGAAAAGATTTCGGGATAATTTCCGACCCACCGATCTGGGACCCAAGTACGTCGACTTTATGCGCGAGGTCGTCGAGACAACGACGGCTTAGACAAGTATGTACACGGCCGAAGTCGAACCGAGGCCTGGCCAAAGATCGACTTCCGCTCTTTGTGGATAATGTGTTCGACCGGAATGGCAGATGAGTATTCCTGGCGAAAAGAAACGCGAAAAGCATTCTTGATTTAGCTTGTTCCAGATCTCATAGCACGCTAGCAGTAGACGATAAGGAGGGGTCGCATGAAGCGCTTGACACTGACTCTATGTCTCTCAGTTTTTCTTGGTGGAACCCAAGCCCAAGCCCACCATTCTTTTGCTGCCGTATACTCAGAGGAAGAGACAGTCTCTATTGAAGGGGAAATCGTTCGTTTCGACTACAGCAACCCTCATGCCTGGTTATACGTGAGTGCTCCCGATGCGCAAGGGACGGTGCAGCGATTCGGCGCAGAGTGGTCTAACCCTAATCGCCTAAGCAGGCAAGGGATCACGGCAACGACGCTACAAGTGGGAGACTACGTCATCGTTTCCGGAAGTCCGGCACGAGATTCCACCAAACTTGACATTCACCTGAAAGGAATCGAACGTCCGTCGGACGGATGGCAATGGGAAGAGAACCGCAACCGCCGGCGAGGCCGGGGGCGTGGGCGGCGTTAAGTCGGTCCTTCATTTCAGGAGACACTTCTGAGCGTTGCAGATCCTCGATCCCCTCTAGATCCTTGCGGCTACGTTCAGCGACGTCCCTGCAACGTCTTCATCCATCACCGGATGTCCCTACAACATAGTTGAACGCTCTTCGGGCAAACTAGGAACGGTTCCTAAACGCTCTGTGACTGGTGACAGTCGGGGCACCGTTAATCGTCCATTGAGTTACATGATTCAGCAGCAGCGTAACCAGTGATATCCTCGACGCGCCGAACGGATCCAGGAACGGAACAAAGGAGCCAGTCATGGAACAAAGGAGAATTCCCGCGGAAGCGGTAGAACTGTACACACGTTACATTCACGGTGAGGTCAGTCGTCGTGACTTTTTCGCTGGGGTGAAGCGTTTTGCCGTCGCCGGCCTTACTGCCGCGGCGATTGTCGAAGCGTTGATGCCGAACTATGCGCTGGGGCAGCAGGTTTCCAAGGATGACGAGCGGATCAAGGCGACGTATGAAACTATCCCCTCACCAAATGGAAATGGATTCATCCGGGGCTATCTTGTCCGACCATTCAGCGCCGATTCACGCAGCGAGACTCCATCACGACTGCCCGGAGTCATTGTCGTGCACGAAAATCGGGGACTGAATCCGCATACCGAGGACGTTGCGCGGCGCTTCGCCCTCGAAAACTTCATGGCGTTTGCGCCGGACGCGCTGACGTCGGTCGGTGGTTATCCGAGCGACGACTACAGAGGGGGACAGTTATTCAGGATGGTCGATCGCGCCAAGATGACTGAGGATTTCGTCGCCTCCTCAAGCTGGTTGAAATCGCGTCCGGACTGTACAGGGAACATCTGCGCCACCGGTTTTTGCTTCGGAGGTGGTATGTCCAATACCTTGGCTGTTCTGCTGGGGACGGATTTGGCAGCGGCAGCCCCGTTTTATGGCGGCGCGCCCATGCCCGAAGACGTCCCGAAAATCACAGCGGCTATGCTCATACACCACGGCGCACTCGATGAACGGCTGGTCAACGCATATCCCGCGTATGAGGCGGAACTTCAGAGAAATAACATCACGCACGAAGGCCACATTTATCCGGAATCTGTTCACGGTTTCTTCAATGACGCCACGCCGGAACGCTACAACAAGGCCGCAGCCCAGGAGGCATGGACGCACACCATTAATTGGTTCAAGCAGTACGCGGGCGGAGCCTCAGCCTAACTAGGAGGGATAGCATATAGGGCTGGAGTGGTCCCGAAGCGCGGTCTATGAGCTGTGCTGGGCCACAATCCACTCCGTGTCCTCGGAAACGACATTCTCGGGCGTTGAACAAGGGCCCGAAAACAGGGTTTTCAATGTCCGAGAAGGGGTATCAGGCACCGAGATCGAATTTCAGCGGCGAGCAGCGTGAAACCGCATTTACGAAATCGGCATTTTTCTTTGTCGACGCACCCGGTCAGTATATGCTGCCTGAAAAATCATGATATTTGAAGTCCCCGTCATGGTGGTCTGTCATGGCTCGTGGACGAATCCGGTAGATCGGGAGTAGATTGTGACCTGCTGCTATTCTTCTCGGATTGTCGGAGGCAGATGATAAAAACGAAACTTGCCGGAATCATACTGGTTGGGATACTTGCCGGTAGCCTCCCCGTCTATGGACACCACTCCTTCGCTGCCATATTTGATGCCAATGATCGGATCGATCTGACCGGGACCGTGACCAAGGTCGAGTGGATGAGCCCCCACACCTGGTTTTACATTGACGTCGAGAACGAGCGTGGCGAGGTCGAAAACTGGGGTTTCGAGATGAGTGGCCCCAACATGTTGCTACGTCGCGGTTGGACTCGCAACTCGCTTCAGGTGGGAGATGTGGTAACCGTCGTCGGCTCCCGCGCAAGGAATGGCAGCCTCAACGGGGCTGGCCAGACCGTCACGCTTTCGACAGGTCAAAGGCTATTTGCCGGTCAGAACCCGACCAACTAATGGATTCGGCGCCAGCCGTTTCCTAAGAACGCACTCCGCCCGTTTGGTGTTCGGACGCACGGTTCCAGGTTCCTCTCAATATCGACCGTCATCATCCGGTCGCCTTCACGATTGAACGGTTCACCCCCGGTTGAGCGACGGGACAGGTTGCGTTCCGCCGACTCTGAAAAGGGGCTGAAAATCACCACCGTCCGGAAATACCCGGTTAATTCGGAATCAGTTCGAGGTACTTGTTGTTCGTGCATACCCAATCCAGCAGTTCCGTGTCCGGCAAGAACTCCCAGTCGAGGGAAACCGTCCACTCCTCGGCGTACGTCTTCGGATCATCGATCGTGATCTCGACCTCCATGTGTCCAAAGTCGACCCGGTGGAATCGTTCGATGAGGTGGAGGGCATCGCTGTGCGGATGGCCGTTGTCGTCGAGCCATGTCCCCTCGTGGACTCCGACGGTGTCCACGACCAGCGTATCGCCCTCCCACCTCCCGACGGAATACCCGAACCAGGCCGGCTCGCGCTCGTCCGGCAGGGGGCGGCCGTCGGTCAAGATCTGACGGTAGGAGTGGTAAGCCTCAAACAGCATCACGATCTGGTCGGGAGTCTGGATGACTTTCCTCGGGGTGGGGTGCGAATCGAAATCGGTCACGCTGTGCGGGAGGCATCCAGCGCTGGGGCGGTCCCGGCCCTCGTTTGAGAGACGCTCCCGGTACAACTCGTCGGCCCACGGTTCCATGCGTACTTCGGTGTCCGCCGCGAGGTTGAAGAGATACCTCGGAGAGGGCGTGATCCAGATTCCGGAGAGATCCGGTGTCCCATCCGCGGTCCGCGGCACGGGCGCCTCGAGATCGGGCGAGCCGTCGGGCAGGCGCGGGATTCCCGGTGACGGATAGTTGAGCCATTGCGCCTCGGCCGTCGAGAAACCCAGCAACAAGGCCACCATTCCCGCTGCAATAGCCAGCTTGGTCTTCATGCGTCCCTCCTAGTCAATGATCCGATCCGTTCGCGCTCAAACGATGCGCACATGCCTGTGGAACGCCAGATTACTTTCATCTCTCTGGCGCGACGCGAAACTCCTCGTTGCGCGCAGGGACCACCGCGGTCTCGATGGGGCGCTCAAGCTGGGGCACCCAGTCGTATGGTACACGGTATGCCCGGTAGAAATTATTGATGTCGCCACGGTAGTAGGGATTGATGTACTCCCAGACGATCTCGTTGTCCATGGTTACCTCGAAGATCCGGCCTGTAGCTCCCTCGGCAACCATCGTGTTGCCGTTAGGCAGTCGCTGGGCTGAGCTGACGTTCCGACTGAAGAACTTTACCCGTCCCTGGCCGGGAACCGAGTACTCCCAGACCTTTTCAAATGTCACTGGATCAATCTCGAGGACGCGAGACCAAAAGCGGCCTACCGAGGACCGACCCGTGGGCGCAGTCGGGGACGGTGCTCCGTAGCCGGCCGCCCCGCCGTTGTCAAAAACCAGCAAGTTGCCAGCGCCGGGCAACCCCTCCGGGATAAGGTGCGGGTGATGCTGGCCCACGATTTGGCCCAACTCTGCCAAGGCCGGTACGTCCCGGTAGTCGGGTCCCATTTTCCAAACAATCGTGCCTGTGCGATCGATGATGCCGATGATGTTGGCTTGACGGCTGCTAAAGATGACGTTCTCCGGGTGGAACCGTTCGTCTCCTTCGTCGTACCAACGGTTCGATCCGAGATATGTCGCACTGTTGATGTGCAGCCAGTCAGCGCTGCCCCGGTTTTCATTCCAGCCGGGATAGCGATAGATCGTGTTGCGTGCATCGCCGCTGAAGCCGAACTCCTCGACATGGTCGCTGGCCAGCCACTCCCACACGACGTCCCCCTCCCAAGTAACCTCCAGGATGTAATCGTCTTCGAGTAGCTTGTCGGAAATCTCAGGCTTCAGGACGTTACGGTGCGCAAGAATCAGCGTTCGTCCCCCATCCACCATCGGCTCGGCGTTTGGTGCATAATAACCCACGGGGCTGCCCTCACGTTGCCAGTCGTGGTGCTGCCGGGCCATCCACCCGGGGTCTTCGCCTTCTTCTTCCACTTGCTCGGTCCGATCGAACTTCCAGACGACCTCGCCATCCCAGTTCAATTGCAGCAGCTCCAGCCCCTCCTGGTGACCCTGCCGCGACCTGCTGCCACCAACGACGTAACCGCCCGGCAAAATACGAAACGGACTCGGCGAAGCCCCCACTTCTGTCCAGTGCCTCAGCAGGTTGCCGTTCATGTCAATGAGAGCAGCCCCCGCCGTAGTGTTATCCCCCTCTCGAATATCGAAGACGGTATAGCCACTCCAGGTCTTATCTGGATCAAACACAGTTGTCCCAGTCGGGAAGATCGATTGATAGGTGAATAGTAATGACGGCGTCAGAACAAGTATCGCGGTCCCGAGAACGAATCGTCTCATGTCTTGTTTCCTCTCCTGCAACTCGGCACACCGGGGTTGCTCACGACCCAACTGAGTGGCGGAGCCCCTGCTTGTCGCTCGTATTAACGAAATCTGAGAAAGCTGAAGGCAGTCTATAGAAGCAGTCAGTAGCGAAGCAACGAAATCTCAACGTCCGAGAAGATGATTTCTCAGGACTTGACCTCGCAAATCTAGGGAACCGGCACTCGTTCCTTAAGTTCCCCAGAACCAGTTCAGGAGTGATATGGAGAGGTTCCTTCCTGCAACGAGCGAGTCCTCCGTCGATCAGTCCTGATCGCCGGAGGCGTCGTAGACGATCCTTCCTCCTACGATCGTCATCAGAGGTTGGATGTCCTTGATCTCGCCGGCTGGAATCGTCAGGTAATCGCGGTCCAGAACTAGCAGATCCGCCAACTTGCCCGGTTGAATTGAACCCAGATTGTTTTCCTGAAACACGAGGTAGGCATTTTCGCGCGTGTGGGCGATCAAGGCTTCCTCGCGGCCGATCGCCTGCCTGAGGACCTCGGTGCCGCCTACCATCTTCCCGGTCACGGCCCACCAGAGGGTCGTGAATGGCCGGTACTGATTCACCTCGAACGTGTCGCTTCCCAGGCCCCACACGATGCCGCTGTCCTCGATGAGCGCCAGCGGCGGCATATCGTAGGAACGGTCGCCGTGCGCGCGGTTGAAGATCTGGCCCATGACGGTGGGCCGCGTATGTACCGCGAGGTACATCCCGAGATCCTTCATGCGCTCGATGTGTGAGGCGTTCACCTGGTCGACATGAGCCAATGCCCAGCGCAGATTCCGGATGGGGTACTCCTCGTTAATCAGCTCGATCTGGTCGAGGAACCCAGTAATCGTGTTCTCGATTGTGGCGTGCACATGCAGCGGTAATCCAGCACGGGCAACCTCAGTCGCGACGCGTCGCCACTGGAAAAGCTGCTCTGGTGTTGGACTGGTTGTGCGTGCCAGCATGCTGTCGTGCAGCGGGCGGTATACGCTTTCTCCGTAGGCGGTCAGATCTACCCAGTTGTCGCCCTGAAACGGTTTCAACTCGGCGATCTGCGGCAGAAGGCGATCCACTTGGGCTGGGGTGCCGGATGCTCCCGCCGGCAGAAAACAGAAGAAGCGCATATTGAGCCGACCCTCAGCTGCAAATTGCCGGAACCTGTCCACGAGGTTCGCCGGGCAGGGACCGCCGGCCGTGGTAAGACCCGCTCGGTTCATATCGCGGATCATTGCCAGACTGCTGGATTCGAACAATTCTTCTGGCGGTGCGGGACGCGCTCGCCCAACTTGGTTGATGCCTTCAGCTTCGATCACGCCTGTCGGTCTTCCGCCATCATCGCGCACGATCCACGGAGCGTTCATCTCATTCAAGCCGATGGCCTCGATAGCGCGGCTGTTGAGATAGGTGTGGGAGCGTGTGTACTGCAACAGTACCGGGTTGTTGGGAGCAACCCGGTCCAACTCGTCGCGTGTGAAATGACTCACGTCGTCTGTGAATTGATCCGTCGCCCAACCGCCCAGCGTGAAAACCCATTCGCCCGGACCCAGATCGATTGCCCGCTGGCGTATCATCTCGAGCGCCTCGGTCCGCAATTCCACCCCATCCAGACGCAGTTCCAACTGCCAGATTGGACCTTCTTCCATGATGTGAGCATGGTTATCGATCAGGCCGGGAATAACAGTACGTCCTCCGAGGTCGATCGTTCTGGTATTGGGCCCGGCCAGTCGCGCAACTTCCTCGGTCGTGCCGACTCCCACGATACGTTCGCCCAGGACAGCCACCGCTTCTGCGATCGTGAAGCGGTCATCTACAGTAACGATCTTTCCGTTGGACAGAACCAGATCCGGAGCCTGATCCTGTGCATGAGCCATCGATGCAGCAACGGAACTTGCTAACAGCACAAGAGCCACTGTCGTTTTCCAGTTCAAATGTTTCACAGCACCTCTCCCTTAAAAAATTCTCCTGTTGCTCGATTCCCGCACCAAGACACGATGCCACACTCCTCTGGGTACTACGACTGCTTGTCCGGGAGCGACCTCAATGATGTTCTCGTCGCCGTCTTCTTCCAAGATGACATCCACACGCCCTGAGATTAGGAAAAGAATTTCGTCGGCGTCTGGGTGCATCTCTCCGCCGTGTCGCTGAGGCGGATTCAACATTACCAATGGGGCCCCAATGACGAAGCCATCTACTCGTGGCGGAGGGCTTGATTCCCACGGTACGAGACTCGCGCTGCCGTTGCGCTTCAGTCCGATAAGGGACCGCGATAGATCCAATGTCCTAGCCATGAGAACTCGATAACAGCCTGACGCCTCAAGGTCAACGTCCGAGAAGATGATTTCTCAGGACCTGAGAATCACGTTCTCCTAACCGAAGAAACACGCGTACTCATCAGTGCCAACGATTTGTAGAACTTCCTCTAGGTTGTCAGCTTCCGGGACGGGATCATAGCGGTGCCACCGGAGATCGGCTCTCTGCCAATAGATCTTCCACACGCCCTTGGCCTTGACATAGGTCGCCTTTGCGACCCCCGCCTCGATTTTGCTTCCGGGCTCATTCGGCGACGGATGGATCTCGAATATTTCGACGCTCTGTCCGCTCACCCTACTACTGAGATCGATCTTATTGCGATGTTGAGCCTGTGGCCGGAGGCGTTCGACAAACCGACGCGCCACCATCTCATACTTCTTCGATTCAAATTCACTGAAGGCCATACTTTAGATTACAGATTAACGTGAAGTTTACTTCTCTTGTGTCGCTATGGAACACGGTGCATCCGCATGTCAACGTCCGAGAAGGTGATTTAATAGGCGTTGAGAATCATTTTCAAGGTCGTCCGCTGGTCCGGAACACTATACCTCGCTAGCGGGGAAAACTGCCGAGGCTGGTAAGCCTCGGCAGTGACATCCGGCCTTCGCCGGGGTGACTACGCTATAATCCGGCCTGACCATTTTTTCACATCACACAGAGGGACTGTGCCATGAAGCGCCTCGTCGCTGTACTCGGATCCCTTCGTGGAAGAGCGCAAGATTCTGTTGCGTACCACAACACGCAGAACGACGCCAACAACATCCGCAGCGTGTGGCGCGACTTCAACGGCGATTTCGGCGAGGACCTGCTGGCCTCCCAATACCGGGCGCACCCGCATCTCGCGCCGGAGGAATAGAGGAGGAATACAGCTATGTCGATTCGATTCCCAGCACTCGTGATCACGCTACTCGCGCTCGTGCCCTCGACCTTGTGGTCGCAGGCGGCAGACGGCCCCGAGGCGCGCTGGACGATCCTGCACGCCGGCACGGTGCTCCCCGTTCCTGGAGAGCCACCGCTGACCCGGCAGTCGGTCGTCATCCGTGGCGATCGGGTCGACCGGCTCCTCCCCGGCTATGCGACCGCCGAGTCCCTCGGCCTCGATCCGGCCGGGGTCGACGTGATCGACCTGACGGAGTATTTCGTCCTGCCGGGCCTCATGGACATGCACGTGCACCTCACCGGCGGAGCGCCCAGCGGGGTTCCGTCCGAGGCCGCCGACCTGTACCGCCTCACGGGGGGCATCGTCAACGCCCGCCTGACGCTGCGGGCCGGCTACACGACAGTGCGCGACCTCGGCTCGACGGGATGGTCGATCTTCGCGCTGCGCGACGGCGTCGAGGCCGGCGATCTCGAGGGCCCGAGGATGTTCGTCGCGGGGCACACGATCCGCAGCTCCGCCAGCGACGGCTCGGGATCCTGCTACAGCGTGGAGAGCTGCCGTGAGGCGGTGCGGCGCCAGATTCAGATGGGCGCCGATCTGATCAAGGTCTACGTAACCTGCAGCGGTACCCAGCCCTGCGCCCACCCGGACGCGCCGGCCCTCTTCCTCAAGGACGAGCTGGTCGCCGCCGTGGAGACGGCCCGGACGCGCGAGCTGAAGGTGGCGGCACACGCCCATACGACCGCCGGCATCAACCTGGCGCTGGAGGCCGGGGTCGACTCGATCGAGCACGGCTCCTGGCTCGACGAGCGCTCCTACGAGCTCCTGGGTCAGACCGGCGCCTACCTGGTGCCGACGCTAGCGGTAAAGGAATTCATGCGGCAGAGGCTCGACCAACGATCGCCGGAAGAGCGCGCACGGCTCGAGGCCTCCATGGTTGAGCACCCGCGGCGGGTCTTCGAAGCCTTCCAGGCCGGCGGCAAGATCGCGTCGGGCAGCGACGCCGGGGGCTCGCGGAATGGCGAGAATGCGCGCGAGCTCGAAACCTACGTCGACATCGGCCTGACCGAGATGGAAGCGATCGTCACCGCGACGGTCAACGCGGCGGCGCTGTTGGGCGAAGCCGACCTGGGCACGCTCGAGGCCGGCAAGTTTGCGGACGTCATCGCCGTATCGGAGAACCCGCTCGAGAACATCTCGGCGTTGACCGACGTCGACTTCGTCATGAAGGGCGGCACCGTCTACGCGACCCTTCGCGACTGAAGGTCAGGCATCGCGTCGGCGAGCAGCTGCGCGTACCCGAAGTACCAGACGAGCACGCCGGCCGATCATACGCTCGGGGCCGTGTCTCTGATGTTGCTAAACCTGAAAAAGCTGGAGAACTATAGAACGAGCGGGTTGGAAGCGATGATTTGAATCAGCAGGGTTCTCAAGGTCCGAGAAGATGCTTTAACAGGCGTTGAGAATCATTTTCACGGTTATTTAAGGTGCTGGTACGCACTCGCCCAGCTCTTGGAACCAGTTCACTGACCTGAAGGCGTATCCTATTCACCTCCGCTAGCCTAGCACCGATCCCGCTTCGCGGACGGAGCCCAAATTTCTGCGCGGCTCGGCCATAACAGTTGTTGTGGAATCCTTCGCTTGAGGGTTCGGGGCTTCGTGGGTCCGCTATGTGGAGCTAGCGTCCTGTAGTTAAAACTCAGTTCGGAGCTCTCAGAAATCAGCCGGTGGAGGTGCGTTGTTGCCGTCCCAATCTTTGACGGTTCCGTCCTGGGCCTTTAGAAATCCCAGAAGACAGCCGTTGGAGCCGTCCCTGTGACGATGGCAGCGCGCTTTGACAGTGTCACCCGGTTTCACGTATTCGGGCGTGACTCCTATTCTTTCGAGCGCTGGGCGACCGGTTGCTTCCAGCGCCCACATTTGCGGGTCGCCATTGGTGTCCCTGACTTCCAGGTAGATCCAGGAGTGCGGGACGATCAAGTGAAGTTCCCTGACCACACCTTCAACATCGATAAACGTGTCGACGTAGTTGCCGTGGGAGTGGTGTGCCCACACCGGCAGGGCGAGGGCAACGCCACAAATCGCCGCAACGACAAGACCTGGGTTGAACCGCATGCTTACCCTCCTCGCAATCGATACAGAAAAAGGTTTCACGATTAGCGCTCCGGGCGCCCTTGATCTGCCCGAGGAGTGTCGATCTGACCTTGACCAGGCTGAACCACCGGGTCGCCCGCACCAGCGATCGGTGGTACCGGGTACACGCCCATACCGTGGTAGGAATTGGAATAAATCATTTGATAGCGAATCCTTTGTCCGTTTCGGTCAACCCAACCCATCGACTGCTGAAACAAGCCCGGCTCCGGGTATCCCTTCGGGACCGTGCCTTCCAGAACATACAATTTGTTTCATGCATCGCGACGTACGCAAAGGTGCGGGACTGATCGGCGTTGTTGGTCAGGTGTATGGAGTGTCCTTCAACCATGTCCTGCCAGTCCCAAGCCAGACTTGTTAACTCTGCGTCACGCTGAAGGAATCTGAACGTCGCGTAAACGATCGCCCCTCGCTCATCCTGCTTCCAATACCCGGGGCCGATAATTGGGCCGGCGTTTGACCGGCACTGCGCGTTGCCGGGGGGACATGTCTCGGAACGCTCGATGCCCTGTTGTTCCAGGGCCGTGTAATCGACGACAGTGATCGAGTAACGCTCGGTGCCCCTATCGGCGCTGTATACACGCGCGGGAAGCCTGTAGTCCAATTGCGACTCCCAGGTGGTCTCGGTCACCGTTGGCTGCCCCGGAAAGTTCACACTAAAGCCGTCTTGCGTGTTGACGTATACCTCCCATTCCTGGGCGACTGCGGACCCAGGCGGCGACAGCACCAACGCGAAAACTAACGCGGTCATGCGCATGACGTTTTCCTCCCTTCCGGATAGACAATACTCTGCCACAAAACGGCTCAACCGTCGTGAATTCTTCTTGCCGCCACGGACCGATGGGCACTGGGGCAAGATTCCCGGACACTTGGGCGGCTCAAGGTTCAATGACACATCGGTTCGCCCCACTTCCCTCGGCGCCGCCTCCATCGCGGTACACGGCATGGCAGTTTGCGCAGGCATCGTTCAGTGAGTCGCTGAGGTCCACTAACGCATCATGATCTCTCGCCTTTGATGCTTGGTAAACCTTCTCCCCGACTTCCACGAGGTCCGCGACGTACTGCTTCCAGTCGGCGCGATCCACCGGGACCGGTCGGCCGTTTTGGCACCGGCGTCCCGGCGTCAAAAGTAGAGGTGCAGTTTCGGTGAGAGCAACGGCAGCCTGATCGACCTTCAGCCATCCGGCATAAACAGTGGATCCCCACTCGACGTAATCAAAAGGGACGGGCATCGGCTTTGTCGGCTCGTCAGAGGGATTCTTGACCTGAAGGTTAAATATGACATTCGAATTGGGAAAGGCGATGGCTCTCATCAACTCGGCAAGGTTGCCTTGCGGCGGGGGGAGAAACGTTTCGGACAAAGCGGCGGCGGGTTCTCGGGAAGTGCCCAACGTCGGGAGCGTGATCTCGGACAGCTCGCCTTCGCTCAGATCAGCTTGTCCGGCGGGAAACTCGCCGGTCTGAAGAATGTAGGCTGTGAGGTCAGTTGATTGTTGCCGAGAAAGGCTCCCGGGCGCGTTGAACGGCATCGTGTTCTCAATTTTGTCGACGAGATCCGACAGCGGGCGCCCGCTCCAGTTCGAGAGGAAACCGTCCCCAGTCAGCGGGGATCCCGCGCTGGCGCCTTCGAGCGCATCGCCATGACATACCGCACATTGCGCTTGGTAAATCGGTGCGGCCCGCTCTGCCTGGGGGGCGGAATAGACACCGTCTGTTATCGATCGCAGCTGCCGAGCGTTCCCGATAAGCGAGAACGCCGGGAAGATCATGCAGGCGCACAGTCCCGCGCCCATTGCGCAGCGAATCACTTGCCGGGGCACTCGAATTATGCCGATCATCTATCCCTCCTCCAGGTTGACGAAAAACCTCTCGCTTATGCCGCCCCCGAACCAAGGGCGGACAGGGCCGTGCGATGGCCGGCGTCTTGCCGGATTCCATCGTTATAGTCTGTCGCAGACTGACACGTGACGTTGAGCCGCCAAGATGATTTCTCAGGACTTGACCTCGGAAATCAGGGCACCTGAACTCTTTCACGCAGTTCTTCAAACCACTCAGTCGAGGCCGAGGAACCGGGCGGGATTGCGCTTGGTCATCATGTCGATCTCGGCCTGGCTGAAGCCCGCTTCCGCGAGGTTGGCCACGGCTATTTTGAAGCCGTCGGGGTGGATCATTCTACCGCGCTGGCCGAGATCGGAGGTCACGACCACGTTTTCCGGACCGACCTCCCGGACGTCAGCAAGGTCCTGTTCGGTGAGGCCCGTGGCACCGAGCGTGTGCTCGATCAGCGCCCCCATACCGGCCGCCTCCTTCTGCATCTCCATCGACATGTTGATCCGCTCGTCCGTCGGGTGCTGCACGTATATCTTGTCGACGCCGGCCGCCCTTGCCGCCCGGATCAGCATCATAGATTCCTCCGGAGCGGAGTGTCCGGTGGACAAGCCGAGATCATACTCCGCCATGACTTCGAGGACTTCATACACTTCCGGCAGCAGTTCCCCGTTGCGTGAGATCGGGACGGCGTCGGGTGAACCCGGATTGTAGTACTCCGACTCGAACGTCGGCATGTATACCACCTTGCCCCGCCTGCCAAGCACCGATGCCATGTTCTCCACCGCCACCGGATTGATGCCGCCCGACGGCCGGTTCAGGGCGATGCCGCCGAAGAGCTCGATACCCGGCACCACCTGAGACACCAGGTAGGCCCAGGAAGCGGTTTCCAGATAGTGGTGCTTGAATACCAACCCTCTCATGCCGTTACGCTGGGCGATCCGGGCGGCTTCGATGGCGTTGAGCGAGCGCCTGAAAGGCGAGAGCAGCGTCTCCGGCCCCACATGCGCGTGGAGGTCGATTATGCCCTCGACTCCCGATACCTCATCGACCTGCGCGGTTCCGACGCCCGATAAGCCGACCAGCGACCCCAGAAGAACCGACAGCACCTATATCCGCAATTTCATAGTTCGCTCCTTGTGTTGCTTGAGACGACTAAATACTACGAGGGAGGGGAGTTCAGGTCAATGAAGCGGTCACTGCGTGTAAAACCCCTAACCGGACAGTCGATTCTCAACGTCCACGAAGATGGGTGATCTCAACCGGTCAATGCAATACTTTAGGTAGTTTAGGGAACAGGCACCCGCCCTTTCAATTCTTCAAACGAGTTCAGGACGAACGTCTTGCCATCCCCTCCACTGCAAACGCCACTGATTTGACTTATCGGCCGCACGGCTTCAAATTGTCAAGACCTGGCTGCACCCGGTGCAAAAGGATTTTCGCCGGGAACGCGCCCTCGTTACCTCTGTCGCACCCATGAGAGCGAGTACGTTCCCCGGAGTCGAGCGAAAGTGAACACCAGTGCCGGAATCCGGAACCAACCCCTCCAGACGAAAGTGGTCTGCACCCCGCGAAGCTTGATCTTAGTTACCAGTTGATCGCCCTGCCTGATGAATTCGTGTGATTCCACGAGCGTTCTCTCGGACTCTGCGAAGGCCGGAACTGCGGTCCACTCGTCGGATTCCGGCGGATCGAGTCCGAGGGGCGGGTATTGGAAGCTCCTGTCAATCGTTGACGGAAACAGACCGCCGTCGTGGTTCACGTCTTTCGTTTCGCCGCGGGGATTCGGACGGAAGCCGATGGCGTTGTCGGGTGGTTTGGGGGGCGGATCGCGAAACAGCGGGACGTCCTGTGTACCATCCGGAAAAGGAACGGCTTGCGAAAAGGCCCCAGTTGGCACGGGCATGCGGTCCGTCCGCACCGCTGCTATGACGGCCCTCGGCACCATCGGTTTGGGCCACGCGGCAACGCTACCGCTGGATGGTAGTTGCCGTTCGTCGAGAAACGAAAGTGAAAATCTCGGCAAATCTAGCTACATGTAGGATTTATTAGCCAAGAAAACTGTCAGCGCTGTAATGCGGCCAATTCTCAACGTCCGACAAGATGATTTGTCAGGACTTGACCTCGAAAAACTATGGCACAGGCACCCGTTCCTTCAGTTCCTCGAAGCAATTTGTTCATTTGGGAGGCGAAGCGCCAGCCGCACTGCACCGATATCGGGGAACCGCTCTCCGAGGGGCTTCCGCAGGCACAGGCGCAGCGTCTGACGGCGGAGTTGCCTCAGAACTGAAATCGAAGCCCGATCTCGATCTCTCGCGGATTCTGAGCGCTTGTCGGCAGGCCGAAATTGGGGGAGGTCATCACGCCCGAAGGCAAGTTGAAATTCACGTTGTTGAAGGCGTTGGTAACATTTGCGAACACATTGAGATTGGTTCGGGTTCGGCCAGGTGCTCCGGCCGCGTCGAAGAAGAATGCTTTGGAGATGTTGAAATCGAAACGGAGAAACTTCGGCCCGTCACCCGCGTTTGGTGGCACGCCTCGAGGCCGATCGGTTAGATGGCCGTCCTGGTTCTCGTCCGTTCCCGTCGTGATGTTGTAGCGTTGGCCGCTGTTGGCCGATGTCGTCGCTGTCAGGAATATACCCAGCGGGAGCTGCGCGTTTGCCGTGCTGCTGAGTGTGTGCGCTGGGAAAAAACTACCGAGACCCCACTCCGCCCGGAGATCGTAGTTATCCGCGGGAAGAGGGTCCCTCGCATTCGGACCACCGTTGCTGTGGACTCTCTGAAACTGGTAGTTCGCCGACACGTTGAAGATGCTGAACCTCTGCCGATACGACAGTCGAAACGAGTGGTGGACCGCGGCCCGCGTACCCTCCAGATTGAGGATTTCTTGTTTCGTTGGATCCGGGCGAACACAGGTCTCCAGGCTCTGATCCTTCGTGCAGGAACGCCGCACCGACGCGGTGATGTCGTACGGCGCATTCACGTCTCTGAACCGCATTCGATGCACATCGTGCTGATACTCATATGCGGCGCTCAGGAACAGGTTGGTCAAGAATGTCCGTTCAATTGAAAGCATTCCGACCGTGAGATAGGGTGCCGACAGCGTTGGATCCGTTATCCGAACCGACGGCAGCAGATTCTGGACGGTTCCGGACTGAAAAGGATCCGGATAGGAGGGATCGTCGATGACGATCTCGAACTGACGCGTTCCGTCCAGCCGCCGCTGCCCCTCAACCAGATCGATATCGAAGCTGTTGTAGAAAATCCCGAAGCCGCTTCGCATGACCGTGGCCCGGCCGAGGGCATAGGCCAACCCCAACCGGGGGCCGAAGTTGTCCGCATCGTTCAGGTTCGTTTGCCAGTCATAGCGAAACCCGTAATAGAGGGTCAGCTCCGGGGTCAGCTTCCAATCGTTCTGCATGAAGAACGCCAGCTCCAGCTGGTTGGTATCTAGCAGCGGCTCGCCCCGGACTACCCGATACTGGAACGGCCGCCCCTGGTTGAAATCGTCCAGGCTCGAAAACGTGAAGGTTCCGTTGAAGTTTGCCGTCGACTGGGCCCGATTCTTCCGGTATCTTCCGTCGACTCCCGTCCGGATCGTCAGGTTTTCCGACAGGTGCGTATACAGGTTGCCTAACTCGTAGATGCGGCCATACCTCTCAGAGCGGTTCTGCGCGCCGCCGCTGCTGAATGCGTCGAGGACATCGATTCGGAAGCCCTCCGTGTCCGGGATAGTCTCCTCGTAATTGCTGCTGTACGCGAAACGCATCTCATAGATGCGCTCGGCCGACAGCCGCGAGAACTGCCTCAGGTCGACGTACCAACCGTGGCCCTCGGTGGTCCATGCGCGTTCAGGCAACGTAAACCCACCGATGCCTTGGTTCTCGAAGGAGTGAGGGAAGTAGCCAGTCTCGAACGTCAGGGAATGGTTCTCGGCGAGCTGGTACGTTCCGCCGGTGCCGAACGACCGGTTGGTCGTCGGTCGCACGATCTCACGTGAAAACGCCGATCCGTCCGCCAGCGTGGCATTGATGGTTTCAACATTCTCGGCTTCGTTCTGGCTGCCTCGGAAGCTCATCGTCAGGTGACCCGGAACGACGGGCCCACTGACATTGAAACTCGTGTCCCGCTCCTGATACGGGGGTTTCACGGTCGGCACTCTCCGGCCCCGGTTGTAAGAGCGCCGGCTGGCGTTCAACGATTCGTCAATGATCAGGAACTGCACGTTGCCGTGAAACGCACCGGCGCCGCCCCGCTCGATCACTTCCGCTCGGCGCGGGCCACTGCCGATCCGGTAGAATCCCTCCTCGGCGGTGAACACGTTCGGGTAGAGCCGAACATATTGAGTCTGCTCGGGCGGACCGCTCGGCTGTAGTTCGTCAGCCGGGAGCGCCTCGGTCGTTTCCAGATACTGGCTCCAGGCCCGGCGTTGTGCATCAGTGAGGTAATCCTCCAGGCGCGCGAGAAACTCATTCTCCATCCACTCGATTGCAGAACGCAGCCGGTCCGATTGCTGTCCCTGGGTGGGGCCCGCGCTGAAATCCATCAGGTCGCCGAACAGCTCTTCAGACGCCTGACGTCGGTCTTCCATCATCAATATGATGGCGCTGTCCTGCGAGTCGGTGAACGGGACCGCCGCTTCGTCTAGGACGCCCTCGACCTCCAGCTTCAGCACTGGAAGGGGATTCTCCGCCGACGGTCTCCCATCCTGGGCCATAGCAAGAATGGACAGGGCTCGGAAGAGAAGGATGAGGGCGAGTGAAGTTCTCACAAAAGGGGCTCCACGGGCAATCGGAAACTATTTTAACCGAACCTCCGCACACGTGGATGGGAACCGTAGCAGGCAGTCGGTCAAGATCCAGCGGCGAATGACAACGCTATGAGGATGTAATTTGTCCGAACCGTTCTTACCTCACAAATAGAATGGCTTTGCTCCGATTCTCAACGTCCGAGAAGGTGATTTGTCGTTACCTTGAGAGCCTCTTGCTAAGGATTCTGCGTTTACAGAGTGACGTCCCCCAATGAATCGGGGCCGTCCGACAGAACCCACTCTGGACCAGTGGGTCATTTCGCAACGTGGAGGTCGATTTCGATGAGAGATCGACGGTGGTGGACTAGAAGTCGCCAGCGCATTCAGTGGCGAGCCTGTGCCGTCTTCCACTGCGAGCGGAGCCGCGACCAGCATGAACTCCCAACGGTTCAGCTGCGCCGCGGTCTGGGCGAGCGCTTCCAGGTCCTGATTATCGAACAAGTCTATTCCCATCGCCACTATCGTCAACATGTGCACCGGGAGTCGCACATCATCGACCTGAGACGGCACGACGTCCAGCGCGCTGTCGCTGCCCATGAACGAGACGTCACGTGCCCTCACCCAAGGCATCGCCGACGCGTGGAGTCCCGCGCTCTCGGCGGCAACATCCCAGGGGCCGAGTTCCGCGCGGCGGGCCCAGCGGCCAGTACGAACGAAGATTGCGTCGCCGGGTCGCACAGTCACGCCCGCCATCTCTTCCCACGCATCGAGGTCCTCCATGTAGATCGGTGTTCTGGGTTCTAGGTACGGAACGCCTTTGAGGCGAGGAATATCGAATAGCACCCCGCGGGTCACAATACCCTCTTGCAAGTTGAGAATGGAGGCGTTCGAACAGCCTGCTTCTGTGATCGTGTCCTCGGTCGCACCGTTGTACATCTGGCCCTTGTACATGATGTGACACAAGGCGTCGATGTGGCTATGTGCGTAGCCATGGTAGGCGATGCTGTACTGGTCGAGGGCGCCGCTCATGAGCGCGGGCTCACCGGACAGATCAGGGAAGCTCAACATCGCGTGTCCGAACGGCTGTGGAACGTCGTCGGCTTCGTCCGTCAGGAGTCGGTGGGCAAGTGATACGGTGATCCCATCGGTGGCCAGCGCGATTGCCTCTAACCGCTTAGCGGGCGTGATCAGATTTGCCGCTCCCAATTGGTCATCAGAACCCCAACGGCCCCAGTTCGACAAGTCGTCCATGAGGCGTTCGATGTCCGACTGCGCGAGGTCGTGCGACTCGGGCGTAACTGCTGGGGGAACATAGTCCGAAACAGACGACGCGGTGTCCTGCGGTAGATTGGCGGTCTGCTCGATATCCGTTGCGCATCCGACGAGCGCGATAATGAGAACTACCTGCAGTGAGCCTCTCGGCAGCAGTCCCAGTTTATGTTTGGTCATATATCCCTCCAAAAAAGGCATCGTACGGGCCGAATTTTGTGCCTGCTGTAAGAGCCATTGGCTCGGGACCTTGTCTCTGATGTTACTAGAGGTGGAAAAGCTGGAGAAAGTCTATAGAACGAGCGGGTTGGAAGCAATGGTTGGAAGCAACCGAATTCTCAATGTCCGCCAAGATGATTTAACAGGCGTTGAGAATCATTTTCATCGTTTAAGGCACGGACACGCGTTCTTTCAGTCGTCACTCGAGTCCTTGACTCGCCATCGCTCGCTTAAATGCTTCAACACCCTCATTGACGGCGCGCGTCGAGATGTCTGATGGAGTCAAGAGATCAAAACCGTGAACCGTGCCCGGATAGTTGTGTAGTTCGACCTGAACACCGGCTGCCATCAGCCGCATTGCGTATATTATTCCTTCGTCACGCAGGGGATCGTGTTCGCACGTCATCACATAAGCCGGGGGCAACCCAGACAAATCATCCGCACGTGCCAGAGCCGCATAAGAGGACACGTTGCTTCGGTCTCTACCGATGTACTGGTCCCACATGTCTAGCGTGTTCTGAGAATCCCAGATATACAAACCCGCGCCGTCTTTCATCGATAGTGTCTCACAACGATCATCAACAGCAGGATAGATCAGCATCTGGAACGCCACATCGGGACTGCCGCGATCGTGCGCCATCAACGCAACTGCTGCCGCGAGATTGCCACCCGCACTGCCGCCGCCAATCGCGATCTTTGCCGGATCGATCATGAGTTCTTTTGCGTTCGCAGCTACCCACTGCAAGGCCGCGTAGCAGTCTTCAACGCCGGCCGGAAAAGGGTTTTCAGGAGCCAGCCGGTAGTCCACACCTATAGAGACTGCCCCGCCCTCTGCTGCCATGATCAGACAGCGGGGATGTTCTATCTCCAGATCGCCTAGGACGAATCCTCCACCATGAAAATTGACAAAGGCCGGTCCTGCTTGGGCGCGGTCTTTGGGCATGTAGATACGAATCGGCACTTCGGGTCCACCGTCTGTCCTCTCTATTGTCCGCTCAATTTCATCGACTCGGTCATCGGGCGGTATTTCCTTCACTCCCCAACTCCCTCCTTCTCCGAGGAGTGGCGCTTTTGGGGGGCCCTTGCTCGTTATGTGGCTCTAGAACCGAGGAACAACCGGCGGTGGTGGAGGCAATGCACCACTCGAACTGCTCGCGCTGGAACCGTCGCTACTGCTGCCTCCAGCGTCCCCTCCACGCAGCAGGCGGAGCTGCTGCTTCGTCAATCGTTTCCAGAACCAATCCTTGCCTTTACTGTTTTTCTTCGTCTGCATGTGTTTCATCTCCCTTTCTCAACGTCCGACAAGATGATTTAACAGGACTTGACCACCCTATGACCCAATCACCCACTCATTCGCCGGAACCCCCCACGCATAAGGCCCGGACGCGGTAGGAGTCGCTGACGGCGGTCAAGTAACGAAGGGTACTGGTGAAGTTGAAGAGGTACGCACGCGAGTCTTCGCCCGTGGAAGTCCAGACCCAGATACCGCTCAGCCGGAACGGGTCCCGGATGTGGAGATCGAAGACACCATCGCTTGTCAATTCGTAACTTTCGTTTGCGTCGTATAGAGACTCCACCTCGTCGATCGTTCCCAACCGCCAGTCCGTGTAGCCGCCCAGCGTCAGGTCCGCGCAATACTGAGTCGCCTCGTTCCAATCGACATCGGCCCCGTTGTCCCGGATCGTCCACATCAGCTCGTCTACCACGACGGTGCCGGCTATGGCCTCGTCGGATGGAAATTGGCTCACTTCCTGCGAATCGGTGTCCTCTGCACCAGCGACCACCAACATTCTAGAGACATCGCTGTGACCTTCTCCTTCAGCTAGGCTTAACGCGGTCCTTCCATCGTTGGTCTTTGCATTCACGTCGGCCCCGGCAGCGATCAGGGTTTGTACAACCTGCGCGTGGCCTGCGATGGCTGCAAGCCTGAGCGCTGTCGTTCCATCGCTTCCCGTCGTCGCGTTCACGTCGGCCCCAGCAGCGATCAGGATTTGTACAGCCTCCGTATGGCCTGCGATGGCCGCAAACATTAACGCTGTCGATCCATCGCCATCCGTCGCGTTCACGTCGGCCCCAGCAGCGATCAGAATTCGGAGGTCGCTCGTATCGCCAGTCGCGGCGGCTGTCTTCAAACTATCCAACTGGGCGTGCGTGAGCACTGGAACGATGAACAAGAACGGGACCACAAGCCAAATTTTTCTCATATTCATTTCCAGTTTCTAGCTGCAGCAGTCCCTGGCCATCTCATCTCACGGTCTGACAGTCACCCTTCTTCGTGGGAAAGACCGCCCTTATCAATGGTGGGCAGAATCTCACTGTGGCCAAGTTCGGTGGCCGAATCCAAAGGTTTGAAATCGTTTTTCGCTCTTAGAGTGCGCACACAGAAAATCTTACTAAATGTTGCTACATGTGAGAGTTAATGGCAAGAAAAGGGTCAAGTCCTCGCAAACGACCTTGTCGGAAGTTGAGAATCAAGAAACGTGGACATTGGAGTATTCCATTGAAACAATGAGAGATACCACCCAGCCGATGCAAAGCAAGGAACGGCAATCGAAAGGAGGGCGGTGATGGAAGTTAGGGGCTGCGCGGTTCAAGTCCGTCCTCCCCAATTGAG
The DNA here is from genome assembly GCA_965218585.1 of Terriglobia bacterium. GTDB lineage: Bacteria > Acidobacteriota > Terriglobia > 20CM-2-55-15 > 20CM-2-55-15. The sequence goes on from CBDCLE010000004.1 coordinate 202,508, forward strand.
CAGACGTAATGACTGGGAGTATTGAATGGCTGACTACACGAAACCAACCGACTACATGAACCGCCCCGGGAATCCCGGAGACCGTTTTAGTTGAGTCCGGCCTCGACGAGGCCGGACGGCGGATTCTGATAATACAGCTGCTCAAACTCGGCTGGAGGGATATCTCCGATCGGTTCCAGCAATCGTTTGTCGTTGTACCAGCAGACCCAATCCAGCGTCGCGAACTCCACATCATCGAGCCCCTTCCAGGGTCCCTCCCGTCGAATAACTTCGGTCTTGTACAGTCCGATAACGGATTCGGCGAGAGCGTTGTCGTAGGAATCTCCGATGCTGCCCACCGAAGACTCGATGCCGGCCTCAGCCAGGCGTTCGGTGTAGCGGATCGACAGATACTGCACCCGCGATCGCTGTGATGGATCAGACCGTTGGTGTCGGAGCGCGACCAGAGCGCCTGTTCCAGAGCATCCAGTGCAATGTCAGTCCTCAGCGAGTTCATCGTTCTCCAGCCGACGATCTTCCGGGAGAACACGTCGATGACGAAGGCGACGTACACGAATCCACGCCACGTCGCCACGTAAGTCAGATCCGCGACCCATAGCTGATTCGGTCGGGTCGCTGTGAAGTCCCGATCGACAAGATCGGGCGGTCGCAGCGCAGAATCGTCCGCTATTGTCGTCTTGAACTTCCGGCCGCGAACGACACCCTGTAGGCCCATATCCCGCATCAAACGGGCCACGGTGCAGCGAACCACCTGCTGTCCCTCACGGTTGAGCTGCTTCCAGACTTTCCGGGCACCATAGACCTGGCGGTTCTCACGCCAGACCCGATCGATCTCTACACAAAGCGAAGCGTCCCGCTTTGTCCTCGCCGGCAATCGATCCGGATCGCGTCGTCGTGCCGCGTGCTCGTAATACGTCGACGGGGCGATGTGCAGCATGCTGCACATCGACTCGACCCCATATTGGCTCCGATTTCGATCGATGAGCTCGGTCACCACTTTCCTCGGCGGTCGAGTTCCGCCTGCGCGAAAAATGCCGATGCTTTCTTCGGGATCTCGTTCGCCCGCTTCAGCTCACGATTCTCTCGCTCCAGTTCCTTCAGACGCTGCTTCTCGTCTGTGGTCAGGCCCGCACGTCGGCCTGTGTCCCGTTCGGCCTGCCGCACCCACTTCCGCAACGTCTCGGCCGTACATCCGATCTTCGATGCGATCGATGCCATTGCTGCCCATTGCGATTCGTGCTCGGCCTGGTGCTCGAACACCATCCGGACTGCGCGCTCACGAACTTCCGGTGAATATCTGCTTGATCTTCCCATGATGACTCCCATCCTCTCAAGAAATGGAGTCTCCGGAAAACCCGGGGCGGTTCACCCCCGCCTTCGGAACGGCAGCGTGAACTCATCATCCTGAATGTTGCACATCATCCTGGAATGGTTCTTATACTCCCGCCAGAGCCTGCCAGCTTCTTGATCATCCAGCACGAAGCAACGCCCGAGGTACATTCCATCTCTAATTCACGAATTTCCAGGTGCTGGCATGTGGAGATGCCACCACGCTTCAGCCCCCTCATGGGTCCATAGTTCATCTAACGCGACCTCGTCAAGAAGCTGCCAAAGCTCATCCGCAGAGTGGGGTCGATTGGCCGGCGATTTTTCGAGACAGTTCACTACAATGTCGTCGAGACCCTTCGGTATTCTTGTTTCGGCCAAAAACGACGGGGGCTCCGGAAGGGTATTGGCGTGATGCATCATCATCTTCATAGGGTTGTCTGACTCGAAGACCAACACACCCGTCAGCATCCAATAGGCTACGCAACCAAGAGCGTAAAGATCGGCTCTTCCATCAATCACCTTCTCACCAAGAATCAGTTCCGGTGCCATATAAGCCGGAGTTCCGGCGATCTCGCCCGAACCCGTGATCATACTTTCCTTGCCACCAATCGCCGGTTTGACGATACCGAAATCGAGAACCTTGAGGAAATCGTATTCCCGTCCCATTCGACAAACGAAGAGGTTGGCGGGTTTGATATCCCGATGGACGAGTCCTGCGGCGTGGGCCTCGCTCAACGAGCGGCAAGACTGTTTCAACAGCATGACTGCACGCTCGGGTGCCAAAGGGCCGAAACGCTCCACCATCGACTGTAGATCGATTCCATCCAATAGCTCCATGACGAAGTAGAAAGAACCAACCTCATTGATTCCAAAGTCATAAAGTCGGACGGTATTTGGGGAACTCAGGTTGGCGGTCGTCTGAGCCTCACACTGGAAACGCTTTACGATCGAGTTCCGCCGTTGAGCATCCCCAAGAGCCTCGGGGCGAATCACCTTGACCGCGGCAGGCCGTGCAAGCAGCTGATGCTTTGCCAGCCAGACTTCACCCATGCCACCGGCACCCAGTTTCTCAACGAGTCGATAACGGTCTAGTATTACTCCTCCCTGGAGGAACGACTCATCGATCTCCAACAGAGGGGCTTCAGTGCCCACGATAACTCGCTCGATCACGTTATCGAGCTCCCTGATGTTGCCTGGCCAGCGATAGACCTCCAGGCGCTTCATCGATTCGTCTGTAAAGCCGTCTACAGTTTTGCCTAACCGACGTGCATGCTGCTTTACGAAGTATCCCACTAATATTCGGATGTCCTCTCGTCGTTCCGCCAGTGCGGGCACGGTGAGCTGCCCGTGGCTGAGAATTTGATGTAAAGCAGGATTGAAACCCAACCCCTGGCTCTCAGCAGCAAGATCACGCGACGTGGACGCAATCACTCGCACGTCGACACTAGGCTTTTGCCCCGCCTCTCGCTGGCACTGCAGTTCCCGGAGTACTTCGGTTAGTTGTTTTTGCGTGGCAGAGGGAAGCTCGCTGACACCGTCGAGATACACGGTACCACCATCGGCAAGACCGAACCTCCCACCTTTTGACAGTGTGCTCGATTCGGCATTGGGAGGCACCGACTCCAATAGGCTCCAGTGTCCGCTCGTTTGCAGAACAGCACACGGCACATGGATGAAAGCCCGTTTCGCACGGTAAGACTGGTGGTGGATCGCTCTAGCGACGGCCTCATGACCCGCACCGCGAGGACCCGTGACGAGTAGTGGCCCATCTGTCTCGGCATACCGTGTGACCGCTTCCCTGAGTCCTCTAACGGCAGGCTCTCTCCAAGCAGCGGACCTTCTACTCGTTCTTTAGCCTCCTCCAGCAGAGCCTGGGCGACCTTGAGTTCATGTTCACGGTCTTCCAGTGCTCGATTCAGATAGATATAGAACAGCAATACGACGACGACGAAGAAGAAAATAGTGGATGTAGTTGAAGCGATGTGCAATCCCGTCTGGATATTTTCCGACGCGCCAACGAGAAGGGAAGACGTAAACGAACCATACTCTGTGAAGCCGAACATGGAAACCGCTACCAGAGACAGCACGAATATCCAGGGTTTATCCTTCCGCTGTAGAAGGAGAAAGCTGAACGTCGGAATGAGAAAGAGGAAATAATGGCCGCCGGAGCCAGGGACCAAGAAACACATTGGCTATTACGGTCAGATGAACTGTCGCCGTACCAAGAAGGAGAACAGAAGCGAGTCTGCTGAATCGTTTCTGATTGAGCCACAACACACTGAGATAGACCAAGCAGAAGACGGTATTGAGCAGAATCAGCTGCCACCATCCCTGTAGCGCATAAAACGCCGAGTAACCAACGGTGAAGAATACTGCCAGGAGGCTAACGATATTGGTCAACCGGATACGACGACTTTCATGGGCCGAATAGCTTTCAGCCCCAGTACGCGTCAGTTTGTCAACAGTGTGGGTAATGAGCGCTCTCACGATTGTCTTACCCCTATTTGTGGAAACTGCTCAGCTGTTACTCTTAGGCGGGTACACTTCGCCCATGAGGTCGTTCCAATCGGTGTGTAAAAAGAGAAGGCGGTGTACGCTTTCGGTGAATCCGAAACCCTAAGCAATCCCGGCAGCAACCGGGAGAAAGGTACACCACCCATGAAGAAGAAGAACATACCGGCATCAGTGGCGTCAACGAACGCGTATGAAGGTTTGGAGGACTGGGCGCGGTCCCGGGTCCGAGTCTGGCTACAGGAGCTGCTTGAGGACGAAGTCACGGCGACCCACCTTACGTGCATTTTGGATTCGTCTCATTCTCTATTTCGAAAGGGTCAAATTCCGAGTTTCCTTGCTTGGTCGGATTGAAATCAGAATGAATATTTACAGGGTTTTCTCCTAAGACGACGTATTAGGAAGTAAGGGGTGTAAAATCATTTCGGGCAGGATCCAAACGCGATTGGGAGCAGGAGGCTCTGGTGAGCTGTGTGGGTTGTCATTCGGAAAATGTCAGGCGCTCACACCGCCGTCTCTGGGAGCGATTGCTTAGTCTTGTTATCTTGCCGTATCGGTGTCGCGACTGTGGAAATCGGTTTTACCGACTTCGGCTTGTCAACCGGCACTAGGTCTTGTATGCCGCGGGCAGGAGGGGGGTGTGCGATGAGCGAAACGA
>CBDCLE010000005.1:0-200319 GCA_965218585.1 Terriglobia bacterium
AACATTCTGCTTTCGCACGAAGGCAAGAAATGCCAAGGATGCGACCGGAAGTTCGACGATGAGCGATACCTGCAACTGGACCACAACACGCCACGCTCGGACGGCGGTATGAACCACCTGTCGAACCGCATCCTGCTATGTGGGCCGTGCAATCAGGCCAAGAGCAATATCTACACGCTGTCGGGGCTGCGGCGGCTCAACAAGAAGAATGGGTGGATGGCGAAATGACTGAAAAAGAGTTGAAGGAGCTTGAGAGGAAAGTAGTTGAGAAATTCAAGGTTTCGAGATCGAGTCAGGGGCTGGAGTATATTGATCTAAGGCTTCAGACCAGCCTATGGGACAGCGACCCTGTTTCTGGAGGGATAACAACAATCGTGCAGCCTGCGGGTGAGTCTGAAGAAACTCTAGTTTTGCATCGACTCCAAGCAGAACATCTGGCTGAGCAGTTACTGAAGACTGCCAAGGAGTCACGGTAGGAGTTTTAGACATTTTTAGGATTATGCCATGAAACCAATGCTCGATCCCAAGAGAGATTTGGCGGGCGCAACGCCTGAAACCTTGGCACGCGCCCTGTTCCGGCCCCTACGACCGCGCACCGGAAGCAAGGCCGTTATCCGCGATGAGGTCACGGAGAAGAAGCCTTCGACCGACAAGACGGGCAACCGTGTCCCGCATCTGGACAAGGGTTCCTGACTCGCGGATGTTGTGCTTTCCGGCAAACTCCTGGACATAGCGGTCCAGGTGCTTCGGGCTGATCTTATGGAACGTTCCCTTATGGGCACGTTTCAGCATGGACCAGAAGCTCTCGATCCCGTTGGTATGGGCCATCCCGTTGACGTACTCGCCTACGGAGTGCTTCACGCTCTGATGCTGGAAGGGAAGGCCCTCGTAGGCTCCGGCGTCATCGGTGTAGACGGTCGCGCCCTCGCCGGCATGATCCATGACGAAGCCTTGCAGCGTTTCAGCGTCGGTACTCCGTACCACCTGGACCGCAACTTTCTTCGTCGCTCTGTCTTTGATCCCGACAACCGCCGTCTTCCCGACCGATCCCCGCCCGGTAAGAGCTTCGCGCTTCGACTTGGACATGTTCCGGCGCTTCCCGCCAATGTAGGTTTCGTCCACTTCGACCGGGCCGGAGTAATCGCCGTCACCTTTGTTCCCCGCCCACGCCTCACGGATGCGATGCAGCATGAACCAGGCGGTAGGCTGCGACACTCCAATGTCCCTGCCGAGTTTCATGCTGGCAATGCTCTTGAGGCTGGTGAGGCAAAGGTAGATAGCAATGGCCCACTTGCGAAGGGGAACCTTGGAGTTCGCCATCGGCGTCCCTGTCCGAACGCTGAAGTAGCTCCGGCAGTCCGAGCACCAGTAAGGCATGTACTTGTGGCTGGCTTCTTTCGTACGGACGCTCCCGCAATGTCCGCAGCACCGCTCACGAGTCCACAGAACGGACTCAAACCACATGGTAGCCGCTTCCTCAGTCGGGAACATTTCCATGAGCTGCATGAGGGTTAGACCCTTGCGGTAGGATTTTCCGGGTGCGCTGTAAGCCATCGGGGAACCTCCTGAAGTATGAGAAGATTCTACCTGACAGCACCGGTCTTGTCAACGTTTGTTTATAATCCCCAAATCAACACTCCCATTTAAGAGACCGGAGATACGGGTGCAGTCGACCTGCCACTCAACTCGAAACACCAGTTAGCTTGCTGAACAACAATCCATTAGGACGGAGGACAGGAGAACTGCGCCTACTTGACAGAGGAGTCCAGATACAGGACTTGACCCGTTAGAGCAATCCGTTGAATCATTTGTGCAGATGGGCAGGCGTCGTACAACCTGTCGCTCCCTTGTAGGGGGCTCCTTCGGATACGTCCAATTGCGAGGGTTCAGTGGGTTGGTAGGTGCAGACTTCGCACGATGGCCTGGTATCGCGGCTCATCGCGGAGGGGATCATTCAACGGAAGCTGAATGAAGGGGCTGTGAGGGTCGTACTGCTCTACGCCACGTTCGTACTAATCGAGCGCTTCGACCTTTTTCCCAGCACAAACATAGAGACTGGCGATGTCAAAGGGCGAGTAGTACGCTATAAGGAAGGACGCCCCTTTGTCGGCTGTTGCCAGGAGGAAAATCTCCCGACAACAACCCATTCAACGTAGCTGCGTTGAATTCAAAGACAAAGGAGCACGTAAATGAAACAGGCCAAGTATATCGGCATGGATGTGCACCAGGCAACGACGGTGGTGATGGTCTTAAACGCAGACGGCAAACTGGTCTGGGAAAAGATCGTAGAGACCCAGGCCGGGCCAATCATTGATTTGCTGGAGAGTCTGAGTGGTGAGCTGCACGTGACGTTTGAAGAAACCACGCAGGCCGAATGGCTCTACAACGTGGTCCGGGGATATGTGAGCGAAGTGATCGTGTGTGATCCCAGACGGAACAAACTGCTCAGTGACGGGTCCAAGACCGACCGGGTGGATGCCCTGAAACTGGCCGAGCTGCTCCGGGCCGGATGGCTGCGGTCGGTCTACCACGGGCACGATGCGACGCGGACGTTGAAAGAACTGGTCCGCGGATATGAGACCTTGACCCTGGATACGCAGCGGACGATGGTTCGGATCAAGGCAATGTATCGAGGACGTGGGATCCGGACGCCGGGCCACGGCGTCTACCTCCCATCGCAGCGGGAACACTGGATCGAACAGCTCGCCAATACCGGTGCACGGCGGCGTACCGGATGGTTGTATGAGGAGCTGGATCATCTGAGAGGGTTAAGAAAAAAAGCGAAGCTGGCGATGTTAACCGAGAGCCGCAAGCATCGTGCGGTGGGGATATTGCAGACGATTCCCCAGTTGGGACCGATACGTTGCGCCTTGATTGTAGCGACGGGGGACACCCCGCATCGATTTCGAACCAAACGCCAGCTCTGGAACTACAGCGGTCTGGCCGTGGCAATGCACATGAGTGCGGAGTATGAGCAGGAAGGGAGTCGTGTGGTACGTCGTCGAAAGCCGATCGCCACGCGGGGACTGAACCGCAACGGCAACCGACGTTTGAAAGATGTGTTCATCGGGGCGGCGACCGGAGGCATGGGGGCCGAACCTTGGAAAAGCTACCTGGAGGGGCTCCAGAAAGACGGCAAGCGTAAGGAGATGGCTCGGCTGACACTGGCGAGGAAGATTGCAGCGACCGCACTGAAGATGTGGAAGAAAGGAGACACGTTTAACGCAAAGAAACTGAACTTGGCGACATAGCCGTTTCCAGACTTCTGCCGACAGCGCGAGGCATTCGACCGCTCGTCGTCGGTGAGGCGTCGGAACGGTAGGGTCGAGGGTGAGGATCCGATACGCGGTTGGCACACAGCGCTTGCTGAAGGCCCATGTAATACTCTATCCCCCCTCGCACGACCTGGAAAAGCGATAGCCCTCGAGGCTCAGATAGAACCGTGGTCGGCAATCACGACCCCTTTGCGCTTTTCAGTTTCTCGAAACCACACCACGTTGTGATGAGTGATCGACTTCTCTGCGATGCCGGATCAACAGTTCGTCTCAACGGAGACAGGGGCTGGCTGCCACGACAGTGTTGGGTACGGTGGTCCGCTCGGCGGGGACGTGTTTCTCTTGACAGCCCCTTCCATAGAACCGCGTGCGTGCTCGAGACGAGAGCAGGTCTGCCGCCTGGCAGAGTGAGTCAGCGTAGTCGGTGCCCCGGTCCAAGGCGGCCATGACTTCATTGTCGCCGAGTTTGGCATACCCAGCCCGCTGCGTGGCAAGCGCCTCGGCAAACCGCCCCATCACGTGAAACGTCCACGACAGTCCCTGCCGGATGACAGGATTACCGATGCCCGTGCGCTGCGCTACCTGAAACTCGGCGATCGCCTTCTCGTACTGGCGCACGTAAAACAATACGGCGCCGTAGAACGAACGAAACTGCTCGTTCTGCGGATCCAGCTCGAGTGCCAGCTCCATCTGACGAACGGCCTCCTGCGTTCGGTTCACGACCATCAGGTGATGCGAATGGTGCGCTCGCGCCTGAGGGAAATTAGGACGCAGCGAAAGTGCGTGTTCCATCGCTTCTATTGCACCGTACCAGTCCCGCTCCACCGTAAATCGACTCAGCGCCAGGATGTACTGGACTTCCGGGAGCCTGTCGTTTGCCTCAACCGCCCTCAAAGTGGCTTCCCTCACCCGTGGCCCCGCCTCCGAAGGAGCACAGAAACCCATCTGCTGGCGCGCCACCCACACGGCCGCAATGCCGGCGTAGCCCAGCGCCGGCTCCTTCCGCCGGGCTCGCTCGAAATACTCCAGCGCCAGATCCAGTTCTGGCGGAGTCAGTCTGCTCCAATGAAACTGCCCTCGCTGGTAGGCCTCGTAGGCCTCCGGATCGACCCGGCGCGCGCTAGCCAACTGATCCTGTTCTTCAGGGGACAGCTGGACGTGGATTTGCTCGGCGATCGCCTGCGTCACCTCGCCCTGCACGATGAGCACATCGGCCAGGTCTCGGATATAGGTATCTCCCCAGATAATTTCTTCTGTTCGCGCATCGATCAGCTGTACCGACAGACGCAGTCGATCACCCAAGCGACCAGCGGAACCCTCGATGAGCGCCCCCACTCCCAGTTCCCGCGCGATCTGGGGAATCGCCTTATCACTGTTCCGGTATCGCGCAGCCGAGGTGCGGGAGATCACCTTCAGCGCCCGGATCTTGGCAAGCTCGGTGAGGAGGCTCTCGATCATCCCTTCTGAGAAATACTCCTGGTCGGGATCACCCGAGGCGTTCGCCAGTGGCAACACCGCGATCGACGGACGAGAGGCCAATCTGGCCTCACTGCGGATAGCCGGCTGACCAGCTGCGATTCGATCAATTTCGCCATCGGCTTCACTGATGCTCGGGAGCCTGCGCTCCGGATCTTTTACCAGACACTGGCGCAGTAAGTCCTGAAACCGATCCGGAGTCGATGGCGGCAGAACCTCCCAATCGGGCTCCCTTTCTAAAATCGCAGCGAACGTCTCGGGTACGGTCTTACCCGCAAATGGCTGTCGGCCCGAGAGCAATTCGTAGAGAACGCAGCCAAACGCCCATACGTCGGTGCGCCCGTCGAAGGTCTCGCCGCGAGCCCGCTCCGGGCTCATGTAGGCCGGCGTGCCCAGAATCTGCCCGGCTTCGGTCGCGACAGTCAGCGTCTCTATCTGGGACAGATCGATCTCCTGCCCACTCAACACGTTCTTTGCGAGACCGAAGTCTAGAACCTTGATCCGGCCTTCGGGCGTGATCTTGATGTTGGCGGGCTTGATGTCTCGGTGCGTGATCCCCCGGGCGTGCGCCGACTCCAATGCCTGGGCCACCTGCCGGCCGATTCCGAGAACCTCATCCACTGGAAACGGGCCGCTTCGATCCAGCCTCTCGGCTAGGGTTTCTCCCTCAACCATTTCCAACACGAGGTAACTGCGATCTCCATCCTCCTCCAGGCCGTAGATGGCTGCTATGTTGGGATGGTTCAACGACGCGAGGAGTTTCGCTTCACGCTCAAACCGTGCGAGACGATCCGCATCTTTAGCGAACTCTTCGGGTAGGGTTTTGATCGCAACTTCCCGCCCGAGCTTCGTGTCTCTGGCACGCCACACCTCCCCCATCCCACCCTTTCCCAGGAGACTGAGAATTTCGTAGTGGCCGAGTTTGGTGCCGGATTCCATGTTCAAAGTGTGTCGTTGAAAAAACCGAGAAAAACTCGGTAAAAGGTACTAGAGGTGGGTGTTAGGTGCTATTAAATTCTCAGGTCCTGTATAAACGACCTTGTCGGACGTTGAGAATTGGCGAGGCCTGTATCTCGCAGCATTCTATTGAAACAAAAGGAGATATGACACGCTGGAGGCGCATCGAGCAACTGCAAGCTGAAGTAGCGTGGTGACAGGAGTCAACGGCTGTTGCGATTCGGGTCCGCTCACCCCAACTATTTAAATGCACCTCAGACCCGCCAACAGCTTCCTCTCCGGTCTTCGGGCCGGAGGGGGAGTGGCGGGGAAGAGTCAGAAGAAAAGGGCGACGGGCTCCTGTGCGGTTCAGCTGGATTATCTCGGGTGATCTTGTTCCCAACTCAGCCGCAGTTCGACTGCTTCTCTGATCTGGTCAGGGGTCATCTTCTCTGAAGACATTCGCCCAAGCCCTAGAGCGCTTGTTCGGTCGTCAGCAATAGAGTGACAGAATCTTCACTGGCCTTCGTACTTGTCTACGATCAATTCGAGTTCGGCGTGTGCCACCTCGACATTGCATGGATTGGGTTCGTACGGCAGGCCGAAGACGCCGATTTCGGACTGATCGATTTTCTCAAGCTGCAGGGTCCATGTGAACGGCTCTCTCAGGAAGAGAGGGTCTTCGTGCGTCACGGTCAGCATCATCGTGTCGGGCCCTGTGGATTTGTAGCGCTCGGTGATCTTCTTTCGCACGGAGCTGGGAAGATGGAGATGATCATCAAGACCGTCTGGATCGAACGTGAAGTTCGTCGTCACGATGACGAGTTCGTCGCCCTCGTAATGGCCGATCGACTCTCCCATATACGAAACGCGAGTGTATCCGCTACTGTGCTGTCGCCCGTCCATATGAACGACGCGCACGTAGTCGTTGTCCCAATGGCGTTGGATATGGATTGTGTTCTCCGACGGCAACCGGATCTCGAAAGGATCTTCTAACGCGCTCGGCAGCGGAGTTGCCAGGCAATCCCATTTTCCCGACAAACGCTCGTCGGTAATGCCGGCGAACTCCATCCAGGCTATTGCTCTTGGGTGCAGGTACGGTTTCAGCCTGTCGAGTGGAATCGAACACCTACCCGCACCGCCATGTTCCGGACCGCAGGAAGTTGCCTGGCTGAAGTCGCGACCGGCCGGGGCAACATCCCACAGCCCCCTGAATGGCCAGCCAAGTTCGGTACTCGACACGCCCTGGGCCTGAAGATCGAGTGCACCAGCGAGCACAGTTCCCATCATGAAACTGATAGCGACGGTCACCTTCCAGGCTCCAAGAGTTGCTCTATCCTTTCCGATAAACATCGTTTTTTGACTCCTTGCGTTTTCGAAGTTGTCGTGGGTTTCCTGCTGAGTTGTCCGGCACTTCCCGATTCGCTACATTCTTGGCGCAAAACCTTGCTTCAAGAAGAAGCAAGACGTCCTCAGGTGACGGAACCTAGTCGATCTTGGTTGGAGTGAGGATTCTACCGTCGGGCAGCGTGAATGCTTCGATAAGAATGCCCTTCGCACCCGCTTTTTTGGGAGACGCTCCTGACACCGTGACCTTGGTGTCGACCTCCAGAGTGTCGGACCTCCAGTTGGCCCTGAACATTTCTGTCCCGGACGCTGTCACTCCCGTCCATTCAGTCTTCTCGCCGTTGGGCTCGGTGACTTCAATGATGAACAGTGAATGCGGGTTGATGATGTTTACTTTCTTGACCACGCCGGTGATCTGAATCGTCTGATCCTGGTTCCAAAATGCCGGAAGTGAATGGTGTGCCTGGACTGGGATGCTCGACATGAGCAGTACAGCCACCAGCACCACTGAAACCCTGATGGAAACTCTCATATGCCTCCTATTGGGCAGACACGATCGTGTAGTGGCCAAGCTGGGAGCCGGACTGCATCGTTTTACCGTCTACCGTACCGAACCGTGAAAACTCGGTAAAGAATACTAAGGGGGGTGGTTAGGCGCTATTAAATTCTCAAGTCCTGACAAACGCTATAAAGGAAGGACGCCCCTTGGCTGGACAGGTCGTTGAAAATAAATCACATTGGCAATTCCGGCTTCGACCCGGCCAACGATAACGGGTCGAGGCCCAGGAGGCGATTGACGCCACGGTCGACGCCCTTGGCGCTGCCCAGCGTATTCAGTCCGTACAAAACATCACTATGCTGGGCTATGGACAGTATGCGTATCAGAACGGCGGCGGAACATTGCCCCCCCCGGATGTGCTGCTCAGGATTATCGCGGCCAACAACCTCCGACGCGTCTATGATCTCGAGCACGGGCGTTACTAATATCGTTTACGATTCGATTGGTGCGGCGTGGTTTGAATTGACACCTCAGCCGCGATCATGCTCTTATCGAAAACTTACCGTCAGCTGGAATATTTTGGAATCACCAATCGTTTCACAAGAAGGAGAATCGACATGAGTAGAGTGGTGCCTGTTTTAGGCGTGATTTGCATTGGCCTGCTGGTTTCAACGCCGGCCCTGGCCCAAGGTGACCCGATGACCTTTTTCGTTGCGAGTACGGGCTCCGGCGAAGGAGCCGATCTGGGAGGTTTGGATGGAGCCGACGCGCTCTGCCAGAGTCTGGCCGAGGGAGCGGGAGCGGGCGACCGTACGTGGCGTGCCTACCTCAGCACGCAGGGCGCGAACGCAGTCAATGCGCGCGATCGCATCGGTGATGGCCCATGGCATAACGCCCAGGGCAGCCTCATCGGTAATAGCGTCGGTGAGCTCCACGGTATGGGACATCGGTTTACCGTCGCGACAATGCTCGACGAACGAGGCAGAAGAATTCCCGGCAGCGGATACGTGCCGAACCGTCATGACGTCCTGACCGGTTCGCAGGCCGACGGTACGGCCTATCCGGCCGGTGAAGACATGACCTGCGGCAACTGGATGAGCAGCAGCGACGGAAAAGCCAGGATCGGCCATCATGACCGCGCCGCCTGGAATTCTGCCCATGACACGCGTGGTTGCAGCCAGGATCAGCTCCGCTCTTCCGGTGGCGACGGCCTGTTCTACTGTTTTGCCCAGTAGAGTTGACGCTAGCAACACTGGAACGCCGGTGCCCAAACCAAGGCACCGGCGTCCGTTCCTTAGTTTTCGAGCCGGCAGGTAGGGCCGCTCGGTTAGAAATCGAAGAGGTTCGTGAACTTGACGATGAGAGCGCGGTCCAGTGTCTGTCCGTTCTGGGTGGAGCGCCGGTCGTTGTAGACGATGAACAGATCGCTCAGGGGTCGATGGATGATATTGAACCGGATATTGGAATTAACCTCGTTCCGGTCCGAGTTGTACTGGATGAACGCGTTGAAGAAAGCACGGGGGTTCAACGAGTAGACGAACCGCATTCCGATAAGATCCGTGGTAAAGCTGCCGCTGGGCAGATCCACCTGGTTCCGGCTGTAGTCGGTCCGGACGTTGAAGCGATAGTTGATCCTGAGCGTGAAGTTGCCGCCAAAAGACTTTCTCGTGCCATCCCAGAAGTCGCCCCACTGCACGTTTCCACCCCCGGAGATCCGTTCGGTCTGATCGGATGAAGCTCGCACCTGGTATCTCCGGAACGAGTGATCTCCCTGGGCAATGGCTATATCCCGACGAATCTGGAACGGCTCCTTGAGTCGTTCCATGTTTTCATCGATCGAAAAATTGATCGACGACGAATTTTGAAACCGAATGCCCGTGTTGAACGTTTGGGTTCGCGTTTCGATCTCTCCGGTCGTCGCACTCTCGAAATACTCCACCCCCGCCGAAAACGTCAGATTCCGGATCGAGTCACTGGACTCAAGGATTGGATTCCATGACGCGTCTCCAGTGTATTCGGTCACATCCGAACGACGGATGAAACCTATCTCCGGATTGAAGTTCGCCTGAACTGTCTGGTACTCGCCCTGGAGGGTGAACTCGTTATCCCTCCATTCCGCCGCGAACTTCCGGGCCTGGTTCCTGCCGTCCAGAGCCGGCGTCGTGCTCCCCATGATGTAGGTATCGATATCCATCCTGTTGAAGAACCGAAAGTGGGCATCGGCACCGTAGACGCGGTTGTAGTCCCCTTTGACGGTCGAATCCCTGTTCGTGACCAGGCCCCCGATCCACGAGTTGGCCAGCAGATTCTGTTTTACCCGCCCGACGGTATATGTGTTGGATGGTGAGGTGTCGGTCGACTCGGTCTTCATCGTCAGGAAACCGACGTCATAGTTGCCGATCTGTCCGGTCACGCGCCCGCCGCCTACGATCGGAATCGGTGTGCCCTGCCGGCTTAGACCAATACGTCGACTGAAAAAGGGTATGACGCTCCCGCCGCCGCGACCGAAACCGCCGCCCGTAGTTCCAAAATTGAACGTCCCCGCGTTTTCGAGGAAGAACTCGCGTTTTTCAGGAAAGAAGAGGTTAAACCGGGTCAGATTGACCTGCTGTGTGTCCACTTCCACCTGCGCAAAGTCTGTCCGATATGTGGCATCGAGCGTCAGCGACTGTGTAATGCCGTACTTCACGTCGACACCCCCGTCATAGTCCTGGTCTGTGGACCACTTTCCAAAGGGATCCACGCCAGTACGGGTCTGGGAAAATCCTGCCACGGCAAAGGGTTTGATCTTGAGGTTCTGCCCCTGCCGGACGCCTTCAATTCCCTCGAGACGACCCGCCATGGACACACGTGTGATCTGATCACGCGTCGGCAGGGGTGTCCAATGGCTGGCCTCGTTGAAGCGACGGACGTGTCGCTGCATGTTCATGCCCCACTCCTGGACCGGAGCATTCGAGAACCGAAGGGTTCTGAACGGGATTCTGTATTCGGCCACCCACGCATCGCCGTTTCGTGTTGTCTGTACCTCCCACACCGCATCCCAATCCGTATTGGTCTGGTTGTCGTTCGTTATCTGGGCGTCGATCCGACCCCCACCGGGATTAACGTTGAAAAGGAAGCCGGACCTGTCGTCGTTCAGGCTATCGAGGATAATGCCGAAGATGTCTGAAGATCCGAAGTTGAAGTCCTCGGTTATTTCGTTGACGGTGGCCGCCGCCGGATCCGGGTCGAAGTTGATGGCGCCAATGTACAGGTTGTCCTCGTCGTACATGAGGCGGACCTCGGTGCGGAACCGGGCGGGTGCGCCGGTGGCTGGCTGGTGTTGGGTGAAATTCTCGATAACCGGTGCCACGTCCCAGGCTGGTTCGGTCAGGAGGCCGTCAATGGTGACCGGCTCATTGATCCGCATCGCGGTCGCAACCTGGTCGAACCGTACCGTGTTGTAGTCAATGCCGGGTTGGCCGTCGGGTGGTTCCTGGGCCAGGGCAGCGACCGACAGCAGCAGGCACAGAGTCAGACAGGTAGCCAAACGCATCGAACCAGCGTAGCAAAAACGACCCCGATAGAGGAAGAGGAAGCGGGGGTACCACACTCGTCTCGAGACAACGCCTCGAAAAAGACGCGGCGGGCCGGACATCGGATGTGGCACACTGATCGGGAAGGCAGGGCTGCCCTTTCTGGAGAAAATATGAACGAACCGATTACGCTGGAGATCTTCAGCGACTACGTGTGACCCTGGTGCTATCTCAGTACCGGGCGTATTGAAAAACTCAAAGAAAATTTCGACGTTACGATCCGGTGGGTGCACTTCCCCTTGCATCCGGAAACGCCCGCAGAAGGACAATCGCTCGAAGATCTGTTTGCCGGGCGAGGATTCGACATCGAAGCCATGAACGCGCGTCTCGAGGGACTGGCCGAAGCTGAAGGGCTTGCCTACTCTCGGCGAACGCACACTTACAACAGCCGCCTCGCTCAGGAACTGGGAGCCTGGGCCGAGACCCAGCCAGGAGGCGAAGCGATTCACGATGCGCTGTTCAAAGCGTATTTCGTCGATGGCAAGAACATCGGCGATGTCGATTTTCTGGTCGGATTGGCCGAATCAGTAGGACTTGACCGAGACCAGGCCCGCACGGTGCTCGAGGAGAGACGGTTCAAAGACGCCGTTGATGTGGATTGGGAGAAGTCCAGGACATACGACGTGACCGGAGTTCCCACTTTTGTTGCAGGTGACCAGAAACTGGTGGGAGCCCATCCTTATGAGACGCTCGATGCGTTGATGAGGCAAGTGGGGGCGAGCGAGCCGGATCCCGGGGCATAGATCCGAAAGGCCAACCTCGAAAAAAAGCGCACTTGGGAAGGGGATCCCGGAAAGGATCCCGATCGCACTGCGCTTGGGTTTCTTGAGAGAGGGTCTGATTACCAGCGAGGTTCGTCGCGTCGGTATCCGCCACCACCACCGCCGCCATAACCACCACCGCCTCCGCGGTCCTGCCGGGGACGGGCTTCGTTGACGGTCAATGCACGCCCTTCGAGTTCGTACTGGTTATATTTTTCAATTGCCTTCTCGGCATCCTCATCACTGGTCATTTCGACGAACCCGAACCCTCTGGCCCGGCCGGTTTCTCTGTCCGTGATGATGCGGACCGAATCGACCGCGCCTACTTCACCGAAGAGGTCTTCTAATTCGCCTTCGGTGGTTTTGAAGGGGAGGTTCCCCACGTACAACTTTTTACCCATGAAATTCCTTCTCTCGCCTTTCGCGAACGGGCCTTGCGGACCCCAGGTTTAAATCAATCGGTTGTCATTCAAGAGATATCGTTTCCGTAGCTAACAGACACGCTCGGGTGAGGCGATACGATGAGAAAAACTCGGGTCGACGCCGAGGGCGGGCCAGTTGGCGGGCCGATCTCTTACAAAGCTCCACGAGCCTATCAGATTGACGTAGAGCGCACAATCTATTTGCCCAGCCATCAGATGGAGCGAAAAGGTCAAATACTTAACCGCCTAAATTGAAAACAATTCCGGTCGTGACGTTGAGATTGGATCTCCATCCATTCGTAAACACACCGCTTCCAAGGGCCAGTCCACCCACATCCACGCGGAAGGCCATGCCTCCATTCAAATTGAAATCGATACCACCGCCGTATCTTGCGGCCGCTGTGCTGAAACCGCCACCGGTTTGATTGCTCGTGTAGTAACCCACTCCAAAACCGCCGGCAAGATAAGGCGTGATCCGTCCCTCCATAAGGTCCCGGGCGATGAGCTTTGCGCCAAAAGTATTTGTTACCAGCGTCACATCGTTGTTGAGGGCGTATGCGCCCGTGAAGTTTTCAAATCCAAACCAGCTTGCGAGGTTTATGGTGGTATGCATCGCAAATCCGTGAACCCGGTCCGTTGTCAGCATCGTGCCGCTTGTATCGAGACCCTCGACTCCGTAGTTCCCATAGCCGAACGAAATATCGAGCGTCGAAAAATCCTGGGCGGCGACTGGCACCGAAACCACAACCAGTGCGATCAGAACAAGAACGATTCGTTTCACCATTGAATTTCCTCTATCCCTTCCCTGTGATTGACTGTCCGTGCCAGCACGAACAAAAAGTCTGAAAGTCGATTCAGATATTCGATAACCGTCGGATCCAGTGTTGCCTCTGCCGTTAGATCGACCACGCCACGTTCTGCCCTGCGGCAAACGGTTCGGGCCAGGTGCAGCAAGGCTCCTGCCTGACCGCCACCCGACAGTATGAATTTCTGAAGTCGTGGCAGATCCTCTTCGAATCGATCGATTGAATCCTCCAGGTCGGTCACGGACTGTTTCGTCAAACGTGACTTGTCCTTCCCTGACGCTTCGGCGTCCGGATTGGCCAAAGCAGCACCCAGCGTCAACAGGTGCCTCTGAATATCGTTGAGCAACGAGAGGATGGATGCGTCATTGATAAAAGCTCCCGCCACCCCCAGAACAGCGTTCAACTCGTCAACGTTTCCATATGCAGCGACCCGAATATTGGACTTGGGCACGCGTGTGCCGTCGAACAGCCGTGTCTCCCCACGGTCACCGAATTTCGTGTAGATCGACATGTGTTTTTATTCACCTCGACCGACAGTTGTCCGATAGACAACAGTCTCTTTGACGTAACGTGATAGAAATTGGTTGAAAGGCGGTCAGGAATGACTTGCCTTGTATGCCTTCTTGCTCAGCGAGTGTTCCTCGTTCCGACGGCGGTAATGAATCATTTCGGCAACGATGGCAACGGCGATTTCTTCGGGAACGACCGCTCCGATATCGAGGCCGATCGGCATGTGAACGCGTTCCAGTTCCTGTTCGGTCGCGCCTTCCGACTCTAATTTGCGGGCGATCGTCCGTATCTTTCTTTTACTGCCAATCATCCCGATGTAGCGCGCTTCAGTCTGGATGGCCCAGCGCAGAACGTTTTCGTCTTCCTGATGGCCCCGAGTCACGATAACAAGGTATGTGTTCTGGTCCGGCTTGATCTGGGCAAAGGCTTCTTCAAAACTCTCAGAAAATATGTTCTCCGCTTCAGGGAAACGGGCATCGTTCGCATAGATGGGCCGGTCATCGACAATCCAGCTCTTGAATCCCGCAACGGTCGCTATCTTCGAGAGCTGCGTCGAAATATGGCCGGCGCCGAATATGACAACGGTCGGCACGGGCAGTACGGGCTCTACGAATATCTCCAATTTTCCTCCGCAAATGAGCCCGCTGTCGGTCATGGATTCATCGGTCAGGTCGAAGTTCATTACCCGTGATTTTTCTTCCTTAATCGCTTCCTGGGCCGCGGCCCAGACTTCTGCTTCGACGCATCCGCCGCCCACCGAGCCCAGAGTGGAGCCGTCCTCCCGGACTAACATTTTTGCGGTTTGGAAACTGGGCACCGAGCCGCGAATCTGGACGATGGTGGCCAGTGCGGCTTTCTGCCCTGCTCGCCGCAGTCTGACCAGTTCATCAAAAAGGTCGATTTCCATTTCGCCAGTGTAGCAATTGTCCCTGGGAGAGAGAAGCCTGAAAGAGGGGTTCGTCCTCATCCACGGAGGTTGCGATGATTTCTCTTGCAAAGAAGGCCACGTTCGGCGCTCAGACTCAAGAGATGGCGCTCTTGACCTGTGCCACTGACGCCTCGGCCTTCGCCAGGGCTTGCCTCAATAGCCCGCGTGTGTAAGAGGCCTCGGAATCAGGAAGATTCCGAGGGCGGCGGTCGTTCGGTCAGGATGAGGGTTTGAACGACCAGGCGAAAGATCGTTTCGTGAATGGAATTCCTGAGTTGCTACTCGACAGAACCGATAAATACTAGTTTGGCTTGACTTTCAGTCCCTTGCTCTCTAGAATCCGACCGGCTTTTTTTGTCGCTACATTTCGAACGGAGTCGGATGCCAAAGGCACAGACACTTACGGACTTGGCGCGAATCATCGCAAAGCACGGGGAACGTGCGTTCGTGGTCTCCGATGTCGATTCGTCGACAAAATCAACACTCAACAGGATTCTGGTCGACGTCAGCCACATCCCACGCTTTGGGGCAGTGACCTCGAGAGGACGGAAGGTTACCATCGGGGCTGGAGCCAACTTTGGCGACGTCCTGCGGCGGGTCAAGGGCGAGAACGGTCTCCTGAAACAGGCTGTTTCGATGATGGCCAACCCACTGGTTCGCAACAGGGTTACCGTGTTTTCAGCGCTCGGCGCAGATTCCCATTACTTCGACCTGGCCACGGCTCTGGTAAGCCTTGGCGCCCAGGTGAGGCTGCAGTCCACCAAGAGCAGTCGAACTATCACGATCAATGAGTTCGTCCTGGCCGCGGCCGAAGGTTTTGAGGGGGGCGAGTTCCCGGTGGCTGTGGAATTCCCGATGCTCGATCCCAAGTGGAGAGTGGGCTTCTTCCGGGTCAATCCTGGGGGGGGGCGGCCTACAGTTTCCGCATCCGTCAGGACACGGTTGCGGCGGAACGTTGCACTCGGTCCCGAAATCATCGTCTCGAGTTCAACGGTGATCCCCGTCCTCGTGCGCGCCGCCTCGAAGGCCCTGAACAGGCAGTACCTGAATGAGGCGAACGTAAAGGGAGTCGCCGCAATCGCTGCCGGGGAAATGCTGGAGATGGCGGGACTCGAAGAAGATGCTTACGAGAGCAGCCTTGTCGAGGTGGCGGTCGCCCGTGCCGTCCGCAGAGTCAACGACACAGGCCCGATGGTGTGAAGACCAGATCTGATTCTATTTCTTGAGAGCCGCGTACGGGCTCGCTTCCGAATACAACGTATCGCACTCCTGGCACCGCAAGACGTCCAATCCTTTCCCGGCGGTTTGGGCAACCTCGGGTTCCAGAGCCGTAATCCGCTTCAGCTTGCCACCACAGAAAGGCTTCTTGGGAGTGGGTCCGGGCTCGTTGCAAACTGTTTGTCGTGGCGATTTTTCCTTCACGTCTCAGCTTCTCCTCGTATACCCATGCGGCAAGAACATTATAGCAGTTGTCCTCGGCCAGAATTCCTGTCCTCAATAGTTGTGTGCCCCACCGTCGGACGGGTGCGGGTCCTTCTAGGGGGGATCAAAAGTCGCGCAAGTGGCCCGTCGATCACCTAACCCCACTTGAGTTTGCCCCGCAGGACGTCAAAGTAACTCTTTCCTCTCGGTGCGATCAGTTGGACGCGCTCGGCGGCAGGCCGAATCCGCATCTTGTCGCCATCCTCGAGGAGCAAACCTACCTGACCGTCCACGGTTGCATGGACCCCTTCTTCACCGTGTGACCTGAACGTAACAACGACCTCGACACCGTCAGGAAGTACGATCGGGCGGTTTGTCAGAGTGTGCGAACAGATGGGGGTCATCAGGACCGCCGTCAAGTCGGGGTGTACGATAGGTCCACCGGCAGAAAGGTTATACGCCGTGGAACCGGTGGGAGTCGCTACGATCAGCCCGTCAGCCCGAAACGTGGACATGTATTCGTCATCGACGCGCACTTCGATTTCAATCATGCGTGCGGGTGTGCCCTTGTTGATGACGATGTCATTCAGGGCCCGGTGCTTCGCAATCGCTTCCGCGCTGCGCAACAGCGTCATCTCGATCATCATTCGACGATCACTTACGAATTCGCCAGCCAGGACGCGTTCCAGATCGGGATAGAGTTCTTCCATCGTCACGGCTGTAAGAAAACCAAGCCCACCAAAGTTGATAGCGAGAATCGGCACCTCCCGGCCTGCCAGAAGCCGTGCAGCGGCCAGCAACGTCCCATCCCCACCGACAACAACAATCAGATCGGCCCGGTTTCCAAACTCCACATCGCTGGCGCCAGAGGCTCCGCTCCCACTGTGCCTGGCAGTCTCCGACTCCAGCAGGACGGCAATGTCGCGTTTCCTGAACCACTGGGCCAGGCCAGCGGCGACCGGTGCGACCTCGGGCGCACCCAGTTTGGTAATGATTCCAACGGTTTCGATGTTCATGATCTTTCCAGGAGTATGAAGAACTCTCTGTTCCCCTCTTTTCCTGTGATTGGAGACGGGGCGGTGGCTCGGTGTCTGAACATCGCAGTCTGGGCCGAGGTGATGACCGATTTGACGGCCTCTTCGTGCAATGCCGGATCCGTCACGACACCACCTCGGGGCACCTTCTCCCTCCCGAGTTCAAATTGGGGTTTGACCAGCGCGAGGCAACGCGCCCCACGGGGAAGAATGGCCGAAACTGCCGGCAGGATCTTTGTCAGCGAAATGAAGGAAACGTCGATCGTGACCAGATCGAGGGTTTCCCCTGTCCAGTCCGATTCAATGTGTCGCGCATTGCCCTCTACCTGTGTCACACGATCGTCGCTCTGAAGTTTCCAGTCCAACTGGGAAATATCCACATCGATGGCATACACGCGAGTGGCACCGGCCCCAAGGAGACATTCGGTAAAACCACCTGTCGATGATCCGATGTCAGCAACGACCCATCCGTTTGGATCAATGCGGAGCGATTCGAGAGCACCTCTCAGTTTGATGCCTCCTCGGCTGACAAACGGATGCGGCGGTTGGCGCAACCGTACCGCCGCGTTCGGGTCCACGCCTTCCCCGGCTTTTCTAACCGGCATGTCTTCAACCAGCACATCGCCCGCCATGATCAGGGCGCGCGCCCTTTCCCGGGAGGTGACCAATCCGCGATCCACCAGCAGCTTATCGATGCGCGTCTTGGTCAATGCGAGCGTCTCTCTACGTAATCGGCTATTTCCATCAGCAACCGGGAGCCACCTCCCAGGGCGGCAACGGCTTCGCGCGCCTCTGTCGAAATTTCCCCGACCCTCCGACGCGACTCTTCAATGCCGTGCAATTGTGGATATGTTGCCTTCCCCTGTGCGCGGTCTTTGCCGGGAGTCTTGCCCAGGTCGTCACCTCTCCCGGTTTCGTCCAGAATATCGTCAACGATCTGAAACGCGAGCCCGACGCGTTGTCCGTAGTCTCTAATCTGCTGCATTTCTTCCGGGCCCGCACGGCCCAGCAGCGCTCCAATGACAATCGACGCCTCCAGAAGGGCTCCAGTCTTTGAACGATGGATCAGATCCAGATGCTCGGAATCGACGCGCGACCCTTCCGCTTCCAGGTCCAGTGCCTGGCCAGCCGTCATCCCATCGGGGGTACCCCCAGCCCGGGCAAGTATTCCAAGCGCGTCCAGCACGAGCTGGGCGGGAAATGTGTCCGAAGCGGCAACGGTCCGAAACGCGAGCGTAAGCAACGCATCTCCTGCCAATATTGCGATCGCCTCGCCAAACCTACGGTGGCAAGCGGGAATCCCGCGCCGGAAATCGTCATCGTCCATCGCGGGCAAGTCGTCGTGGATCAGGGAGTATGTATGTACGAGCTCCAGTGACGCTGCAATGGGCAAGACTCGTTCCCAATCGGGACTGAACGTGCGGTACCCCGCAACGCAGAGTGCGGGACGCAGCCTCTTTCCTCGGGCCAGAACGCTGTAGCGCATTGCTTCGTGCAGTTTTGTTGGAACATGTGTTTGTGAGGGCAGGATTTGATCCAGAGCCTGTTCGATCCCCGGCCGGACCTGTTCAAAGAAGTCGGTTATGTTAGCAGTCTTCACTCGTCGTCGTGGAGCGATTCAGCTCCGGCTTCGAAGGGAACCGAGCGAATCTCGCCGGATCCGTCCTTGAGCAGGAGTTCGACTCGCCGCTCTGCCTGCTCGAGCTTTCCGTGACAAAAACGGGACAGTCGAATGCCCTCTTCAAAGAACTCCAGGGCCTGGTCCAGTCCGAGTTCCCCGTCCTCCAGGGCCTTCACTATCTCTTCGAGTCGCCCGAGCGCGGACTCAAAATCTTCAGGAGGGACGACTTCAGGGTTGGTCATGGGACCAATCTTATCCCATCAAAGATATAATTTGAAACGAGGAGCGCCCGCGCTGCCTCGTGTATTCTATGTTCGACATGCGTCACATCTTTATCCTCTCCCTTAGCCTCGGTTTGCTGCCGAGCGCGTGCCTCCCCGAGCCCGACCCCTCGATCGACGAGGCGACCGTTTTTAGAGACAACACCTCTATGCGTATCGATGCCGCTTCCTCGGCCCGAACCATGTTCACGCTCAACGAGGGAGAACGTGTTTCGATTCTCGAGAAGAGGGGCGGCTGGTATCGAGTGCGCGACCGCGATCAGATCGAGGGTTGGATGGACGAGAGTACGATTCTTCGCGATGCCACAATGGCTGCGATGCAGGTAGCCGTTTCCAGCGATGCGCAACTGCCTGTTCAGGCCACGGCCCGTGCAGTCGAAGAGGTCAATTTGAGACTCGATCCCGGCCGCGACACCGACATTATCCGGCGACTCCGCCGCGGAACTGGCCTCGAAGTACTCGAGCGGGCGACTACCCAGCGACCCAATAGTGAGGCGACGGATATTTGGTTTAAGGTGCGCCCATCCGAGGATGAAATCGGCTGGGTTTACACCGGGCTGATTGAGTTCGACACACCGGAGCCTTTACTGGGGTTCATGGAAGGCCGCAGCTATGTTGCGTACCAGAAACTTCGCCAGGTGCAGGATCCTGAAGCCGGTCCCATCGATTGGTATGTCGTGGCCGAGCGTCGGGCGGATGCCCAACCCGGCCGCACATATGATGGCATTCGTGTCTTTGTCTGGAATCTTGCCGAGCACCAGTATGAGACGACGCTCCGGCTCCGAAATCTGCAGGGAATCTATCCGCTGGAACAAACCGGAGATCCAGACAACCCCGGCTTCCGCTTCCATGTAGAAGGGGCTGACGGCGAACCCGTCGCCAGAGCGTTTGCGATGCGCCAGACTCTCCCCCGAGAAATCCGAGAGTAACCACAGGATGTCGGCCATCAGTTTTTCAGTTTCTTCTCAGATGTAGTACACCAGCAAGGCTTCAAAACCGTGTTGACGGAAGGTGTCCGGTGCGTCCACCCAGTACTTCGGATCCCGATATACGGGTTCCTCACAGAGACAGTCCCCACAACCGGGACAACTTTTGCTCCTTCGTCCGGACCGGCAGTGACACCACTTCGCGCCAAAAACATCGAAACGGTGGGCACACCTTGGACAACGTACCCAATGGGCGCCTTCTCTTTTCCATCGGACCCGGTCTGTGCCGTCCAACCCGTGCATGCTCCTCCGATTGCACGCTGAATTCCTTATTCGAAAACCATAAATGGAAGGGGTACTGCCCGGAAGAAGGAACAACTCACCTGCTCGTTTGCACAGCAAAAGACCCAAGAACTGCGATTACCAAGCGGTTTTCTGATGGGGCAGTCGAGAGTCTGCTGTTACTCGGGCCGGTCGCGGCCGGCCACAAAAACAGCCTTTTTTCGGAGAAGGGTCTTTTTGGAGACCGGGGGCGGTTCGGAGGGGACGCTGCTGACCGTCTCGAGGCGCACGGTCGCGGCCGATTCGTGCCGGTACTCTTTGAGTTTGTATTGGATCTTGCGAACGCTCATTTCAAGAATCTTGGCCGCCCGGCTTGTCGACCCACCAGTGGCTTCCAGAGTTCTGAGGATCGCTTCTTTCTCTATTGCCTGAATCGTTGCACCTGGAACCAGTGCGTTCGGGTTCGATCCTATCGGCTCAGGCAAGGAAGGAAGATCTTCGTCTCCAACAACGCTGCCGGTGGCGTCAGACACCGCATGCTCGATCATGTCCTTTAGCTCGCGGACGTTTCCCGGCCAATCATATTGCATCAGGCGCGCGAGGGCGGACGGTGAAACGCCTTTGAGCCCCTTACCGGACCGACGGGCGGCCGTGCGAACGCATTGATCAACGAGGACGGGGATGTCGGACCTGTGTTCCCTTAGTGCGGGAACCGGAATTCGCACACCCTGCAGCCGTTCGAACAGTTCCCTGTGGAACCGACCGGTGTGGACCTTCTCTTCCAGATCATGGCTGGAGGTTCCTATGATTCGAACGTCAGCCCCGCGAGACCCTCCGCCGGGGGAGGGAAAGCTGCGCCTGGTCATCGAGCGCAGTATCTTCTCCTGCGTCCGCCGGGGGAGATCACCGATTTTGTCGAGCAACAGGGTGCCCCGATCACACAACTCGAGACAACCCGCGTGGTGGCTACTTCCACCACCGACATGCTGGTCGCGATAACCGAACAATTCCCGATCGATCACGGACTCACTCAACCCGGAACAACTAAGACTGGCGAAACGGGCCCCGCGGCGGCGTCCGGAATGATGGATCAAACTTCCGACGAGTCGTTTTCCAGAACCCGGCTCTCCGAACAGAATCAGATGGTCTTCGCGGCGAGCCACCTGATCCACAATCTTCAGGACGGCTTGAATCGCCGGGCTGGAGCCGTAAACCTTTGGAGCCGTATCTTCTTCTGAATCGTTTCTGGCCCCTAATCCTGAAGAAAGCTTTCTCGCTTCCTTAACGGCCCGTTCCACCTCCCAACGCTCCAGAGGCTTTCTCAAATAGCGGACCGCACCCTTGTCCAACGCTTCCCGCGCCAAGGACATCGAATTCTTGTCTGCGAGAACGACCAGGCTTCCCGCGAAATGCAATTTTCGCAATCGGTCGACAAACTCGAGGTCGTCCGATCCGTTGGGATTGAGGTCGGCCAGGATCACTTCGGGGTGATCGCCCTCGAAGTGTTCTCTGGTTCCACCGGCGATCGAACTGGTGACGCTCCCGACACCACATTCGGCGAGTGTGTCGGAGAGAAACTCTTTAAGTCGTTTGTCGTCGGACAGGATTAGAACTTGAGTTTTCGCTGTGGGCATCGTCCAACAAATATCCTGGTGCGCCTCTTCGAACACGACATAGTTCGAAGAGGCGCGAGCTTCCTGCATGACGTGGCATCAGAACGGCGGCCTCACTCTCTTCTCTCTGGCCCTCACACTGTCATGCAACTGCCAGAAATCGCGAGGAGCGTTGTCGGCCGATGGACCGCGTCGCACCTATCGCACAAACGAAACCGGAGACATCGATTGAGGTATTGCGAAGAAGTACGGATAAAAGCTTGTTCCCCAACTCATGTCTGCTCGAATGGGTCCAGGTCACATTCGGGCCGCAGGTTTCATGCCCATTCCGTAAGCTCTCAAACTATCTCGGAACTTGTCGGCCGAGAACAATGAAATGAACTACCCCGGATGGTGTTGAGCGTCCTGAATACGCGACGTCTCGTGACCAGGAGAGGAAAAAACCGCATCGATTGCCTCCGAAACAGGTGGCTTAGGGTATTACCTCAGCAGGAGAGAATCAAGCGGAATTAACACCACGATTGAGCAGAAAATGAGCGCACGCAACAATAGCAAGGAAAACAGCGATCGTGGCGAGCAAAACGTTCAGGCGAAGCATCCCTATCCCTTCAAAAAGGAGACCAAAAAAAGTAATTTTCGGTTATGTTTCAGAGTTTCTGCAAAAAGGCCCTGAAATAGGAAGGGGCCAGGGTATCTCCGAAAAGTTGGTAACCAACAACTTTGAAACGAAGGAGATGAACCGATGGCCCGAACTAAGATTAAGCGAAAGGGAGTGGATTGGAAAGAACTGTTAGGAGAGGAAAAGGATCTGCTGAAAAGCGTCGTGCAGGAGGTGGTTCAGGAAATTCTCGAGGGGGAGATGGAGCAGGTTATGGCCGCGGCCAAGAGTGAACGAACGGCGGGGCGGACCGGATATCGGAGTGGCTATTACGGGCGGGACCTGGTCACGCGGGTGGGCAAGCTGGAGCTGCGCGTGCCGCAGGACCGGGCCGGGCGGTTCAGCACGGAAGTGTTTGAACGCTACCAACGCAGCGAGAAAGCTTTGGTGGCCAGCTTGGCGGAGATGTACGTGCAGGGCGTGTCGACGCGCAAGGTCAAGGCCATCACCGAAGAATTATGCGGGCATTCGTTTTCGGCCAGCACGATCAGCCGGATTAATAAGACACTGGACACGGAGCTGAAAAAGTTTGCGACGCGAGCATTGGAGGAAGAATACCCGTACCTGATTCTGGATGCGCGCTACGAGAAGGTGCGCGAAGACGGGGTCATCCGGAGCCGAGCAGTTCTGGTGGCGATCGGAATCAACTGGGACGGGAGGCGCGGTGTGTTGGCGGTGGAACTGGCGGAACGGGAAAGCACGACCAGTTGGCGGGAACTGTTACTGAGTTTGAAACAACGCGGCTTGTGCGGCGTGGAGTTCGTGGTGACCGACGATCATGCCGGGTTGAAGAAAGCCATCGCAGAAGTCCTGCCCGAAGCGATCTGGCAACGCTGCTACGTCCACTTTCTGAGAAACGCATTGGATTATCTGCCGCGCAAAGCCGATGACGATTGTCTCCAGGAACTGCGTTGGCTCTACGACCGGCGGGACCTCCAGGAAGTGCGGCAGGACCTGGCGACATGGTTGAGCAAGTGGGGGCAGAAATATTCCAAACTCTGCGACTGGGTCGAAGACAATATCGACGAGACACTAAGCTTCTACACGCTGCCGCTTCAGCATCACAAACACATGAAATCCACCAATATGCTGGAACGGCTCAACGAAGAGATCAAACGGCGAACGCGCGTGGTGCGGATATTCCCCAACGCAGCCAGCTGTCTGCGTTTGATTCGGGCGCTGACCACCGAAACGCACGAGAACTGGATCGAAGCGATCCGCTACTTGAACATGGACCTGTTGAAGGAACACAAAAGGGACTGGCACCGTCAGACGCCGGCTGCCTAAACGCGTCCCAACGGGCCGACCCAATGATCGACTCGGATGTCGATCGGCGATTACAGAGCATCCTGGAGCGAACAATCGCTGTGGAAAACTTTCGAGGGGACGAAAGAAAGAAAAAGAACCAAAAAAGAAAGAAACGCAGAGGCCTGATGGAAATGACGCCTCAGAGGAAATCCGCCAAAAGGCGCGGATTCCCTCTGAGGCTTGGAAAAGCTTCGCCAAAAACGCTCAGCATTCCCACATTCCCACAGGCCCGACGGCGATCGACACTCAAGAACTGAATTTTTTGGAAATACTTTTTGCAGAACTTGACGCACACAACTTAATTTTCGCAATAAACGCATCATTTGATCGTGCTTCAACTGGCTCTCATTCGTCATCATCGTCACGATCGGATGTTTGCTGTAGTCTTTTTTTGCTGTAGCTCGGGCGATCACCTCTCGAGGACACGGCCCTCATCGATCGGCTGACTGAAAACGCAATACTTTCGTCGAGCAGTTCAGTCCTTAGGCTTTCGGATCATCGCCCGGACACCTCATTGTTCCTGTGATGTTGGGAGAAGCCCCTCTCGCGATGAAGATGAGCAGGACTCTTCTGGATCGGGGAGTTTACATCGAGGGCCTGTGGTATCCGGTGGTGCCCTAAGGAGAGGCCCCACTCCGCGCGCAGATTTCCGCCGGCGATGGGACGACCCGACCTGGACCGCGCAGTGGATGCGTTCGAAGGAGATAAGCCACAAAGTGGGGATTATCTGACCTGTGTCGCCCCACTCGACCCGCTAAACCCGTTAAAATTCAGGTACAAGGGCAAAAAAAATCCCCGCGGCTCTGCCGCGGGGAGAGTGGGATGGTGGAGGAAATCTATTGTTTAGACACCACTCACTGGTAAAAGGCTACTCGCCCTACCACAAGAAAGTCAAATAAATTACGGTCCCGATGCATGTTCCGCCGTCTGAACGGGGCGATTCGGGCCTCGGCGGAGGGGTTTTCCTTCTTCGAGCTGTCCCGGACTACGGGGCCTTGAAACGAAAAGACCCGTCCGGAGCCTTCTCACGGAACTGGGAGTGACAGTTGCCGCAGGCTTTCTGGACGCTTCCGTGAGCTGTCCCTGCCGCATCCAAATTGTTCGCGTTTGCAGCCGCCAGAGCCTCGGCCGCCGCCGCAGCCGCCCTGCTCGCTATCGTCACTGCGGCTTCCAGGTTCATCTGCTCATAGATCGGGATCGCTTCCCGGAACAGGCCTTCCAATTTTTCGGCCTCCATCGCAGCTCGCGCCGTGTCACTCCCCCCGATGCTGGCCTCAAGGGCCTGGCGAGCACTCGCAATGTCCCTCATGATCTCGGCGTGGTCCCGCTGAAACGCCATGGCGTTCAGTGTCACCGCCAGAATCAGGCACAGTCCGATCAGACACGAAGCTTGTCGCATACTTCTTCCCTTAACGGCTTCCCCGCCTATCTAACTTTGACGTCCCGTCCGGGACAACTCCTCAAGAGAAGCTGCAAATATATTCAAACGGTTAATCCGAGTCAAACTTTCCGAGGATCCAGCCCGGAGTGACCCGGGATGCTAAGGCCTTCAACTCGTTTATGGTTTTTGTCACTTCGGGAACGATCTCGAAAAGATCCCCGACGATGCCGTACCGGGCCACCTTGAATATCGGGGCATCGGCGTCTTTGTTGATAGCAACAATACATTGCGCGGTCTGCATGCCCACCAGGTGCTGAATCGCACCTGAAATGCCGATTGCAAAATACAGCTTTGGAGACACGGTCTGGCCCGAACTTCCGATCTGGTGCTCTCTGGGCAACCACTCGGCGTCTACGACGGGGCGGGACGCGCCAACCGCGCCGCCAAGGGCGTGGGCAAGTTCGGTGATCAGCCGCACGTTCTCTTTTTCCTTCAAGCCTCTCCCCCCGGCTACTATTGTCGAAGCCGACCCGAAGTCAATCTGACCTCCTGGGGCTCTTTCCCGTCCAAGGACCCGCTGGCGAATGAGGGCCTTTCCCAGATCCAGATTAAGCGTTTCCGTCTTGATCTGCTCGGTCACGACTGTTGCACCGTCATTATCCTCAGCGCCCTCACTGACGGGCCGAGCAGCCGTCGCTTCGGAGGGAAAAGCCCCAGGTGCAATCGTCGCGAAATAGGGCGGCTCTCCACCGAGAAGCACGCGCATATTCATCTTGCCGTTAAAAATCTGGCGGGTCAGGAAAAAGCGCTCCCCTTGCTTCTCAAAATCAACACAACCGGCCACCAGGGGCCGTTTCTGCCCGGCAGCCAGACGGGGGAGCAGATCCAACCCAGTCCCTGAATGGCCTCCGATAACGAAGGAGGGGCCTGTCTTCGCCTGGACGACTTTGAGGGCGGCAAGATACCCGTCGGAGGTATAGGGGGTCAGTGCCGGGTCGTCTACGATGAAGACCTTCTCCAAACCCACTGCTTCAAGGTTCCCTGCCAATTCTCCGACCCCCGATCCCAGGATCGCAGCCCCCACCGGTTCTTCAAGTACAGACCCGAGCCGGCGGGCGAGAGTCAGCACCTCCGGCGTAATGGATTTGAACTTCCCGTCCTCGTGCTCGGTCAGAGCCAGTATCACAACAGTGCCTCTTTCCTTAGCTTTTCGACCAACTTCAGAGCTGCCTCACCGGGAGACCCAGATATCATCTCGACGTCCCCCTCCTTTTCGGGAACAAAGACGTCTGTCACCTCATACATACCCGCTGCCTCAAGAGCCGTTTCTTCGATGCCGAGGTCGCCGGCGCCCCAACGATGGATTTCTTTCTTCTTGGCACCCATAATTCCTTTCAGTGATGGGTACCGCCGTTGATTGATCCCGTACTGCAGGGTCAAGACACAGGGTATGTCCATTTCGACCTGCTCGTTGACCGCACCTTCGAGTTCGCGATCTACGCGGACCCGGGCCGCATCAGGGCTTGCCTCAACGGCTATAACGACGCTGGCGTGGGGTAACCCGAGCAGCTCAGCCACAATGATTCCCGTGGTGCCGGTGCCCAGGTCATCAGACTGCACGCCGGCAAAAACCATGTCTGCGCCACCATCTTTTCCAACAGCGCGCGCTATGATCTCGGCGATCGAGAATTCGTTTACACCGACAAACCGATCGTCGGAAACAAATATCGCCCGGTCCGCACCCGTGGCCAGCGCTGAACGCAAGACTCGAAGCATTGGTTCTTGCCCCACAGCCAGAGCGACCACTTCCCCGCCGTGCTTCTCCTTGAGACGCAGTGCTTCTTCCAGGGCGTAGCTATCGGCTTCACTTGGGACAAACGTGAGGTCGGACTCTTTTATCCATGTCTTGCTTTCATTGATGACCAGGCGCGATGCCGGATCTGGGACTGGCTTGATGCAGGCGATTATCTTCATCGTGGCTGTCGGCTTCCCTAGGTGCCCTCGATCGGCGCACAATCAATCGAAAAACATGCGGTCATGAACCGCAGGTACATTCGAGGAATTCCACTCCGTGGACGAGGTAGTCTAGCAATCGGGCGCGACAGGGCTGGACCCATTCAGAATTATTCAGTCTGTTTACGACTGACCGGGACCGGTTGGTAGGCGCGTTGGACCCAGGGTCTGAAGCCCAGGTGACTCCAGAGGCGGGCGGCGGGTTCGTTAAAGACTTCAAAAGTCGTCTCAAGGGCTCTGGCACCCCGAATTTCCATGCGGTCACTGACATACCGTACCAGACGGGTCGCCACCCCACTCCTGCGATGGGATTCCACGACGTACACCACATCGATCAGTCCCACGCGGCGTCGCTTGAGAATTGGTGGATCCGATTCAAATTCACCAATCCGTCCCAGGAGAAATCCAGCAAAATCGCCCTCCCTCTCGGCCACATAGCCTACGGCCTACCGGTCCGAAAATCGATCCGACAGCCACTCCCTCAGGGCGCGGTCTGCACCTCGCTTGAGCGGTGCATCCGGTAGCCGAACCTCCTCGTACGCCCTCAGCCAGAGAGAACCGATACGCTCAAAGTCGGACCGCCGCCAATCCCGAATACCGATTTCCATAAGGAATCCCAATATGTTACGTTATAGCCGCTCGCGAACCATCCTCGTTAGCTGCTGTGGGGAAGATAACGCGGATCACATGGAAAGTGGATCCGAGCCGGAAGCCGTGCTTCCGACGGCGTGAGTCTCGGTCCGTATCGCTCGGACAACACGTCTTGGCCCCACCTGATAGCTAGGAAAACGGCGGATGGCTGCGAGTACTAACGAAACCAAAAACATATTCACGACCCACGAAGTCAGCAAATTACTTCAGGTCAATCCAAGGTCGGTCATCAACTGGATCGAGCAGGACCTGCTCGATTCCTACAGAACCCCGGGAGGGCATCGGCGCATCCGCCGAGACGATCTACTTGCTTTCCTTCGAAAGCACCAGATACCCATCCCGCCCGCGCTTACCGAAGAAAAACTCAAGGTGCTGATTGTTGAAGACGAAGACAGTATCGTCAAGATATTGAAGACGTTTTTCGAGCGTCAGGATCTTTACGAAGTCAGTTCTGCCTCCGACGGGATCACTGCGCTGATCGACATCGGACGATTGCACCCGGACCTGATGGTACTGGACATACTCATACCGGGGGTTGATGGGCTGGAAGTTTGCCGGCGAATCAAAGAAGATCCGAGCAACCGAACCGCAATCATCGCGATGAGCGGACAGCCAGAAGTCGAATCTAAGATCCTCCAGGCCGGTGCGGACTGCTTCCTGGCGAAGCCTCTCGATATGGATCGGTTGTTGGAAGAATCGAAGCGCTTGTTGCGAATCCTCTAACCGGGGAGCCCGACCACTGCCGTTCGGAAGGCCGGCCAGACGTAGTAAACTCCGGACATCTTGCGCCCGTAGCTCAGCTGGATAGAGCGTCGGACTACGAATCCGAAGGTCAGAGGTTCGAATCCTCTCGGGCGTATCTCACTACCCGAAACCTCACCACAGGGCCGATCCGGGGTGAGGGGAAAGAGTGACAAAGTCTCGGATTGACAGCCGAGATCAATCGCTTCACAATACAGCCTCACTTCGTTCAGAGGAACTCGAATGAAGCTGCCATGGAAATCCAAATCTGATGATTTCAAGGGGTTCCTGGACCATGGAACTTCCCTGACCGGCGAACTTTCCTTTTCGGGAACGCTCCGCGTCGACGGGAATATTCATGGTTCGATCAAGACTAATGACCTTCTCGTCGTGGGCGAACTCGCGACGATCCACGCCGATATCAAAGCTGGCGAAGTCCAGATTTATGGTTCGGTTTTTGGCAACATCGAAACCAGTCGCAGGGTTGAAATCTGCTCGACGGGCCGCGTTCGAGGCGATGTGCGTACGCCCCAGCTCGTACTTGAAGATGGCGGGATGTTTGAGGGGCGCAGCATCGGCGCCGGTGAGACAGAAACCGAAGGGGCGGCTCCAAATCAGGAATCGAGACAGCCGACGGAGGCGTTTCCACCAAGCAAAAGCAAGAAAGATCGGGAGTGGCCGGACCGCTTCGAACGCTGAGCTTCTACGGTCCGCAACCTGATCTAGTCTGGAATCCGCCCCCACTCTCTATCATTCCAGTCCGAAGTTTCCCCCGAAGCGGCCCCCGGAAGATTCGTCTTCATTCTGAAAGCCTTCACCCACTTGTGCTGCGGTCATGGCGCCCCGCGCGACACTGCCAAAGGGGTCGTCCGCCAGCTTGACTCGCGCGATCTCGAGCGGGAACTTCTGAGCACCCAATGCAGATTTAAACTGCTCGGTGAAACCCCGGGCCGTCGCTGTTCCTCCAGATAGGATGACCGGAAGCGGTTCATTCAGCTTGGGAATGTTAATCATCTTGCCGACTTCCTTCGTCAGGGTCACGGCAACATTCTGAATCAGCTCAGGGCATTCTCGATCTTGGATTGCCCGTCCGTTCGTGTCAGGTCGACACCGTCTTCCTTGATCGAGCAGACATAACTGGCGTGCTCCCCGACGGCGAGGGCCGTCTTCTCGTCGATCCAATCTCCTCCACTGGCCAGACTGAATGTCATCAACGGCAGGGACCGGTAGGCAAAACACACATTGACCATGCCGCCGCCGAAGGACATCCCGATTCCGGTGAAGTGGTCATCTCCGCCAAGTTCGGCGAAAACCACTGCCAAGCCTTCGTTGATCGGTTTCGCGTCGTAGCCGAGCGTTCTGAGCATCGACTGCAAGGTCTGGCGATGATAGGCAAGGTTGACCTCGGCATCGATCGGTTCCCCAGGAATCGAGTAATAGAGCATCTCGCCCGATTGGCGGGCGGCGCCAATCACCCGTGAGATGATCATCTCAATCATCGGCAGGGCTTCGTCCTCCGACGAACTGATCAATCCCCTCCGCAGAGGCCTGCGGACGTTCTGGCTGGAAATGTTGGCGAAGTCCAGGGCGCCGCTTCCGACGATGTAAATGTCATCCTGGCTCTTCACAAATTCCATGTCGGCCATGGCGAGCATGGACTCGGTAAAATCATTCTGGTCTACGCCGACGAAAGCCGTCCTCTCAGAATTAAACACGACTTCCTGGCCGCTCCGTTCGGCGGACCGAACGAAAGACGTACCGACGTCGAGACCCTTCCCAAAGTAACGTCGCCGCTCCTTCGCCATGTCGATCTCCCTGTTCATTGATTCGACCCCACCCGGCACCGCGAACCGCAGGTAACCCCACTGTGTCACCCGAGACTAGCAACGGACCAAGTAAACTCTAAGTTGCTGTAGCTTGAACCACAAGAACCACTCGTCGTGCTCGGAAAAATCCCAGCGACCGAGTATAGCGAGATTATCCAAGAAACCGCAGGGGAGAACAAACGGCCATGGATTCGAAACTGGTCCGGCCCCCCTTTCGATACACGCTGCGGGAGGAGCCCCTCAATCGGCGCCTGGCCGAAGTGGATGGTTGCCTCGCCTCGGGAGGCATGATGTTGAAAGGAACTGAATTAGGTTGGCGGGGCTCGGCTCGAACCGGTGGCGTGGAGGCTCGTTGCCCACGCCCCGGAAACTCAGATTGGGAGTGACCCGGATCCCTGGTCGAAAGCCGGAAACGGCATCGCTGGAAACTCAGAACGAATCTGGTACTCCTCGTCCTGCTCAGGGTCCATTCTTTCCAGTTGATTTTCGATCACCTCGAGCGACGCGATGATCTTGTCCAATTCACTCGCAATGAGGGCATCCATGCCGGTGTCTCCTTTAGTCGTCCTGCTAAGAGCGAAATCGGCAAGGTTTCCGGATTTCTTTAGTGTCCGGGTGACTATTGATTCCAGACAACGACGTCTGCCCGAGACTCGGTCCCTCTGATATGGACTTCAAACATCGGCCGGACTGTAGTTTCGTACTGATGGAGGACACTTGAAACAGTCCGGCCGCGTTCAGTCCGGTCGCGTTCAACCCTTCGCCTCCGTCGCGACTCTTCCCCACAATCCACATAGACGCCAAAGTCCACCCACTCCCCGAAGGTGCGGTGCAGAGCGAAAAGTCCGTCAAGAATCACAACGCGGCAGGGTGGGAACCATTCGGTCCCGGTTCTCATATGTCTGCTGAAGTTGTAAACAGGCTTGCGGATCCCTGCGCCTGAATGGAGTGACTTCAAGTGCTCCTTTAACAATTCGGTGTCGAGCGCCTTGGGTTCGTCGAAATTGAAATCCATCCCCTCGGGCATAGCCGGACGCGAGTGGTAGTAGGAATCCATTGCAAGAATTCCTGACTCCGGAATCTGTCCCACGAGACCACTGGAAACAGTGGTCTTTCCCGCACACGAACCGCCGCCCACACCGACGACGATCGAGGCCCCCTCGCTTGACGCGACCCATTGGGTGATTTTTCTCAATCCTTCGTCGACGTTGAGCGGGGGCTGTCCCACGGATGCTTCAATCCTCGGGAATGGGCCGGGTTCGGTCCTGTTTGAGGCGCGAACGCCGTTTCTTCTCATCGAGCCGCTGCTGTCTGGCCGCGCCCGGGGTGCGGGTTTTCTTCCAGGGGCGCGGGACATGCAGTGCGTCGGAGAGAAGCTCGGTGAGTCGCTGTTCTGCGGCCGCTCGGTTCATCTGCTGGGTCCTGTGCCGTTGGGAGCGGACCTTGAGGACGCCTTCTTTGTTGATACGGCTCGCCAGGTGCTCCCGGATGCGCTCGCGCTGAACGTCCGAGAGACACGCTGATCGGGCGACGTCGAAACAGGCGGTCACCCGGGTTCGTACGCGGTTGACGTTCTGCCCGCCAGGCCCGCTACTGGTGCCGACGTGAAATTCGAGTTCGTCGTCCGGAATCAGTAGTTCGTCTCCAACTTCGATCATGTTCACTCCCCACACGCGCTTAACCAGAACATATAGAATGGCTCACACCATGAAACCCCGGATCATCATTCGCAAGGTACAGGTTATTGTTTACTGTAGAACGCCCGAGATCCAGATTCTTCTTCTTCAACGTCCACCGGACCGAGGTCACATTTGGCAGCCCGTTACTGGAAAAATGGAACCGGAGGATCGTCACGTCATGCATTCAGCCGGACGCGAACTCGAGGAGGAAACCGGCATCAGCGATGTACTTCACTTCATCGAGACCGGAGTGGAGTTTCACTTCAAGGACGGTGCGTCTGAATTTCGGGAGCATCTGGTTGGGGCTGAAGTCGAGCGATTCCATGCGGTCACTCTGTCGAGTGAGCATGTCCGGTATGAATGGTTGACGCCGCTTGAAGCCTCTTCGCGCCTCAAGTGGGACACAAACCGTGAAGGGCTTCAGGTCGTGATGTCGAGCATTAAGGATTAGAGACATCTGTCACAGTCTCTCAGTTTTGAAAGTACGCGTGAGGTTTGCTCTTCGCTATCCTCCCACACTGACGCCTTGGCTGCGCCTCGTTGTCCATCCGCACGGGGGCCCGTGCGGATTCTCCTTGCACCCGCTTCAACCTTCCGGTGTCTTAAAAACGCCTCGCAATCATCCTGATTGCGAGGGTCGCCGGTCGTTCGGCCCACGCGTTTTTGACGCGCTAGCGTTGGTCAGCCGCGTGAACGACCGAGCGAAATCTTCTGCGACACAGGGCACTACTCCGGGGCTACCTGCTCGTGCCAGGCTTAATTCCTTGGGATCAAATGGACAATCGAGGCTTTAAATACTGCGGATACCGAAACTCCGGGCGCCAGATCGAGGTCGGCGGCGGCCTGACGGGTCACCAGGGCGATGAGTTCGAAGCCGACGTCAAGGATGACCTTGGTCAGTGTTCCTTGAGGAACCATCTCTCGGACGTGTCCGGCGAGATGATTTCTGGCACTGCTCTTCTGGGCGGTGCCCTGTTCGAGAGTGACGTCCTCCCCGCGGATCGAAACCCAGAAGGCCGTTTCGCCCTCACCCGGGTCCATCGCCACCAGTTCGGTCGAGTCCACGCGAATCCGGGCCACCCCACCCCCGCGTTCGATGAGGTTCCCCTTCGCCACTGTCTCGACACCGACCGCAGCAGCCACCTCTGTATCTCGAGGACGTGTCAGGACTTCCTGCGGAGTCCCCCGTTGCAGGAGCCGGCCCCGGCCCAGAACCATCATCTCATCTCCAAGCGTCAGCGCGTCCACCCAGTCATGGGTCACCACCAGGGCAGGTATCTCCAGATCGCGCAATAATTTGTGCAAATACGACCGGACACTCTCCCGCGTCGCTTCGTCCAACGCTGCAAACGGCTCATCCAACAAGAGAATCCGGGGATCGCGCACCAAGGCACGTGCCAACGCAACCCGCTGTTGTTGCCCTCGGGAAAGCTCGCCCGGTTTCCGCTTCCCGAACTCTTCCAAACCCAGACGAGAACATATTTCATCGATCTTACGGTTTCGCGCTTCGCGTGAAAGGGTTCCGAGGCCAAACCCGATGTTGTGGCGAACGCTCAAGTGGGGAAACAGAGCAAAATCCTGAAACAGGAAACCTATGGGCCGTTTCTGCGGGGGGATCCAGGTTCGACTTCCATGTCGGCTCCACAACTGGTCCCCGTACTGGATCTCGCCACCGGTCGGCCGCTCCAGGCCGGCCACACAACGGAGCAGTGTGGTCTTTCCAGCTCCAGAAGGACCGAAGACGATAGAGATTCGTGGGGGATCGGAAGGCAGTTCGAAATCCGCACGAATTGTCGTCCCGTCCGGATAGCGCTTATGAATGTTTGCTCGCAAGGTCACGGCGCACGCCCCGGTTCAGGCCATGCGTTCCAAATCGATCGGTTGACGGCGTAAACGGCTGCAAGAACGGCAAAGGAAAAGACCAGGAGGATCAAAGCCGTCTGGTTTGCCGCTGAGTAATTGAACGCCTGAACTTCATCGTAGATATCGATGGAAACAGTTCGCGTGACGCCTTCGATGTTGCCACCCACCATCAGGACCACGCCAAATTCCCCAATCGTGTGAGCAAAACTGAGCACGAAGCCGGTCACCAGACCACCCAGAGACTGCGGCACGATCACCCTTAAGAACGTCCCAAAGCGCGAGACGCCCAACAGCCAGGATGCTTCCAACAGACGCCGGTCGACGGTCCGGAATGCGGATGCCATGGGCTGAACTGCAAACGGGAAGCTGAACAACATGGATCCCAGAACGAGACCTTCAAAGGTGAACGGAAGCGTGCCTCCGGTTAATCCTCGGTACCATTGGCCGAGCGGACTTCGCGGACCCGTAGCCACCAGGATGTAAAAACCCACGACCGTCGGCGGTAATACCAGAGGGAGCGCCACGAGGGCTTCGACGAGAAACTTCCATCTGCGTGTTGAATACGCGAGCCAATAGGCCGCCGGAACGCCGACAAAGAGGAGGATGACCGATGTTGCCCCTGCCAATCGCAGACTCGTTCCGAGCGCAGTCCAGTTCATAGATTCAATCCGATGGCAGGGAGAAGCCGAAACGCCGGAGGGTCGCCTGGCCACGCTCCCCGAGGATTGCCGCTACAAAAGCCCGGGCGGCCTCAAGTCTTCCCGTTCTTCGCGCATGGGAGAGAATCACGCCTCCCTGGACGAGTTCCTGGTGTGCCTGGGCAGGAACAGGCCAGAAGCGTCCCGTTCGGCGCATCGGATCTGAGTAGGCCAGAGAGAGCGCAATGATGCCCATTTCCGCAGCGCCGGACTGTACGAACTGGGCGGCCTGACCCACGTTCTCTCCAAGGACAAGACGGCCCGAGACCCGATCCCAAAGCTGGTAATACCTCAGCGCGTCCTCGGCAGCCCTTCCGTAGGGTGCGTGCCTGGGGTTGGGAATGGAGATTCGGCCCTCGTCTTCGACCAGCGCATCGACACCGAGAGAAACCACGTCCACTTCAGATTCGTTCCGAACCCAGAGCGCAAGCTGGCCGACGGCATAGGGAAACAAGGTGCCGGGTTCGGCGAGGCCGGCCCCGTCGAGCTGTTCCGGGTATGCGATGTCAGCCGACAGATAGACATCAAACGGGGCTCCGTTCTGGATCTGGGTGAAGAAATTGCCCGAGGAACCCAATGACAGGCGGACAGTGTGCCCGGTGCCGGCTTCGAAATCCTCAATGATTTCCCCTATTGCAAAGCCCATGTTCGAAGCCACGGCAACGACAATGTCTTCGGCCCGTGCCCCGGAAGGGACTCCGAACTGAAGGTACAACAGCAGGGCGAACACCAGCCCCGCGCCGGGCGGTGTCTTTCGAGGGTCAATCACGGATCACCATGACCTCGGTTGCCTTGATCAACGCGGCGGCGTGAACGCCCACGCGAAGCCGCATCTCTTCGGCAGCGGCCCGCGTGATGATCGATGTCACTATCTGGCCACCCACATCAATACGCACCTGTGAGAGCAGACCCTCGTGTTTGACCTCAACCACACGTCCGTCGAGCTTGTTGCGACCGCTGATCGAAGGCCCCTGGCGCGCTTTCCTTCTTCCCGAACGCGGGCGCCTTCCCTCCCGGGAAATTCGGTTGATCTCCGAGCGCGGTATACGATGGTGCCCTCCCGGTGTTGTGATCGATCCGATGCGGTCTCGATAGATCCATTGTTTTAGCGTTGGATAGCTGATACCCAGTTCTTCTGCAGCCTCTCCTGGGCGGAGTAGTTCCATACCGTGATAATACATTTTAATATGATTTAATACAGTTAAAATTAAAACCATATATACATTTATCACTGGTTTCGTAAGTGGCTGATCACCGGAAACATGTTTTCTATGGGGGTTCCAGCACTTCGGCCGCATAGTTTCTTCCTGAAATTGGCATCTGAGTTATCATTGAGCCCTTCTGGAATCAAAGGTATCGGTGCCGTCCCCGGTGCCGGCGATTTATTGGAAGAGCCGGGAGACGTCAGGCCGGATTGCGAATGAAAGAAATCGACCACAGCACTGACTGGGAAACCGAGCGCACACAGCTTCAGGAGAAGATACGGGATCTGGAAGCCGCCTTGATCGAGGCGAAGGAAGTGGCGACCGGTGAAGCCACCGGAGATGTCGGGGCCGAGTATTCGGTAAAACTGCGTGAAGCCGAACAGGAACTCGAGGAGTCTTCAGCCAAATGGCGGCAGGAGCGCCGTCGTTTAAACGAAGAAATCGAAGAGCTGGAGGTCGCACTCCGGAAGTCGCGTACCGAGGGCCGGGCGGCCGATGTCCAGGAGGCCGAGGTGACGGCCCGGATCCGGGAAGTTGAGGCCAGCGCAGAACAACGCGTTCAGGAAGCTTCGGGGCAGTGGACGGCCGAGCGTGAGAGCTTGCAGCACAGTGTCGAAGACATGAAACAATCACTCGCCGAGCAGGAGTCCAAGATCGATCGGGCCGAACTCGATGCCATTCGGGAGGAACTGCTGACTCGAGTGGCGGAGACCGAAGACGAGAAAGGCCGGATCGAGGAAGAGTTGGCCGCGGCCAAGACCCGGTGGGAAGAAGAACGCGTCGCCTTTGAAACCCGAATAGAAGAAACCGACCAGGGAGTTCGCACCGAACGTGAAAACCTCGAAACCGAGTTGAGAGAAAAGTTGACGACGGAATATGAGTGGAAGCTGAAAGAACTCACCTTCCAGAAGGAGCAGCTGGAGCAGAAGCTTAGAGAGTCCGTTCCCGCCCAGCCCGCATCGGCCGACTCCGGTGATGCTCCGGCCCCATCTGATACTGTGGCAGAGAACGGTCGGAATGGGAAGCCTACCGCCGCGGCCTGACGTACAACCCCGGCCAGGCCCCCGACGAATAAAGAGACAGCATCGGGTCGGGGCTAACGCCCCAGATCAAACGCATCATGTATGAGCCGCACGGCAGCAGGCGCGTCCCTTCCCCGAACGACGAACGACAGATTAAGTTCCGAAGAACCCTGCGCGATCATGAGGATGTTCATTTCTGTTCCCCCGAGAACACCGAAGGCTCGAGCAGCAATTCCAGGAATGGACTTCATTCCTTCCCCGACCAGGGCGATGATCGCGATATCTGAAACCTCTGCGACGCGATCGACCTGCCGCTTTTCGATTTCCGATTGAAACTCACGCCTGAGAGCTCGCACCGCACTTTCACCGTCACCCCTGCTGACCACCATGGATATGTGCTGTTCCGAGGATCCCTGA
The DNA here is from genome assembly GCA_965218585.1 of Terriglobia bacterium. Lineage (GTDB taxonomy): Bacteria > Acidobacteriota > Terriglobia > 20CM-2-55-15 > 20CM-2-55-15. The sequence continues at coordinate 37,177 of CBDCLE010000005.1, forward strand.
GAAAACATGAGCACGTTGACCTTTTGCCGGGCAATCGAGGCGAAAGCCCTTTGGGCCGTGCCCGGAACGCCGATCATGCCCCGCCCCTCGATCGACACCAACGTGACTCCCGTTATCGAGGCCACGGTCTTCACGCCCTGGTGATTCTCGGGTGACTCTTCGGAAATGAGTGTGCCTGCGGCCCCGGGACTGAACGTGTTCTTGATCCGTATCGGTATGCCCAGGTCTGAGGCGGGCATGATCGTTTTCGGGTGCAGGACCTTGGCTCCGAAATAAGACATCTCGGCTGCCTCTTTGTACGAAAGCCGCGAGAGAAGCCGGGCGTCCGGCACGATGTCAGGATCAGCCGTCATCACGCCATCCACATCCGTCCAGATCTGGATCTCATCGGCCTCCAGAGAAAAACCCAGGACTGAAGCCGAGTAGTCCGATCCCCCGCGCCCCAGCGTCGTGGTGACGCCTTCAGGTGTGGCACAGATAAAGCCGGTCACAACCGGGACTACGCCTCGACCAACGATGTCGGCGAGGGGCCTGCACTTTTTCTTGGTCTGGTCAAAATCGACCAGTGCGAAGTCGGCTTCTTCTTTGGTCACGATCAGGCTGCGGGCGTCCAGGGGCTCGGCCCGAACCTCTTCCTGTCCAAGAAGTGTAGCAAATATGGGCACGACGAGCCGTTCACCGAAAGAGGCGATCAGATCTCTCGAGCGGGGGCTCAGTTCACGAAGTAGAAGGACGCCGGTAAACACTTTCTTCATCTCTTCCCACACCGGGTCCAGTCGAGAGTTCACCCTTTTCCTTGTTTCCTGGCTATCTATGAGATCGGAAAGCGCCTGCTCATGCGTGTCTCGTATCGAAGTTATGCTTTGATTGACTTCGTCAGTGAGGCCACCGACGGCCATGTCTCCGGTGTCGATCAGCCGGTCGGTGACGCCGCCCATAGCGGAAAGAATCACGACGGGCCGGGAGCCAACCGAATCTGAAACAACGGATGCGGCCGTCCGGATATTTTCAACCGAACCGAGGGAGGTGCCGCCGAACTCCATGACGATCATGGGATCAGACTAGCGCAGAAAGATGGCGTGTGGGAGTGAGATGTTGTCTATAGAACGAGTTGGCGGATGACTGCCGCCTCGGCTCCGCCTCGTTGGCCTCCGCACCGCGGAACGGTGCGGGTCCTTTTGTGCCTATCCCTAACGCTGAGTTTCTTCCCAGAAGGGCTCGTAATCAGGAAGATTACGAGCGTCGCCGTTCGTTCGGACAGGATGTCCGAATGAACGACCGAGCGAAATCTTATCGACTAACCTTCAGCCTGCGACTACAAGATTCTGCCCTAGGAACAGCCACTCGTCGATCCACAGTTCAGGCACTTATAACACGCACCACTGCGAACCATGAGTGAGCCGCAATCGAAACAGACCGGCGCGTCCTGATCCTCGATATCGACGAGTGCACCTTCTCGGGCAGGTCCACGGGCGGGTTCACTCTTTGGGGGCAGACCCGCTTTCGGCGAAGGGCCCAGTTTGACGGCGGGCTCTTCCTCGACCTGGACGCCTACGGCGGCAGCTTCTTCCGTTGTCAGGAAGCGGGATGCCAGGTAGCGGAAAATGTAGTCCATGATTGACTTGGCATAAGGCACCTGCGGGTTGCTGGTGAAACCAGAGGGTTCAAAACGCGTATGGGTAAACTTGTCCACAAGCACCTGCAGCGGCACGCCGTACTGCAACGCCATCGAGCAGGACGTAGCGAAGCTGTCCATCACTCCCGACAAGGTGGATCCTTCTTTAGCCATGACAATGAAGATCTCACCCGGTGAACCGTCTTCATACATACCCACGGTGATGTAGCCTTCATGACCCGCAACACCGAACTTGTGCGTGATGGCGTGACGTTCAGCTGCGAGATGACGGCGAACCGGCCGATTGCCCTGGCTCGGTTCCCGTGCATCGTTTTCTGCAGTCGACATGGGCTGCGTCCGCTTGGAAGCATCCCTGTATATCGCTACCGCCTTCAGGCCGAGTCGCCAGCCTTCCATGTAGGTTTCCGAGATTTCTTCTTCCGTAACAGAAGACGGCAGGTTGACAGTCTTCGAGATAGCCCCGGAAATAAATGGCTGAACCGCCCCCATCATCTTGAGGTGACCCATGTAGTGGATCGAACGCTTCCCGTTGGTGGGCTTGAACGCACAGTCAAAGATGGGAAGATGCTCCTCGCTTAAGCTTGGGGCGCCTTCGATTGTTCCCTTATCATCGATGAACTCTACGATCTCCTTGACCTGGGGATCGTCATACCCCAGTCGCTCCAGCGCGAGGGATATGGTGTTATTGACGATCTTGATCGTCCCACCCCCGACAAGCTTCTTGTATTTGACCAGCGCCAGATCCGGTTCCACTCCGGTCGTGTCGCAGTCCATCATGAATCCGATCGTGCCCGTCGGTGCCAGGACCGAAGCCTGCGCATTCCGATAGCCGGTCCGCTCGCCATGATCGACGGCGTCACACCAGACCTTCCAGGCCGACTCATACAAGCCACCGGGGATGTTGTTCCGATCGATTCCCTTCACCGAATCCCGATGCATCCGCATCACTTCAAGAAAGGGTTCCTGGTTGGTCATATATCCGGCGAACGGTCCGATTTCACCGGCAATCTTTGATGAGGTCAGATACGCCTGCCCCGTCATGATCGCCGTTATAGCCCCAGCATAGTCGCGACCCTGATCACTGTCGTAGGGTATGCCCAACGACATGAGCAGTGCGCCGAGGTTGGCATATCCCAGACCCAGTGGCCGGTAGGCGTGAGAATTCTTTTCGATGTTCTCGGTCGGATAGCCTGCGTTGGATACGATGATTTCCTGAGCGATGATCGTGACGGCAACAGCCCACCGGAACGATTCGATATCGAAACCGCCGTCGGGAAGCCGGAATTTCATGAGGTTCAGCGAAGCCAGGTTGCAGGCTGAGTCGTCCAGGAACATGTACTCCGAGCACGGGTTCGATGCATTGATCGGCGCTGTGTTCTTACATGTGTGCCAACGATTGATCGTCGTGTCGTACTGCATGCCCGGATCGCCGCAGATGTGAGCGGAGTCGGAGATCATCGCCATCAACTCGCGGGCCTGATACGTATTGACCGGCTCACCCGTGGTCACCGCATGTGTCGTCCACTTGCCGTCGTTGACGACGGCTTCCATGAACTTATCCGTGACGCGCACACTGTGATTCGCATTCTGAAAAAAGATCGAAGAATAAGCTTCCCCATCGATTCCGCCACCGTAACCGTTGTCGAGCAGTACCCAGGCCTTCTTTTCTTCGTTCGCTTTGCTGTTGATGAATTCGACAACGTCGGGATGATCCACGTCCAGAATCACCATCTTTGCCGCCCGGCGTGTCTTGCCTCCCGATTTGATGACACCGGCGAAAGCGTCAAAGCCCTTCATAAAAGAGACAGGTCCCGAGGCGATGCCACCTCCTGAAAGTTGTTCGATCGAGGAACGGATTGGCGACAGGTTACTCCCGGCGCCTGAACCCCACTTAAACAACATCGCTTCGGTCTTTGCCAGGTTCAATATCGAACCCATGGTGTCTTCCACCGAATTAATGAAACACGCCGAACACTGGGGTTTTGCTTCGACACCGCAGTTGAACCACACGGGAGAGTTGAAGGCGACCATCTGATTGAGAAGCAGGTGGGAGAGTTCGTCATCAAAAATCTCGGCATCGGTTTCCGAAGCGAAATATCCGCCGGCCGAACCCCACTTCGTCATCGTTTTCGTCACTCGGGAAATCAGTTGCCTTACGCTTGTCTCTCGCCCAGGTGTCCCCTGGATGCCGTGAAAGTACTTTGACGCGACGATATTCGTTGCTGTCTGCGACCAATCCCTGGGAACTTCGACATCACGCTGTTCAAATACGACACCACCGGCTTCGCTCGCTATGGATGCGGTCCGACGATCCCATTCCACAGCGTCATAGGGTGATACATCGCCACTGGAAAAATAGCGTTCGAACTTGAGTCCCTTCCGGGTTGTCACATGTCCGTTCTCGTCCGCCATTGCTGCGAGTACCTCCTCCTTCATCGCCTGTCCCCCCCCGAGTTTGGATGTCGCCGGACCGGCCGACGCGACCCCAACACTAGGTGCGGTTAGGGACAGATCAGGTCTACCTGGAGCCTATATATTGTGTTCCTTACAAAAATATACCCAATATACTGGTGGTTTCCCATATTGAAGGGCCAGTCCGATTTCCCACATACCGCCGCCGCCTCACCTCAAGTGATTCAATTCAATAGGCCGCGAATGCGCGCTATGCCCTCGAGCGCCGGCTGGTAGTCCGATTTTTCCCTCGCCGCCAGCCGGTACTCTCCCAGCGCCCGTAGCCACAGCCGCTTCCATTCGTAAGCCCTTCCAAGATTCATATGCGGGAAACAATAACTCTCGTATCGCGCGGCTTCAAGAGCCTGACGAAACCAATCAATGGCTTCATCAACCTCTCCCTTCTGCATCAGGTAGGCGCCGATGTCGTTGTAAGGATTTCCGAAGTCGGGATCCAGGCGGATCGCTTCGTGGCATTGCTCGATAGCCTCGTCGAGGTGGCCCTCCTCGCTATAGGTCCAGCCCAGAAAGGTGTGGGCTTCTGCTGTCGGGTTGAGTGTGATCGATTGTCTGTAGAGGTCGGCGGCTTTGTCGAGATCGCCGTCCATCTGGGTCTGGTAGGCCTGCCCGAAGAGGTCTTCGGCGCGCTGTTTTCTGGTCTTTTCGTCCATGGGAGATTGGCCTCGGCCAATGGGCCCTCGGCCATCAGCCGAGACCGAAGGCCGGGAGTTCGGCCGAAACAGGTGCTACACGAACTCGAAGCGCGACGGTTTGGGAATCAATCCTGCCTTGTGAGCGTCCCGGAGCAACCGGCGAACAGCCTTGCGTCCCTCCGCTCCGTAGTCGAGCGTAAGTTCGTTGACGTACATGCCGACAAAACGGTCTGCGCGTTGCGCATCGAGGCCGCGGGCAAACTCCAGAGCGTACTCCATCGCTTCGTTCCGATTTTCCAGCCCGTACTTAATACTCTCTTTGATGTCTTTCGAAATCTGCTTCATCAGCGTGGGCCCGAGGTCCCGACGCACTACGTTGCCACCCAGGGGAAGAGGCAATCCGGTTTCATCCTGCCACCATTCGCCCAGGTCGATCACCTTGTGAAAACCCAGATCCCGATAGCTGAGTTGCCCTTCGTGGATCAGAAGACCGGCGTCGAAATCGCCGTTTGGCAGTTCATCAAGGATCTTGTCGAACGGCACGACCTCATAGGTGATGTCTGGCGAAAAGAGCCTCAGCGCCAGAAACGCCGTCGTCAGGGTTCCTGGAATCGCTATTTTTTTCCGGCCCAGGCGATCCCGGCGTAAGGGTCTGGAAGACACCACAACGGGGCCGTAGTTGCGCCCCATGCTCCCACCGCACCGAAGCACAGCGTACTTGTCGGCCAGGTACGCATAGGCATGAAAAGAGATCGCGCTCACTTCGTATTCGCCATCCATTGCCTTCTTGTTCAACGTCTCGATATCGGCCAGGGTGTGCTGGTAGTTGAGTTCCCCGGTGTCGATCTTGCGCGTTGCCATCGCATAGAACATGAACGCGTCGTCAGAGTCAGGGCTGTGAGCTACCCGAATCCTTTTCTTTCTCATTTCAGGAAATCTTTTCCTTCCCGGTTCAGTATTCGAAAGCTATCAAAGAGGGCTATCCTAACACAGGCCGAATCCCGCGGCCCGTTACTCCACCGGTGCGCCTTTTCATCTTCGTCGTCGTCGTCCTCTCTTTGACGGTTCGCAGATTGTATTATCGATCAGGCGCGTATCACCAACCCAGATCGCTGCGACTGCTCGCACCGGACCCTGGATCTCTTCCACCGGTTGCATATCCGCAGGATTCACGATCTCGACGTAGTCTACGCGCACCGTGGGCTCCAGTTCCAGAACCTGTCTGGCAGCCTTCCTGACCACAGCAGGATCCAAATCCCCATCGCCGATACGTTGACGGGCAACACGCAGGGCCCGATAGAGAACAGGCGCAATCTGACGTTCCTCCGCGCTCAGGTACTCGTTCCGTGAACTAATCGCCAATCCATCCAGTTCGCGCTCGGTCGGACCGGCAACAATATCGATCGAAAGGTCCCGCTCGCGCGTCATGCGTGAAATAACGGCAAGCTGCTGAATGTCCTTTTCGCCGAAGTAGGCCCGGTCCGGGTGTACGATGTCGAACAACTTCAGGACGACCGTAGCGACGCCCCGAAAGTGGCCGGGGCGAGAGGACCCGCACAATCCTTCGGCCTCAGTCCCTACCTCGACCAGCTCGGGAGCCCCACCCGGATACATTTCCTCGTCCGAGGGTGCAAACAACGCATCCACACCGCGTTTCTCGCAGAAAAGCACGTCCTGCTCAAAGCGGCGCGGGTAGTCTCCCAAGTCTTCGTTCGGTCCGAACTGTAGAGAGTTTACAAAGAGGCTGACCACGACCGTGCCGCACTCGCGTCTGGCAAGATCGATCAGGCTCCCGTGCCCGGCGTGAAGCGCGCCCATCGTTGGGATCAGTCCAACGGGTTTTCCCGCGCGGCGCGCGCTGTCGAGATACGTTCGGACCTCACTGGCTGTCCGGAACGCTTCGACATTCATGGGCTCTGCCCATCCAGTTTCTTCACCGACTTCTCTGCTGGGTTTCGGGCATCGGGAAAGCGTCCTGAACGGACATCATCCACGTAGGCGCGGGCGGCATCGACGACTGTTTCGCCAAGCCTGGCGTACTGTTTCACGAAAGATGGAACGAACTCGTCGAACAGGCCGAGCATATCGTAACTGACCAGGACCTGCCCGTCGCAACCCGGCCCTGCACCGATTCCGATCGTCGGCACCCCGACCGAGGAGGTGACCCGGACGGCGAGGTCCGCCGGTATCGACTCCAGGACAATGGCAAAAACTCCCGCACTCTCAAGTGCGATCGCGTCCTCGATCAGCCTCTCTCTATCTTCCGCGGTTTGTGCCTGTGGGCGGAACCCTCCGATCTGATGGACCGATTGAGGTGTCAGGCCCAGGTGCCCCATCACGGGAATGCCGGCATCTCGGAGCCTCTGCGCAGGTTCGAGAATCGCGTGTCCCCCTTCGATCTTGACCCCCGCGGCTCCGCCGTCCTGTATCAGCCGGCCGGCATTCCTCAACGTCTCTGTTTCATCGATCTGGTATGTCAGAAACGGCAGGTCGGCCACAACCAATGCACGGCGTGTCCCGCGTACGACGGCCCGGCAATGATGCAAAACCATGTCCAGAGTTACCGGGATCGTCGTTTCATAACCCATAACGACCATTCCCAGCGAATCACCGACCAGGAGAATGTCGATCCCGGCCCCATCCAGCAGACGCGCCATCGTGGCGTCGTATGCAGTCAGCATTGTGATCTTCTCGCCTTTGCGTTTCATGGACAAAAGATCGGGAACCCGAACGGGTTTCGCGGCTGGTGACATGTTAATTATCGTATCAGATCGGGGCGGGTTCACACACAGACTGGCCCGCGCCTCTCGGCCGTGTCCTGACGGTCAACAAGGGGATTTCGCTCGGTCGTTCATTCGGCCGACCAGCGCTAGCGCTTCAAGCGCGTAGGCCGAACGACCGGCGACGCTCGTAATCCACCTGATTACGAGCTCTTTTAAAGGCAGGTAAGCGGTCCACTCACCTCTCCACCCGCGTCTCGCCAGCCGAAACTAACGTGTAGGTAATCCCCTTCCACACAAGCCGGCGCCCCACAATAGTACGGAGAAAATTCCACTCGTAGAGGAAGGCGACCAACGGGGGCGACAGCCGGTAGAACCAACGATTGTGAGCGCTGGACGGATCGCCCAAGACACGCCGTGCTCCCCGGACCCTCAGGTCCGCGCGCACTATGGCCAGACCATAGACAAGACTCCATAGCAGGAAGAACTTCCAGTCACTGAACATCCGGAAGGTCAGCCACAAGAACGTCAGGTTGAAAAGCGAGTAGGTCGCCAGTCCGATTCTCCAGATCTTCGGGGCATAAACCCGTGTTATCAGTATCTGGCGCGTTGTGAACTCCATCAGCTGACCCCACGAACATTCGCCATAGGAAGGGACCAGGCACACCGGAACATAGACGATCCTGAGGCCGGCCCCCCGCACGGCTTCGGTGAGGGTGTAATCATCGCTCAGGGCTCCCTGCCAACGCTCCAGAACACCAGCCTGCTGGAAAACACCACGCCGTATGGCTGTAGATCCTCCCCAAACGAAGTTGTTCGAATGAGGCCCGAGAAACCCCGCGACGGTGCCGTTCCATGCCGATCGGAGACGCGTCGGCAAATTCGTCCCCGATGCCGCGTACCAGCGGTAACCTGTCGTGGCACCGACCGCGGGATCCTCCAGCGGTGCCAGGAGCTGGCGTAACCAATCAGGAGGAAAGCGGGCGTCCGCGTCACAGAAAACATACGTTTCCTCCCCCTCACCCGCTGTGAGGACTCCGTGGATGAGGTTGTGGACTTTCTGCCCGCACCGCTCGGCCCGGCCCGCGATGAGGACGGCCCCTCCACTTGCCGAAAGAATCGGCATGGAGGGATCGGCCACAGAATCCACGATGAAGACAACCCGATAATCAGTATGGGTCTGCCCCATGAGGGAAGCCACGTTCTCGCTGAGTTCAGGGTCCGAATCTTTCACAGGGCAAAAAACGACGACAGGCCGATCGGGGAGAGGAGTCCTGCAATAGTTCAAGGTATACTTTAGATTATGCCTGCCATCCCACAATGATATTGATCCTTGAACTAATGCCACGAATGCCAGGATATAGAGAAGAATGTCCATTTATTTGGAGACACGCGAACCGGAAATTGAGATTATTTCCAGAGTTGATGGAGGAGTCGCCCCGCAAAGCCCGGAAACTGAGCGCCCAGCCAGAAGCCGGTCCGCTTCCCAAACGGATGGGCCAGTGTCCGGCGGAGAAGGGCCGCCAATGCTCGTTTTGTTCCCCATCGCTGCCGCCACTCGCGCTCATAGTTTTCCCTGAGAGTTTGGTAAGGGAGTCCCTGTTCGAGCCCGTGTGCCACAATCCGGGCCGCCAGACGGCCCGATTCCAGGGCGTGGCGCATACCTTCGCCACAGAACGGATCGATCATTCCGCCCGCATCACCCACGGCCAGGTAGGGTCCAGGAATCCTGCTGTATGCGACCGAGCCAGTGACGATACATCCCTCCCGATCAAGATATTCCCCGACTCGATCCTTATTCACCAAAAAGCAGGAATTGGTCCGGCCGCCCTCGATCGAGACCGATCCCCCATATCCACCCTCAAAAAAACAGAACTCCAGCATGGATCCCACCGACCTCTCCTCGTAGAACTGAACACCAAACTGTTTGGATTCCCGTCTGCGTGTAAACCGGCCCAGCTTCCCGGCTGCATCGATGACGACCGTGCAGTCGGCCCCGAATCCAAGACCGTCAGTCCCCCTGCCCTGGACACGAAAACCGCCCCCCGGTAACGATTGGACATTCTCGATCCGATGCCCGGTACGAACATCCGCTTCCCTGGCCAGGATCTCGTCCAGCCGTTCGCGGGAAAATCCCAGACCGATTTGTTCAAAGAGAATGTCGATTTCCGCCTCATCATCAAACCGGACACGCGCACCTCGAACGACTACGGCACCTTGGGAACGCACCCGATCGAGAAGACCCAGGTCATCCAGACACCGGAGCGCTCCGGGAGAGAGGAACTCGCCACACACTTTCCGCCGCGGAAACTGATCGCGGTCGAAGGATACAGCGTCCATCCCACGGGAACGGAGTTCGATCGCGCAGGCCGCTCCGGCGAGTCCACCCCCGATAACGACGACCTGGTGCGAACTCATTCGAGATTCTCCGCTGTCTTGTCTACAACCAGGACGAGCCGATAAGGAAAGCTGCGGTGAACCTGCCCGGCAAAACCAGCGCGGCGGGCAATACGGACCAATTCCTCAAGCCGAAACCCGCGTTGCACTGATAACGGAGCATCGTTTTTGACCATCGTACTGCTGCCAAACAACCGCGTCATGCCGAGGATGGACCAGTAGGCAACCTGGGCACGGTGAAGGTCGTTGACGATCACCCAGCGGCGGGAGACACGAACCATCCCTTGAAGAGCACGAACGCAGTCCTCGTCGGAGAGATGATGAAAGAAAAGCGATGCCGTCACGCAATCGAACGTGTCGTCACCAAACGGCAGGCTGAGGGCATCTCCGAGGACCGGCCTGCTTCTTTTCGCACGTGACAGGCCGCTCGTGTTGAGATCGAGCGCAACGACCTGCCACAGCCCGGATCCCACCAGTCGGTCTCCGATGTCGCAGGCCCCCGCAGCGGCATCCAACACAAGACCCTCTGACGGCAGAAAGCGCCGCACCGCTCGGACGCCTCCCAGATAACGGTTGATCGTGGCCAGTTCGTCATACGCCAGGAGAAACTCCTCCCGGTCATGAGTCGAGTCATCCATCATTTCCGCTGTGTGAATTCTCGATGTGAGGTCAGGCATCTGTCAGGCATTCAGGTTCTTCAGAACCAGTGCCGAGTTCTTGGATCCGAAACCGATGCAGTTGGCCAGACCGTATCGGACCGCTCTCGTCCTGGCAGAGAGCGGGGTGTAGTCGAGGTCGCATTCAGCATCCGGATTCTGAAGATTGAGCGTGGGGGGGATCATGCCTTCGTCCATCGCAAACAGAATCGCGCTCATGCCTGCCGCGCCGCTAGCCCCCTGGGGATGGCCGAACATCGACTTTGATGCGCTCATAGGGATCCGGTAAGCAGCTTCGCCCAGGCTGAGCTTGAGCGCCTTTGTTTCGATGCGATCGTTCAGGACCGTCGAGGTTCCATGCAGGTTGACGTAGTCCACTTCCTCGGGATGGACGCCGGCGTCTTCCAGAGCCAGCGACATGGCCCGGGCCGGTTCGACTCCGGATTCATCGAGACGCACACGATGATGGGCATCACAGGTAGAGCCGTATCCGGCCACCTCTGCGTAGATCCGTGCTCCCCGGGCCCGGGCTGAACTCTCCCGTTCGAGGACGTAGATCCAGGATCCTTCGCCCAGGACAAAGCCATCCCTGTCTTCGGAGAATGGACGCGACCCAGCCGCCGGATCTTCATTCCACGAAGCTGTGAGAACACGCATCAGACAAAACGCCGCCAGGATGCCCGGCGCCAGCGGAGCGTCGGCACCGCCGGTAATGACAATGTCGGTCTGACCCATGAGAATGGATTGGCACGCATACGACATTGCATCGGTCGAACTGGTACACCCGGTCGACACAACGTGGCTCGGCCCATGAAATCCGAACGACATGGACACCTCGCTGCTGAAAGTCCCGATCGTCGACGTGGGTATGGTATAGACGCTGGCCTTCTTCAGCTGGTCCCTGTAATAGTGGCCATACTGCCTCTCTGTGAACTCAAGGCCTCCGCCACCACTGCCCAGGATGACGCCCACCCCCCGTCTGGCATCCACCTCAAGCGAGACTGGATCCAGTTTCGCGTCCTTAAGCGCAAGACGAGTTGCCCCGATCGCAAGGGCCGCCGTCCGCGAAACGTGCTGCCGGTCTTTCGGGGACACGTTTTCCATCGGATCGACGTGGCGGACTTCGCCTGCGATCTGAACCGGGAACGGTGAGGGGTCAAAGGCTTCGATCCTGCCGACCCCGCTCTTGCCTTCCCGGAAAGCCTCCCAAAGACACTCTCGATTGTTTCCCGCAGGCGTCAGGCAACCAAAACCGCTGATCACAACGCGTTCCGGACTGAGATTCCGATGATTGTTGAATGACATCTAAGCTCCTGCCCCTCAGTCGGAACTCTTCGCTAGTTCAAAGGGCTACTATGCGAGGGAATATACCCTAAAGTAGCGTCTTGCGGATGCCGATACAGAGAACAGGAAAAGGGTTTTGAAATGGACATCAACACAATCACACCGATCCAGTCCGATGCCGGAATCGGAAACCTCCAGCGGATCCAGCCGACGAGCAATTCCAATCGGCGGAGGCAGCAGAACCCCAAGCGTCAAAAACGCAATCTCAACGCAAAATATACCAACGAAGTGACTTACAAGCCCGACGGCCACGTTGAATCGGACGAGCACGGCGTAAGAGTCGACATCTCGGTCTGAAGCCCCCCCCTACCAATTTTCCATTTGAAATCGCGCGGTGGCATTCTAAGTCTCCTCGAGGACCTACTTTAACGGACCGGCATGATCACGGGCTCGCAATCAGAAGGATTGCGAGCGTCGCCCTGCTTTCACATAGAAGACTCGGTCAGGATGACGAGGTCGTTCCAATCGGTGTGTAAAAAGAGAAGGCGGTGTACGCTTTCGGTGAATCCCGAAACCCTAAGCAATCCCCGGCAGCAACCGGGAGAAAGGTACACCACCCATGAAGAAGAAGAACATACCGGCATCAGTGGCGTCAACGAACGCGTATGAAGGTTTGGAGGACTGGGCGCGATCCCGGGTCCAAGTCTGGCTACAGGAGCTGCTCGAGGACGAAGTCACTCAATTTCTGGGTCGGGAAAAGTTGGAGCGGAGTCCGAATCGACGAGGATACCGGAACGGTCACGGGAAACCGCGACGCTTCGCAATGATGAACGGTACGATGGAGGTTCGACGACCTCGGGTTCGAAACACCGCCGAGCGGTTCGAGAGTCAGATCCTGCCGTATTTTCGACGGAAATCGAAACAGCTGGGCGAGCTACTTCCCGATCTCTACCTCCACGGTCTGGCCACAGGGGACTTCGAGCAGGCCATGCGCGGACTGCTTGGCGCTGGCGCTCCGTTGTCGCGAGCATCGATCCAACGACTGAAATCGACCTGGCAGTTGGAGTATGACGAGTGGGTCCAGCAGGACCTGTCCGGCCTCGAGGTCGTGTACCAGTGGGCAGACGGCTTGTACGTGAAAGCGGGGATCGCGAAAGAGCGAGCGGCATTGTTGGTGATCATCGGAGCCTTGTCAGACAGGCGCAAAGTGCTGTTGGCCTGTGAGAGCGGGCAGCGGGAAAGCAAGGAGTCCTGGAGCCGCATTCTGCGCAATCTCCAGAGACGGGGCCTGAAGCTGGGACGGCTGACTGTCGCGGACGGTCACCTGGGCATCTGGTCCGCGCTGGCCGAGCAACAGCCCCAGGGCCAGGAACAACGCTGCTGGAACCACAAGTCGATCAACGTGGTCGATCATCTGCCGAAGACCGAGCAGCCCGCGGCCAGACAGCTGCTCCATGGGATGGCCTTCGCGAACTCCCGCGCGGCCTGCGAACGAAAGCGGGATCAGTTCGTCCGCCGATATGAGAAGAACTATCCCAAAGCGGCTGAGACGCTGTTGCGGGACTGGGACCGGATGATCACTTTCTATGAGTTCCCGAAACAACACTGGGTGCATCTGAGAACGACCAACATCGTCGAATCGCCCTTCGACATGGTTCGCCTCCGCACCAACGCCGCTCGCCGATTCAAGCGTGTCGAGAATGCAACGGCAATGATCTGGAAGCTACTACGTGTCGCTGAGAAGGCTTGGCGACACTTAAAAGGATCCGAACTCTTACAAGAGGTCTATGATGGCCAGCAAATTCGCTGACGGCATCAGAGTCGTGATGAAATCGAAGGCCGCCGCCTGATGACTTTTACACACCTTTTGTAATGACCTCAGGATGACAAATCCTCTGCGTAGCCGGATTTGCGGAATTTCAAACTGAGGCCTACCTATACCGCGCAATCAAGCCAACTGTTTGACTTTTCCAGGACGTGTCCGTTAACTTACTGAACTTGCGCCAAACCTTATCTGGAGACACTGATGGGAGCTAATACCGTAGAAATTACAGACACAAACTTCGAAAACGAAGTCGAAAAATCCGACGTACCCGTGCTCATCGATTTTTGGGCGGCATGGTGCGGTCCCTGCCGGGCCCTGGCACCCACCGTGGAACAGATCGCCGAGGAATACCTGGGCAAGGTCAAGGTCGGCAAACTCGATGTGGATGCAAACAGCGGTCTGTCAGCACGTTTTCAGATTCGAGGCATACCGACGTTGCTCCTGTTCAAGGACGGCCAGGTCAAGGAACAACTTGTCGGCGCTGTCCCGAAGGACACGATCGTAGGCGCCATATCGAAGCATCTCTCCTAGGCAAATCTTCCAGCGGAGTTAGCAGTGGAACTTCCAGTCATAAATGCGCCGACCGTAGACCCGCGGGTCGAGAAGGTCCGTTTCAGGGCGCTTCAGGTCAGAGGGAAGATTCGCCGTTTCATCCGGTCTAACGTTTACACCCGCGACAACGACCAACTGCTGGCAGAGCGGCGCGGAGAGTGCACCCGTTGCGGTGCGTGCTGCAAGATCCTGATGAAGTGCCCCTTCCTCCAGGAAACCAATGGACAATTCAGTTGCGAAATCTACGGGGAACACTTCGCTCAATGCCGCGTCTTCCCTCTTGTCCCACAGGACCTGAGAGAGATCGACGAGGACTGCGGCTACTATTTCGAGGCCGAATAAACAACCTGCCCCGGCCGATCCCAGACTTGAAGCTGACATGGCGAACAACAAGAATCTTGCGATCGTGGGTGCCCAGTGGGGTGACGAAGGCAAGGGGAAGATCATCGATATCCTCTCCGATGGCTTCGACGTCGTGGCCCGCTATCAGGGTGGACATAATGCCGGCCACACGATCCGGATCGGCAGTCAGCGATTCATCCTCCACCTGATCCCTTCGGGCATCTTCCATCCTGAAATGCAGTGTGTCATCGGAAGCGGCGTCGTCCTCGATCCGTTGGCGCTGATCGAGGAGTGCGATGGGTTGGCCGAAGGTGGCATCGATGTTGCGGGACGGTTGTTCGTCTCGAACCGCTGCCACCTGATCCTTCCCTATCACCGTGTCCTGGAAGCCGCTCTCGAACTTCAAATGGGCGAGAGAAAGATTGGAACAACGTCGCGTGGGATCGGACCGGCTTATGAAGACAAGATGGCGCGCCGAGGCCTCCGCGTCTGCGACCTGATGAACGCCGAAAGCTTGGCCGACCGCATTCGGGAACAGGTCGAACAGAAGAACCGCACACTGGAAGCCCTGAACTACCCTCAGGAAATCGATCCCGACCCGATCTGTGACGCTTACCGAGAGTACGCCGAACGGCTCGGCCCCCTGTTTGCCGATACGACGACTCTGATAAACGGAATGTTGAAGGATGGCAAACGGATTCTCTTCGAAGGCGCTCAGGCAACGCTACTCGATGTCGACCACGGCACGTTTCCCTATGTGACGTCCTCCAGCTCCACTGCATGCGGGATCCCCAGCGGTCTGGGCATTGCTCCAAAGCACATTCATTCGGTGATGGGCATCATGAAGGCTTACGCCACGCGTGTGGGTGGCGGTCCGTTCCCAACCGAGGCCAACGGATCGACGGCTGAACGTCTCCGCTCGGAGGGCGACGAGTATGGCTCGACAACAGGACGGCCCCGGCGGTGTGGATGGTTCGATGGGGCAGCCGCCCGCTATTCGGTGATGATCAACGACATGGACTCTATTACGATCACGAAGATCGACGTCCTGGATACGTTCGAGGAGATCCCGGTCTGTGTGGGCTACACCTATAAGGGAACGCCGGTCGATGAATTCCCGGCAGATGCGAACGTTCTGGACAAGGTCGAGCCCGTTTACAAGAGTCTCCCGGGATGGAATGCCTCGATTGCCGGGACACGCGAGTGGGACCAGCTTCCCGAAAAGACCCGCGACTACGTCCGCTTCCTCTCCGACTTCCTGGAACGTCCAGTCAGCATGGTGTCGACCGGACCTGAGAGAGAAGAAACACTCCACGTTCCGTAATAGGCACGCGCCCCCCTATTTCCCCGCGCTTGATTCCTGCGTTACGATAGAAACGTTCACGTGAGTGGGCCGTTAGCTCAGTTGGTAGAGCATCTGCCTTTTAAGCAGAGGGTCACTGGTTCGAGCCCAGTACGGCTCATTTCGTTGCGTCTCTAATAGACTACGAAACGACAACAGTCACTCCGACACACCGGTGATTATATACTTTACACAGAAATAATGCCGATGCTACAATCATTTCATGGTTGCAGTATCCGTATTTTTATCAGCACTTTCCGGTTGCTCAATCAGCTTATCCAGCTCACGTTTCACGCGCTTTCCGAAGATTTTCTCAACGATCTCCACGTCGGTCTTCTCGGTGAGATTCTTCGGGAGTCTTCGCTTTCGCTTTCTCTTGGAGTTTTGAGTCATGCCTGACACCGCCTCGTTGAATCTTGTACGTTTGATTGATCGCTTTCCGAACGAAGAAAAATGCAGGGAGTTTCTTGAAAACCTGCGGTGGCCGAACAGCGTTGGCTGTCCTCGCTGTGGCGACACATCGCTTTGTGAGATCGCAAGTCGCGACCAATGGGATTGTCTCTCATGCCGCTACCAGTTCAGCGTGACGGCGGGAACGATCATGCACGATTCCCACCTGCCGCTGAGGAAGTGGTTTCTGGCGATTTATCTCATTCTCGAAGGCAAGAAGGGGATTTCGGCCAACCAGTTGAAGCGCACCATCGGTGTCTCCTACAAGACAGCCTGGTATCTCTGTCACCGCATCCGCTCCGCGATGGGACATAGCGAACCGGACGGCCCGACGCTGTTTGGGGTGGTCGAGGTCGATGAAACCCTGGTCGGCGGCAAGGCCAAAGGCAAGGGGAGCGGCTACAGAGGCAACAAGACTTGGGTGGCCGGCGCGATCCAGCGGGGCGGGAAGGTCCGCCTGGAGCGGGTTCCAAACATCCGGCGTCACACACTCCATGCTTTCATCCGGCGCAACATCAAGGATGAGGCCGCAGCGATCTATACCGACGAACTGAAGTCTGAGTTATAACCGAATCTGGTGTTTAAGGGATTGAGGAAGAGCGGCGTATCTGGTTGATTTGTTGTTTACCAGACTTCAAAGCAACCAAGGGAGATACGCCACTATGAGCAAGAGTAACGTGAATGGACCGGAGGGTCGAGAGACGATTGAGGATCCGATAACAGAGCTACTACGAGTTGGAGCTCAGCAACTGATCCAACGCGCGGTGGAAACCGAATTGGCGGAACTGCTATCCCACCACGGCGATCGGAGAACCGAGACGGGCAACGCCGGGGTGGTGCGCAACGGTTATCTGCCTGAACGTGAACTGCAGACCGGTTTGGGGCCGGTAACGGTCCAGATCCCGAAAGTCCGAGCGAAGACTGGCGACCCGGTAACGTTCCGGTCGGCCCTGGTACCTCCCTACATTCGGAAAACGAAATCGCTGGAAGCAGCGGTGCCGTGGTTGTATTTGAAAGGCGTCTCCAGCGGCGAGATGGGTGACGCTCTAAAAGTTCTTGTCGGACCCCAGGCGCAGGGCCTGTCGGCGAGCACGGTATCGCGGTTGAAACAGGTCTGGGCCGAGCAGTACCGCCGGGGATGCGAGGAGCGATTGGATGCCGATCGCTGGGTCTATGTCTGGGCCGACGGTATCTACAGCGGACTGCGGGCCGAAGAAACCAAGTTGTGCGCACTGGTGGTGATCGGCGCGAATCAACGCGGAGAGAAACGTTTTCTGGCAATCGAAGACGGTGTCCGGGAATCGACACAGAGTTGGCGCGAGGTCTTGTTAAAGCTGAAGTCGCGTGGGATGAATATCCCGAAGTTGGCCATCGGAGACGGTGCGATGGGATTCTGGGCCGCACTGGAGGAAATCTATCCCGAGACACGTCACCAACGTTGCTGGATGCACAAGACCATGAACGTACTGAACGGGCTCCCGAAGTCGGCCCAGGCGAAGGCGAAACAGGCTTTGCACGCGATCTGGCGGGCTCAGACACAGGCAGACGCCGAGAAGGCATTCGATCTGTTCATTGAAACCTATGAGCCGAAGTATCCGAAAGCCACTCGCTGCCTCCAGAAAGACAAAGAAGAACTGCTGGCCTTCTTCAACTTCCCGGCCAAGCATTGGCAGAGCATCCGAACGACCAATCCCATTGAGTCGACCTTTGCTACCATTCGCCACCGAACCAAGCGATCCAGGGGTTGCCTGACGCGGGTTGGCATGCTGCACATGATGTTCAAACTGGGACAGTGCGCTCAGAAGAACTGGCGACGATTACGAGGATTCGATGATCTGCCCAAGGTGATTACTGGAGTGAAATTCAACGATGGAATCGAAGTGACCCACGTCGATCAGGCCGCCGCTTGAGTCAATCGGCAAAACACCACTTTTGACAATAACTCCAAAGTCCGCCTTGAGCTTCTCTATGTCCTCGTCGAAGCGGGTAAGCAATTCCTCCCGCGATCGTTCGCTTTCGGCTTTCAGCCCGGCGCGCTCAGCGTTCCACCCAGCCGTTGCTGCTTGAAATTCTTCCGCTAACTGGTCTTTCTGCTGGGTGACTCCGGCTAACCTGGCGTTCAAGTCCAAATCCTTTTCCTCACCCTGATGCGCTTGCGTCAATTCATCTTCAAGTGTTTTGATTTGGTCATTCAGACCGTTGCGTTCCGCTTTAAATTCGGCTGATGCCGCTCGGTACTCCTCTTCCACCTGATCCTTTGAACGTCCTGCTTCGTTCAGAGCCTGTTCGAGCCGCGATTGAGCCGCCGCCTCCGTGGCGGCAATGGCATTCTGACGGCGTTCCTCAAAGTCCGCTTTGAGCTTCTCAGATTCCTCGTTCCGCCCCTGCTCGAAGTCTGCTTTCAATTGCTCGGTTTCCACATCGAAACGCTTGAGGAGATCCTCGGTGACTTCTCTCCGGATGGCCTCCTGGACTTCCGTCACTGCTTGCTGCTGGTCTTCAGCAGCAAGTGCTGTAACTCTCGCCTCTGCTGCTTGAACCGATTCGTGAACCTGCAAGTCAAAATATGCTTCGACGTTCTCCAGTTCTTGGCGAACGGTCTCAAGTACTTTGGAAAGACGTTTCGAGGACTTACCTTCAATTTTTTGTGTGGGTTCCATTGGCGACATCCTGTCCTTTTTCGTGGAATTTCAGTACTTATAGCAGAAATGCTTCACGATGTTAACTTCTGTGCCTCCCGCCGTAGCGGGTGTCTGGATCGTGTCCTGGACGAAGTTCTGGTTGAAAGGTCAGCAGAAATCTTAGGTGTTTGGTGGGTTGGAGTCAATCAAACGCTCACGCTATCCGTTAGGAAGATTCACACTGTTTCGGTCGCGCCAGCGAGTGCGGTGTTCCGGTCGAAGAAGTTCTGAGAAAGGATTCCTTATTGCAGTATCTGATTTGATCAGGAGATGGAGGGGCGCCCGAGCACCTCGCATGGAAGACACGAAGTGAGCGTCTTAATCGCGACTTCGCGCCCGAGCTTCGTATCCTTCGCACGCCACACTTCACCCATTCCACACCCTTACCTAAGAGCGTTGAGATCTCGTAGTGGCCGAGTTTGGTGCCAGATTTCATGTTTAAAGTGTTCGACTGAGAGAACCGTGAAAAACTCGGTAAAGAATACTAAGGCAATAAGTTAGGCACTATTAAATTCTCAAGTCCTCGCAAACGACATTCTCGGACACTGAGAATCAAGGATTGGAACCCTGAACGATAAGACCCTTCTTCCCACCAACCTAGGCCTCAGGAGCGGTGTTGTATCATGTGTCATCAATCGTGCGACACGCAGATTCATGACCCCGCAATACGACGTTCTCGTCATCGGAGGTGGCCACAACGGGCTCGTCCACGCCGCCTATCTGGCACGTGCCGGACATCGCGTCCTGGTGCTGGAACGGCGGCATGTTCTGGGCGGCGCCGCGGTTACAGAAGAAGTTTTTCCGGGATTCAGGTTTTCGGTCGCATCTTACGTGGTTTCCCTTCTCCGCCCTGAAATCATCCGGGATCTGAATCTCCACACACACGGCCTGGAGATCCTTCCGCTCGATGGAACGTTTACTCCCATGCCCAACGGCGACTACCTCTGGCGGGTCGACGATCCCGTCCAGACACGCAGGGAACTCGAACGCCATTCCAGAAGCGACGCCCAGGCCTACCCCGAATATGGCCGCGCCATGGTTGAAATGGCCCGGTTCATCGAACCACTTCTTTTGATGACACCGCCCGATCCTTCGTCACTCGATTTCAGAGGTGTCCGGGATGTCTTCTCGCTCGCCAAGGGCTTCCACGGCCTGGGACCCGACTCTCAGTCTGACTTCGTGCGGTTGATGACGATGAGCTCCGCGGATTTTCTCAATCGATGGTTTGAAACCGATGTCCTGAAAGCAACGATGGCCGCTTCGGGAATCATCGGGACTTTCCTGGGCGTCCGCTCGCCCGGAACGGCCTACGTCCTTCTTCATCACTACATGGGAATCATCGACGGCGTTTATCGCGCATGGGGACTGGCTCGCGGCGGGACGGGTGCGATTTCTCGTGCCATCGCCGAAGCCGCAAGAGCTGCGGGAGTCGAGATTCGGTCAGAGGCACCGGTTGCCGGCATCACTTTAAGAAACGGCAAGGCAACGGGCGTTGTCCTGGAAAACGGCGATGAGATTTCTGCCCACGTCGTCTCTTCGAGCGTGGACCCTCGCTTGACGTTTATGAAGTTTGTGGGAGAGCGAAATCTGCCCGAAGATTTCGTTCAGGCGATCCGGCGTTACAGGTTTCATGGGTCGTCAGGCAAGGTCAACCTGGCGCTGGACGCACTCCCCGATTTCAAATGTCTCCCCGGTGACGGCGCACACCTCAGAGGAGCTATCTCGATTTCACCAAGCCTCGATTACATGGAAAGGGCTTATGACGAGGCCAAGTACGGCAGGTATTCACGCCGACCCTATATCGACATCGTGATTCCCAGCCTGACGGATTCATCCCTGGCCCCGCCGGGCAAACACGTGATGTCCTGCTTTGTCCAGTACGCACCCTATCACCTTAAAGAAGGCGCATGGGATCAGAAGCGCGAGACCTTCGGAGATACCGTTGTCGATACGCTTGCCGAGTACGCTCCCAACATTCGAGATGTGATCCTGCACAGACAGGTTCTGACGCCCCTCGATCTGGAACGCACGTTCGGCTTGTCCGAAGGCAATATCTTCCAGGGAGAACTGGCACCGGATCAGTTGTTTTCTCTTCGCCCCGTTCCTGGATAGGCCCAATATCGCACTCCGATCCGTAACCTTTACATGTGCGGGGCGGCCACACATCCCGGTGGCGGAATCATGGGTGCACCGGGCCGTAACGCAGCAATGCAGGTGATTCGAGATGGGAAGAAATGAATCTCGTCCAAGAGGCGCCCGGGACAAAGCTGCCGACAACAAAGCAATGCACCGCCTGGCAACCTCTCCCTTGGCCGAGGCACGGCTTCGCTTCGCCCGAGACGCTCTGAACAAACTGGGTAGCTTCCCCGAAGTCGTCATTCTGACGCCTACGAGGGCCGCGGGCGACGACTTCGTCCGGACCTATGGTCCAAAGCCGGGTCGTGGCGGTCTTCACCGCCTAACGTTGCCCCAGCTTGCGCTGGAACTGGGAGTCTGGGCCCTGGCCGATCGTGGACTCACTCCTGTTAGCGGAGTCGCGATTGAGGCGCTGATCGCCCGAACTGCGTATCTGTCTACACGGCAGAACCCACTGGATTACTTCGAACCGGTATCCGATACAGTCGGTTTTGTCCGCGCCCTTGGACGAACAATCTCCGAGTTGCGGTTGGAGGGTGTTTCGCCCGAACAGGTCGAACATCTTGGGCCTTCAGGAAACGATCTGGCTACGCTGCTCAGACGCTACGAGGCCGAACTCGAAGAAGGTCGGCTGGCAGACGCTCAAACGATTTACAGCGCGGCCCTCGACGGTCTGTCGAGCGGAGCGTCTCCTCTCGGTACCTGCCCGGTAATTCTGATCGACGTGGGTTTACGAACGGGGGCCGAAACCAGCTTCGTGTCCGGTTTGGCCAGCCACTCTCCGGAAATCATTGCGGTGGGTCTCCCTCAAGCAGGTGATGGACTCGAACGGCTGGAAATGGCGATCGGGGTCAAACACGAAGTCCTTCCCGAAGAAGCCACAGACCAGGCGCTATCTCGTGTTCGCCGCTACGCGTTTCAAACAGAGACACCTCCCGAAACCGAATCCGATTCCAGCGTTGTCTTCTTCTCGGCCACCGACGAGGGCCGAGAGTCGATCGAGATCGCCCGTCTCATCCAGATCGCATCTGCGGATCACGCTGTCCGGTTCAATGACGTCGCCATCCTGCTTCGGAACCCAAACACGTATCAACCTCTGGTCGAAGATGCTTTGGGACGTGCAGGCATTCCAGCCTATTACACACGCGGCAGCCGGCGGCCGAATCCATCCGGACGGGCATTCCTGGCGTTACTTTCATGTCGCGTGGAAGGGCTCTCTGCTTCCCGTTTCGCCGAGTACCTTTCGCTCGGGCAGGTCCCGATCCCCGACAAAAAGGGGGCCCCTCCCGAAGTTGAGGTCCGGTGGACGCCTCCTCAGGGAGAACTTTTTTCCACCGCTGATCCGACGCTCGTCTCTCTGATTGACGACGCGAAAGAATCCGTGCCGGCTACAGAGGATTCACCGGTCGTCGCCGGTAGCCTGCAGGCACCATTCAACTGGGAACGGCTTCTGGTGGACGCTGCCGTGATCGGAGGGTACGACCGATGGAGCAAGCGATTGGGAAGACTCGAGAAGGAACTGACGAAGCAGATAGAGGAAATCACCGGCGAAGAAGAGGTCCGCCGTGAATACATCGAAAAACAGCGCACGCGCCTCACGCATCTCACGCGGTTTGCTTTGCCGGTCGTCGATCTTCTCGACAACCTACCACAGACAGCACACTGGAAAGAATGGTTAGATGCTCTCGACAACCTCGCTGCACGGACCCTCCGACATCCAACACATGTACTGGCAGTCCTGGCAGAGCTTCGTCCGATGGGTGAGGTCGGACCCGTCACAGTCGACGAGGTTGTCCAGGTTCTAACAGCCCGGCTCAGCTTTCTGAGAGACGAGCCCCTGGACCGGCGATACGGAAAGGTTTTCGTCGCGACCATCAGTGAAGCGGCAGGTCGAAAGTTCGATCACGTTTTTCTGCCTGGAGTCTCTGAAGGTGTCTTTCCACGCAAGGCTCTTGAAGATCCCCTTCTTCTGGATGAGTTTCGCCGAGAACTGGATTCGCCTCTTCAGACCGAGGACGATCGCGTACGCGAGGAAAGGTTTCTGCTTCATATCGCCGCGGGGGCCGCCGTCAAGCGCCTCTTTGTTTCCTACCCGCGCATGGATGTCGGCCAGGGACGTGGGCGAGTCCCGTCCTTTTACGCGCTCGATGTTCTGCGCGCCGCCGAAGGCCGTATTCCGGATTTGGGTGAGTTGGAACGACGCGCGAGGGAAACCGCCATGTCGCGACTTGGATGGCCATCTCCGAACGACCCATCCGATGCGGTGGACGACGCTGAGTACGATCTGGCAACGATCGGAGCACTGGGTCATCAGCCGCGAGCCAAACTACTGGGACGGGGGCGTTATTTGTTGGATACCAATCCCGCACTGGCCCGCTCACTCCGGGCCCGAGCCAGGCGCTGGCGCAATTTCTGGTCCGAAGTTGACGGCGTTATAGATCCCGACTCGGAGACGCTCGCCGCACTCACCCCGCATCACACCCGAAACCGGAGCTATTCGCCAACTGCACTTCAGCAGTTCGCAGCATGTCCCTATCGTTTCCTCCTGTACGCGATTCACAGACTCCACCCCCGGGAAGAGGCCGCAACGATTGAACAACTGGATCCATTGACGAGGGGCAGTCTCTTCCACGCTGTCCAGTTCCGTTTGCTGTCCACACTGCGGGAGGACGGCCTTCTTCCCGTCGTTCCTCGGAACCTGCAAGCCGTCCGTTCGGTTGCGGACAGAATCTTAAACGAAGCCGCCGCCGAATATCAGGAAGACCTCGCGCCCGCCATTGTCAGAATCTGGAACAGTGAGATTGAGGATCTCAGAACTGATCTCGGCGGATGGCTTGGCCAGCGATCCCAGATGGATCAGGAATGGGTTCCGACCTATTTTGAGTTCGCATTCGGTCTCTCAAGAGATCAGGAACGCGATCCGGCGAGCCGCGACGAAGCAGTAAACATACTCGACGGAGTGCGACTTCGCGGTTCCATCGACTTGATCGAAGAGCATGACACCAACGGCTTCCTCAGGATCGTCGACCACAAGACGGGGCGTGCCCTGTCGGGAAACATCGTATCAACCGGAGCGGGAGAAATTCTCCAACCTATGCTCTACGCCCTGGCAGCAGAAGCGCTGCTTGGAAAAACCGTCGCTGCATCCGAACTCTCGTTCTGCACTCAACGAGGTGATTTTAGTCGTGTGGAAGTGGAAGTGAACGACGGTTCACGAAGCGACATCGATCAGACAGTTCGATTGATCGAGAAGTCCATTGAGGATGGATTCTTCCCTGCCGCTCCACGACCCGGAGCCTGCAACTACTGCGACTATCGGCTCATATGCGGCCCTTATGAAGAACTGCGCACGGGGAGAAAGAAGAAGGACCGTCTGGAGCAACTCAATAAACTGCGGCAGATGCCATGACACGCGAATCACAATCCACCGACGGGGAGGCCCGAACCCGCATACGAACCTCTCTTGACGAGAATCTGATTGTCGAAGCTGCTGCCGGCACCGGCAAAACGTCGGAACTCGTACGCCGAATCGTTGCCGTTCTCGAAAACGGTAAGACCACTGTGGATCGAATTGTCGCCGTTACCTTCACCCGAAAAGCAGCCGGCGAACTGAAGCTCCGACTGAGGCAAGAACTGGACAAAAGACGCTTTGACAACAGGAACCCTCGGGAAAAGGGACGTCTCGAAGATGCCATGGTGCGGTTGGAAGAAGCACACATCGGAACGATTCACTCCTTCTGCGCCGATATTCTTCGCGAACGGCCGGTCGAAGCCAATATCCAGCCGGGCTTTGAGGAACTCGATGAAAAGGAATCGCCTCGACTCTTTAAAAAAGTCTTCGATCGATGGGCCCAGGAAGTCATGGACGACCCACCGCCGGGAATACGACGGGCCCTGGGGCGGGCCGCCACCTGGAATTCAAAACGGACACCGCTCGAACAGGTCCGGAGTGCGGCATGGCGACTGGTCGAATGGCGTGATTTCCCTGCATCCTGGCGCCGTGAATCGATGGAGCGAGAGAAGGAGATCGACCGAATCGTCAATCAAGTCATCGAAGTCGCCACTATGGCCTCAACATGTCCCAATCCTCGGGACGCTCTGCGAGTAGCGTTGAACAGTACGGTCGACTTCAGAAACCATATAGATCGAACCGAGGCCGTGCGGAGCCGCGATTACGACGACCTTGAAGCGATCGTCGTCCGACTCTCGGGCGATCTGACTCGTAATAAGCGAAAGGGCCGGGGGAAATTCTCCGAAGCCCACTCGCGGGTTGAAGTTCT
Organism: Terriglobia bacterium; assembly: GCA_965218585.1. GTDB lineage: Bacteria > Acidobacteriota > Terriglobia > 20CM-2-55-15 > 20CM-2-55-15. The sequence continues at coordinate 62,582 of CBDCLE010000005.1, forward strand.
GGAGAAACGCGAAACGTTGCGGCAGGCGCTCGAGGATTTCAAGACTCGGGCGGACGCCGACCTGGCCGCGCTTTTGCGCGACGAACTCTGGACACTGGTCGATCGTTATGACACCGCGAAACTGAGCGCTGGAAAGCTGGATTTCGTCGACCTCCTGATTTCCACGCGCAACATGGTTCGAGACAACCCTGCAGTTCGCAACTTTCTCCAGCAACGCTTCACGCATATTTTCGTCGACGAGTTTCAGGACACCGATCCGCTCCAGGCAGAGATTCTCCTCCTGCTCGCTGCCCACGACCCGAACACGACAGACTGGACGCGTGTCACGCCGGTTGAGGGGAAACTCTTCCTGGTCGGAGATCCGAAGCAGTCGATCTATCGATTTCGGAGGGCTGACGTAGCACTCTACGGTGCACTGTGTGAACGACTGACGGCTGAAGGCGTAAGCGTGATCTATCTGACACGCAGCTTCCGGGCAGTCGGAAACATCCAGTGCCTGGTGAATGTCGCCTTCGAGGAAGAAATGAACGGCGACCCCAGAACAGGCCAACCCTCTTACATACCGCTGGAGGAACACTCCGGCCCCATTGCTGGGCACCAGCCGTACTCCTACGGGTGGAACGGGTCACCAAAAAGGCCGTCAACAAGTCTCTGCCGTCAGCTGTCGGAGCGTTCGTTCAATGGTTGCTTGAAGAGAGCGGTTGGCGCGTGCGTGATCCCCTCCGAGAGAATTCCGAAGTCCCGATAGATTCCCGGCATGTATGCGTTTTATTTCGAAGATTCATGTCGTGGGGAGAGGACATCACCCGCAGTTATGTGAACGCCTTCGAAACACGGAACGTTCCCCATCTTCTGTGGGGAGCCCGCTCCTTTCATCAACGTGAAGAAGTCGAGACGATCCGAGCGGCATTGACGGCCATCGAGTGGCCCGACGACGAACTTTCTGTCTACGCCACACTCAAAGGCTCGCTCTTTGCCATTACGGATGCGCTCCTGGTTCGTTACCGGCATGAAGTCGGCCATCTTCGTCCCGTCCGTCGCCCTTCGGGCGACACCGACCCGATATTCGATCCGGTAAACGAAGCGCTCGATACACTGGCAGATCTCCACAAGAAACGTAACTGGCAGCCCTTTGTCGAAACCATCAATGAGTTGCTGGAGGCGACTCGGGCACACGCGGGGTTCGCGCTCCGTCCCGCCGGAAACCAGGTCCTGGCCAATGTATATCGCGTCGCCGATCTGGCGCGAGCGTTCGAAGCCCGGGGAGGCGCCTCATTTCGAGGTTTCGTAGATCAACTGACAGTCGAGGCACAGACTGAAGACGCCGCAGAGTCCCCCGTACTGGAAGAAGGCGCCGAGGGCGTACGCATCATGACAGTGCATGCAGCCAAAGGTCTCGAGTTTCCTGTCGTCATCCTTGCCGACATCACAGCGAACCTTGCTGGCGCAACACCGGACAAACACGTGGATCCGGAAAAAGGACTCTGTGCCATGCGAATTCTGGGATGTTCGCCCTGGGAACTTTCCGACCACCAGGACAGAGAACATCTGCGCGACCAAGCCGAGGGAGTACGCATTGCTTACGTCGCCGCGACGCGCGCACGTGACCTGCTTGTCGTCCCTTCTGTAGGGGATGGTCCGATGGCCGGATGGGTAGGATCCCTGAACAGGGCGTTATATCCCATTCCCGGCAGCGAGCGGAACTCCATCCCTGCCCCCGGCTGCCCCGAATTTGGGGAAAGCTCGGTCATCGACCGTCCGGGAGCGCTCATGGGCCAGGACGAATCGTCCCTGCGGCCGGGACTCCACCATCTTGGACCGGATACGCGCGAGGTGGTCTGGTGGGATCCCCACCATCTGAGACTGGATGTTGCCGGCAACTTTGGCATTCGCCAGGAAGACATATTGACCGAAGATGAGGACCGTGTCGAATCGGAACGTTCGATCCGGCAGTATGCCCGGTGGCAGGAACGCCGCAGCAACCTCCTCGATTTCGGATCCAGGCAGGAAATGGAAGTCTTCACCGCGACCGAAGCTCAACGAGTCCCCGGAGGTATCCTTCCAGAAATCGAAGTCATGCATGTTGAAAGAGAACAACAACGCCCAACCGGCACCCGCTTTGGAAGCCTCGTTCACCTCGTGTTGCGAGACGTGAGGGTCGAAGCCGACGAGGACTCGATCGGCAAACTGGCGGCCTTCCATGCGCGCGGCCTTGACGCGACTCCCGAAGAAGTCACCGCTGCCGTCACGAGTGTCTCGAGAACCCTGGCACATCCGTTGATGGAACGATTCAGATCAGCCGGGGAGGCTCACAGGGAGTTCCCTGTAACCGTGAGGACTGACGAAGGCGCTATTCTGGAGAGCGTGATCGACATGACGTTCTGTGAAAACGACACCTGGCACGTCATCGACTTTAAAACCGATGCGGATATAAAGATAAACCTCGAGGAGTATCGGACACAGGTCAGTTGGTACGTCTGGGCCATGAACCGTGTCACCGGCCGCCCGGCCCAGGGATACCTTCTGGGCGTCTGAGAAAGAATCTTTGCGTTCCTCGAACTGCGATAAGATCCCCTCGATAGGAGCAGAGCGCTGTCATACGAAGAATCACTGGAAAAGGTCAAACGGCTCTGGGGAGAACAGGCCGGCACGTGGACTCTCGATGGAGGGGCACACTGGCTCGAGCACCCTAGGGTCCAGGCCCGCATCAACGAGAAGATCACTGGCCGGGAAAACTCGGAACGCTACCACCACTTCGTCTATGAAGATCTCCAAGGCAATGTGCCGGTAGGGCGGGCTCTGACCATCGGATGCGGCGCCGGCGATCTTGAACGGGGATTGACTCAATGCAATTTCTGCCTGCGGCACGACGCGCTCGACGTTTCCGAAGGCGCCATCGAAAAAGCCCGGGCACTTGCCGAGGACGAGGGTTACACGCACATAAGGTATCAGGTGTCCGACCTCAATAGAGTGTCGCTGGAAGCCAATGCTTACGATGTCGTCTTTGGCATCTCTTCGATTCACCACATCGCCGAACTTGAAACGCTCTACGAGAAAGTCCATCAAGCTCTCAAGCCGAACGGCTACTTTTACATGGATGAATTTGTCGGGCCTTCTCAATTTCAGTGGCCCGACCAGCAGATCGAAGGAATCAACGCAATGCTCACCGAGATACCTGAGCGCCTCAGGGTAAGCCGTTCGGATGGAAAAAGTATTCGGAGTTCGGTCATACGTCCGACGATTGACGAAATGAACGCCGTGGATCCATCCGAAGCGATCCGGTCGGGCGAAATTATTCCGCTGCTGTCAGAACGTTTCCCCGACTTCATTCTGCGTGGCTACGGAGGCAACATCCTGCATCTGCTGCTGGAAGACATTGCCGGCAATTTCGTCGAGACCGACACCGAATCCATCGAATGGCTGGAACGTATCTTTGCTTACGAGGACGACTGGCTTCTCAAAGAGGACGTCGTAGACGATTTCACCGTGATCGTAGCTCAAAAGTTGGCTAAATGATACCCAGCGCGTTCAGGAAGATCAGGACAATCGCTACCGGAACGACAAACTTCAGCAAGAACAGCCAGGCCTTGTAAAAGAGCTGCAGCTTGCTGCCTTCCAGGAATTCCCGATGACGAATCGCGTCATCGAGACGCCATGCAGTGAAGATCGAAATGCCCAAACCACCCAGAGGCAGGATCCAGTTCGATGCGAGGTAATCGGCTGTGTCAAACCAGTTTCGTCCAAACACTTCGGTAAACGACTCGCCAAAAAGTGCCGTACCGCCGCTCAGGCCCGAGGGTATCCCGACCAACGCAATGATCAGCCCGCCGAGCATGACAGCTCTGTGCCGCAGCCATCCCTTCTCGTCGATGAGGTACGACACCGCGACTTCGAGCAGTGAGATCGAACTGGTCAGCGCCGCGAAAAACAGCAGCACGAAAAACAAGGACGAGAAGAACGTACCCGCCCCCATCTGACTTAAAGCGATCGGCATGCTCACGAATACGAGACCGGGACCTTCACCGGGCTCCAGGCCGAAAGTGAAGATGATCGGAAACAGGACCATGCACGCCATCAGGGCGATGAGCGTATCCAGACCGGAAATTAGGACCGATGCCGACACGATGTCGTCATCCCGTTTGAGGTAACTGCCGTAGGTCAGCATCGCCCCCATCCCGATACTCAAAGTAAAAAACGAGTGCCCCAGAGCTTCCAATACACCCGCCGCCGTCAGGTTTTCGGTGTGGAATCCGAAGATGAAATCCGTGGCTTCAGCGAAACCTTCCATCGTGAACGAGTTCACGAGAAGAATGACCATGAACCCGAACAGGATCGGCATCAATATCCGCGCCCACCGCTCAATACCTTTGCGGACGCCTCCCCACACCGCGCCGACCGTGATCGTCATGAAGAGCAGGTGCCAGAAAAGATTCAGTTCGTTCGACGTAAACAACGCATCGAACGCCGGCCCAACCCCTTCCGGACCGAGACCGACTATCTGTCCTGTCAGCGATAGGTAGGCGTAGTGCATCGCCCAGCCGGCGACAATGCTGTAGTAGGAAAGGATGATAAAAGCACCCGCAACACACAGCCATCCCATCGAAACCCAGCGTCCGCCACCGAGTTGCCTAAAGGCGCCAACGGGGGATTTCTGGCTCGCCCGCCCCAGCAATACCTCGGCCGTCATCACTGGTAGTCCGACCAGAGCGATACAGGCCAGGTAAACCAGAACAAACGCGCCACCGCCATTGACCCCGGTGATGTAGGGAAACTTCCAGACGTTGCCGAGCCCGATCGCCGCCCCGGATGCTGCCAACACGAATCCGATTCTTGATCCCCAGTGTCCTCTGTCCTCCAAGACAACCTCCTCTTTTTCGCCCGCTCGATTGGATGGCTGCTATGGTAACATTCCCGCGCCAACAGCGAAAAAATGGGGCAAAAAGTGGGGACAGGTCACTCTTTTTGATTTTGAACAATGGTGCCAGTGAAGTTTCGCCTATGCAAAAAGAGTGACCTGTTCCCACTTTTTGCGCAGCCGAGAGGTCTCAGATGAGCGCAGAGAAAGAACAAGCGGCAAGAGCAGAGGGTAGCAGTGAAGCACGTGTCGTCATGGTTCGGAGTACGGACACCGGACTGGCACAGGAAATCATCGTGGGACCGCACCGCCTGTCGGCGGACGAACCCGACCCGCCCGGTACCGATACCGGCCCGACTCCTTATCAACTCCTCAGTGCTGCACTCGGAGCCTGCACGTCCATCACGCTCAGGGCCTATGCCAGCAGGAAAGAATGGCCGCTGGAAAGTGTGACTATCGTACTGACCCATGGAAAGATTCATGCCAAAGACTGCGCCGAGTGCGAAACCAAGGAAGGCAGAGTAGATCGTATCGAACGCGCCATAGAACTGGGTGGGCCTTTAAGCGACCAGCAACGCGAACGATTATTGGAAATCGCGAAAAAATGTCCCGTTTACCGCACGCTAACGTCTGAAATCAACATCCGAAGTCGGCTCGTTTAAACGAAAGCGATCCCGATCTATTTCAACACGCTATTTCAGCTCCACGGTGGCCTGGACAACTCCAGCTCCGGTTGTCTGCATGTAGCGAAGCAACGTGTAGAGGAAGAGCAGGGCGCCGGCCATTTCCAATCCTTCTTCCACCGCCGTAATGAGGTTGTAGCTCAAGGTATCAGCATCAATCGGAGCCCCCACCAATTCCATCCCGACCGCACCGCCGACATAGAGAACACCCGATACAAGAAACAGCATCCCGGTACCGGATGGAAGCTTGCACAGAAATTGGACGAAAGACAGTCCGATTCCAACAGCCAGAATTCCACCAGGAATGGCCCAGTTCGTATCGATAAGCGAGTTGACTGTCTCGTGGATACCGGCTATCTCGTCCAAAGAAAGCAAGAGGAAGCCGAAAGCCAATGCATACCAGTGAACCAGCCAGGAGTCGTTGTCGGACCGTTTCCGCCGCGCGCAAAGCCAGACGCACACCGCAACGATCGACAACAGGAATCCGGAAAACCACGTCGGAAGATTGTTTTCTTCGTCGACGTCGAAAAGCTGGCGCCAGGGCAACCACGGCAGTTCTTCGATCTGGTAGTGGTATATCGTCAACCCGACGTGGCAGGAAAGAAGTAGTACGATGATGACGGACAGGCCGAGGATCAGCCGTTTGGGAGCCAGCGTTACGCCATAGAGGTTCGGACCCGACGAATCCGACCCGCCGGAGTGAGGGCCCTTTGCCATCGCATCCCCCTAACGACCTTCGGCAGGCTCCTCCTGCAGGGTTGAAGGCATTTTCTCGTCCTCGGACGCCTCTCTTTCAGGCATCACATCATTAACTTGAAGAGAGAGAATCACTACGATCCCAGCATACACAGTACCGGCGAAGAATGGAACGGTGCGGCCGATCTGTTGAAACAGCATCGTGGAGATCAAGGGCGAGATCGTGCGTGACATTCCTGCGAAGGCCTGGGCGGTTCCCATAGTCGTTCCCAGTTCGGATTTTTCTGCCGATCGCGAAGTGAGAGCGGTTGTCGAGGGAAACATGAGTGCGGTACCGACCGTGATGAGAGACATCAGCGCCAACATCATCCAAAGGTTGCCTGTAAACGCCACGCTGAGGAATCCGATCAGAAGACTCGATGCGCCGATCCGCATCGTCCATGTCTCTCCAAAGCGGCCGACAATGGGACCGAGCAATAACGACCGCATTACGACCGACAGGCACCCCGTATACAGGAAGATGTAGCCGATATTTCTCTCGTTTATCGAAAACTCGAAACCCATGTACAAAGCGAGGATCGAAGTGAACGATGAAAACGCCAGCATCCCGAGCCCGTAGATCCAGACAAGGCGGGAGATTGTACGCGTCGGGTGACGCACAACAGTCCACGCGGTGTGCCAGACAGGTTGTCTCTTCTTGGTCCGGCTCTGGTCATCGACTTTTGACGATTCGGCGAGCCAACCCCACGCAAAGATGATGTTCACCAGGCACAGCCCGGCGGCGACCAGTCCGGGAGCCATCTGTCCCCAGTACGCTGCGGTCGATCCAATGACCGGACCGATCATCACGCCTGCCGAGGTCGCCGCTGAAAGCCATCCCAATGACCGGGTCCGATCCTCGGGAGGCACCAAATCGGCAACGTAGGCGTGTATAACACCGGTGGTCCCGCCGCCTGCACCTTGAATGATGCGGGAGGACAACAACAGCCAGAACGAATTCGCGAAGCCGAAGACGACGTATGAAATCGCCGACGCAGTCAATCCGATCAACATGGCAGGGCGGCGGCCGTAACGATCGGAAACGCGCCCCCAAAGAGGCGCAGACATCAGCTGCGCCATCGAAAAGGAGGCGATGATGAAACCGATCAGTTGCGGAGAGATGTCCAGATTCAGGGCATAGAACGGGAGCAGCGGCAGGATCATCGCAAAGCCGAGCATATCGACGAACGCCACCGCAATCAGAACGGACAGACTCCGGAACTGAGCCGATTTAGAAGATTTCGCTGTCTCTGTTTTCACTGAATCAGACAAGAGGAACTAAGGCAGTCCGTGACGGCGGTTTGCTATCCACCGGATACCAACACCTCCGCCTCAATGCCCGGCGGTGTTGCTTCATCCGTATTGTCCAGGTATCCGTCGGGTAGGGCCACCTTCTGCCGGCCGTTGCGCTTGCCTCTCCTCATGCGCATGGCCGCCCTTGGAAACGGCTGATCTCTGTCAACATCCCTGAAAAGTGCTTCGAACTCCTCAAACGTCTTCACCTGGACCATTCGAGCTCTCACCGAGGAGCTCAGACTGAAACCCTTCGTATACCAGGTGGCGTGGCGGCGGAAGGCCGACATCGCTGTTCTCTCCCCGAACCAATCCACGAGGCGTGCGGCATGCGTGAACATGACGTCGAGGACTGCGCCGAAGTCGGGAGGATCGGCCGGCTCGTGTCCGTCGAAGACGTCAGCGAGGTCCCGGAAGAGCCACGGACGTCCCAGACAACCCCTGCCAACAATCACACCGTCACATCGGGTCTGGCGCATCAGGCGAAGGGCATCTTCGGCTTCCCAGACATCCCCGTTGCCGAGAACCGGGATGCTCACCTTTGATTTAAGATCTCCTATCGCGTCCCACTGAGCTGTACCATGATAGAGATCCGCAGCTGTTCGGGCATGGAGGCCGACTGCGGCACACCCCTCTTCCTGGGCAACCCGACCAGATTGCAGATACGTCATGTGATCCGGATCGATTCCCAATCGAAACTTGATCGTGACCGGAACGTCCCCTGCTGAGTCAACCCCAGCCCGCACGATGTTGCCCAGCAGCCGGGGTTTCAGAGGAATCGCGGCCCCCCCGCCCTTCCGGGTGACCTTCCACACCGGACATCCGAAATTCATATCCAGGTGATCGATCCGTCCTTCCCCAACGAGTCTCTTAACGGCCTCGGATACGTAATAGGGATCTACACCATAGATCTGCAGGCTGCGGGGTGACTCCTCCGGTCCGAAATCGGCAAGTTTCAGTGTTTTCTCCCGACCGTCGACCAACGGTCGGGCGCTGATCATTTCGCTCACGTACAGGCCGGCGCCGAAACTTCCGCATATGGAACGGAAAGGGTAGTTGGTCACACCCGCCATTGGAGCCAGAACCACTGGAGGCCAGACCTTGAGAGGTCCGATCGAGAGGGCCTTGAATTCGCCCGCACCCGCCAATGGGATCCCCCGGTTCAGCTCACTCTTGTAAGACGGGTGCATCGTACTGATATTACACCATCGGACGAGATAAACCCTTCCGCCTGCAGGTCCGCAGCACCCGAGGCAGGAGCAAAAAGAATTGTCTTTCTTGCCTTGATTCAATCCCGGCCACTATCGACAGGAACAAAATAAGTCGATAGGAAGAGGTGTGCTACGATGAGACCTAACGACACTGCACTAACCGAATTAACTGAAACAATGAATACAGAGAGCGCGACGGCAGCGTACGTCAGCAGGCAGCCGATATACCGCAAACACATGGACGTGTACGGTTATGAGTTGTTGTTTCGTGACAGCGCGACCGACCGGGCCAATGTGGTTGACGGAGACAGCGCCACCGCTCAGGTCATTCTCAACTTCATCGAATTCGGGTTCGACGAGATCATTGGAGAGCACCTGGGGTTTGTCAACCTGACCGACAACTTCATCCTCGAAGGGCATTGCAGGTCCCTGCCGAAGGACCGCGTGGTTCTGGAAGTTCTGGAAGACGTCACCGCGGCCCCCGAAATCGTCAAGGCGCTTCGCAAACTCAAGGACCAAGGCTACATCATCGCCCTGGACGACTTTGTCTACGATGAGAGCCTCCGCCCCCTGGTCGAGTTGGCCAACATCATCAAAGTGGACGTGATGGCCACCGATCGGGCCGGTCTCGAGGAACAAGTCCCCCTGCTTCAGAAGTTCAATGTCCGGCTGCTGGCCGAGAAAGTAGAATCCCAGGACGAGTTCGATTTCTGCAGCGCTCTGGGCTTTGATTATTTCCAAGGCTACTTCTTCTGCAAGCCCAAGCTGATCGAAGGCAAACAGATTCCAACGAATCGCCTGGCCGCGACCCGACTGGTGTCAAAACTACAGTCACCCGATATCAAGGGCGACGAACTTGAAGAAACGATCCGGCAAGACGTCACGCTCAGCTACAAACTCCTGCGTTTCGTGAACTCGGCCTATTGCGCGCTTCCCCGCCACGTGGATTCGATAGGACATGCGGCCATGCTGATCGGCGTGTCCCGGCTCCGCACCTGGGCCAGCCTGCTGATGCTGGCGTCGATGGATGACAAGCCACGGGAACTGATGGTGACGGGCATTGTCCGGGCCAAGATGTGTGAGGAGCTTGCCGCGGCGAATGGTTTTTCTACGTCGGAAAGGTTCTTTACCGTCGGACTGTTTTCTGTTCTGGACGCCATGCTGGACACTCGCATGGAAGACATCCTCGAAAAGCTGCCGCTCTCGGAAGAAATCTCTCAGGCGCTGATTACCCACGAAGAGCTTCTGGGAAACATGCTCGACTTCACGATCGCTTACGAACAAGGCGACTGGGAACGTCTTGCCGAGGTGGGCAGCGCCCTCAAACTCGATCCTCCCGCCATACGCAGCGCCTACATGAATGCCGTCAAGTGGACGATGGAAATCACGAACGAACTGAATATCTGATCGCAGCCCGAACCAGCAGTTTTCTCCGCCGAAACACCCAGAACTTTCAACACGAAGGCCACGAAGCCTCTGAACCTAGCCCTCGCTCAATCAGTCATCTTGACCGAACGACCCTCCCCGATTGAGACGCAGACTTGCAGCGGCCGCTCAATCGGTCATCCTGACCGAGCGGCCTCGCCGCCCGCAGTCTCCTGACTGCGGGCCCAATCGGGAGCGCGAACTAGGCTGGATTTTCAGGGCCGGTGGAGGCGCCTCTGAAACAAGGAGTGTGAAGTGAGGACGATCGAGGCGTATTGAAATACGTCAAGGAGACCGAGCGAGGCACGACGCAGTATCAGAGGATGGATCCGCCGGTCTTAGGACGCAAGGCCGATGGGCTCCATAGCCATAGCCGCAAACTTCTCCAAAGGCGAGAACATCAGACGGACACGGCTGCCTCTCAATCTGGCTCCACGATCCACGATGTCCGACATCAGGGTCAAGAGGCAATCGTCCCTCAAGTTCATGTCCTGGAGCGTGAGGGCCTCAGCGATTGAGCGGGAGATCGCAAGAGCGTTTCCGTCCCAATAGTGTAAATGCTGCTCCGAAGCAGGGTCCGAACCCAGAATGGGAGAGGCCATGTCCAGAGCAAATCCCGGACTGACTAACTTCTCATCATCCATCCAGAACACAATGGCCCGGGTCTCGGACGGAATTGCCTTCCAAATCGCCTGCATTGACACTGAATCTAGAGTCTGGAGAGACACATTGGGCTGGGAGAAGGAGAACATCTCAGCGGCACGCTGGACCTCGGCATTCCCGACGGCGATCAGCTCAAGATGCTGCCCGTCGATCGACCCAATCGTCTCCAGTCGCTGGGAGGGGTCCTGTCCGGCATATATCCAGACAAGGGCTACTCTTTGATCGGTTCGGTCCATGTTCTGTCCCCCACGAGCGCTATGTCACACAGCACGCTCCCCTTACTCATCGGCGGGAGGGCCCGATGCATGTAGTGAAAATATGCTATTCTCGGCCGGATGGAGCGGTTGCTGATACTGTCGTCTGATACTGGTGAGGGGCACAACTCGGCGGCGCGGGCACTTGCCGAAACAGCCATAGCTCGAGGATGGCAGGCCTCGGTACGCAAACCCCTTGAAGAGTCTGCCACTACATATCGCTCATTAGGAAGTATTTACAACTTTCTATTGACCCATCACCCCGCATGGGTCGGCATGTTCGCCAAGTCCATAGAACTGATCAAGGCGAATGAGGCGGACGTCTTTTACAGGCGGGTCCGAACCTATATCCAACGGTTCATCGAATCAGAAAAACCACGTGCAATTCTTTCGGTCCATCCCATGCTGAACCACATGATTCAGCGATGGATAGCCGAAAAGGGACTCCGGATTCCCTGCTACACCTTCGTGACCGACCCGTTCCCTCCTTTCTGGAAGGGTTGGGCCTCAGGGTACGTCACGCGATACTTCGTCCTCACTGAAGAGGCGGGAACGCGACTGGAAGACGATGGCGTCGCCTCCGACAGGATCGAGCGGGTTTCGATGCCCCTCGGTCCAGGTTTTCGCCCGCACGGACCAGAGGAAGTCGCCGAATTGAAATCAAGGCTGGATGTCGAGGGCGAGACAATTCTTGTGAACGGCGGCGCCCGTGGAGGCGGCCCTCTCCGTAGGCTCGTTCAGGCTGTCCTTGAGGCAGCACCCACCGCTAATATCCTTGTCGTGTGCGGCCATAATGACCGAGTCCGGAGGAGTCTGGACAGTCTCAAGGAGCAGCGGCTCAAGACATTCGGTTTCGTCACCGACATCCACAGGATGATCGGTGCTGCGGATCTGGTCATAACGAAACCTGGCGCCTTGTCTACCTACGAAGCCCTCGCATCAACAGTCCCGTCAGTCCTCACGGCCATGGGCGGTCTGATGCCTCAGGAATCGGGCCTGTTTCGGGCCGCAAGTGATCAGGGTTTCGGATTTGCAGTCCGGACAATGGATGAACTCAGCGCTGTCGTGGACCAGGGCGTCGCCGGATGGAGGGCCAAGCACGACGCGATCGTTCGATTCTACAGCCACGGGTCTGCTCCCGAACTGATTGACAGAATCCAACCCTCTCATGGCTAATCGGATTCTCCTGACCGGTGGCACCGGATTTCTCGGAAGCCACCTATGCCACGCACTGCTCGGACAAGGTCATAGTGTCATCGCGCTTACGCGCGGATCCAAGTCCGGGAGCCCGACAGACCGCATTCTCGAAGTCGTTGGACGTGTTCGCTCCGACCCGGACCAGCTGAAAGACCTGACCGGGAATCTTGAAGTGTTCGAAGGCGATATTTCGTTGCCACGTTTGGGGTTGTCTGAATCCGAATACGACAGATTGAAACAGGTCGATGAGATCTGGCACAGCGCGGCATCTCTATCCTTTGTCGAAGAAGACCGCGACGGGATCTTTGAAATGAATGTGGGCGGAACGAAAAACATCATCGAACTGGTGGCCGAAACTCCAAACCGCCGCCTGCACCATGTCAGCACCGCGTATGTTGCAGGCCATCGAACCGACAGGGTAATGGAAGACGAGGTCGATGTCGGACAGAACTTCAAAAACCCGTACGAAGAATCCAAGTGCCAGGCTGAGTTGTTGGTCTCCGCCGCCCATCGGCAGAGGCAGATCCGCGCATCGGTCTATCGCCCGAGCATCATCATTGGCGACTCGGAAACGGGCAGGGCAACACATTTCCACGGCGTCTATGCCTTCATCCGCGGGCTCTGGTCCGCAACACGAAGACTTCGACGCGGACAGTCCGAATCTACTATCGTTGACCTTCCGTTGCGGGTCCGGGGCTCGGAATCCACAACACTTAACTTTGTTCCCATCGACTACGTGACCGATGCAATGCTCGAATTAGCGACAAAGGACTCGGGCGAGGGAAGGACCTATCACCTGGCGAATCCGATACCCACCGAAAACCACCTCTGGCTGAACATCGTGTGTGACCAGCTGCGGGTCCGAGGAATCCGGTTGGTAGAGGAAGAGCTGTTCGAGAGCGATCCCATGACACGATTGGAAACCATCTTCCATAAACAGATGGCGTTCTACCATCAGTACCTCGGAGAGGAACCCGTCTTCGACTGCAGCCACGTTCTTGATGGACTGAGGGACACATCGATACGTTGTCCGGAAGTGACCCCGGAATTTGCCCGAAAAATGACGGGATGGTACATCGACAGGCTGAACAGGGATGGAGCTTCTGGCTAACTCTTATCTGTAGGTGCGGTCTGTGACCGCACGTCTTAACAACGTGTTTGTGCGGTCATAGACCGCACCTACAGTAGGAGCGTCAGAAAATCCAGATAATCCAAACCCAGTCTGGCCGGCGTGAACTCCGTGAGGAAACGCTCGGCTGCGGACTGCCCCAAGGCGTATCTGTAATCCTCGTCCTCGATAACATGACGGACCATGTCTACGAGCTCTCTGAAACCCGACGCAACCATCTCCTCGGTCCCCACAAGCTCCGCACCGCGGTTGTGCCTCGAACCCGGCGCGTAGCTCCTGACAACAGCGGGTTTGCCCGCACCCATCGCCTCGACTATCGATTGAGCATCCGCATCGGGAAAGGACGCAATGTAGGCATCGATCATGGGCAGGTACGTGACCGCGTCCGTCGACTGCCCTAAAAACCTCACCTGCCTCAGCACGTCGCACGAATGGAGGTAGGACCGGACGCTCCTTCGATCACCCGAACCGACAAACATGTGCATGTGAGTCGGAGACCGCCTGAGAATCGCGACAATGGCCTCCAGATACTCCTGGTCCGGACCGGTTCGTCCCTCGCTAAAAGTAGCTGAAACCGTTTTGAAATCTCCCATTTCGCCGCGGCGACCATCGAGGAAGCCCGCGGCCTCGAGCCTGGACCGCACATCGGAAACGGGTGGGATCCGTCGGCTCAGCCGATCTTCGAACCGCGTCCCTTCCAAACCATCCCTGAACAGATGCACTGCTCCGTCGAATAGATCGGCATCCATCTCGAGGTCATGATTGACATTGACCTGCAAGGGAGCTGGCCGGAGTGCAGCCACTCGCGTCGTGATCTGCTCTCCCAGATCAGAGTGGTAGAGAACCTGGGACCATCCTTCGAAGATGACACCGATCTGACGTGATCGCTCCGGGTCCAGGCCCACGTACAGCGCCCTCTAGAAGTAGTCCAGAGCAGAAGCCGGATCGATGGTGAGCAGCTCTTGTCCTATATCAAACGCAGCGTCGGCAAGACGCGTGGGCTGGCCCGAATGGAATAAGGCCAGAGTGTACGTGTGGTTCAGGATGTCGGACGTGAGACCGGATTCGTAAACGGAGGGCTCAAGCAACTCGGCGGCGCGGGCATAGTCCTTCGCTTCAAATGCCCGGAATGCCGCTTCGTATTTCACGACTTTCTAGGTGTCATCCCCTCTTCGGGAACGCATACAGTATCCCTCCCTTCGACGGGACGGTTCGCTACCGGAAGCCTGGATGGTTATAATCTTCAGCGGGAGTGAGTAGGGTCCGGTGACTCTCCTGGCCTTCAAAGCCAGTGGGATGTCGGGGAACCGGCGTCCGGTGGGTTCGACTCCCACGCACTTCCGCCAGGATCGTCGACCCTCGCTATCCTTTTAGGGAAGCGAGGGCGTCGGCCTCCTCGTCAAATGTGTCGAAGACCGTCAGAAGTTTCGTCATCTGCAACAGATCTTTGGCTTTAGCCGACAGCTTGAGAAGCTTGACGTCACCTTCCTTGTTCCTGACAGTGGTGTAGATCGAAACAAGTTCCCCAAGCCCTGAACTGTCGATGTAGCCAACATCCCCCAGGTTCAGCACGAACTTCAAGTCACCATCATCGATCGACCCGCGAACGCTGTCCCGAAGCAAGAGTACCGGCTCTCCAATTGTCAGTCGCCCGGACAGGTCCAGGACGGTTACCCCATCCTCCTTGCGGGTTTTTATCGATAAGCTCATTCAGCCTCCTTCAAATCTATGTAGTGCAGTCAGTTCCCCGTCCCATACATGACGAGCCCAACGCCGCGTAGGTTAACTTCAGCGATCCACAGTTTCAAGAGTGTTTTCTACAAGAAAGATAACTGTTCCTGTCTCGCGGGCTCGAACAAGGCCAATCTGCGCCACATTCGTCTCACCTTAAATCGTCAAAATCAAGGGGACAGACTACTGATTCCTCCAATCCACAACTGTTAACATTCTTGAAGTTAATTCGCGGATGGGCCCTCGGTCCCCTTAGTAATGGACATTCAAAAGCGGGAATAGTAGTTTGGAGTGATCTGTCAGGAGGAAGACTCAATGCACACATGGCTCGCCTACGGTCTGATGGCTCTGCTGTTACAGCAACCCACCAGCACAGAAGCCCGGATTATCGATTATCTGCGGGAGAACCTGCAACCTGGTCAGGGCATCGACATCTCTGAACTGGTTAACAACGTGTTCACGACACCCGAAGAACAGCAGGCCCTGAGCGGCCTCTACAACACGTTCTTCAAGGTTCCGACGTTCCTGGCGCAGTTCCAGATAAGCACCGGCGAGATCCCATCCCTCCAGGAAATTTCTGAACAATTCAGCCTCGTCGGCATTCCGGGAGCGGCGGATGTGATGCTTCGGGTCATGGAAGCCGATCCAAGGATTCCCAAGTTTTTCGAACGGGATCTGAACACAGGCGAGATCCTCAGCATGGACGTCACACCGATTCTGAATCATCCACAATTCGGTAGAGCGCTGGAGCGCACGATAGCCGGCTGGGAAGGCCAGCAGATACCCGCGTTCACCATGGAGAGTTTTTCCGGTGAGACGATCACTTCAGACATCGTCGCGGGCACGCCGCACATGGTCTATGTCTGGTTCACCAACTGCCCGCCATGCGTACAGACGGCTCCGCTGCTGGTCGAACTCGACGCGCAGTTCACCGATTCGGAATTCAAGATCATAGGATCAAACGCCGATCGTTACCTGGAACTCCCCTATGACGATCAGACACGAGCCGATTATGTGGAAAGACTAGGTATCGAGTTCACGAATGGACATCTGGACGAGGAAATGCAGGGCACCTATGGAGGTGTGAGCGTTTTTCCAACGATGTTCTTCGTTGACAGGAACGGCACGGTCGTGAGGCACTTCGTCAACTTCCAGGAAAAGGACGTTTTAGAAGAAGCTATTCGCGCGTCAATGGAGTGACGCTCGGAGGGCTGTCAGCACTCAGGCATTGGCTTTCGATTGAGCGGGAAAGGGCGGATCTTTTTTTCGCCCCCCTTATTCTGCAGAAATGGCGATTTCGCTTAACCGGGGAGGTAATTCCCCGGGATATCCTTCCAGAGTACGATTCTCCTCGTAGTACCGGCCCGCATCGTTGAGTTCCGCCCGGCCAAGCCCCGTGTGACAGGTGACGCAGCTGCGGTCTTCAAGTTCGGCGATCTCGATAGTAGCTGACGCACCGGGCGCGAACCCCGCAACGGCGACACCCGCAATGGCTACTGCCAGTAAGAATTCCTTCAAGAAATCTTCTCCCGAAGTATGTCTAATCCTGACCAAGCTTGACGATCCGATACAGGCAATCAGCTTTCGACTTGATCCCGAAAGCGTTAAGAAATCCTCCTGTGTTTAAGGGGTCAAGCTCCTGATGAACGAGCCAATTCTTGTGCTACGATACCACAACAATGTTCCCTGCATTTAGACGTGCACCTGAAGGCGTTGTGAGCATGTCAGCCGGTATTCTGGCCACCCTGACTACCGGCACCCTGGTCATGACGTCCCCGCTCGCGCATGCCCAGGAGTTCACGCTGAGCGTCGACGTCCCAGTCGTCAGCCTCGACGTTTCAGTGACCGACGAAGCTGGACATCCCGTACACGGACTGAGGGCTGAAGACTTTGAAGTCCTCGAAAACGGAGGGCCACAACAAGTCCGCTACTTTGGCGCGAGCACCGCGCCCTACCATGTGTATCTCCTGTTCGACAGCTCTGGAAGTACCAGGCACAAGTGGGACTTCATGCGCCGCGCCGCAGCTGGGTTCGTCGAGTTCATCAAACCCCAGGATCGTGTTTCGATTGGTATCTTCGACGCTCGCCTCAAGACGCTTACCGAGTGGGACGACTCCAGGGAAGAAACCCTGGAAGCGCTCCATCCCCTGACGAGTGGGTGGAGATCAGCGGGCACGACTGAATTCTATAGATCCGTCGAGCGCGCGATCGAAAGATCCTTTAACGGCATCCGGGAACGCCGCGCAATCATCGTTCTGACTGATGGCCGGGACACATCTCTCTATAGAGAAATCATTCGACACAACCGTGTGATGGAACCTGAGGACGATCGTAGATTCAACGGCCTGTATCGGAAGGCAGCGGAGAGGGGAATTCCTGTTTATTTCATCGCCGTCAACACCGACCTCAATCTCGACGGAAACACGGAAGGGGCGGATGAACACCGGAACCTCGAAATCATTTACAAAGAATCTCCTCTCCCGGCACAGTACCTGGAACAAGTCCGGATTCGGATGGAAAGGGTTGCGGAGGTCTCCGGGGGACGGGTCTTATTTCCGGAAACGCTGGACGATATCATCCCCCTGTTCGAACAGATCGGTAAGACACTGGGCAGTAGCTATAGCGTGGGGTACATTCCGGAAATAGAGGGACCGGACCAGTCACTGCGGCGAATAGTGGTCAAAGCGGGAGAAGAGGCCTACACAATTCGACAGTCCCGAGCCGGATACTACGTCACTCCCCCGCAGTAGCTGATCCAAGAGCCAAAAATAAACGGGGGTAAACCTTCCGGCTCACCCCCCGTTTGGGCCTCAATTTACTGTCGCTATCTTTAGTCGTCGGCCCGAAGCAACCGAACTTCAACGCGCCGGTTCTGCTCGCGGCCTTCACGCGTGCCGTTATCCGCTGTCGGATCCGCTTCCCCGAGTCCGATCATTTCGATCCTGAACAGGGGCACGTTCTGACCCACGAGGTAGCGCTGAACGACGTCAGCTCGACGTTCGCTCAACGCAATGTTGTACGCGTCCTCTCCGGTGGAGTCTGTGTAGCCCTGAACCTCGACAAAGTCGCCTTGCTGGACCTGACCCGCTATGCGGCCCAACGTGGCCATACCGTCGTCGGAGAGGGTGGCGCTTTCCAGACCGAACATTACCGAAACAGTCTGCTCGACCGAATAGTTGTTGCGCGCGTCGAACCGGTTCTCCAGAGTTCCGACCCTATTCCCCGCCTGATCGGCACTCTGTTGGGCGGCTTCAGCCGTACGATCGGCGGCCGCGGCTGCGGCGTCGGCTGCGTCAGCAGCCTGCTGTGCAGAATTCGCGGCGTTGTTCGCCCCCGCGATACCTTGTTGCGCACGGTTATCTACCGCGTCAATCCGCTCGGCGTGTTCGTCAGCCGTGGACTCCAGTTCGTCCACACGCGCCTCGACTGGCGCAATCTGTTGATCAACATATCCTCGAGTCGCACAACCCGACAGGGTCACAACTCCGACCAGCATGAAGATCCCCAAAATTGAGAATCGTCGATTTGAACTACGCATTACCTCCCCCTTCTGAATTCGATTGATTTGTATACTCGTTTATCCAAGGGCATTCATTAGGAGTTCGAACCGAGACATTCGCTCGGGATCGGGTCCGTCGTTCTGCGCCAGACAGCGTGATCTCCGCAGTCCGGCCTGCCGGTTCCGTGACGCCCGTTAAGAACAGCCTATTCTATTAAACTTAACCGCTCCGGGTATATAAGAAATCGTCGGTAACTCCCTACCCGCTCGATTCATACACCACGGTCACGGACTCAACGACCCCGGTTAACAGCCTTCTTCAGGTCCGCACCGGGCGAAAACTTCGCCACCTTGCGTGCTGGAATCTTCAGGCTGGCACCCGTCTGAGGGTTGCGGCCCGTTCGAGCCTTGCGCTTCCCTACTGAAAAGGTCCCAAAACCGACAAGGGTGACCTTGTCGCCCTTCTTGAGCGTCGCCTGAACCCCATTCAGAGCGGAGTTCAGAGCTTTTGTGGCCTGCGTTTTCGAAAGCTTCGCATCTTTAGCAATGCGTTCGATCAACTCACCCTTGTTCATGACAGCCTCCTACACAGAGTCATAGTCGGTAGCCCTCAGGCTACCTCCGCGACCGGGGAATTTCCCACGGCACCGGGGCGCTTTGTACCATAGGGTGTGGGGCAAGTCAAGCAAGACGGCCGTCCTCTAATCGCATGGAACAGGTTGAAAAACATGGGGAAACAGCTGCTCGAAGGCGGAAAAGAGCATGGACCGTCAAGCGGCAGTCTAGCCTAGGTCCGGCTTGAGTCCGGCTTAATGGTACAGTGTGGCCCCATATGGTTCACACGATCACATTGTTCCCCGGCGATGGCATCGGCCCGGAAGTTGCCTCCGCCGTAGTTCGCGTAATCGACGCGGCCGAAGTCACCATTACCTGGGAGGAACACACCGTGGGCGCTGGTGCTCTTTCCGAGGGAACAACAACACTGCCCGAGGGCGCCCTCGATTCCGTCCGGAAAAACCGGATAGCCCTGAAAGGCCCGGTGACAACTCCGGTTGGGACGGGCTTCGAGAGCGTCAACGTCAGACTTCGAAAGAAACTCCAACTCTATGCCAACTTACGCCCTGTCCGAAGTCTTCCCGGCGTGCCTTCGCGCTACGGCGACGTGGATCTGGTAATCGTCCGGGAAAACACCGAAGGCCTCTACTCGGGCCTCGAACATGAAGTCGTTCCAGGAGTGGTCGAATCCCTCAAGATCATCAGCGACTACGCCTCCACACGAATCGCCCAGTTCGCCTTCAAATACGCGAAACAGAACGGCCGGCAAAGGATCACCGTAGTGCACAAAGCCAACATCATGAAGAAGTCAGACGGGCTGTTCAGGGAATGCTTCCGAAAGGTGGGCCACGACTATCCCGAAATCGAGCAGGACGAAAGGATCGTCGACAATGCGAGCATGCAACTGGTAATGAACCCCAACCAGTTCGACGTCTTGCTGATGGAGAATCTCTACGGAGACATCCTGTCCGACCTGGCGGCAGGTCTGGTTGGCGGCCTGGGTGTCGTTCCGGGATCGAACCTCGGGAACGACGCGGCCGTGTTTGAAGCCGTACACGGAAGCGCACCTGATATCGCTGGGGAGAACAAGGCCAACCCAACCGCTCTCTTGCGATCCGCTCTTCTGATGCTCAGACACATCGGCGAAGCCGATGCTGCCGATCGCATCCAGGTTGCGCTCGAAACCGTCCTCGTCGAAGGTAAGATCCGCACGGGTGATCTGGGCGGCACCGCTTCAACCGACGAATTCACCGACGCCATCATCGCCGCCCTGCCCACTAAGAAGTAAGAAGTTCAACCCAGAGACGCAGAGAACTCAGAAGGAGGACCCACCCTAAAGACGCTAAGACGCAAAGGTGTGAGTCTTTCAGAACCTTCCTTTGCGTCTTTGCGGTAAAAACTCTTCCTGTTTATCTCTGTGGTTACTTCAGTTCTTACAGGATGTGTTTGCCACCGTCCACGTGGAGGACTTCGCCGGTGATGTAGTCGTTTTCGATCAGGAAGACGACGGCACGGGCGACGTCTTCGGGACTTCCCTGGCGTTTCAGCAAGGTCCGCTCGATCGCCACCTGTTTCTGCGCCTCGGTGTAATGATCGGGAAAATGGACAGGTCCCGGAGCTACGGCATTGACCTGAACATCGGGAGCGAGCGTTTTCGCCAGACCCTGGGTAACGGCCAGCAGGGCCGCCTTGGAAACACTGTAGGGGAAATGACCCGTCCAGACCTTTTCACCCGCCGAATCCGCGATGTTCAGGATCTTTCCCTTCCCCGATTCGCGCATCAAAATAGCACATGATCTGGCGAGGAAGAATGGTGCGCGGGCATTCGCGTCCATCTGTTTGTCCCACATTTCCGGCGTGCTTTCTTCGAGAGTGCCCGGTGCGAATTCTGAAGCGCTATTGATCAATACGTCAACGGTTTTGAAACGCGATCGGATCGCTTCGATCAGTCGATCCCTGCCTGAATCATCGGTCAGATCAGCCTGAAACATCTCGCCTTCAGTCCCGAGGTCCCGGACCATCTTGAGCGTTTCAGCAGCCTCTTCTTCAGACGACCGATAATGGATAGCCAACCGCGCCCCACGACGCGCCAACTCGAGTGCAATCGTTCGCCCAATCCGCCGTGCAGAGCCGGTCACCAACACTATAGAGTTGGATATTTGCATGGTTTGAAAAGCGTAAGATTAAAACATACACTACGCCTCACATGAAAGCTGTCGTGTTCCACAAGCACGGTGGGCCCGAAGTATTAGAGACCGGTGAAATTCAGGACCCCGAAGTGGCACGGACGAAGTTCTGATCGAAGTCCGGGCGGCATCGGTCAACCATCTCGACATATTTGTCCGCCGCGGACTTCCCGGGTTGGAACTCCCGCTCCCGCACATTCCCGGTGCGGATGCTTCGGGAATCGTTCGGGAGACGGGCAGTGCTGTAACGGGGCTCGGGCCGGGTCAAAGGGTCACGATCAATCCTGGAATCAACTGCGGCCGGTGCGAATTCTGCTCCGCAAGGTTAGCAAGCCAGTGCCTCACCTACCAGATCATCGGAGAGCACACCCCGGGCACGTATGCTGAATTTGATCAAGGTGCCCCACCACAACGTCTCACCCATACCGGATACGATGAGTTTCGAGGATGCTGCTGCCGTCCCATTGGTCTTTCTGACCGCCTGGAGCATGCTGATCACGAAAGGCCAAATCCAACCGGGTGAGGACGTATTGATTCTCGGTGCGGGGGCCGGCGTGGGCACGGCAGCGGTGCAAATCGCCAGGATGACGGGTTGCCGTGTCTGGGCGGCCGCAGGTTCCAGGAAGAAACTGGACCGGCTGGCTGATCTGGGAGCGGAGATTCTGATCAACTACAAAGAAGAAGAGTTCGACCGCGTGATTCGGAAACAGACGAATAAACGAGGCGTTGATGTCGTCGTGGACTACATCGGAGCCGACACGTGGCTGAAAAGTCTCCGTTCCGTGCGCCGGGGCGGCCGCATACTGACATGCGGCGCCACGACCGGGCCCAGCCCGCAAACGGATCTCCGGCATGTCTTCTTTCGACAGCTACAAGTACTCGGCTCCACCGCGGGCAGCCCACGTGAATTCACCGACGTCATGCGTTGCATCTTCCGGGGACAGTTGCAGCCAGTGATCGATCGCGTTCTCCCCATGTCGGAAGCGGCCACAGCCCACAGGTTGATCGAAAACCGTGAAGTGTTTGGCAAACTCGTCCTCGCGATCTGATATCAGGGATTGATTCCGCTGCCCGGCCCCTCGTCAGATTGCCACCATCACCCCGCCAAGCGTTAAGCTATACACATGTCTCTTGTACGCCCACTTCGAACGACCTGGGCGCTGATACGGGAAACCTTCACCCGCTGGATTCGAGATGGTGCCTTTGAGATGAGCGCGTCGATCGCGTTCTATGCAGCGTTCTCGATGGCGCCTGCATTGTTGATCCTTGTGGCTCTGGTCGGTCTTGTCTACAGCGGCGATACAGCAGCCAGCATTCAAAATCAGATGTCTGAGTACGTCGGTGAAGATGCGGCAGCGTTGGTCGCACGGGCGGTGACCAGCCTGACTGATGGCGTTGGAAGAGGCCGGGTCCCAACCGTAATTGCAATTGCGACGATGTTGATCGGAGCCTCAGCAGTCTTCTCTCAGGTTCTGGCAGCAATGAACAAAGTTTGGCGCGTCCAGGCCCGGCCGGGCCGGGGGATCTCAGGCATATTGAGGGACCGTTTCTGGCCATTCATGATGGTTGTCATCGTCAGCGCTCTGCTGCTCCTGTCATTTCTTGTAAGCACCGGTACCAGTTTTACAGCGTTTACGTAAATCGGTTCCTTCCCGAGGTTTCCTTCATATGGCATTACGTTGATCTCGCCTCGTCGTTCGCCCTCGTCACCCTCCTGTTCGCATTGACCTACAAGTTTCTGCCTGACGCCAGAATCGCATGGAGCGACGTGTGGCTCGGAGCTACGGTCACAGCCGTTTTCTTCGTCACAGGCAAGTATGCGTTCACTCTGTTTCTGGGAACAGCGGTGATCGAATCCGTCTACGGCGCGGCAGGATCCCTTCTGGTCATTCTGATCTGGGTTTACTTTTCGACGTCGATTCTTCTATTGGGCGCCGAGTTCACGCACATTTATGCCGAACGGCACGGCCACAGCGTGGTTCCAAAAAAAAACGCGGTGCGGATTGATTGAAGCTGATAGCTGATGAATGGCTAATCGAACGGATTCGGCTGGCCGCCCGAGAACGGTGACGACGGATCGTCCTGGAACTCTGCGGGTTGACCGGTACCCTGTCCCGGCAAAGCTGCGGCTGAAGGTACAGTCCCGAAGCCGGGAATCGCGATGAACTCCCACTCACTGTAGGTCTCCCGCTGGTTGTAGGCTTTCAGAGAGCGTCCTTCGTTTTCGGGCGCAACGCCCACAACACCACCACCCCCAAAGGTCTGAGAGCCTCCCGTGGTTGGGCCACGCTGTCCGGTTCCACCTCCCTGCCCCTGTCCCGGTCCTTGTCCAGGACCTGCTCCTCGTCCGGGAAAACCACCGCCAGCATTACCCCGGCCTTGTCTGCCGAATCCACCACCTCGACCTCCGGCCGGCTGATTGAAACCTCCCGCATTCGGCGCAATCGCCTGGCCAAAGTTAGTCTGTCCCGCGCCCGCCTGGCCACCACGGCCACCTTGTTGACCGAAACCGGCAGCGCCCCCGAAACCACCTGCGTTCGGCGTAGCTGCCTGGCCGAAGTTCGTCTGTCCACTTCCGGCTGCGCCAAACCCCTGTTGCTGCCCGAACCCGGAGGTTCCCTGGAAGTTGCCTCCTGCTCCCCGACCCCGGCCATTCCCCCCCTCGCCTTGCCCAGAGCCTGGGGCACCGAACATCTGCGGCGTCCCACCTTGAAAGAGGGCCGGATTAGCGCCCGCCTGCAACAACGTGGAACCGTTTATCGTGCCGTCAGGGTTAACGGTCAGCAGCCGGAAGCCTTCCCCGGTAATTGGATCTATGTAGGGACGCCGAAGATATCGAATTCCGTTTGTGTCGATCAGGGCGTCAATGCTGGGTGGGAAGATACCGAACTGTCGCTGGTATTTCTGAATCGCCCGCACGTACTCCTGTCCACGAAATATCAGCTCTTCTTCCAGTTCCCTCTGCGCCTGGACCTGATAGACGGGCAAGGAGGCTGCAAGAACGATCGACAACGCGGTCATGAAGATAATCAATGCGGCGAGTGCGAACCCTTCATTTGAATCGGACCGTCTCATTGGGTGGAGCTTCATTGTGTGATTAGGGGCAACCGCTGACGGCGCCCGAACTCGAGATCTTCTATTTCGACAAACGCTTCCGTGACCACGTTGACCCGATACCGCCCCATGACAACATCGTCCTCGGAAACGGCGAACGATCTATCGTCGTCGAACAGGAGGGCCCGTATCCCGTCGGACGGATCGATCACCGCATATCCATTGTAACGGAACGGAATCGGAGGTGGAGGTGGAGGCGCCGGCGCAGTCACGCCCCCTGGAGGTTGCGGCGTATCGGCTGACCTGGGTGTCAACTCCTGCGGTTCATCTACTGCAGCAGGCGGTGGGACCGGCTCGGGGCCATACTGGAATGGATTTCTACCGATTTCGTTATCGAGAAGAGACATCCGGGTCGACAA
Source organism: Terriglobia bacterium (assembly GCA_965218585.1). Classification (GTDB taxonomy): domain Bacteria; phylum Acidobacteriota; class Terriglobia; order 20CM-2-55-15; family 20CM-2-55-15. Next base: position 87,471 of record CBDCLE010000005.1, read on the forward strand.
ATCAGTGTCCATGTTTACCCCGGACAACGAGTCCCGTACTCCGGCCACGGCAGAGAGTCCGGCCTCACCCCCGTTCACAGGCAGCGCCTGGGGCACCTGATAGATCTGGCGGCCCACCCACACGGTAGCCACTAGAACAGCCAGCAGGATGAACAATATCTTGAAACGCTGCCGGTCGTTAGGATCCATAAGAAAAAAAAGTCGTCAAACTAAGCGAGAGCTCAAGGTCACCCGGCCCCCCCGCTTCAGAGCGATTCAGGCCGATGGCGTCCAATATGAAAAGTGTATCGGCACCTTCCAGCTCCCGGATGAACTGGGTCACCGCCTGATACGAACCCTGAACGGGAATATTGATTCCCACCGAATAGACTCCAAACTCGGGAATCGGATCGAGGTCGTACTGCACCTGATTGCGACGAATATCCGCGATCTCGGCGAGACGTTCCAGATCAGGGAGGATCGCAGCAAACCCTTCGCCGCGCGGAACAACCCGCGCAGCAAGGAATCGAAGGCGTTCGCGGCGGGAATCATCTAACTGGCTTTCGAGTTCCACGAGCCGCTCCAGATCCAGCACCCGCTCGTCACTCTCCTCGTCGAGAGTTTCAATGGAAGATGCGAGACGAATCGAATCGGATCGCACCGGTAAATACAGAATCAGAAAAGACAGGACCGAGACTGCAGCGAGAATCGCGACCACGCTGCCAAAAACATACTGCTGCCTTTGCCGTTTGTACATTCCGCTCATGGTCCCACTCCGGCTTCGGGCATGTATGCGGCAGTCATGGTCAGTTGGATCTCTGTCCCACCGTCTATGCTGCGCGTTTCGCTAGACACTGCAACGTCCTGGAAGCGGTCTGTGCCTTCCAAGTCACGGATGAACTGGCTCAGGGCATCGATGGTCTGACCAATCGCTTCCATACGGACCAGCACTTCACCTGATTCTCCGATCTGAGGCTGAAGTGTTACCAGATAAACCGCACGCGGAATGACACCCTCTATGTCGGCGAGCAAGAGCGTCCAGGAAAAACGCTGTCGTTCTATTACGGTATTCAGAAATCGTACCTCTTCAATTCCAGCCAGCGCTTCCGGTCGCCCGAGCCTTGCTTCGATATCTGAGATCTGATCGCCCAGTGAAGCCCACTCGACCCGCGCCTCTTGTTCATCTTCTCCCAATACCTGAACGTCATCTATATAGCCGAGGAAGCTGACAAGCTGCCACACCGAAAACGCAGCCACCAGAATCAAAACGCCGCTGAGGAGAACGTTGGTCGTCCTGTAATGCGGAAACGGGCTATTCGAGAGGTTGAGGTGATATTTCATGACGAGTGCTGAAGGGCTCCGAGTGCAGGTTTGTACACATCTCCCAACTCCGAGGAATGGAGTCGCCCCACTCGAACGCCAATCCTATCCGCCAGTTTTTCCTCTTCGGATTCCCCAATTCCTTCTCCACACAGAACCACTTCTCCAAGCCCTGTACCTCCCAGCTTGTCCTGGTAGTACATCAGTGTTGGATACGCAGCCTCGTAGAGCGGGCCGGATGGAATCTTCCTGTAAAAGCGGAGGGCTCCGTCCATCAGGACCGAAGTCGTCACAGAAGTCGTACTCTTCTTGACGAACAGGACATCATTCGCTCCACCTTGCAACAGGTTGAGCGCTGAAGTCGTTGACGGGCTCATGACTCCGGCATGGAGCCCCATCGATTCGACCAGCTCCTGATACTGCTCGACGATAACCTGACGTGACAGCGCGACCAGCAGGTCTACGCTCCCGTTCTCCCTGAGCGTCTGGTAAGCAACCTGAGCCGTTTCGACGTCGAAAGGAACATTCTTCTTGAGCTTCCATCGGATGATAGAGCGTCTCTCTGCATCCGCTGCAGGCAACGAATCGATGTTGAGCAGCGCAATCCGCATCGCCTCGTCTGGGATCACGAGAGACAAATCGGAACCCATAAATCCGGCACCGTCGAGCGCTTCCTGAACCCCGCTTCGAACCGCAGACGGGTCCGCAATATTCGTTTCCCTGAGGTCTCCCACGAGCGCCCCCTCAGGAAGTGGCCGAACGTCTCGCGAAACGACCGTCTGCCGATCCGGCAAAGCTTCGATGACAGCAACATGGTCCGTTGTCAGTTCGAGGGCCCACAAAGGAACGTCGGGAGCGAATAAACTGCGAACGCCTGAAAAGATCCCGTTAGTCAATGAACGTCACCTTGTTGATTTCCCTCAGAGTCGTCACCCCCTCCAGCACCTTCGACACGGCGGTTTCCCTCAGGAAGATCATTCCCTGATCGTGCGCCGCACGCTTGATCTCCGACGTGGGTTTCCTGTCGACAATCATTTCGCGAATCTTGTCGGACACATCCAATAATTCGTAAATCGCCGTACGCCCCCTGAATCCAGTGCCGTTGCACTCCAGGCAACCATCACCCTCATAAAAATCCGTTTTCGAATACTGTTCGGGAGGGAGGTTCGACGCCAGCAAGGTCTCAGCCGAATAGCGGACCGCCTTCTTACAACTCGCGCAGATCACGCGAACCAGACGTTGGGCCAGAATGCAGTTGAGCGCGGATACAAAGTTGTACGGATCCACTCCCATGTTCAGAAACCGGCCCAGAACGTCGACGACGTTGTTGGCGTGTACAGTCGTAAATACGAGGTGTCCGGTCAGTGCCGACTGGATCGCAATCTGGGAAGTCTCCATGTCACGGATCTCTCCGACCATCACCTTGTCGGGATCGTGTCGCAGGATGGAACGGAGTCCACGCGCAAACGTGAGGCCTTTCTTTTCGTTTACAGGAATCTGGGTAATTCCCTCGATCTGATACTCGACCGGATCCTCGATCGTAATGATCTTGTCCTCATCGTTGCGTATCTCCATCAGAGCGGCATAAAGCGTCGTTGTCTTACCGCTGCCAGTGGGGCCGGTGACGAGAACCATGCCGTAGGGTTCGTGGATGTAGCGCCGAAACTGGCGCATCTCATCTTCAGCAAACCCCACGACTTCCAGACTCAACGTTCGGAACTCTTCGTTAATCGACTGCTTGTCGAGGATTCGGATCACAGCGTCCTCACCGTGAATCGACGGCATGATCGAAACGCGAAAATCGATAGAACGCCCCTTGTAACGCGTCTTGAACCTGCCATCCTGAGGGACACGCTTTTCAGAAATGTCCAGTTCGGCCATCACCTTGATGCGCGAGATGATCGTCGAGTGATGTTCCTTGGCAATCGGGTCCATGGCGAACCCCAGAGTGCCGTCGATGCGATACTTGACCACCACTTCCGAGGCACGAGTTTCTATGTGAATGTCGCTCGCCCGGCGACCGAGAGCCGTAAAGATGACCGTATCGACCAGGCGGATGATCGGGCTGGACTCGTCCTGGGTGATCTTTTCGATCGTGATCGTCTCTTCTCCAAGGTCGTCGTCGCGGATGAGATCCAGCTTGAAACCTTCGGTCGCTTCATCCAGCACCCGCTGAGTGGACTCTGATCTCTTGAGGAGCTCACTGATTTCGGATTGCGCGGCAACTTTGATGATCAGCGGTTTGTTCAGAAGCGATGTCACCTCGTCCACCGCGACCAGGTCACTGGGATCCGCTATGGCAATGACGAGGGAGGATCCCTCCATCGAAAGAGGAACAAAGTTGTACCGGAACATCAGATCCACAGGTGTCGAACGCAGAAGTTCCAGATCCAGGTGTGCGTCTTCGAGGTCTATGAACTCGTATCGGTACCGCTCGGCCAGGACGCGCGCGTGCTCCGGTCCATTGGCACCCCCGTTTGAGTCCTCGACAGAATCGATGTGTTGTTTCTCTTCCATGCCTAGACCGCAGTAGTGCCGATACTGAAAATGGGCAAATAGAGCGAAACCAGAATCGCTGCCACAAATCCGGCTACGAAGATCAGAATGACTGGCTCGACCCAACTGAGCAATGCAGTCAGTCTCAGATCAAGATCCTCATCGTAGAAGTCGGCGACATGATTCAACATGTCCGGCAGAGCACCTGTCTGCTCGCCAACCTGAATCATTTCCAGAGCCAACTCCGGAAAACGTCCGGTCGCCTCCAGAGAATCGGCCAGGGACTTCCCTTCACGGACACGCGCCGTTCCCTCAGCAATCGCTCCTGCAACCACTCGGTTTCCCGAAGACTCACGCGCCACCTCGAGTGCCGAAACCAGCGGGATCCCACCCGACAGGAGCGTGGAGAGTGTCCGGGCCAGCTGGGCGATCGCAAACATCGACCAGACGGTCCCGAGTACGGGCACACGCAGCTTGAAATCGTCGATCCAGATCCGCCCTCGAACCGAACCCGACCACACCCTGAAGATGATGACCAGACCCACCAGCAGTGGAATCCCGAGAATCAGACTGCCCTGTATCGTTGTACCAAGGGCAATCAACACCTGGGTCGGCAACGGCAATCCCGCGCCCAACCCCTCGTAGAGTTCGGCAAAACGTGGGATGACATAGCCGAGGATAACCCCAACCATCACTATAGAAAGGACAACCAGGAAGGCCGGATAGATCAATGAATTGCGGAATTTCTTGGTCGCCGTAAAGATGATTTTTTCGTAACGGACATAGCGTTGAATGACTTCTTCGAGATTGCCGCTGCGTTCGCCCGCAAAAACGGAGGCCGTGTAGACTTTCGGGAAGACACCTTCCTCCTCGAGGGCTTCCGACAGTGCGGTACCGGAATGCACCCGATCCCGGACTTTTTCGATGTGGGACCGCAGGCTGGGGTTGGTAATCCGGTTTCGAAGCAGGTCCAGGGACCTGAGGATAGGCAAACCCGCCCGTATGAGCGCGACGAACTGCTGGTTGAAAGCGATGAAGTCCTGAGGCGTGAAACCCTTAGCTCTGCCCCGTCCCAGGGAAGGCAGCGACCAGATCCTGGGTTTTACAGAAAGTGGAAGGAATCCCTGCTCGCGAATGCGGCCACGGATCTCCTCGGCTGTCTGCCCGACATAGACCTCCCGAACGACATCACCGTTGGGCTTGGCATACCTGCAGTCAAATTCCATATTTACCTACAGGCGACGACTGGCGGGGCGGGAAGATTACTGCCCGATTCCTTCCACGACTTCGACTTCTGGAGGGGGCACAAAATCGAACAACGATCGATCCAGGCCGATGTTGGTTTGGACCTGGTCAAAAACGAATTCCATAATCGAATCATCCACATACGTCAACCGCAGCCTTCGGATGTCAAACGTCTCCGGATCCACATCCAACACCACCTCCCGAACGTCGGACTCTCGTCGCGGGTACATTCGGAGGACCTCGGTACCGGGCACCATCGGAGGGATTCCGGCCGGATTCAACCCAATACTCGTAAATTCGTTCTCGAGATCCGAACGGCCAAGAAGGAACATGATGGGCATCCGGTCGTCGAACGTGTCTCCGACACTCTCCCTGTTCACCTGCTGTGCGGCCGGATCGTAGAGGTACACCGTATCCCCATCTGCCACAAACAGATATTCCTCCGGCGTCCGGTACTCCCACCGCATCATTCGCGGTCGCCTCAGGTATAAATGACCCCTCTGTGGCTCCATTTGGTTCAAAGGATCTTCATAAATCTGCAAAAAATCTGCGGACATGTCGTCCATGTCCTCGAGTTTCTCTTCGACGCCGTCTAAGAGCGCAACCAGACCGATCGACTGTGCATGGCCCGGTGAGGGCAGTACAACGAATGCAAACACAAACATCAAAAAGATGAAACGGAACGCTCGCGCCGAGTGGAGTTTCACGGAAACAGTCTAACCCAAGGGTGTGGAGTCAGTGCTGGAACTGGAAAGAAATGGACGGTCTGGCGGAAAGTGTCAGGACCCGACCGGGTCCCCCGCCGTGATGCCCGTGGGCAGGCTTTCGCCGGGAGCGGCGTCGCGATAACGAACAATGTTGTCGGAACCGGAGTAGTAATTGAACCGCCCTTGAGTACCTGAAACGATTGCGGACACCCTGTAGTCCCCTGTCCCGCCACCATAGACGCTGTAGGTGTACCCGGAAATCAAGGCGCCGTTGGACGAAAAACGGCCATCGATCATTCCATCAGCGGACAGATTTTCAAAAGTGCCGAAAGAACCGTTCGAAGAAAGGTAGGTGGTCTGTGCGGCGTTGATCGCCCGAAGGCTGGAAACGGCACCCGCCTCGTTTGCCGACTGCCGGGACCTTAGCAAGCTTGGGACGGCTATTGTGGCAATGATCAGGATGATCGCCACAACGATCAGCAATTCCAGCAGTGAAAAACCGCTTTCTCTGGATCTTCTCAGTCGCATACTTCGAGTAAATTCCGCTTCAGGTTCAGGGCACGGGGGGAGGACACACCTCCCCCGATTCCCTGTAACACTCATGTAAGTGATTTCTGGGAAGAGTCAACCCGAGCCGATCGACTAACCGACTGGATCGCCTGCTGAAGTACCGGTCGGCAGGCTCTCTCCGGCCGCCGCATCCCGGAAGCGCACCACACCGTCCGGTCCGCTGTAGTAGTTGAATCGGCCACTGGTACCGTCTACGACTGCTGAAACTTCGTAGTTGCCTGTGCCGCCCCCGTACAGGGTATAGGTATAGCCACCGACAATCAGGCCATCGGCCGAGAACCGGTCATCGATCAGACCACCGCCACTCAGGTTCGCGAAGGTCCCATAGTTTCCATTCGACGAAACGTACGTTACCTGTGAGGTATTGATTGCCCGGAGGTTCGATACGGCGCCGGACTCATTCGCGGCCTGCCGCGACCGAAGCAAGCTGGGGATAGCGATCGTCGCAATAATCAGAATGATCGCTACAACAATCAGCAATTCCAAAAGCGAAAATCCGCGACTTTTCTTCATTCTCTCGTTCCCTCCCAGGGAATTGTGCAAGATGGCTCGGAGACTCGATGTCTCTCTGTCTAGAGCACGTTACGGATACGACAAGTTATAGTCAACAACTATCTGCGGCCCCACACAGCCGGTCTCCGTCGGCGACGGGCACCCGGTCCGATGTCACTGATGTCCCGTCAGGCTCTGGTATAGCAACTGCAAGTCCACAAGAATCGGGTGTGCGTTTCGTTGAACTTGGGAAAACTGACACGCCGAAAAGCGACATATTTTGTCACTTCACGTACAAAAAAAGGCACATGAAAGGCCCGGACGGGCAGGTAAGATCGGGAACACATGGTGCGGTCAGACACACTGAATCCAAAGCCGCTGGCTTCCGGGCCGTCATCCAGACTGAGTTACCTGGCCGGTTTCGCAGTAGTCCTGCTCGTCTTTATCACGCCTTTCGGAAGCGAATCCACCGCAGGATGGGCCATCTTCCTCCACCGGGCTTTATTGCTCGTAATCGTCGGGGTTTGCCTCGCGGGGCTTCGGAATCGGGAAACCCTCGATTTCGGTGTCGGAGTCTACGCTCTGGCCGGCGTCAGCCTCCTCGTCATGTTCCTGGCGGTCTGGGGCAGCAATAGAAACATCTTCGACGGCTTTCATCTCTGGTATCACCACCTCCTCTTTGCCCTGTTCTTCTTCACGATCGCCCGTTTTAACAGTACCCAGTCGGTTCGATGGAAGTCGGCGATGGTGGGGTCGGTAGCTGCGGTCATCGTCGGTCATGTGGGATGGAGCCTCTTCACCGAAGTTGTGCCACTATCAGGACCCTTTGTAAACCCCAACTATTTCGGTTCCTATCTCCTGATTGGATTCGCAATCAGCCTCGCAACCGCCGCCCGCCATCCGTCCATTCGATGGAGGATTGCCGGAGCCATGGCGGCGGCGTTTCTTCTGTATGGGATCACTCAGTCACTGTCGCGTGGTGCGCTGGTTGCAGCTCTCGGCGTTACTGCCCTCGCCCTTTACAAGATGAGCCGCCGGTTTCAGGTCGTCGCCCTCATCGGACTTGTCGTCCTCATCGCCGGCTTCAGCCCCTTGCTCCTTAGCAAATTCGCAGATTTTGATAACTTCGATCTTTACAACTACATGCGCCCTCAAATATGGATGAGCACTTTAAGCATGATTGGGGAAAATCCAGTTGCGGGAGTCGGGATGAACGCGTACGAAGACGCGGCAAGCCGGTTCCCCGTGGCCGCCGAAGGCACGGTTGGCCGCTACGCCCGGCGGCACAAGATGGCCCACTCCGAGTACCTCCATTACGCAGCCGAAATAGGCATCCCCGGGGCGTTGTTTTTCGTGTCGTTGCTGGCCTATTTCTTCCTGTCGATGGCGCGGGCCCGATCAAGACCAGCTGAGGACGAAGCGTTTCTGAGGGAGGCAGGATTCCTGGCCGCTGCCGGCGTCGGTGCCCACGCCCTGGTGGACAATAACTTCAGCGTACCTGTAGTGGCGGCGGTCCTGACCGTAGTATCCCTGGCGCCACTGCCGCTTCCACGATATTCCAGTATCCGCCTCCCGAGTTCCCTCGAGGGAAGGACAGCCCTCGCGCTTGTCCTCGTCGGGCTGTTCACCCACTCCACACTGGTTCCTTCTCTAGCAACCTACTTCAACGAGTCCGGTCAGCGCGCGTTCCAGAACGAACGGTTTGAAGCCGCGGAAAGAGCCCACAGAACGTCGGTTGCATTCGCCCCGGACCATCCACTTCTTCTGACGAATCTCGGGACGATGTACCTGGACCGGTTCTCGCGTACACAGGATCTGCACTGGCTCGATGCCGCCGACGCTTTCTTTGCCCGTGCGGTGGCCCTCAATCCGGAATTCATCGTAGCCCGGAGACAACGCCATGCGGTACTGACGCGGAAACTGAACGGTGCGGTATTCGAAACAGAAGAGTTGCTTTCGCAGTTAATGGAGAATTCCAGAGAAATTCTGACGATTGATCCGGTCAGTGTTTTCGTACGTCGCAACCTGGCTGAAGCCCTGAACTCATCTGGAAGACGCGACGAGGCGATCGCCGAACTCACACGAGCCATCGAACTGGAACCCAACTTTATTCCGGCATACCGTAGGCTTGCCCAATGGCATGAAGAGGCTGACGATCCGGCCCGAAGCCGAGCGCTTGGCCAGGAAGCCGACCGGAGGCTGGCCGAGTTCCGGGACACAGAAGAAATGAACGGCTACGAGCTCGATCTGCTCGGTCTTGGAGAACAGGCCGAGCAGGCAAGGCTTGGCGAAGAATGACCGAAGACAGAGGGAAAATAGCCCAACTGCTGGGACTGGCCGCGATGGCCGGCGCGATCCTCGCACCGCCCGAAGTGTTCGGTTCGGGACGCATGATCCTGATCCTCGGCTCAACCTTCGCGCTGTTGATCCTGAGTCTGGATGGAAAGATCTCCTCTCGATTCTTATGGATCGGTGTCGGAGGAACACTGTTCCTGGTTTGGCACTCCTTCTGGATTTCGATAGACGTTTACCGGTCCCTGGAGTTCTCCGAGATCCTCTGGTCCTACTACTGCCTCTTCGGCGTCTTCTACTACACGTCCGGCGAATCCAGAGTTCGAATGGCGGTAACTCTGGTACTCCTGTCGGCAATCGTGTCTGGCTATGGGATCTACGAGTTCATGTGGGGCAACACCAGCTACGCCCTCTCGATTTCGGCCGACACGGGCGAAATTGTTCGAACACCGATCCTGGATAGCGCTACGAGGCCCCGCGTCATGTCCACGTTTGCGATGCCGGAGACACTCTGGGGTTTTCTGCTCGTCGCACTCCCCTGTCATGCGTCGCTCTGGAAAAACTCGCGGGCATTCGTCCGGACAGGCCTCGCGGTCGGCATTGCCCTGCTGCTGACCGCAGGCGCACTGACCCGATCCTTCGGATTCGTCGCCGGCCTCGGCACGATCGTTCTCGTCTGGTTGTTGATGCGGCCTGGAGATCGTCGTCGACGTCTGATCGGCTTCCTCTCGATCGGCGCTCTTGCATTCGTGGGGGCCGGGATCTACTCCGTTCGTGCCGGCGGATACAATCCGATATCTCTTCGATTGCAGAACTGGCTGACCGCCTCAGAGATATTTGCGGGGTATCCTTTCGGCGCGGGATTGAACAATTACGCCGTCGCCTACCTCCAGCATCAGCAACTCGGCGCCAACGAGAGCCAGTACGCCCACAACACCCCGCTGCAACTCTTGTCCGAAACCGGCGTCTTCGGACTGGTCATCGCTGCCCTGTTCGTCGTCTATCTGGTGAGGTACCGGGAACGTCTTTCCCGCTGTGTACGGGAAGAGAAATTCATCGTCCTCGCACTGGCTGTTTGGGGTGTCCACAACCTGATCGACATCGATCTGTACTTCGCAAGCGTCGGCTCGGTCGGAATCGTCCTGATAGGCGTCGTCGCAGCCTCGACGCGGGATCAAGGGCCTTCGGGCCCCGGCGCGAAGTATCTGCTCTCGAGATGGGTCATGGGCAGTATCGCTACGATTTCGATTATGGTCGTACTATCCTCGAGCGTCATTTACGTTTCAGGCGAACTGCTTCGAAGAGCCCGGACCGAACTGGGATACCTTCGGGTCGGGGAAGCCCATCAAACTTTGGAATCGGCGGCCCGGATCAATCCGTTCAATTCGAGCATTCTCCATGAGGCCGGTCAGGTCGCCCTCGAGATGTACCAGGACTCGCTGGAGGAACCCTACCTGGAGCAATCACGGGATTACTTTCAGAGAGCGGTCTTGCTGAGTCCAAACAAGGTGGGACCTCACCTCGGTTTGGCGCTTACGATATCAAGTGCGAATCGGGCTAACGAAGCCTTGGACGAACTGGAAATCGCCCAGTACATGCACCCCTACAGCCGCTACGTGAGTTCGATCCGCCGTCTCGTGGAAAACCGGCAGAATCCAGTTTCTGACGCTGGTACCAGCGATGCTCCAGAACCCCCTCAAGGGGAAGAGACTCCGTAAACAAGAGCCGCCAGCCGAGAGCTGAGGGCCAATCCTGTTTTGGCATGACGGATGCAGTTACCTCATCGGAGGCGCCCCGTGACCGATCATCATCAGACCTGCCCCATCAGCATCACGACAAGCAATAACCGGCTAAATCTAAAGCATTTACCGTTCACCCGCGGCAACGCGGGCTCCTCCCAGAAACTGAACGCCGTCCTCAATAAAGCCAATATTTTGGACAGAAGTCGTAATTTTGACTCCCTGGCAGGAGGCCCTGCCAAACCACACTCATGATTCAAAGAAGTTCGATGTCGTCGCTATGCGCCCAGACGCCCGTCGTCATCCTGGCGGGAGGCAAGGGTACGCGGCTGCTGCCCTACACCACAGCCTTGCCAAAACCGCTGATGCCTGTGGGCAATTACCCGATCCTGGAAATCCTGTTGAAACAGCTTGCCGCATACGGCTTTAGAGACGTCACGCTGGCAGTCGGCCACCTGGCAGGCATCGTCCAGGCCTATTTCAGCGACGGGAAGCGGTTCGGTCTGGACCTGTCCTATTCGTACGAGACGACGCCCTTGGGGACCGCCGGTCCACTATCGCGCCTACCCCGTTCCGATCGGAGCATGCTCGTCTTGAACGGCGACCTACTGACCGATATCGACTTCGGCCAGATCGTACGATTTCACTATGAAAAAGAAGCTATGGCCACGGTCGGTATGACGCGGCGCACCGAGTCGGTTGATTTCGGAGTGATCGAAGCGGAGTCCGACGCCAGGATCATAAACTTTCAGGAAAAACCGAAGATGAACTACATGGTGAGCATGGGAATCTACGTGTTCACGCCCAGGGTCATCGACTACATACCAAAGTCCTCGCGGTTCGACTTTCCGGATCTCGTTCAGAAACTGCTGAATCAGGACGCGAAGGTGGTCGGCTATCGGAGTGAGGCCTACTGGATGGATGTGGGACGTCCATCCGACTACGAAAAAGCAAACGAAGATTTCCCGATGAAGGAACACGCGTTCCTGGAACCCCATGTGGAACACGAGGCTGTCGGAACTAGAGTTTGACGGGGACGAACTGGCGGCATCGCTCGAAGCGATTGAGTCCAGTTGGATCACCCAGGGGCCCCGAACCCAGGCTTTTGAGGAGGCGTTCGCCTCCGTTGCAGGCACTTCACAGGCAGTCGCGGTATCGAACGGAACAGCCGCTCTGATTCTGGCACTCAGAGCTGTCGGCGTCGGCCCGGGCGACGAGGTTCTGTGCCCTTCCCTGACATTCGCTGCCACGGCTGCAGCCATAGTTCACTGCGGCGCGACCCCTGTGTTCGCCGACATCGTCAGTATTGAGGATCCCACGATGGATCCTGAGGATGCGGCACGGAAACTGACTTCAAGGACGCGTGCCGTACTCCCGGTTCACTACGCCGGCATTCCCTGCCATATGGATTCGATCCAGGAACTGGCGCGTACTCACAATCTTGCAATCATCGAAGATGCCGCACATGCACCGGGCGCGACATACAAGGGACAGGCTGCCGGAAGTTTAGGAACAGCGGGATGTTTCAGCCTTTTCGGGAACAAGAACGTCACAACGGCCGAAGGCGGCCTGGTCACAACTAACGATCCTGAAGTGGCTGAAAAAGTCCGGCTTCTGAGAAGCCATGGCATGACGTCCTCCAGTTGGGACAAAGGAAACGGGCGCCATCCACGTTACGATGTCGTCGAAATCGGTTTCAACTTTCGCTTCGATGACATACGCGCCTCGATCGGGTTGGCACAACTCCGCAAACTAGACGATATCAACCGGCGACGTTCGGAGCTCGTCGCCCACTACAACGCACGCATCGAAACCGACCTTTCAGAGTTGGTGCTCCCCTTCGGAGCAGTAACAGCGGAACGCAGTCCCTCATATCACATTTACCCTGTCGTTCTCCCCAGCCCCGAGGAACGGGACAAGATGGAAGCCGAGCTTGCTGTGGCCGGAATCCAAACGAGCATTCACTACCGGCCGGTTCACCAGTTGTCCGCCTTCCGAAGGCTCTTCCCCGATGTGTCGTCGCCCAAAACCGAAACCTACGGAGAACGGGAACTGACGCTTCCGCTCTACCCTTCGATGGCTCCAGCCCTGATTGACACCATCGTGGACTCCATGGTCCACTCCTACACGCACACTTAAGAAAGCCGTCAGCAATCAGCCTTTGACATTCAGCTTCGATTGTCCGCTGAACTGAGCGACACTCTCGGATAATGACATCTGAAGAATGAGCACCGCATGAAGAGGAAGGCGTTGATCAGCGGGATCACCGGTCAGGACGGTTCCTATCTGGCCGAATTCCTTCTCGAGAAAGGCGTAGAAGTACACGGCATTGTCCGGCGGGTCGCGATCGAGGATCCGGAACATCGCTTGTGGCGTGTCCGCCACTTGCTGGACGATATTACTATTCATGCGGCGTCCCTTGAAAGCTTTCCAAGCCTGTTTCGCGTCTTTAACCTCGTCAAACCCGATGAGTGTTACCATCTGGCAGCGCAGAGTTTCGTTGGATACTCCTTCGACGACGAATTCTCTACCTTCCAGTCCAACATCAACGGTACCCATCACATGCTGGCCGCGCTCCGGGAATGCGCGCCCGGCTGTCGCTTTTACTTTGCGGCAACAAGCGAAATGTTTGGCAAAGTCAAAACGGTTCCACAGGATGAGGACACACCTTTCCATCCCCGTTCCGCTTACGGCATATCCAAGGTGGCCGGCTACCATCTGACGCGAAACTATCGCGAAGCATATAAGCTGCATGCTTCTTGCGGCATTCTCTATAACCACGAATCTCCACGTAGAGGCTTCGAATTTGTGACCCGCAAGATCGCTTCGCAAGTTGCAAAGATCAAGTTGGGTCGGGCCGATAGATTGAGCCTGGGTAATCTGGATGCGAAACGAGACTGGGGTCACGCCAAAGAGTACGTGCAGGCCATGTGGCTGATGCTGCAGCAGGACGAACCGGACGACTTCGTCGTCGCGACAGGCGAAACCCATAGCGTCCGGGAGTTTGTCGAAGCGAGTTTTGCTCATGTCGGTCTGGATTATGAGCAGTACCTCAAGATCGACTCCAGGTTGATTCGACCCGCAGAGGTGGAACTCCTCGTAGGCAACGCGGCCAAGGCCCGGGAGAAACTCGGGTGGGAGCCCGGAATCAAATTCAGAGACCTCGTAGCCGAAATGATTGATGCCGATCTGAAAACGTGGAGCCATGAGCCCACCGGCACATGAGCCCTGTCCGGTGACACAGACGTTCCCTTCAGCGATTCTCGGATGAAATACCTTCTCTATGTGGAAACCTTTCCCGACGCTGCGCCCGATTCCCCCCGCCAGACTGGAATCGGAAGATACTGCCAGGATCTGGCATTCGGGCTTGCGGAGATCGGGCATGAAGTCACTGTGGTCACCAGTGAGAATGAAGGTCGGACCAAAGACGATGCCCCATCGAAGTACACAATCATCCGCGAGGGGCAATCCACACCCGCACGGACGAACCTGATCAGGCGCGCCCTGTTTCTAACACGGCAGATATCGCGCACGCAGCCCGATTTCCTGCTCCTGGGTGATCCGCTTGCACAAAGGGTCTTTTCCTTTATCCGTCCGTTTTCAAAAATCCGGTACTGCACTTTCTTTTACGGAACCGATCTGAAGGCTTTAAGCGAACGACTGAACTATCAGGGGTGGTCACTCTATCAGTTCGTCCGAAGGGCTATGTTCGCGAGCCACGTGGGTTCGGCCCACGAAACGGTCGTCATAAGCCGATACACTGCTGGTGAGTTCGGCAAGATAGCTGGCAAACAACACCCGTACTTCATCTTGTATCCGTGTGTAAGCGAGGATTTCCTGGACCGACCTCTGAATCAACCCTTCACTGCTGAACAACCTGCCGACTTGGAAGATAAGGAGCCTCGTCCAGTCCGGTTCATCACGGTTGCTCGGATCAGCGAAAGAAAGAACCAGTTCGGAGTCTTGAAAGTATTGGCCAGCCTCGAAGGGACGCGGGGGTTGAACTTTCACTACACGATCTTGGGGAATGTGGACGGCCCAACACACCAAGGATACTTCGCTAAGATCAAGGCCTTCATCACTGCCAACAGCCTGGAGGACGCTGTTTCGATAGTCGGCGGAACGACGGGCGAAGAAAAAATAGGCCACATCGATTCCAGCGACGTCTTTATCATGCTGAGCCAGACTGTTGGAAGCAGCGTCGAAGGATTCGGGATATCCGTGATCGAAGCCTCC
This sequence comes from Terriglobia bacterium, assembly GCA_965218585.1. Taxonomy (GTDB): domain Bacteria; phylum Acidobacteriota; class Terriglobia; order 20CM-2-55-15; family 20CM-2-55-15. The sequence continues at coordinate 102,547 of CBDCLE010000005.1, forward strand.
ATAAGAGAAAAACCAGTGATCGTGAGCGATCAGGGCGGGATGAGGGAAACCATCGTCGAAGGCAAGACCGGATTCTCTGTGCCGGTTGACTCAGATACGGCGATCGGCGATGCCGTCATGAAACTCGCTGGCAGCGGATCCCTTCGCCGGGAGATGGGGATAGCGGGCCGAGAGTACGTGATTGCGAATTTCGTTCCTAAGATCATGGCGGCTCGTCTGGATACTCATCTGCGCGAAAAGTCGGCTGGAGGAAACGGAGTTTGAGTCCGAACGTGCTGGGACATCTGCGATATCGAACTCAGTTGTGGAGGATTCGACCACGTAGGTATGCCAATCTCTTCGCGACGCTTTATGACCATCGTTGCCGACGCATCGTAGAAATCGGAACATGGGACGGCGTTCACGCCGAACAAATGATCCAGACTGCAGCACTCCATCATTCGGTAAAAGATATCGACTATTTCGGATTCGATCTTTTCGAAGAAATGACCGCAGAGGCAATGAAAGGCGAATTTTCCAAGTGGCCTCCGTCCTATGACAACGTTCAGCTCAAGCTCAGCCAAACGGGGGCTCATATTCATCTCTACAAGGGCAACACTCGGGCAACTCTTCCCGAAGTCACTGGCGCTATAGGAAAGGCAGACATCGTCTTCATCGACGGTGGCCATTCCATCGAAACCATCACTTCGGACTGGAACAACGTAAGGCAACTGATGGACCCTCACACGACGGTCGTTTTCGACGACTACTATTCCAACAGCGAAACCGAGGTCGAGGGACTGGGTTGTCAAACGCTCATCGATAGCCTGGACCGCGACATTTACGAAGTTGAAGTGTTGGCACCCATCGATTCGTTTCCGAAAGAGTGGGGCACGCTGAATGTGAGTATGGTGCGTGTCGGCCAGCGGTAACCCAACAGTATCGACATGGGGTTCTTCAACAGCATCAAGAAACTGATCCGCAATTACAGGCAGGAACAATTCCGCAGCAGACAGGCCTTGGAAAGCTACACCGAGGGCATCAACGAAATCGAACATGTGGATTCGCTGAGCGATGCCGACTTGATGAGACTCAACAGGATGCTGGACTGGAACTGCTTTACCGTGGATCGTCACGGGAAAAGGTTTGGAAACGCAGCATCAGCGACGAAGCGAAACAGCCCAGAAGTTATCCCAGACAGGCGAATCACGATGTTCGACGAAAAGTTCGACCTGTCCGACAAACACGTTCTGGAAATCGGATGTTTCGAGGGTATCCACACCATCGGCTTAACCCGATATGCGAAAAGCGTGACTGCGATCGACGCACGGATCGAAAACGTCGTAAAGACGATTGTCCGTTGCGCCTTCTTCGGATCCCATCCGACGGTCTTCAAATGCAACGTAGAAGAAGAGCCACTTCCTGCCGATTTGCTGAAAGCCGACCTGGCCTATCACGTCGGTGTCCTGTATCACCTGAAGGATCCGGTCAGTCACCTGGCATCCCTGGGACATCTCATTGGCCAGGGCATCCTGATGGATACCCACTACGCCCTGGATGATGAAGCCAATGAAAGCTATGAAGTGTCAGGTCGAACAATCCCGTACAAGAGGTACCGGGAGGGCGATTATTTCGATCCCTTTTCGGGGATGTATTCAGATTCCAAATGGCTGCGGCTGGGGGACCTTACCGAGACTTTGAACACCGCAGGTTTTCAGAAAATCGACGTGATCGAACAGCGGCTGGAACGAAACGGGCCTCGCGTCTTGCTGATAGCTGAAAGAGGTACAAAAACAACGGACGTGTCTTGAGTAGCAGGCCCAAACAGCTCAACCTTCCTCTACAGACCATCGCGATCGGAGCAACACCTTTCCCCGTCCGGGCCCTTCCGGTAATCGTGAGGACCCAAAAAAGTCGGACGCGATGACGTCGAATTCCGCAGCGCCTTCGACCACATCCACTTTGGTTCTTCCATGTTCCACCCAGAGCCAGACGTAAAACCGACCGGGCACAAACCCCAGACTGGGGATCTCGCAAATCACTGTGAACTGCCCGTTGCCATGCACGAACGAATTCTGGAAGAAACTGGAAAGCATAGCCAGGCGATCGCCCATGTGGTCGTGAATCCCGGCCCAAACGTTGACCTTCTCCATTTCGGGAGGCAGATGCAGCTTGACGCGAATCTTGAGCCCCGCGCCGGCACTTATCGTTGAAACAGGATTCCCGTTCGAGTCGAGGATCTCGGCATGTTGAAGAATCGTCTGCATCCCGCTCCACCGCCCCGGATGGTCGACCAGGTATCCGGACGTGCTCCCGGCGCTGGACTCCCGGACGTACTCTTCGATGACGTCGTCGGTGTCTCCGTCCGCTGCTATCGCACCCTCGGAGACCCACAGTGTTCGCGGACATATGGCGCGCACAGCAGCCAGGTTATGAGAAACAAACAGAATCGTACGACCGGACTGTCCCACGTCCTGCATCTTCCGCATACACTTCGCCTGAAACGCATGGTCTCCTACGGCAAGTACTTCATCGACCAAGAGGATTTCCGGATCGAGATGGGCAGCGACTGCGAACGCCAACCGCAAGTACATCCCGGCGGAATAACGCTTAACGGGGGTATCCAGAAACCTCTCGATTTCTGAAAATTCGACGATCTCCTCAAACTTCGAATCGATTTCACGTTTCTTCATCCCGAGAATCGATCCGTTCAAATAGATATTTTCACGTCCTGTAAGTTCCGGGTGGAACCCGGTTCCGAGGTCGATCAAAGAGCCCATGCGTCCTCGAACCACGGCGTAGCCGTCGGTTGGCCGGGTGATACGGGACAGTACTTTGAGGAGTGTCGTCTTGCCCGCTCCGTTTCGCCCGATGACACCGACGACTTCGCCTTCGCGCACATCAAACGATACATCCTTCAGCGCAGCCAGCAACGTATCGTCTGGACCTTTCTTGTTTTCCGGAGAGATGAGGGATCGAAGCCCCCGGAACGGGGCATAAACAACGTCGGTCAACGTGTCCCGAAGAGCTTTGTACTTCTGGGCCTCGCCAATCCGATAGGTCTTGGAAAGGTTGACGGCCTGGATGGTGATGTTACTCACTCAGCGGCCCCCAGACCCCAACGTGTCGGCAAGAGTTGCCTCCCGGCTCGAGAACCACCAGTAACCGGTAAGAAAAACGACAATAGAGACCGCAGACGAAACAAAGAGCATCGGGGACGGCCCTTCCCCCACCCCCAGCAGCGCCCAGCGGAATCCTTCAATCACTCCGACCATCGGATTCAAACCGTAGAGGATGCGCCATTGACTCGGAACAAGACTGCTGGGATATACGACGGGAGTCAGGAAAAGCCAGAACTGGCTCAGGAAAGGCAGGATGTACATCACGTCCCTGTATTCTGCGTTCAGAGCAGAGAGCCAGAAGCCGACACCTGCGGCTGTGACCAGCATCAACAAGACGAACACGGGCAGCCACACCACGGTGACCGACGGGGCGAACCCATAGAAGAACATCAGAACAAACAGCAGCCCGAGCGATAAAACGAAGTCGATCCCCGAAGCCAGAATCGTCGCTAACGGGACAAGGATTCGAGGGAAGTATACCCGCGTAATCAACCTCTGGTCGGTGACGAGGCTCACCGCCGATTCCGAGATAGTGCGCGAGAAAAGGAGCCAGGGCATAAGAGCAACGTAGGCAAACAGGGAATAGGGGATGCCTTCGGAGGGAACCTCGGCGAGTCGGCCCAGAAAAAGAGTGAATACGATCATCATGGCGATGGGCTGAAGAAGCGTCCATCCAATGCCGATCGCCGTCTGCTTGTACCGGACCTTGATATCGCGCCAGACCAGGAAGTAGACTAACTCCCTGAATCGCCACAACTCGGCTATATCCAGAAGCTTCTGTGCCGGACGAATGACTGTCAGCAGCTCTTCAGAGTTGCTCGTCACCTGAGTATGCGTTTCGCTTCCGGACATTCAGGGAGTGGACCATGGAGTCCACAATCGTGTCAACCGAAGTGGGAGGCGGCGAAACCCGGCTCATTCATATCTCTTCACGCCTCCTTTAAGAATAGCTTTCGACAATAAGGTGTAGCCTTGAATGGTCTCTTTAGCCCGCCGCCATGATCCTTTCACGAGAGCATCGGCAATTCTCAACAGGAACTCTACGCTGAAGGTCAGCAGAACGATGCAACCGGTTCGGACTGCGCCCATGTGCTTGCGCGCATAGCGGAAACGACTCCTCAGAAGGTATGACAGGCGCCGGCCCTTGACCTGGTTGGATGTTCCTCCACTCTTGTGGTAGACCTCGGCCTCGGCCAGATAGAACGAGCGCCGGCCCGTTTGTCTGGCTCGCAGGGAAAAATCCAAGTCTTCCAGGTACACAAAGAATCTCTCATCGAACCCGTCGAGCGATTCAAAAAGATTTCGGGGCGTCAAAAAGAAAGCCCCCATCACATGATCCACTTCGCGGCTTTCACCATGATCCCAGTCCCTCATGAAGAGGCCCGGAAAATGCCGGGGAAACAATTTGGCGAGACCCAGCATTTCGTTCAGAAGACGGGGGAATGACGGGAAACGTACGCAACTGGGATGCGGACGTCCCTCCTCATCGACGAGCTTCACGCCAACGATCCCGATGCCTTGATCTTCTCCGCTCCGAAGACAAGCCACCGCCGCACCCAGAGCTCGGGGGTACACGCGCGTGTCCGGGTTGAGAAAGAGAAGCTGGTCCGCCCGACTGCCCTCCGCTCCCTGATTGCATGCCGCACCAAAACCGCGGTTCCCCTTGTTTCGAATCGTGGTGAGAGGCAGTCCGAGGGTTTCTATACCTTCTATGGAATCGTCGGTCGAAGCATTGTCGACTACGACGACACGATCCAAACTCACACTTCCCTTTTCGGCCGCAACAGAACGGAGACAATCAGTCAGCTGTGCTCCGGCGTTCCAATTGACGATGATGATGTCTAAAGATGGAGACAAGACGGCTTCCTAGGAAGACCTCTTCAAGAAACGTCTAGCCAGTCCATGAAAAGGACTCTTTTGATAAGCCCGTCTCGCCAGAGCCTTCATGCGAGGCCCAGGACCGGCCCACGGTGAGGCCTTCTTGAATTCTGACTGAAAAGGCTGGACGAAGTCCCGGTCAAGTTCCCGCACCTTCCTGGGAAGGAGCAGGGGGTCTTCAAGTTTGTTTTCAACCTGATAGAGAAGAGATGGCCGTACGTATTGCTCCCGGACACTTGCCCCAACCTCATCGCGCGAAATATATCCGTTCTCGACGGCTTCAATCAGTTCCCGGACCCACAGGTATCCCAGGGAATTTTGCCGAGACACCCACGGCTGAGTCTCCATGTCCGTGTAGTGAATCAGCGCGGTCTCTCCTTCGCGATAGTTTTCCAGTGAATTCCATGTTCTGGGGATATCTGCCCGACTCTTCTTAGCGACCGCCACCCGATACATCAGGTCTTCGTAGGAAAGCTCTCCTCCATTCAGGCGTCGAACGATATCCCGTATGTTCCAATCGAGGGACTCACAGTCCAGCAACATCACGCTGAATTGTGGGACGCGGCCTAGCTTCGGATCCGGCTCCGCAGCAAGCACATCCGCCCCGTCGAAAGGGAGGGTCCACAACCCACGGATATCCCTGAACACCTGCATGTCCGAATCGAGGTAAATCGCACGGCCCGTATATCCTGCGTACTCGGGGATCAGGAAACGCTGAAACGAAAAAGGAGTCCGTGGCCGGTCAACCTCTTTCTCAGGAAACGGAATATCGATTCCTGACAAATGGAGCGGAAACACTTCTACGCTAAGGCTGGCGTGTTTCTTGATCGAGTACTCCAGGACGCGAGCAGCCAACATCTGCGCTTCCGTGCTCGCCACATAGACACGAACTGGAGATTCTACGTCGAGTGGGGCGTAGTCCAACCCTGTCTTGTGAATGATCTTGGCAATCTCCTCAAACTGTATGTCGAAGGACTGTTGCTTGTTGGACAGAAGCGTTTTGTCACGAAGATCGCCGAATTCGCCACTGTAGGTCGCACCCCCGTCCACACCCAACGAACGGATCGTCGTTACACCTGCAGTGGTCAGTAGATTCAGGGCGGCTTCGGAGCTGAAATACCACACACCCACCACTGGGGACCCTTCCCGTATATCCCAACCCGTCCTGAGGTTGTACCAGAGAAGTCTTCCCTCCTCGTCCATTCGCCTGAGAATTTGGTTTTCCTGGACCCACTCCGTTAAATTCTTTTTGCCAGGCCTGTTCTGAACATGAGGAACCCACGGCATCACCAGGACCGGCGCGTTCTTCTCCAGCGCCTCTCCACAGGCATCGACAACGTCATAGTCAATCATGTGGGCCACATCAACGGCCTGCTCGCGGACGACATGGTTGAGCGAGAGTGTCCGGAACCCCTCAGTATTGAACCGATCTCGGTTGGCGAAACTGGGTCCCTTACCCAGAACGAGCCAGGACTCTTCAGGCTTGATATTGCTTTCCTCGAACCAATCAAAAAAGCTTTTCATCCTTCTTCTCTGCGCTACAGCGACGCATTCAGCCTTTGTATTGTGACAGATGAGCGCACCTCGACGGACGCCAAGAATGAAGATTTCACTGGATGATCGGCTGTCCCGGTTTCAAAATGTAACGGTTCATTAGACAATTGGCAGACTGACAGGCAAGCAAGCTCGGTTTCCTTATGGCTTCGTTATCTACAAAGTCGATTCCGCCACTGGCTCCGGAAGGGTCCTCGGGCCTCGAATTGCTGGCCAGCCGGCAACCCGACGGTCGGAAGGCGAAGGTGTTTCACGTCATCACGAAACTGGAGCTGGGTGGCGCACAGAAGGTAACGTTGATGACCCTGGAGCGACTGTCACGTGAATCGTACGAACTGGGCCTGGTGACCGGAGAGGAAGATCTTCTCGACGAACGTGCCGAGGGCATTCCCGATCTTGAAATATTCCACGTCCCGTCGCTCGGCCGAAACATTCACCCGATCAAGGACACGATTGCACTCTTCAACCTCTATCGGCTCTTCAGGCGAGAGAAACCAGACGTCGTCCACACCCACAGCTCGAAGGCGGGCATTCTCGGCAGGTGGGCCGCATGGCTGGCCGGTGTTCCAATCATCTATCACACAGCTCACGGCTTCGGTTTCAACGAAGATCAGCATACCCTGCGAAAGAACTTCTTCGTGTGGCTCGAGCGGCGAACCAAGAAAATAACGACTCAAATGGTCGTCGTCTCCAGATCGAACGAAAGAACAGCCCAAAACTACCGAATACTCCACAAAGATGAAGCAATCTTGTGCCGGGATGCGATCTCACTGGATGAATTCCTGGAACCGGGACCGCGCAGGCAGAAACGAGCTTCCTGGGGGGTGCCTGATGGGAAAGCAGTTGTCGGAATGGTCGCCTGCCTGAAACCACAGAAATGCCCTGCGGATTTTGTCGATGTAGCTGCAGAGATACTTCAAGGCAGGGACGATGTCCATTTCGTGATGGCTGGAGATGGAGAACTCCGGTCCGAAGTCGAGCAGCGAATCAGGCACCACGGAATAGAAAGACACATAACATTACTGGGATGGCAACGGGACATGCCCGAGGTATATCGCAATCTCGACATTGTCGTACTGACGTCGTTGTGGGAAGGCTTGCCCTGTGTGTTTTCCGAGGCGATGGCAACAGAACTTCCGATAGTTGCGACTAACGTCGATGGAGCGGGGGAAGCCATAATGAATGGCGAGACAGGATTTCTTCACGAACGCCACGACATCAGAGGCATGGCCCAGTCGGTCAACACATTGCTTTCGAGCGCGGCAATGAGAAAGACAATGGGCGAGAAAGGACGGTCGCGCGTAGCCGAGTTCGATATCGACACCGCGGTCGCCGTGCTGGAAGACTCCTACCGCGCTCATACGCTCGGCCTCGACGAATGATCACCTATATCGCAGCCTTCATCCTGAGTCTCGTGTTCGGAATCTACTGGACACCGGTCATGGCCAAGGCAGCGACTCAACTGGGAATCGTCGATCATCCTGATGGCCAGCTCAAAGAACACGTTGCACCGGTACCCTATCTGGGCGGACTCGCTGTGTTCACGTCGTTCCTCCTGACGGTTGGCGTCCTGACCGATTTCCAACAGCAGACTCTGGGATTATTGCTTTCGGCAACAATCATTCTAATGGTTGGCCTGATTGACGATTTCGGTGTCATGACCGTTTCGCAGAAACTGCTGGGCCAAACTCTCGCCGCCCTGGTCCTGGTGAAATCCGGAATCTATATCCGACTCGAGTTTGTGCCGTTTTATCTCGCGATTCCTCTTACGGTGATCTGGATCCTCGCTGTCACGAACGCCTTCAACATCATCGACATCCTGGACGGACTGGCCGCCGGTGTCGGCACGATAGCGGCACTGATCCTTGCTGCTGCCAATGTAATGGCCGACAGACCGTCGTTTGCATTGCTCTCGGTCGCGCTGGCAGGCGCGGCCCTCGGGTTTCTCCGCTACAACTTCAATCCCGCCAAAATTTACCTCGGTGACGCAGGCAGCCTTTTCCTTGGGTTCATGCTTGCCGCACTCTCGATGAATGCAGGTTACACGCGCATCAACCTCGTCGCCGTTATCGCTCCGGTGCTGATTCTTGGCATTCCGCTGTTCGACCTTGCTTTTGTTGTTTATGTTCGCTGGAGGAAGAACCTGCCCATAACACAGGGAAGTCCGGATCACTTCGCGCTTCGGCTCCGTCAGTGCCGGCTAAGCGTGCGCGAAACAGCCGTGACGACTTATGTCGCTTCAGCCATTCTCGGAGCTGCCGCCCTGGTCATGAGCCAGGTCACACTCGAATGGGCACTTGTCACGGTTTGCGCGATCGTTCTTCTGGGAGTCGTCTCAGCGTATCTGCTGATGAAGGTGGATGTGGGAAACCAGCCGACGGCACCGACGATCGAGCGAGAAGCCAGCTGACCGGACACCTATGAAGAAGAAGACTGTTGTCATTGGTGGAGGGTTGGCCGGTCTGAGCGGTGCGTTTCACCTCAAAGACTCCGAACCTGTTCTCTTCGAACGCGAAGAACGCGTCGGCGGGTTGTGCAGATCGTTTGTTCAGGACGGATTCACCTTCGATATTACAGGCCACCTCCTTCACCTGAAAAACCCATACACGCAGGAACTGGTCGAAGAGATGTTGCCGGGCGCATTTCACGCCCACGAACGCCAGGCCGCGATCTATTCCAAGTCGGTCACGACACCCTACCCGTTTCAGGCCAATACATACGGGTTGCCCGTTGAAGTGGTCAAGGAGTGCGTCGTCGGTTTTGTCGAAAGCCTGAACAGCAACCACACGGAATCGAAAAACTTCCACGAATGGGTCGTCAGAACCTTCGGCAGTGGAATTGCCAAGCATTTCATGCTGCCGTACAACGAGAAGTTCTGGAAACGAGACCTCCGAGAGATCACCGCCGACTGGGTCAGCTGGTCCATTCCAAAGCCAACCCTGGAAGAAGTCGTGAATGGAGCCCTGGGCGTGACGAACACGGGCATGGGATACAACCCACGCTTTTCATATCCCAGCCAGGGAGGCATCGAATGCTTGCCCAATGCACTCGCAGCTTCCCTGGACGCAATTCACACCGGCCATGTGCTGACAAGGGTCGACCCTCAAAACAAAGTTCTCTATTTCGCGAACGGTAGAGAAGAAACCTACGATCACCTTCTGACGACGATCCCGCTTCCCCTCCTCTACGAGCTTCTCGAGGGCTCGCCTGAAAATCTTCGGGCAGCGGCTCACGGACTGCGGGCCATCACTGTGTTGAACATCAACATCGGCGTCGACAGGGATCGGATCAGCGATAAGCACTGGATCTACTTTCCAGAAGACCGCTACGTCTTCTCAAGGGTCGGCTTTCCAATGAACTTCTCCTCGAGCGTTACGCCTGCGGGAACCAGCTCCGCTTATATCGAGATCACCCACGATCCTGCCGAATCCCAGGACGTGGAAGCGCTCTACGAACGCTCGATCCGTGATCTGGAGGCCTGTGGCATTTTGACGCCGGAGGATTCCATTCTGACCCGACAGGTTCTCCATATTCCGCAGGCTTACGTGGTGTTCGATCACCACCGACAGCGGCATCTGGAAGATCTCGTCCTTTATTTGAAGTCACTGGACATACACACTGCTGGAAGGTACGGGCAATGGGACTACTACTCCATGGAGGATTCCATCCTGAGCGGCAAGGCTGCAGCCGAAGCCATCACTGATACGATTGCGACCAGCGCGTAATGAAAGTCCTTCTGTTATCCCGCTACAAACGATCGGGTAACTCGAGCCGTGTCAGGTCTTATCAGTATATGCCCTTCCTCGAACGCGAAGGAATCCAGGTCACCGAAGCACCTCTCTCGGGAGACGATTTCGTCAAAGATCTGTACGCCGGTAGACCTCGCAACGTTGCCTCAGTCTTCAGGTCCTATCTCGGGCGGCTTCAGGCCCTCGCCGAACTCAGACGCTTTGACCTGCTCTGGATAGAACGCGAGTTGTTTCCGTACGCACCTGCCCTGGCCGAATTTCTTATTTCTAAGACACGCGTCCCTTACGTCGTCGACTACGACGACGCCATATTCCACAACTATGACCAACACGCCAATCCTTTGGTGCGCGCGCTGTTGGGACGGAAGATCGAGGGGATCATGCAGCACGCAAGGTTGGTCATCGTCGGAAACGGTTACCTCGGCCAGTACGCCGAGCGAGCCGGCGCCCGATGGATTGAGCAACTCCCCAGCGTGGTTGATTCTGACCGGCTTCGTCCTCCTGCCACGAGGGAAAACGAAACGTTCACGATCGGATGGATCGGAACTCCTCTGAACGCACCATACCTCCGTCTTGTCCAGGAATCGCTCGCCCAAGTCTGCGCCCAGGATCGTGCCCGCGTCGTTCTGGTCGGCTCCGGAGAGTTGACGCTCGAAGACGTTCCGCTCACAGTCCGTCCCTGGACCGAAGCCGGGGAAGTCGCCGACATTGGCAGTTTCGATGTCGGCATCATGCCGCTCCCGGACGCGCCCTGGGAACGTGGAAAGTGTGGCTACAAGTTGCTCCAGTATTTCGCATGCGGAGTGCCGGCTGTGGCATCACCGGTGGGAATCAATCGAACGATCGTCGAGGAGGGCGTCAACGGTTTCCTCCCATCGGGTCCGGATGAATGGTCACGTTCGCTCGAGGTTCTCAGGGACAACGAGCAAGAACGGCAGGCTATGGGAACCGCAGGCAGGGAGAGAGTAGAGCGGCAGTATTCTATAGGGATCACAGCCCCCAAACTCGCCGCCTTGCTTTCAAGAGCGGCAGGGGTTTAACCGACGGTCAGCTCTTACCGTTGGAACTGATTTTGAACTTCCGCATGTAGTGGCGAAATGAGCGGTAAGGAATCCCCAAAAGTTCGGCGGCCCTTACCTGCACACCGTTCGTGCGTCGAAGCGCTTCCTGGAAATAGTCCTTTTGCATGTCCTCCACGTAGGAGTCCAAATCAAGGCCCTCAGGTGGAATGAGCGGAGCGGCTTTAGGCCGGGCTCCAACCCCGGACGGCGTCGACAGGTTTTCTTCCGTAATTTCGGTGGACGTTTCGAGTATGAACGCGCGTTCCATGGAGTTTTCCAATTCACGCACGTTCCCAGGCCAGCCATAGCTCTCCAGGTTTTTCAGGGCCTGGGGTGAAATGCTTTCGATCCGATTTCCCATGGACTGGTTCAGCCGCTCCAGGAAGTATTGGGCAAGAAGCGGGATGTCTTCCGCTCGTTCCCTTAGCGGAGGAGTTTCAAGTGGGAACACGCTGATTCTGTAAAAGAGATCTTCTCTAAACTTTCCTTCCGACACCATCGCCGACAAATCCTGGTTCGTCGCCGCAATGACCCGCACGTCTATCCCGATCTCGTCAGTTCCCCCAACCCGCCGGATCTTCCGTTCCTGCAACACCCTCAAGAGCTTCACCTGCATGGCCATGCTCGTCTCACCGATTTCATCCAGGAAAATCGTTCCCTTATCGGCTACTTCGAACAGGCCCTTGTGATCGCTCATCGCTCCTGTAAATGCACCTTTGATATACCCGAACAATTCGGATTCGAGCAGCGTTTCCGCCAGAGCTCCACAGTTTACGGAAACAAACGATTGCTCCGCCCTGGAGCTGTTCAGGTGGATCGCCTTGGCGGCGAGCCCCTTCCCCGTACCGCTTTCACCTGTTATCAGAACCGTACTGTTGGTGTCGCTGACGACTTCGATCATCCGAAACAATTCCTGCATCTTTTCGCTACGACCGATGAGGTTACCCATTCCGTGCTGCTTCTTGAATTCCCGTTTTAGGTAGGTGTTTTCCTCACGCAAGCGCCGTTCTTCCAGTGCACGCCCGATGATGTGCTTCAACTCCTCCATGAAATTATCGGTCTTCAGGATGTAATCGAATGCCCCCATCTTGAGCGCCTGGATGGCCGTTTCTGTAGTCGCGTACGCAGTCAACAGAATGAATTCACCCGAAATCCCTTCCGAGCGCGATCGCCGTAGCAGATCGATGCCCGTCATGTCCGGCATCTTGATGTCTGAAACCACTACGTCGAAATCCTCCGTACGGATGTGTTCCAGCCCAATCTCGCCGCTTTCAGCCACCCTCACGTCGAAGCCTTCGCGTTCGAGAAAGATCTGGAGCATCTCGCGGATTGAGAGTTCGTCGTCGACGACCAGTATTTTTGATTTGGGATTCATATCGGATTAGCAGGAAGCAGAATCACTATGCCTGGCGGGCAGGAACTTCCTCGTACGGTCTGGCCGGTTCTTGTGTTTCTCCCGATTCCGGCCCCAGCGGCGATTCCACGCTGAAAACAGTGCCCTCTTCCGGTTTCGAATCAACCCATATGCGGCCTCGATGTGCAGTAACGATCTGGTAAACAATCGAAAGACCCAGACCCGTACCACTGCGGAACGAGGAATGAAAAGGCAGGAAGAGTCGGTCGACTTCTCCGGAGGTCATGCCGATGCCTGAATCCCTGAACTCGAGCCGGGCGCGGCCGCCTGTTTCACGGAGCGTGATTTCTAACGTCCCCGATTCCGGCATGGCTTTGAACGCATTCGACGCCAGGTTATGCACAACCTGGCGCATCATGCCCTCGTCCGCCTTGACCGTAATAGGACCCAGATCGGTCTGGATCCTGTGGTCGGGTCCGCGATCGGTACTGTTTTCGATCAGCTGGAGCGCATCGGAGATCACGGTGTCGAGACGGAACGTCTTGGGTTGCGGCAAGCTCGGGCGGGCATAGAGCAGAAAATCGTTGATCGTCTGATTGAGCCTTTCCGTTTCCCGGGCGATTATTCCCACCAATTGTTTCTGTTCCGTTCCCAGTTCCAGTTCGGATTGCAAAAGGCCAAACGATCCTGTTATAGACGCCAACGGGTTTCGTATCTCATGTGCGATGCCGGCCGACATGACGCCGATCGCAGCCATGCGTTCCTTCCGGCGAAGCTCCCGCTCCATCTCGCGCATTTCGGTGACGTCGTCGAAACACCAGACATAACCGGTGGGGCCTGATTCATCCATCGCAAGGGGCGTCACCGAAAACTGAAGACACATTGCCCGATCTCCCGGCCCGGGCGTTTCGATTTCAAAGTCACCCACACCCGCACCTTCGGGTAGCGTCGGAAACACCTCTTGGATTCGACGGCCTACAACGTCTTCTGAAGTGCGACCCGAGATCTGCGCAGCCGCCGGGTTGAATAGAAATACCTTCCCACCGAGATCTGTCGTCACCAGACCACTGCCAAGGCTATCGATGATGTGTGCCGTCAACGCCTGAAGAAATGCCACCTGGCCGGTGGACTCTTCCAACGCCGCGTCGGACGTGTGCCAGTTCTCAGCCAGGACAGTGGCCAGGAATCCGACGGCGCAGAAACCGAAAATCGTCACACCCACGACGTACTGGAGCGTTATGAGTTCTGGAAAAGTAACCGTCGTCGAAGGGAGCACTCTGAAATGCGCCAGATCCAGATGAACCCCATGAAGCATCGAGGCCGCGATCGCCGTAACCCACGCACCTCGCCTCTTGAGCAGGATGCTGGACATGACGATTTCGAGAAAATACAGGGATGAGAAATAACTGTCCAACCCTCCGGTCCGATTCACCATCCAGGTGATCAGGAGGAGGTCGACCCCGATCTGGGCGTACGCCTGAGGAACGTATGACTGGTTTAATCGAAGGAATGCAAACCAGCAGAAGGACAGCGCATAGACAGCCGCCAGCAGGACCAGCATGTCCACGGACGGCTGGGCCGCCACGAAAATGCTGAAGACAACGACACGAACCCAGATCAATCGCAACAGCCACTTGCTGCGATCCATCAGTATGCGTGGGTCCGTCCCCGGGTTGGTCACTCTATCCGCCGCTCAACTGTCCGACGAGGCTGAATATCGGCATGTACATCGAGATGACGATTCCACCCACGACAACACCGAGGATCGCCATCATGGCCGGCTCGACGGCCGTCATAATATCTGCAACAGCCGTATCGACTTCTTCTTCGTAGAAATCCGCGATCTTGTTCAGCATCTCTTCCAGCGCACCGGTCTCTTCACCCACACCGATCATCGAAATGACCATACTCGGGAACACCCCGGATTCTTGTAAGGGTTCCACAATCGTACGGCCCTCCGCGATCGCGTCTTTGGTCTTGAAGACGGCCTCCTCCACGATGGCGTTACCCGACGTCACCGCCGTAATTTCGAGAGCGTCCATGATCGGCACACCGCTGGCAATCAGCGTACCCATGGTCCGAGTAAATCGAGCGACGGATATCTTGCGGATCAGATCCCCGAATATCGGAAGTTTGAGAACTAACTTGTCAACCAGGTACCGTCCTTTGGGCGTCGCGTAGTAAGACTTAAACAGATACCCGGAAATGCCGAGGCCGATAATGATAAAGAACCCGAAGTTCTGCACGAACGTACTGGCCGCAATCACTACACGCGTGGGCAGGGGGAGATCCGCTCCCATGCTCTGGAACAGTTCGGTAAATGCGGGAACGACCTTCCACAGAATCAGCGTGATCACCGCGCTGGCGATAAAAATGATCGCTATCGGGTAAATCGCCGCCGACTTCATCGCCGCTTTCAGTTTCACGGCCTTTTCGATATAGACCGATAGCTGCTGAAAGATGGTGTCGAGAATACCGCCAGCTTCGCCGGCTGCGACCATGTTCGCATACAGGTCATCAAATATCTTCGGGCTCTTCTTCATTCCATCGGACAAGGTGTTGCCCGTCTCGACTTCCCTCTGGACGATCTTGACCGCCTCCGCGAACTTCTTGTTCTCCTGCTGACTGCCGAGGATTTCCAGGCACTGTACTAACGGCAAGCCCGAATCGATCATCACCGAAAACTGCCTGGTGAATATCGCCAGGTCTTTCGGCGTCGGGTTCCCTCCGAACTCTATGTTGGCGAGGTCAAAGCCCTTCTTTTCGGTGGCCTCAACCATCATGATGTTTTCCTGGCGGAGAGCCACCGCCAGCGCCTGGGCGCTGTCGGCCGTACGGGTCCCGGTGATATCCTCGCCACCTCGGTTTTTACCTTTGAACGTGAACTTCGCCATGCTCTTACCTCATTCGCGCGACCAGGCGGGAGGAGCCCGCCCGGTGAGCTAACCGACCGTTTCTCGAAGAACCTCTTCTATACTCGTCAACTGCTCTCTGATCTTGATCAGACCGCTTCGCCGCAACGTGATCATTCCTTCCTTGATCGCCTTCCTGCTCAACTCGATTGTCGAATCACCCGCGATTATAGCTTCCTTCAAACAGTCGCTCATTTCCATAACTTCGTACAAGCCAATTCGCCCCTTGTATCCACTGCCACTGCACCGACCACAACCGACGCCGCGAACGGGACGAACCTCCCGGGCTTCGTCCTCGGAAAACCCAATATCGGTTAGCAGCTGCATGGAAGTGTCCGCTTCTTCGCGGCAAGCAGTGCACACCCGACGCACCAGCCGCTGCGCACAAACCGCATGCAAGGAAGTCGCCACGAGAAACCGTTCGATTCCCATGTTCAGCAACCGCGAAATCGTCCCCGGTGCGTCGTTCGTGTGTAGTGTACTCAACACGAGGTAACCGGTCAGGGCCGCTTTGACTTCTATTTCCGCAGTCTCAAAATCCCGAATCTCCCCTACTAGCCCGCATATTTCACCGATAGGACCAGAAAAGGCCGCCCTGTCTGGCATAAAGCGTTTTGAAATAAACGTTTAACAAGCCAAACGGAGACGGCCCTTATGAGAACAGAGTGTAACCAAACGACGTTCGAATTTCACGGACTTCTTCAACGAAAAGTGAAGGCGCGTTTTGACGGCGGAAAGATCACCTCCGACGCTGGGGTTCTGCTGTTGAGGGAAGTGGAAAAGCGAACGGGTCTGATCGCCGGACTGGCCGAGTGTTTCAGGGATTACCGGGACGCGAGGTTGATCGAACACACGGTGAGCGAGTTATTGGGGCAGCGCGTCTACGGACTCTGTCTGGGCTACGAGGATCTGAACGATCATGACCAACTGCGGACCGATCCGATGCTGGCCGTGGCGGTGGATAAGGCCGATCCACTGGGGGAGAAGCGGCGGCAGGCCCGAGACCGGGGAAAAGCGTTGGCGGGCAAGTGTACGCTGAACCGGTTGGAACTGACCGGGGAGCAAGTCGATGGGAAGGAGCGGTACAAGAAGATTGCCATGGACCCGGACAAGATCGACCGCTGGATGGTGGATGCATTTGTGGCGGCTCACGGATCGGCGCCCGAGGAGATTGTTCTGGACCTGGATGCGACCGATGATCCGATCCATGGCCATCAGGAAGGACGGTTCTTTCACGGCTACTACGGCAACTACTGTTATCTGCCGCTCTACATCTTTTCGGGAGAGCATCTGCTATGCGCCCGGTTGCGGTGCTCCAATGTCGACGGTGCGGACGGCGCCGTCGAGGAATTGAACCGCATCATCGGCCAGATCCGGCAGAGCTGGCCGGAGGTGTCGATTATCATCCGGGCCGACTCGGGCTTTTGCCGGGATGAATTGCTGAGTTGGTGCGAGGCCCACCAGGTCGATTACGTGGTGGGTCTGGCCAAGAACGATCGGCTCAAGCGCGAGATCGCTGAATCGATGAGTCAGGCCGAAGCCGAGTTTAACGACACCGGGAAACCGGCGCGGGTGTTTAACGATTTCCGGTATCGCACTCGGAAGAGCTGGACCTGCACCCGACGCGTCATCGGCAAGGCCGAGTTCCTGGAGAAAGGCGCCAATCCTCGATTCGTTGTGACCTCACTGTCGCCGGAACGCCTGGACGCCCGCGCCCTCTATGAAGACTTTTACTGTGCGCGGGGCGACATGGAAAATCGCATCAAGGAACAGCAGTTGGATCTATTCGCCGACCGGACCAGCGCGGCAACCATGCGCGCCAATCAACTCCGGCTCTATCTGTCCTCGGCCGCCTACATGCTCCTGCACGCGTTACGCCGTCTGGGACTGAAGAATACCGATCTGGCCCGCGCTCAGTGCCAGACGATCCGCTTGAAGCTCCTCAAGATCGGAGCTCAAGTCCGTCTGACGGTTCGCAACATCTGGATCTCCATGTCGGAAGCCTATCCCTACGCCGAGGTCTTTGCCCTCGTCCATCGAAACCTGCAGGCGCTTCCTCTGCGCTGCTGAGAACCGACCCGATCCCCTGCGCCAAAATCGACTCGCTCTTTTCGGCTCCGCCGAGGTTTGTCTCAGTGCGTTTCGTCACCCTCTTCTGAACCCGAAAACGCAGCAACTCCCGCTTGTCGACACCGGCGAGTCACGCCACACATGCCCAATTCGAACCCAGATCCTCCCGAATCCGATTCTTACTGCCCAAATCCCCCTGATCGCCGGACTGGTGAAACATGCGGGCTAGGAGTCTGCGCGGCAGAGCGGAAAGAACCTGGATTTATTGGGATTTGATCGTGTTGTCGGAGGCGACCGGACCGATTCTGCCGTTATGATGAACTCAGACCGGTGCGGACTCCAGTAGTAAGCCGTGTGATAAGGGTGGCGGTCCCGGTTTTCCGGATTAGGCCCATTCGATCTTCCCGTTCATCCGTCGTAAGTTCACTGCTAGAGTCACCAGGTTCCACTCACAGGTCACCTTGTCCAAACCTCGCAGACTGAACTGTCGGAATCCGAGCACCGATTTGATCCACCCGAAGGGCGGTTCACCAATGTGCTTTCTGGCCCGGTAGCGATCACGCCCAGACGGGGATTTCATTTTTCTCGTCATCCGACCAAGCGCGGTATCTTGTGGCGGGAGGGGGGCATCGTCCAGGTCCTTCTCCCGCCCCATGGCGACATACCCATCAATTTGGCGTTGTTCTAACATCCCCAGATTCGACTCGGATCGATACCCCGCATCAGCGAGCACGCGGCCTGGAGACTCTCCCAGGTTGTTGTTCACCACATCCAGAGTCGGCTCCAACTGCCCCACATCCGACGCATTGTCGCTCACCGTGGTCGCCACGATGATCCGGGCCTCGGAATCCACCATCGCCTGCGCGTTGTAACATTGCTGGAACCCTTCCGTGGAGGTCTTCATGATCCGGCTTTCTGGATCGGTGAAGTTCTCCTGGGCCTTGGGCTTGGGCTCGCCCATGGGGCGTTTGAATGGCTTGCCCTTCTTTCCGCTTCCCGGTTCGTCGTCTCCCGGTTTCCGTCCGGCTTCCTGGTCCGCAGCCATCTGACGTTCCTCGAGTCGCTTCATCGCCGCCTGGATCGTGGCCAGACGCTTCTTACGGGTCGCCAACCCGTCGGGTAGTTCGTCTCCGCGCCGGTCCTTGCCGTAACGCTGGTCTTCGTCCTCATCGGTCGCGGTCGCCCGGTTCAACAGATCCCGAATCTGCTCACCCAACTCGGTCTCCTGCTTCTTCATGCGTTGATAGCTCATCGCTTTGCGTTTGCTCGCATTCGCCCGCATCTTGGTTCCGTCCACCGCTACCGTCCCCATCTTCACCAAACCCGCTTCTCGCGCCATCATCACCACTTGCACAAACAGCTTCCCGAACTCCTCAAGATGCAGTTTGCGAAAATCCGAGATCGTTCGGTGCGCGGGAAAGTTCTCGGCTCCCAACATCCGGAACGCCACATCTTCTCTCAACTTCGCTGCGATCTTCCTGGATGAAAACACTCCGGTCCCGTACCCATAGATCATCACCTTCACCATCATCCGCGGATCGAAGGCCTGATTGCCAGACCCGTCAGTTCCATGCCTCTGTTCGAACCCGCTCAAATCCATCGCGTCCACAGCATCCGATATGAAGTACGACAGGTGATCTTCGGCCAGCCAATCGCTCAGCGACGGTGGCATCAGCAGGCTCTGTTCTGGAATATAGGCTCGGTAAGTTCGTGGCATGCCCTATCTTCCATCCATTCCCGCCCAATTTCGGTCCTTCTGCCGCGCAGACTCCTAGTCGTTCTCGATCATTCCCCGAAAGCACCCATCTCCCGAAATTTTTGATATCTCGCTTCCAGCAGTGGTTCGACGTCGAGGCGGGTCAACTCGTCAATTTGAGACTGGAGTATCCTGGACAACTCCGAGGCGACCACTTCCGGATCGTTTTGCGCGCCTCCTGTGGGTTCAGGAATAATCGTGTCGATGAGGTCCAGTTCCTTGAGGTATTCCGGCGTGAGTCTGAGCGCTTCGGCGGCCTCAGCTGCGTGCTGCTGATCGCGCCAGAGAATCGCTGAGCAACTCTCCGGGGCGATTACAGAATAGATTGAAAACTCCAGCATGTTGACTCGGTCGCCGACACCGATAGCCAAGGCTCCACCAGAGCCACCTTCTCCTGTGACGGTTGCTATGATAGGGACTTCCAGGCTTGCCATCTCCCTGAGATTGAATGCGATCGCTTCTGCCTGTCCTCGCTCTTCGGCATCGATGCCGGGGTAGGCACCCGGAGTGTCTATGAACGTGAGGATCGGACGGCCGAACTTTTCGGCTAGTTTCATCACCCGGAGAGCCTTGCGGTAACCCTCAGGCTTCGGCATTCCGAAGTTTCTGTGAAGCTTTCCCTTGGTCCCGCGTCCCTTCTCCTGTCCCACCAGGCACACTGGCTTGCCATGGAAGAGTGCAAAACCTGCGACGATCGCCGGGTCGTCACCAAACTTCCGGTCGCCATGCCACTCTTCGAATTCTTCGAAGAGAAGGGGGACATAATCGAGGAAGTACGGGCGCTCGGCATGGCGGGCCAGTCCGACCTTGTCATAAGCCGTCATTTTGGCGAGCAGATCCTGCCGCAGTTGGTTCAGCTGAGATTCGAGCTGTTCGATGCGGGCTCCAGTCTGTTGGTCTTCCGGCAGCTTGGCAAGCTCGTCGAGTTCATTCTCCAGATCCCGAATCGTGCCGTCTCTGTCCGCTTGGCTCATCTACTGCACCTTACAGTATCCGGGCCGCAAATCTCTTCGACAAAATGGACGAACTCCTCATCGGGGAAGACCTTCAGGTACGGATTGGGGCGGACAAACGCTGTGTACTGATCCGGGTAGCGGATTTCGAAGATGATTTCAGCCTGGCCGGTCTTTTTCTCGATCATGGGAAGGAGTTGCTGGGCCAGATCGGGCGGTGCCATTGAACCGTCGATAGTCACGGTGACCGTAGTGCTGAGCCGTTCAAGAGCGCGCTCGATCGGCAATATATCTGTGGCCAGGATACGCGTTGCGGACTCATCGCTATCGAGTTTTCCCTGGACGATGACAGGATTGTCGGCCGTAAGTATCTCCTGTGTTTTCTCGAGCGTGTCCGGAAATACGAGGACCTCGACAACTCCTTCGAGGTCTTCCAACCCGATCACGCCCATGCGGTTTCCCTTCTTGGTCCGCATCGTGCGGGTATGGGCAATAACGCCGCCGATAACGATTTCCGATCCTGGGGCCTTCTCCGACAGTGTGCTGGTCGTGGCATTGGCATATGACGCGATCTGGGTCAGATGCTTCCGAATAGGATGACCGGTGATATAGAAGCCCAGTGTTTCTTTTTCGTGGACCAGTTTCAGTGCTTCTGGCCAGGCATCGGCTGGCGTCAACATGGACGCATCGGACTCGTCGTCACCGGCGACGGCAAAAAGACCACCCTGCCCAACCTCGACCTCGTGTTGTTTCTTCTGTCCCCATTCGATGACACGGTCGATGCTGTTGTAGAGCGAAGAACGATCCAGCCCCAGACTGTCGAAGGCGCCCGCTTTGATGAGGCTTTCCATGACGCGCTTGTTCACGGTCCTCAAATCGACACGCTCTGAAAAGTCGAAGACAGACCTGAACGGCTTCCGCTCTGCGATGGATCCAATGGCTGTTTCTCCCACGTTCTTGATCGCGGCCAGTCCAAACCGGATGCCGTCGGGGGCCGGAGTAAAGTTGACGTCGCTCGTGTTGATGTCCGGAGGAAGGATGGAGATGTTCATCTCGCGGCATTCGTTGATGTACTTAACGATCTTGTCTGTGTTCCCGCGCTCACTGGTGAGGACGGCAGCCATGAAATAGTTGGGGTAATGGGACTTGAGATATCCCGTCCGGTAGGCCAACACCGCATACGCGGCCGAATGGGATTTGTTGAACCCATATCCGGCGAACTGCTCCATCAGGTCGAATATCTTGACGATCTTCTTGGTGTTGTCGAAGCCCTTCGCCTTGGCGCCTTCGAGAAACTTTTGCCGATGGGCAGCCATTTCCTCAGTCTTTTTCTTGCCCATGGCCCGGCGCAGCAGATCAGCCTCACCCAACGAGTATCCGGCAAGGACGTTGGCGATCTGCATGACCTGTTCCTGGTAGACGATCACACCGTAGGTTTCCTCCAGGATGAACTTGAGCTCGGGAAGCAGGTATTCGATCTTCTTGGTTCCGTGTTTCCGTTTGATGAAGTCATCGATCATGCCCCCGCCGATCGGTCCCGGGCGGTAAAGGGCGTTGAGGGCCGTCAGGTGTTCGATGCTCGAGGGTTTGAAGCGTCTGAGAATGTCCTTCATTCCGGAGCTTTCAAACTGAAAAACACCGCTGGTCAGTCCGTTCGAGAATAGTTCGTACGTCTTTTCATCGTCGAGTGTGACCGCGTCGATGTCGATATCGACAGACTCCATGGAGCGGAGCATTTTGATCGTATCGTCGATAACCGTCAGGGTCGTCAAGGCTAGAAAATCCATCTTCAACAGCCCGACTTTCTCGACGTCGGTCATCGGATACATGGTCATGATCTCGTCTTTGCTCGACTTGTAGAGCGGAACAAGATCGGTGAGTGGTCTGGGAGAAATAACTACTCCGGCGGCATGCATGGACGCATGGCGGGCCAGACCTTCGAGTTTTTGGGCGACGTCGACGATGTCTCTGACGCGCTCGTCGCGTTCAACCAACGCCTTGAAATCCTTGTTCTGTGCCAGAGCCTTGTCCAGCGTGATGTTGAGTTCCGCCGGGATCATTTTGGCCAGCCGGTCCACCTCGGAGTAGGGCATCTGCATGCCCCGCCCCGTATCCCGGATGACACCCCTCGCGGCCATGGTTCCGAACGTAATGATCTGCGAAACATTTTCCCGTCCGTACTTGCGGGTCACGTAATCGATGACGTCAGCCCTGCGGTTCATGCAGAAGTCTATGTCGATGTCGGGCAGGGTCACTCGTTCCGGGTTCAGGAAGCGTTCGAAGAGCAGTCCATACTGAAGTGGATCGAGGTCGGTAATCCGCATGCAGTAGGACACCAGACTCCCCGCAGCGGATCCGCGTCCCGGGCCTACCGGAATGTCGTTTTCGCGCGAGTACCGAATCAGATCCCAGACAATGAGAAAATAACCGGAGTACCGCATGCCCTGAATGATCGAGATTTCATCCTGGAGCCTCTGTTCATATTCTTCGATCGGGTACTTCAGTTCTCCGGAATCTGCCAGTGGTTTTAGGTGTTCCAGGCGCTGGGCGAACCCATCCTCGACAACTTTTTCGAAATACGAATCGACAGTGAACCCTGGCGGAACTGCAAAGTCCGGAAAAGGATTGTCGATGGGCTGGAGGTCCAGGTCGCAGCGCGCGGCGATCTCTCCGGTCCGTGTCAACAACTCCGGATAATCGCCGAAAACAGCGGCCATTTCATCGTGAGACTTGAAGTAGAACTGGTCGGTGTAGAACTTCATCCGATTAGGATCGTTGACTGATTTTCCCGTCTGGATGCAGAGCAATACGTCGTGCGCCCGGGAATCTTCCTGGCACATGTAATGACAGTCGTTCGTCGCGACGGCTGGAATCCCTGTCCGGTCGGCCATGCGCAACATGTCGGGAATGATCTGCCGCTGCTTGGCCAGTCCCTGGTCCTGGACTTCGAGGAAGAAACGATCAGGGCCGAATATGTCGCGTAGTTCGCCGGCGGCCTCTTCGGCCACGTCGTATTGATTTAGGAGCAGGTTGGCCGAGACCTCGCCATTCAGGCAACCGGAAAGACCAATCAATCCTTCGCTGTGGGCGGCCAGGACCTCTTTGTCGATTCGGGGTTTGTAGTAAAACCCTTCCAGGTACCCCGTGGACACGAGCTTGATCAGATTCTGATAACCGCGGAGGTTCTCGCAGAGCAGAATAAGATGGTGCGGGCGTGCGGTGCGTGGATCCCGATCATGACGCGAGGTCTTGGAAACATACATTTCGCAGCCAATGATGGGCTTGATTCCTTTCTTTCGCGCAGCCTCGTAGAACCCAACAGCCCCAAAGAGATTGCCGTGGTCGGTCACGGCGACGGCCGGCATGCCGTAATCGGCCGCCATCGTGGTCAGTTGGTCGTGATCACAGGCCCCATCGAGCAGGCTGAAGCCCGAGTGCAGGTGGAGATGTACAAAATCCGACATTAAGAAAAATCTAAACCGAGAGGCGCAGAGACGCAGAGGCCGCAACAAGAATAAAAAGGAACTGCGTTCTCTGCGTCTCTGCGTCTCTCGGTTCGGTTCGAACGATCACGATTCAATTCGTTATTCCCATTCAATTGTTGCCGGCGGTTTGGAGGTGATATCATAGACAACCCTGTTAACGCCGCGCACTTCGTTGACGATTCGGTTAGCGATCGTTCCCAGCAGATCGTAAGGAAGCCGCACCCAATCTGCCGTCATACCATCTGTGCTCGAAACAGCTCGGATCGCGACCGTGTATTCATAGGTTCTGGAATCCCCCATAACGCCAACGCTCTTGACTGGGAGCAGAACTGCGAACGATTGCCATATTTCCCGATACAGACCTGCGGCCTTTATTTCGCTGACCAGGATATCGTCGGCCTCCTGCAGGATCCGAATGTTCTCGGGCGTTACTTCACCCATGATGCGGATTGCCAGCCCGGGCCCGGGGAATGGTTGCCGCCAGACCATTTCCTCCGGCAGGTCGAGCTCTGATCCCATCGCGCGCACCTCGTCCTTGAAGAGTTCCCTCAGGGGTTCGATGAGTTTCAAATCCATCTTTTCAGGCAGTCCCCCGACATTATGATGGGATTTAATCGTAGCGGAGGGTCCGCGCACCGATACGGATTCGATAACATCCGGGTATAAGGTCCCCTGCACCAGAAAGTCGACCGACCCCAGCTCCCGGGCCTCTTCCTCGAAAATGCGAATAAATTCGTTTCCGATGATCTTTCGTTTCTTTTCAGGATCTACGATCCCCCCAAGCAGATTCAAGAATCGCTCAGATGCATCGACACCGTGCACATTCAGGTGCAGGTTGTTTCGAAGCATCTCAAGAACTTTTCGAAACTCATCCTTTCGGAGAAATCCGGTGTTGACGAAAATACCCACCAGGCGGTCGCCGATGGCCCGTGCGACGATCGAAGCGGCGACGGTTGAGTCCACACCCCCGCTTATCGCGCAAATGACGCGTCCGTCGCCGACCCGTTCGCGGACACGGGAAACTTCTTCCTCGAGAAACGAGCCCAGGGACCAGCTTCCCGAGCAGCCGCAGATATCAAACACGAAACGGCGCAGCAACTCCGTGCCGTTTTCGGTATGCACGACTTCAGGATGGAATTGGACACCGAAAATCTTCCTTTCCACAGATTCCATCGCGGCCATAGTCGCATCGCTTCTGGCGGTAACCTTAAACCCCGGTGGAGGCTCCAGAATGCGGTCTGCGTGGCTCATCCAGACTTTCTGAAGACCGTTCAGAAGAGCCGAGGACGCAACCTTCGTAAGGGTCCCATGGCCATACTCTCTGGCATCATCCGGCTCGATCCGTCCACCGAGATCCTTGGCGATGAGCTGCATTCCGTAGCACACGCCGAGAACAGGTATTTCCATTTCGAAAAGTGCCGGATCGAGGGACGGTGCATCGTCCTCATAGACCGAGCTGGGTCCGCCGGAAAGAATGATTCCTTTGGGGTTACGTTTGCGAAGTTCTTCGATAGGCGTATAGAACGGGAGGATTTCCGAATAGACATGCGTCTCGCGTATCCGTCGACCGATCAGCTGTGTGTATTGCGAGCCGAAGTCCAGGATCAGGATTTCCTCAGAGGTCGCTTGCATGTTCGGTGGTAGCTCCGTACCTCATGTCGCGGCGCATTATACCAATGGCTGAATAACGCACCAGAAGCATGTAGCTGTGGTTCACACTAAGGATGCTGGTCAGCAGGACCGCTCCTACGATCAGGCCTCCGACCGATCCGACTATCCGCATGACCACGGCGCTTGCCACAGCTACCGTTAGAACGGCGGCGGTTTCCAAGAGCGCGAGAACTAGAACGATACCGACAACGCGGGACAGATCCAGCCCTAAGACCTCCACCGCGTCACTGCGGATGAGGGTCTCAAGGGTCATCAGGCAGAACGCCAGCGAAACCAGTACTCCAAGCCCCGCAAGCGCCGCCCAGCGAACATCTGGCCAGATCTGTTCCCATTCTCCCACGGGAATCGTCAAGAGTGGTCCCAGGGTAATCAGGGCAGTAAGGACCAGGCCGAAGCCCAGAATCGTGCGCCGTACGAGACCCACCCAGAGATAACGCTGGAAATGGTGGACGGCATCGGTCACAACCGCCTGATCCGTAAGTGGCAGCAACCCGCCCCGCACGAAAGCTTCGAGTAAAACCCATCCCCCAAAACAGAGCACGGCTGCGATGGCGAAGGTCTCAACCAGTACGGGCCAGTTCGCGATGATGGACTGAAGGATCCCGGCCGCCGCAACAGCCGGGACGCCGCTCTCGAGGGCCATGACATCGCTCCCTGTGAGCTGAACTTCAGACGCGAACCAGATTCCCGCCGCGCCAAACACAGCAACTGCCAGTAGAAGCCAGGTCAGTTTTGCAGCCATGTCGAGCACAACGAGATGGAGACGGCGTGAAGCGAAAACGAACCCTTCTCGGACGTAGGCCAGGGTTCGATTCATTTTCCCGCTCTCTGGCTCGGAGCAAGCCGCCTTAATGCATTACAAGCTGCCAGTCGGACGTTGTTTGCCTCGATCCACATCCGGAATGAATCAGCATCCGTGTCCAGCAGTGCGGACGAGGCCGCGAGGAGTTCGGACAGTTCTTTGAAGAGAAGTGAACCGGGTCCGGCGATGGCGACACGGGTTGCTGTTTCCGCGTCACCTTCGAGACTCACGAAACGTCCCCACGCGATTCCGGGTGAGGTTCAGGGCGCTCCCTGGGCCGGGCGAGCCACCGCTGGACACTCTGGGAGACTCTGGATACCGGTCCTGATCCCATGTAGGTTGTGGCAATGATCAGCAGGACGATCTCGGAATAAAAGACAATGAGACCGATCAACATTGCTGTTCCCGCGAGCGCGCTCCGAGGCAGGGGTTTCTTCAGGTTGACTTCTTTGAAGCTGGGATAGCGAACGGTACTGATCATCAGAAAAGCCAGCATGGCAACCAACAAACACCACAGCAGAGCTGAGCCGATTTGAGTAATTGGAGCTTTCTGAAAGTGTACGATGGCTGCGACCACACCGGCTGCGGCCGGAATCGGCATTCCGACAAAATCCCGCTGCCGTTTTGTGGAATCGCTTCCGTTGTGTGCGAGAACATTGAATCTGGCCAGACGGAGGGCACCCGCGATCAGGAAGCCGAACGTTGCCAGCCACCCGAACTTGTATACGTCCTGGGCGATGTCAGCCGGAAGTCCCTGCAAGGAACTGATGCCCCAATTGAGGGCGAGCACTGATGGTGCAACCCCAAAGGTCAGCAGGTCGGCCAGGGAATCCAGTTCCACGCCAAAATCGCTACTCGTATTGGTCATGCGTGCGATGCGTCCGTCAAGCATGTCGAGGACGGCGCCAACGCCGATGGCTATTGCTGCGTAGTCATAGTTGCCTTCGAGGCTGGAGGCCACCGAGTAATATCCGCAGAACATGTTGCCGATCGTGAAAAGGCTGGGAATGATCGACAGGCCCGTCCGGACGCGAGGCCGGTCACGAAAGCGCTTCTTATTGAATGGTGCAGATTTCATTCTGTTGGTACTCGTGGCCGCATGACAGCAACCTCGGAACTACCTCCACGGACCTTGTCGCCAACCCGAACCCGGAGCTCCACGTCTGCCGGCAGAACGAGGTCTGTGCGAGAGCCGAACCGGATGAGTCCGAATTTTTCTCCACGCTCCAGAACGTCCCCTGCCTTCTTTCTGCACACTATCCGGCGTGCGACGACACCCGCGATCTGAGAACACTCTATCTCGAGTCCGTCCCCCCTGATCGTCAGCGTGTTTCGTTCGTTGTCCACGCTTGCCAGATCGTTGAAAGCGGCGCGGTACTTCCCTTTTCGGTATTGGACTTCCGTAATCTCTCCTAGTATGGGTGACCGGTTCACGTGTACGTTGAATATCGAGAGGAAAATGCTGATGCGTGTCCCCTCACCCTCTTTTTCTATTCTAACGACTCTGCCGTCGGCCGGAGACACAATAATGCCGGGGCCCGAGGGGATCTGGCGATAGGGGTCGCGAAAAAAGAAAGCAACGAAAGCCGCAAGTCCAATCAGGGCTACGCCAGGGACGGTCCATCCAATCCAGAAGCTGAACACCGTGGCTGCTGCCAGGGGGCCAAGGAAGTAAATTGCGTCCTTTACCATCGAGGTATTACCATACGCACTTCATACAAGCACATGGAATCCGCCCAACTCAATCGATCTCCGGGAGAGGATACGATAGATCTCCGCGTGTTGGATATTGGCTGCGGAGAACACAAGATTGCCGGAGCAATCGGAATGGACGTCAACCCTCGAACCGCAGCCGACGTCATCCACGACCTTGACGATATTCCTTACCCGTTTCCGGACAACCGCTTTGATGAAATCATAGGCCGTCACGTTATCGAACACGTCGCCAATCCCACTGCAGTCGTCTGTGAGCTCCACCGGATAACGCGTCCTGGAGGGCTCTTGCGCCTGGTAGCTCCCCACTGGACGAATCCGGATTTTGCAACCGATCTTACCCACCGAAATCACATCAACAGCTATTCGTTCAGAAACTTCACCGAGGAATCGGCCGTTTTTCCCTTCTATACCGATGTCCGATTTCGTCAACGGAGCTGCCGCGTAACGGTTCCGAACCTCTGGAAAGCTTTCGGAGTGGAGTTTTTGATCAATCTGGACCAGCGCTACAGGGGCCTGCGTTTCCTGAGGAAATTCTGGGAGCAATACCTCAACGCCTTTATGCGTGGAAAGGAAGTCTATTTTGAGCTTGAGGTCCTCAAGCCCGACTTGGACTAGAGACCCCCGTCCTCGACGCTCCGCCTCGCCCCCAGACCCAGGGGTGCTGAGACGATAAACAGGAATAACATTAGAACTTCAGAATCCCCAAAATTGAACTCGAAAAGGCCGGCGACGAGAAAGCCGGTGAGTGCGGCCATCGCCGAGAGGGCCGCAAATCGCAGCGTCGGATCCGCAGCCCTTTTCAGGGGCCAGAGTTCCCTGTACAGCTCGACGAAAAACCAGATAAGCATGACCAGGCTCAGCAGGCCTCGTTCTGCGGCGATCTGAAGGAAATTGTTGTGCATGTGTCCGTAGTAAAAGCTTTCGGAGTTTTCGCCGTCGTAATATTCGAGAAATTCGGTAGCAACGCGCTGCGGCCCGACTCCCAGCAGTGGGTGGTCGGCCACCATCTGAAGCCCCACCTCGAGCAGCGCAAGCCGGCCGACGTCCGGACCGAATTCTTCTTCCAGGCTCATGGACAGTCGATGGTAGATGAGTGGTGAGCTGGCGATTGCTACTATCCCAACCGGTATTAGTATTGTGGCCAGCAATTTGCGTGGAAGAGTTAATGCAATAGTTGAGATGCCGGCTACGGCTCCGATCCAGACGCTGCGTGTAAAACTAATAATGATTCCAATTCCGATAATCGTTACGGGGCCGATCCAGCGAAGGCCAAGAAACACAAGGGAAGGCACCGCAACGCACCACACCAGGAGTTGTTCTCCGCTGTAGGTCATCCAGTGGCCCATGAATCCGGTTGCCCGGGCCAGGACGGTGGGGTCGTCTTCGAGCGCTCCGGTGAGGAGAAACTCGCGATACGCGAGGCCGAACTGACCTACTGCCAGAGCCGCGCTGATAGCCGCCACGACGATCAGGGTCCCATAGGAGAGTTTTATCCGTAGTGGAGTGGTTACAAAGTTTGCCGCCAGGAGCCCCATTGAAAAAAGAACAAACTTGCGGATTGCCGGAGCCCCGAGGCCGGGGTCGGTTGAGGCAACCAGCGAAAGCAGGGTGGTTGCCATGAATCCCGCCAGTGGCAGGATGTATCGCGGCAGATGGACGGGCCCAGGGCGAAACAGGGCCCAGGCGACGCAGGCCAGGGCGAGCAGTGTCTGTGAGGCGCGAATAGAGACCATGGCTGCAGCCGCGCTCGCCATGGTCAAACCGAAAATCCACGCCTCACTTCGTTCTTTCATGAAGCGAAGATTCTATTCGATATGGCTCGGATTCTCCGAGATTAACGCCAGATAGACGTCGTCCATTCGTGCGCGTGTCGTCGGCTTGAAGCCACACATTATGCGACGAACGTCACGTCTATCAGGCTAATACAGGCCACTACTGAGCAGTTGCCTGGGTCTGGCGGTACTCCTGGATCATGCGGCTCATCTGATCCTTCAAGTGGAGCTTTCTCTTCTTGATGTCGACTTCTTCGATCTGATCCTGGCCGGTCACATGAGGACGGCCGTGAAGTTCGCGGAGTTTTACGTCGTAGGAGCGGTGTTCTTCAACAAGGCGCCGGAAATCCGGGTTGTTGGAGAATAAGTAGTCCTTGATGTCGTCGTCTTTTGTCAGCAAGGCATTCCTCCTTCGTCAGGGCAGGTTTAGGTATGAACCCGTCACCCTAACACACGTTTCTCAGGCGATTCAAGAATTGAGGGGCAGTGACCCGTGATGGGCCACAAGTCAAAGATTCTCATCTCGTTCCCTCGTTACTCACCGCCCATTGTCCGGGGAGCTTTGGTCTCCCAGTTCCTCAAACGCGTCGAATGCCACGGCTGTTTCTTACAGGCGTAGATCCCGCTCCATCACATGGGCGTCTTCGAGCGGATTGGAATAATAGTTGTGGCGTTCGCCCGCGATGCTGAAGCCGAAGCGAGTATAGAAACCGATCGCTCCATGGTTGGACTTTCGGACTTCCAGCATCAGCTTCCGCGCCCCCTGGTTGCGTGACAACTCAACTACACGGTGCATCAGGGATGTGCCGACTCCAAGCCGAGCGTGGATGTTGTCGACAGCGATGTTGTAGATCTCGGAAATGCGGTCCGCCACGTGAAAGATCACGAAACCGGCGATTTCAGGGTCGCCGTCGACCTGTTCGGCTTCCGCGACGAGACTGGAAGTAAAACTGTCCTCTTCGATCAGGCGGTGGTAGGCGTCCAGAGACCAGTGAGACAGGTGCACCCAGGAACGCTCGATTTCGATAATACGGTCGATGTCCTCGTTGCGCGCCTCACGCACGCTCAGGGAGATAGCTTTCATCCTCTTTCAGCCCGGTCTGTTCACTTCTGCATCCGAAGGGCGAATGTATAACGGTTCCAGTGGCTCCCGGTTTTTACCGGCACTCATTTGAGCGATCGAAGCCGCCAGATAGGGACTCACCGCCGTTGCCTCCCATTCAGCCCGCTCCTCTATTCCAGATCTGATCACGCCAATGCCGCTGCCACAGAATACGACTTGCCCCCCAGGCAGTTCAGACAGCCATTGGGCGGGTTGTAGCACGGTCGGTGCTCGCAATTCAATGAGTTCTTTGCCCTGGCGCCGGTACAGGGCGCTGTAGATTTCGCTCCGCCGTGCGTCGAAAACAGGAGAGATCATGGCGTCTTCGGTCAGGACCTGCCATGCTGTGGCCGCCAGCGTGGAAACCCCTGCCGAGGTCTTCTTCTGGGCAAAGGCGAAACCCTCCATCGCTGCCAGTCCCACACGGAGTCCGGTGAATGAACCGGGACCCCGCGCGGCCGCAAAGACGTCGATCTGGGCCAGAGTCAACTCGACGTGATCGAAAAGAAATTCTATGGAGCGAAAGAGACGTTCAGAGTGCTGTATGGAATTTGCCAGACGGACTTCCCCCAGCACGATTCCAGCAGACAGAACGGCCACACTGCCGAAATCTGAACTCGTATCGACCGCCAGTATGTTCGAGGGTTGATTCCTCATGTGTTTCGATCGGACGCACCGGCTGACGAAGCCGGAGCTTGCCGTATTATAGTGGCTCGCGAGCTGGCCCGATCAGCTGGTGAAATTGTCCCATGGCAAAGAAAACCGAAATGACGCCGATGATGCGTCAGTATCACGCGATCAAGGAGGAGGTGCCCGGTACGCTCCTCATGTTCCGCCTGGGAGACTTCTACGAGCTTTTTTTTGAGGATGCCGTAACTGCGTCAGGTGAGCTGGACATCACGTTGACCGCCCGGCAGAAGGAAAGCGGCTCCCCTATTCCGATGTGCGGCGTCCCCTATCACGCAGCCGAGGGCTATATCGCCAAGCTTCTCCGAAAAGGCCACAAAGTCGCCGTCTGTGATCAAACCGAACCACCCAGAAAAGGCGTGAAGCTGGTCCGGCGTGAGGTCACCCGCGTCATCACTCCCGGAACCGTGACCGATCTCACCGTATTGAAATCGGGTGAAAACAATTTCCTGATGGGACTCATCGAACGAGACGACGGTCTTGGGGTTGCTTTCCTGGACCTCTCAACAGGTGAGTTCCGGGCCTTCCAACGTCAAGAAGAGGATCGGTGGGACCGACTGTGGCTTGATCTGGATCACTTTCAACCCAAGGAAGTCGTGTTCCCCAGATCCGCCGAACAGCGTGTCCCCCAAATGAATGGATGCGTCCGTACCCCACTCGACGACTGGACCTTTGACGCTGACGCGGCCTCGCGCGCCCTCAAGGACCAATTCGGAACCTCGAGCCTCGAGGGCTTCGGCTGTTCCGATCTGGGACTGGCGATCGGTGCGGCGGGAGGAGTCATCCACTACGCGCGCCAGACGCAGAAGACCTCCCTGGAACACATATCGGGTCTGCAGTGCGACACGCGTGCTGATTACATGGTGTTGGACGCCTCTTCTATCCGAAACCTGGAGCTTTTCGAATCCATCAGCGGGGGCAGCGACAAGGACACGCTTCTGGGGGTCGTCGACCGAACTGCGACCGGAATGGGGGCCCGGCTTCTTCGTCAGTGGATGATCCGCCCTTCGATCGATTCCGAAGAGATTATCGAGCGTCAGGATGCGGTGGGAGAGTTGGTATCTTCAGCCGCGGTGCTCGATCGCACACGGGCTTCGTTCGAAGGGATTGCAGATTTTGAGCGGCTCCTCGGCAAAGTCATTCTGGGAACTGCGGCGCCCAGGGAGTTGGTTTCCCTCCGCAGCGCCTTCGAGAAATTGCCCGCTCTGGGTGAGGCCATGGGAGGGATGGCTTGCAACCGTTTCAAGGCGATGTCCACCGACCTGGACCCGCTCGAGGATCTCTACCAGCTGCTGGCTGTCTCGATTGAGGAAGAGCCTGCAGCCACATTTGCAGATGGGGGCGTGATTCGCGATGGCTTCGATCAGGGACTGGACCAGCTGCGTGCGATATCTCGGGACAGCAAGACCTACCTTGCGAGCCTGGAAGCGCGTGAAAAGGAACGCACCGGGATAGCTTCGCTCAAAGTGCGTTTCAACCGCGTGTTCGGCTACTACATCGAGATTTCAAAGGCGAATCTCCATCTGGCACCGGAGGACTATGTACGCAAGCAGACTCTTGTCGGGGCCGAGCGTTTCGTCACCGAAGAGCTCAAGGAATACGAAGAAAAGATTCTGACCGCTGAAGAGCGGATGATCGCGCTGGAGAAGGAGTTATTTGTCGGAATTCGCGACACGCTTGCGGCAGGAGCTGCCAGGATTCGAGGGTCTGCCCAAATCGTCGCCCAGTGCGACTGCCTGACGGGACTCGCTGTCCTCGCTCGGAGATTCGACTACCAGCGACCCGAACTATCGAGAGACGGGTCCCTACTGATCAAAGCCGGACGCCATCCCGTACTGGAGGTCCTGGCCGAAGAACATCGGGCCGAACGCTTTGTTCCGAACGACTTATTCATGGACGAAGGGAAGAGCCGGATCCACATCATCACCGGCCCGAACATGGGCGGCAAATCCACTTTTCTCAGGCAAAGCGCGCTGATCGTCATACTGGCTCAGATGGGGTCGTTCATACCGGCCCAGTTTGCCCGGTGTCCCATCGTAGACCGGGTTTTTACTCGAATCGGGGCTTCCGACGATCTTGCCCGGGGGCGGTCCACCTTCATGGTTGAAATGACCGAAGCGGCCATCATTCTGAATGCGGCCACTCCGGACAGCCTGGTTATCCTGGATGAGGTCGGCCGGGGAACAGCCACCTTTGACGGACTTTCCATCGCCTGGGCCGTCATCGAGCATCTTCAGGCCCGCGTGGGCGCAAAGACCTTATTTGCAACGCATTACCACGAACTGACGGAGTTAGCCGATCTGCTTTCAGGCGTGAGCAACTTTCACGTCACGGTCAAGGAATCGGAGAACAGGATCATCTTTCTGAGAAAAGTCGAGGCCGGGGCTGCGGACCGCAGCTACGGCATCGAAGTGGCCCGCCTGGCAGGAATCCCCACCGCCGTCGTCGACCGAGCTCGAGAAATTTTGAAAAAACATGAGGAAACTGAGCACGAGTTGTCAGATAATCTCACGGTCCGAGCCAGACGCAAGAAACGTATTGTTATCAATCAGCTGTCGCTCTTTTCTCCGGAGGAGGAAGAGTTGAGGGCCCGGTTGCGTGATGTGGACGTGGAAAGTACATCGCCGCTGGAGGCCCTGAAACTTTTGGCCGACCTCAAGGACAAGATCGATCTCGACTGAACCGCGAGTGTGGAAGGTTGGAGATTCGACCTCCTTCTGGGGTGGGCTATGGCGAAGTCCGCAGGATGAAGGATTTACGACGTCTAACGCTGGAAGAACGCGTCGGCCAGCTTTTCATGGTCGGGTTCCAGGGGCCTGCCCTCGATGCCGGAACCGCACGCGTTCTCGATAGGATCCGTCCGGGTGGGTTCATCTGCTCTCAGCGAAATATCGACAGCCTGGATCAGATCTACGAACTGAACCTGGGTTTCGGGTCAAAGGCCAGCCTTGCTCCGCTGTTGGCGATCGATCAGGAAGGCGGAGCCCTGGATCGGTTGAAGCATGTCGTCGCACCGATTCCTTCTGTTGCAGATCTGGCTGACCTGGGTACCTCTGCCGTCCGCGCTGGAGCCAGGCTCCTGGCTTCAGAGCTCGAAGCGGCCGGCTTCAACACCAACCTCGCCCCGGTTCTGGATCTCGGACTACCCGGATGCGTTGTTCGGGAGCGGACCCTCGGTGCCAGTCCTGCCGAAGTCGGACGCCTGGCCAAGGTCGTGATCGATGAGTTCGAGAAAAAGCGAATTCTGACATGTGGGCGGCATTTTCCCGGCCTGGGGGGGGCGAGCCGGGATCCCCACTTCGTGTTGCCACGGATTGAGCGAAGCCGCCGGGAACTTCTCGCAGAAGACGTTGTTCCGTTCAACGACCTCTCGGACCGGTTGGACCTGATCATGGTTTCCCATGGCCATTACCCGGCGCTGGGCGATATCCGCCCTGTTCCCGCATCCCTGTCGCACAGAATCGTGGGCGGCCTTCTCCGAGAGACAGTGGGGTTCGAGGGCGTGGTGATGACGGATGATCTGACGATGGGGGCGGCGACCTCAGTCGGACTAACGCCAAAGACGTTTCTGAAGGCTGTCGAGGCCGGAAACGACATGGTTCTGTTTTCACAGACGACGCCATTGCTCGAAGAGGCGTTCGACCTGATTCTGGCCACAGCCAAATCCGACATTAAACTTCGAAAGCGGATTGATCAGTCGATCGAACGTGTCCTGTACCTTAAGAGCAAGATCGAATTTGCCCCCTTGCGAAACAGGCCCCACGCCAAGCCCCGTCTGACACGTCAAATCGAGAAGTTGAAGCAGTCCATACCGACCGTGGAGAAGGTGCAAGTCAGGTAGGGGGCCTCATGTGCCTTCGTCTCCTGATCTTGTTTGACAACGGAGGACCGTCTCCTCTGCTTTTGCTGCAACGTTTCGGCGTAAAGGTGGGGACAGGTCACTCTTTTTGCCACGTGAAGACCAGCGTATGGCTCAAAAAGAGTGACCTGTCCCCACTTTTTTGCGTAACGTTCCGCTGTGTCCCCGAAAGGGCTTGCGGTCAGGATGATCGCGAGCGTCGCCGGTCGTTCAGACAGGATGTCTGAATGAACGACCGAGCGAAATCTTCTGCGTGGACCTAAGCAATTGCTCAACGGTTCCGGACGCTCACACGCCAAGTGAACATCCTAAGTGTTCACAGCCACAGACCTCAACCGTCACACCGAGTGCTACCATACCTCCTATGTTCGGAAGCTTCCGAAACACGGCTGCCCTTTTAATCATTTCCTCGGTCCTTATCGGCTGCGACAACGGTCCCGTGTCGCCGGACATGGTGACACTGGCGCTCGACGGTGCGCCGACGAACCTGGATCCGAGGATCGGCGTGGACGCGTATTCAGAACGGCTGAGTCCGCTTCTCTTTAATTCCCTTGTCCGTAAGGATGAGAACTCCGCGATCATTCCCGACCTGGCCGAGAGCTGGGACATTCCGGACTCGACGACCTACGTTTTTCATCTGAGAGAAGGCGTTCGCTTCCACGACGGACGGGAACTGACCGCGGATGACGTCGTCTATACCGTCAGGAGTATCCTGGATGGCACCGTCCAAACTGCGAAATTAGGGACCTATCGGCTCGTAGATACTGTCGAGGCTTTGGATCCGTATACAGTCCGCTTTAAATTGAGCGAACCCTACGCGCCTTTTCTCTGGAACCTGATCCCCGAGGCAATCGGTATCGTCCCGGATGGCGCAGGACCCGACTTTGTGGATCACCTGATCGGAACCGGGCCGTTTGTTTTTGAGCACTACATCCGGGACGGTGAAATCGTTCTTCGTGCCAACGAAGATTATTTCGGAGACCCACCGTCGTTGGAAGCGGTTCGGTTCAAGATCGTACCCGATGCGGTTGTCCGTGCCCTGGAGCTGCGTAAGGGAACCGTAGATATCGCGCTCAACATGCTCCCGGCCGACATGGTGGAGGCGCTTCGGAGTGAGCCTCATCTGGAAGTTCTGAACAGCGAAGGAAGCAACTACCAGTACCTGACATTCAATCTGGAGGACCCACTCTTTCGAGACATACGTGTGCGCCGGGCGATTGCTCATGCGGTGGATCGCGAGGGGATCGTCAAGTACCTGTGGCGCAACCAGGCGCGTCTGGCTGATTCGGTTCTTCCGCCGGAGAATTGGGCGTATTCCTCAGACGTCACAGAGTATCCCTACGACCCGGAACTAGCGCGTTCGATTCTCGAAGAGGCCGGTTACTGGGATCTCAGCTTCACCTATCGGACCTCTACAGACCCTCTCGGCCTGCTCCAGGCGGCCGTTCTGCAGCAGCAGTTCAAGGAGATGGGTATCAACATGGAAATCCGTTCCAACGAGTTTGCGACGTTCTTCGCTGATGTCATCGCGGGCAACTTTCAGATCTATTCGCTGAGGTGGGTCGGGGGCAACAACGATCCGGATATCTTCAATCTTATTTTTCACTCAGCGATGTTTCCACCGAATGGGGCCAATCGAGGACGGTACGATAATCCAGAGATCGACCGGCTGATCGATCTTGCGCGGACGGAGACCGACATGGAAATTCGAAAGGAATATTACGCCCGGATCCAGAAAATAATATCTGACGACCTACCTTATGTTTCGCTGTATTACACCAACAACGTTGCCGTCATCAACGAGCGTATCCGGGGCATGCGGCTTTACGCCGCGGGTGACTACGAGTTCTTGAACGAGATCACGATTCGTGATCAGCCCGAGTAGAGCGCAGTACCAAATCCAACCTAAACTGGCTTTCCGGGTCTGAGCTTTCGATGTTTCCGCGACGACGCACGGGGTGCCGATTTACGGGTCACAAATTTGTGCGCCATGCCGAGCAAGTCCCGCAACATATCGGGATCGACGTGAGACAAGCGAACCAGAACCCAGTCATAGCTGACGTAGTGGTCCGTCGCGTAGTAAACATCGGGGGCCTGGGCGAGCAACTCCGCGCGATCATCGAAATCCACCTGAACGGCAAGTGAACCGGGTTCGGCCGAACGATTCGCTGGGACGCATGCCAGGAGTTTTCCGCGGACCTTGAGCGCCGGGAAGCCGTACGCCGTGCTCTCCTCCACGTCGGGTAATGCGAGTCCGATATTCTTCACGGTGTCGAAGTCGATTGTGCTCTTTGGCATAGCCCAGTGCGATTCTGTAGGATCTTGTGAATTCTCAGACGAAGGCTGAACCTTCTCGGCTGAGCCCGTTCACTTCCACCTATTCGTCTCGATACTTTGGTACAGCGTTCAATGCGGGTGCGAATGAATTCTCAAGATCGCATTCACTCCAATTTCGGTAAGCATCGAAAAGGGATTCGTCGAATGGACGATCCGATCGGACAAATTCGAGGGTTTCTGTAAAAGGCTCACTCAAAAAGAGTGGGTCTTCAACTGTGAATACCATTCTTAATCGGTCGGGTGCTATGAGGGAATAGCGTTCGGTGATGCGTTTGAGCCATGACGAGGGGATCTGGCCCTGGAAGTCGATTCCGTTCGGATCAAACGCAAAGTTTGTCGTTTCAACGACCAGTTCATCTCCTTCGTACCGGCCAATGGAATGTCCCCAATAAGAGACGTAGTCCGGATCGCTTGGGGCTGGATGCGACCGACCGTCCATCCAGATGGTGCGAGTGATAAAAATATTGAAATTACTGGTCTCGCCCTGTTGCCACTCTTGCACGATTCGGCTAGTCTGCTGATCAATGCGTACCGCACCCCCGCCGAATACCCACCTGCTGGGTATGGATTCCGGCACACAGTAAAATTTTCCTTCTATCAGTTCATCATGGAACTCGATCCACGCCAGCGCCCTCTCGGTCAGCTTCAGTTGTTCCATTGAAAACCTGCAGCCTCCGCGAGGGACCCCTCGGGCGTCAGTCGGAAAGTCCTCACAGTCCAGCGAGCCTTCGTTCGACCTTTCTACACGGACCCACGCGCCTCCCAGACGGGGCATCTCGTCCACTTCGGCACGCGCTAAACCCAGTATATCTTCCACTTGGACCGGAGTCTGACTCTCCAGATCCATTGGAACCGCGATCATCAAAACAGCCACAAAAGCGATGCCGGCAAAAGGATTCCATCCGTTGTGAAAATCTTTAGTTCTCATTACTGTCTGCTCCTTGAGTCACTGACTGGGTTGCGGCCCGTCGTCCAATAGCTCCTCTAGCAATTCCTCCGGACGATTCGGGTCGCCAAACGCCTGCCCGAATGTGGTGCCGTCTGCCTTGATCACCGTCCATATGACTATCCCCATCGCGGCTGGATTCCTTCCAGGACTGCCAAGGACTGTGACGGTTTCACCAGGATCGATTGCGATATTTAACATTCGCGCAGCGCTAGGTCCTTCTGCCCTCCAGCTCACTTTCCGGCCATCTTCCTCGGTCACCTCGAGCATGAAACTGCTGTGGGGATTTCTCATCCGTATATCGGTGACGACTCCCGTTAGCGGAATAACTTGATTCACGTCATAGAACGTCGCCGCAGCATGGTGTGCCTGACCGAACACTGCCGCCGTGAGTACTACAAGGGTCAGTATGCACCACATGCTTATGTGTCTTTTCATGTCCTTTTCTCTCCTGTGATGTTCATTCCACAAGGTCGCTTTCAGCTTGAAGGATCGTACCAGATGCCGTGACTGCATGCCCGATCTGAAAAGGGTTCGCCCTAAATGAGTGTGACCCCACGTTCACAGCACGCGAAACGCTCTCGGTCTTAGACAGCCTCCATGGGTCAGTTGATTCCAAGCCGATATGCCGTAATCAAGAGAACTTCTCGAAGGCTGTACCAGGCCCGGCTCGTAGATGACGTTTCAATCAAGCTTGCAGGTGCGGGCGATACCAGAGCCCGAAGTTCGTTATCTTCAAAAATCTGACCGACCCGATAAAGGTGGAATCCATCGCTGACGACAAGAGCCGTGCCCCATCCGTTGGACTCCATCAAACGGACAACGGCCAGTACCGTGTCATATGTGGTGCCACTTCCCTGCTCGGTCACGATCTGGGACGGATCGACACCGTGTTCAGATAAGTATTCGGTTGCGACGTGGGCTTCAGAGAAATTTAGGTCGGGTCCGAAACTTCCCGTGGTGACGAGAACGTTCGCGTGGCCCGCGTCGAAGAGATCAAGGGCGTGATCGAGGCGGGCCTGGAAGACGGGTGACGGTTGTCCGTTGTACTGAGCCGCCCCAAGAATGACAATCGCGTCGGCTGCGCCGGCTTCGTCCATACCCGCAATCCTCCGAACCTGAACATATGTCACCGCTGTGTAGGCGGCGATCAGGAGGCCGGCGAGGGCCGTCACCAGCACGAGTCTTCTGAGGCGGGTGCCTTTCATGCCGTTCGCCTCTGGAGGTGGCCGTCGAAAAAACGGACCAACTGATCGTGGGTGATGGGACCTTCCCGGATAAGAACTGGCGGCTCGGAAGAAACGTCCAGGATCGTGGAGGGGGGGCGAGCCTCGAGGGGTCCTCCATCGATCACGATATCGACCGCGTTCCCCAGGTGAACAATGGCTTCATCCGCCGATCTGGCCGCGGGTTCTCCACTGCGGTTCGCACTGGTTCCGGTGATCGCGCCACCCAGGGCCTGGACGATCCGGCACGGAAGTGACGCTTCCGGGAAACGTAAGCCGATCTTTCCGGTGCCAGAGGTAAGCCGGTCCGAAACATGTTTTGCCGCTCCGGTCACCAGGGTGATCGGGCCCGGCCAAAAGGCGGCCGCCACTTCTTCGAATAGAGGATTTGGCACGCTGAAAGCCCGGGCCATTTCTAACGAGTCCACGATCAGAAGGATAGGTTTCGATGGATCTCGACCTTTTAATTCGAACAATCGTTCTACTGCTTCTCGGCTCGAAGGGTTTACTCCGAGAGCATAGACCGTGTCCGTCGGAAAGCAGACGACGCCCCCGGAAACGAGTGTTTTGCCGATCTCGGCAAGGCTCGTTGGGTCGAGTTCGTCAGCGGCGATTAGACGTGTCATATTAAACAGTCACGAGTGAGGAGTGGGTGCCGCGTCCTCTGACTCGCCACTGGTCCCTAGCAACTTCTAACTTATAACTTATAACTCACCTATAGCTGCGATAATACGACCGTCATGGGCCCGGAACGGATTGGCAAGCACAACCGGAGACTAACGGAGATTCGGAAGTCCTTTCGCGAGGGCTGTCTGACCTCAGATGGGTTGCTTCCCATCGAAGGTCCCCGCTTACTGGATGAAGTGAGAAAGAGCGGACTGCAAATTGAAGAGCTCTTCATCCGGGAGGGAGACGTCTCGGAAGTCGACGCACGCCGAAGCTACACAGTGACGCCCTCGGTATTCGGATCCCTGTGTGGCACGCGGGAGCCACAGGGTGTCATCGCGTTGGTCCGGCCCCCGACTTTTTCCTTCGAATCGATGCTCGGTGATGCCCGGCTTCTTCTGATCGTCCTGTGTGGTCTTCAGGATCCAGGAAACGTGGGCAGCATTCTGAGAATTGCGGAAGCTTTCGCGGCCAGCGGCTGCGTTGCAACCCGAGGTACGACCAGCGTCTATAACGACAAGGTGGTTCGTGCGAGTGCGGGCAGCCTCTTCCGTCTGCCCCACGTGTGGGGTGCAGATTTCGCCTCAACCGTGGACCAACTCCGTTCAAGGGGCGTTCGAATCGTGGGTACGGCTATGGAAGCCGAACAAACCGTTCGGAGCGAAGACTGGCAGAGTCGGGCAGCGATATTATTCGGCAACGAGGGTGCCGGATTGAGCCCGGACGAACTCGCTGTTTGCGATAGCATAGTGCGGGTTCCCCACGCCGCCGCCGTCGATTCGCTCAACGCCGCTGCAGCAGCGGGCATTGTCCTGTATGAGGCGGCGCGTTACCGTAGCTCTGAGGCCGGTTAAACAATATGGATTCCCTCTTCGACGATCCCAATCAGGTTGCCGAAACCGAACATGTTCCCCTGGCCGAGCGGATGCGTCCGACGGCGCTGACCGAGTTCGTCGGGCAGGAGCATCTGCTTGGTCCCGGAAAGGCTCTCAGGTTGGCCATCGAACACGATCAGACGCCTTCGATGATTCTCTGGGGACCTCCCGGCGTCGGGAAAACGACCCTCGCTCAGATCGTCGCGCACCAGACGCGGTCCGCGTTCCTGCAGTTCAGTGCCGTGCTTTCGGGAATCAAGGAAATTCGGGAGATTATGGCTGCAGCCGAACGCGCACACAAACTTGGACATCAGACCATCCTCTTTGTCGACGAAATCCACAGGTTCAACAAGGCCCAGCAGGACGCTTTCCTTCCCTACGTCGAGAAAGGGAGCATTACTCTGATTGGTGCAACCACCGAAAATCCGTCTTTTGAAGTGATCGCAGCTCTGCTCTCGCGTGTGCGCGTCTTTGTTCTGGAGGCGCTCAAGGATAAAGAGATCGCCCTCCTTGTGGAACGAGGGGCCAAGACCGTCGGGTGTCAGATTGCTGCTGACGCTCGATCGACGATCGTCGATCTTTCAAACGGGGACGCTCGCGCGGCCTACAACATGCTCGAGATGGCCGCGCAGTTCGTCGACTCGGACGACGAGATCTCGAAGAACGTCGTTCAGGAAGTGGCGCAGCGGAAGGTGCTTCTCTACGACAAGGGAGGCGAAGAGCATTACAACATCATTTCGGCTCTCCACAAATCTATTCGAAATTCAGATGCCGATGCCGCGCTCTATTGGCTCGCACGGATGCTGGAAGCCGGTGAAGACCCCCTCTACATTGCGCGACGTCTTGTTCGATTCGCTTCTGAAGACGTTGGGTTGGCCGACCCCGACGCATTGGGGCTGGCTCTGGACGCAAAGGAGTCCGTCAATTTCCTGGGAATGCCCGAGGGGGGATTGGCATTGGCCGAATGTGTGATCTATCTGGTTGCAGCGCCGAAATCCAATTCGGTGTACACGGCTTACTCTGCCGCCATGGAAGAGGCGCGAAACAGCCGTGCCGAGCCGGTGCCACTGCATTTGAGGAACGCCCCCACGAAATTGATGAAGAGCCTCCACTACGGAGAAGGATACCGGTACGCGCACGACACAGAGGACGGAGTGGCCGATATGGAGTGCCTGCCTCGAAACCTCGCCCGCCATCGCTATTATCACGGGAAGAAGGTGGGGGCAGAGGCGGGCCTCATCGAGCGGCTGGAGGAATTCAGGCACCGTTTAAGGAAGGGCCGCAGGTAGCACTTCAACGCTTCAGGGCCTTGTGCTCCTTGAGAATGCACCGGTCCATCACAACCGCCAACCCGGCCTGCCGTGCCTCCTCGGCCGCAGCATCGTCAACGACGCCTTCCTGCATCCAGACGCAACGGGCCCCGATTTCGATTGCTGCGCCCACAATCTCGGGAACGAATTCCGATCGCCTGAAAATATTGACGATTTCCACAGGTTCAGGAACGTCCGTCAGGTGCGAATAGACCTTTTCACCCAGTACCTCCGTTTCGTTGGGGTTCACCGGAATGATTCGATAACCGTTTGCCTGCATGTACCGGCTTACGCTGTGACTGGGCCTTTCGGTTCTGGACGAAAGGCCGACGACGGCTATCGTTCGATAGGTCTCGAGGATGTCTATTTCCGTCATGAGCGTTTCTTTCCCGAAGCGTTCTTTGATCCCGGACCGGCTCGGGGCGAACTCTTCTTTCCGTAACGACTATAAAATTTCTCCACCTCGGCGTCTGTAAGATGGCGGGATTCTCCTGACTTAAGTTTCTTGTCTTCCAGAAAACCGATTCGCGTTCGGCGCAGTTTCATGACGGAGTGCCCAATAGCCTCGAACATTCGCCGAATCTGCCGATTTCGTCCCTGGCGTAGCGTGACTTCATACCACGTGTTGTCTCCGGAACGGAAAACTT
The DNA here is from genome assembly GCA_965218585.1 of Terriglobia bacterium. Classification (GTDB taxonomy): domain Bacteria; phylum Acidobacteriota; class Terriglobia; order 20CM-2-55-15; family 20CM-2-55-15. The sequence goes on from CBDCLE010000005.1 coordinate 146,036, forward strand.
CGATCTCACATCTCGATGTCCGTACGTCGGTCAGCCGGATTCCTCTTCTCAGGCGGTTGAGCTGAGCGTCGCTAGGAACGCCGGAAACCTTCACCTGGTAGACCTTTTCTGCGTTTCCCGCCTGGGTCATGAAACGTGTCAACTCCCCGTCGTTGGTCAGAACCAGAAGGCCTTCCGAGGCAAAGTCGAGACGTCCCACCGGATACACCTTGTCCTGCAGTCGCTTCTCGATGAGATCGGTGACAGTCCGCCGTCCGCCTGGATCATCACGCGTCGACAGGACGTTTTTCGGCTTGTTCAGAAGCAGATAGACGGGTTTGCCCGGGGATCGGAGGCGCTTGCCATCCAGGGTGATCACGTCAACGCGGGGATCGGCTTTCACACCCATCTCGCGGATGATCTCGCCGTTGACGCGAACCCGGCCCTCTTTAATGATCTTCTCCGCATTCCGCCGGGACGCCACACCGGCGTGTGCCAGGATTTTTTGTAACCGATCCTGCACTATACGGATTCCAAGGATGGGTTCATTGGTAGAGATTACACGGGTCCGGACTGAACCGGGTTACTCGGCGGCCTCTTCCTCGACGGGTTCGTTCTCCGCCTCGCCTTCCTCCAACGGAAGTTCAGCCTGTTCGGAGTGCTCGGATTTGATCAGCTCCTCGAACTCTTCCATGCTGGGTAACTCGTCCAGGTTTTTGAGGCCGAAGTGGACCAGGAAGCTGCGCGTGGTCTTGTAGAGGATGGGGCGGCCGACGACGTCTTTGCGTCCTGCAGCGGTGACCAGCTTTCTATCCAGCAAGGTCTTGATCACGCCTGATGCATGAACACCACGGACTTCCTGGATTTCCGGGATCGTAATCGGCTGTCTATATGCGATCACGGCGAGAGTTTCGAGCGCCGCGAGTGAAAGGCGGGTCGGAGGGACCAGGCTTCTGGCGAATTTCTTCAGAACTTCATGGTGCTCCGGTTTCGTGGAAAAGCGGTATCCATCTGCAACTTCACGTACTTCGATTCCGTGGGCTGTTGACTGAAAGCGTTCTACAAGGGCATTCAGTTCATCTGCGAGCTCGGCGGGCGGAACCGCTGGCAGCGCTTTCTGGATCTGCTTCAGTCGGACGGGCTCGTCGGCGAGGTAGATAATCGCCTCAAGCAAAGCTGAAAGATTGGGATCGCTCATGCTTCGGGTTTGCTCGCAAGTGGATGTCTCCGAACGCATCCTTTTGACCGATCTGAATCGCACGAATCCGGGCAAGCTCCAGAAGTGCGAGAAACGCTGTTATCAAAGCCTTTCTGGTCGAGAACCGCTCCATCAACTTAGTGAAGAGGAGGCCGGAGGGTGCAGCGTCGAGGCGTTGCAGCATTAAGGCGGCCATTTCCTCGACCGAAAACTCTTCTCTCTCGACATCCAGGGACGGACGTTCTTCGAATCGCTTCAGGACGTCACGGAAAACCGCAAGCATGTCGAAGAGTGTAGCCGTGACCTCGGGTTCGAGTTCGCTCTGCTCGACGTCCAGACTCCCCGGGCGAGTCCAGGCGGACTTTTCGACGAGTTCCCTCTGGTAAAGCATCTCGGCTGCATTCTTGAACTTCTCATGTTCAAGGAGCCTTCTGACTAGCTCTGCCCGGGGATCTTCCTCTTCTTCCAGATCTCGATCCGGGTCTGGAGGCAGCAGCATGCGCGATTTGATGTAGATCAATTGTGCCGCTATCACCAGAAACTCGGAAGCCGTATCCACGTTCATCTCCTTCATCAGATGGAGATAGTCCAGGTATTGGGATGTGACGTCGGCAATAGGAATATCGTAGATGTCGAGTTTCTGCCGGCGAATGAGGTCCAGCAAAAGATCAAGCGGACCTTCGTACAGAGAGAGCTTGATTTTGAGTTCTTCTGCCATTGAACTATTAGAGTTTCATCGCGTCGCGAACTTCCGACATGGTCTCGTCGGCGGCTGAACGCGCACGACTGGCTCCAACGTCGAGGACCTCCAGGACTTCGGCCCTGTTTTCGTCGTAATGGACGCGCCGTTCGTAAATCGGCCCGAGCTTTTCCTGATGGCTCTCAAACAGCCAACCCTTACATTCCACACAGCCTATTCCCGCGCTGCGACAACCTTGGTCCACGTCCTGGAGCTTTTTTTCATCGGAAAAGACCTTGTGGTAGTCGAACACGGGACAGACTTCGGGATTTCCGGGATCCGTGCGCCTCTTGCGAGCCGGATCAGTCATCATCGTCAGCATCGATTTCTTTACGGTCTCGGGCGGGTCCCCGATAGCGATCGTGTTGCCGTAGCTCTTGCTCATTTTCCGCCCGTCGGTTCCGGGTAGTTTGGGCGTTTGGGCCAGCAGCGCTTTCGGCTCGGGGAAAACCTTCGCATAAATTCGATTGAAGCGGCGAGCGATCTCCCGGGTCAATTCGACGTGAGCGACCTGGTCCTCCCCGACGGGAACGCCGATCGCCTTGTAGATGAGGATGTCTGCGGACTGGAGCACGGGGTATCCAAGGAAACCGTAGGTATTGATATCGTGATCGATGTTTTCCTGTAACTCCTTGTAGGAGGGTACACGCTCCAGCCAGCCCAGAGGCGTGACCATCGAGAGCAGCAAGTGCAGTTCAGAATGTTCCAGGACGCTGGACTGCAGGAATATCGTCGATCTGTCCGGGTCCAGGCCGGCGGCCAGAAAGTCGATCGCAACCTGAATCGAGCTTTCCCGGAAGTTGTTGCCGCTGTCGAAGTCCGTGGTGAGTGCGTGCCAGTCTGCAACAAAACAGAAATTTTCGTACTCGTCCTGGAGGTGGACCCAATTTTCCAACGCACCTACGTAGTTGCCCAGGTGCAATCGGCCGGTTGGACGCATCCCGCTGAGTACGCGTTTCTTTACCACCAATAAACCACTAATAAACGAGGAAGGATTGCACCACCCCGATCACCGGATTGAACAGGTACCAGGGAATGCCGAGATACAGCAGTCCGATCAGAATCACAAAACCGTAGCTCTGTAGCATGTTAAAGCCGCGTGACAGTGACTCGGGGAGGAGACCACCGAGGACGGCGGCCCCATCGAGTGGCGCTACAGGGATCATGTTGAAGATGGCGAGGATCAAGTTGATCATCACGCCGAAGTAGGCCATGGAAACCAGCGCGGGGACCACTCCGTCGCCGGGGACCCCTCGAACAACCTGATTTAGAATCAGTCCCATCGCAGGCGACGTCGACTTCATGAGCAGAAGCACACCCAGGAGTCCACTGGCCATCAGCAGATTGCTCACTGGGCCCGCCGCGGCAACCAGCATGTAGTCACGCCTCGGGTTGTTCAGGCGGGCGACGTTGACGGGAACGGGCTTCGCCCAGCCGAAGATGATCCCACCGATCATGAAACCCATAAGCGGGAATAGAAATGTCCCGAAGAAATCAGCATGAACCAGCGGATTGAACGAGATCCGGCCCAGATGTCGAGCCGTGGGATCGCCAAGTCGGTCCGCGCTCCACGCGTGTGCGGACTCGTGGATGCTGAGTGACACGAGCAGAACGATAAGTGACGATACCAGCGATACGAGGTCGATATTCATCGGGATCAATGCTAGCACACAGGTTGGGAGAGATAAGGTCCGATCATCCGACTGCCTGCCGCCTCGACTTCGCCTTAATTCGGGGACAGTGAGCAATTAATTCAGGACTTGCAGCCCTCGCTCAAACGGTCATCCTGACCGAGCGAGGTTCGCCGCCCGAAGTCTCGGGACTGCGGGCCCTTTCTGTTCTTTTGACGTAACGTTCTGGTTCCTTCAAAAGGGCTTGCGATTATCCGATGGCGTGGGGGGACCGGACCGGCGCTCGAGCTCCCGAGAACACATCGAATCGCGAAAAGGTCAGTGCGCTCTCCACGGGCTAGTCTATTGGGACGGTGGGCCCGACCTGCTTTCACATAGAAGACTCAGACAGGACGTCTGAAGAACGATCGAGCGAAATCTTCGTCGCTTAATTCGGGGACAGTGAGCAAATTCGCGTCGTCGGGATTCCGCACGAAGTCGCGAGTATCCTGAAATTGCTCACTGTCCCCGAATTAACACCAACTGCTGCTATAATTTGGCCATGCACGTCGTGCTGCTGAGAGTCGCTTTGGCCTTCTATTCAGTGGGCTTACTGCATTCAGTCGTTTCGGTTCTCAGTAAAAAATACACCCTGTTTCGCGCAAGCCTCTACGCGGTTATGGCGGGCTTTGTCTGCCAGGCGGTCTCGATCATTCTGCGGGCCACTGAACTCAACTACATGCCATTGGGTCAGCGTTATGAGGCTTTCTCATTTTTCGCTGTCCTGGGTGCCATGGGATATCTCATCGCGTATGCCCGGTACAGAATCGCAACGCTGAGCATATTTGTGTTCCCACTGATTTTTATTCTGACGTTTATTGCGAACGTCGCCTACGACCCATCGAGTTCGATTCCTCCGGCAATCCAGAGCAATTGGATTTATGTTCACACGCCTTTGATTTTCCTGGGATACGCAGCTCTGTTTATCTGTTTTGCAGGGTCGACGATGTACCTGATTCAGGAACGGGAACTGAAATTGAAGCATCATTCCCTCTTCTACTATCGGTTGCCTTCACTGGAAATTTGCGACGACCTTTCGTATCGTTCTCTGGCCATTGGGTTTCCCCTGATCACGCTCGGCCTGGTTTCCGGAGCCCTTTGGGCTCAATCGGCCTGGGGAACCGTGTGGGGGGGCGACCTGAAGATCCTGTTGTCTCTGTTTACGTGGCTCATCTATCTCCTGTTGATCCACTATCGGTTCATTGCGGGTTGGCGGGGGAAGCGGGCGGCTTATCTGGCAATTGCAGGGTTCGTCAGTGTGCTGGTGTCTTTTCTTGGGGCAAATTATTTCGGGGGACTTCATTCGTTCACACAGTGAGCAGAGTGGTTCGGTGAACCCGGTCGGTTAAATCTTATGCAACTGGCGCTAGTTGGGTTGAGTCACAAGACAGCTCCGGTGGAAATCCGGGAGCGACTCGCCTTCGAAAACGGAGACATGGGTGGCGCTCTTCGTTCCCTGGTGTCATGCGACGGAATCTCTGAAGCGATGATCCTATCGACCTGCAATCGGGTCGAGCTTCTCGTTGAAGCCTCGGATGAAGCCCAGGCTCGAGATTTCCTCTGTTCGTATCATCGCGTAGCATCGGATAGCATTGCCAACCATCTATACACCCTCCGGAACAACGACGTCATCCGCCATGTCTTCCGGGTTGCCTCGAGCCTCGACTCGATGATTATTGGTGAGCCCCAGATTCTCGGTCAGGTGAAAGAAGCCTACCGTCTTGCTGCCGACGCGGGCACCGTTGGAGTGAACATCGGCTCGGTGATGGATCGGGCTTTCCTTGTCGCAAAGAAGGTGCGGAGCGAAACCGGTATCGCCCAGTCGGCTGTTTCTGTAAGTTATGCCGCCGTCGAACTCGCCCGGAAGATCTTCGGGGGCCTCGAAGCCAAGAGTGTGATGATTATCGGTGCCAGTAAGATGGGGGAGCTCTCGGCCAAGCATCTCAAACGGGTCGGCGTGTCCAGGGTTCTGGTAACCAATCGCACGTTTGAGCACGCCGTCGAGATGGCTCAGATCTTTGATGGTGCGGCGATTCCGTTTGAGCACCTTAATGACCATATCGACAGGGCCGATATCGTAATAAGTTCAACCGGCGCCCCGCATTTCGTTATCACCAAACCCCAGGCGGAGCACATCATGCGCGAGAGGAGGAACCGGCCGATGTTTTTTATCGACATCGCAGTTCCGCGCGACATCGATCCCGCTGTCAACGAAATCGACAACCTCTTCCTATACGACATCGATGACCTCCAGCAGGTGGTTGATGACAACATGAAGGAGAGGATGAGCGAAGCCGGACGCGCCGAAGAAATCGTCGACAGCGAAGTGGAAGCCTTTTACTCGAAGCTGCGATCGCGCGAAGTCGTTCCCACGATCGTCGAGCTCAGGGAAGCTCTGGAAAAACTCCGACGTGATGAGATAGAGCGGAACCGCAAGCAGCTGGGCCCGATGAACGCCGAGCAGCAGGAAGCTTTGGAACGGATCACCCAGTCTATGATCAACAAGATCCTTCACCATCCGATCACACAACTCAAGGATATGGCCCACCATCCTGAAGGGCCTGAATACGTCAAGTTCGTCCGAAAGATATTCAATGTCAAAGACCAGTAGCGAGCTCAGGCTTGGTACGCGCGGTAGCGCGCTGGCATTGTGGCAGGCAAACTGGGCGCAGTCCGAGCTGGAACGCCGGGTTCGGGGCCTCAAGGTCGAAATTCTTCCTATTAAAACGACGGGCGATCGTATTCAGGATGTGCCGCTGGCCCAGGTCGGTGGAAAGGGTCTTTTTACCAAAGAACTCGACGAGGCCCTTCTCGACGGCCGGATCGATTTCGCTGTGCACAGCCTGAAGGACCTCCCGTTTCGGTTGCCGGAAGGAACCCTTCTTGCCGCGGTTACGAAACGGGAAGACCCCAGGGACGCGCTCGTGTCCAAAGGTGTGAGCCTCAAAGACATGCCCTCGGGGGCACGTGTGGGTACCGGCAGCCTTCGCCGTCAGGCGCAGCTGCGGCATCGGTTCCCCTCCCTCGATGTCGTCCCGATTCGGGGAAACGTCGACACGCGTTTGAAAAAACTCGATGCAGGCGATTATGAAGGGATCATCCTGGCCGCTGCAGGTCTGAAGCGACTTGGACACAAGAACCGCATCACAGAGTACCTCGGGTCCGAGGTCATGCTGTCAGCAGTCGGGCAGGGTGCGCTGGGAATTGTCTGCCGCAGCGAAGACACCCCCACCCGGGAGGCGCTCGAGGTTCTCGAAGACGCGGACACGCATCAAGCTGTCGTTGCCGAGAGGGCTCTTATGGCCAGCCTGGACGGGAGTTGCCAGGTGCCGATCGCGGGTCATGCCCGCATCGAAGGAGACGAGATTGTCTTAGACGGCCTGATCGCAAGCCTGGATGGTGAACAAGTGATCGCCGACTCGGCCCGCGGCCCCCGGTCCAATCCCTCCGACATAGGAGAGGACCTGGGACGTCGACTCCGGGCCGGGGGAGCAGACGCCGTCTTGGACGAGATCCGCCGGCATGGGGCTTGAAGGCAAGACGGTTCTGGTGACCCGATCTCTTTCCCAGAGCCGGGAGCTTGGAAGCCTGCTTGAAGGGCTCGGGGCCAAAGTCGTCTCGATTCCAACGATAGCGATTGGCCCACCTGAAACCTGGGACCCCGTCGATTATGCGATCAAACGCATCGCTGATTTCGACTGGATAATCTTCACAAGCGCCAACTCTGTCGATGCTTTTCTCGACCGGGCGGGAAGCCTGTCCGGTTCGTCCGGTTTGAAGGTTGCTGCAGTGGGTAGCCAGACTGCCCGACGGCTCGAAGAGCGGGAACTGAAGGCTGACCTCGTTCCGGAGGACTTCCGCGCCGAAGGCCTCATCAAACACTTTCCTGAAGATCTGACCCGCACCCGAATCTTACTGCCAAGAGCCGAGACCGGTACCGATTTGCTTCCGGACACGCTCACCGGCCGAGGCGCACAGGTGGATGTTGTCGCGGTCTACAGGAATGAGATGCCGACCACAGGCGGCGACGAACTGCGTGCTCTCCTCGCAGCCGGCACCATTGATTGCATCACGCTCACCAGCGGCTCTACTGCAAAGAACCTGGTTCGAATGCTGGCCACTTCAGATAACGTGATCTCCCTCGAGGGGCCCGCCGTGGCAGTCATCGGGCCTGTGACCCGCCAGGCGGTGCTCCAACTGGGTCTTCATGTGGATATCGAACCCGAGATGGCCACAATTCCTGCTCTGGTAGACGCTATCCAACATTATTTCGAAACGAAATAAGAACGGTCATAATGTCGTCACCATGCTCGGATGTCGTTGAGAGTCGCGGTGACCGACACGCAGGTGGGAGATACAGATGATTATCTATGGTGTTGCATTGTTGTCCGGTTGCCTCTTCCTTGGCATGCTGGCCGGAGAGGCTCTTGGAGTGTTGCTAGGAGTCAGCGCCAACGTTGGAGGTGTCGGCATAGCGATGGTGCTGCTGGTACTGGCTTCGAACTCCAATCGCATGAAATCCCTCGTTGATGGAGCCTCGGGCAATGGGATCAAGTTCTGGGGCGCGATGTACATCCCCATAGTCGTCGCTATGGCCGCAAGTCAGAACGTAGCGGGAGCCGCAGCCGGAGGCTTGATCGCATTGGTCGCGGGGAGCGCTGCAGTGGTTGTGAGTTTTGCACTGGTCCCCGTTCTCAGCCGATTGGGGTCGGGACGTAGCCCCGGCCACGACAAAGATCGAAAGGCTTCTCGGGACGATTCCGGTCCGGACACGGGGGCGGTGTAATGGACTTGCTGTTGAAAGTTGCCGAGAGAAACGATCTCGTCGTTGCTTTCGCCGTCGTGGGCGCTACCGTCTGGATTTCCTACTTCATAGCGGACAAGCTCACTCGTGGCCGTATCCATGGTTCGGCCATAGCCATCGTGGCAGGTCTCGTCGCCGCCTACTGGGGTGGGAAACTGACCGGCGGTCAGGTCGGCGCGGCCAATCTTCCTTTTCTGACAGGCATCGGTATCATGGGCGGAGGCATGCTGCGGGACTTCGCCATCGTCGCCACTGCGTTCGGTGTCCACCTGAGTGAATTGAGGAAAGCGGGATTTGCCGGCGTGATCTCAATCTTTGCCGGTGTCGTGGTGTCGTTTGCCGTCGGTGCGATCGCGGCAGTTTCGTTTGGATACACTGATGCCGTCAGCATCACAACCATCGGTGCGGGTGCGGTGACCTACATTGTGGGCCCTGTTACCGGTGACGCCATCGGAGCCAGCAACTCTATCATCGCGCTCAGCGTCGCTGCCGGACTCGTTAAGTCAATCCTGGTCATGATCGGAACGCCATTGGTCGCGCGTCACATCGGCCTGGACAACCCGCAATCCGCCATGGTCTTCGGGGGGTTGATGGGCACGACCAGTGGTGTCGCCGGTGGTCTGGCCGCAACCGATCCCAAACTGGTGCCCTACGGGGCGATGACGGCGACGTTCTATACCGGCCTGGGTGCGTTGATGGCTCCATCAGTTCTGTTCCTGATCGTCAGAGCTCTCACCTGATCGATGCCAAAGCATCAGAAACGAAAGCCACAGTGAAAAGGTGCCCATGACCGACGAACCGACTGACACTCACGACTTCTTTCCGAAATTGAAGGGCGGCAACCCTAATATTGCGCTGGTTTTCGAAGGGGGCACGTGCACGTACGCCGATCTGGATCGACGTGTCAATCAGTTTGCCAGTGGTCTGTTAGGCGAAGAGGCGGATCTGGAGGAGCAGCGCGTTGCTTTCATCATGCCTGCAAGCCTGGGTTATGTGACCGTGCTGCTCGGCATCTGGAGGGCCGGGGGCATCGCGGTACCCTTGAACGTCGCCGCCGCCATCCCCGAGCTCGAGCATGCACTATCGAGCGCAGGAGTCAGCCTTCTGATCGCCGCCGCCGAATATCGGGAAAAACTCGGAGGGCTCTCGGCTTCGCTCGGCATTCAGATGTCCGGAGTGGACGAACTCTTACGAGAAAAAACCAGACAGCTTCCAAGGGTCGGGCTCGATCGGCGAGCCATGATTCTGTTCACAAGCGGAACCACGAACAAGCCGAAGGGCGTAACGAGCACTCACAGGAACGTGCGTTCCCAGATCGCGACTCTTATCGAAGCGTGGGCGTGGGCCGAAGACGACACGATCCCCCTGTTTTTGCCGCTTCACCACATCCATGGAATTATCAACGTCCTCGGTTGCGGATTATGGTCCGGCGCTTCGGTTCATCTCTTTCCCAAGTTCGAACTGCAACGTGTTCTGGCTGATGTTGCCAACCGTACCTACTCGGTGTTCATGGCCGTGCCCACGATCTACGTCAAGATGATCCGACATTTTGAGACCCTTTCCGAACCAGAGCGGGCCGAAATCTGTGCCGGATTTGCCGACATGCGACTGAACGTTTCCGGGTCGGCTGCGTGTCCGGTCAATCTCTTCAACAGGTGGTTGGAGTTGACGAATCAGACCTTGCTCGAACGCTATGGAATGACTGAAATCGGCATGGGACTCTCCAATCCTTACGGGGGAGAACGCCGTGCAGGAGCCGTGGGTACACCGCTGCCTGGAGTCGAGGCGGCCCTGTTTGATGAAGCCAACAACCGAATCGCAGAAGAGAATGTTCCGGGTGAGATCAGAATAAAGGGGCCCAACGTTTTTCTCGAGTACTGGAACGATGCCGAAGCCACGGCGGGAAGCTTTCATGACGGCTGGTTCTGTACCGGCGACGTTGCGCTCGTCGAGGAGGGCTATTATCGGATCATGGGACGTTCGTCCGTCGATATCATTAAATCTGGTGGTTATAAGCTGTCCGCCCTGGAAATCGAAGGCGCCTTGCTCGACCATGACGCGATCACCGAATGCGCCGTCATAGGTGTCGTCGACGACACCTGGGGAGAAGCGGTCACTGCCTTTGTTGTCCTCGCACCGAACACAACTCTGAGTCTTGAAGCCTTGCAGTCCTGGTGTAAGGATCGAATGTCTCCCTACAAGATCCCCAAACACTTGAGGATCACCGATGCCCTCCCGCGAAACGCCATGGGCAAGGTTGCCAAACCTGCCCTCAGAGATTGACGGGCATAGCGCCGCAACGGCACCGGGTTTCAGCGGCGATCTTCACGGGCATGTCTACGGGAGTCGCCGAGTAGCGGACCAGCGAAGAGGCGCGATCGGCCCGGCAGGCCTGCAGATAGAACTTCATATCCTTCGAAGCGTCTGTTAGGGTGAGGCATCCCGGCCTGAAAGCAACTGGATCCGGGAAAGTGAACGATGCAGAAGCGAATCCACATTGCGTGCGGCGCGTTTCTATTGACACTTCTTGTAGCCTTCACACCGGGCCTGCCGGCCCAACCCCAGGACTCCTCGTCTGGAATTCCCGAGTTAAACGGCGTGTGAGTCGAGGCCAGTGTGTAGGCCCGAATAATCGTTGTACGGCCGTCGGGGCTGAACATCCGGCCCTGACGACCAGAGCGAAGGCTTTCCGAGACGCGATCGACGAGCTCGCGGTCCCAAAATACGATTGCTCTCCGACGCCACTCCCCCACCTGTTTACCGACCCGTACCTTTATCAGATCGAGCAACTGGCCGACCGGGTCATTCTCACCTACGAAAAGGACGACGTGGTCCGCACGGTCTGGCTTGATGGCTATGACCACCCGCAGCCAAGGACTAACGAATTCTTTACGCACGGGTATTCAAGGGGGCGGTACGAGGGAAATCAGCTGGTCGTCGAAACGACCAAGTTCTCATTCGATCCGGCGGGAATCGATAATGATTTCAACCTGCCTTCTTCGACGCAGAAACGCGTCACGGAGCGTTACTCGTCTGACGGTGGTGGGCTCAGGCTCGAGGTGAGAACCGAGGATCCGGTCTTCCTGTTGGAGCCGCTGGGTTTTGTCATCGAATCGCAACCGGTTGATGAACCCCTGGCACTTCCGTGGGGTTGCGATCCCGAAGCCGCCCAGGAGATTCTGCAGGTGATCCCATCGAAGTACCCCGAAGACCCACCTGTAGTTCGCAGGAGGTAAGGGAGGTGGAGCCATGAAACTCTACACCGTGCTCGCGATAGGAGGATTGACGCTTGCGCTAACCCTTCAAGCGGCTGCTCACCATAGCGATGCCGGCCTCTTCGACGAGACACGTACTGTCGAGATGCGGGTCGTCGTTACCGAATGGCGCTTCGTAAACCCGCATCCGATCCTTCGAGGGGAAGTCACCGAGGCGGACGGCCAGGCTGTGGCGTGGAACGTGGCGTTCGGCCCTTCCGCCGTGTCGGCTCTCCGCAGGCGGGGCTTTTCACCTGAGACCTTCATGCCCGGCGAGGTGCTGATCGTGACGGGCCATCCGGCCACCGCCCCCGGCGCGCACGCCATCAATGTTCGCGGTCCCGAAAGCGAAGTCACCCGAGGGGACGGCTCACCCGTACCTTAGTTCAACGTTTTCTCGAACCGTCGGAGTCAGCGCCTCACCAACTTCTGCACCCTGCGGTTGACCACGTCGGCAACATAGATGTTCTCTTGGGAGTCAATGGCCAGATAGTGGGCTTCACCGAACTCGCCCAGGCCCTCACCCGAACTTCCCCAAACGCCAAGGACGACACCGTCCGAATCCAGCTTCACGATCTGAGCGTCGAAACCGGTGGCCATGTAGATGTGCCCATCGTCGGTGAGGTCCAGGCCGCATGCCATGCCTTGATAAACCCATCCCTTCAGGAAATTCCCGTCGAGGTCGAACACCAGAACACGGCGGCCCTCGCGGTCAGCAACATAGACGAGACCGTCAGAATCGATGACGAGGGAGTGGGCGACCTGGAACTGCCATGGCAAAGTACCGCGTCCGCCCCAGGAGGTGATGAAGCCTCCGTCAGGATCGAATTTCAGGACGCGAGGCTCGGCCTGGGGACCGTGTCCCTGGGAGACGAATATGTTTCCGTTCGGACCAATGGCCACATCGGTCGGCTGGTTAAACAGTTGTGTTCCGGCGGCTTCGTCCCATTCACCCGCTTCGCCGCGCCTCCCCAGGGTCAGGAGAATCTCCCCTCCCCGGCTGAGCTTCATGACCAGGTGATCGCTGACGTCGGTCACCCACAGATTGTCCTCCGAGTCGATCCGCAATCCGTGGGACCGGTTGAACAAACCCTCTCCGAACGCCCGCACGAATCCACCGTCCGCATCAAACTCCAGCAACGCAGTGTCACCACGGTGCAGGACGAAGACGTGACCTTGCGAATCGATGTCCACGGCGGCCACTGATTCAAACCCGGTGTCGGAAGGAAACCTGAAAGCATCCGCGACTTCCACCGGACGATAAGCCATGTCGGGTCCCGTGATCGCCTGTAGCGGAATCGTGGGACGTTGCCCGAGTGCGGGCGCTGCAGTCCAGAGGAGGCTCAGAAGGAGCAGGGCTACTCTCATGGCAATCTCCTAGCGCGCCAGTGGATCGGGCCGGATCTGGAACTTCACCATCTTGCCCAGAGTCCCTTTGCCGCCTTCAATGTGCCAGACAAAGTGCGTACCGTAGTTCGCCCACAGCGCGCGGCCTTTCCAACCGCCATCGGGATCGTCGATCCGGCCGTCCATCCCCCGGGAATAGAACCCCATGGGATACGGCACGCGCAACGTCGTCCAGTCACCTGAATCGGGATCGAGCGCGAGCAGCGCATCGGAATTCGACCCTGTGGCGAACGGTGTGTTCTCACCCAGGCCACTGATGTTGTGTTGATCCACCCACCCGAAGTAGTGAAAGTCGGCCGGGATTTCGGTGCCCGTAAACGTCGGGCCATCGGTCCGGTACAATGTCCAGCCTTCCCGGCATCCGGTACCATCCAGTTTCTGCTGGGAAGTCAGACTCCCACACTTCGAGTAGTCGAAGCTGGCCAGATGGCTGCTGGCGGCCAACGCAGCCCAGACCACACCGTTCGAATCGATATCGATGCCGCGCGGATCCAGCCCGGGCTCGGGCACCTGGAAAACTTCACTCACGCAGCTCTGGGGCGGGTTGTTGCCGCGGGACAGCCGAATGATGTAGCCAGGGTAGCTCTCGGCTGCACCCCACACAACGTTCGAGACGGGGCTCGGGATTACGCTGTACATGTTGTAGCTGACCTGGGTATCGAGGTTCGGATCCGGGGGACCTGCTCCTGCCGGTGGTGGTGCACCCCGCCCCAGCGGACCTTGCGGCGTATCGCTCAGGTACAGCGGGTTGCCGCCGCCTACAAGCCGATTGAACGGGAGCGTGATCCTTCCATCGCCGTTTGTATCGACGACCTGGCCGCACCAGCCCACGGCCTGTTGTTCGTCCCGGGTTTCCTCGTACACCTTCGTGTCGACCCAGCCGAACATGGAGCCGCTTAATTCGTTGAAGTAAACGGTCTCGTTCTCATCCGTATCAAACTGGAGGTGGTGGGTGCTGTAACAGGTTTCGATCAGCGTGAACTCTGCCGAATCGGGTTCATAGTAGGAGGCCTGCCGTCCTCCCCTGACCAGCGGAAAGTACTCGGCGTAGGGTGTCACTGCCGGATCGCTGCACCATTCCGGCGGGGTCTGGCGAATTTTCGAGGTCATCCACACGCGACCGTTGCTGTCCAGCATCGGGTTGTGCGGGTCCGCGGGATTATAAGGCGGGTTGGTCCACAACGCGTCTTCACCGAACCACAGGGAAGCCGGGTTTGGCGCCGGAAAGCGGGAGCGGACCTCGTCGCGGAGTGCCCGGGTCGGGATCTCGATCTCATAGGTCGAATTCTCGATCGGATCCAGGACGACGAGCTTGCCGTGTCCCGCCGAAACCGCGTAGACCGGTCCGTTCGCGTTCACCGTTGGATTGTTCTTGTCCGTTCAAATCTCGTCATGCATGAACGAGTGATCCGTTCCCCAGTCCCACAGCGTCAGAACGAGGTTCTGTTCGATGCCGTCCGGGCGCGGAGGAGTCTCGGGCACTTCGCCGGCCTGGATCCTGTCCGTCCAATCGACCAGCATGTCGAGGATTCCGTCCCGGCCTACCCGGTTGGCCACACCCGACATCGTGCCACCCCGAACGCCAGCCTGAAGACGATGGTCCCAGGCTTCCCGATCACTGGTCACGTCATCTATTGCGTCATACACGTGCCCAAGATCGCGCGTCATCGCGTTGCCGACCTGGTGGCAGAAGTTGCAGTTCGATTTGATGGCGTGAACGTACCGGGCCTGGCTGGTCATGTCAGGGTTGATGCCATTGCCGTCAGGCCCTGTGCCCGGAAATGCGCTCTCCTCGGGAAAGTCGATCATCGACCACCAGTAGTTGCCCGGGTATACCTGGGCCGCTTCCTGGGGGGTCGGAGCAAGGGTTGTTGTGAGCTCGACGTCATCCGCATTGGGGGTGAGCTCGACCGGTTCCGAATCGAGCAGGCCATAGCCCCGAACCCAGACGTCGTACTCGGCGTCGGGCAGCTCGGGCAGCATGAACCGCCCGTCGTCATCGGTGACCACGATCTTGATCAGGGGCGTCAGCGTGTCGCCGGTTTCTGCGATCACCCAGACGCCGGCTTCCGGGCCGGCACTGCTGGCGACCGTGCCCCCGATATAGCCGTCGGGTGGCGCCTCGACCTGCAATGCCGCTCCCGCGTTCGGGCCGACCGCAGCCACGACCCCCATCAGCGCGACCGAAGCCGCAAGAATTGACCTCCGTGGACGGGTACGCGTACTCATGTTCCACTCCTCCCCTTGGCGCGCAAGCAAAACACCGGTTCTCGCGACGGAAATGGGGCCAGTGTATGGCAAGTCCCGGAGTCTCGGCAACAGGAATAGGTAAGTGATGGCAGCGATGAGTCGACAGATCGTGCGCCGGGGACAAAGGTTTTGTTTCTTGATGAGAGTCGGCTCGAAGGGTAGCATACACGGAATATTCGACTGAGCGTTTACCCGGTCGGGAGGTAAGGTCTGATGCCAATCTTTTTCTGGGGTGTTACTTCGATTCTGTTGGTAATGACTGGGCTGGGAGCCCAGCAGCCCGGAGCTTCGTCCACCGCAGGTCTGGACTTCGAATTCTTTCAAACCGAGGTCCAGCCGATCTTCCTGGCCAACAAGTCGGGGTTTACCCGTTGCGTTGTATGCCATACCGATGGTAACGCTGCGTTTCTGGAGCCGCTGTCACCGGGCGCGACGACCTGGACTGAAGAGGAGGCGCGCAGCAACTTCGATCGAGTGTTGGAACTGGTATCGCCCGGCGAACCCTTGAACAGCCGGCTGCTGATGCATCCGCTGGAGCCGGCCGCGGGCGGTGACGAGTTTCACAACGGCGGCAGGCAGTTTACTTCACAGGAAGACCCGGACTTCGAGACGATCGCCGCCTGGGTACGAGGGGAAACGGCTGGCGGCGCTGGAAGATGATATTTTCGAAATCGTGCGAACAAAAGGAGCTTTGAGAACGATGACTACTTTTAAAGGGCCGAAGCGTTATCTGCCGGTGCTTGCGATTCTGGCTCTCACCCTGCCGTTGGCGGCCGCCCAGGAAACTCTGATCGTTCAGACCAACAGCGCCGGCGACAACGTTCACATCATCGACGCGGCGACGTATGAAATCGTGGCAGAGGTTACCGGCATCGAGCGGGCGCACGGCGCCGTGCCCTCGCCGGACGGGAAGTGGATCTATGTCAGCAACGAGGCGGACACCACCGTCGACATCATCGACACCCAGACGTGGACAGTGACCAAGAAGATCCCGCTCACGGATCACCCCAACAACATCACGATTACTCCCGACGGTCGGAAAGTGTACGTGGCCATCGCGCGGGCCCCAGGCGCGCTGGATGTGATTGACACAGCTTCGCAGGAGAACGTGCGGACGATCTCCGTTCATGGGGGCGTCCACAACGTCTACGTGACGCCGGATGGAAAACACGCGGTTGCAGGCATGATTGGCGCACGGAACATGACCATTGTCGATACGGAGACCGACCGGCCTCTGTGGACCCAGTACTTCGACACGGGTATACGCCCAATGGCGTTCGAAGCGAATCCCGATGGCTCGACACGCCGAATATTCACCCAACTCTCCAACTTCAACGGATTCGGCTATCTGGATTTTGAAACGCGCACGGAAGGACCCCGGGTTGCGTATCCCGAGCTGCCTCCAGAGGAAAGGACACCCGGTCACGGAGGCAACACAGCCCACGGCCTGGGAGTCACCCCGGACAACAGGTATCTGGTCGCCAACAGCAGCCTCAACGGTAGCGTCTACATCTATTCGCTCCCGGACCTGACGTTGATGGGCGGAGTCAAGGTGGGACACTCTCCGAACTGGGTCACGATCACACCTGACAGCCGGTTCGCCTATATCTCCAACGCGGGGTCGAACAGTGTTACCGTGATCGATATCCCAGCTGTCAAGGTGGAAACTGAAATCAAGACAGGCGGCCAGGTACCGAAGCGCAACGCAACGATGGTCCTGTCGCAGTAAAGGGATCCCTCCACAGATACGTAGAAGGCTGGCCAGCCCGGGTGAGCCCGGGTTGGCCCTTCAAGCCGACTCAGCCGGCGACTCTACCCACCCCCTCACGGCCGTGCCACACCCAACCGGATCTCGTTCAGTACCTCTGTGTCCGAAGGGAGGGGCTCCTCGCCAGGCGGCATTCGATTGGCGCTCAGGACATAGGCGATGATGTCGACCAGTTCCTCGTCCGACAGTGTGCCGGGTTCGTCTTGTGGCATGGTGTCGCGAGTTATCTCGAAGAACTCGCCAACTGAACGATCCGTCCAGGTTGTCTGAAAAGCGTAATCGTTGAGCAGGGGCGCCATGTCGGGGGTCACTGAGCGCATGCTGCCGTGGCAGAGTTCGCACTTCCCTTCGTACACGATCTGGCCCCGATCGGCCTGTTCGCTCGTATAGATACCGTCCCTCGCCGATCGATCCGTAGGTTGCTGCGCGGGGGCGGCGACGCTGGCAGTGGCGAGGACCAGAGTCGCCACAACTAGAAATCGGTTCATCTTCACCTCGTAAGGGGTCTTGCTCTTGGCGATACTGTCTTTGGCTTGTAATACCAATCGGGCAGCAAGTACGAAAACGGGGTCAGAAGGCCCTCGGCCCTATTACTAGAACGGGAACGGGAACATCAACCAGCTGACAACAACCGCAACACCGACGAAAGACAAGAAAACGAACGCGCCGTAGCGTAGTTGTTCCCGTGGTCCGGTCTTGTTGATCAGCGCAAATACGACAGAAACGATGACGGCGAAGATGAACAACGCATTGAAGTGAGACAGCGTCATGGCTTGCGTCCCTGTGCGATGTCAAATGCATCAAGCACGATGAGGTAGTTCAACAGACCGGATACCCAGAGATACGAGCTGCCGTAGTCGTAGCTCGGGTTGGAGAGAAGGCCGACGCCGAGACCGAGTTGCTGGGCGATGAGGTAGGGGATGCCCACACCGGCGTTCGCTACAAACGCAAATATGTGCAGGGGTTCTTCGGGTCGTACATCGTACAGGCGTCCCTGCATTGCCAGTCCCAATGCGAACATTGTCAGAACGGACAGCGTGAACGCTATGGCCCGACCCCATCGACCGAGAAACAGATGGGACGCTCCCGGGAAAAACCACCCGGTAGCGCAGATGCCTAATGTCGCCGCCATGCCGAGCGGTTTGGAAGGTTGCGGCGCAGGAATTGTTTCCGGGGAGGAATCCGGTTGGGGTTCTTCTTTTGACATCTGTTAGGGTTTTTATGATTTCCAGGAGTTAGCGTTCAGCCAGAAAGTCCGCAAGCTTGCGTTCCATGTGGCCGGCATCCAAGCCTATAATCTCGAATTTTTTGTGTCTACTCTTTTCTCCCGTAAGGAGGCGTACCGCAGAACGTGAAACCTCAAACACGTCTGCCAGATACAGGGTAGCTGCTTTATTGGCCTTTCCGTCCCGGGCGGGCGCATTTACTTTCAGCAGGAGGGCCCCATTTCTGCGTCCCGCAAACGAAGTGCGTGCGGCATTAGGAATGACCCGGATGTCCAGTTTCATTTCCGCTCCCCAAACAGGGCAGTCCCCACCCTCACCATCGTGGCGCCCTCCTCGATGGCAATTTCGAAGTCGTGGCTCATCCCCATTGACAGCTCCGGCAAGGAAAACCCCTGACCTGTTTGCCGCAACTCCCTAAAGTAGGGCCTTACGTCTTCAGGGTTCTCTAAGAAAGGCGGGATCGTCATCAATCCCCGCAAGTCCAACTTCTCCGACGCCTGGATGACATCGATCAATCGTGGGAGATCGGCCCGAGCGACGCCGGCCTTGGACGGCTCTTCTTCCAATTTGACTTGAATCAGAACCCTCAGCCGGCCGATCGTGAGTCGGTCAAGGCGTTGGGCGAGAGCGCTACTGTCCACCGACTGAATCCACGAAAACAACCCGAGTGCCTTCGCGGCCTTGTTTGCCTGGAGGTGGCCGATGAGATGACACTGAACTCTACCTCCATCGAGAGCTTCATCGAGTTGGGGGATCTTTTCATCTGCCTCCTGTACCCGATTCTCGCCGATGTCGGTGAGTCCGTACCGAATGGCTTCCCGGATTCGTTCGACCTCCACCCGTTTGCTGACGCCGATGAGGCGAACCCCTGCCGGATCCCGTCCGACTCTCATGGCAGCTTTTTCGATGCGTTCCAGCAGAAGGCGGTAGTTCTCACCCACACTGCTCATGCGTTTTTCTTTGCACGAGTCTTCTTCCTTGCACCCGAGGGTCTGGTTGCCACTGTCTTTTCCCGAACCCGGCGTCGAGGCTTCTTTGTTGCTTCGAGGCTCTGCTTTAGTACTTCCATTAAATCAACTGTCTGACCCGGCTTGCCTGGAGCAATGCTCGAACTGCCCACGTCTACGCCGTCGACCTTTTTCTGGATGATCTCCAGTAGCTTGCCGCGGTATTCGTCTTTGTAGGCTGTGGGATCGAAAGAGTCCTGCATGGTCTCTATCAACGTATTTGCCAGGGACATCTCCTTAGCAGATATCTTTGTTTCGTCCGGTATATTCAGCTCCCCTGGGTCAGCGACCTCGTGGGCGAAGCGCATGGTCTGCAGCGTCAGGAGCTTACCCGAAGGTTTGAGAAGGGCCAGGTGTTCGCGGGATTTGAGAACGACACGTGCGACTCCGACTCTGCCGCTCCGCTTCAATGCCTTACCAAGGAGAGCATACGCATGCTCTCCGCCTTTTTGAGGTTCGAGGTAGTACGGCTTTTCGTAGTAAACGGGATCGATTTCTTTCTCGCTCACAAATGCGATGATCTGAATCGTCCGAGATAACTCTACGTTCGCCTGCTTGAATTCCTCTTCGGTCACCTCGACGAAACGTCCCTTTTCGAATTCGTATCCGCGGGTGATTTCTTCCCACGGCACCTCCTGCCCTTCTGCGTCGCAGAACCTTTTGTAGGAGACTGGACTGAGGTCCTTCTTGTGCAGGTACTTGAACGAAACGTCATTGGACCTGGTCGCGCTAAAAACCGCGATGGGAATCGTCACAAGCGCGAAACTGATGTTCCCTTTCCAAATAGCTCTCATATTCGAATCCTTTACCTCAAAAGTTGTTGCCCCTGCGCGCGGGATAACCCAACATGCATGGACGCAAGTTAACTTTCTTACCATATTTGGTGCATAATTGCCTACTCATGCACCGGGTTCGTGGGGGTCAGTTCAAAGGGCTGATCGCTATCGGGACGTTTTCTAAAAGTCGACAAGGCCCTGTAGGTGCGCTCCATGAGCGCAATAATGGGCGGTCCAGACCGCTCCACAGGTGGATTCGACTTTCACCACCAGCGATGACACAATCTTCCAAAGTGACCGACCGCCACCGGTTGATCATCATTCATTACAGTGAGTTGGGTCTCAAGAAGGGGAACCGGGACTTCTTCGAAAAGCGTCTATGCCGAAACATCGACGAGATGCTTGACGGTTGCAGAGTAGGCAAGGTCAGCAGGATTTCGGGCAGGCTACTCCTCGACCTGGCTCCGGATTCAGCCACCGATGAGGTGAAACGCCGACTCAGGCAGGTTTTTGGCATCGCTTACTTCGGGGAAGGTTGGATGGTGGACTGGGAGATCGAAACTCTCACCGGTTCGGTCTGGGACCTTGTTGAAGACCGCAGTTTTGATTCCTTCAGAATCGATACCCGGAGGCCGGACAAGCGCTTCCCTCTGAACTCGATGGAGGTCAACCGCCGGATCGGCGGTTACGTTCAGCAGCGTTCGGGGGCACGCGTGGATCTCGACGATGCCGAGTTCGTCTGCCGGATCGAACTCGTCGAAGGCCGGGCTCTGATTTCGGCCGAACGGATCAAGGGGCCTAGTGGCCTCCCCGTCCACACCGGAGGAAAGGTCGCTGTCCTCTTGTCGGGGGGCATCGACTCTCCGGTTGCGGCGTGGAGGATGATTCGGCGAGGCTGCAGCGCAGTCTTCATCCACTTCCACAGTTTTCCTCACACAAACAAGGAATCTCAGGATAAGGCTCGGCAGGTGGCCACTATTCTGGCAAGCCACCAGCTCCGATCGCGCATCTATATGGTTCCCTTCGTGGACATTCAGAGAAGGATTATGGTGGAGACACCGGTCGAGACGCGGGTGATTCTATATCGGAGATATATGTTTCGCCTTGCCGAGAGCCTGGCCAGGCGGGAAAAGGCCCGTGTTCTTGTTACTGGAGACAGTCTCGGGCAGGTCGCCTCTCAGACCCTGGAGAACATCGACGTGATCAGCCGCGCGATTTCGATGCCCGTGCTGCGACCGCTGGTCGGCAACGACAAGGAAGAAATCATTGCGATCGCTCGCAGAATCGGAACCTATGAGGTCTCGATTCTACCGGACCAGGACTGTTGTTCCCTTTTCGTTCCGAAGCATCCGGAGACAAGGGCAAACCTCCACAGGATCGAACAAATAGAGCAGGATCTGGACATTTCAGCCGAGACCGAGGCCGCACTTTCGTCCGCAGAGGTTCTGGTACAATACCCCGCCTATGAAGTCGGGGCTGTTCGTCAGCTTTGAGGGAATCGAAGGATGTGGCAAGACCACACAGATTTCAGAACTCTCTACTGCCCTTACTGAGCGAGGTGTCGCCCACACCGTCACCCGTGAGCCTGGGGGCACGGCTGTCGGGGATGGGATCCGGCGCATACTTCTCAACTCCGAGACAATTCATCTGACACCTGCAGCCGAGCTTCTGCTCTTCTACGCATCGCGCAGCCAGAACATTGAAGAAAAGATCCGTCCTGCCCTCGAGCAGGGCAAAATGGTGATCTGTGATCGTTTTTTCGATGCTTCCCTGGCCTATCAGGGCTATGGCCGGGGGCTACCTCTGGAGTTGATCGACAGCCTGACCGACCTTGTTTGTGCTGAAAATCGTCCGGAACTGACGATCCTGCTCGATATCGAGCCCGAAACAGGCCTGGCACGTGCCAGAAAGAGAAACAGTGCCCAGACCGAAGACGAGGGTCGGTTCGAGGCGGAGGAACTGGATTTCTATCAGAGAGTTCGGAGCGGGTATCTCGAGTTGGCTGCCCGGGAGCCGGAACGGATCAAGGTGGTTGCTGCCAGCGGAACTGTCAGCGAAGTGCACTCTGAGATCCGCCGTGTTCTGGGGCTTGACTGACATGAGCTTCGCTGATCCCTTTTTTGGAAACGCCGGCCCCATTTCTCAGCTGGATCGTAAGCTCGTCCAGGGCCGTCTGCCCCATGCCATGATCTTTACGGGTCCCGAAGGGGTTGGTAAACGAACGTGTGCGCTTCGAATGGCCCAGGCTCTCCAGTGTGAACAACCCGGGTCGGGACGGTGCGCGGCCTGCGGGCCGTGCCGGAAAATCGAGAACGGATCGCATCCCGACGTCGCCACCCTGACTCTCGAACCGGATGCGAGTCAGATCAAGATCGAACAGGTTCGCAAGCTCAGGTCGACACTGGACTTTGAACCGCTGGAAGGAGCCGCAAAAGTTTATGTGATAGATCCCGCTGAGCGCATGACGCCCAGTGCGGCCAATGCCCTGCTCAAGGCTCTTGAGGAACCCCCGCCAGTTACCTATTTCTTCCTCATCACAGTAAATGTCATGGAATTGCTCGCGACGATCCGGTCGAGAAGTCAGACCTATAATTTTTCTCCCGTGTCCCTGGAAGAGATCCGGGAAGTTGGCATTACCGATGAGCTGGTTCTTCGGTGGTCTCAGGGAAGTGTTGGCCGAGCTCTGGATACAGACCCCGAGGAGTTGCAGTCGCAGCGTGAGGCCCTCCTCGGTTTTCTGGAAACTGCCATGACGGCCCGTGATGCCTCGCTCGTTGACCTGCTCGGGGCAAGCGCGGAACTTGCACGCTCTAAGGAGGACTATCGGGATCGCATCCGGATCCTCGGCGTTCTGGTTTCCGATCTGCTTTTCCTGAAAGAGGGCATGAATCACAGGCTCGTCAATGTGGACATCCGGGAACGTCTGGACGCACTCGGGGAGACTGCATCTCTTGACCGCATTGTACAAGTGGGTGATTGTCTCAAGTTCATTGAGGTAAACCTGAAACACTACGTCAACCGTCAGATGATGACCGATCGGCTTGCTCTCACGTTGAATCCGGCCACTGCCGAATTACTGCATGACAAACCCTGGGAGTGGGGATAAAATGTCTCTCAAGGGTGAATGACATACCGCAGATGGTAGAAATCTGCTCCTAAAAAATATTTTGGGATTGACGTCCCGAGGTTAATGTATCCCCGGCCGCTGCCGTGGGTGGGTCTGACCTCTGAAAACTGACACGGGTACGGGAATGGTTGCTCCAGGCCTGTCTTCGCCCTCGACAGAACAAGAGAACCTAGAGAGGAACGCGATGTCCAATCGGAAATTAATTCGCCCCAGCCTGTCAGAACTGAAAGATCAGATGACAGTCCGGCAAGTCAGGAGAAAAGCGGTTCCAGGCGACCAGACGAATGCTGAAAACTTCTATTACGTTAAACAGATGCAGAATCGGACCCCGATGGTTCTGGTCTTGAAAGACGGTGAACAGATTCATGGCGTGATCGAGTGGTATGACAAGCATTCGCTGAAAGTGAATCGAGTATCGGAACCCAACCTCCTCATTCTCAAGCACAACATAAAGTACATGTATAAGGCCGAAGAGAACGGAGACTGAAGGCGTCACTTGTTGGTTTCAGGGCCGAAGATGAACACCCGGTCCCACAGATGAAAATCGGGATTACTGCCGGGGACCCTGCCGGCATCGGTCTGGAAATCATCCTGAAATCGATCCGGCCCTTCCTGTCACGGGCCGAGTGGGTGCTTTTCGGTGAAGAGGGGGACTTCGAAGCTAACCTCGAGCGCTTCGCTCCTGACCTGCCGTGGTCTCGGACAGAAAACTTCCAGAAAACTCAGACAGGACGCCTCTGGTTTTTTCCGACCGGGAGTGGCCAAGCCTCGCCCTGGGGAAAGGGTACGGATGAAACCGGGAGTCGGGCGCTCGCTGCGCTGGAGGCTGGGGGCCGCCGAGCTCGGTCGGGAGAACTCGCTGCCCTTGTGACGGCCCCTCTCAGCAAGGAGTTGATCGGCGACGGGTTCATAGGTCAGACCGAGTTTCTCCGAGATCAGTCAAACGCATCGCGCGTAGCGATGTCGTTCTTTACAGAAAGCTTCAAGGTGGTTCTGGCGACCACCCACCTTTCACTTATCGATGCGGTCCGGTCCCTTGCTGAAACAACCTACTGTGACCTCATCAGATTTATCGACACCGAATTCCAGCGGTATCGATTCGATCGGCCACGGATCGCCGTGGCTGCAGTCAATCCGCACGCTGGCGAAGGCGGAATGTTCGGCAGTGAAGACGACGAAGTTCTGAAGCCGGCTGTAATGACATGTGCCAGTGAGGGAATCAACGTGTCCGGACCGCACTCCGCGGACAGTCTTTATCAGCGGGCGCGTGGAGGAGAGTTCGATGTCGTCCTGGCTCCCTATCACGATCAGGGTCTGATACCCGTGAAACTGATCGCTCCACGCTCGGCGGCCAATGTCACCCTGGGGCTCCCCTACGTGCGCACTTCACCCGACCACGGCACCGCATTCGCGATAGCAGGACAGGGCGGAGCGGAAACCGGAGGTATGGAGACGGCCTTCAGGTGGGCTCTTGAGCTTGCGAGGAGGCGGGCTGAATAGAGTGAGTTGTGACATTTTTCAGGCTGGTCGCTGAAGATTTCGCTCGGTCGTTCAGACGGCCATTCATGGCCGAACGACCGGCGACGCTCGCGATCATCCTGATCGCAAGCCTTTTTGGGGACACAGCGGAACGTTACCGGAAGCTCCAGAAAGGCCCCGCACGGTCCCTCCGTGCGGGGGGCCAACGAGGCGGAAGCCGATGCGGCGGGAGTAATGAGATAACTCGATCGGGTAGTTCTTCACTTTAGTTTCTCAGCTTCACGAACGACCGGCGGAACACTACTAAAAGTGGGGACAGGTCACTCTTTTTGTCAGATGAAGACCAGCGTATGGCTCAAAAAGAGTGACCTGTCCCCACTTTTAAAGGGCCTTACGAACGACAAGCCGAACACAGTCCATAGACCTGCAATTTGTGATCGAGGACTTTGAAGCCGAGGCGCGATGATGCCGAGTCCTGAATCTTTTCCAGTTCAGCGTTAAAGAATTCGATCGACGTGCCACACCCGGTGCAGACCAAATGGTCGTGGTGCTTGTGGTTGTAAAGGTGTTCGTAACGCGTCAGTCCATCCGCGAGGTCTATCTCCCGCGCCAGCCCTGCTTCGATCAGCAACTTCATCGTTCGATACACGGTCGTATATCCGATCCGTGAATCTTCACTGCGGACTTCCCGGTAGATGTCTTCGACGCTTCGATGGCCTTCGCCAGCCAGAAAGGTTTCGAGGATGAGTTTGCGGTGCGTGGTTTGCTTGAGTCTCTTTGAGCCTAGGTATTCCTTAAAGATCTGCAATTCGGGCGAGATCTTTTCCATAGGATCAGGTGGGCGGCTGTGGGGGTATGAGCTTGACGACGTCGTTGTAGATGACGAAAACGATCAACGTCAGCAGGAAAACGAAACTGACCTGGACAATGCGTTCCTTCATCGCCAGGCTCAGATCGTGCCGCATGATGCCTTCGATAAGGAGCAGAAACATGACGCCGCCGTCGAGTATCGGTATCGGTAGGAGATTGATCACTCCCAGGTTGAGGCTGATCAGAGCCATAAATCGCACCAGAGGAGCGAGACCGGCTTGCAGGGCCTGACCCGAATAGTTGACGATCCCTATGGGGCCGTCGAGGGATCGCATCGACGCCTCTCTACGTACAAGTCGTCCCAGTATCTCGAAGATGAGCATGGCATCGCCCGCGTTTGTCTGGACGGAGCGGGCTATGGAGTCGAGGAAGCCGAGCTTGATCGTGACCGTCGGTACGGGTGGGTACATGATCCCGATCATGCGCTGCCCGTCTGCGTTGGCTTCGGGTCGGATTTCGAGATCTATCCGCTGCGCCTCACAGGGGCTTGCTTCGCCTTGATCAAGCGATTGATCTACGGAGGCAGACACCGTAGCGCATCGCATGACGGCGATGGGCAGTACTTCGGTTTCGCTGGTCTGAATGATTTCGTTGATCGAGCGGTTGGACGTCAACAGGTCGATGTTGTCGACAGCGATGATCTCGTCGCCCGGCAGCAGACCTCCCCGTTCAGCCGGTGAGTCAGCGCTCGAATAACCCTCTACGACAATTCGGTTGCGCGGAAACATTCCCGCGTAACCTGTTTCGTTGCGAGGTTGACGTCGAGGTATGAGCGTTATGTCGACGCGCTCGCCATTGCGATCCAGCGTCGCCTCGATCGGTCTTTCAGGGCTCAGGATGACGTTGGTTTCCACTTCCTGCCAGGTGGGGTTCTCTTCCCCGTCGAATTCCAGAATCAGATCTCCGGGCCGGATACCCGCTGTTTCTGCCGGAGACCCTTCCTCGACGATGTCAACGCGCGCAGCGCCCTGCAGGAATTCAGGTACTGCTGTCCCATACATATACAGTCCGGCCAGGAGTGCTACGGCCAGGACACCGTTCATTGCCGGACCCGCAAAGGCAATCAGGAACCGTTGCCATTTGGGCTTGGACATGAACTCATCCGGATCCCCGGTCACTTCGTCATCGGGGTTTTCCCCGCTCATCTTGACGTAGCCGCCCAGCGGCAGCGCGCTCAGCCTGTAGTCGGTCCCACCGTATCGGAAACCGAATATACGTGGACCAAAGCCGACTGAAAAGGTTTCCACCCTAACCTTGAAGAGTTTGGCGACAAAGAAGTGGCCGGCCTCGTGGATGACAATGATCACTCCGAGGACAATGAGGGCACCGACAATACTGGTGAGAAGTGTCGTCATCTTTATGTGTCTCTAAGTTGCATCAGCCTACGACTGTCAGTCGAGGAGCACCCTCGTTCCGGCTCCAAGTCGGTCGAAGCGGATGCCGGGTTCTGTCCCGATGTCGAAGTCTCCTCTGCTCATGCAGGACCAAACATCCAGCCAACTCCGCGTAATTTTACCATGGAAGCACAGCATCCAAGCTCATTGGACGGTGAATCCGCTATATGGTTTGCGATCGTTTTCGCTCCGTTACCGAGCGGGCGTATTCCCGGGCCCAACCGTCGGCAGCGAGGACGCGTGCCACGCTATTTGCAGGTCCTGGATCGTGCGCATCAAGGACTGTCTCGATGACGCCCGTCAGATCACTGAACCGGATACGTCCCTCCAGAAAGGCCTCAACAGCAATCTCGTCTGCAGCGTTGAGAACGGCAGGTGCGGTGCCTCCAATTTCAATTGCCCGATAGGCCATGGAGACCGCGGGGAACTTTTTCCGGTCCGGCTCCTGAAATTCCAGCGCTGGAAGCGCTGCCCAGTCCAGCGACGGTACGGGCGAGAACTTCCGATCCGGATACGTCAGAGCGTACTGAATGGGTCCCCGCATGTCTGCCGGGCCCAACTGGGCCACAATGGAGCCATCCACAAACTCGACCATCGAATGGACGACCGACTGTGGATGGATCACGACTTCAACTGACGAAGGTTCAACATCAAACAGCCAGCGGGCCTCGATGACTTCGAAGCCTTTGTTCATCAAAGTCGCAGAGTCTACCGTGATGCGCGGGCCCATCTTCCATGTCGGGTGATCCAGGGCCTCTTCGGGAGTGACCTTTTCGAACTCGGAGGAGGGCCGGTGGAGGAAAGGTCCGCCGGATGCCGTCAGTATCAGGCGGCGCACCTCCTTATTCCGTCCCGCCCGAAGACACTGATCGATGGCGTTGTGTTCGCTGTCGACGGGCAGGATGACACCGCCGCTCTTGTCCGCTGTTTCCCTGAGGAGCTCGCCGGCAATCACCATCGCTTCCTTGTTTGCGAGGGCCACTCTTTTTCCGGCCGCCAGTGCCGCGAAGGTGGGTTCGAGGCCCGCGGCCCCGACCGCAGCGGAAACGACTATGTCGACGTCGCCGCTCTCTGCGAGCGAGCGGAGCCCCCCTGGCCCATCCAGTACCTTTGGAGGAGCAATCCCGACACGACCGCATTCTTTTTGGAACGGCTCCACCTGTGCAGAATCGGCGACGACAACAGTCCGCGGGTTGTAGCGAGCCGCCTGTTCGGCCAGAGCGGCCACGGACCGATTGGCCGCCAGACCGACGACCTCGAAATCGTCGTCCAGATAGTCGACGACGCTCAGCGTGTTTCGGCCTACCGACCCAGTCGATCCGATTATTGCGATGCGTTTCATTACGCCAAAGGTAGCAGGAAATAGAATACAGGCGCAGCAAACAGCAAGCTATCCACCCGATCCAGAACTCCACCATGTCCCGGCAACCGGGCGGAAGAATCCTTGACGCCCACGCTGCGCTTAATCGCCGATTCCCATAAATCACCCCCCTGTCCGACCAGTGCAGTCGCTAACGATATGAGAACCATTCCGAGATACGGGGTTTCCAGCAACGCTGCACCAAGTCCCACCCCCACGGAGACGCTAGCGACCAGGCCGGCAATTGAGCCTTCGATCGTCTTTTTTGGACTGATTGCAGGGGCTAAACGATGCTTTCCCCAGGCCCGCCCTATGTAGTAGGCGGCTACATCGCCAGCCCATATGATTCCAAGAACGACGAACACTGCAAACCGCGGCAGGAGAATAAGAAAACCCAACAGCATGCAGGTATAGACCAGTCCCCCGACACCATCGGCGAGTCGGGCGAACGCTTCCGATACCGACTTACAGGTGAGCGCTGTTAGCAACAGAAGTCCAGTGCCGAGGAGGAGAACTCCCAGTATCGAAACCGGGGGGCCAAGAAAGGAAAGAGTGAGGGCTCCCCCCACGGGCAGGAACCAGTAGCCTGAACGGCTGACTCCCCGCAAGGCACGCAGGTCGAGGAACTCGTCCAACGCCATCACGCCCACCAACGCAATCAGGGAGGCGAAAACCCAATCAGATCCCCAATACGTGATGCCGAGCACGACAGGAACACCCGCGGCCGCGGTCAGAACCCGATTCATCGCGACATTCGAGCATGCACACCTCCGCTACGGGCCGCCAAGCCGCCGTAGCGGCGCTCGCGCTTCTGAAACGCAATGATCGCCTCATAGAGGTGCTGTCGGCGGAAATCGGGCCAGAGCGTGTCTGTTACCCAGATTTCTGAATAGGCTATTTGCCAGAGAAGAAAGTTGCTGATACGCAGTTCACCGCTAGTCCGGATCAACAGATCGGGATCCGGCAGTTTGGCGGTGTAGAGTCTGCCGACCAATTCTTCCTCCGTGATCCCGTCAAGCAACTGAGGATTGGTCCGGGCCTCGGCAAGTACTTTATTCACAGCGTTGATCAGTTCAGCGCGGCCGCTGTAGTTGAGGGCAACGTTAAAGCGAAGCCCGGTGTTTGATCGTGTGCGTTCGATGGCCGATTCGAGTTCTTGATGGATCGAGAGGCCGAGCCCGGCCGTGTCCCCCAGTGTCTCGAACCGAATGTTGTTCCTGTCCAGGTTATCGAGTTCCGTGTCGAGATATTCCCGCAGAAGCCGCATCAGTGTCTCGACTTCCCTTCTCGGACGTTTCCAGTTCTCCGTGGAGAACGCATACAGAGTCAGCGCCTCGATCCCGAGTTCGGCCGACGCTTCGAGAACATCGCGGACCGACTCGATGCCGGCACGATGACCTGCAACGCGGGGGAGGCGACGCCCTCTGGCCCAACGGCCGTTCCCGTCCATGATTATGGCGATGTGAACGGGTAGTGCTTTGGGGTCGATCAGACTGGCCACATCCTGTCCGGCATTGGACATAAGTAGGGTAATGTTACCACTTCGCCGCGATGTAGCCTGAGCCTCGGTCTCGGACACTTCTATCGGGAATCCCCGAAGCGGCGAGTTAGTAGTCGACCCCTATCAGGTGAAGACCTTTTGCGGGAGCGGTAGGGCCAGATCTCTGCCGGTCTCTGGCCTCGAGGATGGCAGGGATCTCCTCGGGGTCCACTTGTCCCTTCCCGACTTTGATCAGGGTGCCGACGATCGTTCGGACCATATGTTGCAGAAAACCGTTGGCCCGAATCCGGAAGATCCATTCGTCCCCGATCTGCTCCCAGAGCGCCTCATACACTTCGCGGGTGTGGGTCTTCTTGGTGGTTTCTGAAGACGAAAAGGACGTGAAGTCATGGCGTCCGACAAAGTGTGTCGTTGCACGGTCGATTTTCTCGGCGTCGAGATATTGCCAGATCGAATGCACATAGCGGACATGGAAGGGGGAAACTACGGTCGATCTCCATATGTGGTACTCGTAGGTCTTCGAGCGTGCCGAACCCCGAGCGTGGAAATCCGCAGAGACTTCTTCGACCGCAGTCACCCGAATGTCGGGTGGCAGCAAAGCGTTCACTCCGCGATGGAATGCATCGGTGTCTATGGCCCTTTCGGTCTCAAGATGGGCGACCTGCCCGTGCGCGTGGACACCAGCGTCTGTGCGACCCGAGGCATAGGTCGTGATTTCGTGGTCCAGAATCCCTTCAAGAGCTCGTTCCAGTTTTTCCTGAATCGTTGGGACACCGGGCTGGGACTGCCATCCGTGATACCAGGTGCCATCGTAGGCAAGAGTTAACTTGAGCTTTCGCATGGGCGGGGGCCTGCCAGAGGCGACGCACTATACCATAAGTCCCGAGAGCGATTTCCGAAGGGTCCACCTGCTATAGAGAGGCTCGGCTTGTTCTGTATACTGCGTGAGTGGAACTGGTCATTGCACTTCTGTTTGGACTCTGCATAGGGAGTTTTCTGAACGTGTGCATTGCACGCCTGCCACTGGATATTTCCATCGTCAGCCCGCGTTCCCGATGCCCGAAATGTGAAAGACTGATCGCCTGGTACGACAACATCCCGCTGTTGAGTTACGCGTTGCTCGGGGGGAGGTGCCGGAAATGCCGCACTTCGATCTCGCTCCGATACCCCGGTGTTGAAGGTCTGACTGGGATCATCAGTGTCCTGCTTGTTCCGCAGTATGGGATTAGCCCTTCGTGGGCCGTCTACCTTCTGTTTTCCGCATCGATGATCGTTCTCGTCTTGATCGACCTGGACCACCGCATTCTTCCCGACGTCATAACGCTCAATGGTATTTGGATTGGAATACTGCTAATGCTCTATTTGGCCTCTCCCAATCCGTTTGCAGCAAGGCTGTATACCTTCGCGGGCCTGGGAGTATCGAATCCATACCTTCTTGCCTTCACTGGCAGTCTGGCTGGCGTGGCGTTTGGCGGCGGACTGCTCTGGTTTGTCAGGGAGGCCTTCTTTCGCCTCCGTGGAGTCGAGGGAATGGGTTTCGGTGACGTCAAGATGATGGCTATGGTGGGGGCTTTCCTCGGTTTACCGCTCACGCTGCTGACGATTCTGCTGGGTTCGGTCCTCGGCTCCGTCATCGGAATTGTCGTCATCAAGGTCTTTGGAAAGGGGCGAGACTACGAACTTCCCTTCGGAACTTTCCTGGGTGGAGGAGCCATCGTTGCACTGCTCTATGGCGACTGGCTTATCCGACTGTATCTGGAGAACTTCTTTCCTGTTGCACCTTAGTGGCCCGTCCCCACAATGGCGCGATTGATCCCGAACATGGCGAAGAATCAGGTCCCAGCCTTTCTATGCGGGTTTCTCACCCCAATGTAAGGCGGCGATACCTCCCGTAAGATTTCTATATCGGACGTTCTTGAAACCGATCGTCTCAACGATCCGTGCGAGGTCGGGCTGATCGGGAAAGCGCCCTACGGATTCGGGTAGATACTGGTAGGGGCCCTCACTGCCTGAAATCCAGGTGCCAAGGCGCGGGAGGACATGACGGAAATAGAAGGCGAAGACCGATCGAAAGATCGGCACCACGGGCTGGGAGAATTCCAGGATGATCAGGCTTCCGCCGGGTTCGAGGACGCGGAACATTTCGGTCAATCCAGACTCGATGATCTCAACGTTACGCAGGCCGAAGGCTACGGTCACAAAACGAAACGACTGATCCCGAAACGGGAGGGCGAGGGCATCCGCACCGGTCAATGCTGTTCGTGATTCATGCCCGCTCTTTTTCAGTTTCTCCTGTGCGTGGAGCAGCATGGGATGTGAGAAGTCGGCTCCCACGACTTCAATGCCTAGTCGCTTTTGGATTTCCAGCAGCAAATCCCCAGTACCGGTGCAGAGATCGAGGCATGCGCCAGTCGGAGTGGGTTGGATCGATTCGATCAGCCGGACCGTATTCCGGCGCCACCGCCGGTCGATGGAAAGGGAGAGCAGGCGGTTGAGCAGGTCGTACCGATCGGCGATTTCGCCAAACATCTTCTGGACGGTGGGACCGGGGGGAGCCCGGTACACGTCCATCAGGAGAGGCCCCGCAGAACTTTACGAACGAGCTTTGGAGGGACGCCCGCTTCCATTTCGACCTTTCCTATTCTATGAGGCAGCACGAAGTGCAGTTGCCCGTTCCGAATCTTCTTGTCGTGTTGCATCGACTGCATCATTTCCTTCATGGGAAGGTGCGCGATCGAAGGCAGGCTTCCGATCGAGCGGATTCCATCTTCAATCCTGGCCGCCTCTTCCTCGCCGATCCGGCCCAGTCCTTCGGCGATCCGCGTAGCTCCGATCATGCCTTGGCCGACAGCTTCCCCGTGCATGATCCTGCGGTAGTTTGATGCGGCTTCGATCGCATGGCCGAGCGTGTGGCCGAAGTTCAGAATACGGCGCAGGCCACCTTCCTTTTCGTCTGCGCGTACGACGTTGGCTTTGATCCGAAGACACCTGTAGACGAGGTCCTCCAGAACCGACGGGTCCCTGCCAAGAATTTCCGGAGAGTGCTTTTCAAATTGCTGGAAGAGTTTCCTGTCCCGAATGACGCCGTACTTCAGAGCTTCCCAGAGTCCGCTTCGATACACGCGCTGTGGGAGTGAGGAAAGCAGAGTTGGATCGGCAATGACCACCCTGGGTTGATGAAATGTTCCAATGAGGTTCTTGCCTGCCGGATGGTTGACGCCGGTCTTTCCTCCGACGCTGGAATCCACCTGAGCCAGTAGGGTTGTCGGGACCTGCACGACGCGTATGCCGCGCAGATAGATGGAAGCCGCAAAGCCGGCAACGTCGCCCACAACGCCGCCTCCAAGTGCGATGAGGGTCGACCCCCTGGTCAGCCGCAGTTCCAGCATCCGATCAAGGATCCGGCTCACCGTTCGAAGCGTCTTGGCGCGTTCCCCTTCTGCGATCGTGACAATCGGACTTCGACCCAACGGCTGTTTTTCGACGTGGCGAAGCACTTTTTCCTGGGAGACCACTAGATACGGAGGGCCGATGCCCACGTTGTCGAGGTGGGTCATCAGGTCCATATACGCGCCGGCACTTACCAGAATGTCAGACCGGGACGTCTTCAGCTTTAGATGGATATTCTTCATTCCACAAACGAAACGGGCGGCCAGTGGGCCGCCCGTTTATGGATCCAGATAAGCTCTGGGGACTTGTTGACTACCGTCGTTGGGCCATCGCGCTGCGCGCTCTCGCGGCCAGGTCTCTCGCTTCGGGCATCAGTTCGAGAGCCGCCAGTACCTGTTGATCCCCGCTGAGAAGAAACCGAGTGGCGTCCGACACCCCAAGACGGCTATAGAAGACTTCGTATTTGATCTTCAGCTCTACGTAGTCCCTGTTTTCCGCAACAGCCGATTCACTGACCTCGATGCCTCTTTCCCTGACGTGTGCGATGAAATCGGCGAGCATCTCGTCGGTGACCTCAAACGACGCATCGACCGGAGGATTGTCCTCCAGGTAATCCTGGACATACGTGTAAAAAACGAACCGCTTGTCCATAAGATCCTGGACCTCGTTCA
The DNA here is from genome assembly GCA_965218585.1 of Terriglobia bacterium. Classification (GTDB taxonomy): domain Bacteria; phylum Acidobacteriota; class Terriglobia; order 20CM-2-55-15; family 20CM-2-55-15. The sequence continues at coordinate 179,906 of CBDCLE010000005.1, forward strand.
ACTCACCCATTTCGGCGATCTGATCGGGAGTGATGCCGCCACCGCCATAGACAACCCGTCCCAGATCCGAATACTTGATGTCCTCGTCGGAAGGCGCTCGTTCGTCGCTGATCTGGTTGTAATATTCGAATTCAGAAATTTCCGAATAGTCCCGCTGAATCAGCCGACCGCTTGGCGTATACCATTTCTGCGTCGTGAGTGCGAGTCCGGCCCGCTTGTTCAACGGAAAGACGGACTGGACCAGACCCTTGCCAAAACTGGTTTCGCCCACGATGAGACCTCTGTCGTGGTCTTGAATGGCGCCGGCGACGATTTCAGAGGCGCTGGCGCTCTGTCGGTTGATCAAAACCACGAGCGGGTAAAGGTTCTCGTTGTTCACACGCTGCGAGGAATACGGGCGATTAGATCCACGCGTCCGGCCACGAGTCTCAACGATCATCTGATCCTTCTGGAGAAACGTTTCAGAGACGTCAATTGCCTGCTGCAGAAGTCCGCCTGGATTGCCGCGCAGATCTAGAACGAGCCCCTCCAGATTACCGGAGTCGAGGTCTCTGAGAGCCGCCCGGAGCTCACTTCCCGTGGTCTCCGCAAAACTATCCAGTTTGATGTAGCCGATACCGTCCCGAATGTGGAACGCGCTGCTGATCGTAAACTTGGCGATTTCGTCGCGGACGATAGAGATCTCCAAGGGCTCTTCCACGCCCGGGCGGGCGATGGTCACATCAACAGGCGTACCCTTGGGGCCCTTGAGTTTACCGACCACGGCATTGAGATCGTCTCCTTCGGTGGATTCGCCATTCACGTGACTGATGACATCGCCAACACGAAGACCCACCTTTTCAGCCGGTGCGCCTGGGGACGGGGGGGAGACAACGGTGACCTTTCCGAAACGACTGCTCACCGTGATGCCGAGACCGAAATAGCGTCCCTGCTGATCTTGCCGAAGCTGCGTGAAATCTGAAGGAGAGAAAAACTTCGAATGCGGGTCCAGTGTCCGGAGCATGCCGTCAATCGCTCCGTAAACAGCCGTTTCCGGGCTCACTTCCGTGGCGTGGTTTTCTTCAACCAGGCTGAGCAACGCGGTAAAAATCTTCAGGGCGTCTTCGAGGTCGGCCTCGACTTCCTCAGCCCGGGCCCTCGCCTCTACCTGTGTGCCGTACAGGCCTCCAAAAAGCGCCGTCGCCGTTAGAATAGCTGTCCAGAAGAGTACTGCCCGAGACGGTCTTAGCTTCATTTGAGCTCCTTCACGAAACGATTGTTGCGATTATAACAAAAGGTCTTGAGGAAATTCGAGGAACAAAACCTTTATTTTGTATGAATCACGGGCGAAAGCCCTCCTTCTGGCAGAGGAACTTTGCGTTGACGCAATTTCACCGCAGCCGCTATCATGAATTGATCTGACGATTGGAGGAACCTTATCAATGGGCCAACTGGGTTTTCAGGAGCTACTGGTAATCTTCATCATCGCACTCCTGGTTTTCGGACCAAAGAAGTTACCTGAGCTTGGAAAATCCCTCGGTAAAGGGCTCCGGGAATTCAAACGTGCCACCAACGACTTGAAGTCGACCTGGGACGACCAGCTGAAAGACGCCGAAAGCGAGATCTCCAGTACAACGAAGGATTTTCGCGATATCCAGAAGGACCTCAACAAGACCATGCGAGAGGCAAACCAGGCTGATCCTCCCGCGCCTTCTTCGCCAGAAAGTCCCGAATCGGTTTCCGAACCCGAGGCTCCCCCGGAAACTACCCCCCCCGAGACGCCCTCCCAGAAGCCTTCATAGATGGCCGTTACGCCGCCAGTAGAATCCAAGGCAGCCGAACTTACCGGGGAAATGTCGTTCCTCGACCACCTCGAGGAACTGCGTCAGCGCATCTTTCGAATGTTGATTGCTATCGCAGTCACTTTCCTAGCGTGCTGGGCCTTTGTCGATGAGATTTACAAAATCATCGCGAGACCGATCCTCGAAGCACTCCAGGACCAGCCGCTCGTATTCATCAGCCCGACACAACCGTTCAGTCTCTTCATACGAGTGGCCTTTGTCGCAGCTCTTTTTTTGGCGTCGCCATTCATTCTCGCGCAACTCTGGCTTTTCATTGCGCCGGGTATGTACAAGCATGAACGGCGGTACGCGATTCCCTTCGTTTTGTCCGGAAGTGTCCTGGCCATGGTAGGTGCCCTGTTTGGTTACGAAATCGCCTTTCCGTTTGCGCTGGATTTTCTGATCAACTGGGGCAAACGCGCCGGTCTGGAAGCGATGATCGACGCGACCCGATACTTCGATCTCTTTCTCACTATTGAGCTTGGCCTGGCCGTCGTCTTTCAGATACCCCCTGTTATTTTTGTTCTGAGCCGCGTCGGATTGGTGTCTGCTGGTTTCCTGCTGCGGAACACGAAGTACGCCGTCCTGATCGCCTTCGTCGTTGCGGCGATCATCACGCCGACGGCCGACATCCCAAACATGATGATCATGGCGGGTCCGATGATCCTGCTCTATCTTGTCGGAGTCGGTGTCGCTTTCGTCTTCGGCAAACGACGGTAGAAATTTAATTAGGGGACAGTGAGCAAATTCCGGAATTTGCTCACTGTCCCCTAATTAAATACCCGTCGATATCCGGAAGGGCGTGATACAGGACATCTCCAATAACTTTCAGGCTGTCTCGGCTCGTCTTGTCGAGCGTATCACCCGGCGAATGCCAGTAAGGGTAGGAGAAGTCGATCAGATCGATCGCATCGATTCCCGCGTTCAGGTAGGGGACGTGATCGTCTTCGATGAGAGAAGACGTGCTTCCAAAGTACTCGCCGTATCCCAGGACGTTGGCCCTATTCCAGATGATTGCCTTTAGCCAGTCGGTCGAAGCCCCCTCCGGAATCACTGACAGATCGGCATCGCCGATCATATCGACCAATACGAGGGCTTTCAGATCCCGGAGTGATCCGTCTTCGAAGCGGCGGGCGATGTCGTGCCGACTTCCGTACACGCTGTCAGTCGCCGTCCAGTCGAGGACGGCTTCTTCACCATCGAAGAATATGAATTCGAGATCGTTCTGAAGTTCCATCCGAGAGGTGATACGCGCCATTTCAAGGACCAATGCGGTACTGGACCCCCCGTCGTTTGCCCCGACAAAGCTGAAATCAAAGCGTTTCGTGTCGTAGTGACCCGCAACGGCAATCGATCCTTCCCCGCTCGTCCCGGGACGGATCGCGCGGATGTTGGCCATTTCTATCTCGCCGATAGGTGTGCGGGCGACGAAGGTATCCAATTGGGGTTCGAGTCCGGCAGCTTCCAGTTCCGAGACGATATAGTCCCGGGTCATCGCCAGGTTGTCGCTTCCCGACGGGCGTGCTCCGAAGCCGACCACCGTTTCGAGGTCATTGAAAGAGCGGGTTGCATCGAACGGGGAGTCGGCTGAAGTGCCCGTCCCCGGACCCTGCAGTCCCAGCGTCAGAGCGACGACCATTACGGGTGCGCCAAATCCCAACAGCATTCTCGTGTTTTTAGACATCGACTCTTTTAGTAGTGAAACACGATAACGCTTTTGTACCGGGATGTCATGGGACTAAGATTAAGGCAGAATTAAAGGAAGCCATTAAACAAACATTGCGAGGTGCAACATGGCCTGGACCAAAGCAGAGACGATCGGATTATTCATTACGGGCGCACTCCTGGGCGTCACTGCCGGTTTCCTGTACGCTCCCCAAAGTGGCGCCCGAACCCGAAAGCAGATTCGAAAAAAGGCACGCCGAAGCATAGAGCATCTGGACGAACTACAGGACGATATCCGTGCCCAGGTCAACGGCTGGGTTACCGACGTGACCGAAACCCTCGACGAGGGACTCCATCAGGGCCGCCGGATCACGCTGGCCGGACAGGAAAAGGTCCTGGGTGTCTTCGACGATGCGAAGCAGTATGTTGACGAAGGCCGATCCCGGATAGAACGACTGATCAGCCATGAAGATTGAGGTCGTAGAACCTCGAAGGGATGAGAGTGGACGGTAAGGGGATCGAACCCTCGACCTCGGCGTTGCGAACGCCGCGCTCTCCCAACTGAGCTAACCGCCCGTTCCGGAAATCGGTTTCCGTAACCGATTTCCCTTCTCACTGAAAAATTAAAGCACCTGCATCAAGACCTGTCAATTTGAGCAGACCTCGGTTCACATTGTGCTACTCTGGGCCCGATGGCGCTAACCCGTGATCTATCAAGGTTTAAGCCGACCAAGGCTTGTTCCCTTCCCTCGCCTGCTCGAATCTCGTTGGCGTTTCTCGGGTCGATAACCTGTGTGCTTCTTTCTGCCGGACCCGGCCGGGCCCAGGAGTCCGAGTTCACCCTGAACGTCAACGTCGACCTTGTCGAGCTCAGCGTCACCGTACTCGATGAGAACGAGCGTCACGTCACCGGACTCGAAGCCCTCAGCTTTGAAGTCTTTGAAGACTCTGTGCAGCAGGATATCTCCCTGTTCCTGCATGAGGACCGGCCCGTGAGTCTTGGACTTGTTATCGACAACAGCCGAAGTATGGAGCGTAAGAAAGAACGCGTGGACGCTGCCGCCCTTTCGTTCGTGCGTTTGAGTAACCCCCAGGACGAAGCTTTCCTCATCCATTTTGACGACACGGTCCGGCTGGAGGAGGATTTCACCTCCGACATCGAGGTTCTGGAACAGATTCTGGGCACGATCAGTCCATACGGCCAGACTTCCCTTTTTGATGCACTCATGATGTCACTGGAAAAAATCAAAGAAGGTCGATACGACGAGCAAGCGATTCTTCTTGTCAGCGATGGCGCCGACAATGCCAGCGTTGCAGTCTATGAGCAGGTATTAGAAAACGTGCGCCAGTCGGAGGCCGCCGTGTACCCGATCGGCGTCTTAAACGACTCCCAGGCGGGTCTGGAAGCACGGTCGGCTCTCGAGGCCTTGGCTGAAGCCAGTGGAGGGCGTGCCTTTTTCCCCGAGACCGCCAATGAGATTCCACAGATTACCGAGATCATCGCACGCGAGTTGCGGGAACTCTATACGTTGGGGTACGTGCCCACGAACTCCCGCCGTGACGGCACATGGCGATCGGTCCGGGTTTATGTCCCGACGCCTCCGGAAACACCTCGCTTTGAGATCAATTACAGACACGGCTATTACGCGCCGGGGCCGTAAGGCTGATTCCTGTCTTACAGTTTCGTGAGAATCACCGGACCCTCAGGAGTCACGGCGATGGTGTGTTCGTAATGCGCGGATGGTTTTTCGTCGAGCGTCACGACGGTCCAGCCGTCGTCGAGGATCTTCACTTTCTCGGTTCCCAGGTTGATCATCGGTTCTAAGGCAAGGACGAGACCCGGTTTGATTCTCGGCCCTTTACCGTTCTGGACGTAATTGAGGACGGGAGGGTCTTCATGGAGCGCTCGCCCGATTCCATGGCCGCAGAATTCACGAACGATGCCGTAGTTGTGAGGTTCGACCGTTCCCTGGATGGCAGCGGAGACGTCCGCGAGATAGTTTCCGGGCTGCATCTGCTCAATCCCACGATATAGAGACTCTTCGGTCACCCGCATCAATTCCTTCACTTCCGGTGGGACATCTCCGATCGCGATCGTCATAGCATGGTCGCCCACGAAGTCGTCGTACGTGATTCCAAAGTCGATCCCAAGGATGTCGCCATCTTTCAGAACATTCTGTTTCGAAGGAATACCGTGAACCACCTCGTGGTTGATCGACGTGCACAGTGAGGCCGGAAATCCCCGGTAGCCCTTGAAAGTAGGTTTCCCTTTTCTCTTGATCGCTTCTTCCTCGGCTATCTTATCGAGATCATAGGTTGAAGCACCGGCCACACAGTTCTCACGGACGATCGCGAGAATCTCGGCGTTGATCGCCGCCGGGGCCTTCATGCGTTCGATCTCCCGGGGTGTTTTCAGTTGAATCATCGTTGACCTTGCCTTGGGAACCTATACCGGCGCTAATCTAATTCTAACAAGGTATAATCCTGGATCACAATGGAGGCCAAAAAAACGATGGAAGGCCAGCTCAGCGGCAAGAACGTACTCCTGATCGTTCCCCCCACTCAGTTCCGGGAGGAGGAGGTGTTCGAGCCGAAGCGGATACTCGAGAAAGAAGGTGCGGATCTGGTTGTGGCTTCAACCAGCGCCCGAATCTGCCACGGAACACGCGAAGGTGTGATTGAAGCAACGCTAGGGATGGAAGACGCGAGTGCGGCATCCTTCGACGCCGTCGTCCTGGCCGGTGGACTGTCTGTCCCCGATTTCTTCTGGAAGGACGAGAAGCTCGCCGCACTGGTCACCGAGATGTCCGAGGCTGGAAAAATCGTCGCCGCAATCTCTCTCTCTACGGTTGTTCTGGCAAAGGCCAAGTTGCTTGAAGGCCGTGAAGCCACTGTGTACTACCTGCCTGAAGCACTCGATGAGCTCAAGACCGGAGGGGCCACTTACGTTGAGAAGAAACTTATCGTTGACGGCAACCTGATTATGGCTGAAGGCCCGGATACTGTGAGCTCCTTTACCAGCGCAATCGTTTCTGCACTGGCCGAATAGTACTACTGTGTTACAAACGAAGCGGTCCACAGAACGGACCACGAGGAAGCTGCTGAATCAGGAAGCGGGCGATGCGAATGCGAAGCGTGGCAATCGAGCAGGGGTTATGTCGTTCGGGCCGGATCCGGGGTTCCGCGGGGTTTGAAGTGTTTGGGGAGTTTGGGGACGGATAGTCCAACATGCTCGACAAATGCAGAGGGGGAAAAACGGCTCCGCTCGGCGACCAGGAACCCATAAGAGGCAATACATAAGGTGCCATGATGGTGAAATCCACGCCAGCCGCGACCTTCGTAGTGTCCCAGACCGAGTTCCTGCTTGAGTTCCTGATAGTCGCGTTCGATGATCCAGCGCTGTTTGGCCTGACCGGCCAGATCGGAAAGCGAGGTATGGGCCCCAAGAGTGGAGAGCCAGTACCGGATCGGTTCGGATGCGGTCTTGGGCCACTCGACCAACAACCACTCTTTCGGATGCGGCGAGTGGCGCTCGTGATCCAGATGAGCGGGACGAATGCGAACTGCGGCGAAACGGGAACGCAGGGTCTCGGAGGTGCCTTCGCGCCAGGAGACGTTCTTCCAACGCTGGGGAGACAACGAGAGGGCCAGTTGCTTGACCGAAACCGGTTGATGTTTCTTGTTGCGCTGCATGCGGGTCGGTGTCCGTCCGCGGCCGGTCAAGGATTTCGGCGGCAAGGGACCCTGGCCCGGTTTCCACACGGTCGTGGTGCCTTGCACCCCTAGGACGTAGCTAAGTCCGAGTTCGGTGATGCCGTGCCGGAACTTGTAGTTGTTGCCGTAGGCCGTATCGCCCAGAACCGGTGCCGGAGCAATGCCGTCATCGACGGCCTGCCGGATTTGTTCCAAAGCAATTTGAGGTTTAGTTTGAAATCGAACGTCTTCGGGAATAGCGGCTTTGCTTCGACGTTCCGGATCCTTCGCCCAGGTCTCGGGGAGGTAGAGTCGCCATGCCACCGGCAAGCTGGATTTCGCTGTCGCCACCGACAGGCTCACCGCCACCCGGCAGTTCTCAGGTTTGCCGACCTGTCCACAGTATTGCCGGGCCACACCCACCGAGTGGGTCCCCTTTTTCACGAATCCGGTGTCGTCGACAATCCAGGCTTCAATCGGACCGTTGGCTTCCATCGCCCCCAGCGCGTACTGTCGAACTTCTGCCAACAGAGCCGCATCGTCCCAGGGCGCATCCGCGACCAGATGATGTAGCGACTGGTGCATTCGGCGTACATTATCCGGAGCCAATCGTGCAGCCATCGGCTCCACACTCTTACGTTTGATCGGCAGCAACAACCCGGTGCAGTACGACTTCAACGGTTCATGACGATCGGCGTGTCCTGCGGCCGACGCCAGGCGTTCCAAATAGGCCGCAAAACGTTTTTCCTGAGTGCCTGGCGCCTTCGATTTGGCGCTCATGACCGGATGCTAACATAAAATAGGCCGTTTGTAACACAGTAGTACTAGGTCTTCGGTCGTTAATTCGATTTAATTCAGGGACAGTTAATTCGGGGACTGAATGACTTTCACGCTGAAGGTCGTCTCGCGTACCAATTCGCCTGAAAGGAATATCTGCAACGTGTAGGTGCCGGGTTCGGCGAATGAGACGTTCGTGAAGAAAGTGATGTTGTCGGCAGGGCCTGGATTGGCAATAGTAAACGGCGAGGGCGTGGAACGGGCTGTTTGCTTACCCTGGGGATCCAGTATTCGCACTTCAGTCTGAAACTCTCCCTGGCCTTCCCAGTGATTCACGACGGCGAACTTGATCACGCCGGCTGGAAATTTGGGGACGTAAACGTTCTGGAAGACTCCCATCAGAGATATCTTGTTGCCCGCCTCCAGGCGGACATCGTCACAGAGGATTGAGTACGTAAGGGTTGCTGAATCCATCGAATCCTCCTTTATCCCGTCGCCACCGGATCAGTGCCGTCAATCGACTCCTGCCTCAGCCGGTCTAGCAAACGGCGGTGGATATCATCAAAACCGCCATTTGACATGACCACGACTCGATCGCCGGGCCCGGCGTGGGCTGCGACGAAATCCACTATTTCTTCAGACGAGTCCATAACATGCACCTGACCCCCGTCGCGGTTGGCTCGATCGGCCACGCGTTCGGGAGATAGTACGCCGTCTGGTTCCAGGTGCGTAGCTGAATAAACGGGGGCGATGAGAGCCACGTCCGCGATGCCGAGAGCATCTGAAAATTCGTTTTCGAAAATCCGGCGCCGTGAGGTCTGAGAACGCGGTTCGAAGATAGCCCATACGCGCGAATCCGGGAACTGGGCCCGAACGCCTCTCAGTGTTTCGCGAACGGCCGTCGGGTGATGGGCGAAATCATCGTAGATGGTGACGCCAGACACCTCTCCTAGAATCTCCAGTCGCCTCCGTACGTTTTTGAACCCGGCCAGCGCGGAGTGGATCGCCTCTCTGGACAGCCCCAGATGATGGGCGGCGATGACGGCGGCGAGCGCATTCGAGACGTTGAACTCTCCAACGAGCGGAGTCCAGACCGTATGCCAGAGGTGTCCGTCTCTGAGGACGTCGAACCGGGTCCCTCCTTCCTGGGCGTGTATGTTCCCCGTCGTCCAGTCGCCGGAGGTCAGACCAAATGTCTGGACCGGAGCCGGGGCATCTGCCAACACATCCCGAACGGCGGGACTTTCAACCCCAGCAACGATCAATCCAGACCGCGGAACAATATTTATCAATCTTCGAAAGGACAACTGGATCTGTTCGAGATCCCGGTAGATGTCTGCGTGGTCGAACTCTATGTTCTTGATCAGAGCGATGTGAGGAAGATAGTGGAGAAACTTTGGTCCTTTATCAAAGAACGCTGTGTCGTATTCATCGCCTTCGATTACGAAGTCGCCCCCGCTCCCGATCCGGTAGCTGCTTCGGAAATTTTCGGCGATGCCCCCCACAAGGAAAGAAGGATCGAGACCTCCGGAATGGAGAATCCAGGAGAGGAGGGCCGTCGTCGTCGTCTTCCCATGTGTCCCGGCGACGACAGTCGATCGCCGATCCCGGATAAAGAACTCCTTAACAGTCTCCGCCATGGATTTATAAGACAGGCCTTCGTCGAGGACGTATTCGATTTCGGGGTTTCCTCTCGATAACGTATTCCCGATGACCACCAGGTCGGGAGCGGCCTTCTTTATATTCGTTTCAGAAAACCCTTCGGTCACAGGTATGCCGAGGCCTTCCAGAAAGGTGGACATCGGGGGATACACGGCCTGGTCGGAACCGGATACGCTGTACCCCGTTTCAGCCAGCATCCCGGCCAGCGATGCCATAGCCGTGCCGCATATTCCCGAGAGAAAGACTTTCTTGATTTCGGTGTTCACTCGCGGGTTCTTATCCTTCTACTGCGGGTTCCAAAAGTTCGAAACGTGGAGTGTCTTCAAGGGAGAGCCGGGCTGGTACGCCAAAGGGGACGATCACATTCGGTTTAGATGCGTGGCCGGTTGGAAAACCGAAAAGGATAGGCACGTTCAGATCTGCTAGTGTATCGCCGATGACGTCGTCGATCGTATAGCCCTGCTCGGGATGTTGCACCGATCCCGGCATCTCACCCAAAACGAAACCCCGGACCGAGTCGAATTTTCCTGCTTGTCTCAGTTGGGTGAGCATGCGGTCCACCTGATAGGGGCGGCAGTCGGCGTCCTCCAGGATCAGGATCGCATCCGCCGTGTCGATCTCCCACGGTGTTCCCAGGGTCGAGACGACCAGGGAAAGACACCCGCCGGTCAATCGCCCTTCCGCTCGGCCGTTGTGAAGAATACTGCAGCCCTCTGTGGAGAATTGGATCACCTCTGCGCCCTCAAGCATCCGAACGAGGAGATCTCTCTCGTAGCCGAGGGCTCCCTGCCGAATGGATGTGGCGACCATCGGACCGTGAAATACCACCAGGCCCGCGGCCTCGAAAGCCGCCAGGAGCATCGTCACATCGCTGCATCCACAGAAAATCTTAGGGTGTTCCCGGATTTCCTCTCGGTCGATATAGGGCAATATCTGGCCGCTACCGTAGCCGCCGCGTGCACAAAAAATGGCGTGTACGTCGTCGTCCAGCAACATCGACCGCAGCGCTTCGGCTCTTTGGCTGACCGGTCCGGCGGTGTATCGATCCAGGTCCAGAATGCCTTCTGCAACACGGGTTTTGAATCCGAGGGATTCCAGTTCCGCCAGGCCCGCGTTCAGCATTTCAGCCTTGAGATTGCTCCCCGGCGCAATGACGCCGATCGTGTCTCCCCTGCGGAGGGCTCGGGGCTTGATTGATTCCTGACTGGGCATGCCCTATCTCACGACCGCCGTTTTTCCCACGCCTCGGCGTTCACCAGGTTTGCGGGGTGTTCTCCGTTTAAACCGGCCAAGAGGTTTTGGCTGGCCATCATGCACATTCGTAGCCGCGTTTCATGGGAGCTGCTCGCGATATGAGGCGCCAGCACGGCGTTGTCGAGTTCCGTAAGGCCGTCTTCGAGGGCAGGTTCGCGCTCGTAAACATCGAGTCCCGCTCCGGCGATCGTGCCACTGCCGAGCGCGGCGACCAGAGCCTTCTCATCGACGATCGGGCCACGCGAGGTGTTGACAAGGATCGCCGTTTCTTTCATGGACGCGAGTGCTGCATCATCGACAAGGTGGTGCGTACTATCGAGAAGTGGAACGTGGAGGCTCACGAAATCGGATTCCTTCAGCAGTCCGTCCAAGCTGACGACCTCTACTCCAAGATCGGCCACAATGTCGTCAGGCACCGGATGCGCATCGCAGGCGAGGATTCGCATTCCAAATCCACTCGCTCTTCGGGCAACCGCCTGCCCGATCCGTCCCAGGCCCACGATGCCCAGAACCTTGCCAAATACGTCATGGCCCAGAAGCATACGAGGCCCCCAGGCGTCGAATCTTCCTTCCCGCACGAAACGGTCTCCCTCGACCGCACGGCGCGCCGTGGCCAGCATCAGCGTCCATGCGAAATCGGCAGTCGTCTCGGTCAGAACGCCCGGTGTGTTTGTGACCAGAATGCCGCGCTCTGTCGCGGCGTCGATGTCGATGTTGTTGAAGCCCACCGCGAAATTGGCGACGACTTTCAGTTTGGGACATCGATCCATCAGGTCCCGATCGATGGAGTCTGTAAGCAGAGTAAGCACGCCGTCCACGTCGGAAAGACCGGCTTCCAGTTCGTCCGGGTCCAGGACCCGGTCGGTTCGGTTCCCAGCGACGTCGACGTGCTCCTTCAGGAAGGAAACCGCCTCGTCGAACACCCGCCGGGTCACGAAGATCTTTCCAGGCACATCAATACTCCAAACCAAGGGCACCGCTGAGCTTAAGCTATCCCGGCCCTTGCCGGGGGGCCCGGGAACCATTGTCGGCTTGGACACACTTGAAGTTCTCAAGCCTATGATATAATTCGTAGCTTTGTCGAACCTGATTAGCAATAGGAGTTGGATGGAATGAATCGTGTTTCACTTCTTGCTGCGGCCTTACTCCTGCTCGGCGCTTGTAGCGCGCCAGCGGAAACCGAGTCCACCGAACCCGATAGCGTCGTAACGTTTTTTGAAGGTGGCCGGGCAATTCTCGGCAACGGGAGCGAAGTTATAGAAGACGTTGCCTTCATCGTGAATGAAGGAATCATAACGGCGATCGGACCTGTGGCTGAAGTCGAGCACCCTCCGGGCGCCGAACGCTTCGACCTTTCCGATCACACCGCAGTGCCCTTCCTCCACAACATGCACGGACACGTGGGATACCTCGACCGTTTCGGCGAAATGGATGAGGCACAGTACACGCGTGACAACATTCTTGTCGATCTCGACCGCTACCTCTATTACGGAGTGGGGTCGGTCGCCGTCCTGGGATCTGACCGGGACGACACGACGCTCCAGATCCGTAACGAGCTCGGGAGCGGGGCCCTGGACACGGCGCAGGTCTTGACTGCCGGGCGCGGCATCACAGCAAGAAACGGGTTCCCGCTGCGAATTGACCCGTTGTCGGACGTTCCGTATCAGGTCGGAAACGAGGATGAGGCGCGTGGAGCGGTTCAGGAACTGGTGGCTCAAGGTGTCGACTTCGTGAAGATCTGGCTGGACGATGATCGGCGCGTTTCCGGTCAGATTTTTCGTTTCGGGCAGCTGACGAACCAGTATTCGACAGTGACGAAGCTCAGCCCTGCGCTCTACGGGGCCATCATCGACGAAGCACACCAGTCGAACGTCAGGGTCGTGGCTCACGTCCGCTATCTCGCCGATGCCAAGGGCCTGGTCGATGCCGGCGTGGACGGCCTTGTTCACAGCATTCGCGACCGTGCGGTCGACAACGCCCTGATCGATGCGATGCTCGAAAATGGCACTTTTTATGTCCCGACGTTGACTGGACACGAATCCACCTTTATTTATGCAGATGAACCGGCATGGTTGCGTGAGGGCTCCTTACGCGAAAGCGTGTCGGGTGCAATCATCGGCCGTCTGTCGAGCCGCGGAATTGTGGGAACGATGCAACAGGATCCGAACCTGCCGATCTGGCGACAGGAGTTCGAGACCGCTTTGGAGAACTTCAAGGCGCTCTACGATGCCGGCGTGTCCGTCGGACTGGGAACCGATTCAGGCGGAACATACAGATTCCCGGGATTTTTTGAACATCGCGAACTGGAGCTGATGGTTCAGGCCGGACTGACGCCTCTCCAGGCAATTACCGTGGGCACGCAGGATTCAGCCCGAATTCTGGGACTGGAAAACACCGGCACGCTCGAGGTGGGAATGAGAGGTGACTTCATCATCGTGCCTGACGATCCCCTGGGAGAAATCAGTGCGACCCGCAACATCGCTGAAGTGTTCCGTGGCGGCATACAGATGGAGCGATCCACAATGATGAGCACTTTTACTGCGAATTGATCCAAGACAACAGGGGTGGTTGCCGACGAGGCAGGTGCCCCGCAATTTCGCCCGATCCGGCAGAATCGGATCTATCCTTCCGTTTCACTTTCTTTTCGCTGAGTTTCTGAAGAACACGGCCGAACCCAAGTTGGGGACTAAAGCAGCCGAAAGGGCTCCCAAGCTCGCACACAGAAGGAAACGCCCTATGGCGGAGTACAAACGAACAGCGCTTTACGACCTTCATGTCGCCATGGGTGCGCGAATGGTTCCCTTTGGCGGTTGGGAAATGCCGGTTGAATACTCCGGGATTTCGAAGGAGCATCAGGCCGTACGCCAGGCGGTGGGTATTTTCGATGTCAGCCATATGGGGGAGTTCTTCGTGCGGGGCCCTCGTGCCCTGGACTTCTTACAGCAGGTCACAACAAATGACGCGGCCCGACTCTCCGACGGGGGTGCGCAGTATACGGTCATGGCTACAGAAGAAGGCACGGCAGTTGACGATCTCCTCGTGTACCGACTGGCGTCGGATCACTACATACTGGTTGTCAACGCAGGCAACACGGACTCCGACTTCCAGTGGTTGAGCGCGCAGAATGATGTCGGCGTCGAACTGGAGGACGTCAGCGATGAAACCGCGTTGCTGGCGATTCAGGGACCGCGCGCAGAGGAGTTGCTCCAGGCTCTGACCGACGCCGACCTGTCAGGTGTGTCTTCTTTTCGCTTTGTCCGGACCCGCGTTGGGGAGATCCACGGCATACTCTCCAGAACCGGGTATACCGGCGAGGATGGTTTCGAATTCTACTTTCCCAGCCCGGCTGCCCCGAGCGTCTGGAAGATGCTTGTGGATGCGGGGAAATCTTTCGCGATGCTGCCGGCCGGCCTCGGGGCCCGCAACACGCTGCGCTTGGAAGCAGGCCTGTTGCTTTACGGTAACGATATGGATCGGACCACGACGCTCCTCGAAGCTGGTATAGGATGGGTCGTCAAGTTCGACAAGACAGACTTCACGGGAAGGGAGGCCCTCCTCGGGCAAAAGGAAAAAGGCGTCACGAGGAAACTGGCCGGTTTCCAGATGCTGGGCCGTGAGATAGCGCGTGACGGCTACCGGGTTTTGATAGATGGGGATCCGGTCGGTCATGTGACCAGCGGCGGGCCATCGATCACGTTGAAGAAGAACGTGGGTTTGGCGTATCTTCCCGTCGAGCATGCAGCCCATGGAACACGACTTCAGGTCGAGATCCGCAAGCGTATCGCAGATGCAGAAGTCGTTCCCACGCCATTTTACAAACGGAGACGGTTGGTATGAATCCAGAAGATTTGCTCTACTCCAAGGAACATGAATGGGTCCGCGTCGAAGACGAAACGGCAACGATCGGCATCACCTCGCATGCGGAACAGGAGTTGGGAGACGTGGTTTACGTGGAGTTGCCAAAGGCCGGGAGTCAGTTCGACGCCAATGAAAGCTTTGGTACGGTTGAATCGGTCAAGGCAGTTTCAGAACTTTTCATGCCGGTCTCGGGCGAAGTCATCGAAGTCAATCAAGAGCTCGATCCAATGCCCGAAGTCATCAACGATGACGCCTATGGAAGGGGTTGGATGATCCGGGTCCGAATGCGCGACCGGTCCGAACTCGACAACCTGCTTTCACGTGCGGAGTATGCGGAGCATACCGGGCAGTCTGGATCAGGATCTTAAGGGGTAGAGGTTGCGTTACATTCCGAACTCCCCGACCGACAGGCAGCGAATGCTGACCGAAATCGGGGTCGATTCGGTCGAAGAACTGTTCGCCGGCATTCCCGACAGTCTTCGGCTCAATCGGCTTCTTGATCTCCCTCCAGCAATGACCGAGCCGGAACTGATCGAGTTCTTTGATTCGGCAGCGCGGCGCAACCGGACCCAGGCTCTGTCCTTTCTCGGCGCCGGTGTCTATCCCCACCTCGTTCCAGTTGTCGTAGACGCCCTGATTTCAAGGTCGGAGTTCTTCACAGCCTATACGCCGTATCAGGCCGAGATCGCCCAGGGAACACTGCAGGCAATCTTCGAATTCCAAACCTTCATCACGCAGCTCACCGGTATGGATGTGGCCAATGCTTCTCTCTGGGACGGAAGCACGGCGTTGGCCGAAGCTGTCCTGATGGCCCATCGGATCACCGACAAGAGTCATTTCCTCATCGCCCGATCCGTGCACCCGGAGTATCGGGAGGTCATCGACACTTACATCGAGCGGTTCGGAATTCACCTCGATACGATCGAGTTTTCCGAAACCGGCCAACTGGACATGGACCGATTGGAGTCCGCTCTGTCCCCGGACGTGGCCGGTGTCATCGTTCAGTCCCCGAACTTCCTGGGAACTGTCGAGAACGTCGAAGCGATTTCAGAGGCGGCACATCGTGACGGTGCGCTCTCGATCGTCAATATCTGTGAAGCAATGTCGTTGGGCATCCTGTCGCCGCCGGGCCGGTCGGTGACGGATGATGGGCGTGCGGACATCGTCGTCGGCGAGGCCCAGTCGCTGGGGATTCCCATGAATTACGGTGGCCCACATCTCGGATTTATCTCGACCCGTCAGAAATTTGTCCGGCAGGTGCCTGGCCGTCTTGTCGGTATGGGGCAGGACGGGGAACACCGCCGGGGTTTTGTCCTGACGCTCGCGACCCGGGAACAGCACATTCGGCGGGAAAAGGCGACTTCGAATATTTGCACGAATCAGTCGCTTTGCGCACTGATGACCACAGTTTTTCTTGCGCTGGCGGGCCCGAAGGGCTTAGCCCAGATCGCCTCGCAGAACGTGCAGAAGGCCGCCTACCTGCTGGAGAGAATCGACAAAGACACACCGCACGAAATTCCGTTCCACGGACCGCACTTCAACGAATTTGTCGTCAAACTGAAAGGCGATGCGTCCTCTGTCCTTTCCAGGCTGGAGGAATCCGGAATCGTTGCCGGTTTGCCCCTGGACCGGTTCTATCCGGAGCTAGAGAACTCTTTGCTCATTTGTGCGACCGAGATTCACAAGAAGGCAGACATGGACACATTGGTGGAGGCGATGTAGGGATGAGTAAAACGGAAAGAGTGGAATCGCATTTCAGTCTGAACGAACCGCTGTTGTTCGAAAAAAGTTCGCCGGGACGACAAGCGTTCGAACTTCCCAAGTTGGACATCGAAGAGAAAGACATCGACACCCTGCTGCCTTCTGATCTGCGCCGGGAAGGCCTGGATGGGATGCCGGAATTGAGCGAGGGCGACGTCGTGCGCCACTTCACACGGCTGTCTACCTGGAACTACAGCATCGACCTTGGATTGTATCCTCTGGGTTCGTGCACGATGAAATACAACCCGCGGATCAACGAACGTGTGGCGCGTCTGGGAGGCTTCACCGAGAGCCATCCCTACATGCCGCCGGGTTGGGTTCAGGGCGCCCTCCAGATACAGAAAACCCTGGAAGACTGTCTTGCGGAAATCACGGGCATGAAGGCTCTCACGCTGCAGCCTGCAGCCGGCGCTCATGGTGAGTTGACCGGACTGCTGCTGATCCGCGCTTATCACGAAGCACGGGGAAAGCCGCGGAAAACGGTGATCATCCCGGATTCCGCCCACGGTACAAACCCTGCAAGCGTCACGATATCGGGATATGGTGTGCGGAAAGTCCAGAGTAATTCCAGCGGCACGATAGATTTCCAGCACCTGAAGACCCTGGTCGATGAAGACGTGGCCGGCATCATGATCACCAATCCGAACACATTGGGGATCTTTGAAAACGAAATCGAGGCAATCACTCGACTGCTTCACTCCAAGGGCGCCCTGGTTTACATGGATGGCGCAAACCTGAACGCGATGATGGGCCTGACCCGCCCCGGGGATTTCGGCGTCGACGTTTTACACCTCAATCTCCACAAGACATTTACAACGCCGCATGGCGGAGGGGGGCCTGGCAGTGGCCCTGTCGCGGTGGGAGAGGAATTGGAGCCGTTCCTGCCCATGCCTCGAATCGTACGAGGCGCGGATGGGGAGTATGGCTTTGACGATGACCGCCCGCAGTCGATCGGACGGGTCAAGGCGTTCACCGGTCAGTTCGGCATGCACGTGCGCGCCCTCGCCTATATCCTTGCCAACGGGGGGGCCGGGCTTCGTGAAGTGTCGGAAATCGCAGTCCTGAATGCCAACTACCTGCGGAAGAAGCTCGAGGGCAGGTACGATCTGCCTTACCGGGCAGGGTCTCTGCATGAAGTGGTCTTCTCCGATCGGCTCCAGAGAAAGAACGGCGTGGGGGTCGGAGATATCGGAAAGAGGCTCATGGACTACGGCTTCCACCCGCCGACGGTCTCGTTTCCGCTGATCGTTGCCGGCGCGATAATGATTGAACCAACAGAAACCGAGAGCATAGAAGAGTTAGACGCTTTTATTAAAGCGATGCTTGAGATTGCGGACGAGGCGGAACAGGATCCGGAAAAGGTCAAGACGGCACCCCACACGACGCGGGTCGGACGGATCGACGAGGCTGGGGCAGCTCGCAGACCTGTTCTTCGCTGGTAGCCGAATCAGGCATGACAGCTCTCAATCAGGATCGAGCCAGACTGTAACCATTTGACTTTCTAAAGCGTTAGAAGAGAGAGTAGCGGGAAGTTTGTCATGAGGAGAAAGAAGTGAGCCAGAGAGAAGGAAGGTCCCTGCCCCTCCTGGTGGTCCTGTTTATTGGCAGCGGCTGCGCCGCGCTTATCTATGAGGTCGTCTGGTTCCAACTTCTCTCGCTCGTCATCGGCGCATCGTCGGTTTCACTGGGGGTTCTGCTGGGAACCTTCATGGGCGGCATGTGCCTGGGAAGCCTTCTCCTGCCCAGGCTGGTAGGGCCCAGGCACCATCCCCTGAAGGTCTACGCTTTCATGGAACTGGGGATCGGCGTGATCGGCGTCCTCATTCTTTTCGCAATGCCCCTCGTTGGCGGTGTCTACACGGTGTGGGCCGGTTCCGGAATGCTGGGAATGGCTCTCCGGGCCATTGTAGCGGCGATCTGTCTGCTGCCGCCCACCATCCTGATGGGCGCGACCCTGCCGGCAATCGCCCGTTGGGTCGAAGCGACTCCTCGTGGAGTCTCGTGGATGGGATTCTTCTACGGCGGAAACATTGGTGGAGCCGTTCTGGGGAGCCTGCTAGCTGGTTTCTACCTTCTGCGCGTCTACGATGCCGTCGTAGCGACGTTCGTCGCCGTGGCCATCAACTTTACAGTCGCCGGATTGAGTTTGTTCTTCGCAAGGACGCTGTCCTATGAGCCTGCTCCCGAAGCCGAACCCACCGAAGGAGCGGGGGCGGGGCCCGGCCAGCCGCTTGATCTACGTCACAATCGCCCTGTCGGGTATGACGGCTCTGGGCGCTGAAGTCATCTGGACCCGGCACCTGTCGATTCTTTTCGGAGCGACCGTCTATACGTTCTCGCTCATCCTGGCTGTTTTTTTATTGGGGCTTGGAATCGGGAGCAGCGCAGGTTCGTTTGCGGCCCGGACGCTCAAGGCTCCACGCGTGACCCTGGGGGCTTGCCAGCTGCTTCTGTGTGCCGGGATGGCCTGGGCGGCATTTTCCATTTCCGAATTCCTGCCCTTCTGGCCGCTGGACGTGACCCTGGATTCCGGTCCGGGTGTGGCGCTTCAGCTGGACATCATACGTGCGGTCTGGGCGCTCTTACCGGCAGCCGTGCTCTGGGGAGCCAGTTTCCCCCTGGCGCTTGCCTCTGCGGCTGACGAAGGACGCGACCCGGGGCGGCTCGTGGGTGGACTCTATGCCGCCAACACAGTCGGGGCCATCGTCGGATCCCTTGGCGCGAGCCTGGTCCTGGTAGTCTCCATCGGCAGCCAGAACTCCCAGCGACTGCTGATTTTCGCTTCCGCCGTATCCGGACTGTTGATGCTGGCTCCGGTCGCACTCTCGAGGCTGCGGCAATCCGGAATCAATTTTCAGCAACTGGCGCTCCCAGTTGCTGCCGCTGCGGTTGGCCTCCTCCTGATCGCCAGCGTGCCTGCTATTCCGGGCGAGTTCGTGGCCTATGGACGCTTCCTGCCCACCCGGGGTGCGGGCACTGAAGTGATTTACATGGGAGAGGGTCTCACGGCTTCGGTGGCAGTCACGCGCCATCCGAGCGGCATTCTCAACTACCACAACGCTGGCAAGGTTCAGGCTTCGAGCTACGCACCCGACATGCGGCTGCAGAGGATGCTCGGGCATCTGGTGACGCTGGCCCCGGAAAACAATGACTCCTTTCTCGTGATTGGCCTGGGGGCGGGTGTGACGGCCGGTGCCGTCAGCATCGAACCTCAAGCCGAGCGAGTTGTCATTGCCGAAATCGAACCCCTCGTTCCCGAAGTCGTTTCCGAGTATTTCGGAGAATACAACTTCAACGTCGTTGACAATCCGAAGGTGGCCATTCACATCGACGACGGGCGCCACTTTCTGCTGACGACCGATGAGACCTTTGACGGCATCACCTCCGATCCCCTCGACCCGTGGGTCAAGGGGGCGGCCGCGCTCTACACCGAAGAGTTCTGGACCCTGGTCAAGTCGCGCCTCAATCCAGGAGGCGTCGTTACCGTCTTCGTCCAGCTCTACGAGAGCACTGAAGAAGCGGTCAAGAGCGAAGTCGCCACGTTCCTGGAAGTTTTTCCAGACGGTGCGGTGTTTGCGAATACCATCGATGGGCAGGGTTACGATGTCGTTCTGTTTGGACAGGCGGATGATTCATTCTCGATCGACGTCGACCGCATCGAAGCCCGCCTCGCAACTCCCGAATACGCTGAGGTCTCCGACTCTCTCCGGGAAGTCGGATTCTTTTCGTTCACGGATCTGTTGGCAACCTATTCCGGTCAGGCCGATGACCTCGCGCCGTGGCTTGAGGGTGCACCGATCAATCGAGACCGTAACCTCCGTTTGCAGTACCTTGCCGGGCAGGGATTGAACCTCTATCAGGCCGACGTAATCTTCAGAAACATGGTGGCTTCGGGTGTCGATTTCCCCGAGCAACTCTTCGCCG
>CBDCLE010000006.1:0-19654 GCA_965218585.1 Terriglobia bacterium
TTTCAGCGCACCGGAAGTTTCCACGAGTGCGTCCCGCGCGCCGGTGGCTTCAAATTTGTTATCCGCTTCCCGGAGGGTAGTTCCGGTCGTTCGGGTAAGTTCCGCCGAGACCCGCCGACCAAATTCGGGATGGGCATTCATACCGGTACCCAGAGCTGTACCGCCGATCGGCACTTCCTGCAGGTGGGTCATTGCCGTACTGATCCGCGCAATGCCATGACGCACCTGGGACGCATAGCCCGAAAATTCCTGACCCAGCATGATCGGCACTGCATCTTGGAGGTGGGTGCGACCCGTCTTCAGCACGTCTCCAAACTCCGCAGCCTTATCTTCGAGGCCGGAGGCGAGGAGCTCCATCGCCGGTAGAAGGTCTTCGCGCAACCCTCTAATGCGGCCAGATGAATGGCCGTTGGGACCACGTCGTTTGACGACTGGCACTTGTTCACCTCGTCATTGGGACGGACCGGCTGACGGTCCCCCATCCTTCCACCCAAAAGCTCATTGGCTCGACTCGAGATGACCTCGTTGGCATTCATGTTCGTCGACGTACCCGAACCTGTTTGGAAGATGTCCAGGACGAATTCATCGTCCCATCTCCCATCCACAACTTCTTGCGCAGCCTGAATGATCGCGTCTGCGTGGTCGGATCGGAGCAATCCAAGATCCTCGTTCACCTGGCTGGCCGCACCCTTGATGAGTCCGAGCGCGCGAATAAAGCGGCGGGGGAATCTTATGCCCGAGATCGGAAAGTTCTCGACCGCGCGTTGCGTCTGTGCGCCAATGTGCGATTCGGCCGGCACGTCCACAGGACCCATGGTGTCTGATTCCACTCGTGTTTGCTGCACTTCTCCCTCCTGCACCGTCTTAAGCGACGGGAATGTCGTGGTTACGGCGACTAAGCCGCCAGCCTTCAGGAAACTTCGTCTCCGCGAGAGCTGTTTAGCGGGCAATATTTCCAAGAAATCGGGCGCATGTGGGATGTCAGTCCTGATGGCGAGCGATTCCTCATGATCAAGACAGCGGACACCGATGACGGCACTCCGGCCACGCCCCAGATCCACGTCGTCCTGAATCGGATCGAAGAACTGAAGGAACGAGTCCCGGTGCCCTGATCGAGTATGAAAATGATTCTCAGGTCCTGTTAAATCAGTTTGTGGAGTGCGCCCCCTCAGGAGGTCGAGGTGAAAGCGAAGAAAGAGACGCCCCCGGACGTTCGCGTCTGGTGTCAACACTGTTGCGTTCGAATCTCACCCAATGAAGACCAGGTTGCCGCCGGTGACAAGGTCTACCTTAGGCAGTGCTTTCCCAAGCGGCCCTCCGTCAAGAGAGCTAAGAAGAAGTAGCCGCTGTTTCACGCTATAGAGGTTGGGAATCAGGCGGTAACTCAGGATGACCATCCGATGTTCAACTGCCATTATCCCTTTTGCTCTTAAGGTTGGTCATGAGTTCATCCAGAGAATAAACATCCATTTTTTGAAAGATGGATTTGAGATGATTTCGAAGGGTACTCGGAGCGATGTGGAGTTCATCAGCAATCGCGGCGACACGCAGACCGGATAGCAACATTCCCGGGATTTCTTGCTCTCTGCTGGTCAACAACGGTAATTGCTCAGTGTCCCCTAACAGTCCGTGGTTAAAGTCGGCCTCATCGTAATTAGAAGAAGGACCGGATGCGACCATAACGCGAGGAGAATCAGGTTAGGAGATCGCGATATGGGAATGGGACGGAGAAAGCACCGACAGGACACGTTGTGGGTTGCGACCGCGGAGTTGCCGCGAACAGCGGGCCACGTATTTTACGAACGGGTAAACCGAATCCTGAACGAGACGGAGTTCGACCGGTTCGTCGAGGATGCGTGCGAGAAGTTCTACGCCGCAGTGATGGGTCGGCCGAGCCTGGCACCGGGCAAGTATTTTCGGATGCTGCTGGTGGGCTACTTTGAAGGGATCGATTCGGAGCGGGGGATTGCATGGCGGTGTGCCGATTCTCTAAGCTTGCGGGAATTCCTGGGAGTGGGACTGAGCGACGCGGTACCGGATCATTCGACGGTTTCGCGAACCCGACGGCTGATCGATCTGGAGACGCATGGAAAGGTCTTTTCGTGGATGTTGGGTGTATTGGCCGGTGAGGACCTGATCGATGGGAAGACGGTGGGCGTGGATGCATCGACGCTGGAAGCCAACGCGGCGATGCGATCGATCGTGCGGCGGGATACCGGGGAAGCCTGCAACGAGTTCCTGACACGGCTGGCCAAGGCGTCGGGCATTGAGACGCCGACCCGAGCGGACCGGGACCGACTGGACCGAAAGCGAACCAAGAAAGGATCGAACAAAGAGTGGGAACATCCCCACGACCCGGACGCGCGCATTACGAAGATGAAGGACGGGCGGACGCATCTGGCGCACAAGGTCGAGCATGCCGCCGACATGAAGACCGGAGCCATCCTGGCGGTTACCGTGCAGGGCGCCGATCGGGGCGACACGACGACTATCGAAGACACGATGATCGAGGCGGCCCGTCAGATGGAGACACTGGCGGCCGATCCTGAATCGAAGCTGCCCGACGATTACCTTTCCGAAATCGTGGCCGATAAGGGATATCACAGTAACGATACGATGACCGCCTTCAAAGACCTCGGTATTCGCAGCTATATCTCGGAACCGGACCGGGGTCGGCGTAACTGGAAAGGCAAGCCCGCCGAACAACAGGCCGTCTACGCCAACCGGCGACGGATCCGAGGTGAGCGGGGCAAGCGGTTACTCCGACAGCGGGGACTGATGTTGGAACGGCCGTTCGCGCACACTCTGGAAACCGGAGCCATGCGTCGGGTTCACCTCCGACATCGGGACAACATTCTCAAGCGCATCCTGATTCAGTACGCCGCGTTGAATCTGAGCCTGATTCTTCGGAACAATTTCGGGAACGGCACACCGCGAGGCCTTCAGGGCCAGTATGTTGCTGCCTTGTTCACCCTGATACTGCTCTGGAGCCACTATCAATCGCTCTCTTTCGATCCTGAACACTCCGGACACGATTTCAACGCTGTTCCGTCTTGGCCGACACCCGTGAATCCCAATTCAGAAAATTGCACTTCTGCCACGGACTGCTAGGCCCCGCAATCATCCTGATTGCGGGGGTCGCCGGTCGTCGGCCAGGATGGCCGTATGAACGACCGAGCGAAATCTTTTTTCAAACAGCAAGCCGAACGCATGACGCTGGGGCCGATTCCCAACACCCTAAAACCGCGCCACCTCTTCACCATCCAGATACGCAATCAATACGTCGGCCACTCCAGTTGCAAAAACTTCATACCGATAATCAGTTGTCCACCCCATGTGCGGCGTCAGGATGACGTTCGAAAGCTTAGTCAGCGCGTGTCCGGCGGCAAGAGGCTCTTCGTCGAAAACATCGAGGCCGGCCCCGGCGATCCGTTCTTCGGCCAGGGCTTCAACCAACGCCGCTTCATCAATGATCGGGCCGCGCGCTGTATTCACAAGGTAGGCGGAAGGTTTCATCAGGCCGATGCACCGGGCATCGATCAGACCGCGTGACTCCGGTTTGAGGGCTGCGTGAATCGACACAACGTCGGACTCACTCAATAGATCGTCGAGAGGTCGAAATCGAACGCCCGCTTTCTCGGCCGACACCTCCCTCAGGCGTGGTCCCCAGGCCACAACATGCATGTCCAGCGCCTGGGCCACACGTGCCACATGCTGACCGATCCGTCCGAATCCGACGACACCGAGAGTCTTACCGTGCAATGCCGGAGTCAGGGGTGTGGACCACTCCCCGCTCTTGACGGCATTGTCTTGCATCGGTATCTGCCGCATGAGGGCAATCATCAGACCCACGGTCAGTTCTACTGCACCATAGGCATACCCCGCGGCGGCCTTAGCTACCACGACACCTCGCTCGGTCGCGGCCTCGAGGTCGATGTGGTTTATGTGAGTTCCAGTCTGGGCGATAATCTTCAAGTCGGGGAGTTGATCGAGCAATTCGCGTGTAAAGCGCGTCCGTTCCCTGTTCGCCAACACGGCATCGAAGCCGCTCAGGACGGAGGGGTCACCAAAGGGACCGGTGAAGATACGAACCTCGGCCCGCTCGCGTAACCTCCGCACGCCGTCGGTCACATGATAGGCCCGGTGAATATCGTCGAGGATTGCGACTCTCATGAATTTGGAATCAGAGGAAGAGTAACCAGCAGAGGAGGGCTCCGACCAGTGACATCGACAAACCCCAGGCGAGCATCTTGTTGAACAGCACACGCGTGTCAGTGCCCGCAGGGGCTGCAGCCAGAAACAGCGCCCCCACAGTCGAGAGCGAAGACATGTCGACAAGGCTCGCACCCACGTTCATGGACCACGCAATAGGCAAGGGCTCGATGACACCGACGCTTTCGACGAGACCCGGCACCAGCGGCAGAAACGCGGGCAACACGACACCCGAGGTGCTGCTGTACACGGAAACGACGCCGGAACCGAAAGCCACGATCGGCGCCAGAGATGCCGGGGTTGAAATACTGGCCAATGCATTCGTGAACAGGTCCATGCCTTCTGTCCGTTCAAGGATCGAGACGAGGAAGGTAACACCGGTCACCATCAGTATCACACCCCAGGGAATTCCCTGGATGGCCTTCTTTTCTTCTACCGCTCGGAGCAGGACAAGAACTGCGGCGATGGTCAGACCCGTCATGCCGACATGCGACCCGAAACCGGCGACCGCGATGATAAAAACAGCAATGCCTCCCAGGGTCAGCCAATGACTGGTTTCCATCTTGCTCGTCTCGTCCTCGAGGGAGCCCACACTGGAGCCCTTCTTGAACAGCCGCAGGCCGCCGAACAAGGCGAATCCGCCAAATGCCACGACTGCGTGCGCAAGGGCGTTGTACCCGTACGTGTACCACTCCACTCCGCCCAGGCCAATCCTTTCCATCACGCCGTTGGCAACGATGCCGGTCGGCGCGAAGGGCGACAGCGTCCCGGCGAAGGCGCCGTTACCGGCCATGATCGCCATCAGGAAAGGTGAGATTCCGGCACGGGCAGCGATCGCCATCGCCGGGGGGCGCAATCAGGGCGCTTGTGGGTGTTCCTCCAGGACCGATCGTTGCCACAAACATCCCAACGAAGAAAAACATGATGGGAAGAAGCCCGGCGTTCCCACGGCAGATACGTACCGCCCGCTCGGTCATACGGTTCAGCGTACCGTTCACGTTGGCAACGCTGAAGAGCAACGTGACACCGATCAGAGTTACAAGCAATGTCGTCGGGTAGCCTTCCAGAACGGTGCCCACCGACATGTCGCCCATGTAGACTCCGACGATCCAAGCCATCGCAAGCGCCAGCACTCCGACATTGACGGCCGTCGTGCAACTGAGCCCGACCGCAAGCACCAGGGCTCCAATCGAGACCCAGGCCAGGTTCACTGTTTCCCCACGGTTGAGGCGACACCCTCGGTCAGGAGGCCTATCAGTTCGTTGACGTCGGTCAAGTTTTCTATCGACTCCACCGCACTGAGTGTGTCCCGTATCGCTCGTTCGGGAAGAACAAGCTCGGCGCACTCGGTGAATTTTTCGTGAAGCTCTTCGCGCGTAAACGGGTTGTCAGGTCCCACCTCTATATCGTTCAGCTGCTTTCTGGACCAGCTGGGTTCCGTCTTCGAGATCCACTTCCACCGTGCTACGGATCTTGTCAAAGCCCATGGCCTCGATGTCGGGATCGAGAATCGTTTCGACCCGACTCATCATTTCCTGAACAGGGACGCTCTGAACAAATTCGTCCGTAAATTCGCGTACACCCTGCCTTACGCCGGAGTGCGATACTCGAGAGCATGAACGCGGGACAGAATTTGGCTTCCAATTCCGTGTGTGCGATCGGATAACGGAGCGGGTTCAAGATATTAGAACCCGCTCGCAATCGAATCTCGGATATCTTTTCGGGACTCACGTCATTGTCGATGACCAGTTTCCGCATAGCATCCATGCTGGGATGTCCAAGCACGCCACACGGATACGGTTTGATCGAAACTCCCGGCGTCACAATCGAATACGGATTTCCGAGTTGACCAACGATTCGGTCCGGATCGAAACCGTTGCCAAAACTGAAGATCTGGAAGAAACCCCACTGCCCGTCCAGGCCATCCGCACCACCGGTAAACCCTTTCCCGGCCAGCTCAGTGGCCGTAACACCGTTCTGGGCCGCGCGTCCTACATGAAGCGATTTGGTCATCGTTCCGAAGTTGACTCGGATTCCCGAAGATGTGCTCGCCACGATGGATAAAGCATGGGCCGTGGCTTCGGCGTCGAGCCTGAGCAACCGAGCCGCCGCGGCCATGGCTCCGAAAGCGCCGATCGTTCCGGAGGAATGAAAACCTTTCCTGTAGTGACTCGGATCAATCGCTTCGGCAATCTTGCATTCGACTTCGAACCCGACCAGAAAGGCTTCCAGGAACTGTTCCCCGGACACCTGTCCTCGTTCCCCCAGGGCCAGCGCGGCAGCCAACGGTGGGACAGTCGGGTGCGTCATCAGTCCAAATATCCGGTCGGCACTTGTGGACAACTGTGTATCGTCCCAGTCCAGCGCGTGTCCGCTCGCTCCATTGGCCAGTGCTGCGGCCGCCGCACTCGTCCGGAACGTATTCGATCCGAAGACTGTGGCCTCACCAATCCCCTGGGTGGACCGGACGTAGTCATAAACGATCCGGCTCCCCCGTGTGGTTGAACCCGCAAGCATGACACTGAGTCCGTCAATCACGCAGCGTTTCGCCAGGTGAAGAGCTTCAGGCGGGAAATCGAATCGGTCCCGCGTGATAAACCGAACAACATCTCCGGTAGCGTTAACCTTCTCGGTCATCAAACTCCCTGTCCGCCCCTACCGATTCTTCGCGAACTCGTCAGACTTTCCACGCGGAATACTCAGTGACCGCCATTGACCCGAACAGTAGTGCTTCGCTAAGAAAACGATCTGCCCGATGTGGTAAGCGTAATGCGTGAATTGCCTGTTGATGGCGGACATGACAGACATGGACTCCCCCCGGAGGATGGCCCTCCGATTCATGTCGTCTTCCGTCAGGCGTTCGAGCATATCAAACGTACACTGCCAGCCCAGTTCCCACTTCGCGAGCAGTTCTCTCTTCGTGTCGCCAGTATCGACGTCAAACTCTGCATCGCGGTTTCGCTTTGACAGTTCGCTCTCTGAACCTCCCCGGGTTTTCCGGAGACAGTTTTAGTTGAGTCCCGCCTCGACGAGGCGGGACTGTTGCTGCTGATAGTACATCTGTTCGAATTCGGCCGGTGGTATGTCGCCAATCGGTCCCAGGAGCCGCTGCTCGTTGAACCAGGACACCCAGTCGAGAGTGGCGAACTCGACATCGTCGACTCCCTTCCACGGGCCGTCCTTTCGAATGACCTCGGTCTTGTACAGGCCGATCACCGATTCGGCCAGCGCGTTGTCATAGGAATCGCCCCGGCTTCCAACCGAGGGCTCGATCCCGGATTCGGAGAGCCGCTCCGTGTAGCGGATCGACAGATACTGGCTGCCGCGGTCGCTGTGATGAATCAGACCGTCGGTGTCGGAGCGCGCCCAAAGGGCCTGCTCCAGAGCATCCAGGGCAATGTCGGTCTTCAGCGAGTTCAGGACCCGCCAGCCGACGCTCTTTCGTGAGAACACGTCAATGACAAAGGCGACGTAAACGAAGCCGCTCCAGGTGGACACATAACTCAGATCCGCGACCCAGAGCTGATTCGGACGTGTGGCCGTGAAGTCCCGGCCCACCCGATCCGGCGGCCGGAGCGCCGCCTCGTCCGGAATCGTCGTCTGGGGCTTCTTCCCCGCGGACGACTCCCCGCAGACCCATAGCGCGCATCAACCGTTCGACCGTGCATCGGGCCACGGGGATGTCTTCCCGGTTCAGCTGCTTCCAGACCTTGGGGGCGCCGTAGACCCGACGGTTCTCCCGCCCACACCCGGTCGATCTCTCCCCGCAAGGCCGCATCCCGTTTTGCCCGGGTCGGTAATCGATCCGGATTGCGCCATCGTATCTGATGCTCATAGAACGTCGACGGGGCGATCGGCAGCATACTACAGATCGACTCGACCCCATATGGGTCCCGATTTTCTTCGATGAACTCCGTCATCTCCGCGGTCGGCGGTCGAGCTCCGCCTGCGCGAAAAACGCTGATGCTTTCCGCAGGATCTCGTTCGCCCGCTTCAGCTCGCGAACCTCCCGCTCCAGTTCCCTCATCCGCTGCTTCTCGTCCGTGGTCAGCCCTCCGCGCTGCCCCGTATCTCGCTCGGCCTGCCGGACCCACTTCCGCAACGTCTCGGCCCTACAGCCGATCTTCGACGCGATCGAGGCCATCGCCCTCCACTGGGAGTCGTACTCCCTCTGGTGCTCGAACACCATCCGGACGGCCCGGTCTCGAACTTCGGGTGAATATCTGCTCGGTCTTCCCATGATGACTCCAATTCTCTCAAGTAATGGAGTCTCCGGAAAACCCGGGGAGGTTCACTTGTGGAAACCCATCCCAGCGCGTCTGCATGTTTCCGGCGAGATGCTTCAGGAGGACGGCTATGCTGTTGGATTCTTCGTCCAGAGTTCTGAAGAAAGACGCGTCCTCAACCTGAGCCAGGGCCGCCTCGGCAAGCGCCTTCAACTTGCCCAGGCGGTCCCCAACGTCTGTAAGATATTCGTTTGTCCGCGTATTTCGCATGCGTCGACCCTACGGCGCCCATAACATTAACAAAACGAGGGGCTATCTTAGCAACCAGAGCCCTTTTATTGTTGCGCTCAGTACGCAAACGGGTATCCTGATGCCAATCCGTGAATCCCAGCTCAGGTGGAGGAAAGTTTTCATGAAAGTCAGAACGATTTTTTCGGTGCTTGCCACAATCATTCTCGTGACAGGGATGCTTGCCGGAACCAGCACGGCTCAAGACCCTCAACAGCAGTTCGAACTTCGTGTCCTGACCGACGTCGGCGCGAACTCGATCGAGCAATTCGCGAGACAGGCCGAGAGAGGGGACGTACGGTCGCAGAGGCGACTCGGAATGATTTACCTCACAGGAGACGACCCCGTTGAACCCGATAGATCTTTCGAGGTAGCCATCAATCCTGAAGAGGCTGCGAAATGGTTTCTAATGGCAGCCGAACAGGGCGACCAGCTTTCACAGTTGAGACTGGGCCTTCTGTATCACGACGGCAACGGTGTGCCACAGGACTTTGCGGAAGCAGCGAAGTGGCTCAGGGGACCTGCCGAAGAGGGTGACGTCAACGCGCAGACCTTTATGGGGAGCGTTTATACACGAACTGGCCCGGGGTGGGAACTGGATTACATCGAAGCGGCCAAATGGTTCGAATTGGCTGCGGATCAGGGTAGTGAGGGAGCGATAATCACCCTTGCCGGTATGTATCACAACGGCCTGGGCGTGGATCTGGACTTTGAAAAGGCGATGGACCTCTACCACGACGGATCCGACAACTCGACGGCTCAGTTCAATATCGGCCTCATGTACCGCCGCGGCGAAGGCGTTGACATAGACCTGGACGATGCCGCCGAGTGGATCGAAAGGGCTGCTGAACAGGGACACGCCATGGCTCAGTACGAAATCGGCCAGATGTACCACACGGGTGAAGGCGTGCGGCCCGACACTGTCCGGGCCCACATGTGGGTGGATCTGGCGACCGAGACCGCAGCCGGCGTGGAGTTCGAGTCCAGGGTCGCGATGCGCAACACCATCGCAGCCGAGATGTCGCCCGATGAAATCGAAGAGGCTAACGAACAGCGACGGGAATGGCGGCCGCGTTCGCGCTAGATGAACGCGTCGATCAGAACAACTCTGCTGACCGCCATGACCGTTCTGCTCGCCCTGTGCGGACTGGAGGTGGCGGCCCGACAGAGTGGGGAGCTAAGAGTCACTCCCGGTGAAATCCGGTGGCCGTCCGGACAATCGTCGCTGGCTCGGCACTTCATTCGCTTCAGGTATAGAGTCTGTCATTCTCGAGGGAAACCCCGCTGAAGGGGGGCTCTACACCATGCTTCTCCGCGTCGGACCCGACACGCGGATTGATGCCCACTCACATCCCGACGATCGTGTCGCAACGGTCATGTCGGGAACCTGGTACTTCGGCTATGGGGAAGCTGTTTGATGAAACGCTCCTTAAAGAGTTGCCGTCAGGCAGCATCTATACGGAGCCTCCCGGCTCGAATCACTTCGCCGCGACCCGTGACGAGGGCGTCGTCATCCAGATAACGGGCTTCGGCCCTTCCGGGACAACATACGTCGTCCCGGCCAACGATCCCTCCCGGTAAAGTGTAGGTGCGCTCTATGAGCGCACAATCGACGAAAAGGATGGCAAGAGTGAATGTCGAGGAGAGGATGATGAAAACCTTCTGTATCTCCATTCTGGCCTTTTTGATTTCGCTGATGCCCACCGCCCAGGCCTTGGCGCACCATAGTTCGGCCGCCTTCGACGTCCGGGAGGAAGTTACGGTCTCAGGAACGATTCTTGAATACAGCTCACTAGTGTCCGGAACACGGTGCGACAGCCGCCGGCAACTTATAGATGAACAGTGAGTTGAAGGGCATTCTACGATTTTTCGATTTGAACCTGCCGATCACACTTTTAGCAATATTACGGTGAGAGGGGTGATACCAATGGCGCATGAACTCAGGCCAAACCGTCTTCTCACAAGTCATGGATTACGCGCCCCGATACGAGTTTCAGAAGTGTGTCGCCCGCTATCGGGGCGATTACCAGCAGAAAGGGTTTTCCTGCTGGGATCAGTTCCTGGCGATGGCATTCGCCCAATTGACCTATCGTGAAAGCCTCCGCGACATCGAAGCCTGCTTACGCGCCCTCGGCAGAAAGCGTTACCACATGGGATTCCGAAGCAAGGTGGCGCGGACGACACTGGCCGACGCCAACGAGCGGCGCGACTGGCGGATCTATGCGGATTTCGCACAGGTCCTGATCGGCATGGCGCGGCCGTTATATGCCGAAGACCCCATCGGCGTCGAGTTGGATCAAGGTCTGTATGCCCTGGACTCGACCACCATTGACCTGTGTCTTTCACTATTCCCATGGGCCCGGTTTCGCCGGCACAAAGCCGCGGTCAAGATGCATACACTGCTGGATCTTCACGGCAACATTCCCCGCGTTTATCCACGTCACAGACGGGAAAGTCCATGACGTCAACGTTCTCGATGAGATCGCACCCGAAGCGGGTGCCTTCTACGTCATGGACCGCGCCTATATCGATTTTGAACGGCTCTTTCTCTTCTCCCTCTGTTCCGCTTTCTTTGTGGTGCGTGCTAAGAAGAACGTCGTCCTGCGGCGGCGGTACTCCCGTCGGGTGGACACGACCACGGGATTGCGATCCGACCAGACGGTCATCCTCACAACGAACAAATCCGCCAAAACCTATCCCGATCCGTTGCGGCGTATCAGCTACTTCGATGCCGGTACGAACAAGCGGTTGAAGTTCCTGACCAACAACTTCGCGTTGCCTGCACTCACCATCACTCAGATCTACAAGTCGCGATGGCAGGTGGAACTTTTCTTTAAATGGATCAAACAACACCTTCGAATCAAGTCCTTCTACGGCACCAGCGAGAATGCGGTGAAGACCCAGATCTGGATCGCCATTTCGGGTTATGTTCTCGTCGCCATCATCCGGAAGCGCCTCGGCATCGATAGGAGTCTTTACCAAATCCTACAGATTCTCAGCATTGCGATTCTTGAGAAACAGCCCATTTTGCAGGCCTTTCACGCGCCTGATTCCCAATTCAATGAACTCCAAGATCCTAACCAGCTGGTTCTATTCGACTTCTAACCGGACACTAGTGAATACAGCTTTAGAAACCCGCATGTCTACCTGACCCTGCAGGTCGAGCCAGACGACGGCCAGAGCGTCGAGATGGAAGTCGAAGCCGGAGCCGGGTCTGTGCTCAACCCTCTTGGTTTCACACATGACTCCGTGGCTGTTGGCGATGTAGTCACCATCGCCGGTAACCCGAGCCGTCGCAACCCCGACGGATTGATGTTGGGAAGAGAGCTGTACAAGCAGGACGGCAGCTATTACCCACTGAACATCTCCTCTCGCAGTATCTACGAACCCAGCGATGAAACGGCCACCAGTATTGAAGGGACGTGGTTTTCGCCCCGCAGCGAGTTCTTTGGCTTCCTGGGCGGAGCCAGGAACTGGCCTGTGACCGAGACAGGAAGAGCGGCCATGGACAACGTCGATCCGATGGAAACTCCCCAGAAGGATTGCATTCCCATCGCTGCGCCGGGGCTGATGTTCTACCCCGTGGCCAGCACCATTACGGTGGAAGAAGACCGTGTGGTCATGAACGTAGACTGGATGGATTCCGAACGGGTCGTTGATCTGGACGAGGATGGACTCGTTCCAGCAGGAACTTCCCTGCATGGACACTCCGTCGGACGCTGGGAAGCCGATGTCCTCGTTGTCGAGACCACCAACTACATTGCACATCCCATGGGCCTTTCTACTTCCCTGCCCGGCAGCACTGGGAAACACCTCGTGGAACGTTTCCGCGTCAGTGAAGACGGCAAGAGCCTGATTTATTCCGGTGTGATGGAAGATCCCGAGTACCTGATCGAACCCGTAGAATGGTCAGGACAGTGGCTGTACAGGCCGAATATGCCTCACTCGAATGAAGAGTGCGACGTCGACGTCGCCCGCAAGTTCCTGGACGATTAGGTCCGGTTCCCTTCCGACACTTCAATCCGCTCCAGAACCTGACCAAAAGTATTCCCGTTACCTGAGCGTGGGTATAATGCGTGGATGAAACGACGACAATTCCTCGGTACGGCATTTGTGGGAGCGGGGGTGGCTGCGACTCCCTTACAGAACGCGGAATCTATCCAGAGAAGAAACCGGATCAAACAGGGCCTCTGGCCCACGAATTTCGGCCCTGACAACGGTTTATCATTCGATGACATGTGTCGGGAAGCCGTGCGCCTCGGCGCACATGGCTTCGACCTGAGGGGCCGCGACGAATGGGTCACGATGAGGCAGCACGGACTCGAACCGCTGCTGGTGGGAACCGGTGGCGTCGGATTCGGAGATGGAATCATCCATCCCGAGGCTCATGACGCCCTGTTCGAGTCTGTTTCCGAATGGATCGACACCTGTGCGGATAACGGCATCGAGAACTTCATCACCATCGGTGGCCAGCGGCAGGGCATGGACTTCCAGGTCGCTCAGGATAACGCCGTAGCGTTCCTCGACCGGATCAAACCCCATCTTGAACGCCGCAACGTTACGATAGCGCTCGAGAACATGAACAACAGGCGAACCGATCCGGCGTTCGGCGGGGCGGACCAGGTCTGCGGACATTCATGATAGGTGTTTGTCAAGCAGAGACAGAGATCTCCCTTCCGACTGTTTCAGTCAGCTGACACGTTCAGTTGTAACGCGGCGACGGCCCGTGTTCCGTGGGCAGTGGGCGCCAGACATTCATGTGCGAGCATCGGGTGCGTTTTGCACCGTCGCTGAATTTTGAATTTGGGCCACCGCTGACCTCGAAACATTAGAGAGGGCGGACGCATCCAGAGGACGTGCCGCAGTCCGACAACTGCGAGGACCAGCGGTGTCGCTGCGCAGCGGCCGTGTTTCAGGCCACCTTTCGGTTCTGGATGACGAATGGCTGACCACTCCGGTCCACCGATACCAGATACGCCACCAGACGACGGGCGACCGCCATACTGGCACGGTTTCTGGAGCCGCGCAGTCGTTCCCGGTCCCGAATCTCCATCAGCCGCTGGTCCCACCGGGGTGCCGCCTTGGCCGCCTCAACGAGGACGACCTGTAGATGACGATTGCGTTTCTTCGAGATCGGACCCCGGTGCTGCAGGCCCGCTGAACTGTGCTCGGCACTGCAAAGACCGCAGTAACTAACTGCGTGACCGATTGAAGGAAACCGTTCGATCTCACCCACCTCCAGAGCCCAGGTTAGCGATAGGATCTCGCCGACACCGGGAATGGTCTGCAGCAGTTCCACCCGGTCTCTGAGCAGAGGATCTTTTAGCAGTCCTTGTCTCAGCTCTCGTTCCACGGACCGAAACATTTCCACCGATGCCCGGCTCAGCTTCAGCAGGTGCAGAACCGATTCGGGAACTTCCTCCAGGTTCGCTAGCAGTTCGGAGAAGTACCGCTCTCCGTGCAACCGTTGCTTGTTGTATTCAGTACCGGTTTCCATTAGTAGTCCCGCAATCCGGTTCTTCATCCGCACCGCTTCGGTCACAACCAGATTCCGGTACCGCAACATCCGTCTCAGCTCCCGGATCTCACTCGGGGCGATATAGCATTCCGGCAGTAGATCGCATCGCAGCAGATCAGCGATCTTCCTCGCATCGACTCGGTCGTTCTTTTTTTTGGATGCCGCGATGGCCTTCAGCATCGGTGGATGTGCGACTTTCAACTCCCTCGCCCAGGGTTTGAGCGTGTCATAGACCCATCCGGTGAACATGGTCGCTTCCATGGCTCCCACCCACGGCTCCCGACGTTCGACAGCCCAGTCCTCAAGCTTCCGACGGGTTGCGGCGATCACTCCTTCCTCCGTAATCTTTCCGTCATTCTCTTTCACACAGTAGCTAATCGTTTTCTTGTGGATATCGAATCCGATATAGTGATTCACGTTCATTGACCCTCCCGGTGTGTTTTCTGAGCGGGTGTCCATTCACCCGTCTCGGCTCTTTTAAACACGTCGGGAGGGTTTCTGTCATCTGAACTGCCCGGCACCTATGCATTCAAACATTGGGAATGGGGCATCGAGATGTGTCAGCGTGTCGATTCACCCAACGTGGGGATGGTGTGTGACATCTACCACCTCCAGATCATGGACGGCGATCTCGCTTTCAACATCCAGAGCAGTATCGACTGGATCGCTCACTTCCATACCGCCGGCGTCCCGACGCGGAACGAGCTCGACTATACCCAGGAGGATCAACTATCGATACATCGCCGAGGTGATTGCCGACACCGGGTATACCGGATATGTGTCGCACGAATTCCGACCCGGGCCGGGCCGCGACCCGGTTCGTTCGATCGAACAGGCAATGGCGATCATGGATGTCTAGCTGAAGGCCTACCCGGCGCTCGGTCCTGTCAATTGGCCGCCAGATGCGCTAGCAGTCCGTGGTTAAAGTCGGCCTCATCGTAATTAGAAGAAGGACCGGATGCGACCATAACGCGAGGAGAATCAGGTTAGGAGATCGCGATAATGGGAATGGGACGGAGAAAGCACCGACAGGACACGTTGTGGGTTGCGACCGCGGAGTTGCCGCGAACAGCGGGCCACGTATTTTACGAACGGGTAAACCCGAATCCTGAACGAGACGGAGTTCGACCGGTTCGTCGAGGATGCGTGCGAGAAGTTCTACGCCGCAGTGATGGGTCGGCCGAGCCTGGCACCGGGCAAGTATTTTCGGATGCTGCTGGTGGGCTACTTTGAAGGGATCGATTCGGAGCGGGGGATTGCATGGCGGTGTGCCGATTCTCTAAGCTTGCGGGAATTCCTGGGAGTGGGACTGAGCGACGCGGTACCGGATCATTCGACGGTTTCGCGAACCCGACGGCTGATCGATCTGGAGACGCATGGAAAGGTCTTTTCGTGGATGTTGGGTGTATTGGCCGGTGAGGACCTGATCGATGGGAAGACGGTGGGCGTGGATGCATCGACGCTGGAAGCCAACGCGGCGATGCGATCGATCGTGCGGCGGGATACCGGGGAAGCCTGCAACGAGTTCCTGACACGGCTGGCCAAGGCGTCGGGCATTGAGACGCCGACCCGAGCGGACCGGGACCGACTGGACCGAAAGCGAACCAAGAAAGGATCGAACAAAGAGTGGGAACATCCCCACGACCCGGACGCGCGCATTACGAAGATGAAGGACGGGCGGACGCATCTGGCGCACAAGGTCGAGCATGCCGCCGACATGAAGACCGGAGCCATCCTGGCGGTTACCGTGCAGGGCGCCGATCGGGGCGACACGACGACTATCGAAGACACGATGATCGAGGCGGCCCGTCAGATGGAGACACTGGCGGCCGATCCTGAATCGAAGCTGCCCGACGATTACCTTTCCGAAATCGTGGCCGATAAGGGATATCACAGTAACGATACGATGACCGCCTTCAAAGACCTCGGTATTCGCAGCTATATCTCGGAACCGGACCGGGGTCGGCGTAACTGGAAAGGCAAGCCCGCCGAACAACAGGCCGTCTACGCCAACCGGCGACGGATCCGAGGTGAGCGGGGCAAGCGGTTACTCCGACAGCGGGGACTGATGTTGGAACGGCCGTTCGCGCACACTCTGGAAACCGGAGCCATGCGTCGGGTTCACCTCCGACATCGGGACAACATTCTCAAGCGCATCCTGATTCAGTACGCCGCGTTGAATCTGAGCCTGATTCTTCGGAACAATTTCGGGAACGGCCACACCGCGAGGCCTTCAGGGCCAGTATGTTGCTACCTTGTTCACCCTGATACTGCTCTGGAGCCACTATCAATCGCTCTCTTTCGATCCCTGAACACTCCGGACACGATTTCAACGCTGTTCCGTCTTGGCCGACACCCGTGAATCCCAATTCAGGAAATTGCACTTCTGCCACGGACTGCTAGAACTCACCGCGGATCTCGACCGCAACAGATCGCGTTTGCGGCCCGTCCAGTTCTGCGAAGATGATCGACTGCCAAGTTCCCCGCTCGAGCTGGCCGTCGCGCACGGGCAGCGGTATGAATGAGCCGAAAAGCAAAGCTCTCAGATGGGCGACTGCATTTCCCCGCTCACAGTCGGAATACCGGGGATCGTTGTGCCTCCAATACTCTCCATCCGGGACCAGCAACTCGAAGAGCCGCTGGTAGTCCGCCAGTAAAGCCTCCTGCCACTCGTTGAGAAATACAGTCGCGGTCGTGTGCATAGACCGAACCGTCACAATGCCCGAACGAACGCCGCTGGCCTTGACGACGGCCTCAACCTGCGAGGTAAGGTCGTGGAACTCCATCCGCTGCCGAGTGACGACGCTGAGTCGTTTAGAAAGTCCGTCGGTCCGTTTGGCCTCACTCGATCCATTTGTAGGGGTGTCCGAACCGTTGGGTGCGATGGGAAGAATCTGCTGCATGGCTGAAAAGTCCTTTCTTACCTTGCGGGTAAAGTTGACGGAACTGACCACTTTCCTTGCGGTTGCGAGTCAGAAATCGGAGTATGGACCGCCACTCATTCGAGACGTAGGACAGTGGGAACCGGACCCTGAAGAGCTCCAAACCTCCGCTTGCGCCGACGAAACTCAGCCAGCGATTCACCGAGGTCGGTTTTCCCAAAATCCGGCCACATCGTTTTGGTAAACAAAATCTCAGCGTGAGCGCACTCGGGTCCGAACAGATCGCTGAGCCTCTGTTCCCCACCCGTACGAATCAAGAGATCGACGGGCGGAACGATCGTGTCGTGAGACGCTTCGCGGACGGCTCTCCTCACTGAACCGTAATCGGAGCCGCAATCAAATGAGGCATGGGTCGAGAGGACCCGGACTGCCCGCGCGATGGTGTCTCGAGCGGAGTAATCAAAAGCGAGCCTCAGGCAAAGGTTCCGACAGTCCGCGGTGATGTTCTCCACGTCTTCAATGGCCTCCCGGAGAGACGCACCGAGGCGGTCCCTTCTCCCAAACACCTTCACGCGGATTCCGTGGTCCACACAGGCCGAGGTTTCCGCCTGTAGGAAGTGGAGGAACAGATCCATCAGGGCCGCTGGTTTCCGCCTTGGGACGTTTCCAGTTGTCCGCTGAGAAAGCATAGAGAGTGAGCACTCCGATTCCGAGATCCAACGCGCCCTGCACGGTGCGCCGCACCGCCTGGACACCTTCCAGATGCCCTGCCGCGCGGGGTTGACCACGATGCTGGGCCCAGCGGCCGTTGCCATCCATGATGATGGCCAAATGGGGCGTCTGAAAGATACTGCGTAAAGTACTTGTCGTCGTAAAGTCCATAGGCGAGATTTTACTGTGGTCGCCGTGCGGAAGCGATCAAGGCTTCCATGTGAGTCAGGTAGCGCTTCAGCGCGCGGCGTCCTTTCGCAGTCAGCCTGTAGATGGTCTTGGGTGCCCGCCGGTCGAACACTTTTTCGCAGTCGACATAATGAGCGTCCTCGAGCTTGCGGCAATGGACGCTCAGATTCCCGTCCGTCAAATCAAGAAGCTTCTTGAGTTCGCTGAACGAAAGCTGGGCCCTGGCTGCCAGTGCGCTGACGATGGCCAGACGAGTGCGTTCATGAATCAGGCGGTCCAGATCCAGAGCTTTTCGTCCGTCGCGCAAGGGCCGCTTTCGAGGCGTTCGGGTGTGCGCCTCGCCTTTTGGATGCTTTCGAACCGTCCCAGAGCTAGCCACCATACCTCCGTGTGATGATTACCCCGAACACGATGTGCAACCCACCGAATCCGATAGCGAGCAGAATGTCGTGCAGAGTCGACGGTACGAACAAGGCCACAGTGCCTATGACCATAAAGCACACGCCCATTACCGGCACAATCCGAACCGAAAAAGCGCCCCCGGTTGCGATGCCGCAGCCGTATAGAAGCAGCCACATGCCCGGAATGACCCAATCGAACTGCTCGGCCCGAGCGATCGCCAAAGTAAGGACACCGGCAGCCAAAAACGGCGGCGCCATCCCAAGCGCAAAATTGCGCAGTGGGCGCAAAGTAGCGGGTGTCTCCAGCCGGTGGACCTTGGGAAGCGTTGTCGCAGTCGCGATCAGAATCGCCACGGCGGCTTCTACAAACCAGATGCCAAGCCAGGCAGTGAAGTCTGATTGACGCGAAGCGATCCAGGATGCACCAAGGGCAGTCGCGCCGATCAGAATAGCTCCACGGCCAGGAAGAGACGTGAACACGGCCGAGCGCTCCATCGTGTGCCGGATAAAGCTTAGGTTAGCGGCCGCACGGGCATCCAAACCCACAGGCAAATCTACACCGGACGAACCCAGATGCGACGTCTCCATGCAATCGAAGGTAAGGTGACGGCTTCCTTGTGTCAAGTACTTTGTACAATAAAGTAATGAGACGGACGTCTTCAGTATTCAGCAAGGCAGAGCGTCGATGACCGAAGGAATGCAGGTTTCGGTTCTTAATCCAAAACAGGTATGCTGCCCTCGATCACACATGAGCTGGTTCGAACATCCGTCGATCAAATATTCCTCCGTGTCCCCGACAAGAGCGGCCGAAATCAAGAGTCAGCTCGGAAACCTCGCGACGCTCCACGATCCCGCCCAAAGGTGGGATAGCGTTTCAAAAAAGATCCTTAAAACGTCTGACCCGTTCGAACTCCATAAGGATCTCTTTCGAGAGAACTACCGGGAATGGGACCCCGAGCGTGGCCCACCCCCGGCCGTCAACCCGAACGAGCAGGCAGTTCCGCAGACGAACCTGGGAAAATGGCTAAAGCGATTGGGCCTGGGGGGTTATTCGGAGTTTCACGATTTCAGCTTACGTCAGCCGGACGAATTTCTCCGACTCACCGTAGAGACACTCGACATCCGTTTTCGAAAAACGTTTGACCAGACATTGGATCTCACACAAGGGGTAGAGCGCCCCTCTTGGTTCAAGGGAGCCAGGATGAACATCGTCGACAGCGCTCTGGA
>CBDCLE010000007.1:0-103240 GCA_965218585.1 Terriglobia bacterium
GCGATCGGACGTTTTCGATCGCCCGGCTGTTTTTTACGTATGGGTTGGGTGTAAACCTGTTCTCCCCGTGGCATGTGGGTGCGAGTACCGTGCTGTGTTCCCAGCCACCGCGCAAGGCCGCCAACGTTCTGGAAACCATCGGACGGTTCAAGCCTACATTCCTTTTCAATGTGCCGACGGGTTACGCGAGCATGCTGGCTATTGAGGACTTCAGCACCAAGTACGATCTGTCTTCGTTGCGACTGTGTGCAGCCGCAGGGGAAGCCTTGCCGGCGGCGCTCTGGGAATCCTGGAAGGAAAAAACCGGAATGGAAATTGCCGAGGGTATGGGAACGACCGAGGCCTTCGCTCTTTTTCTGTCAAACAGCCCGGACGACATCAAACCTGGAACTATCGGGAAAGTGGTCGAGGGGTTCGAAGCCAGGGTTGTGGATGAAGAGGGGAACGACGTTCCCCAGGGTGAGATTGGTGACCTGATCGTGAAGGGCGAGACGTTCGCTCTCCTCTACCTGCACCAGTACCACAAGACACAGAATTCCTTCCGTGGGGAATGGCTTTTTACCGGCGACAAATTCTATGTCGATGAGGGCGGTTACTATCATTACGCCGGGCGGGTTGACGATATGCTCAAGGCGGGCGGCATATGGGTGTCACCGGTCGAGATCGAGCACACCTTGCGTGCTCACGAGGCCGTGTATGAGTGTTGTGTAATGGGGCGGGCCGATGGCGACGGCTTGGTCAAGCCGAAGGCTTTCGTGTCGCTTCGCGATGGCTTTGCTGCCTCGGACGAACTCTCCGGCGAGTTGATCGACCATTGTAAGACGAATATGGCGCCGTATAAGCGTCCGCGCTGGATCGAATTCATGGAAGAGCTGCCCAAGACCGCGACGGGTAAGATTCAGCGTGCTGCCTTGCGAGAGTAGTGCGCGGCACGAGAGCGTCGGACCGACTAAAGAGCGCCCCAGCTGCTGACCTCTGTCGGTGTGACAACGATCAGGGGGCACTCCCCCAAGGGCATGTCTTCATATTGAGGATACTTGGCTTCCAATAGACGCACGCCTTCTCGGTGTGCCTCGCCGCTTTCAACAAACTTCCCGAGTCCTTTCACTAGAACCCAGGCCAGACGAGTCCAGTCCTCGTCGTAGCTGTCCACAACGATAGCGACCTGATCGTTGTCGAGCAGATTCCGGACGCGCTTTAACCGGTTGGGCCGAACGCGTTTGGGTTTTTTGTCAAGGGGTGTATAGAGGCGTCGCCCGTCGGACGCAAAGACGATCGGGATGACGTGCGGTTTACCCGAAATATCGGCTGTTGCCAGTCTGGCTACGCGCATTCGCGCCAGGAATCGAGTCTGGACCTGGGTGAAGGTCACCGGGTTGCCCCGCTCAAACGGTTCGCGAAGGCAAGAACGTCCCGTGCCAATTGAGTTCGATCGTCCATTGTCTTCATGACGGTGTTCGTTATTGAACACGCGACTCCCGCCTCCTCAATCGATTCGGCCAGTTCAGCGTCTGCCTTGTCTATGACGAATCCGTCAATAAGATCCCCGTAATGGCTGGCAACTGCCAGGGCAGAGACAGTGACTCCGAGTTCGGCCATGAGTTTGGCTGTTGGGCCTTTGAGTGCAGCGCCAGCCACGATCGGCGAAACTGCAATCGTGGGAGCAGGGGACCGTGCAATCGCATTCCGGACCCCGGGCACGGCGAGAATCGGGTCAATGCTCAGATATGGATTTGACGGGCAGATGATAATCGAATCGAGCGTGTCCCGGGCAAGTAATTCGGAAAAGCGTGGCGTCATCTCTGCAACATCGGCACCGGCGAAGCGCAGGGACTTGACTGCGGGCTCGCAGCGCGCACGTACGAAGTAATGCTGAAACTGCATGAGCCCCTGATCGGTTTCGACTTCCGTCCGGACGGGCTCCTCGCTCATGGGCAGGACTTCTGGACCGATACCCAGTTTTTCCGCGAGGGTACGCGTCGCCTCGCTGAGTGTAGCGCCCGCTTCGAGCAGTTCCCTTCGAACCAGATGTAGAGCAATATCCTTGTCGCCGAGCCGAAACCATGTTTCCCCTCCCAGCCTCCTCAGCAGCGACATGCAGGCCCAGGTTTCGGAGGCCCTCCCCCAGCCCGTTTTGGGGTTGTTGACGCCGGCCAGCGTATAGAGCAACGTGTCGACATCAGGGGAAATGTGCAACCCAAGGTGTTCGAAGTCGTCACCGGTGTTGGCTACGATCGTCAGTTTTTCAGGGGGTAGGACACGGGACAGACCGAGGGCAAGCTTGGCACCACCTACGCCGCCGGAAAGGGCGAGAGTGACACCCTCAGTCATCGTAAACAGCTCCAGAGTCTGATCGCAAGGACACCAACTCTCATGCGGAACTTAGCTTCCTGTTAGGAATAGAACTCTTAACACGAAGGCACGAAGGTCCACGAAGAATCCTTTGTCCGAACATTCAAACTTCGTTAGCTTCGTGTCTTCGCGTTGAATTCTTCGATTGTTCGGCACGAGATAGGGTTAATCGACGGGAACCATTTCGGGATAGTCCGGTGTCCAGGTGGCTGCGGTGACTGCCTTTCGAGCTTCATCGGAGGACAGGGAGTTGCCGACTCCCTCTGCCCCGGCGGCATCGACGACTGCGACCGCAACCGCATTCGCTGCTTCCCCCATACGTGCTGTGCGCGGGAACAACATGCCACCCTGGCGCTCCTCTTCATTAACCGTGTCCACCAGTGCTCGAGCTGCGGCGGCAAGGATCTTTGGGGTCACTCGCTTGATTTCGCCGACCATCAGGCCGAGACCCAGTCCCGGAAAGATAAACGCGTTATTGCCCTGGGCGATGTTCACTTTCTGACCTTTGAAGTTGACCGGATCAAACGGGCTTCCGGTCGCTACGAGGCAGCGACCGTCGGTCCAGGCCAGGAGGTCCTCGGGTATAGCTTCACAATTAGCGGTCGGGTTGGAAAGAGGCAGAATAACAGGGCGCTCGAAGTTTTTCGCCATCTCGCGAACTATTTCCTCGGTAAAGGACCCTGCGACTCCGGAAGTTCCGATCAGAACGCTTGGCTTGAAGTTGCGGACGACACCAGCCAGATCTCGCTGGGACACATCACCCAGACCGTTCGCTTCAGCGGTCGCGAGAGGCAAGGCCAGTTTTTCCTTGTAGGCTTCTCTCTGTTCAACGTCGTCCACGAGAAGACCACGGCTGTCAAGAACCGCGATCGCTTGCCGGGCGGCTTCGGGAGTCGCGCCATCAGCGACCATCGCTGCACGGAGTTGCTCGGTAATTCCCAGTCCCGCTGCCCCTGCTCCATAAATAACGATCCGTTGATCCGATATACGTTGTTTCAGGGTTGTCGCTGCAGACATTGCGGCCGCCACCGTGATAGCGCCTGTGCCCTGGATGTCGTCGTTAAACGATGCGACACGGCCGTCATACCGGTTGAGGACTGCAAGAGCGTTGTCCTTCCGGAAATCTTCCCACTGTAGGACCGCTCCCGGAAAAACTTCGCTGACAGCCTCGACAAACTCGTCGAGTAATTCAAAGTACGCCTCACCGCCCAGACGCGGATGGCGATAACCCAGGTACGCATCATCGTTCAGAAGCTCTTCGTTGTTCGTGCCCACATCGAGACTGACCGGAAGTGTTTGAGCCGGATGAATCCCTGCCGCTGCACAGTAGATCGAAAGCTTGCCGATGCAGATTGCGATCCCGCCCGCGCCCTGATCGCCGATCCCCAGGATCGCTTCGTTGTCTGTGGCGACGATCAATCGCACATTGCTGAACTTAGCAGCCTGGCGCAACACGGACGCGATCCGGCCGCTATGTTGCGGGGTGATGAAGATTCCCCGTTGCCGCCGGAAGATATGACTGTAACGCTGGGTG
Organism: Terriglobia bacterium; assembly: GCA_965218585.1. Classification (GTDB taxonomy): domain Bacteria; phylum Acidobacteriota; class Terriglobia; order 20CM-2-55-15; family 20CM-2-55-15. Next base: position 3,887 of record CBDCLE010000007.1, read on the forward strand.
GCCTTCCCCACCGTGGGGGTGTAAACGATCGGTAGAAATTCTTCCAGGTTGTCACTCAGCACGCGAAAGAACAGGTGTTCGTTTCTATCCTGAAGGGCTGCCAATTCCAGATACTTGTCCAGGGGGTCTGTGCGGGCGTCCAGAATGCTGCGGATCCGTTTGACCTGTTCCGCCATTGTCTTCTGTGTGGCTGGCAGGACGCCGTCCAGACCGAACTGTTCCCGCTCCCGGGCTGTGAACGCAGATCCTTTGTTAAGCAACGGCTCGGTATAGAGCGCGAGTCCCCTTAAGGGGACTTCAACAACGTGGTGACCGTCAGTTTCTCTTTTAAATCTAAGAAAATGCATAATCTCTCACAATCTGACTCCCTGAGTCGCGCGCAGGTTCGACACTGCCGTTTTATGTTACCCGAGGGTTGCCGCGTGGGACCGAGGGACAGGGATAGAGTTCCCTGTCAAGGGTGAATATCTCGCGTGGATCGTAGTCAAAAAGCAGTATAGCCGAATCCAATCCTGCAAACAAATTCCCCCGATGTCTCGTGTCGCCGACTGGATTGCCGGCACTCACGGAAATCGGATGGAGGGCTATGGATACGTCTCCAACTGGTAGTACAATGGGTGCCGATAAGCCACATCAAGAGTGTGACAGGCGGATACTGCCGGCGGCAGGACGACTCGACCCGTCGGTTCCCAGACAGGATTTGAAAGGGAATACCGAGGCGAACATCGCATGTTCTATTTTCTGTTCATATTGATTCTGGGCTACACGATCTTTACGTACATGTTTACATGGGCCTGCTACGTGGAGAACGTGCACAGGGCCTGGAAGCTGGGCCTGGTCCAGGCCATCGCGATGACGATCGGCCTGGGAGCCTATGCGTGGGCATGGAACGCGGGTTTTCTTTCAAGCGGCATAGCCGAATCTGCCCAGATGATCGTCTTCGTAGGCGGGAGCGTCTTTACTGTGGCGCTGTTCCTCCCCATCGGCCGCCGGCCCCACGTCCTGGCTGGAACGGCTGGGATGAAGCGGGGCGAAGGGGAGCAGTTCAATCAGAAAGACACGGCGTTCAACGTGGCCCATGTCGGGGGCTACGGGGCCGAGGCTGGAAGGCGCCGGTGGAATTTATTGAAGCGCGATCCGTTTGGTGGTCAATTCTGGGGAATGACCATGAGTTTGAGACCCCAGGTCGACGGGAAGATGAATCCGGAGAAAAAAGCGTATCGGGGCCTGAAGGAGGCTACGAAGGACATAAAAGCTCAGGTCAAGTACCTCGGCGCCGACATCGTCGGTATAACCACCGTAAAGCAGGACTTCGTCTACAGCGAAGCTTTTTCCTACGAGGAGTCCAAGGTGGAGACGGGACCGGCCGTAACCACTCCTATCGATCTGAAACACAAGTACATCATTGTGTTCGGCAAGGAAATGGATTTCCACAAGATCGACACGACCGTTACGCCTCGCAACGAAGACAGTGTGGGTGAAATCGGAAAAACGTACTATGAGCTTGCCCAGATATCCGTTACGTTGGCGGCCTATATCAGGCAGTTGGGATATCCGGCACAGGCGCACCACCTGCGTAACGAACAGATCGCGCTTGTGCCCCACGCCGTGGACGCCGGCCTCGGTGAAGAGGGCAGGCACACCTACCTGATCACGCCCAAATTTGGGCCGCGTGTCCGGCTGGCAGCTGTGACGACAGACCTTGAGCTTCTCGAAGACAAGCCCGTGGACATTGGTGTCGAGCACTTCTGCGAAATCTGCCGCCTCTGTGAAACCAACTGTCCGCCGCAGGCGTTGTCCCCTGAGAAGAAGGTGATTCGCGGTTATCGAAAATGGCCCCAGGACATGGCGTCATGCTTCAAGTTCTGGGTGTCGGGGTTCAACACATGGTCCTGTACGCTGTGCCTGAAGGTCTGCCCGTGGAACAAGCCGAACAGCCTCGTTCATAAGGTGAGTTTTTACGCCGCCACCAAGTCATGGTTGTCCCGATGGATGCTCTATCTGATGACCGTCATTTTCTGGGGACCGAAAACTCCGTGGCAGAGAATTGCTGAGAAAGGCGTGAAGATCGAATCGGCCATCAAGGTGAAGTAAGGCCTGGTGGCCGGTTAACCGAGCGTCTTCTTTCTTATTCACCCAATACCCGCTGGAACCATCGGCCGATGTCGTCTACTTCTTCGGGAGAGACCGAGTGGGGCATGGGGTACTCATGCCACTCGACGGGGTACCCCATTTTCCCCAAGAGTTCGCTGGACTTGCGTGCATACGCAATCGGCACGGTGGGATCGTAGGTCCCATGCCCCATGAAGATGGGTACATCCCGATTCGCCTCGCTCGCCTCTGCGGCGAGCGAGGGCGCTATGGGGAGATAAGCTGAAAGTACGAGGATCCCTCCCAGTCGCTTCCCATGGCGCAGGCCGGTCTGAAGCGAGATCGCACCACCCTGAGAGAAGCCGGCGAGAACGATGTGGTCGGCCTGTATTCCCCTTTCTTCCTCGCGTCCGATAAGGTTTTCAACCAACTGCTGGGATCCACGCAGTCCGTCCTCGTCCTCCTGGCCTCCGAACTCGAGGCCCAGAATGTCGTACCACGCGCGCATGACATAGCCACCGTTGATTGTGACCGGTCGTGTCGGTGCATGGGGGAAGACGAATCGAATCGGTACTGGAGGCAGTTCCAGCGTCTCTACGATTGGCGGGAAATCGTGACCGTCGGCTCCAAGGCCGTGCATCCAGATCACGCTGGTTGTGGGATTCGGTGCAATTTCCAGTTCAACAGCTTCAAGAATCTCTTTCATGTTGCTCTGGGCAATCGGTCATCAACTATCGGCTGTCAGCCGAAGGACGTCCTGCTTTTTGGAGCCGAAAGCCGAAAGCTGACGGCTTATCTTATGCGTCGATTCGGAGCAACCTGATTAGATTGCCGCCAAGAATGGCTCTCTTGTCGGCGTTACTGAGGGATGGAGATTCGGCGATCACGTCGATCATGTCGGGCCAGTTGTAAGGGATATCCGATCCATACACCACCTGACTCGATCCCGTCTCGGCAACGAGATGACGTAGGCCTTCTTCGTCAAAAACCACGGAGTCGACAATAATCTGATCCCTCAGATATTCGCTGGGATCCTTCTGGTTCGCACAATTTGCATTGGATCTTATAGCGCAGGCGACGTCCGATCGGCCGATGTATGACGGCAGGTATCCTCCGCCATGCGCACCGCAAATCTTCAACCCGGGAAACCGGTCCAAGACTCCATCGAAGATCATGTGAGAAAGGAATACGGTCGTCTCCAGGGGATTCCCGATGATGTTGCCTAGGTCGCCACGCCCGGCGAGCGCATCCTCGCGAACGATGTTCAATGCGTTGTTGGGATGCATGAACACGGGCACGTCGAGTTCCTCGGCCATGGCCCAGAACGGATCGTATTTTTCTGACGTCGGTTGTTCGCCCGCTGCGTGGCCCCCGATCGATGCACCTCGAAGTCCGAGCTCGTTTACCGCGTATTCCAACTGTTCGGCGGCCAGGTCCGGATACTGAAGCGCAACCGAAGTCAAGCCAACGAATCGGTCCGGATACCTGTTGCACCATTCCGAGAGACCCTCGTCGTGAATCCTCACGATCTGGGTGGCGAGCCCGCGCTCCGCTGTGTACCACCAGAACTGATTTACGCTGAGAACCTGAATATCGATTCCGCGCTCGTCCATCAGCTCAAAACGATGCGGCCCCAGTGGTAACAGATCAGGTAAACCGACACCCGCAGGCGTTGCGTCAGGGAGCCTTTCCTCGAGTTCTTCGAGAAAGACGCAGTGCGCATGAATGTCCACGACGATCGCATCCTGGCCATCGACCCTCACGTCGCGAGAGGACTGGCCCCGAGCATCAATCCCGCGGCCGAAAAACAGCGCTCCCGCCCCTACGCTACCCAGAATTCTCAGAAAGTCTCTACGATTGGCTGGCATCTTGTCCCCTTTGCTTTGCGGTTTTCCCGTGCGCAGCAATTGTGTTCGAGGAATGCTGCTACGAGGGTCCCTATTCTACATTCGGCGAGTATCTCTTCTGAAGGATTTTGAAAGTAAGCCGGTTGGACACCTTGATAAAGAACTGTCGCATCTAAGTAGGGTGGGATATGGCTGACTGGTCACGGAGGCAGGATTGCTGACAACGTTAAAAAGCCTCGGCGGATCGCTATGCGGCGGATGGGGTGGACAGTGTTGGCTTGTACCGGCACTTCATCGACGTTGTGTGGGTCTTTCTCTTCGCGTTTTTCTGTCTGCTTTAGCCCGTGCGCAGACGCTCGTTCCGGGCCGCCTCCAATTCTTCGAGCGATGCCGGCCAATCTGATTTGAGAAGACGGGAGAGGGCCCGGTCCCTCAGCATCTTGCCTCCAGTCTGGCAAGTGGGGCAGTAGTTTGTTTCGTTGTCCTTGTAGACAATCCGTTGCACGGGGGATCCACAGGCCGGACAAGGTTCGCGATATTTGCCGTGCACAGCCATTTCAGGGCGAAACGCCGTAACCTTATCCGGAAATCCGGATCCAGTTTGATCGCGTAGCCGTTCGATCCATTGCTCGAGCGTTTTTCGTGTGGCCGTGAAGAGCCGTTGGATTTCGTCGGACTCGAGGCTTTGAGTCAGTTTGAAGGGTGAGAGCCGGGCACCATGGAGGATCTCATCCGAGTATGCATTGCCGATCCCGCTGAAGCTTGCCGGATCGCATAACGCGCGCTTGACGGTGTGGTTGCCGCGTGGAGGTCATTACAAAAGGTGTGTAAAAGTCATCAGGCGGCGGCCTTCGATTTCATCACGACCCTGATGCCGTCAGCGAATTGCTGACCATCATAGACCTCTTGTAAGAGTTCGGATCCTTTTAAGTGTCGCCAAGCCTTCTCAGCGACACGTAGTAGCTTCCAGATTATTGCCGTTGCATTCTCGACACGCTTGAATCGGCGAGCGGCGTTGGTGCGGAGGCGAACCATGTCGAAGGGCGATTCGACGATGTTGGTTGTTCTCAGATGCACCCAGTGTTGTTTCGGGAACTCATAGAAAGTAATCATCCGGTCCCAGTCCCGCAACAGCGTCTCACCCGCTTTGGGATAGTTCTTCTCATATCGGCGGACGAACTGATCCCGCTTTCGTTCGCAGGCCGCGCGGGAGTTCGCGAAGGCCATCCCATGAAGCAGCTGTCTGGCCGCGGGCTGCTCGGTCTTCGGCAGATGATCGACCACGTTGATCGACTTGTGGTTCCAGCAGCGTTGTTCCTGGCCCTGGGGCTGTTGCTCGGCCAGCGCGGACCAGATGCCCAGGTGACCGTCCGCGACAGTCAGCCGTCCCAGCTTCAGGCCCCGTCTCTGGAGATTGCGCAGAATGCGGCTCCAGGACTCCTTGCTTTCCCGCTGCCCGCTCTCACAGGCCAACAGCACTTTGCGCCCGTCTGACAAGGCTCCGATGATCACCAGCAATGCCGCTCGCTCTTTCGCGATCCCCGCTTTCACGTACAAGCCGTCTGCCCACTGGTACACGACCTCGAGGCCGGACAGGTCCTGCTGGACCCACTCGTCATACTCCAACTGCCAGGTCGATTTCAGTCGTTGGATCGATGCTCGCGACAACGGAGCGCCAGCGCCAAGCAGTCCGCGCATGGCCTGCTCGAAGTCCCCTGTGGCCAGACCGTGGAGGTAGAGATCGGGAAGTAGCTCGCCCAGCTGTTTCGATTTCCGTCGAAAATACGGCAGGATCTGACTCTCGAACCGCTCGGCGGTGTTTCGAACCCGAGGTCGTCGAACCTCCATCGTACCGTTCATCATTGCGAAGCGTCGCGGTTTCCCGTGACCGTTCCGGTATCCTCGTCGATTCGGACTCCGCTCCGACTTTTCCCGACCCAGAAATTGAGTGACTTCGTCCTCGAGCAGCTCCTGTAGCCAGACTTGGACCCGGGATCGCGCCCAGTCCTCCAAACCTTCATACGCGTTCGTTGACGCCACTGATGCCGGTATGTTCTTCTTCTTCATGGGTGGTGTACCTTTCTCCCGATTGCTGCCGGGATTGCTTACGGTTTCGAATTCACCGAAAGCGTACACCGCCTTCTCTTTTTACACACCGATTGGAACGACCTCGGCGCGTGTGAGTCGTTCGCTAAAGTCTTCGAGCGAACACCGGAACACTTCGAGTCCACCACGGTCGTGAAGCTCGAGTTCTGAGATTCCGTGGACTGCATGGAGCGACGCCCGTCGCTTGCTGCCGGCCTCGGTCAGAAGAAGAGAGCCGCTCTCAAAATCGAAAGCCGCCAGGCCGATCTTACCGGTCAATCCGGCACCCTTCTTCTTCCAACGCAATCGTCCCGCGATCATCAGATGGAGGACTAGCCCGCATGTTTCACCAGTCCGGCGATCAGGGGGATTTGGGCAGTAAGAATCGGATTCGGGAGGATCTGGGTTCGAATTGGGCATGTGTGGCGTGACTCGGCGGTGTCGACAAGCGGGAGTTGCTGCGTTTTCGGGTTCAGAAGAGGGTGACGAAACGCACTGAGACAAACCTCGGCGGAGCCGAAAAGAGCGAGTCGATTTTGGCGCAGGGGATCGGGTCGGTTCTCAGCAGCGCAGAGGAAGCGCCTGCAGGTTTCGATGGACGAGGGCAAAGACCTCGGCGTAGGGATAGGCTTCCGACATGGAGATCCAGATGTTGCGAACCGTCAGACGGACTTGAGCTCCGATCTTGAGGAGCTTCAAGCGGATCGTCTGGCACTGAGCGCGGGCCAGATCGGTATTCTTCAGTCCCAGACGGCGTAACGCGTGCAGGAGCATGTAGGCGGCCGAGGACAGATAGAGCCGGAGTTGATTGGCGCGCATGGTTGCCGCGCTGGTCCGGTCGGCGAATAGATCCAACTGCTGTTCCTTGATGCGATTTTCCATGTCGCCCCGCGCACAGTAAAAGTCTTCATAGAGGGCGCGGGCGTCCAGGCGTTCCGGCGACAGTGAGGTCACAACGAATCGAGGATTGGCGCCTTTCTCCAGGAACTCGGCCTTGCCGATGACGCGTCGGGTGCAGGTCCAGCTCTTCCGAGTGCGATACCGGAAATCGTTAAACACCCGCGCCGGTTTCCCGGTGTCGTTAAACTCGGCTTCGGCCTGACTCATCGATTCAGCGATCTCGCGCTTGAGCCGATCGTTCTTGGCCAGACCCACCACGTAATCGACCTGGTGGGCCTCGCACCAACTCAGCAATTCATCCCGGCAAAAGCCCGAGTCGGCCCGGATGATAATCGACACCTCCGGCCAGCTCTGCCGGATCTGGCCGATGATGCGGTTCAATTCCTCGACGGCGCCGTCCGCACCGTCGACATTGGAGCACCGCAACCGGGCGCATAGCAGATGCTCTCCCGAAAAGATGTAGAGCGGCAGATAACAGTAGTTGCCGTAGTAGCCGTGAAAGAACCGTCCTTCCTGATGGCCATGGATCGGATCATCGGTCGCATCCAGGTCCAGAACAATCTCCTCGGGCGCCGATCCGTGAGCCGCCACAAATGCATCCACCATCCAGCGGTCGATCTTGTCCGGGTCCATGGCCATCTTCTTGTACCGCTCCTTCCCATCGACTTGCTCCCCGGTCAGTTCCAACCGGTTCAGCGTACACTTGCCCGCCAACGCTTTTCCCCGGTCTCGGGCCTGCCGCCGCTTCTCCCCCAGTGGATCGGCCTTATCCACCGCCACGGCCAGCATCGGATCGGTCCGCAGTTGGTCATGATCGTTCAGATCCTCGTAGCCCAGACAGAGTCCGTAGACGCGCTGCCCCAATAACTCGCTCACCGTGTGTTCGATCAACCTCGCGTCCCGGTAATCCCTGAAACACTCGGCCAGTCCGGCGATCAGACCCGTTCGCTTTTCCACTTCCCTCAACAGCAGAACCCCAGCGTCGGAGGTGATCTTTCCGCCGTCAAAACGCGCCTTCACTTTTCGTTGAAGAAGTCCGTGAAATTCGAACGTCGTTTGGTTACACTCTGTTCTCATAAGGGCCGTCTCCGTTTGGCTTGTTAAACGTTTATTTCAAAACGCTTTATGCCAGACAGGGCGGCCTTTTCTGGTCCTATCGGTGAAATATGCGGGCTAGAAAGTCATCGCCATCAAACTCGAAGACGATCCGTTTACCGAGGCGGCGGAGCCCGGTGACTTGACGTTGCTCGAAACTTCCAATTGGAGGATCGATGCTTCGTACAAGGAACGGGTGATCAGCGACAATCAAAACTCCCGGCCGCATTGACTCATTGAAAATGTTACCGAACTGAGGGTTGTTGCCTCATTAGAAATGTTACCCAACTCTATGAGAACGGAGGTGGGAAGTGAGGACACACATGACTGTTGCGGCAAGGCGAGAATTAGCTCTACGAACGGCGGTTCGCTACAAGAATGCGGCGCGACCGGAGAAGAAGCGAATCCTGGATGAGTTCCTTGAATCGACCGGGTTCCATCGGAAGCACGCGACACGGCTTCTGAACGACATTCTGAGGGGCGAACGGCCCCGACGGCAACCGCGCGGCCGGGTCCGTCGATACGGCCCCGCGGTGCAGGCCGCCCTGATCGCGGCCTGGCGCACAGTCAATGATGTCTGTGGCAAACGGCTCGTTCCGTTTCTGCCGGAGCTGATCCCGACCATGGAGCGTCACGGGCATCTGTCATTGTCTGATAAAACGCGGGCGGATCTGCTTGAGCTGAGCGCCGCCACGGCTGATCGGATCTTCCGTCAATTCCGATTCGATCATCGACCGCACGGCAAGACCACCACCAAGTCCGGACAGTTACTCAAACACCGCGTTCCGATTCGCACATTCGCCGACTGGGCGGACACGCGGCCGGGATTCATGGAAGCGGACTTGGTTGCACACTGCGGCGGGAACTCGGAAGGCCCTTTCCTCCACACCCTGGTACTGACCGACGTGGCGACCGGCTGGACCGAATGTCTGGCGTTGCTACGGCGTACGGAGGCGGACATTCTGCAGGCGCTCACGACGGCACGGCAGATCCTTCCGTTTCAGCTTGTCGGCCTGGACACGGATAACGGTTCCGAGTTCATGAACTACGGACTCCTCGCCTACTGCGAGCGTGAAACGATTCAATTCACCCGAGGCCGGGCGCGCCGGAAGAACGACCAGTGCTTCGTCGAACAGAAGAACGGCTCGATCGTCCGCCAATTGGTCGGCTACGACCGCTACGAAGGCTCACTGGCATACAGGCAGCTTGCCGAGCTCTACCGAGTGGTCCGGCTCTACGTGAACTTCTTCCAGCCGTCCATGAAGCTCACGACGAAGACTCGCGATGGATCCCGGGTGACGAAACGCTACGATATCGCGCAAACACCCTATCAACGGCTCTCGAATTCGGATGCGCTCGACCCGGAGGTTCGCGTTCGCCTTGCTGCGATTTATGAACGTTCGGATCCGGTCGATCTCCTACGACAGCTTGAGAAACTCCAGGATGCATTCTGGAGACATGCGAAGGAACTGGCCTCTCCCACGCTAACGGACGACATCGTGCGCGCCGCCCTTGTGTCCCCGAACTGCGACGCAGATGCAGACCGAGCCCCGATTGAGGCGGAACTCCCCGATCCCGGCTTCGAGCAACGAATCACGCGTCGGTATCGCAAAACACGGAAACAACCTGTGCCCCACACCTGGCGTACTCGCCCGGACCCGTTCGACGGCGTCTGGGAGGAGATGCGGTCATGGCTTGAATCCGATCCCGGGCGAACATCAAAGTCGCTGTTGCTTGAGCTTCAGCAGCGGCGCCCGGGACGTTACCCCAACGGTCAGTTACGGACCCTGCAGCGGCGCGTGCGCGAATGGCGGCGTCAGATTCTGGAGACTTTCGATGGCGAGTGGCTCGAACTGGATCGGGTCCGCCCGGCTTCAGCATCTGCGGGCGACGGGGGCTGTGGAAAAGGCGGTCGCCCCGCGACCTTGGGAAACTCGAAGAGTTTCCCACTTTCCCACAGCCTCGACGGCGGGAAGAACTGGTAGTGGTCTGCTAGATTGTTGCTCCGATCCGATTAACTCGGAAAGGGTTCTTTTGGATGGAGCGAACAGACGAAAATATTGGTGAAGGTCTGTCAAATTGTTGAATTCATCCCGTTCAGGTCAGCTCTCTGGTAATCCAGTAGATTTCATCTGTGGATTGGCTAACCACTATGGCTAAGAGGCGGGAGAAAGTAATCTCAAAGCGGAGAACACTATCATCACCATGCTCACTATCGCAGCAATGACTCCACCAAGAATCCAGGCTTTAGTTGCCACGTGTTTTATGTTTTCGTCAATGCGCGTCATATTTGTTTCAACGACGCGCAACCGGCCCTCAAGATCACCTATCAGAGAATAAGCCGACGGCGGACCCTCCGAAGGCGGGCGCTCGGATTCATTGGGGTATCCGTTCACTGTTTTTATCTTGCATTCCTTGCATCCAATCCCACAGATCGACGCTGGCGTAGCCGTTATATCCGGATATGGAAATGACGACCACCGACCCGATGTCTAGGTTATCGTCTTTGGAAAGTTGGCGATATATTTCCGTGGCAGTCCCCTCTCCAGCGACAAACCATTGGCCATCATCGAAATCGAAATAATGCTTCGGAAAATCTCTCTCCAATGCCTTCTTCAGGTTTTCGTTTTCGGGGTCGGTAAGGATTGTATACAGTCTCATTTCGTCAGGCCTGGCAACGGAGCATATCAGACCAAGACGCATTAGATCTACTCCAAGTATGGTGAATCAGGCCGTCCCGATCAACTCCTCCAGGCTCCAGACATGGTTCGTGATACCGGCTTCCATCGCCGGAGTGACTTTAAGGCTCCCATGAATCCTCACGAAGTTGTACCAGGCGAAGTAGAGCGCGACTGCAGCCTTCAGGTTGTCGAGCTTCTTTGAGAACCCCAGACAGAGGCGGGTCATCCGGCGAATGAAGGTCCGCATGGTCAGGTTCGCGCGTTCGACATGCGACGTGCATATCATTTCAGGATCGGGGTTTCCGGTGACGCTGGTTGGGACCGCCCCGACGCACTCTGAAGGCGAATAGCGTACCCTCCGTTCTTCGGTCGGATTGGCGTAGATTTTGATCAACTGGGCGAAGTCGATATCCGCTCCAAACACATCCTCAACAGCCCCGACGTAAGGCGCGAAACCGTCCGTGGTAAGTTGCATTCTATTCGCCAGCCGTCCGCACAGGTCCGTCATCAGAGCGAGCGCGTTTAGTCCGGATCGCTTTCCGACGATATAAGAAATGACGAGCTTGGATTTTGGGTCGAGAGCCACCCATGTGTACTGATCGCCGATGGCGCGATCATCTTGGCCTCTCCGAACATTCTTCTGTTTGCAGTGGACGAAGGACCAAATCTCGTCAGCCTGGACCTGTTCGACCGTGACGTTTCGGATCTTCTCGTCAAGGATTCGCTCACACCGCTCCCCGGCCAATGCAAGGACTCGGAGTACGGTTTCCTTGTGAACTCCAGTCAGACGCGAAGCAGCGTTGATCCCGACGCCTTCCACGAGCAGGTTGAGGATCTGAACGGCATTTTCTTCGGAGATCCGCATGTCACCGAGCGCTCCTTCGGCCTTGAACGTCTTACCGCAGGACAGACAGCGGTAGCGCTGGACGGGACCGTTAGCGGTTTTGAACTTGCCGGATTTCTTCGCGTGGGCTTTGCAGTGGCAGCATGTCATTGTGGCCCTTGCCTTTTGATGGCGACTGGCTCACAATGAAGCTGTATCGGCTATCTCGTGAGCAATCGCGGGTTAGTAAAATGGCCCCATCTGGTGTTACTAGCACTGGGTGGGGCCTTCGTTTCATGTGCTCTATTAAACAACAAGCCTTGCTGTTTGTCAAGAAATATTCGACAAACCTGACAGGGTATGGCGCCGCTTTTCTCTGGCGTCCATATCGTCTTCAATTTTTCCTTCGCTTTCTCCTTCAATAGCCCAAAACCCAGGGGCATATGTGCTCTTTCCAAGGGCCTTGACTCCGGGCTTATTTGCCTTGATATGACGTAGGATCGAGGATTCGAGCGATGGTCTGGCAATCTCCCTTCCGCGCTCCTCCTGCATTACTTTACGGATTTTGTCGACGTGCAGTGGACGGCCAGTGGATGCAAGAATCCTCAGAACGTCCTCGATGTATGTAGACGGTTCGGAAGCGCGCTTTCCAGTTTCTGAAGCTTTGCCGCCGTTGAGTGCGTGAAGGACATTCGTGAGCTGCGCAATGGCTTCGTTTAGAATGTCTCGCTTTTCGATTAGATCCTCCAAGGCGACACGCTGTTTCGTCAGGTCCATTTTGACTGAACTCCTATTAAAAATATCTTTGACTTCATAGATTGCCATAGAGTAGCGTTACCCTCGGAGGGTCGAACTCCAGCCCTCCGGGGGTACGCAAATCGAGCTATAGGATTATTGGCTTGATGGCGATCTCTAGTGTGCCGTCTGACCGACACGTAAAGAACGCCTTCCATCCCCGCGGAATTTGCACGCAGATCTGCATAGTAGCATCACCACCTTTGCGGGTCTGATTCTTGGGGTCGGATTTCTACGATCCGACCCCAGTTTCCCCAACAATAAAATGCAAAGGGGACAAATCAGGTCCACCTTTATGTCTTTTTTGGCGGCCTCCCGCCAGATTTGACTTTTCTTTTTGCCTGAAGCTGCCTGAAGTATTCAGGTCCGCGTTTGGCTGTTGTCTTTCCGCCGATCCTTCCGGACTCCGCGACGATGAGTTTCTTGGGGATGGTTTTTCCGCAGTGTGGACATTTCATGCAGCACAGGATACTGCAAGGCTTGTTGAATGTCTAACGGCAGGCACAATCTAACAGACCATTACCGAAGAACTCTCCCGTTTGACCGGTCGTTCGGTAACATTTCTAATGAGGCAACAACCCTCAGTTCGGTAACATTTTTAAATGAGGCAATACGAGAAGGAATTCTGATTGACGTTGGACAACGGGCTCCGTATGCGGATCTGTTCGAGGCTCTGGCCGACGACTAGCGGGTCAAGTGCTTCCAGATAGATTTGTATATCGGGAAGTTCGGGCACGACCCTTTAGGATTCGAATGGGTTTTCGTCTGCCGATGGACCGTAAACCGAAGGAACGGGGATGTCCTTCAGCCGCAGATACACGCCCAGCTGCGCCCGGTGGTGGATCATGTGATGCAGCATCATTCTTCGGATCACGCCCGCTTTGGGTGCCGAGAAGAGCGCTTCTCCCCCACGGACCAGCGACCAGGTTTTCCCGAATTCTTCATCCGCTGTGCCTTCAATCACCGACTGCGCCTCGGAAACGTTCTTGTTAAACAGTTCCAGCAGGCCCTTCGTATCGGAGGGGGGTGGGGGTGGCGCTTCGCCTCCGCCGGCATCGAATTCGTCGTGAGCGACGATCAAGGGAACCCAGCTCGGGAGGCCCGCCACGTGGCTGGCCAGTGCGCCTATAGACATTGATTTATCGTGTGGCTGCCAATCGAACTGATCCATGGGAACGCGTTCGAGGGTTGTCCGCGTGCTGGGCACTTCCTGACCAAACTCCCGTAGAAATGATTCACTAAACGACATATTGAGACCTCCTGAAATGATTGCAGCTGTTTGCTTAGTTGGAGGGTCTTGCCCAGCCCCCCTCGAAAAACCTTTCCCAAGCCTGAGCCCATGGCCGGCCGAAGTAATCGACATAACCTGGTTCGTTGGGTAGGACCTGGGTCGGTCTGCCGTCGGGACCGTTAACGACCGTGCCCTGGACCTGGCACTCATGCCATGTATATCTTGCATCCGCATCGTCGAGGCCCGTCCGCCAATTCCAGGGAGTTACCGTATGAAGAGGTTCGGTGAAAGCTTCCGGATCGTAGAATGTCGCTTCGACGATGAGCCCGTTTCCATCCGGGTTTGGCCTTAAAACCTCCACTATCTCGAGCGAGTTGCTGTATTCGAACATCGAGTGCGACATTGCCCATCCCAATGCATTGGCGGTCCAGGCGATGAGCGTGTCACCGTTCCAGAATCCGACAGTTTCGCCAAACCATTGCGGGACCTGTTGTACGTGTTCCCGGCCGATGAGAACCCTGCGGAGATAGTTGTGACTGGCGCCACTCAGAAACTGGACCTGGTGCGGTGTGACCATGACTTCGATATCTCTGAGTGTGAATTCCCCCCACCACCGCACTAATCCTTCGGGGTAGCAGAACTGGGAATTCCACTGGGGAGAATTGGTCACGGCCTCGTGGTAGTTCACCTGAGCCATCCGTTCCTGATACTCGGACGTCAGCAGCGACAGCATCGTAGACGTTTGGACGTTGCGACCGTAAATCCACTGCTCGCCCAATGCTCCTCTGGCATACCACCCATCCCATTCAGGCATCGTCTCGCGGGTGTGAACGGTGGGTCCCCCAGCCGCGTCCGCCTGGACCATCAACGCTCTGTAATGTTCCTCAGCTGTTTGATAGTCGTAAGGGCTCACGATACCGGAGACCTCACGGTCGAGATCGCAGTCGCCCCATTGGCCCATTCTGTTGTTCCTCCAGATATCGGTCAGCTGCCGGGGTGTATTGCACCTGGCGTAGCGCGGATCCGTCCAGGACTCCTGGTCGAAATAGAAATTCTCCGTCGAGAACAGGTCGACCGGAAGCGGCTCTATCCCTTCCGGCGGCGAGTTTTCCTGACCATTTGCAGGTGTTGCCATCAAGATTCCGCTTGCCAAAAGCAGTGCGATCGAAACCACCGTTATTCCTGTTGAGCGCATAAAGTTCACCTCTGTCCAAACTGAGCGTTATTGCTAAAGCGCGATGCTATTACGCCGCGACGGAGGGGTCAAGGGGAGGGCGGGGAAGGATCCACATCGTCCGCTGTCGGGCAAGAAAGATGTCCCGATGGACGGGCGTTCTCCATCCCCTCCTTTTAGTGCTGGCTACGCTGGCGGGCTCAGTTGAAACAGCGCCTGAGCGTTTCTGTCCTGAATCGCTTCCGCCTGTTGTGCCGGGAGCGCCTCGCTGATGTAGTTGACGGCGTCCTGGAATACGTCGCCGATCAGGTAAGGGAAGTCCGTTCCCAGGACCATCCGGTCGGCTCCGAACGCATCGACGGCCATTTCCAGGGCGGGCGCGTAACCGTGAGAGACAGTGTCGTACCAGAGCCGTCGGGCTGTCACGCTGGGCTGTTCTGCCTCGTCTGGAAGAAACATGAACTTCTGATTGTTCAGTCGCCGGATCAGCATCGAGGTTTCGCCACCGAGGTGGGGAACGATGATTCGCACACGTGGATATCGGACGGGAATGGCCTGTTCCATCAAGTGCGCGACCACCATTGTGTCCTCAATCGTCGCCCCGATCGGCCAGGTCAATCCACCTTCGATAAGAGGGGAACAGGCGCCAAGCCCGGAAGGATGGAGGAAGAGGATGGCGCCCCGTCGGTCGAGTTCTTCCCAGAACGGATCGAACGCGGGATCCGCGACTGACCGATCCATCACAGAGGTGCCCATTGTGACTCCAACCATGCCCAGCGTGTCGAGCGCGCGGCCCATCTCTTCGATCGAGGCGTCGACATGGGGCAGGGGTGTCACCGCGTAAGCCGCGAAGCGGTCCGGATGTTGCTCTACCATCTCTGCATAGGCGTCATTGACGAATCGCGCCGACGAGACGGCTTGGTCTCTGTTTTCGAAATACGGAAGTTGGGGGGCCGCCGAGAGCACCTGGACGTGCATCCCCGCCCGGTCCATCATTCCGAAACGTGATTCCAGTTCGCCCGGGCTTCCGTCGGCCGGTACTGCGCGCGCACTGCCGGTCCCTGTTCCAGGACCGCCGAATCGGTCGAGCATGTCGAGATAATCGGTAGGGAAGTAGTGTCCGTGGACGTCGATCCGCAACCGGTCGGGAATCGCTCGAGAGCCCGCCTGCTGGGCGCTTGAAGCCTTTGCCCTGACAGCCAGCGTAGCCAGACCACCGCTTGCGGTCTTCAAGAATTCCCGTCGTCCTACCCTGGGGATATGTACTTTCACGATGCCCTCCTGATCTGTACCTGCGTTTTCAGCATGACTTCTCGTTTTTTTCAACCGGACGTCATCCGGAGCGAACATTTTCATTGAAATCGATTTCGTCTGCCGGCACGCACCGTTCGTCGAAGAGTTCCCACCAGCCGTTGACACTGGATTCATCTCGGGCAAGTTTTCGAAATACTTTGCACTGGCTCACCCACGGTTCGGTATAGATCTCTGGATCCGTGATGGTCATCACGAGCTCCAACAGGTCGGGAGCGATCCTCCGGTAACGTTCTTCCAGCCGCATCTCGCCACTGTGAGGATATCCGTATCGATCGATCCATGAGCTTTCCTCAAAACCGTAAGAGTCGACGATGAAGGTGTCTCCCTCCCATCTTCCGATCGAGTATCCGTTCCAATTCGGAATGTCTATTTCGGTGGGGAGCCGACGTCCGTCCATCCAGATATTGCGGTAGTCCTTCATCCACGCGAAGTTTTGGATGATCCTGTCATCTGCGTGGACGAACTCTATCGTGGAGAAATAACTGGTCAGGATGAGGCGCGTTACACCGTAGGGCGAGCAGAGAGAGGCCGGATCGTTCTGCTGGGCGGGTGGAACGGCTCGACGACGTCCGATATGTTCGTCGGGATTAGCCGCCGCGGCTTCGCTGCCCAGCGGACGGCCGTAGCCTGGTTTGTAGCTGTCGAACTTGGCCTGTCCTTCAGCGGTGAAAGCAGGGACATCGTTGCCGAAGCCGTCGTCTCCCTTTTCGGGGAAGGGAGCGCCGCCCTGACGATTCCCTCTGCCCTCACGGTTTCCAAAGCGTCCCCAGACACCCGAGAGGTCTTTCGGATCAAATACGTCGGAATCGGGCGAATCGAGACTCTGAGTGGTAGCGTTCTGACCTCTTGCCACGGGCGTTGCGGACAAGGCGATCGCGAACAGACATACTGAAACGGTGAAAAGAACTCTCATCGTACAACCCCTCGTCGTCAAAATTTAGATCCTGCGGCCCCCAGCGTCTTACGGGACCAGCGCTTCTGCCAGGTTGCCTCGGACCAGACCCACGACCGCGCCGCCTCCGTTGATCATCCTCATAACGATCGAGTCGCGCGTGTCGCCGGAGGAAACCGCGACCGTGGACGGCACGTATGTAAAAGTCAGTACGGTTCCCGGTTCCAGTTGTTCTTCCATGCGCCGTTTGGTCCAGCCGGCTCTCACGAATTGAGACACGTTTGCCATTTCGCCGCTCCACTGCGTGGCATCACCGTTTTCGTCCGTCGTTTCGAAATAGATGCGCACGTGGGGATTTCTGTAGTCGAAACGCAGGACAGTTCCTACCGAGGTCACGATTTCCGCGCCGGCATATGTGCCCGCTCTTCCGTGGTGTGAGAACAACGGTGTGGAAGCCACAACAAAAGCCACGATCAGTGACAGAGTCGTCAGCGTTTTCTTTTTCGCCATAGCCCGCGCCCTCCTTGCTATCTTCCTGCCACGTTAATTAGCCGGCTTCTCCCAACCCTGCTCGAAGTGTTCTTCCCAGTTTTGGGCCCAGGGCCGTCCGAAGTAGTCGATCCAGCCTTCCTCTCCAGGAAGCAGTTGTGTTGGCCTCCCGTCCGGTCCGTTCACGATCGTGCTCTGAACCCGGCACTGCTTGAGGGTGAATCGCGTTTCGGGATCGTCGGATGGCGCGCTGAGGATCCATGGAGTCACCGTTTGCAGGGGCTGGGAGAAGGCTTCTGGATCGTAGAAGGTTGCTTCCGAGATCACGCCGGTCCCATCCGGACTGGGTGTGAAGACTTCAATGACTTCCAGGTCGCTGCTGAATTCGGGCATCGAGTGTGACAGTGTCCAACCCTGGACGTTGGCCGTCCATGCGACCAGCGTGTCGCCGTTCCAGAATCCCACGGTCTCGCCCATCCATTGCGGGACCCCGTCCTGGACGTGCTCGCGGCCGACCAGGACCTTGCGCAGTAAATTGTCGGCAACGCCCGCCAGAAATTGGACTTGCGTAGGTGTGACGATGACCTCGATGGGACCACCCAGACCCGCCTGCGACCACCAGCGCATAAGTCCGTCCGGATAGCAGAATGCGGCCATCCATTGAGGCGAATTACTGACGCCTTCGTGGTAGTTCTGCTGGACTAATCGTTTCTGATATTCAGGCGTCAACACCGATGCCATCGTGGCACTCTGAAGATTCCGGCCGTAAACCCACTGCTCCTCCGTCGCTCCTCGGAGGTAGAAACCGTCCCAATACGGCAGTGTTTCCCGTGTATGAACCGTGGGACCTCCTGCGGCCTCGGCGTCGGCCAGCAGATTATTGTAGTGTTCCTCCGCAGATTGATAGTCGTACGGGCTCACGATTCCCGAGACGTCGCGGTCCAGGTCGCAGTCGCCCCAACCGCCGAATCGTCCGAACCGCCACATATCGGTCAACTGACGTGGCGTGTTACACCTGGCGTATCGGGGGTCGGTCCAGTATTCGCTGTCCAGGTAGAAGTTCTCGGTTGTCCACATGTCGACCGGCAGTGCTTCGACACCCGGAGGTGGGGTCGTGTCCTTGGACCCATCCTGAAAAATTTGTGCGTTGGCTACGGGCGTGAGTGACATCCCGACAGCCAGTAAAGTGATCGAGGCTACGAAGGTGCGCATTATAACCATTCGATTTTCCCCTGGTTGTGTGATTTAAGCGCGATGCTATTACGCCACAGCGAAGTGGTCAAGGCAGGAACGACGGGTCGAATCCGTCACCGTTTTCTTTCTCGCGATAGCCCCGGCCCTTCTCGCTATCTTCTTCCAACATTCAATTGGCAGGCTTTTCCCAACCCTGCTCGAAATGCTCTTCCCAGTTCTCGGCCCAGGGGCGGCCGAAATAATCCACGTATCCTTCCTCTCCAAAGAGGAGTTGCGTTGGCCTGCCGTCCGGACCGTTTACGATCGAACTCTGCGTCCGGCACTGCTTGAGGACGTATCGCGTTTCGCGATCGTCGGGCGGTCTGCTGCGAACAAAGGGAGTGACGGTGTGCAGGGGCTGGGAGAAAGCTTCGCTGTCGTAGAAGGTGGCTTCCGAGATGATGCCGCTCCCGTCCGGGTTGGGTCGAAACACTTCGATGACCTCAAACTCACTGCTGAACTCCGGCATCGAGTGCGACAGAGTCCAGCCCTGAACATTGGCTGTCCAGGCGATGAGCGTGTCACCGTTCCAGAATCCGATCGTTTCACCCATCCACTGGGGAACACCGTTCTGTACGTGCTCGCGCCCAATCAGCACCTTGCGGAGCAAGTTGTCGGCCACGCCGGCCAGTAACTGTACCTGGTGTGGTGTGACCAGAAATTCGATCGGTCCATGGCCTGAGTCCGCACCCTCCTCCCAACTCCCCAGGGCGAACTCTCCCCACCAGCGCCACAGTCCATCGGGATAACAGAATGCAGCCATCCACTGGGGGGCGTTGCTGACGGCTTCGTGGTAATTGTGCTGGACCATCCGTTTCTGATATTCGGGAGTCAGAACAGATACCATTGTTGATGTCTGTAGATTTCGACCATAAACCCACTGTTCCAAGTCACCGCCGCGGTCGTACCATCCGTCCCAGTCGGGCAATGATTCTCGTGTGTGTGTGGTCGGCCCTCCAGCGGCTTGAGCCTGGGCCAGCAACGCGTTGTAGTGGTCTTGGGCCGTGTTGTATGGGTGCGGGCTCACGACGTTTCGAACGTCTCGATCCAGACTGCAGTCACCCCAACCTCCGACCCGGTTCCGTGCAAACATGTCGGTAAGTTGACGAGGGGTGTTGCACCTCGCGTATCGGGGGTCGGTCCAGTACTCGCTATCGAAATAAAAATTTTCAGTGCTCCACATGTCGACAGGCAGTGCTTCGATTCCCGGAGGGGGAGTGGTGTCCGCCGAGCCTATCTCGAACAGGTCATTCTCTGGTACGCCTTGCGGGGTTGCCGTCGGCGTGCTGGATAAGGTCGCGACGATTACGAATAGTGCAGTCGAGAGGGCGCTCATGCGTGACGTAAGCATTGGGAAACTCCTGTTCGTTCCTGAAATCTATCTAACCCTGGCCCGAAAAGATGAGTCTCCAACAAGATCCTCCGCAAAACAACAGAAAAGCCCCGCCAACTTCGTCTGTAAAGACGCGGATGACGGGGCTTTAATTAAATTCCCGGCAACGACCTAGTCTCCCACGCAGTCGCCCACGCAGTACCATCGGCCCTGAGGGGCTTAACTTCCGTGTTCGGGATGGGAACGGGTGTGACCCCCTCGGTAAGATCACCGAGAAACCGTATTTCTGTAGGTGCTTTGTCTATGACCGCACGCTTTCAAATATTTGTGCGCTCATAGAGCGCACCTACAGAAGAATCTAGATCAAAGACCTTCGGTCCTTGACGACTGAATATTGATGGGCAATGAGCGCCGATAGGGCGAATTTGATGTAGTGATTAGATCGTAATGATCAAGCCTCACGACCGATTAGTACAGGTTAGCTGAACACATTGCTGTGCTTACACACCCTGCCTATCAACGTGGTGGTCTTCCACGGGTCTTTAGGAGCCTTATGGCCCGGGAGATCTTATCTCGCAGCCAGCTTCGCGCTTAGATGCATTCAGCGCTTATCTGAACCGGACGTAGCTACCCAGCGATGCAGCTGGCGCTACAACTGGTACACTAGAGGTCCGTCCAACCCAGTCCTCTCGTACTGAGGTCAGCCCTGCTCAAATCTCCTGCGCCCACACCAGATAGGGACCGAACTGTCTCGCGACGTTCTGAACCCAGCTCACGTACCGCTTTAATGGGCGAACAGCCCAACCCTTGGGACCTTCTACAGCCCCAGGATGCGATGAGCCGACATCGAGGTGCCAAACCCGGGCGTCGATGTGAACTCTTGGCCCGGATAAGCCTGTTATCCCCGGCGTACCTTTTATCCGTTGAGCGATGGCCCTTCCATACAGAACCACCGGATCACTAAGTCCTGGTTTCCCACCTGCTCGACTTGTTGGTCTCGCAGTCAAGCCACCATATATCTTTACACTCGAAGGCTGATTTCCAAACAGCCTGAGGTGACCTTTGAGCGCCTCCGTTACATTTTAGGAGGCGACCGCCCCAGTCAAACTACCCGCCTGACAATGTCCCTGAACCGGATAACGGTCCTAGGTTAGATCCACAGAACAACAAGGGTGGTATCTCACGGTTGGCTCCCCGCAGCCCAAAAGCCACGGTTCAAAGCCTCCCACCTATCCTGCGCATGATGACCCATAAATCATTGCCAAGGTATAGTAAAGGTGCACGGGGTCTTTCCGTCTTGATGCGGGCATCCGGCATCTTCACCGGAACTACAAATTCGCTGAGTCACTCGTTAAGACAGTCGTCAGATCGTTACGCCATTCGTGCAGGTCGGAACTTACCCGACAAGGAATTTCGCTACCTTAGGACCGTTATAGTTACGGCCGCCGTTCACCGGGGCTTCAGTTCACAGCTTCGTTACACAAGTGCAACTAACCGCTCCCTTTAACCTTCCGGCACCGGGCAGGCGTCAGCCCCTATACGTCGTTTTCGACTTTGCAGAGACCTGTGTTTTTGTTAAACAGTCGCCTGACGCGCTTCACTGCAACCCCTTCTCGCTTTGGACCGCAAGGATCCTAACAATAGTGGGGCGCACCTTCTCCCGAAGTTACGGTGCTAATTTGCCGAGTTCCTGAACGAGTGTTCTCTCAAGCGCCTTTGGACATTAAATCCTCGTCTACCTGTGTCGGTTTGCGGTACGGTCACCTCAATTTCTCCTTAGAGGTTTTTCTTGGCAGTGTGGCCTCACTTACTTACGAGTCATAACGACTCCGGACTCCCCTCTCGGCGTTGAATGCCCGCGCGGATTTGCCTGCACGGACCGCCTACCGGGTTCCACCTCCCATAGCCATAGGGTTTGGCTAAGCTAGCCTCCTGCGTCACCCCATCGTACAAACGAAATCATGGTGGTACAGGAATGTTGACCTGTTTCCCATCGTCTACGCCTTTCGACCTCGACTTAGGGACCGACTAACCCTGAGCGGATTAACCTTCCTCAGGAAACCTTAGACTTTCGGCGGGGAGGGTTCTCACCTCCCTTATCGCTACTTATGCCGGCAGGGTCTCTTCTGTACGCTCCATCCGTCCTTACGGTCGGACTTCAGCGCCGAACAGAATGCTCGCCTACCAAAACATGGCTCCGAAGAACCATGAGATCCGCAGCTTCGGCACAATGCTTGAGCCCCGTTGAATTATCGGCACGAAGACGCTTGACCAGTGAGCTGTTACGCTTTCTTTAAAGGATGGCTGCTTCTAAGCCAACCTCCTGGCTGTCTCAGCATCTTCACTTCCTTTTCCACTTAGCATTGATTTAGGGGGCCTTAGCTGGCGGTCTGGGCTGTTTCCCTCTCGACAATGAGGCTTAGCCCCCACTGTCTGACTGCTATGCATTTGTCATCGGCATTCGGAGTTTGATTGGATTCAGTAACCTTGTGGGGCCCCTAGTCCATTCAGTGCTCTACCGCCGACGCAATTCACACAACGCTAGCCCTAAAGCTATTTCGGCGAGAACGGGCTATAACGGAATTTGATTAGCCTTTCACCCCTACCCTCAGCTCATCCAAGCCGTTTTCAACCGACACTGGTTCGGACCTTTGCTGCGTGTTACCGCAGTTTCATCCTGGCCAAGGGTAGATCATCCCGCTTCGCGTCTATTACCACGGACTCATTCGCCCTATTCAGACTCGCTTTCGCTACGGCTCCCCCGGTTGGGTTAACCTCGCCCGTGACAATAACTAGCCGGCTCATTATGCAATAGGCACGCGATCAGGCTGTACCATTCCGAAGAACGGCCATAGCCCTCTCACTGCTTGTAAGCACACGGTTTCAGGTACTTTTAACTCCCCTAGCAGGGGTACTTTTCACCTTTCCCTCACGGTACTGGTTCACTATCGGTCGACGGATAGTATTTAGCCTTGAGAGATGGTCCTCCCAGATTCCCACAGGGTTCCACGTGTCCCGCGGTACTCAGGTGCCTGTCGGGAGTCGCTGCCGCTTTCGTTTACGGGGCTATCACCCTCTATGGCCCACCTTTCCAGGTGGTTCTACTAGCGAAGCGATTGGTAACTCCACAATGACAGGTCCTACAACCCCACCGAATCCGAAGAAACGATGGTTTGGGCTATTCCGCATTCGCTCGCCGCTACTAACGGAATCACTTTTGTTTTCTCTTCCTCCGGGTACTAAGATGGTTCACTTCCCCGGGTTCGCCTCATATGGCCTATGTGTTCAGCCATAGATACTCCAGTTTTGCCGGAGTGGGTTCCCCCATTCGGAAATCCCCGGATCAACGCCTACTAGCGGCTTCCCGAGGCTTATCGCAGCTTGCCACGTCCTTCATCGCCTTCCGTCGCCTAGGCATCCACCGTATGCCCTTAGTAGCTTGATCACTACCAAAGTTTGCCTAAGGCGCTCGTTCTACTCAGCTGGATCCGCAGGTACAACAGAGCTACCTCACCGCATGCGCCCTAAATAACCACACATACTGCGAGAGCAACCCTCCCACGAAACCATTTCGTAGAATTTGCCCATCAATATTCAATTGTCAAAGACCAGATAAGTCATCTGCGAGCGCAACTCGCAGATTAACGTTTGTGGGTGCTCCCGACTTGGGGGTACCGGCCGTCTTCGGACGGTGGGCCCCAAGCTAATGGATGACACCCATTTGTCGGCCATTAGGCCGACAAATGGAGATGATCGGGATCGAACCGACGACCTCCGCCTTGCAAGGGCGGCGCTCTCCCAACTGAGCTACATCCCCTGGACAACTCGCTGCCATAGCTTTCAAGGAGCTTTCAAGTCTCGGCGGTGATAGACCGCACCTACAGGCCCTGATTTTAATGGGCCTGGATAGACTTGAACTATCGACCTCACGCTTATCAGGCGTGCGCTCTAACCACCTGAGCTACAGGCCCGTATTACGAGGCATTGTCGAGTGCCAGAGTTTATTTTCCTCAACTGATCGTTTGAGGCGGAAAGCGTACCGTCAATCGGATTCGAACCGAATCCTAAAACCGACTAAAAAAGCGCGTGAGATTACTCTGAAAGGAGGTGATCCAGCCACAGGTTCTCCTACGGCTACCTTGTTACGACTTCACCCCAATCACCATTCATACCTTGGACGGCTATCTCCCGAAGGTTGAATCACCGGCTTCTAGTACAAACGGCTTTCATGATGTGACGGGCGGTGTGTACAAGGCCCGGGAACGTATTCACCGCGGCATGCTGATCCGCGATTACTAGCGATTCCAACTTCATGGAGTCGAGTTGCAGACTCCAATCCGAACTGAGGACGGCTTTTTGGGATTAGCTCCCCCTCGCGGGTTTGCGACCCTTTGTACCGCCCATTGTAGCACGTGTGTAGCCCTGGACATAAAGGCCATGAGGACTTGACGTCATCCCCACCTTCCTCCGGTTTTTCACCGGCAGTCCCTCTAGAGTGCCCACCATAACGTGATGGCAACTAAAGGCAGGGGTTGCGCTCGTTGCGGGACTTAACCCAACATCTCACGACACGAGCTGTCGACAGCCATGCAGCACCTCGGCTAATGTCCCCGAAAGGAAAAAGAGCTTTCACCCTCTGTCATCAGCCGTTCGAGCCCAGGTAAGGTTCTTCGCGTTGCGTCGAATTAAACCACATGCTCCACCGCTTGTGCGGGCCCCCGTCAATTCCTTTGAGTTTCAGCCTTGCGACCGTACTCCCCAGGCGGGATACTTAACGCGTTAGCTCCGGCACGGAAGGAATCAAACCCTCCCACACCAAGTATCCATCGTTTAGGGCTAGGACTACCAGGGTATCTAATCCTGTTTGCTCCCCTAGCTTTCGCGCCTCAGCGTCAGTTGCGATCCAGAAAGCCGCCTTCGCCGCCGGTGTTCCTCCTGATATCTACGCATTTCACCGCTACACCAGGAATTCCGCTTTCCCCTCTCGCACTCTAGTCTGCCAGTATCGGATGCAGGCTATGGGTTGAGCCCATAGTTTTCACATCCGACTTAACAAACCGCCTACGCGCCCTTTACGCCCAGTAAATCCGAACAACGCTTGCCCCCCCCGTATTACCGCGGCTGCTGGCACGGAGTTAGCCGGGGCTTCTTCTACAGGTACCGTCAACCCGAAGGCTTCTTCCCTGTCGAAAGGATTTTACGTACCGAGATACTTCATCATCCACGCGGCGTTGCTTGATCAGGGTTTCCCCCATTGTCAAAAATTCCCCACTGCTGCCTCCCGTAGGAGTCTGGACCGTGTCTCAGTTCCAGTGTGGCCGACCGTCCTCTCAGACCGGCTACCGATCGTTGCCTTGGTGAGCCATTACCTCACCAACTAGCTAATCGGGCGTGGGCTCCTCCCAGAGTGGCCGAAGCCTTTCATCACAGCTTCCGAGGATGCTGTGATCGTATGCGGTATTAGCACCGGTTTCCCGGTGTTATTCCCCGCTCCGGGGCAGATTACCCACGTTGTACTCACCCGTGCGCCGCTGTACTAGGGAACCGAAGTTCCTTTTCTCGCTCGACTTGCATGTGTTAGGCACGCCGCCAGCGTTGATTCTGAGCCAGGATCAAACTCTCAAAAAAGATCGTTGAAAGTTGATACATGTTTTGGCTTTGCTAGCCGAAGACTCAGTTATAAATCGACATTAGGCACGCTTTCCGTTGTCAAAGAGCAAGGACTCTTCTTTTGGAAGAGCCATGGGGCTCTAGGGCCTCAAACTGTGCTCGAAAACACCTGTCCAGCCAGAAGCTATTAAGGGTTTTGAGGGGCAAAAAAAGGCCGCCGGATATTACCTGGCGGTTCCTTCGCCACCCTGCGCACGATGAAACTCAAATACACAGGCACAGCAAATGATAGTAGGTGTCACTGCTGCCTTGTGTCAAGCGTAGACTTCCTGTTTTCTAGGGTTTTGGAAGAATTTCCCGGACCACACGGCTCAATTCGTCTGCGTAGGCGTCATTTGTATCGTCGGAGTCGCTTTCAATCATGATCCTGAGCAGTTGTTCGGTGCCCGAATAGCGCACCACAATGCGGCCCCTTCCCTCGAGGCGGGTCGCAATTTCTCCGATTTTCTCGGTCACGGCTGGCAGGGAATCGAGCGGTGGCTTTTCGGCAACCGACAGATTCTTAAGCAGTTGTGGCGATGACTGCCACCCCCGGGCTAATTCATCGAGTGAGGCGTTCTGGCTCACCATGGCCTCGCATACCTTAAGTGTCGTCAGCAGCCCGTCGCCGGAGAGGCCGTAGTCCGAGAAGATAATGTGACCGGAGGGCTCCCCTCCCAACCGCGCTCCCCCGTTCGACATCTCCTTGAACACGTATCGGTCTCCAACGTCGGTTCGAACCAGGGCGATCCCCTCCCCCGCCAGAGCCTTTTCCAGGCCATAGTTGGTCATCGACGTTCCCACGACCGTCGCCGGTTCCAGACGCCCTTTGCTCTTCAGCAGTCTGGCGACGATGAACAGAACCGCGTCGCCATCCACCAGCTCACCGGCGGAAGACACGAAGATGGATCGGTCTCCGTCCCCGTCGAAGGCCACACCCAGATCGGCGCTGTGGTTTCGGACATACTCGATCAGGCTTTCCGGGTGAACTGCGCCGCAATCCGCGTTTATGTTTTCTCCCGATGGTTTGGCGTGAATCGCTGAAACTTTCCCGCCGAGAGATTCAAGCAGAGCGGGTGCGACTTTGCTCATCGCTCCGTTGGCGCAGTCTGTGACTATTCGAAGTCCATCCATCCAGCGGCCCGACCCGAACCGTTCGCCTAGCAAGGCCATGTACTGGTCCGCAAAACGGGATCCCCGATCGACATCAATCTTGTTCGAACTCGTGTCTGAGTTCAATTCCCCCGCAGCGTCCTGGTCAGCCTCGAGGAGTTCATTCACCCTCGCTTCGATACTTGCCTCATCGCTATCCCCCAGCTTTCTCCCATCGGGCCCGAAGATCTTTATTCCGTTGTCTTCGAATGAATTGTGAGACGCTGAAATCATCACGCCTCCCCGCACAGCAGTCTCCTTCGTGAGCAGCGCGACCGCCGGTGTGGGCAGAACGCCTGCATCCTCGACCTTCACCCCGATGCGGTCCAGTCCGGTTTTAAGCGAACTCATAATCCATGGGCCGGACGCTCTTGGATCCTGACCCACAAGGACCGGTCCGCCCCGTTCTCCTATCGCCTGTCCGATCGCCGGAATCGTACTTCGATCCAGAGGGAACTTGCCCGCTTGCGAGCGAATGCCGTCGGTGCCAAAGAGTTTCTGCATCGTTAAGTGCTGGTTATTGCCGGACCATAATCTCGACGGTTTCGGGTTCTACCAGAGCGACCGAAAAAGGATCGCTGATGCCGAGAATTTCCGGGAGGACCTGGTGGCTGCCGGGGGAAAGAACCGACGTGTCGATGGTGAAGTAGAGATTGTCGGGGTCGAATTCAGCCATGAGGCTCTTGGGACCCTGGACGGTCACATCGATCAACGACGGTTCCACGAGCCAAAGCGACGGATCATCGAGGGAGGGGTCCATAGCGGCGACGTAGGCGCTATCGACTCGAACCTCACGGATCTCCACATGCACTTCATGTGGGGAAAGAGATTCCAGTCGAACCAGAGGATCCACGATGTTCAAATCCGCGAACGTCTGGACCGTAAATTCCTGACCGTCGATGCGGATCGATGTTGTGGGCAGCGACTCCAGCGGACGTATGCTGGATTCGGGACCGACAACGTTGACCGTACTGGGCGTCACGAAGTAGGTGATAACTTCGAAGTCTTCTGCCGGCTCTCCCTCTACAACCGCTCGAACTGGAAGTGTTCGTGTCAACGTGCGTTCCAGGTCAAACTGGATTCGGATCGGATCGATTCGGAGGACTTCAACGCCGAACGGCATCTGGATGTTCGCCGATGAAAGATTGATGATTTTGCTGCCGGGGGTTTCCCCGACCAGCGAGAGCACGGCCGCAACGTCGGCCGGGGAGATTTCGTTAAGCAGGCTGGACGACCCACGCAGTTGTAGATCGACCTCGGTTGCCGTTTCCCGAGTGATCTCCATGTTTGGCGGGATGCCCTGAAACTCAAGAGCCACGGTTCGGTTTATCACCGAGTTGGTCTCGCTTGCGATCGTCAGCCAAAGCAGACTTGCCACCAGGACCGAGAACAGCTTTAGAAACCAGTTGTGGGTTAGGAAACGCTTGAAGGGAAACATCTTCTTACAATTCCGCTGGAGAAGTGACCGGCTCCGGCATCTCTTCAGCAGTCTTCTTTTCGAATGCTTCCCGCAGCTTCGACCGCAGGCCGTCTGCATCCAGATAGCGCTCGATCTTCCCGCCAGAGGCAAGCGAGATGGACCCAGTCTCTTCGGAGACAACGATCGCTACAGCGTCGGTTTCTTCAGTAACACCAATGGCTGCACGATGCCGTGTTCCGAGTTCCTTACTCAGAATCGGATTGACAGTTAGAGGAAGGAAGCACGCGGCCGCTGCAATCCGATTGTTCCGTATGATTGCCGCCCCATCGTGGAGGGGAACTGACGGGTCAAATACGGTGACCAGTAGATCGTATGAGACCAGTGAATCCAGGGCGATGCCGCTCTCGATGTAATTCTTCAGGCCGATGTCACGTTCGATCACGATTAAGGCACCGGTTCTTCGCCCCGCCAGAGTTGTCGACGCCAGAACGATCTCTTCGTAGAACTCGGTACGGTTTATCGAAGAAAATCCGCTGAAGAAAGGCGTCTTTCCGAAATGTGCCAGGGCGCGTCGAATCTCCGACTGGAAGATCACGATGACGGCGATGAACAGATAAGCAAGGATGTTCGTCAGCAGCCACGAAAGAGTAGCCAGCTGGCTATACCGTGACAGATAAAAGAAAGCGATGACCAGCGTGAGACCGAGGGCCATCTGGACGGCGCGCGTTCCACGCATCAGGATGAGGGCCTGATAGATGATGAACGCAACGACCGCAATGTCGAGAATCGCGTACACGTCGAGCGCGGGTAATGAGAAATTTTCGAGCATCTTAGACGTTAGTTGTTACGCTTGAGGCTTAGTGGTTGCAGCTCGCGCCCGGGCTAAGCGCGAAGCATCGAATCTGCGACCTCAACGACGACCCGCATGCGGGCTACGTCGTGGACCCGAACGATCTGTGCACCCCCTGCGACAGCCAGGGCGACCGAAGCCGCTGTGCTCCAGTCAGAAGCCTCAGGTACAGGTATATCTACTCTAATAAACGATTTACGGGACGTGCCCACCAGCAACGGATAGCCTAGTGTACTAAAAAGGTCGAGCCTTTTTAAAACTTTTAGGCTCGTTCGACGGCCCTTCGAGAAGCCGATACCCGGATCTACCACAATCGATTCAGGGGATATTCCGTTCCGGACGGCAGCAGCGGCCGTCCGGAACAATTCGTCTCGAATCGTTTCGGGTCCCTCCCCTTTCTTGTGCTCATGGATAGCCTCCCGCTCGCCGCGGCTGTGCATCAACACCACGCCTGCTCCGGTGTCGCGTGCGACCTCCACTATCTTGGGATCCAACCGGAAACCGCTGATGTCGTTAATGACCTGAGCGCCGGCGTCCATAGCCTGCTCGGCTACTTCGGCATGGTAGGTGTCGATGGAAATCGGGATCTTGATGGTGGCCGCGACCCGCTTCAGTGTCGGGATGACACGGTGGGCTTCTTCAACTACGTCCACCAGGCCGCTCTTGGGACGGGTGGACTGTCCACCGATATCCAGAATGTCGGCACCTTCTGTCTCGATTTCCAATGCTCTGTCCACCGCACGCTCGGTGTCGTTATAGAGGCCACCATCGGAAAAAGAATCGGGCGTCAGGTTGATGATCCCCATGATCGCTGTCCGTGGGCCGAGTTCGATCGAAGCTCGTGACAACTTCCACGTGTAGTTCTTACGCATAAAGAAAAAGCGCGGCATAGCAGCCGCGCAATGGGTTTCCGAGGAAAGTGGGGTCAGAGCCCTATTTCCCTAATTCCTGCCTACATTTATTCCAGCTGACAAAGTAGGAAAATAGGGCTCTGATCCCATTTTCCCCTAAGCCCCTATTTTTACGCTGGCGACGGGTTTTCGTGCGGCGGAATGGGAGGAACGACCTTATCCTTGTCGGTTTCTTCAGCCGGGCTTTCTTCGCCCTTTTCGTCCTCATCTTTCCGCGGCGTGGGAGCCGGTTTGTCCTTCAACGGTTCCCCGTCAAGCAACATCTGAATCTCGATGCCGTCCAGAGATTCTCGCTCGAGCAAGGCTTCGGCAATGCGGCCCAACGCGTCTTTGTTGTCGGTCAAAATTCCTTTAGCGCGTTCGTAGCCCTGCATCACGAAATTATGCACCTGTATGTCGATCGATTCAGCTGTTCCCTCACTGTAATCCCGATGCTGACTGATCTCACGTCCGAGGAAGATCTGTTCTTCCTGACGACCAAACGTCAGCGGACCGAGCTTAGACATGCCGTACTGGCAGACCATCTTGCGCGCCAGTTCGGTTGCCTGCTCGATGTCGTTTCCGGCACCGGTTGTTACCGTGTCGAGGAAAAGCTCCTCGGCCAAACGGCCGCCCATCATGATCGCGAGTTGTCCCTCCAGATACGTTCGAGGATAGGTGTGCCGATCGTCCACCGGTAGCTGTTGCGTCACTCCCAGGGCCATGCCACGGGGAATGATCGTTACCTTGTGCAGCGGGTCGGCGCCGGGAACCAGAACAGCGACCAGCGCATGTCCCGCTTCGTGATATGCCGTAACCTTTTTTTCTTGCTCGCTGATGATCAACGACCTTCGAGCCACGCCCATCAACACCTTGTCCTTGGAAGTCTCGAAATCTTCCTGGGCGACTGCCTTGTGGTTCATCCGCGCAGCGTTCAATGCCGCCTCGTTGACAAGATTCGCCAGATCAGCGCCCGAGAAGCCCGGTGTGCCGCGGGCGACGACACCGATATCCACGTCATCGGTCAGAGGGATCTTTCTGATGTGAACGGCCAGGATACCTTCGCGCCCTTTGACGTCGGGCCGTGGCACAACCACCCGCCGGTCGAAACGGCCGGGTCTCAGCAAAGCCGGATCCAGGACGTCGGGCCGGTTTGTGGCCGCCACCAGGATGACGCCCTCGTTGGATTCAAACCCGTCCATCTCGACGAGCAACTGGTTCAGAGTCTGCTCGCGTTCGTCGTGACCCCCGCCCAGGCCTGCCCCCCGGTGGCGGCCAACGGCGTCGATCTCATCAATAAAGATGATGCAGGGTGCGTTCTTCTTGCCCTGTTCAAAGAGGTCGCGGACGCGCGAGGCTCCCACACCGACGAACATTTCGACAAAATCAGATCCGCTGATGGAGAAAAAGGGAACATTGGCCTCTCCTGCGATCGCGCGTGCCAGGAGCGTTTTGCCCGTTCCCGGAGGGCCGACCAGCAGAACGCCCTTTGGGATGCGCCCGCCCAGTTTCTGGAATTTCTGGGGTTCTTTCAGAAAGTCGATGATTTCGTGAAGCTCGTCTTTCGCTTCATCCACTCCGGCGACGTCCTTGAACGTGATCTTCTTCTGATGTGCCGTCAGCAGGCGAGCCCGGCTCTTGCCAAACGAGAGAGCTTTGTTTCCGCCGCTCTGCATCTGGCGCATGAAAAAGATCCAGAATCCGATGATGAAGAGGAACGGTGCCCAGGAGAGCAGTGCCGTCAGCCAAGGACTCTGGTTCGACGGTTCGCCTTCGATAACGACATTTCTTTCCCTGAGCAGGCTCAGCAATTCCGGATAGTCCATGGGGATGTATGTTCTGAAGGCCTCGCCCGATGTGAGTTCTCCAGTGACCTCGGATTCGGCGATCGTAACTTCTCTGACCGCTCCGCGCTCCACTTCCTCCATGAACCGGGTGAAGTTGAACTCGGCTTCCGTACCGGTTGTCGTTCGCTGAACGACTTGGTACAGAAGGACCGCGGTCAGCAGGAGCGCGACCCAGAAGAGAATGGTCTTGGCTGTCGAATTCAAAAGAAACCCCCTAGGCGCCTCGATTCGTCCGGGCTCATGTACTTAGACAGTTCTCGAGCCCAAAACGTTTCGTCTGCCGGCGCTATCTCACCTCTGCCGATGGCACAGCCTCAAACTCGACGATTCTTCGGGAAGCTCCCGTCGGGACGAAATCACGGGAGACGGGAAACGAGGCTACCCAGACAATAGATGATTGGGCGACAAAAACCGGCCACTGAAGTCTCTTCCGCTGGGGAATTCGCTCCCGTTGGAACAACTCCTTCAGCTTGGCCGCCCCGAGACCGTTCGGATTGTAGAAGTCGCCGTTTTTCCAGTTCCTGATCTTAACACACGGTCCCAGAGATTCACCATCGACAAAGGTCCCTTCCTGCTTAGGTTTAAGGGCTTCCGGCGAACGCAGGTGCGCCTGGAAAACGGTGTCGATTTCCGGGACATGGACCCGGCCCGGAATGGGCAGTTCGTATTCGTAGTCGGCGGGCGTGGCAGCCGCCGGGCGGAACACCAACTGACCGAAATTCCGTTCCACGGTGATCGAACCCGGCAACTCAATGATTCGACCGCTCTTACCTGCTTTGAGCAGGCCACGAATGCTTTCGACGTGGTCGAACCCGATATCCCTCATCTCCGAGCCCGCCAGCTCCAGCGACGCTCTTAGGACCCTTCGGACGAGCGCGACCGGCTGGGCGGGGAGGTCCTCGAGGTCAACGACCAGGCTCCCACGCTCTTCCGATGTTCTTGATTCGAGCCAGGTCCGGGACTCTGCCTCCATCCAGGCGTCCTCGGCCTCGAGAATATCGATGGTTCGCGCCAGGGACTCCCTAAGACGCGGATTGAATTCCGAAGCCAGCTCGGGAAGGACCACGTGGCGGATTCTGTTTCTGCTGAACCGGGTGTCCGTGTTGGTCAGGTCTTCCCGCCACGGCTGATTCATTTCCTTCAGGTGGGCTTCGATTTCGCTGCGGCTGGTTTCGATCAGGGGCCGGACGATGTCGCCCGAGATGGGGCGCATCGAGGCCAGACCCCGTGGTCCCGAACCCCGGAGCAGGTGGAACAGGAAGGTTTCGATCCGGTCGTCCACCGAATGTGCCAGCGCGAGCTTAGAAAAGCCCTCGCGATCCATAGTTTCCCGGAAGAATGCGTGGCGGGCCCGGCGGGCTTTGGCTTCAGCGTTGCCGGATCCAGAATCTGCCAGGGCCTCGTGAACAAAGAACCTCAGATCGAGCCTTTTCGCCAGATCCTCAACGAATCGGGCGTCGCCGTCAGATTCGGTGCCGCGCCAGCCGTGGTTGACGTGAGCCAGGCCCGGCGTGAAACCCAGTTCTTTCAGAACATGCGCAAGACACACGGAGTCGGCTCCACCGGAGACTCCGACCAGCACGGAGTCTGGGCCCGATAGCATCCGCCGTTTTTCAATCGTCGCCGCGACCCTGGCGACCAGGGATCCATTTTTCATGATTGGTTCAAACGATTATGATGGAACTTTGCGGCAGGAAAAAGGGGTCAGAGCCCTATGTCTCCATTTTCCCTACTCGCGAGCAGTAACCCGGTCGCATTTGATCTCGGCGAGCCGCTGGGCGCGCCGATCGTCGGATTCCACCAGAATTGCCCGTTTCGTGCGACCGTCGTCGGTCGTGCACTTGAACGTGTACTCGTACACGTCGGGCTTTCCGGCAAGTGGGACTTTGCTGACTTGAATGCACTTGCAGGGCATATCAAAAGATTATAAGGACACATTATCGGATGACACATTCTTCAATCACAACAGTTCTCTTCGACCTCGATGGCACCCTTATTAACACCTACGACTTAATTGTTGAAAGCTTTCGTTACACCGCCCAGGCGCATGACGTGGAGCCCGCGATTGAGCAATATTGGCGCGACAATGTTGGCATTCCGCTTCGGATACAGTTCCGGGCGTTTACTGAAGACCCGGACGGGATCCAGGAATTGATAGCTACCTACCTGGAGCACAACAGGGAACATCACGACGCTCTCGTCAAGGAGTATCCCGGAGTCCGCGACACTGTGAAGGCATTGCACAAAGCCGGGTATCGGCTGGGAGTGGTGACCAGCAAGATGCACGGAATGCTGGAACGTGGCTTGTCTCTGGGCGGATACGATGGGCTGTTTGAGGTTGTGATTGGGGCTGACGACGTGGAAAATCCGAAGCCCCACGCCGAACCTGTACTGAAGGCACTAGAGGGCCTCGAAGTGGTCCCAGAAGTCGCCGCCTTCATTGGTGATTCTCCACACGACATAGCGTCCGGACACGCAGCGGGTGTCCGGACTGGTGCGGCACTCTGGGGCCCGTTTGCGCGCGAAGTTTTTGAAGCCCATCAACCCGACCACTGGTTCGAAGCCCCCTCTGACATCGAGCGACTATTGCTGTAACAGCAGAAAACTTTTGCCATGGACCTGTTCTGTCTGAGAGTCGGTTGATACTGGCCTCACCTCAGATCTCCCACAGGGCGGGCGATCAGCACGGAAACGAGTTGATCGCCTGCCTCGTGTCTTGGTTCTCAGTTTAAATTTTTCAGGTAAAGTCGCGCAGATCGATGTTGGCGATCACCAGTTCCAACCGATCGCCTCAAAAAGAAAGGGCACTGCCTTTCCGGTCTGCGCCCCTTTCCCTTCGTTTTGCTCGAATGCCGGCGGGTGGACTCGAACCACCGACCTAAGGATTATGAGACCTTCGCTCTAACCTCTGAGCTACGCCGGCTTGGCGTCTTCGACTCGGGAGACCAAAACATCCATTCTAACCGGAGCGATTACCCTTGGCCAGTACCGGCAGGAAATAGGCGCGCCCCAACAGCTTATCCACTCGCGCCACCTGAACCCGGAGCCGCTGTCCGAGCTTGTACTTTCTCCGCGTTCCCCGTCCGGTAAGGGTGTGGGAACGGGGATCCAGTTCGTAGTAGTCGTCGGCCATGTCTTCGACAGACACGAGGCCTTCGATAAAGTAGTCGACCAACTCCACTCGGATTCCCTTTCCCCAGACGCTGATGATGACGGCATCGAGCGTCTCACCCAGATGTTCTTCAAGCAGCATCATTCGCTTCCAATCGAAGAGGTCGCGCTCGGCCTGGTCGGCGACCCGTTCGGTTGAGCTCGAGGTGGCGGCTATCGCCTCAAGTTCGACGAGTGAATAGCCCGAACGCCGACGGCCGGACAGGTAGGCCTTGAGCAGGCGATGCACTACCAGATCGGGATACCTTCGAATCGGAGACGTGAAATGGGTGTAGCTCCCAGAGGCCAGTCCAAAATGGCCCCGGTTTTGTGTGGAATAGACAGCCTGTTTGAACGAGCGAAGGACAATAAACGAGATCATCCGTTCGTCTGGCCGGCCTTCTATTGAATCGAGGAACTTCTGGAATGTTGCGGGAGTCAGCTTACGCGGCCGAAAGCGCACGCCTAACGATGCGAGTGTGTCGCTGAGTTCTCCCACCTTCTCCGGGTCCGGACGCTCGTGGACGCGGAACATCGTCGCCGGCATTTCGGTCTCGAGCAATCGCGCAACGGCTTCGTTGGCCGAGATCATGAACTCTTCGATCATGCGATGGGAAAAATAGCGCTCGGCCTTGACGATGCCTTCGACCAGCCCTTCTTCGTCATAGGTCAGCTCGGGTTCGGGAAGATCGAAGTCGATGGTTCCTCGCTTGATCCGATGTTGTCGCAGCAGATAAGCCGCGCGTTCGAGTAACTCGATGGCTCCTACCATCCGCCGGTGCCGCTTTCTGGAGGGACCATCGCCGTCCAGAATCTTCTGGACGGTTTCGTAGTCCATACGTTCTTCGGAACGGATCACGCTTTCATGAAACGTCTGTCCGAGGATCGATCCGTCAGCTCCGATTTCGAGGACAACGCTCATCGTGAGCCGGTCCGTACGTGGATTGAGCGAGCAGATATCGTTGGAGAGTCTTTCGGGCAACATCGGCACAACGCTATCGGGGAAATACACGGAACAGCCGCGTTCTCGAGCGTCCTTGTCAGTGGCAGAACCGGGCGCTACGAAGTGGGAGACGTCTGCGATATGGACACCCAGGCGGAATCCACCGTCTTCGAGTTCTTCGACGTCGACTGCATCGTCGAAGTCACGGGCTGTGGCCGGATCGATTGTCAGGGTTCCCCTGTCCCTGAAGTCATCTCGCGCGAGGATGGCCTCTTCGCTGAGAGCCACTGGAAGTTTGGAGACTTCTTCCTCGACTGCTTGAGGAAAATCGACACTCAATCCGTACTTCTTAATGATGACGTTCGTCTCGACATCGGGATCGTCGATGAAGCCCAGGACCGAGACAAGCTCTCCAGCGGGCCAGGTTGATTCGGAACCGAAACGGGTCAACTCGATCTCGACGATCTTGTCCTTGTGTTCGGACACCTCCCCTTTGATCAGGATCTTTTCCGACAGCTTCTCGTCGGCCGGAGACAGGAAGTAGGTTCGCCCGTCGTATCGAACCTGTCCCACGACTTTTGTTCGAGCTCGTTCCTCTACACGGATGACCCTGCCCTCGACATTCTTCAAGGAGACGATCGCTATGGCGACGCGGTCGCCGTCCATCGATGAACCAACTTTTGGGGGCGGGATGAAGATGTCGCCGGTTATACCTGGAATACTTTCTTCGAGAGTGACGAAACCGTAGCTGTCGGCGTGGAGCGAGATGCGTCCCGTATAGAGTGCCACTGAGGGCGGCGCCTCATAACGGTTTCCCTTGTGGCGGACGAGCTTTTCCTCTTTGACCAGCTGGTCGAGGATGTCCTTGATCTGCTTGCGATCCGTCTTGTCGGCTCCGAAGTCGTCTAGGATATGGCGAAAGCCGGCAGACCGTTCGGGTTGGTTACGAATGTAGGCGAGAAGGCTTTCCTTGGAGAAATCTCCGCCCTCGATTCTCTTTCGTGGTTTGCTCCCTGCCACCTCACCACTTGTGTCACATCCAGCGGCTGTTTACAAACGGCCGGCTCGGTTGACTTCGCTGACTGGTCGCTTTACATTGAAAGTCCAGGCCGAAATGGCGGAATTGGTAGACGCGCTAGATTCAGGATCTAGTGGGGGCAACCCCGTGGAGGTTCGAGTCCTCTTTTCGGCATTATTCGAATCAACCACTTAATGCCCCTAAATCCGTCATCCCCGCTCCGCATGCGCGGGTGTCGTCCAGTTTTTCTCCAGTCCCCTTTGACCGGAGTGTTCGACTGACCTCGACAACGCGGTCATCGAGGATCACGTCGCTAACGAACTCCGTGCTAGCAAGACTAGCCCCGGAGATCTGACTGTTTTGTTGACCTGAAATCTCGCCTGTAGTCTTATTCATCCGATGGATGAAACTCGGCCACTACGAAATTCTCTCAGCCCTCGGCAAGGGTGGAATGAGAGAAGTGTCGCGTACTTCGAGCCCTTGGGAGACACGCCATTTCGGGCGCTGCAGGCGGATAAGGCACTCAAGGACTAGCGGCCTGTTTCCGGCTACAAAATCTAACACCACACCGACACCTCAGGAGAACTAGCGATGAAGTACCGTTTCCCAGCCCGCATGTTGCCCGGCACCATAGTCGTTTTATTACTCGCAGGCTGCAGCAGCTCGGGATCGAGTTTCGAATACATTCACCTGCCAGGCACGGAGCCGGCGGCTGGAGCGAATATGCCGTTTACGTCCGCCATTCGAGTGGCCTCAGGAAACATCGTGTTCCTGTCGGGGATTACGGCCGCGCCGGTTCCGCACAGTCATCCCCACATACCCTCGGAGTTCGATCACCTGGACTTCAGCGCTACAGCTCAAGCCGAGGCCGTTATGGAGGGGTTGCAGAGTACGATAGAGGCTGCGGGCGGCGAGCTCACCGACATCATTCAGGTGACACGTTTCACCGTCGACATCGACGCGAATCAGGATGCAATCAACGCCGTCATGAACCGCCACTGGGGCGAGGACCATCGGCCCGCGAGCACTACCGTGGAGATCGTCCGGCTTGCGACCGATCCTCGCTTCGTCCTGGAGGTTGAGGCCGTCGCCGTCTTGTCCAAATGATGTCTAGCCCGGTTTGAACGCGAAGCCAGACCTGCCCGCGCCCTGCGGAATCTCAGCGCCGTTTCGATGGATTCGTTCCGGTCGAATCCGTGTAGATCAGCAGGCACATCACGGTCTAGTCTTACTCTAACTCCGCAGCAGTCTTCTGGACTAATATGTCCTTGATTGCCGCCTCCCAGTCGCCGGGTAAGAATCCGAACGGCCCTTGTTCCGAGTGGTAGGTGATCCTGCCTTCCGCGTCCAGCAGAAACAGCCGATCGGGGAACGCTCGGTAAGCGTCTTCCACTTGGTTGCTCATATCATCAAGCGCCATAGGCATTTTCAAATTGAGCCGGAGAACGCACGTTGCTGCCTCCTCGGCACGGTCCTCGATCTCAATGTGTTGGTTGATAACGATGCCTTCTGCGGCATTGTTGCTGGAGCGGTAGCCGC
The DNA here is from genome assembly GCA_965218585.1 of Terriglobia bacterium. Taxonomy (GTDB): domain Bacteria; phylum Acidobacteriota; class Terriglobia; order 20CM-2-55-15; family 20CM-2-55-15. The sequence goes on from CBDCLE010000007.1 coordinate 42,328, forward strand.
CGACGCTGTCCTCGGGATGGGCTTCCTTGATGTATAGGCACAGGAACTGAACATCATCTCGGTAGGTTTCGAAAATCTCGTTCAGGCGCACGGCCTGCTCACGAAAAGGCGGTCACGTATATGATCCCATGAGGAGCGCCATCGGTTTTCCCCTGGACGAGGATAAGCTGAACATCTCCCCGGTCCGCGCGCCCTCCGGTGTCAGCATTTCCACCTCGAAGTCGGGCGCCGCCGTGCCGACCTTGGGCACACCTTTGTCTCGCTCCTTCTTGTAAGTTAGATACTTGGTAAATTCCTCTTGTGAAATGCCGAATTCGATCGCCAGGTCGCGTGCCATATTGTTATCGATTTTTGCCATCTCGGTTTCTCCCTGAACAAGGATACGTCGAATTTCAGTATTGGTCGAGTCGGCAACTCCCTCCGACCTCTCCCGCTCTTCGCGCTCTCCTCGACTCAATTAAACTCAATTTTTCACGCCTTTCACCTCAGTATTGGAATGAGAAAGCCGACTGGTGACGTTCTCCCCGATCCGCTGCGCTACAATGTTCCACCAGGATCGATTTACGACACGGAAGACTCATCCGCCGATTGGAGGGCATGTCATGTTACGAACGTCAGCCTTACTCTGTTCGCTGCCTCTATTGCTCGTTGCTTGCGGAGGTGGCGAACCGGCATCGTCCGGGGTCGAGGCGGCAGCACCAGCCCAGGAAGTGAACGACGGTTGGAGGGAACCGAGTCCGGATGGACTGCCCACCACCACCGCAGGTTCGCCCGAAGAGGTCGGACGGTATATTGCGGTCGTCGCGCTTTGTAATGACTGCCACACGCCGAACTGGCTGCCAGCAGGTGACGTCCCCGAGGATCAATGGCTCACAGGTAGCCCGGTCGGCTATGAGGGGCCCTGGGGTGTAACGTTCCCGTCGAATCTGCGCCTGTCCGCCCAGGACCGTACGGAGGACGAATGGGTCGAAATGTTACAAACGCGGTCGGCCCGCGATCCGATGCCCTGGATCGCTGTCAATCAAATGTCCGAGAGTGATTCGCGGGCCTTCTATCGCTTCCTGCGCAGTCTGGGCCCGGCGGGCGAACGTATGCCGAACGCGATCATGGCCGGCCAGACGATCACGGAGCCCTATGTATCGCTTCGAGCCTGGGATCCGAACACCACGCTCCAGGCCGTACCAAACTAGTAACGGCCGGTAGCTGCTTATCGTACAAAGAAGAAGTCTTCTGTTTGCAACAGCACCCTGCGACTCGCTGAGGCTGGAACCTTCGACGAGCTGGCTGAGGGGGAAGGTGTCTTTGGTTCCTTGATGGCCAAACAGCGGACCTAGTTTGGAATCCGCAGGGCAGCTGGACCAAGGGAAGTTGGAAATCGCCGTTAAGCACGAAATCCAGAGCCTTCCTCGTTTTTGCAGGCTCTACCGATCCGCTTTCAGTAGCGGCCACGGTGGAAGTGTCGGGCGGCTTGGGCAAGCCTTCAGCCGCCTCGCGTACTACGCCATGGATCTGTTCGACATTGGTGATTCGACTATCCGGGCCAGGATCAATGTTCGCGGTGAGATGAAGACGGTCCAGCTGAACGGGAGGAACCGACAGTTCAACCCTCTCTATTTTGCAAAGTACGCCCTGGCTTACGAACCGGAAGTCGCGCTGGCGATCAAAGACTTTTACAGTGATGACATGGTATTCCTCGATGTCGGCAGTAACTGGGGATACTTCTCCATTCACGTAGCCTCCCAAACCGATTTCAAAGGGATCGTTCACGCGTTTGAACCCTTTCCGGCCTCGTTCGCGGATCTGGACCGGCTCGTCTCCGACCTCGGTCTGGCCGGGTCCGTTTCCTGCCATCCGATTGCGCTTGGCGCTGAAGAGACGGAGCTTTCGATGACAAATCCAAGGCACAGCGGGTTGGCGATGCTGGACAGGGATGCCAAAGGCCCCCGGGTTCCGGTACGAACTCTGGACTCTCTGAGTTTTGGGAGAGTCGATCTGATCAAGATGGACCTTGAAGGTTTTGAATATGATTTTCTAAGAGGGGGTGATGCAACCATCGCCAGCCACCGCCCTGTCATCGTATTCGAGAGCGACACCAAGCACGAAAACTCGGCGAGGACTCTATCCGTGTTCGACGACCTGTCTTACCGGTTGTTCATTCCACGTATCGGAATTGAGACCGAGAGGGGGCGTATTGAGACGTTCCAGCTTTACGAATTGGATGCGACCAGGCTCGATGAATACCGGAACTACTACGATCCGATCACTCCCGAGTCGCGGAACGAACATGCCGGATACCTGAATCTGGTGGCGATACCAGCAGAAAGAGAAGGTACGATAGATCGGATGTTTAAGAGGTAACGGCTATCGAGCCTCCTTCATTCGACGTGTGTTAGCCGAACTCGGGAGTCGTCGATAGCCATAGATCAGAGGGAGAATCATGACGACACGCATTGCAAGATCGGCCGTTTTTTGCATGGCCCTGGTTGCGGCATTCCTTCTGGGATTCGCTCTCGACACGCCCGGGCGAGCCCAGACCCTGACCGACGCCGAACAACTGGAGGCCAATAAGCAACTCCTGCTGGATTTCTTCGCCTTCCAGGGCGGGACCCGGGAAGAACGATCAGAGCTTTTCATGGTCGAGGATTACATCCAGCACAACCCGAGATTTCTCCGGATGGACGAAATCACGGGTGCCACTGGCCGGGAGGCCTGGCTGAGAGCTGGAGAAGAAGGACGCAATCGCGGTATTCGATTGGTGGACCTCGGTGGCATCCCCTTGCGCGATCCTGTGATCGTGATGGCAGAGGGAGATCTGGTCACCGCGATCTACAAAGGTGTGCTACCGGACCCCGATGACGCGAGCCGAACGTATGAAGCTTTCGCCTTCGAGACCGTTAGAGTCCGCGACGGCAAGTTTGCCGAACACTGGGATCAGGTTGCGCTGGCCGAGGGTTGGATGGAACCGCGCCAGGAATAGGAAAGACGAGTTGATTCCTATCGGATTGAGAACGGTATCACGAAGTAGTCGGTATCCAGTCCGGCATCGACCGGTTCGAGCGCGCTGATTTCGAACGGCGCGCCTATCCGGTTACCGGCAAGGTCTTCCAGAAACGAGAACACGAGGATCGAATGTTCCCCCCCGGCCCATTCTTCGTGAGGAAGAAAGGTCCACTCGGTCTCACCTTCGCTGATCTCAATCTCTCCTTCGATCGGATCACCCGATCGGGTTGTTACTTTTAGCGCACGCGACAGGAGGCCATGGTCCAGCGGCTCGGGAAACGACACTACCAGGCCTTCACGCGTACCCTTCCCGGGGAGCTCGGACAAATCCCAGCGCACCAGGTCGATCGGTTCCATGTCGGGTGGACCCACGCGGAACTCCTTCTGAAATCCCGCTATGAGCGGATTACCCTCCGCGTCGGGCCAGGCGCTGTCGACCAGGAGCGTATAACGTTGCGCCCTCGGCCACGGATCGGCCCAGTTCATCGCTGAGCACCAGGCCCTGCTTGATGCGGCCGGGATCGAAAAAGACCGTGTAGCGTTGCCGCGCAGGATCCCACAATCCCGTTCCCAGAACATCGCCCAGGGGAAGGAATGCCGACCGGACTTCGTGGCCAGTCTCATCGAGTAGTTTGACGTAGGGTAGACCGCTGCTGGCGCGCATGGGTTCCGAGAAGTAGATGTATACCTTGAGCTGATTTTCGGGCAGGACGCTTGCGGTCGGATAGACACGCGCCACTCGCGCAGTGGGCGTTGTTGCCCGAGCCGGCAGAGCCACGACCGAAACCCCTGGCAAGCGCGTCTTCGCGTCGACATAAGGAGAGGGATCGAAAGTTACGACGTAGGCGCGCCCCGGGTCGAGAGGAAACATCGGGGTGAAGCGAACGAGGCCCTCTTCGATGGAGTAGGATCCGAGTACCGGCGGAATACCCGCGGTGGCCTCGAGCGTGTCTTGCTGGACGGCGATTCGTAGGACCTGTTCCCATTGCCCGCGATTCAGCTTCAAGCCGTCCAGAGCAGCGAGGGTTCCTGAATCGAGGCCTTGCACTTCGATCGAACTAGGGTGTGTTAACACTAACGTAGTGCCTCGACGATGAGTGCGAAGTGAAGGAAGGCGAGGAACATGACGTCGAGTTTATCGAAACGGGAGAAGATACGCCGAAAACCCTTGAGTCGGCGGAAGAGCCTCTCGACTTCGTTCCTGCGGCGGTAGAGCACGCGGTCGTATTCCCACGGCTCCAGGCGGTTGCGCTTGGGCGGCACGACGGGAATCCACCCAAAATCCAGAGCCAATTGGCGGGTCTGGTCGTCCTGGTAGGCACGGTCCATCAGCAGCGGCAGCGGCGCGGGCAACGGCCCCAGGCCGGCGAGCAGATCGCGGCCCTGCGGGGCGTCGTGCGCTTGGCCGGGCGAGAGCGCAAACGTTATCGCCGTTCGAGCATTCGCGGCAACCAGATGAATCTTGGTGGTCCATCCACCGCGGGATTTGCCGATCGCTTGCGGACCGTTTTTTTTAACGCTCCCGTGCCGTCGGGATGCACCTTCACAATGGTCGAGTCCATCGAAACGGCTTCCACCCGGATGCGCACCAGTTGCTCGCGCTGGAGTTTTTCGAAGACGGCGTCGAGCACCCCGTTCTTGGACCAGCGGTTCATCCGGGTGTAGATGGTGTGCCAGTTGCCAAAGCGCTTGGGCAGACCGCGCCACTTGCAGCCCTGCTCAGCCACATACAAAATGGCGTTCAAGACCGTCAGGTTCGAAAGACTGACGTTGCCCCGCTGACGCGGCAGTTCCGGCTCGATGCGACAATACTGCTCCTGTGTGATCTCCATGCCTGATTATAAAACATTCATGCTCATTAGTGTTAACACGCTCTAGATTCGCCGTTTGGAGAAACTGCCAGACGAATCTCAGGAACGGGGCCCGCGATCGAACCCGAATCCGCAGTGCCGTCCCTCTGGCCACACCCCGATGCCAGGACCGAAATCAGCAGGAGGCCAAGCCACACGCAAGTGTGGCGCGGGTCTTGGGAGACTCGCGCCACATTAAGCCAACTGAGGTACATCGTTCTTTGACGTAGACGTCAGGGAAGCGCTATCACGTCGAGATCGGTTGCACCCGAGCCGTTGCGTATCGCAATCACTCCTGAAGTTTCGTCCAGCATGGCGAGTTGCAACGTTCCTTCCATATGGTCGATGGATTCAAACGGCACTCCAGCGATGTCTTCCGCTTCGGCCACTCTTTCGGTGATTGCTTCCTGATGTGCCACGTCATCCATCGTCATTTTCATCACGCCCTTGCTGACAGTCGTGATCAGCAGAATATCCTCACCGCCCTGCTCGTACACGATCATGTCCAGCGGGCGGTTGAACGCGCCCATCTCGGCGATCGTCGTGCCTCTGACTTTTCCGGTGAGGGCGTTCCCGGCAGCGAGAGCGGCGGTCGAGAATCGAACCAGCGGTGTACAGAAATACCCGGCGATCAGGTTCTGCTCGCCGTCCATGTCATAGGGTACGAACGTATAGACGGGAGCCCGCGTTTCGAACGCGCCGTGCGAGGCGTGCCAGATTTCGACGCTGCTTCCCGTTCCAGCTCCCGAAAACGGGTAGGCCACCGAGCGCAGCTTGGACACGAATTCCTCATTCGAGAGCCCCGACACAAGAAGTTGGCCGTCAAGGTACACCATGTCCGTGACCGTCTCCATCCGCCGGTTCTCGGCGCCTGAGTATACCGGCCGCGGTCTGGACCGTCGACTGGGCGACACGAAGTCGTCCGCAGGGTTGGGCAACTCCACCTGCGTGTATGCGATCTGATCGAGCGCAATGACGTCGATCGTTCCCGCGCCGTCTACCCGCAGCAACACAGGAGCACCGCGCTCACCCGTTCCGCGTGAGACTGAGAGAAACGTATTCCTCGAGTCGGGACTCACGGCGATGTCGTTGATCAGAATCTCATCCGCGTCTGTGCCCAACATGGCGGCAATTTTCTGGTCGAGGCCGTCAACGGATGCTGTCCCTTGAGCAGAGCCCAATTCTTCATCCCCCAGCCGGAGGGCGAAGATCCTCGCTGCCATGTTGTCGGCTATGAAGAGCGTGTTTTCTGGACCGAACGCGAGCGGCCCGGCCGACGTCAGGTTCGGGTTTACGGTCGGTTGACGCTGAGCCGACGACCAGGACGTTGCAAGGATTAGAATGACGATAATCCCGCTGATGGTAAATAACCACTTTCTCATTGTGTTTCTCCCTCTCGAAACGATTAATCGATTGTAGTTGCCAGAAACCGAATGTGAGCGACCATTCCAGTCTCAGCGAACCTCGTTAACGCGCTCTAAAAAATCCTGCACAGCAATGGTGGCCGCCTCGCCGGGCTGTCCAACGGCCTGGTTAATGCTGTTATGATTCTTGTCCCACAGCGGCACCATTTCTGTCTGAAAACCGGCTGAACGCAGGGGTTCGGCCATCATTTCGTTCTGTTCCTGGCTATTCACACCGCCGATCCGGGTTCCACCGCCGACGAAAATCATGAAGAACGGAGGGATGGCCTTGTCGGCAGAGACCTGGGTGACGGGCGAAGCCTTCGCCCATACGGCAGGATCGGTGCCGAACATTCCTGCCAGTCCCTGGGGGCTTCTCTGCCGGAGTTCGTAACCTGCGGCATCGATCGGGATGACGCCCTTGAGGAGCGACAGGTCCTTGCCGGCGTTTTCCAGAAAGTCGGCGTCAGTCGCCACCTGGGCGGCCATAACGCCGCCGACGTCCCACCCCATGAGGACGATTGTTTCAGGATCGCCCCCGTAGTCATCGACGTTGTCATCGAGCCAGGCCAGTGCGTTGGCGATGTCCTGCGTGTTGTCCGGATACCGCGCTTCCGGTGTCAGGCGGTAATTGACGCTGACGAAGACATAGCCCATTTCGTGCGTGAAGTACCCGGGCTTGGAATCCAGCTCCGCCAGGTCGGCCTTGTCGCCGCTGCCAAACCCTCCACCGTGCGCGTAGACCAGGACCGGCGCTCCGTCCGGCATCGGTTCCGGAACGTAGATGTCCAGACTCGTGAGTGATGTGTCGGCAGTAGAGTCGTCGTACACGATGTCCTGATACCACGTCAACTGAATGTTGTAGAAGGGAGGTACGCCTCCATCCATATGGAGGTGACGCGTCCCGGATTCGTGCGCCAGGAGCGTGGACCCCGTGGCTGCGATTCCGAGCAACATAACTGCTGAGGCTGCCAAAATTTTGATCCGCATAAACTTCCTCCCCTTTTGCCGAATGACCCAGTGAAGCGGAGTATAAAATGATGGCAGTTTTACTTCAACTTATCGAGGAAGGAAATTCGGCTCATGAATAAAAAGCGCGTTCTCATAGCCCTCGCGGCTGTGGTCGGAGTTCTGGTAATAACGGTTGGGGCTTTGGTGGCCTCCACGTTTATGGGGCTTCAGGGTATTCCGGAAAATTTTGAATTAAACGAAGTCCATCTCGTTGTGGATGATTTTGTGGGACTCGGCCTGGTCGAGGCCGGAGGAGGAGAGGTTGCCCTGATAGACGCGGGCATCGATCCCGAGGGAACAGCTATTCTGGAAGCGCTGTCCGGATTGGGTATGGGTCCCGAGGCGGTCACGGCGATCTTCCTGACACACGGACATCCGGATCACACGGCTGCCTCCCGGTTGTTTCCCAACGCCGAGGTCATGGCGATGGCCGAAGATGTCGATCTTGTAGCCGGACGGGTGAGGCCAGGGAGTCCTCTGGGGAGGGTCATGCCGTCCTCCCCGACGGGAATCGAAGTGACGCGGCCTTTGCGTGACCTGGAAACTTTTCAGGTAGGTGAGACCGAAGTGCGTGCCTATCACATGCCCGGACATTCTTCTGGAAGTGCCGCCTATCTCGTCAATGGCCTGCTCTTCCTTGGCGACGAAGCCAATGCTTCGAGCGATGGTGAACTGGAAGGGACGCGATGGTTCGTGAGTGAAGATGTAGATCAGGCCGACGCCTCGCTGGTTCGCCTGGAGCAGCAGCTTCGACAGGAGAACGCCGATGTCGATGCGATCGTATTTGCGCATTCCGGAGTTCTCACCGAAGGCATCGAACCGCTGACCGCTTTTGCCGAAGACAATCAATAGGTTTCCTTGCAGAGTTAAGGACACAAAAAAAGCGCCCCATCGCGGGGCGCTTTTGCGTTGTATCCAGTATGCGTTACTAATTGCTGGTGAGATCCGTGTAAACCGCTTCGACGAAGTCTTCCGTCGTCCAGAAGGCGTTGGAGCCGCCGCCCCACCGCACGTCGTAATCGGAGGTCAACCCTTCACTCTGAGTTTGTTCCAGCGTTAAGCCACGGTTGATCGCATCTGCGATGCGGTCTCGCAGGATCGTCGTCATGTCCCGGTAGTAACCCACGTCGCCGAGGTCGGACATACGCCCATGTCCGGGGATGATGATCGTGCCGCCTTCAAGGCGGAACTCGGCGAACCCGAGATCCAGGATGTAGTTCAAGGAGTCGATGATTCCCTGGATGCTCCCGCCACTGTCGAGGTCGACGATCGGATACGACGTCTGAGTGAAGATGTCTCCGGTCGAAATCACATCCGATCTCCGGAACCAGACCATCGAGTCGCCGTCGGTATGGGCGTTGGGTTGATGGATCATCTGGACGCCTTCACCGTTGAAATAAGGCAGCTTGTAGTACTCACCGATGTAGGTTTCGGTGGGCCACAGCTCCAAATCCACCTCGGTTTCAGGACTGTCACCAAACCCGTTGCTCATCCGCAAGAGCACGTTTTCGTGCGCCACGATTGACGCGGTTTCGATGACATCCCGGACACTGCCGAGAATATTGCCGGCGGAGATCGTCGCTCCGGCTCGCGCCAATGCCCCGTTGCCTCCGGTGTGGTCGCCATGCCGGTGTGTGTTCAGAACCCAGCGAATCGGCTTGGGCGGCGCGTTGGTCTCCATGATCAGTTCCAGTGAAGAACGCGAATCGGCTCCGAAGCGACCGTAGCTGGCGCGCTCTGCCGGCTGGATTGAAAGCAGGTTCGCGAGGCTCTGGATCACTTCCAGAATGTCATCGCTTCTGCCGGCGAGACCGGTATCCACCAGCAGCGTTCCGTCCAGTCCGACCGAGGCGGTGGTGTTGCCGCCCGCACCCGCGATCATGTAAATCGGGCCCCTCACGTGGAGCACGTCCAGTTCGGCTGCCTGCGCGTCGGCGCGCTCGGTCAGGCCGGTCGTGAAGACAACGCCGAGGGCCAAGGCCGTCAGAGCGCCGAGTCCGACCCAATGAGTGAGAATCTTTAGCTTCATGTTTCGGAATTTCCTAGTTTAAGGTCTTGGCGCAAAGCCTCCACCGTGCGATAATCGTTTTGTTAATAAGCGATTCCACACGATGAAAGGCAAAGCGTCATGAACATTGTACAGGTTTTCGAGCGGTTCCCCACCCAACAATCCTGCATCAACCATCTTGAGAAAGCCCGCTGGGGCGGAAAGCCCCGCTGCCCATACTGCGGGTCCGGGAATACGGCCCGGTCGCAGCACCGCCACCGCTGCTACACCTGCAAGACTTCGTTCAGTGTAACGGTCGGCACGATCTTCCACCATACGCACCTTCCCCTTCAGAAGTGGTTCCTGGCCGTTACGCTGATGCTGAACGCGAAGAAGGGACTCTCCGCACTCCAACTCTCCCGCGATATCGAAGCCAACAAGAACACGGCTTGGCGGATCTCAATGCAGATTCGCAAAGCCATGAGGCAATCCGCCCAGCGTAGCCTTCTGACCGGCATTGTCGAGATGGATGAAACCTACATCGGCGGAAAGCCGAGGAAGGGCGGGCCACCCTCCAAGCCGGGACGCGGCACGAAGAAAACTCCTGTTGTCGGGGCAGCCGAGCGCGGCGGGCGAGTCACGGCGAAAGTGACGAAGAAATCCTGGTTTCGACTGAAATCAAGCGTGTTTCTATTCCGGTAAGTCTGCCCTCGACGCCAGCCATCCGGGTCTCCAATGCGATCATGCGATTCTCGACCCCTGTCATCCTGCCCTGAATATCTCTCAAGAGCGCATAGATATTGTTCGCGGTTTCATTCAGGGTCGCATTCAATGTCTGAATCGATGCTTCCAATGCGGTGAGCTTTTCTTCCGTTGTTGCCATTGCTTTCTCCTTTCAAGAGAAGAAGCAATCTTACCTCAAGGACCCACCGCTTGCCCCCTGGAGAAGACAGTGAACGGCAGAACCCCGATATATGTAGACTGTCATGCCAAGTGAAATCTCTTCATAATACACACAGGCTTGGCTCCCGATTTTTTCCACCTCGATATATCCAGCACCGCTAGGTTCGATGGAATAGTGATAGATCGCCTGAGGGTTTCTTGGAGGAATATATATCAGTGGCCGTCCGCCTCGACTTTCCCAAAAATAGTTGTCGCCATTCTTGACAATCCGAGTGCGGAATTCCAGTGTTTCATCGGCAGTCAGCAGAGCACGATTGGCGCTGTCCACATCTGTAATGACTCTGACATAGGGATGGCCATCAAAAATCGTATCGGACTGACCGAGCATCGGCAAGGCGCACGCCAGCACCAAAAGCGCGATCAAAAACAGTCTGTGCATTTGGAACCTCCTGGACGGATCGCCAACCGGCCTACACAGGAGGATGAACAGAGAGAGGCTTGTGAAGTAGAATACTTTGTAGGCCGACTCTTCCTCCTGCATAGGACGAGTTGGCTTAGAGGCCGCTAAGTGCTTGAACACTTGGCGGCTTCGACCCACTTCCGCAAGTCTAGCAGATTTCCTTTAGAGCGGTTACTCAAAAGGCAGCTCAATGTTGGTATTGATCTTCGGGAATACGCGCTGAAGCCGTCTCCTGAACTCGTTCCACCCACCTTTCGCTTGTACTACGGACTTCATCAGAGCAATAACGCCGTTGAGGTGTTTTTGAAGTGCCGGATGCCCAATGTCATAGGTGAGCCACTGATGGTGTCGCGCCTTGCGGGCTCCGCGCTCTGTCTTCGGGTTCAGTTGCTCAAGCTCCTCACGGACGCCAGGGGCCAGCCGGTCCCACACTATATCGTTTGTGTAGATTCCCACTACCTGTGGCCGATTGATTTTCATGCCTTGCCATTCCCAACCGCGAAGTCTGAAAATCTCCTTGTAGAACACGTCAGGGAATCGCTTGGCCCATTTTGCCTGCTCAGCCAAAAGATACTTATCGAGGATCTCTTGCAGGGCCCGACGGTCCCTGATCTCTTGGTAGCCAGTCGCTTCATCAATAAGGGCGGCAATTCCGACATGAGCAAGACCACGAATCAAAAGGTGCGCCTGGACCGCAACATGGAGTTGGTTCTTTGTAAGAACCCCGGCTTCTTCGGCGTCTATGAAGACGTTGCATACTGCGGGCAATAATTTGTCGGCGTACCCATAGGCCGAACCACCTTTTAACCTGTTGAATTCTATCTGACTCGACGTCACGCTTAACTTGCCTGGAATGAACGGGCTTAGGTTCTTTGCCGTCAGGAATGCGGGCATGTTGACGTCAGCGTCATAATACTTTCGCCCCTTAGCCTGTCTCGCCCTCCCCAGGGCCCTCATAAATCCGCTCTGAGTTATCAATCTCCGGCCGTCTTCCAGCACAGCGCATGGAATCTCAACCCGGCCGTTCGCGAGAACGATAACTCCCTCATGTGTCGCCTTTGGCAAGCTCTTCATATTCGCAGCCCTCTGTCGATGGTGCGGTCGAAGGCTTCCCACGGGGCCGCGTCGCGCAGGTTGTAGCGGTAGCAGAACTCATCCACATACTTCTGCAGGTGCCGACGCCAGACCCCGATACACTCTACCTGATCCCCTGAGACAGGGGACCTTAAACTAGGAAATTCCGTCATGTTTTACTCCGACAGTTGTTTCGATACAGATGCTCTGAACCGGGCGTTCCCGGTAGAGACCGGGTGAGGGACATCCTCGGCCCGGCGTGTTTGAGGGGCCGGAAGCAAGGGCAAACTGTATGCTTCCGGCCCCTCAGGGTTGCCATGCCACCGAGCGAAACGCAGTGGATCCTACTCTTCTTCCTCTTCCTGAAACTGGCTCAGACTTTCCGCGATCTCTCCCACGCGGATCTGCTGTTGGAATTCAGGGTATATCGTCTCGACGCCACCGCGCGCGGCATGCAGCGGTACCTGGAACCGCCAGGAATACTCGTTCCCTTGCGGATGATCGCCCTGCAGGTAATGCGGTACTTCGCCCTTTTCCCGAATGATTTCAGTCGTTGCGTAGCAGGGGTAGGGCGACATCGTCGTTGTCGGTGCGTTCCGGTATTCGGTGGTCCGAACGAGAGGCTCGGTCAGGTACAGTGGATCGTAGACGATGGTCGTTAAGCTCATGATGTTGTCGCGCCGACGGACATAGCGGATCACTTCGGCTTCGTCGCTTGCGGGAAGGCCGTTGCGACGGATGATGTTTTCTTTCACGTGCGTCGTCCGAATCCGCAGCGCATTGCCCACCCACTGGCCGGTCGAAAAGCCGTTCCATGTGTGAGGCGCATTTTCGGATGGATGCGGACGGCCATCCATGTAGATCCAGGTTTCGGTCCCACGAACAGTGTTCCAGCGCCACGCCGTGGTGTCGCGTGTTACCGGATCAATCACGCGCTCCAGCTGGATCCGTGATGGGTCGCGGTTGACGTAGGCGATTCCGTGTGGCCGGCACTGCCATTCGGGCAGCGTGATCCAGGACGCGCTCCAGGTGTCACCCTTCATGCGGGCCGCGTCGTTGACCGGAAGGCCCATGTATTCGCCGGCAAACGGGTGGCCTTCGAAATTGTCTTCCGAACGAAAGGGCGTCCAGTCGCCCGAGAGATCAATCTGAGCAAAGGCCGGCGCGGAAAGCAGCAAGACGGCCCCTGCGATCGTAAGGATCGATTTCATAGCTTCTCCTCTATGGATAACGTGGCAACGTTCACGTCAGTCAAGTTTATCAGAAACCCTGTCTGCCTGGGATAAGTCGTCCACCCTCCTGGGGGATGTAGACCTCGCAGGGCCGTGGGTCGAATTTGGAATCGACCGCTTCCTTCTTGAAACCGTAGCTGCGGACATACGTGCCCGTCAGGTAGACCGGGTCATCCACCATGAGCGTCACCAGCAGATAGGTGTTGCCGTCCGGTTCATCAACGACGTTCCAGTACTCTCTCATCGTCGCCTGATCGCTGTAGGGTACTCCGTCGAGTGTGAAGTAATACCCCGGAATAACGTTGGAGGTGTTGATCGACAACTCACCACCGGGATTTCGCGCAGCGACAGGGGCGCCAAAGCCGCCCCGGCCCTGGGGCCGCCCTGCGAAGACCCATTGGGCCACTGAGTGTCCCTGTCGGCTGGGCGCTCCCGGTTCGCGTGCACTGGGTCCAAAGTGGAGCATCCGCGTCTGCATCCCGTTGTCGGTGTCGACCTGCAGCGTGTTCGGATCGGCCCAGGTGATGTTCAACCGGGTCGGAACGCGCATGATCCCCATGGCTCCATAGGATTTACACAGGTCCCCCGCGGCGATATCCCCCTCGGGATCCCAGCTATCGGCCATGTTTCGGCCCTCGATATTGAGTGTGACGCCGGTTCGGCCGTACTCACCCTTCACGCCCACGCCCATTCGAAAACGCCAGTCCTCGGTCACCATCGAGACCCAGTAGCCGGTCGCGTCGATCGGGGCAACGGTCTGGGCGGGGGGTGGGGGACCGCCCTGCCCTCTGCCTCGTTGAGCTTCCAGGCTGCTTGATGCAACCAGAATCATCCCTACAGCAGCAAAAACTGCCACGGTTTTGCGTCGAATCACATGCTTCATTCGCTTTCCCTAACTCTTAGTATAGATTTCCAGATTTCCCGGATTTTGCGGCCTGCAGCCGCCAAATCAGTTGGTGGTTGATGTGCTGAAGTTACCGGGCGTGTGGCCTGCGTGTCAATCACTTTATTCTCTTACGTCTCAAAGGTTTGGTCGGTTACTTCACTACCACAGAAAAAAAGATTTCGGTCGGTCGGGGAATTCGCCTGACATCTCGTTTTAAAGGTCGCGACGTCCCAGAAAAAAAGTCTGCCCTGTGGGGGTAGAGTATATGTTGTAACAAGAAACATTATCAATCCGCTCTCGATCTTTTCGCCGAATCAAGGCACCCAACTTCCTCTCCCATCTTTTCCATCCAGACCGGCTACTTTTGACACATGACAACCGACCCGACCAAGGCATTCGATCACATCACGCCGCATCTACCGACTAAACAAGGGGCCGCAGGAGAAATTCTGGGGTTTTTTGTTCCGGCTGATCTGCCCTGCCGATCGATTTCCTCTTGAAAATTTTCGTCTTTGGCGATATACCCCCCCTAGGTACCCTGAATCGCAGGTCTTCGAAGAATTTCGTAGGGAGGCCTGTGTGTGACCGCCCACGGCTGCGGGCGGGGGCAAGTCGCCTTGCGCGGGTGCCAGCACCGTGAGGTGTTGTGGTATCAGGATTGAAGGGATTAGGTGGAGGCTGTAGCTCTTATCGCTTTTTTTAAGAAGCCCAGCTAGGGTCTCTGTGCATCAAGTCAATTAGGAGGAAAGATGAAGCGAGTATTCACTACTCTGTTTTTCGCGACGTTCATTCTGGCGTTGACGTGCAATCCAGCCTGGTCGCAGGCTACTGCACAGATCAACGGCACGGTGAGCGATGCGACCGGTGCTGTGTTGCCCGGTGTGGACATCACGGCCACCCAGACGGACACAGGCATCGTTCGCTCGGCCGTCACTAACGAGACCGGATCCTACGTGTTGCCGAATCTGGCATTGGGTCCGTATCAGCTCGAGGTGTCGTTGCCGGGCTTTCAGACCTTTGTCCAAACCGGAATCGTATTGACGGTCAACGACAATCCGGTGATCAACGCGGCCCTGCAAGTGGGCCAGGTGGCGCAGACGATCGAAGTTCAGGCCACCGCGGCGCTGGTCGAGACCCGCTCGGTCGGGATCGGCACTTTAATAGAAAATGAGCGCATTCTGGAGCTTCCGCTCAACGGCCGCAACGTGGCTGAGTTGATCGAGCTGTCCGGAGGCGCCGTCGAAACCAGGGACCAGGACAGCAGCCGTTATTTCGGCGGGACGCCCATCGTCGTCGTCGGCGGGGGTCTGGGCGTCAGCACGGATGTCACGCTGGACGGCGCGGTCCATACCGATCGATTTACCCAGGGCGGCTTTCCACTGCCGTTTCCGGATGCGCTGCAGGAGTTCCGCGTGGAGACCAGCGGCCTCTCTGCAGAGAACCGGACCTCGGCGTCGGTCGGAGCCGTGACCAAGTCGGGGACCAACGAGGTCCACGGCAACGCGTTCTGGTTCGTACGGAACGACCTGTTTAACGCGCGGCCCTATTTTTCTCCGACAGAAAGCACGCTCAAGCGCAACCAGTTCGGGGGCACCGTCGGCGGGCCGATCGTGCAAAACAAAGTGTTTTTCTTTGCTGGTTATCAGCGGACGACATTGCGCTCGGACCCGGGTACCCGGCGCGCGTTCACGCCGACCGCCGCCATGCGGAGCGGGGACTTCACAGCTTTTGCTTCACCGGCCTGTGGTCGTAATAATTTGAGCTGGGCACCCAATGGCGTCGAGCTCTTCAACAACAACGTCATCGATCCGGCGAACTTCTCTTCCATCTCGAATGCCATCCTGGCCGACGTTCCGGTCTCGGCCGATCCATGTGGGGAGGTTTTCTTTGGCATCATCAACGCTCGGGATGACGCCCAGGCCATCGGGCGGGTCGATTGGCAGGCCAGTGACAACCACTCCATCTTCGGGCGGTTGATGTGGGCCACCACCGACATCGCGCCAGGTTACATACAGGGCAACCTGCTGACCGCGAACCAGGCGTCGCGAGACAACTTCTTCCAGGCCTATACGCTGGGTTCGACGTATCTGATCGGGGCCAACACGGTCCAGTCGGCCCGGTTGGTGGTCAATCGAGTCTCGGTCAAGCGCCTGGGCCAGGACACGGGTTTTGACCCGACACGGCTTGGAATTAATGTCAACCATTACATTCCCTACCTTCAGATGAGCATCTCGGACGGCTTCACTTCGGCCGGTCCTGTGGCCCTGGATGGCCAGACCCATACGACCGAGTTCCAGTTGACCGAGGATCTGAGCATGATCCGGGGCGACCACCAGATATCGGTTGGCGGGACCGTCGTCCACGGCCGGTCGAACACGTATTCGAACGTCCGTTCCTCCTCCGACTACAATTTTGATGGCGGGAACACCGGCGAGGGTTTGGCTGACTTCATGGTCGGAGCCCTAGGTCGTCTCCGTGTGAGTGCCCCGAACCGGTTCTTCCGGAAGAAAACGCTTCTCGGAATCTACGGGACCGATTCGTGGAGAGTGACGCCGAATGTGACTCTCAACTATGGTCTGCGCTGGGAGCCGGACATGCCCATGACCGATGTTCAGGACATCGGTATTTTCAATTTCGATATCGACCGGTTCCGTCAGGGCATCGGGTCCAACACCTACCCCCTGGCCCCGGCCGGCTATGCGGCGCCCGGGGATCCGGGTTTCCCCGGTAACACGGGACGGCACGCACAGTGGGGGCAGCTCTCACCCCGCTTCGGACTGGCATGGGACGTGAGGGGAGACGGGCGCACCTCGATCCGGGTGTCCGGCTCGATGACCAAGGAATCCATGCCGCTGCAGTTTGCGGCCGGGATTGCCGCCACGGCGCCTCCCTGGGCGGCGGGTGTGGCGATCACGGATCCGGTCGGCGGGTTCGCCGATCCCTACCTGGGCTTCCCCGGGGGCGATCCGTTCCCGATCGGCGACTTGACGACGGTCGCCTTTCCGCGAGGCACCGAGATTGTCAGCGTTCCCTACGATTTCCCCAACCCGACCGTCTACGGATGGAACGCCGCCGTCCAGCAGCAGATCGGGCAGGACTGGATGGTGTCGGGAAGCTACATCGGCACGCAGCTGATCCACCTGTGGATCCAGGGACCGGGCAATCGCGGCATTTACTTCCCCGGCACGGCGAACGCCAGCGGGGAGTGCACGGCCCAGGGCTTTACCCTGACCGGCCTCAGCGCGGGCGCCACCTGCTCCACATCGCGCAACACCTTCGACCGCCGCGTCTTGAGCCTGATTGATTCCTCGAAAGCAGTTTTCGGAGCCGTCGGGGCTATGGACGCCGGGGGCACACAGTCCTATCACGGACTGGTCCTCTCCCTCCAGCGTCGGGCCGCCACGGGCGTGACGGTCAACATGAACTACACCTGGTCGCATTGCATCACGGACGATATTCGGGGCGGTGACGGGGTTGGAAATCCGTTCCCGGGCACCACCTATACTCATTTCAACGACCGGAACGCCGACCGCGGCAATTGCCTGGCGGACCGCCGGCACATTGTCAATCTGACTTCAGTGGCCCGGACTCCCGAATTTGAAAACCCCACGACGCGCAAGGTCCTATCGGGCTGGCAGTTGTCGGGGATCTTCAGAATATCCTCCGGGCAACCCCTGGACATCCAGAATAACTCGGGGCCTTCGGGCGACAGGGCGCTGGCCGACCAAGATAGTCAGCGGCCGAACCAGATCCTCAGCAACGTGTACGGGTCCGATGGCGGCCCGGGCACAAACTTCCTCAATCAGGCTGCGTTCGCTCCCCAGGCGATCGGTACACTCGGTGACGTGGGCAAAAACAGTGTCCGGGGGCTCAAGAACTGGGCCTTGGACCTGTCGCTTTCGAGAACGTTCGACTTCGCCGAGTCTCAGTCGCTGGAGTTCCGGGCCGAGGCCTATAACATCACCAACAGCTTCCGGGCGAACAATCCCGAGAGACGCATTCTCAGGAGCACTTTCGGCCGGATCCGCAGTGCTCAGGATTCGCGGATCCTGCAGTTCGCGCTCAAGTACGCCTTCTAGGCGGACGTTTCTTTCAGTCTCGGCGGGTGGGGTTTCCCTCACCCGCCGAATACGGCTTTACTTTTCAAGGTTGAGGAAACTCCCAGTCTCCTCAACCTTGAAAACGTTCTAGCCCGCTTTTTTCGCGGTTGTCGTCACGAAGTGTCGGAGACGCCGTCAGGACAAGGTGCGCGAGGGAGGCGTACTTTACAGTACGTCGAAGAGCCCGACCACCAAACGCAGTAATGAGCGGATGTATACCCCACTGCAGCAGACCATTGGTGAGAAATGCGGGCCAGTGTTTTACAGTGACAGCCAGAAACGGTCTGAAATCCCAAGACCGGAGTCCGGACCCAACCTACGATATGACAGCCGCGTGTAATCCGTGAGGTTATGGATATGGTATTGCGTCAAGCAGTGACGATTGCATCGGGCCGTACAACGTTTAAAGTGGCCATCACGAGTTCTCTCGTGATGGTTGTTTTGATGGTTGGCGCCCCGAACCTGGCGGCCCAGTCGCCGGCCGAACTGGGTGAGCTGCCAGATGTCAGTGGGACCTGGCGGATCGTAAGCCGGAGCAAGCCGCCCGCGTGTGCTCCCGGGTTCGTAATCGAAGAAGACGAGCGGCAGCTGCCGCGCTACGGCTGCAGGTTGGACTGGTCCGACCACATCAACGCCAGGACCCGGGCGTGGTTCCGATTCCATGACGAACCGGTAGAAGGCAAGTTCTACTGTGTGCCCGAATCCATCCCCAGCACTCTGGCGCGTGTCCAGCCAGTACGAATAACCCGGCGAGGCGACAGAGTGGTTATAGAGTCTGAGGGGAGCATGGCATACAACGTTATTCGCACTGTCTGGACAGACGGCCGTCCCCATCCGCCGCCGGGCGACGTCGCCTACTACGGACATTCGATCGGCCGTTATGAAGGCGATGCATTGATCGTCGAGACGCAAAACTTCACGTTTGATCCCAACGGAATGGGACTATCAGGGGCAGGTTCCCTCGTCTTGGGCAAAGCGCCTCACCGAGCGTTATTCCCTCGTCGGGCCGGACCACCTGCGGATGGAGCTGACTGTAGAAGACCCCGTGTTTCTGACGCGGCCCTATACCGAAACCTTTGAATACGAACGGACGGACCAGGAGGTCCGGCGGATTAACGACTGCGATCCCGGTAGCCGCCGCCGCTCCGCTCGGGATGCTTCCGCCCAAGTATCGTGATGATTAGTCTACGGTAGTTGGAGTGGGAGCGAACGTAGATCACGATAGGAATGGGGGAGAGACGAATAGGGTTCACACCGACCAGAGGAGGCTCTTATGCTAGGTTCACGCGTACTGGGTTGTGCGGTTATTTTAGGCTCACTGTGTTTGTTTGCGGCCGGCCAGAGTGAAGACCCGATCGTGTTGGAGCGCTCGGGTGCAAGCTGCTTCGATGATCCGAATTGTATCAATCGTCTGCATCCGGCGATTCCCATGGCCGCCAGCGCCGAATCCGGTCAGCAGATCGTCTTCAAGACACGCAACCCAGGCATAACTGGGGGTCCACCGCGCAGCATCTTCCACGCACTGTCCGGGCCGGTGGAAATCATCGGTGCCGAAGCGGGGGATACGATTGCGATTACGATCGTCAGTGTGGTGCCCTTTGGCGACGGTGGGACGTCCATTACCACCGGTGGTCTCCTCGCGGATCAGTTTCCGGACGGAGGGAGTGTACGCTGGAACCTCGGGACGGACTATGCGACCTCGGACGACATCCCCAACGTACGCATTCCCAACAGGGGATTTCCCGGCGTCATCACTGTCTTGCCCGGACTGGATCAGATCGAGGAATATCTTGATCGTGAGTTCGCGGGTGCAGCCCTCGGGGGACGCAGCCATTTGCCGGAACCCATCAATGCCGTACCTGCTGATATCTGCGGTCCCGACAGCCCCGTCAGAGACGAATGCATACGGACCGGACCCCCCCGTGAACACGGTGGCAATATGGATATCCAGTACCACAGTGCCGGTACAACCGTATATCTTCCTTGCTACATAGATGGATGTGGCCTTGCCATCGGTGACGTGCACTATGCCCAGGGTGACGGCGAAGTTGCGGGGACAGCCGTCGAGATGAACGCGGATGTGACTGTGGAAGTCGAGGTGTTGGCCGATAGCAAGGCGATGACACACGGCCCTCATTTTGAAGGGTCGGTCGAGGTCTTGGCTCCGGCGACCGGACGTTTTTATGCGACCATCGGTCTGCCCTTTAAGGAAGAGGGTGAGGTCCCGTTGCACTTGGAGTACTTACAGTCACCGGTGGCCGCGGACCTGGCCTATTTGTCTGATGACCTGTTCCTGGCGGCGCGGAACGCACTGATGGAAATGATCGAATATATGACCGAGAATCACGGCTTGACGCGTGAACAGGCTTATATTGTGGCGAGCGCTGCCGTGGATCTGAGGATCGGTCAGATTGTGGATGCCGGGCACATCAATGTAACCGCGATCCTGCCCCTCGACATTTTTATCGAATAGACGTTTTTCCCGGAACTAGTGCAGTCGGTCTGGGAAAGGCAGACCGACTGCACGTTTCACTTCCGCCAGCTCCTGGGCTGCACCTTCCGGTGGGTTCGTCAAGAGGCTGACGACTACAGTAGCTGCGAACCCGGCCAGAAATCCTGGGATCATTTCATAGAGGTCGTACGTCATCGACTTCAGCGACACCACCCACACCATTGCGGCGACAAATCCGGCAACCATTCCGGCAACGGCCCCTGCCTTCGTCGTCCGCTTCCAGAACAGAGCACACAATATGACCGGCGTGAACGCCGACGCCAGGCCCGCCCAGGCGAAGAGAACAAAATAGAAAATGACCCGGACTTCGCCCAGAGCGAAACCGACGGCCAGAAGACCGATCACGACAGTTGTGACCTTGCCGATCGTCGATATCTGGACGGGGGTCAGCCGGGGTCTGTAGATCCTTCTGGATGATGTCCCGGGCGATTACTGATGAAGCAAGCAGGACCAGCGAATCAACAGTGGACATCGAGGCCGCCAGGACGATGACGAGGAAGATGCCGGTGAAAACGGCAGGGAAGAGCTCCGTCGTCATGACGGGCAGAATCGTCTCGGGGTCGGCGAGTCCGGGGAAAACAGCCCGGCCCGCCATTCCAGCGAAAACCGCACCGAGGTCGAAGACAATCACCGCGATCACGGCGATCAGCCCCCCATCGACGATGTCTCGCTGGCTCCGGGCAGACATGAAACGCACCAGGAGTTGGGGCGCTCCCAGGAAAGCAAAGCCGATTGCGACGAAACTGATCACGCTGATGACGCCCGGGAGAGTCAGACCGAACGTGCCCATCGGTGCAAGAAGCGCGGGATCCTCGGCGCGAAGTACGGTCATCGTCTCGCTCCACCCGCCGGCTGCCCCCAGACCCACGAACGGGAGGACCAGCAGACCCAGAAACATCAGGACGCCCTGCAGAAGGTCGCTATAAGCGACCGCCTGGAGGCCGCCCACAGCGGTATAGAACAAGATAATCGCGGCTGCGATGAGAATTCCGGTGACTCTCTCGAAGTTCAGAAAAGAGTTGAACGCAGTACCCAGGGCGTTGAATTGAGCGGCCGTGTAGGCCGTCACCATACTGAAGATGATGATCAGGCTGACCCATCTGAAAATGTGGGTTGTATCTTTGAATCTGGATTCAAGGAAATCGGGGACCGTGACCGAGTCATACCGGTCTGTGTATTCCTTGAAACGGGATGCCACCCACACCCACCCGAGTGTCACTCCCAGGACTTCTCCAAAGACGATCCACAGTGCATGGATCCCTATCGCATAGCCCATGCCAGTCAGTCCCAGCAGAAGCCATGCGCTTTCCCCTGTGGCGTTTGTGGAGAACGCGATCACCCAGGAAGGAAGTCGCTTACCGGCGACATAGTATCCCGCAACGTCTCGCGAGGCGCGCCGGCTCCAGAGACCGATGCCCAACAGCGCGAACCCGTAAACGAGGAGAACAATTGCGATCGGAGCGGGCATCTATTTTCGCCCCCCGCGGGTTTTTTGTGACCGGAAGAATGCGAGTTCTATTCCGAGTCCGATTCCCACGGCAGCGAAAAGCAGCAGCCATGCACCTATCGATAACCCTGCGATCACCGACTAGCGCTCACGGCATCACATGCCCGGCTGATTCGATCGATGCCATCCTCGATCTGGTCGGCGCTCACCAGCATCGAGGGGGCGAGGCGAACAACTTGCCCATGCAGGCCTGATAATCCGATCAATAGTCCTTGCTCTCGGGTAGCCTCGAGAAACTTCCCGGCAAGGGCCGGGTCGGGAGTCTTGCTGACCGGATCCGTGACTATTTCCATGCCTAACATGAGGCCGAGACCGCGAACCTCACCGATCCACTCGTGCCTGTCCATCAGAGCATCGAGGCCGGCCCTGAGCTGCGCCCCCCTTTCCCTCGAGCGTTGTGGGACATTTTCACGGACCATCACCTCGTTCGTAGCGATGGCCGCTGCCATGGCGATCGGGTTCCCTCCAAAAGTCGAAATGGTCTTGCTTTCCCAGGCGTCTGCGATCTCCGGTTTAGCGATAGTCGCCCCCACGGGCATTCCGTTTGCGACGGTCTTCGCCATCACCATGATGTCGGGTTCCACGCCCCAGTGCGAGATGCCGAACCAGTGATCTCCCGTGCGGCCGAAGCCGGTCTGGACTTCGTCAGAGATGAACAACCCTCCGTAGGACCGGATGATTTCTGCGGCCCGTTGGAAATATCCGGGTGGCGGCACGATGAATCCACCGATTCCCTGAACCGTCTCGGCGAAAAACGCAGCTGGTTTTCCGTTTGTCGTAGTCAGGATTGCGTCTTCAAGATCCTCGCCGAACCGGTCGACGCATTCCTCGTCGCAGGGCGACTTGAAGGGGCAGCGATACGGGTAAGGTGACATGACGTGTTTGATCCCGGGCATCGAGGAGGGGAGAGGGCGCCACCCATGATGCCCGGTCATGTTCGTCGTCAACGTACTGCGTCCCGAGTACCCGAGGCGGAGCGCTATGATTTCACTTCGACCCGTATACAGGCACGCCAGCATGACCGCGGTCTCCACGGCTTCCGTGCCGCTGTTTGTGAAGAACGTCTTCTTCAGGTCGCCGGGGGCGATATTCGCAAGGCGACGGGCCATCTCGACCTGATTTTCGGTAAGGTACAGCGTTGAGGTGTGCCCTAACCTGCCGAGCTGTTCGCGCACACGCTCGACGACTTCACCGTGACAATGACCAATCCCTGTAGTCAAAATCCCTGCGAAGAAGTCGAGATACTCCCGGCCCTCGGAATCCACTACTTCGCACCCGCGGCCTTCAACCAGGACAATCGGCTCCTCGTAATATGGCGGGGGCGCAAGGAAAGAGGAATTCATCGCGACCGGCTTTGACCTCCGCTGTAGGTGTAGTTTTAGTGACTTTCATATCTTGTCCTCTTGAGTCGGCTCGGAACTCACCACTTCGAGATCACGACGCGTTTGTCAGTATAGAACTCAATCGCGTCCCGACCCTGGGCCTTGAGATCGCCATAAAACGAACCTTTGGACCCGCCGAAGGGGAAAAAGGCCATGGGAGCGACGACTCCGATGTTGACGCCGATCATACTGATACCCGCCCGATACCGAAACTCCCTGGCGGTTCTCCCGCTCGCGGTGAAGATTGAAGTGGCATTGCCATAATGGTTTTCGTGGAGAATGGCCAGGGCATCGTCCAGGCTTGCCACGTGGCTGAGGCCGGCAACCGGCCCGAAGATCTCCTCCTTGCCAATGACCATGCCGGGTTTCACATTTTCAAAAACTGTGGGACCGACCCAATGGCCCGATGGGTGAGACGACACCGCCCGGTTCCGTCCATCAAGGACCAGTTCGCTTCCCTCCTCCACTCCGCGATCGATGAACGTCCGGACCCGGTCCCGATGCCGTGCGGAAATCAACGGGCCCATATCGCTATCGTCCTCCAGGCCATCACCGAGTTTCAACGATGCGGCGCCGTCCAGAATGCGCTCGCGCATCGGCTGGTACGCTTCCCCGACTCCAACGACCACGCTTCCTGCAAGACAGCGCTGCCCGGACGAGGCGTACACTGACGAAAGAACCGCCCCTGCGGTCTGGTCAAAGTCCGCATCGGGAAAAACGACAATGTGATTCTTTGCGCCCCCCAGGGCCTGCACGCGTTTTCCCTCTGCCGCCGCCGTTGCATAAATGCTCCTGGCGATGGGGCTCGATCCGACGAAGGAAACGCCGACGATGTCCGGGTGAGCAATCAGAGCGTCCACTACCGCCCGGTCGCCATGCACGACGTTGAGTACGCCGGGAGGTAACCCGGCTCGAGCGGCCAGATCAACGATCTGCTGATGCGTGAGTGGGTCCTGTTCGCTTGGTTTGAGTACGACGGTGTTTCCGGTGGCCACAGCGTAAGGCCAGAACCAAAGGGGGATCATGACGGGAAAGTTGTACGGCGTAATCGCCGCGAAAACTCCGAGCGGTTGACGAATCGTTTCGCAGTCTATCCCGGCCGCGATATCCTCCAGTGTCGTCCCCTGCATCAACGTTGGAATGCCGCAGGCATGCTCCACGTTCTCGATGCCTCTGCGGATTTCGCCCCTGGACTCGGAGACTATTTTCCCGTGCTCGAGCGTCAGGTTTCGAGCCAGGCCTTCGAGATTTTCTTCCAGCAACATCTTGAGCCGAAACAGAACGCGGGCTCGGTCCACCGGCGGTGTTTCGCGCCATCCCGGAAACGCTCGCTTGGCGGCTTCGACGGCCCCGCCGACCTCGTCTGAACCGCTGAGCGGAACGCGTGCAATCGTCTCTGTTGTGAGGGGATTCTCGACCGGGAGAGTGTCCACGCCAGATGCGTCGACCCACTTTCCTGAAATGAAATTCGGTATGGGTGTTTCCGTCATTTCCGATCTCCGAGGATGATGCCCTCGTCCGCAGGGTAGGAGGCGCCCGCGGTCGTCACTGTCTGGAGAGTGACGTGGATCATTATAGGTGGGCTGGGGGCCTGAGAGAGCAGGATTGGCCCCACAGCGGGTGGCCGAGTTGCGTCCAACAAGCGTGCGCCGGTGAGAAGTCTCTTTACGGGTACGACCTTGCGATCAATACGCCGTGCACGGCTCAGGATTCCAGCCCGAATCGTCGGCCTCGCGTTTGTAATCCGTAGTCGTCACAAACGGAACGGCCAGATATACCGGATCCTCGACGAAGGTGGTAATGGTGAACCATTCAGTACCATCGACCGCGGTAAAAGTATCGAAGTATTCGGTTACGGTCGTCTGGTCGCTATACGGAACACCGTTCTTGCGCAGGTACCCCGCCAGCAGATTCGAAGTCTCCACTATCAAAGTTTTGCTTTGAGTACCGATTCGGGGTTCGGTGCCTGCGCCGTTGAGACCGAAAGGAGGCGGACCCACACCCGAATCCCACTGCGCAGCCGAATGGCCCTGGCGACTTGCTTCTCCCGGCTCTCCAGGATTGAACTGGAGCAAACGCGTCTGCATGCCGTAGTCTTTTTCAATCTTGAGCGTGTTGTCGTCTTCCCAGCTGACCTGAATCCGGCCCGGCATTCGCATCAGTCCCGGCGCACCGTATGCGATACATGCAAGTCCGGCGGCCTCATCTCGTGCCGGATCCCAGTTGTCGACGCTGTCACGGCCGATGGAGCGAAGAGGGATGCTGTGTGCGTCGCCTCTGAGTGGCGTGACCATCCGCCAACGCCAGTCCTCCATGATGGGAGAGACCCAATTACCGGTGAGATCGGTCGGGGCCGCCTCGCGCGGGGAGTCCTGCGCCTGGGCCGTCGGAGCAAAAGCCAACGATACAAGCAACGATAAAAACAGTGTTGCGGTCAAAAAGTCAGTCCTTGAGGTCGTCATTGCGCGTTCACCAAGCTTTGATGGATAGCCTCGACAAGTCCCTCCGCGGTAACGAAGCTATTATCGTTGACGAATTCGGGGTCGTAATCCCGTGAGGGTCCGTCGGCCTGAATCTGGGCTAACGACATCCCGCGATCGATCATGTCCTGAATGCGTTCTGAAATGATCACGACCATGTTGCGATACTCGGTCACATCGGACTCATCGGCGAGACGCCCGTGTCCCGGGATCACGTAGGTGCCGCCCTCCGAGTTCTTCGCGGGTACGGCCAACTCCATAATGTGGTTCAGCGCGTCGATCAAACCCTGGACCGTCCCGCCTCTCTCGACGTCAATGAACGGATAGCCGTTCGGCACGTAAATATCTCCTGTGCTGATGACGTCCGACCCCCGAAACAGTATGATCGAGTCGCCGCCCGTGTGCGCGGCCGGTTCATGGTAGATAAAAATGGGTTCGCCATTGAAGTGTATATCCCTGCCCGGCCCGTCGTAGCTGTCGAGCGGCAGGGCGCCTTCCGGAACCGCGTCCGGGTCCTCTCGCTCGAGCGCAACCATCCCAACCAAAGTGTTGAGATGCGCGATGATCGAAAATGGTTCTATGCTGGTGCCGGGAGCCAGTTGGCGAAACCGTGCGTTCCCGCCCACGTGATCCGAGTGCATATGCGTATTGACCACGTAGCGTAGGGGGCCGTCCGTCAACGTCCCCACGGCTTCCAGTATTTTGTCTGCAAGCTGTGCGAATTGAGAATCCACCAGGAACACACCGTCCGGTCCGACCTGCACCGTCGTGTTCCCTCCGGCGCCGACCAACATGTAGACGTTGCCCTTGACATGTCTGAGTCGAATCTCAACGTCATCCAGGTTCGCCTGACCCCACAGGACCGGGCTTGTCAGGGACAGAACAGCCAGAAAAAAGACGAACTTTTTCATGCTCTTTCCAACAATCACGGCGGGTGCGCGCCCCGGGGGTTTAGTCATCCCGCTGACCCAAAGAGCCCAACACACATGAGGCGTTGTTCTCAAGGCAGGCGCAATACCGGGTGCACATCTGCGGTTGATCCTCTGGCAGCACCAGGCGATCGCGATACTCCGGATAGATCGTTTCACTGCCGCCACGCGCACCGTCTAACGGCAATCCATACCAGTCGGCCACCTGGGTCAAAAACGGGTTCTCTCCAGGCAGGTAGTGAGGCACGTCGTTGACCTCGCCCGGCAGCTCGTCGACATATTCGCAGATGTACCGGCCCAGTCGTTGTCCGGGTTCGAGCCTCCAGGTCTGAGAGCGAACCATCGGCTCCGTCAAAAATGCCGGATCCTCTATCGTCATCGTGATGGTCAGGAAGTCGCCGTGACGGACCCAATGATCGGTGAATGTCGCCAGTTCACTGCGTGGCAAGCCGTTGCGCCGAAGATAACTCTTCTTGAGGTGTGTTGTGCGGACGTTGAGCATATTCTGGTCCCAGCTGCCGGTCGAGAACCCCGCCCACGTGTGCGGTTCCAGATTGTCGGGATGCTCGCGCCCATCGAGCCAGATCGTGCGGTCGGTCTCGTATGAGTTTATGCGGAGCTTAATCGCAATCAGACGCTGCGTTAACGGATCCCTTATCTCGTCTACGCGCATATTGGCCAGAGCGCGCATTCTAAAATCGCCCCCGTGGGGCCGGCACTGGTATTGCGTCACTGCCGATGTCCGGGCGGGGTCAAAGCTATCGGCCTGAAGGCGCGCCGCGTCGTTGATGGGTATCCCGGCATAGTCGCCGGTTTCATCCCCGGCAACACGCACAGCGTGCTCTTCATGATAGACAGGCGCCCAGTTTCCAGAAAAGCTGACCTGTGCAATAGCTGTCCCGGAGAAAGTGACCGTTAAAGCCATCATCCAAGCACAACGTTTTATATCCAGAATCTTACGCATTGCTTTCTTCTCCCGTAGATTGGCTCGTCAGAAGGAGTCTGATTGTCTAGGTTTCCCGTCATTCTCCAGCTGACTCCGTTTGCTAACTGAGTTACTCGTCGATGTGCCCGACCCGTTGTCCCGAACTGCGGCTGTTGGACGGCCGCGTGTGTCTTTCTAGGTGGTACTTATCGCCGCCGATGTCGCCGTTGGGATCTCCCCAGCCAAAGCCGTCGGACGGCCGTAAGATTGTCCGCATACGCAAGATCTTGCGGTCGGCCATGTTAAGTCCGGGGTTCCCACTGATGATGATGTGGTCCCCGGGTCTCAGCGAAGCCCGGGTCAGGCCCTGGCTTCCCAGTGGGCCCGCCCCATCCCACTCGACGCCCCAGCGCACCATCTCACCGTTTTCGTCGGGAGCCAGCACATGGATCCAGGAGTGTGGATTGCGTAAGAGGAACTGGACCAGCTGCCCTTCGATCTCGATCGAACTATCCTCATCGTAGAGGGAGGTGAAAGAATGGTGAGCATATACTGTCGACCCGAATACCAACATGCCAACAACCACCAGAGTCATGCAATTGAATTTCATCCGGCTTCCTCCTCGAAGAGGGAAGTTATCTTACAGCCTTCCGCAGGATAATGCTGAATTGTACCGTTCTTCTGCCCGCCTCTCTACTGATTTATTGTTAGCAGGTTTTAGTATCGCGGACGTTCAACATCACGGACACCGCGCGGCCGGACAATCCTGAAAACACGGTCACGAGTGGGAGCTCCGGACTGGTCCGCCACGTGCAGGATGCGCGTGTCATGCAGTTTGCTCTGAAGTACGTCTTCCAAATTGTCAGTGCTTTAGTTAAGGGCGGCGGGGTTTAACCCCGCCGCTCTATTTCGTTTCCAACCGCCCTCGCATCGCACTTCACGCCCGAGGGACACGTCTGTCCCCAGAATCGCCGGCAGTACATACCGTACCTGATGTGGGTAGGTGTTCGGGCTTCAAGTGTCGTGTTGTCAAATATTTAACTCCGAACCTTCCCGACCGTATTGACACCTCGCTTCGGCCTCGGCTAACTGAATGAGATACGAAGAATCGTCCGTGTAAACCAAAGTGCAGACGAAAGCGATGCACTCACGGACGACCCGACGGTCGTGGCAGTGTGTCCCGCCGTCATTAATTAATGTGGGTAAGGAGGATCCTTTGAAAAGAATTTTCATGTTAATCGCGATCTGCTCCCTCGCCAGTGGTATGGCCTTTGGCCAGGCGACGGGGCAGCTCAGCGGTCTTGTGACAGACCAGACCGGGGCGTTGTTGCCCGGCGTGGATGTGACACTGACGCAGGCCGATACTGGCGCGGTACGAAGTGCCATAACCAACGAGACCGGAGCGTATGCGTTCCCGGCGTTGCAGCCAGCCGTTTACGTGCTGGAAGTGTCTCTGCCGGGATTCCAGACCTTCAGGCAGACCAGCGTCGAATTGCAGGTTGGTGCCAATCTGGTGATCGACGCGTCGTTGCAGGTCGGGCAGGTCGCCCAGACGATCGAGGTCGTGGCGAACTCGGAACTCCAGGTGGAGACTCGAGCGATGGCCATCTCCGAGGTCATCGAAAACGAACGGATCATCGAGCTGCCGCTGGCCGCCCGTGACGTGACCTCGCTGCTCACCCTGGCGGGCCAGGGCGCATGGCGGGAACACCGGCGAGGGTTTGGCTGACTTCATGGTCGGAGCCCTAGGAGTCTGCGCGGCAGAAGGACCGAAATTGGGCGGGAATGGATGGAAGATAGGGCATGCCACGAACTTACCGAGCCTATATTCCAGAACAGAGCCTGCTGATGCCACCGTCGCTGAGCGATTGGCTGGCCGAAGATCACCTGTCGTACTTCATATCGGATGCTGTGGACGCGATGGATTTGAGCGGGTTCGAACAGAGGCATGGAACTGACGGGCCTGGCAATCAGGCCTTCGATCCGCGGATGATGGTGAAGGTGATGATCTATGGGTACGGGACCGGAGTGTTTTCATCCAGGAAGATCGCAGCGAAGTTGAGAGAAGATGTGGCGTTCCGGATGTTGGGAGCCGAGAACTTTCCCGCGCACCGAACGATCTCGGATTTTCGCAAACTGCATCTTGAGGAGTTCGGGAAGCTGTTTGTGCAAGTGGTGATGATGGCGCGAGAAGCGGGTTTGGTGAAGATGGGGACGGTAGCGGTGGACGGAACCAAGATGCGGGCGAATGCGAGCAAACGCAAAGCGATGAGCTATCAACGCATGAAGAAGCAGGAGACCGAGTTGGGTGAGCAGATTCGGGATCTGTTGAACCGGGCGACCGCGACCGATGAGGACGAAGACCAGCGTTACGGCAAGGACCGGCGCGGAGACGAACTACCCTGGGAGTAACGTAAAAGTTGTGTTTCGTGATTTCCAGTTGAGAGAGAATGATAGATTCGTCGTCCGGGCTGTGGGAACTGTGCGGACGCCGGAGGTGTTCCAAGGGCCTGTGGAAATCATCAAGAAGAAGCCGCCGAAGGCGACCGATTCCCCCGATTTCCATAGGCCCGGCAGTTTCCACAGCCCCCGTCGCCCGCTGAAATTGAAGCGGGCTCCAGTTCACGCTGGAGCCCTAGACCTGAGTCATCAGTTATTCAGTTATGGAGTTGAACCCAATGTCTACAGATCCGAATGAAAGCGTACCATCAGAACAGATTTCTGAATCCACAAAAACACAGATCCAGACCCTGCTGGCCTCCGGGCTGGCCGATCTGAGCCTGCGCGAGGTACTGGGGACCCTGTTGTCGGGCCTCAGTGTGGCCGAACGGGACCTGCATCTTGAACACCGCCCCGACGACCGTCCCAATGGTTTTTACGATCGCTCCCTCCAAGTGGGCAGCGTTCCGATCGATATCCGTGTCCCTCGAACCCGTAACGGGGATTTCCGTCCCGCGAACCTACCATCCCCGTATCAGCGCGGCTACCCTGAAGAAGTCGAGTCCATCTTGCTGGGACTGCTGGCCTCATCCCGTTCGGTCAATGCGGCCCGGGAGGCGCTTCAGAAGATGGGCCTGTCCGGGTCCCAACAGGATCTGGAACGGGTGGCGTCGGGCCTGATCGAAGAACTCGATCTTGGCAACAGCCGGCCACTGGACACGGATCTGCTGGCCCTATTCGTGGATGGCAAGTACGTCGAACTCCGCGACGGCGACCGGCTGCGTCCGGCCTGTATCTACCTGGTGGTGGGTCTAGGCCGCGACGGCAAGAAGCGTGTCCTGGCCTGCATTGCCAAACCCGGCCGCGAGAATCTCGAAGACTGGAAGGGGGTTCTCCGCTCTCTGATCGAGCGCGGTCTCCGACGCGTCATGATCTTCGTCCAGGACGATTTCTCCGGCCTTCTCAAGGTCAGCGAAGGCTTCTTTCCCAATGCTGATATCCAGCTCTGTACCGTCCACATGCAGCGCAATGCTAAGAGCCATCTCTCCAAATCCGACGCCGCCGAGTTTCAGCAACGCTTCCGTGCCATCAAGTCCTCCTGGTGTGAGGATGTCGGCAACCAAGGGTTCGAGGAACTCTGTGACCGCTTCGCCCAGCACTATCCCTCCTGGATCGCGGGGCTCCGCAAGAAACGGACTCACTATCTCGCCTTCCTCAAGTATCCCGACCTCATGCGCAAATCGTTTTCCACCACCAACCTCGTCGAGGCCGTCAACGGACAACTGGAAATTATGCGCCGCAATTCGGGCGGCTACTTTCACTCCGAAGACACCCTCAAGTTCAAACTCGGCTTGGCCGTCTCTCACCTCCACAACGGCCGTTGGAAATCTCCGGCCACTTCCATCCATTCCGCTCTTCATCAGCTCAACGCCATGTTCCAATCCCGCTTTGAGGAGGACTTATGATCCCCTCCTCAAACACAACTTTCTTGACAAGAGCCACTACCCGACGGGTTGGCGACCCGTAAGAAGCGTCTGGCCACGATCCAGGCGGCGATGAAGCGACTCGAGGAACGTCAGATGGCTGCGGACCAGGAAGCCGGACGGAAACCGGGAGACGACGAACCGGGAAGCGGAAAGAAGGGCAAGCCATTCAAACGCCCCATGGGCGAGCCCAAGCCCAAGGCCCAGGAGAACTTCACCGATCCAGAAAGCCGGATCATGAAGACCTCCACGGAAGGGTTCCAGCAATGTTACAACGCGCAGGCGATGGTGGATTCCGAGGCCCGGATCATCGTGGCGACCACGGTGAGCGACAATGCGTCGGATGTGGGGCAGTTGGAGCCGACTCTGGATGCGGTGAACAACAACCTGGGAGAGTCTCCAGGCCGCGTGCTCGCTGATGCGGGGTATCGATCCGAGTCGAATCTGGGGATGTTAGAACAACGCCAAATTGATGGGTATGTCGCCATGGGGCGGGAGAAGGACCTGGACGATGCCCCCCTCCCGCCACAAGATACCGCGCTTGGTCGGATGACGAGAAAGATGAAATCCCCGTCTGGGCGTGATCGCTACCGGGCCAGAAAGCACATTGGTGAACCGCCCTTCGGGTGGATCAAATCGGTGCTCGGATTCCGACAGTTCAGTCTGCGAGGTTTGGACAAGGTGACCTGTGAGTGGAACCTGGTGACTCTAGCAGTGAACTTACGACGGATGAACGGGAAGATCGAATGGGCCTAATCCGGAAAACCGGGACCGCCACCCTTATCACACGGCTTACTACTGGAGTCCGCACCGGTCTGAGTTCATCATAACGGCAGAATCGGTCCGGTCGCCTCCGACAACACGATCAAATCCCAATAAATCCAGGTTCTTTCCGCTCTGCCGCGCAGACTCCTAGGCCTGGAGGAACGCTACGTCCAGGAGTGGCTCAAGGCCATGGTCAGTTCCGGTTACGTGGAACACGACTCGGAACACGACACCTATTCGATGACCGAAGAGCAGCGCGCCGTCCTCGCCGACGACGCCTCTCCCGTCTTTGCAGCCGGCGTATTCCAGTTCGCTCTGCCGTCACTGATGCAGACCGACCGCCTGATCGAGTCCTTCAAGAAGGGCGGGGGTATTTCGTACTCGGAATTCGGCGATGAGATCCCCGAGGCGATCGACCGAATGCATCGGCCGTGGTTCGACCACCAACTCACATCAAAATGGATACCGGGAGCGGGAAACATTCAGGAAAGACTGGAGACAGGAATCCATGTTATGGACGTCGGTTGCGGTCTGGGTCGATCGACAGTTGCATTGGCTGAGTTCTTCCCTCGATCGACTGTCTTGGGTATCGATCCCCATCGGGAAAGTATCGACGAAGCGCTCAGTCTGGCAGAGGAAAAAGGCGCAACCAACGCGGAGTTCAGGGCCGTCAGCCTGGAAGACCTGCCGGGCAACGAGCGATTCGACCTGATCCTGGCCATCGATTGCATCCACGACATGCACGACCCGGTGGGCGCGCTCGGGGATATCCGGAGGCTGTTAGACGATGGTGGAGTGCTGTTCTGGTCCGAACCCACCGGAAGCCACGAGCCCATGGAAAACCGCGATCCGGTTGGCAAGATGCGCGCTAACCTCAGCCCGTATCACTGTCTCACGGTGTCGCTGGCATCGGGGGGCGCCGGATTGGGAACGATTATCGGAGAGGCCGGTGCGAGGACGCTGGCCGAGGAAGCCGGTTTTTCACAGTTCGAGAAATTAGACATCGAGAGTGCGATGCAACAATTCTTCCTCCTTAAGGACTAGAGTGTCAGCTTTCCGGCACGAATACGCCCTTCCCGCCTGACGTGAGAGTTGTCTTTCACTACGTAACTCGTTCAAAAGAGGAACTAATATCTAGTAATTATAGGTAATATAGTTATTGGCAGTCGAATTGCTCTTTCTCCCCTCGGAAAGCACGGATCTATTTCCACGCACCGACAAGGAGCCCGCGTGAGCGACACACAGATTACCCTTCAGGTCCAGCATGAAGAAAAGTCCGGGGACTTCGAACTGGACTTTCATGAGTGGAACGATTCGACGATCGAAATCGGGTTTACGGATCGTCTGTATGACAACACCGGTACGATTCGTTTCGATGGACGAACTTCGCGGGCAGTCATTACCAGCCGGAATCCCTATACCGGCATCCTGGCGGAACCCGAAGCCCACGATCGGTACTTCGGTTTCATCGTGAGTGCCTTTTCCCATGCTTTTACATTTGGGTGGTCGCCAGAACCCGGTCAGATGGTCACCTACGACGAGTCCTATCACCGGGGCAACAACTACACTGAAGGCGACCCGGTAGAGGTCGAAATCAAGATCGTCCAGACCGACCTGATCAAGGAGCTCGCCAACCCCGGCAAGTGCGTCATCGCGGGCTGTTCAAACGGCGAACTCGTCCGGCAATGCCGAAGCCAGGGCATCGACGCTCACGGTTTTGATGTCATTCCCAATTTGAAGGACATCGCGTTCAAAGAAGTCCGCGACTATCTCCGGAGTTATAACCGAATCTGGTGTTTAAGGGATTGAGGAAGAGCGGCGTATCTGGTTGATTTGTTGTTTACCAGACTTCAAAGCAACCAAGGGAGATACGCCACTATGAGCAAGAGTAACGTGAATGGACCGGAGGGTCGAGAGACGATTGAGGATCCGATAACAGAGCTACTACGAGTTGGAGCTCAGCAACTGATCCAACGCGCGGTGGAAACCGAATTGGCGGAACTGCTATCCCACCACGGCGATCGGAGAACCGAGACGGGCAACGCCGGGGTGGTGCGCAACGGTTATCTGCCTGAACGTGAACTGCAGACCGGTTTGGGGCCGGTAACGGTCCAGATCCCGAAAGTCCGAGCGAAGACTGGCGACCCGGTAACGTTCCGGTCGGCCCTGGTACCTCCCTACATTCGGAAAACGAAATCGCTGGAAGCAGCGGTGCCGTGGTTGTATTTGAAAGGCGTCTCCAGCGGCGAGATGGGTGACGCTCTAAAAGTTCTTGTCGGACCCCAGGCGCAGGGCCTGTCGGCGAGCACGGTATCGCGGTTGAAACAGGTCTGGGCCGAGCAGTACCGCCGGGGATGCGAGGAGCGATTGGATGCCGATCGCTGGGTCTATGTCTGGGCCGACGGTATCTACAGCGGACTGCGGGCCGAAGAAACCAAGTTGTGCGCACTGGTGGTGATCGGCGCGAATCAACGCGGAGAGAAACGTTTTCTGGCAATCGAAGACGGTGTCCGGGAATCGACACAGAGTTGGCGCGAGGTCTTGTTAAAGCTGAAGTCGCGTGGGATGAATATCCCGAAGTTGGCCATCGGAGACGGTGCGATGGGATTCTGGGCCGCACTGGAGGAAATCTATCCCGAGACACGTCACCAACGTTGCTGGATGCACAAGACCATGAACGTACTGAACGGGCTCCCGAAGTCGGCCCAGGCGAAGGCGAAACAGGCTTTGCACGCGATCTGGCGGGCTCAGACACAGGCAGACGCCGAGAAGGCATTCGATCTGTTCATTGAAACCTATGAGCCGAAGTATCCGAAAGCCACTCGCTGCCTCCAGAAAGACAAAGAAGAACTGCTGGCCTTCTTCAACTTCCCGGCCAAGCACTGGCAGAGCATCCGAACGACCAATCCCATTGAGTCGACTTTTGCTACCATTCGCCACCGAACCAAGCGATCCAGGGGTTGCCTGACGCGGGTTGGCATGCTGCACATGATGTTCAAACTGGGACAGTGCGCTCAGAAGAACTGGCGACGATTACGAGGATTCGATGATCTGCCCAAGGTGATTACTGGAGTGAAATTCAACGATGGAATCGAAGTGACCCACGTCGATCAGGCCGCCGCTTGAGTCAATCGGCAAAACACCACTTTTGACAATAACTCCTATCTCCGCGTCGGCTCGCTCACCGATATTCCCTACGATGCGAACGACGGGTTCGACACACTGATCGCCGTCGACGTCCTGGAACACCTTCCCGAGACCGAAATTCCCGCAATGGTCGAAGAATGGACGCGCATGGGCTTCGAGAAGCTCGTCCTCCTCATCAACCTCAACCAGTTCTGGTTTCCCGGTCACATCACGCTACGGCCTCTCTCATGGTGGGAACAGCAGTGGAAGTCTCGATACAGGCTGAGCCAGACTCTGCGGAGAGACGAACATCTACCCCTCGTCTACAGCAACAGCGGTCTATACAATCAGCAGTGGACCCTATGGGAACGGGTGTTGATGTAAGAAGTTCTCCGAAGGCGACCTCATCCGACAGTATTCTAGTCTTCCTGCCGAAGTAACTAAAGGGACAGACTACTCAATCCCCAAATTGACCTCCAGATTTCCCGTCATCGTGAATTCGGGGATTGAGTAGTCTGTCCCCATAATTCTATGATTCCCACTGCCAATGACCTCACTCGATGGCATAAGCAACATTCTTGCAATTCGTCTTTCGGGAATCGGCGATGTCATCCTGATGATGCCGGCACTCGCCGAGCTCAAGCGTGCGTTTCCCAAAGCAAGTCTGACGCTGATTACCGGAAGTCAATGCGTGACCATTGCCGAACTGTGTCCGTATATCGACAATGTCGTTCCCGTGGACCGTAAGGCGCTCAAGAACAAACCCAAACTGAGGGCCGCTCGCGAGATCTATTCCCTGATCCGAAACGTTCGGACCGACGACTTTGACCTTGTTATCGATTTTCACAGCCTGCGTGAAACGAACCTGATTACATGGGTTTCCGGTGCACCCCAGCGCTTAGGATTGAAACGGTCCGAGCGTGCGTACCTGTCGTTCTGCTTCAACCTTGAACCCGCTGTCCAAAATAACGACCTCCACATGCAAGACACGTTCAGGGCCCTCGCCCGAGGCGTACCCGGCCTGGAATCATCCGATGACATGAATGGCCCTGTGATCGAGATCCCATCCGAAGCGAAGGCTGTCGCGACTCGGCTCGCTGTTGAGGGTCCAGTTGTCGCTTTGAACGTCGGTGCATCCAGAGCACCGCGACGATGGGCCGCTGAACGATTTTCGACCCTCGCTTCTCACGCCGTGGATCACCTGGGAGCCTCGGTGCTAATCATCGGCGGGGCCTCTCCTGAAGAGGAGGCCGTGGCCCGCGAGGTCCAGAACGGCGCGGGCAACGTCGAGCGTGTGCATCTTGCAAACGGTTTGAGTTTTCCGGAGGTAGCCGCGGCAATCGACCTGGTGGATCTACTGGTGAGCAACGACTCCGGACCCATGCATCTGGGACCGGCACTGGGGGTTCCTACGATCGGGATATTCGCGGGTGGATCGCCCAGGCACTACCACCCGTCGGGGCCTTTGGACCAGTATGTCGAGGGAAATTCGATGGATGAGATTCCAGTCGAAGCGGTGGTTCAGGTCCTCGATGAGGTCTGGGCGCAGATAGAAGGAAGGCGGGAGTCTTTAGGGAAAAGGTAGGGGCAGGTCACTCTTTTTTAGCGTGGCACGACGGCTGTACCTTCGATCTCAACCTTGGCACCCGGGACCATAAGTGCCGTCACCCCGACCAACGTCATGGCGGGATAGTGGTCACCGATCACCTCGCGGTAGGCATTTCCGAGGTCGGACCGGCTGGCCATATATTCCTCGACATCGGTCACGAACCAGGTAAGGCGCGTAAGGTAGCCCGCACGCGCATGGCCCTCTTCCAGTACCGTTACGATATTTCGTAGTGCCTGACGGGTCTGGTTAACGAAGTCGGGACTCACTATGCGCTGGCTTGCGTCCCAGCCCACCTGACCTGCTACGAAGATGCTCCGGCCCTCGGCCTCCACACCATTCGCATATCCTTTAGGGTTCGGCCAATCCGGTGGTTGGAGCATCCGCACCGAGGTCAGTTCGCTCGAAGCCAGGTTTCCTGCTCGCCAAGAAACGTCTCGACCGATTCCAGTTCGCCGCATGCCGCTATGTGACAGTCAGGACGGATGAGATAGGCTCGGCCACGCTCCCCGCCATCGTAGCGGCTTCGTGCGTCGCCCTCATCTGGGATCATCCAGTCATGTGGCTGATCCCCTTTGCCCACCAGTGCATACGCAATTCCCTTCGTTTTGAATCGGCCTGCGAAGGTCGACTCCAGTGCACTCGCCCGCCGAATGACCTCACTCTCCGGTTCATCGGGCAAGACCATCAGCAGCACGTAACTGTCTGCAGGTACCAGATCGTAAACACGCCGGGAGCTTGAAATCATCCCGTCCGGTGCTCGATCGCCGACCTTCAAGCCCTGCGAGTCATCATCTTCACTACGGTAGGTATAGGAAATACCGGCAATCTGGCTGACGGCTCGCTTGTTCCAGTCGTCGGCTTCCATCAGCTCGATACGGTCAGCCATCTTGGCGCCGTGCGCCATGATGATGTTGTGCATGTAGTTAGTACCTTCGAGCATCTGGCGCGCCACCGGTCCCCGTTCGGTCCCATAGGTGTCCAGAAGCGATTCGTGGGCGAGCCCCCCCACGACCATGGCCAGCTTCCACCCCAGGTTGAACGCGTCTCCCATGGCAACGTTCATCCCCTGCCCGCCTGCAGGAGAGTTGACATGCGCGGCATCCCCGACCAGAAACAGCGACCCGAGACGGTACGAATTGGCCTGGCGCCGGGCGTTTCGAAAGTTTGTGGCCCACAGCGGCTCGCCCAAACGCACCTTGCCTCCGAAATGCTGGTCGACGACCTCCTGAAATGCTTCCCGAGCCTGCTCCGCTGGAATGCCTTCGCTCTTGTCGCTGATCAGCACGCGAAAATTCGTGCCCGGCAGCTTGTTGATCAGGAGCATGTGATCTTTCGCAATGTAATAATGGATCGCGTCTAAGGAGCCGTCGAATCCGTCGAGCGGCACGTCCACCATCCGCATCATGCCTTCATAGCGCTCGCCGTCGAATGGAATGTCCATCTTTTCGCGCACGGTGCTGTAAAACCCGTCACATGCGACCAACCATCGGACTTCGGCAACTTCGTCTTTCCCTGTGTCGGTGTGCCTGATCGTCACTTTCAAACCTTCACCGATGGGTTCGAACCCCGTGAGCTCGCGATTCCATTCAGTCCGGATACCGCGCGCCGCCATCGCGTCACGCAGGATGGCCTCTGTGTCCTCCTGGCTCAGCGTCAGGCAGTAGGGAAACGTGCTGTCGAGCTCCCGAAAATCGAGCCTTGGAGTATCGGACATGCCGGGAAAGTGATAGTCCATCGAATAGGTCTTGATGCCCTTTTCGACAAACGTGTCGGCGATACCCATCTGGCCGAGAAACTCGAGCGTCCGGGCATGTACGGTGAAGGCACGAGACGTCGTTTCAGGTTGGGCAAGCCTGTCGATGACGCGCGCCCTCACGCCCAGCTCCGCCAACCGGCACGCCATTACCATCCCGGAAGGACCGCCACCTACTATGAGGATCTGGTTGGTCTCGTCAGTCGCCATGGAAATATCCGAGAGGCAATCCTAACAGAGTTGTGGCGGCGGCATGATGTGGGCTGGATAACTTCAGGCCGCTTTTTCGTGCCTGTGTGGAAATTCAAGAGCTTTCCCGTCAACGACCGTCAACCGCTCGGGCACGGCACCGTCTTGACCTCAAATACTCCGCCAAACCTGGAAGTCAAGCCATTTATTGTCTATAGCTTAAGCAGGATCGCGGGTACAGATCGGATGTCCCTACTGTATGATCCATTCACACTAAACAGTTGTAAGAGCGATGTCACTTCAGGGCAAGTCGTAAAAGTCTTGGTCTGGGACATGCCGATAAGTGTTGAGTGCCAAGGTCTTACGGAGCAAGAGGACACACCATGAATATTCCACATCGAGTGCAGCCGGGAAGCGGATCCTTCGATCTCCGCCTGTGCCACCCAACCCCTCCCGTAGGAAGGCCCCGGCATCGGAGGCTTTCCTTCAAACCCTTTATTGCCAGCCTGTTGCTGCTGTGGGCCTCCGTCCTCGGCCCAGCCGTGGTTGCCAAGGGACAGGCGATCGAAGACTTGTCGAACCTGAGCCTGGAAGACCTCATGAACATAGAGGTCACGACTGTAGGCCGGCGTCCGCAACCTCTCTCCGAGGCCGCCGCGGCCGCCTACGTCATTACGAGTGATGAAATTCGGCGTTCGGGAGCAACCAGCGTGCCCGATGCCCTGCGTATGGTGCCGGGCCTCCAGATCGCCAAACTCGATGCCAACAAGTGGGCTATCAGCGCTCGGGGTTTTAACGGACGGTTCGCCAACAAGCTTCTGGTTCTGATCGACGGACGGACGGTCTACACCCCAC
The DNA here is from genome assembly GCA_965218585.1 of Terriglobia bacterium. Taxonomy (GTDB): domain Bacteria; phylum Acidobacteriota; class Terriglobia; order 20CM-2-55-15; family 20CM-2-55-15. Next base: position 82,189 of record CBDCLE010000007.1, read on the forward strand.
TCTTCTCAGGTGTCTATTGGGACGCCCAGGACATCCTGCTCGAGGACGTGGACCGGATCGAAGTCATCCGTGGACCGGGTGCGACGCTCTGGGGAACGAACGCCGTCAACGGAGTCATCAACATCATCACGAAAGCTGCGTCGGAATCGCAGGGAGTGCTGGTGCCGGCGGCGGTTCGGAAGAACGCGGATTCGTCTCAGCCCGATACGGCGGCCGCGATAACAACCTCAACTACCGTGTGTACACCCAGTATTTCGAACGCGACGATGGCCAGACCGCCGTCCGGGTGCCTGGCTTCGACGACCGGCGACTCACAAAAGGCGGCTTTCGGGTCGACTGGAACGGCGGCGCCGCAGATTCGTTGACGTTTCAGGGAGACATCTATTCGGGCAGGGCCAGCCAGATGGTGACGGTGCCAACGGTTGTACCGCCTTTCGGAGAAGTGTTCGACGGCGATATCGATACGGGTGGGGGAAACCTGATGGCGCGCTGGAACCATCTGTTTTCTTCCTCTTCGATGGATCTGCAGTTCTATTACGACCGGACAGAGCGAAGCGAGGTGCTCCTCGGCCGCGAGGACCGCAACACGTTCGACATCGACTTTCAGCACCAGGTTTCTATAGGCGACTCGCAGGAGCTGGTTTGGGGGCTGGGTTTTCGGTCCACAGCCGATTCGCTGACGGCCTCGAGGGTGGCCATGCTCAATCCGCCCGAACGAACCGTCACATATTTGAGTGGCTTCGTTCAACACGACTTCCCACTGTCATCGACGACACGGCTGACGCTGGGCACAAAGGTGGAGTACAACAGCTTCACGGAAAACGAAGTCCAGCCCAACGCCCGTTTCCTCTGGAATCCCGATCCACAGATGTCGGCTTGGTTCGCGGTCTCGAGAGCCGTGCGGATGCCATCCCGAGCGGAACGTGACATGGTCCTCCTCAGAGCAGGTTTCCCTCCTGGAGATCCGCTCAATCCATCACTTTTTCCGGCACTCGTGACGATCGCGGGGAGTCAGGACTATGAATCCGAAAACCTCATCGCGTATGAAGGCGGCTGGCGCTACCAGTTCGGTGAAGTCGCTTCCCTTGATTTCGCTGGGTTCTACAACAGCTATGACGACTTGTTTACGAGTGAGCCGCTCGCGCCGGTTTTTGGGCTGACGCCGGGACCCCATCTCACTATTCCCAGCCTCGTCGGCAACCTGTCGGATGGGGAAACGTACGGTTTTGAAGGAGTCGCCGAGATCCGTCCGCTCAGCGAGTGGAGGATTCAGGGGACCTACAGCTATCTGCACACGAACCTGGACCTGAAGCCTGGCAGTGGCTCGTTTGTAACGCCACCGTTGTTCGAAGGAATGAATCCGAAGCACCAGGTCTCGGTCCGCTCGTCTATCGACATCCGCGATGACCTCGAATTGGATCTCAACTTCAGGTGGGTCGACTCGCTCCCTTCGATTCAAGTCGCAGACTACTTCAGCGGAGGAGCCCGCCTCGGATGGAGGCCGGTTCCGAACGTCGAACTGTCGATTGTGGGAAGCGATTTGTTGGCACCACAACACTCGGAATTTGCACCGGTGTTCCTGGACACCCAGTCCGACGTTGAACGGTCGGTGTATGGAAAAGTCACTTTGGAGTTTTAGAGGAACGAATCATCAGGTTTAAAGATGACTCCGCGATCACATAACCGTTTCCAACTCTGGGGCCTCTGTCTCCTGATCTGTTGGATTGGTTTGTCTCCCGGGTATGCCCAACAGATCGGGGTGGCCGGCGAGTATGACCTGAAAGCGGCTATGGTCTTCAGATTCGTTTCGTTCGTCGAATGGCCGGAACAAGCCTTCGAAACACCGGATGCACCGTTTGTGATTGGAGTCTACGGAACAGATCCGTCCGGAACCGCTCTGCGGAGCAGCGTAGAGAGCCAGAGCGTCGGTGAGCGCCAGTTCGAGGTCCGTCCGTGGGCCGCGGACGGTGATGACGGACCTCTGCACGTTCTCTTCATACCGCGAGGAAAAACGCTTCCCGAGCCCGAGCGAAACCGGCTCAGCGATGCCCCCGTTCTGATCGTCAGCGAAACAGAAGATCCGTCCTTACGGGGAATAATTAATCTGGTTATCGAAGACAATCGGGTACGATTCGAGATCAGCCGACAAGCCGCGGGTCGAGCGGGACTGAGGCTCAGTTCGCAGTTGTTGGGTCTCGCCCGAATCGTCGATGAATAGCCGCTTTATTGGGATGGAACGAAATGGGACGTACCAATAGACGAACCCTTCCGATTCGCCAGAGACTCGCACGGACTACTCTGCTGAGTAGCGGCCTGGTCGTCTTGCTCGCCTCAGCCGGACTGTTGACATACGACCTGATCGAGTTCCGCCGCTCACTGACTCAAGACCTGACAACCCAAGCCGAAATCATCGGCGCCAACGTCACGGCCGCCCTTGCGTTTCAGGATGATCGCGCAGCAACCGAGATTCTGGAAGCGTTGGAAGCCAAACGCGAAATTCTGCTCGCCGTACTGACGTCTTCAGACTCCGGAGAGCTGGCTCGATACGAACTTGCAGGTTCTGAGGCAGTTCTTCCGAGCGAGCCACTCGGCTCTCCCGGTTTTCGATTTGCGGATAATCGTCTTGAGGTGCTCCACGAAATTCGACTGCAAGGTGCCCCGATCGGTGAGCTGTACCTGCAGTCGGATACGAGCCAGTGGTTTTCGCGACTACAGACCTATGCCGTTCTGGTCGCGTTCCTGACACTGGTATCAGGTGCGCTCACTGTTCTGCTGTCCTCCCGCGTGCAGACGCACGTAGCCGACCCGATCGCAAACCTCGAACGGACAATGCGGAAAGTAACTCTGGATCGGGATTACTCTCTCCGCACGACTGATACTGCGGATGGAGAAATCGGGTCGCTCATCGACGGCTTCAATTCCATGCTGGGAGAGATCGAGGACAGGAATCTCGCCTTGCAGGGAGCCAATCAGGTGTTGATTTGCACCCAAAACTGATCCACTTAAAGCGGGTATTTGCATCGAAATTTGACCCACGTGTATACCCATTCCTGCCGATTAACAGAGCAGGAGGGCAAAGGAGTGATAGACGTGGCGATATTGAGTGTGATCAGACGCTGGCATGTACGAGAGGGCGTATCGATTCGAGAGATCAGCAGGCGAACGAAGCTGTCGCGTAATACGATCCGGAAGCACTTGGCGAACGGCGCTCTGGAGGCGGTCTATCCGAAGCGCAGGAGCCGGAGCAAAGTGGACGGCTACGCCGAGTTGCTGGCGTCGTGGCTGAAGCGGGAATCGGCCCGGGGTCGCAAGGAGCGGCGTAATCTCAAGCAGCTGCACGGCGAGTTGATGAAGCTTGGCTACACGGGGTCCTATGACCGTGGTGTTTGCGCCCGGCGAAGCGTTCCAGTTCGACTGGAGCGAGGACTGGGTGGTCATCGGCGGTGAACGCACGAAGCTGATGGTGGCGCAAGTTCAAACTCTGCCACAGCCGGGCGTTCATGCTGCCCCAGGTGGTCAACGCCCGGTTCAAGGCGATGGTGAGCCATTTCCTGTTCGAAGCGGAGTTCTGCACGCCTGGCGCCGGATGGGAGAAAGGCCAGATCGAGAAGAACGTCCGGGACGCGCGGCCCCGTCTGTTCCATGACGCGCCTGAGTTTGCTGGCTTCCGTGACGTGAACGTGTGGCTTGAGCGGCGATGCCGGGGTCTCTGGGACGAGATCCATCACCCGGAGCAGCCCCAGCGTACAGTCGCCGAGGTCTGGGCCGATGAGCACGCGCATCTGATGCGCATGCCGACGCCGTTCGATGGCTTTGTCGAGCACACCAAGCGTGTTTCTCCGGCCTGCCTTATCGCCTTCGCGCGTAATCGCTACAGCGTGCCGGCCGCGTTTGCCAACCGGCCGGTCAGTGTCCGCGTCTACGCCGAACGCATCGTGATTGCCGCCGAAGGCCAGGTCATCGCTGAGCATCCGCGGGTGATCGCGCGCGGGCGCGACTGCCGGTCAGGGCGAACCGTCTACGACTGGCGCCACTACCTGAGCGTCCTCCAACGAAAACCGGGCGCGTTGAGGAACGGCGCTCCCTTCGCCGAGCTTCCCCAACCTTTCAAGCGCCTCCAGGCGGCGCGGCTCAAGCGACCTGGCGGGGACCGGGAGATGGTGGGAGATCCTGGGCGCTGGTGCTGCACCACGATGAGCCGGCGGTGCTGCGTGCCGCCGAGATCGCACTCGCAGCCGGGGCCGCCTCCAAGCAACATGTGCTCAATATCTTGAGCCGGTTACTGGAAGCCTCGCCGCCCAGCCTCATCGATATACCCGATGCGTTGACACTGCTCAATGAACCGAAGGCCGATGTTCATCGCTACGACCGCTTGAGAGGAGATGGCCATGTCATCTGAATCTCTGGTCAGCGCGCTGAGGTCGCTCAAACTCCATGGCATGGCGCAAGCGGTCGATGAACTCGCGCGGCAAGGCGCTCCGGCTTTTCTCAAACATAGAGCCCATGCTCCACACCTTAACCGAGGCCGAGGTCGCCGAGCGCGAGGTCCGCTCCATCAACTACCAGATGAGGACCGCCCGCTTCCCAGCCTATCGCGACCTCTCCAACTTCGACTTCAATGAAAGCCCCGTTGATGAGGCACTGCTCAGCTCACTGTATCGATGTGACTTCGTCGCCGACGCTCACAACATCGTGATGATCGGCGGACCGGGCACCGGCAAGACCCATCTCGCCACGGCCATCGGCGTGCAGGCCATCACTCACCATCGCCTCAGAGTCCGGTTCTTCTCCACTATCGAACTCGTCAACACGCTGGAACAGGAGAAAGCCAAGGGTAAGACTGGGCAGATCGCCAACCGGCTCCTGCAAGTCGATTTGGTCATTCTCGATGAACTCGGCTATCTGCCGTTCTCGCAGGCCGGCGGCGCCTTGCTGTTCCACCTGCTGAGCAAACTCTACGAGCGCGCCGAAGCATCTGCGCCAGACCAAATGGAGCAGCGAACTGATCCCGGGCGCACGTTCAGCGCGCAATATTTGCGCATGCAGCCTGACCACCTTGACGTGCAGTGAAAGGCCATGGTATATCCACACACGTTTCGGAGTTGATACATAGCGGACAGCGTTCGACATGCGGGAACATAGGTGGTGCAAAATTTGCCCGATGTAGAGCGAGCCCACGTAAATCCGAACCGACTGTTGTAGGAACCCCTTCCCTGCTTCTTGCGGACAGGCCAGAACACGTTTTGGGATATATCGTGTTCGCGAGAAATTGGGGGCAGGTAGACGTAACTGACCAAAGATGCCGGCAGATAGACTGGCGTTAGCGGCTATGAAATTGGAGGCTAGAAATGGCAGATAAGAAAAATCATCGCGGTCGCGGGTGCGACCGGTGCACAGGGCGGCGGATTGTGCCGGGCTATCTTAAACGATAAGGACAGCGAGTTCGCCGTGCGGGCCCTCACGCGTAATCCCAACAGCGACAAGGCCAAGGCCCTCGCCGATCTGGGCGCGGAGGTTGTGGCCGCTGATCTCGATGACGAAGAATCTGTAACAGAGGCGTTCAAAGGCGCCTATGGCGCCTACTGCGTCACGTTTTTCTGGGAACACTTCTCGGTCGTCAAGGAGCAGGGCCATGCCCGCACCCTGGCCCGCGCCGCGAAAGCGAACGACGTCAAGCACGTCATCTGGTCGACGTTGGAAGACACACGGGAATGGGTACCTCTCAGCGACGATCGCATGCCCCACCCTCCAGGGCAAATACAAAGTCCCCCACTACGATTCAAAGGGCTCGATCGATCACTTCTTCACCGACTTAGGACTTCCGGTGACGTTGATGCGAACGTCCTTTTACTGGGACAGCCTGTACATGTTCAAGATGGGCCCGTCGCAGGGAAAAGGGGACGAATATGAGCTGACGTTCCCGATGGGAGACAAGCAGATCCCCGGCATCGCCGCTGAAGACATCGGTGGGTGTGCGTACGGCATCTTCAAGGCGGGCCGATAAGTACATCGGCGAGACCGTCGGGCTCGTCGGAGAGAACCTTACCGGCGAGGAGATGGCCGGGAAACTGGCCACAGGTATGGGCCTCAACGTGAAATACTTCTCAGTGTCGCCGGACACGTACCGCGGCTTTTACTTCCCCGGCTCAGACGACATTGGCAACATGTTCCAGGTCTGGGCCGATTTCGAGACGGAGTATACTGGGGAACCGGAGCTACGAACTGACGAAGGAACTCAACCCCAACCTGAGGACGTTCGACCAGTGGCTCAAGGAATTCGGACACAACCTCCAACCCAGGATCACCGGCCAAGGATCTCATGCAGTGGTCTCTCGACCATCACATGCTGTCACGGCAACTCTACTTCTATATCAGCATTCCGGTCCAAGGACCGACGCGCGTGATGCAGCAAGTCGAGGTTCACCTCCAACACTTGTACCGACTGGAGCGGGAAGGTCTGCTGTACGCTGCGGGCCCATTCTCGGATTGCAACTCCGATGCGGACTTCGCCGGGGGAGGCATCATCATCCTTCGAGCCAAGAACATGGAGCACGCCAAGCAGATCGCGGATTCGGATCCCTTCCACGTGACGGGCTGCCGAACCTACCAGTTATACCCCTGGGTCAATAACGAAGGCCGAGACCAGATCGATTTCACCAAGTCCACCATGGAGGTCAAATACTGGGATGGTGGGTTGGAGTCGATCCATGAGAAGGATCAAGAAAGTCGCAGCCAATGGGGTAAGAATGACCCGAAAGACGACGACTTACCGCGATATACCCGGTGGGTAACGGAAATCGGGCACAAGTAAGCCAGCCAGAGCTGTAACGAACCCTAAAAGGCCTGCGCCGAGATCATCCTGGTACAGGCCTTTTGTTTTTGGTCGTGGTGGAATGTTGTCCGCCAGATAAGGGGACAGACTACTCAATCCCCGAATTCGGGGCACCGAACACCCATCAGAAACTGCAGGGCAGGCGTCTATTCGCATGCGGCCTAAATAAAATCGATCTGGGCGGTCATAGACCGCCCCTACAGTTCAGATGAGCGCTCTTGGAAGATTGTCTGGGACGGGAATGGTCTATGACCTAAACAACACCATAGCCGCCGTCAGCGCGAATGATCTCGCCTGCAATCCAGGTGGCCCCCGGATCGGCCAGGTTCACGATCCAGCGGGCCACGTCTTCGGGCTGCCCAATGCGACTCAAGGGGACCGCTTCCGCTAGCTGCTTGTTCGCCGCCTCGACCATCTCCGGCGAGAATCCAGACTTCGAGAGAATGGGCGTATCGACCGGACCCGGCGCGACACAGTTAACCCGTATCTTCTGTGGGGCAAGCTCCAGAGCCAGACATCGTGTGACGTGTTCCAGTGCGGCCTTGCTGGCGCAGTAAGCCGTCGCACCCGCACCCGCCTTCTGAGCCATCGTGCTGGAGACGTTCACGACGGTTCCTTCAGCCTTCGCCAGTTCCGCCAGGCAGTATCGAATCAAGAGCATCGGTCCGGTGATGTTGGTCCGCCACATCTGATCCAGAAACTCTGACTCCACCGAATCGACAGGGGACATGCCGAACATGCCGGCATTGTTGACGAGAATGTCGAGCCGTCCCCCCCATTCGATCGCCCTTTCGGCCAGGGCCTTCACGTCATCGGTCTTCGCCATGTCCGCGACAACGCATTCGACATTCGCATTTTCAGCTTTGACCGCTTCCAGGGTTGAAGCCGTTCGTCCCGAAACGACCACCCGGCATCCGCGTTCGGCCATCATCAGGGCTGCGGAACGGCCCATTCCGGTTCCTCCACCAGTCACCAGAGCCACCTTCCCCGCAAAAGAGTCATCAGACATATAGATTTTTCTCCCTTTTACTGAACCACCGGACACGACGGAAGAAAAAATCTGGACTCTTCCGTACACAACTCCTCGGTCGCTTCCCGTTGCCTGTCAAGGGTCTCGAGGACCTCGGCATACGGCCGCACTTCGCCATGAATCGGAACGTCCCGCTCGACCCTCAGGTTGCGCATGGAGACGTTATCGGGGTACACACCCCGCCACCAATAAATCTCCCAGGACACGTCAAAAAGGTCTGCCTGAATGGAAAGGCCCTCGCCCGGAACATGCGCGAAAAGAGCTTCCGACATGTGGTCATCACCGACTATGTGGTACAGATCCACCTCCATCGAATTGTCGGCGAGTTCCATTTCGTCGTCCACACCGACAAACCTGAATGGCATCGGGTTTCGGCTGAGAAAGTCGGGTTCGATGGTGGACGGCCGTCGAACGATCTCGCTGAACATGTCCCGGGTGGCGCGGTGGGCAATTATTGTAAGTCCTTCTCCGACTGCGGCCCGAACTCCACCGGAGTGATCGAAGTGGTGATGCGACACTATAGCTTCGGTAAGCGGTTTGTCAGGCACCAAAGACCGCGCCGTGGCGATCAGGGCTCGCGTCCACGCTTCGTTCAGCGGCACCTCGAACATCGTCAGATGGTCTTCGAACTCAAAGACAGTCGAGTTGTGTCCCCGGTTGCCGTGCAGCAACCACACGCCATCGGCGATCGCATCGGCTTGAACCATTGGAACGAACGGGCCTGCAGGTGTGGCCGACCTTACCGCCTGGGGTGCGGCCAGATCATCGATCGCCACATCCACCGAATTCCGGCCCACGGCTATCGAACGCTCGATCAGGTTCCTGAAGTCGATGACCGTGTTAAATCCTGTGGGCATCCTGACGCCTTCAATTCGAACCCAGCCGGTAAAGGAAGTCTGATAGGTGAGGTCGCGAAGCGTCTCGTGATTGGCCGTCCAACTGACCCATACGGGCAGGTCCGTCTCCCTGTCGATTGCGAGGATATACCGGGTGCCGCCGGAGGGAGTGACATCGACGAGTTGCAGATTGCCCTGCGTCCGCAGGTTGTCCACCTCGGTCGACCCGTCGAGCGCGACACGGACCAGTGCTACGGGATGCGTGTAGAGTTCCCTCCGAAGCAGGGCGGCCGTATTCTCGTTTGCCAGGCGGGCGTTACCGTTGGCGGCCACGTTATAGGCGACATCTCCGTCGAGAACAGCTGTATTCACGTTTGTGCCAAGCACGCTGCTGCGCAAAGCAAACGACGCCCAGTTCTGGTTGCGCTGACGCGTGCGGACTCGCATGTTCTCAAGATCGATGGTCCTTTCGTAGTCCAGGATGTTTGTCCACCTCTGAGGAGCACTGACGAGGGCGGAAGCGTTACCGCCCCCTGTCTGCTGGGCAATCTGACCAAAGCCCTCGATCTTCAGGGTCCGGATGGACTGTATCCGTTCCTGGCCGCCGAGCGCTTCGGCGGCATTTCTGATGACCGCGGCCGCGGGCGATTGGCCGAAGACCTGCACGCACATGGCGCCGACAAGTAATAACGTCCACATACTCTTTCGCATTACAGCCTCCCTGGACTGAATCAATTCACAAAAGGACAGCCGGAAAGAAACTGTCCTTCAAGGCCCTGGCACAACTGCTGGGCCCGCTCCTGCTTCTCATCGAGACTCAGGAGCACTTCGGGAAATGGTGTGATCGGACCGTGAATCGGAACGTCGCGTTCCACCGTCAGATTGCGCATTCGAACATTGTCTTCGTAGACTTCCCGCCACCAATAGCCCTGCCAGGAAAGATCGAAAAGGTCGGCCTGTACCACAATCCGCGCACTCGGCACGTAGCCCATGAGTGCTTCGACCATGTGGTGGTTCCCGATGATGTGGTAGAGATCGATCGCCATGGAATCGTCTTCCAGCCTGAGATGATCGTCGATCCCCACGAACTTGAACGGCGCCGGATTCCGGCCGAGGTGATCGGGATCGACAGTGGATGGCCGCGCGGCGATCTCGGCAAACATGTCTTCGGTGCCCCGATGGGCGATGATCGTCAAGCCTTCGGCAACCGCGGCCCGGAGGCCACCGGAGTGGTCGAAGTGGTGGTGGGACACGATAGCTTCGGTCAAAGGTTTATCCGGAACCAGGGACCGGGCGGTTTCAATCAGGGCAAGCGTCCACGCCTCGTTCACAGGCACCTCGAACAAGGTCAGATGATCCTCGAATTCAAACACGACCCCGTTATGCCCCCGGTTACCTCGGAGTAACCAGATTCCGTCGTCCACGGCTTGAGCTTCGACCCTGGGAACAAAGGGAGGTGGCGGGGAGGCGGCCCGGACCGAAGCTGGAGCGGCCAGATCGTCGATCGATCCATCCACCGTGTTCCGGTTCACGTAGAGCTTGCTCTGGACGACGTTCCTGAAGTCAATCGTCGTATTGAATCCCATCGGCATCCGGACGCCGTCGATCGGCACGTATCCGGAAAAGGCCGTCTGATAGGCCACATCAGCCAGCATGGGGTCGTGGACCATCCATCTCACCGACGTGGGCAGGCCCGTCTCCCTGTCAACGGAGAGAGTAAATTCTTCGCCTTCCCCGGTCGTGATATCGACAAGCTGTTGATCTCCCTGATTGCGGAGGTTGTCGACGCGGGCTGCAGGGTCGAGCGCGGCGTGAACAAGGGCAACAGGATGCGTGAGCATCTCGATCCGCAGGTTCGCCGCATTACCTCCGCGTCTGGCCTCGCCTTCTGGGTTGACCGTGTATGCAATGTCGCCATCAAGAACGTTAGTCGTTACGATATCCCCCAGACTCCGGCTGAGCGTCGCCGTCGAAGTAAAGGCCTGGCTGCGCTGGCGGACACGGACCCTTTCGTTTTCCAGGTCGATCGTCTTTTCATAGGCCTGAATGTTGTTCCAGACCTGAGGCGCATCGACCGAAGCCGAGGCATTGGCGCCGCCGTTCTGGGCTGCAACCTGACCATAACCCTCGATCTCAGAGTCCGGATGGACTGTAACCGTTTCTGGCCCCCCAATGCTTCCGCTGCCGAACGGATCACGTCCGGCGCAGATTGACCCATCGCCTGTCCACACATTGCGGTCACGATCAGACAACCGATCCAGATGTTTTTTCGCATGTCCAGCCTCCTTGAAAGATGTGCGCTCATAGAGCGCACCTACAGAAGAATGCAACCTGAGGGGAGCAGTATATGGCTCATCAGCCACCAGATACGAACGATTTTCACCCTCCCCGGTTCACAATAAAAAAGGCCCCGACCGCTTAAAGGCGGCGGGGCCTTCGACACATCTGAACAGTTGTGCCGATTCTCTTCAGCGAGCGTTGACGCTGTAGCCGCCATCGACGGCGATCTTCGCGCCATTGATGTAAGAACCGCGGTCGGAGGCAACGAACGCACCAAGCCAGAAACCTCCTCCATGCTTGCCCATCGCCCGGCCAGGATGCCCATCTTCTGGCAAGCCGCATCGAGAAACTCCTGTTTGGTCTTGCCCATCTGCTTGCCCATGTTTTCGGCCCAGCCTCGCGCCACTCGGTCGCCACCAGGCCCCGGGACGATCGCGTTAACGGTGATGTTGTCCTGAGCAAGGTCTTGTGCCAGATAGCCGGTCCCGTGATTCATTGCCGAGTTGTTCAATCCATGCGTCAGGGCGGGAATCATAACGCTTGTTGCCGCGACCCCGCTGATATTGATGACCTCCCGCTTCCGTCCTTGGCCATGTTAGGCAGGAACGCCTGAATAACGCGGAGCATCCCCATCATCTTGAGGTTGATATCGTCCATCCAGTCCGAGTCTGGCCACTCGATCTGCCGGTCCATCCGACGGATACCCGTACCCGCGTTGTTGACCAGAATATGGATAGTGGAAAACTGTTCGGTCGCCGCCCCCGCGGCCGCCTTGACCGATTCCATCTCTTTGATGTCGGCCGCAATCGCCAGCGTCTGGACGCCGAACTCTTTCGCGATTTCCGCCGCCGCCTCGTCCAGCAACTCTTTACCTCTGGCCAGCAACACGACGTTGACACCCTCAGCAGCCAGAGTTCGGGCGATGTTCTTCCCAATGCCCTTGCTTCCACCTGTTATTACCGCATTTCGTCCTTTGAGTCCGAGTTCCATATATACCCCTTCGTGTTCACTAACCCATCGGTTTCGATGGGTCGCGTCCTCCGGCCGAAAGCCAAGCATAACGATCGGTGTCGAGTCCCGCGTAGTCTGGATCCAGATAGATAAAACAGCGCTGAATAAGGAAATCCCGCACTTCGAAGACATCACACCAGCGGCCGGCATGCGTGACACCCGCGCGCCAGTGTCCGTCCACGTGCTCTCCCGCGCTGGTGCCTTCGACGACAAAGGTGTCGCTGCCCGTCATGTGGAAATTAAAAGTCGCGTAGTCGTGTCGGATTCCTTTGATCAACGCTCCGAAGTCGGAGAAGAGCTGTCCGATCTCCTCCTTGCCGGTGGCAAGCCCCCACTTGGGAAAGTAAACCTGTCCGTCTTCGGCAAACAGATCCAGCATGCTGCCGCCGGACGAGGTCACACCTGCCTTGTCAAACGCCTTCAAGTACTCCATAGCGACAGACTTGCGTTGCTCGTCGGTCATGGTCCCTCGAGTGATTGCCATTCCGAAACCTCCAAGAGTGAAGTCAGGGGAACCCATTAAAGGGACGAACCCTTGAGAATCAGAAATCGATTCCGCAGTGTCCGTCCCTGATCACATATCGATCTTCAACCAAGCCAGAAACTAAGAGGACAACTTGTCCTTATATTTCGCAAGCCACTGGTCGAACGACAGCAGGCCGGGATTCAGAGCCCGACTGGTGTCGACGCTGCGATTCCCCATGTACTCATCGTTGAAGTCCGCCCAGACCTGGAACATGTTACCGATATCCTCAGCGCCCGGGAAACCGAAACTGCGATACATATCGGGTGGAACCGCATTGTATTTCACGTCAATACCCATTCCGCTCGAAAGCTTCTCGGCCATCTCGCCGCCGGTCAGGTTCTCGCCCGCGATGCCGATGGTCTTTCCTATATAGGAGCTGTCCTTGAAAACTCCGAGTGCGCAGGCCCCAATGTCTTCGGCTGCGATTCCCGGGATCTTCTTGTCACCCATCGGAAACGTGATCGCATACTGGCCATCCTCACCCTTCGCCGGTCCCATGCCAAAGCCATACATGTTGTCCCAGTAGAAGGACGTCCGCATGAAGGTCGTGGGGACTCCGGCGTCGGTGAAAACATGATCCATCTCACCCTTGGCATCGTAATGGGGGCAGGTGTATTTTTCCTGCAGGGTCGGCATCCGGTCGTCGGTGATCGGAACCCACTGCCTCATGTCTTCCAGAGTGGACCAGACCACGTGCTCGACGCCCGCGGCCTTCGCCGCATTGGCCAGAGTCTGGACGTTGTCGTTTTCCTTCTGTGTTGAAAAATGTGCCCAGAAGAACGTCACACAGAACGCACCGTAAGCACCCTGAAAGGCACTCGTGATACTCGCTTCGTCGTCGAGGTCCGCCGAAACGACTTCGGCACCAGCGGAGGCCAGGGCTTTTGCGGCGTCACTGTTGGCATCGCGCGTGATGGCCCGGACCGCGAACGTGCCGTCAGCCAATATCGCACGAGCCATTCCACCGCCCTGCGCGCCTGTCGCGCCCATAACTGCAATAATCTTCTTATCTGCCATTTCTGTCTTCTCCGTTCTGATGATTATGGGTGACCCTCGGACGGCCACCCGGTTGAAAAAATTACGAGCGACCGTTCAATTCCTTACGGACAATCGCTGCACCCTGCGCAAGTGCCTTGAGTTTCATCCTGGCGACCATCCGGGGAAGTGGCTTCATCCCGCAATCGGTGCTCAGGGTCACACGCTCCGGGGAAACCACATCGATAACCCTCCGAATGCGGTCGGCCACCTGCTCGGGTGTTTCGACCATCATCGTGCGGATATCGATGACACCAATCTGCACTTCCTTGTCCCTGGGTAGCGAGCTGAGACAGTCGATATCGGACATGTCGCGATTCGCGAAGTCGAGGACGAATTGGTCGATGGGAACATCGTAGAAGTGAGGCAGAACGGTGGCGTAGTCACTGGGAACAACGGAATTGCCCCACGCGTTTCCAAAGCAGAAATGCCAGCCGATCTTCGCATCGACGCCGTCGATGCACTGCGCGACGACCTCCCCGATCCAGTCATAATCCTTCTCGTCATTGGTAAAGACGGGGAGCCAGGCGCCAAGATCTTCCAACTGAAGGTAATTGGCTCCTGCCTCGACCAGTTCCTTCATCTCGGCGTTGAAGATCGGAGCGAGGGCAAAGCTGAGCTCGCGGGCATCCTTGTAATGCTCAAAGTAGACGTGCCAGGCGAGGTTGACCGGCCCGGCGCCGACGGAAACCTTCATCGGCTTCGTCGCATACTTCCTGCCAATCTTGTAGAGATCAGTCAAACGGATCGGTCCCCGCGAGACGGGACCATCGTTGACCACACCGCCCCAATCGGCAAGGAGTTCGATCTCCTTTGTCCGCTCTGCGGCTCCGATCTCCGAGGGATGTGCTTCCTTCGCGGCCTGAAATCCGGGAATCCGCTCGTACATGTACCAGCAGAACGAGCCGATCACGCCGACGTAATCGTCGTAGGACATTTGGCCGTCAGTGATGATGTCGAGGCCAGCCTCCTCCTGATCGTGAATGACCGCCTGCGTGGCATCGTGATAAGCCTCTTCGTGTCCCACCTCTTTAAACGCGACTCGAACGTCACGGCCAAGAAGCTCATATCTGTACCACGCCGGCCTTGGATACGATCCCACCATGGTCGTTGGGAGTATCGTGTCGACGATTTTCTTAACAGGCATTCCGAACTCCTTCTTAACAAATATGAACGAGTGCTGAGGCTGGCTGGTTAAGGCTGAGCCCCGCAATCCTAGCGCACGCTTGGGGAGGACGTCAAGAGCTCGGGCCCAAGCTGTTAACTGCTAAAGTCAACCGGAATAGATTGATGGAGGTTCGGGAGACAGTTCCCGGCAAAATCTGCGTTAATTCAAATTACTGGCGGTCCGACCGAGGCCGAAGACCCATGCTCGAAGCCTGGCTAAAGTTCAGGTTTCGAGAGGCCCTTGGCCGACAGACCCGGGCCTCTCCGCGTCCCGAGGCGTGTCTTCCTACTGGCCAGCGGCCTCTGCTTCGACACTGGTGGTAAATCCCTGTTCCATCCAGCCCTTCCAACGTTCGATCGTTCGATCGTCTCCCTGGCAGCCGGCGTCACTGGGGTTGAGAATCGAGCCGTCGTTCAATTGAACCCAACCCATAGCCCCGGCGGGTCGACCGTCCCGCAAGGGACAGTACATGAACGTCAAGACGTCGCCAGGCTCAAAGGTCGATCCGGTGATGCCCCTGCCCAACAGAGCAACCGGGCCGGACGCTTCAAAGCCCCAGAGTGTGCTCTCTCCAGCTTCGCCCTCGACGTTCACATAAAGCCACGCATGGGGGTTGTTGAATGCCCAGCGAACGACTTCACCGGAAACAAGGACCTGATTGCCGCGATCGAACTGCGAAAAGGAATGGTGGGCCTCGACTGTTGTCGCGAACAGGAGGCCAATGGCCAGCACCGTTAAGATCAACTTCTTCATCATTATCTCCATATAGACAAATTGCGTTGAGACTACTCTTTTTCTATCCGGACGTTTCAGTTCGTCGGTAATTCCGTGTTGTAAATCGGATCGCGCGACTGGCCGGGAAGATCCGGGAACAGGCCCGATCCACGTACGTCCACGTAGCCTTCCTCTCCGGGCAGAAAGAAGCCGGTTGAACCGTCGGCGTCCTGACGGGCGTTAGTAGCGCCGATGCATTCCCAATGCAAGACACGGTGACCCGCCTCTTCAATAGCTGTTCCCTGCCGAAAGGCGAAGACGGCATGGATCGGTTTTTGAAGGGCGAACGAGTCGTAGAACGTCGCCTGAACTTCGAGTCTGAGGGTGCCATCCGGGTTGTTCTTCAGCTCCCAGATTTCCACAGATTCGAACTGGTTGCTGGTCAGCGGCTGGTTTCGGGTGTACCCGGCTGGAAGCAGATCGACGGTATTCGTGATGAGCCGGTCTCCGTCCCAGAATCCTATGATGTCGCCATACCAGGAGTGGGTCCCGTAGACGTTACTGTGCTCGGCACCGATATAAATCCGGCGGATCCCGTTGCCAACGTCATTGATCTGCCAGGTCTGATCCGGGAGGTTGATGAACTCGTGAGTATAGGCCTGCCCCAGGTAGCGCGGATAGCCAGGCGCTTCGCACTGGGTTATACGATCGTATGTCGTACCTCGCTCGGCCACGATCTCCCGGGTTTCCCTGAACTGCTGCTCATAGGCAGGGGTCAGTACGCCTTCGCGGATTTCCCCCTGGTCCAGAAATATCTGATTTCTCGTGGTGCCCGCCGGCTGCCATAAACCGCTCCATTGCGGGACGGTCTCCATCGTGTGCTCGGTGCCGCCGTTGGCCTGCTCCAACAAATACGCATAGTGTTCCTCCGAAGTCTCAAACTCCATCGGAGGCAGAACAACTTCCAGTTGGGGACCTCCCCGTTGTGCCATGACTGTCGATGGAATGACGGTCAGAAGCAAAAGAACGAGACCGATCCAAGACAGGCCTTTGCTGAGTTTCATCGTCTTCATCCTCCGTGCTGGTGTCTCTTTTCTTTGTTGGCTGAACCTATCAGGTGAGGCACAACAGTGCCCCATATTAGAACATAATTAGGAATACTTTATGACACACGTAAATCGATTGCGAGACCTCTCTTCATAAACCTGCGATAGCGGGCAAGGAATGGCCTGTTGTTTTTCTGCCAAGTGCAGGTTTTGATCCACTCCCGACGGAAGCGGCCAATGCCTGTGTCCCTCGTCACCAATTACAAAGTTCCGGCAAAATCTGCGTTATTTGAGTTTACAGGCGACCTCCATTTGGTCTAAAGTCCGCTGCTACAGGCTTAGCGGAGAACACGGGCGTCGCCCGACGCCGGAACCGGCTCCGGATCGAGACCTTGTGCTCGAACAGCAGGTTCGGGGGGTCTTGTGCGCCCGTCCCAGTGCCTGCGACCGCGGCCGGATGACTTCATAACACAGCAAGAGTTTTTCCGAGGAGGAAGAGAATCATGTCAGACAAAGAGCTAGCCCCGGTACCACTGGAGAAAATCTACGATGAGCACAGCCCAGCCATGCAGGAGGCTCTAGGGAGCCAGGGCTTCTTCACGCGTGAGATTCGGGACGGCATCTACCTGCTGACCGAGGGCTGGTATCACGTCCTGGTCATTCCGACCGATGAAGGCACTGTTGTCGTCGACGCCCCGCCGACGATCAGCCCCGATTTCTACAGGGGCGGAAACCTCGTCAAGGGCGTCCAGTCGATTTCCGATGCCCCCGTCAGCCACCTGATCTACAGCCACCATCATCACGACCATGTGGGTGCTGCAGGTGTTTTCAAAGAGGCTTTCCCCGACGTCAAGATCGTCGCCCAGGATTACTGCGCGAAGCTCGTGGCCGAGGCCAACGATCCGGGACGTCCGGTCCCGACCGAGACCTTCCAGGACAAGATGACTTTGAAGGTCGGCAAGCAGACGCTCGATCTCCACTACAGAGGGGAC
Source organism: Terriglobia bacterium (assembly GCA_965218585.1). Classification (GTDB taxonomy): domain Bacteria; phylum Acidobacteriota; class Terriglobia; order 20CM-2-55-15; family 20CM-2-55-15. The sequence goes on from CBDCLE010000007.1 coordinate 99,659, forward strand.
ATCCACTGCAACGGCAACATCTTCATCCACGCTCCCGATCAGAAGATCCTCATGGTGATCGACGTGATCTTCCCGGGCTGGGTTCCGTTCAGCAGTCTGGCCATGGCCAGCGACCTGAAAGGCTTCCTCCGTGGTCATGACGAAGTGCTTTCTTTCGATTTCGACACCCTGGTCAGCGGACATCTGACACGTCTGGGAAACCGGGAAGACGTGAAGATCCAGCAGGAATACTTCAAGGACATGGAAACAACTGCGTTGAAGTACCTCGGCGAACGTTTCCGTGGCAGCGTGGATGACGCGAAACGAGAGGCGATGAAGACAAATCCCATGGACGTCGGCGATTTCATGACGATCGGCATGGACATCGGATTTGAAAACGCCTGGGCCGTCTTCGACAAGTACCTCAATCAGATCGCGGACAAGATCACCGAAGAAATCGAACCTCGGTGGCTTGGCAAGCTGGCCGCTGTGGACATTTTCACGCGCTCCCACGCGTGGGAAATGCTGGAGAGGATGCGCATCGACGCATAGCGGACCAGCAGCAATCACGTCGGACGGACACTTACGGTTCAGTGTCCGTCCGCCTCTTCCAACCTGCCGGACCGAGAGGCACCGATTTCTGGCAGGTATTTTTGTGTCTGAACTGAAGAGACCTGATGATCCGCGCTCAAGACCTCGTAAAGACCTTCGGCGAACATACAGCCGTCGATCACGTCTCGTTTGAAGTTCCGGAAGGGGAGATCTTCGCTTTTCTGGGGCCGAACGGCGCCGGAAAGACGACCACGATCAAGATGCTGACCACCCTGCTCGCACCGACGAGCGGCACGGTGGAAATCGACGGCCTGGATCCGACCACCCACCAGAGCGAAATTCGGAAGCGCTTCGGCATCGTCTTTCAGGATCCCAGCCTCGACGACGAGTTGACCGCATGGGAAAACATGGAGTTCCATGCCGTTCTCTACAAAGTCCCACGCGAACTGCGGAACGAACGCACCCAACGACTTCTCAAACTCTTCGAACTCTGGGACCGGAAGGACGATCCCGTCAAACAGTTCTCGGGCGGGATGCGGCGGAGGCTGGAGATCGCCCGGGGGCTGCTGCATACACCGCGGATCCTGTTTCTGGACGAACCCACGCTGGGACTCGATCCACAGACCCGCAACCAGCTTTGGACGCACGTCAAGAGACTGAACGAAGACGAACGCGTCACGGTGTTTCTGACGACGCACTACATGGAAGAGGCCGAACGCGTCGCTCACCGCATCGCAATCATCGACCACGGACGCATCATCGCCCAGGGAAGCTCCGAAAAACTAAGGCAGGAAACCGGAACGGATACGCTGGAACAGGCCTTTCTGAAACTAACTGGCCACTCGATCCGGGAAGAAGAGGCCAATCCGATGGACCAGATGCGCAACATGTCGCGGCTGTGGAGGGGGAGGCGTTGAGCGTAATCTACATCCTGTGGCTCCGCCAGTTGAAGCGTTACGTCCGCTCCCGTCCACGCATCATCGCATCGCTCGGGCAGCCGTTACTGTTCCTGGTGGCGCTAGGCTTCGGATTCGGTCCGATTTTCGAACAGGCGGGTCAGGGCGATTACCTTCAGTTCCTCGCTCCAGGCGTGATCGCGATGAGTGTCTTGTTCACGGCGATCTTTTCGGGTATCGAACTCATTTGGGACAAGCAGTTCGGTTTTCTGAAGGAGACGCTGGTCGCGCCTGTGCCGCGGTTCCAGATTATGTTGGGAAGGACGCTGGGAGGAGCCACGGTGGCCATTTTCCAGGGTTTCATCGTCGTGTTCTTGTGCATGCTTGCCGGATTTCGGCCCACACAGGTGGCAACGCTGCCCCTGGCCATCGTGTTCATGGCGCTGATCGCAATCATCTTCACGGCTCTAGGAACCGCCATAGCAGCCGTGCTGCCAGATTTCCAGGCGTTTCCGTCGTGATGAACCTGCTCGTGATGCCGATGTTCTTCCTCTCCGGCGCCCTGTTCCCACTCGCGAGCGTGCCGGACGCGCTGGTTCTGGTGGCAAGTATCGATCCGGTGGCTTACGGCGTGGACGGACTCCGGGCTTCTCTGGTCGGCATCGAGCATTGGGGAATCGGCATCGACCTTGCGGTTCTCTCGATCCTCAGCATGCTGTTCCTCTCCCTTGGCGCCTACCTGTTCTCCCGAATTGAGGCTTGATAGATTGAGACGGAGGAAAGCGACGCTGGAAAGGTCGACGGTAACTCTTAAGTGTTCGTCCCCTTCTCCGATCGGGCGACTTCTACGATATGGTGGCCCAGCTCGATTGCAGTCTCGATTCCGTCGGGAGGAATGGCTTCAACAGGAGACGAGTTTCGGCCACCCGCCTTGAGTCCCAGAGGTGCGATGGCTTTGGCAAACACTGTAAGTCCCGGTTCGCTCCCCAGGGCCACGCCTACTTTGCCTTCAAGCTTCCCCTCGGCTCCCATCTTGCCGAGGAGCTTCAAGTACCCGCTCCATTCCAGAGAAGACGCCGTGAACTCCGCCGGCACACCGAAAACGAGCACATCCGCCTCAAGAACATGATCCTCGGTGGGGCGCACATAATGGGCGTTCATGCGTTCCAATTCGGATTCGAACTCAGGAAACTTCTGAATTACCGCTGCCGTATCCGGGTCGGGCATCCGCCGCATCCGTATTGCTGCGCGACTCTGCACGGCTCCCACTGCGACAGACGTGGCCAGTTTCTCGGTTGCGCCACTGAGGGAGTGGAACGCTACCATAACGATGACTTGAGACATCGAACGGCCTCAGGGTAAGTCGAAAACCAGGATTTCACCACCTTCTCCGCTTCCCTCGATAGAAAGCCGAGGCTTCGTCACTGATCGGCCGCTCCGTCACCCTGTCCTGGAGTGGACAGACCGTTGAGGGAAGCCTCGCTCACTTTCACAACCTGCACCCAGGCGTGACGTTCTGGGCGCGAGACTATGTTCTACCGACTCTCCCTCGCCAAGTTCGGTAACGAACAATCGGACGTCCTGATTGATGAACACGCCCTCGTTGGCTCCGACATCCGGTCCGGCCAGCAAACGCAACCGGCCTTTCTTCTCTTCGGGTGGGAATGCGATCTGCTGATAAGACGGAGTCAGGCCTTCCGATTTCGGCTCGATCCAGATCTGCATCATGCGGATCGGTTCACTCGGGGATTCGTTGTACTCACTGTGCACGATGCCGTTGCCCGCCGACATTGCCTGAATTTCGTTGGGCCCGATCGTATGTTCTTCCCCCATGTTGTCCCGATGCGAGAGGCTTCCCTCGAGGATATAGCTGATGATCTCCATATCGCGATGAGCATGGGGCCCAAAACCCATCCCCGGGCTGATGCGATCTTCGTTCATCACCCGGAGGGTATGGAAAACCACGATATGCTCGGGATCGTAGTAGCCGGCAAAGGAAAACGTAAACTTGGCTTTCAGCCAGCCCTGGTCGGCCTGGCCCCGGTCTTCACTTTTGCGAATCGTGATCATCGGTTGATTGTCCTTTGAAGGTGGGCCGCTCCCCTGGCGCTATGCCTCCTCCGGACGTAACGCCATATCAAAATCGATAACGGTT
>CBDCLE010000008.1:0-82762 GCA_965218585.1 Terriglobia bacterium
CGTCTCGCTGGAGGCCGGACTCTTCTCTACAACAACCTTGAACAGGCCCAGGCGATCGCCGATGTAGCCGAGTCCCTGAGGAGAATGCGCCCCCGACGTCGGCAATCACAGACTGAAGAATCGTTTTTTCACTCATGGAATCTTACTCCTGTCGGGAATCTGTCGGGTAGTTGGGTAGGGCCGATTGGGTCGGGTCCGCCGTATCCTTCACCAACAGCATAGATGTGGGATTCGGCCCCGTATAGATGTGGGATTCGGCCCCGTCAATGGCCCCGGCAAGCCTTCTCTACGAGTGCGCAAATACATAAATAGCTGTACAATCGTCGGGCCTTGAGCGTTCAGCTCAAGAGCGTGAAAGGAGTGTTTGATGTCGGACCAGTGGATGATTCGAGGTAGTGAATACGGGAACTGTAACTGCGATTGGGGATGCCCGTGCCAGTTCGGTTCTCCGACCACTCACGGCAACTGTGAAGCCATAGTGTGTGGAATAATAGACGAAGGCCATTTTAGCGATACGAATCTGGACGGAGTGCGCTGGGCCATGGCCGTGTACTGGCCCGGTGAAATCGCCGAAGGGAACGGGAAGCAGCAGGCGATCCTTGATGAAAGGGCCACTGACGACCAGAGGGAAGCCGTCCGCAAGATCATCCACGGCGAATCCACCGCGCCCGGATCCACTCACTTCTTTGTCTATAACAGTACGATGTCTGAGGTTCTGGATCCCATCATCGCGCCAATCGAGGTTTCCATCGACGTTGAGGCCCGGCGGGCCAACCTGAAGATTGAAGGCATTGTCGAGTCGGTTGGCACGCCGATCATCAATCCGATCGACGGATCCGAGTTGCGATCGCGGATCCATCTGCCCAACGGTTTCGAATATACCTACGCAGAAATGGGAAACGGGAAAGGTTCGAACCGGTATCGAACTGGACCTGACCGATAGTTACGGCCAGTTCAACGTTCTCCATATGAATCAGGACGGCGTCATCCGGTAGTCGATGACACCTGTCATTCCTCCCGCCAGAACTTTCCTCGCCGCGACCGGTGGGCCATTCTCACAGGTCTCGCCGGGGTGACGTTCCTCGCCTGGATGTACTTGTTTCTTCTGGCCCCCACTGTGAACGACATGCCGATGCCCGGGATGGACGAGGTGATGGAGATCCGCCCGTGGACAGGGGCGGATTTCCTCCTCATGGTTCTGATGTGGGCCGTCATGATGGTCGGCATGATGGTGCCCTCGGCCGTTCCGATGACCCTTGTCTATGCGTCCGTTGCGCGGAAGGCGGCTGCCCAGAACAGTTCCTTTGCCCCAACGTCTGTTTTCACTGCCGGTTACATATTCATCTGGTGCCTGTTCAGCGCAGGTGCCTCCGTCGCCCAATGGATTCTAGACCAGACTGCACTGCTCTCGCCGATGATGGTGTCTGCTAGCCCATACCTGGGTGCTGGACTTCTGATCAGTGCCAGCGCGTATCAGTTGACACCGATGAAGGACAGTTGTCTTGAGCATTGCCGGGCTCCGGCGCATTTTTTCTCACAGCACTGGCATCCCGGCTGGGGGGGAGCGCTTCGCATGGGTATGGAGCACGGCGCTTATTGTCTGGGCTGCTGCTGGGTCCTGATGGGTCTCCTGTTCCTGGGCGGTGTTATGAACCTGCTCTGGATCGCGGCTATCGCCCTGTTTGTTCTGCTGGACCATGCCATTCGGCCGGGTCGGAGGGCGTGTCGCCGGCGTCGCGATGATTCTTCTGGGTGTCGCGACACTGGCAGGATTCGGGCTGTCCTAAGAATCCGAAAAAGATGACTGAGAGGTCCAGCTTTCTGACGGATAAGGAAAGCAGAAGTCGGAGTGGTTAGGCCGAGCGCTAAAGTTGCGCTTCCAGATGAACCGCTGTTGCCAGACTCTTTCTGAGCGACTGCATGCGTGGGTCCGGCTCTCGCCGTCGGTCCACCGTTCGCCACGTAGAATCGTTGGAGGCGGCAAGCAAGTCTGTGGCATCGGTCTGGGACAGCCCAAGCGCATTGGCCGCCTCCATGCACATAGCATCACCATACGGCTTGGCTGTCTGTACGTAGCAAACCGCTCCCATCGCTTCGAACACCAAGCCATCCGTCACATCATCGCTGGCTCCTCGGATCAGCAAGCGCGGTTCGGATCTTTGTTCCGCTGCGTAACCGGTATCAGGCACAAGTTTCCATTCGAACAGATGCTGAGCCTTTGCCAACTCACCTATGAGTTCTGCGGAAGTCATAATGGTTTCCCCAAGAAGACAGTTTCTCTGGGATGACCAGAGCACTTTTGTGAAATCTCTTGCTGGTAGCCTAAAAACGGGCGGGCGGCCAGCCCGCTGCGACTCCGAATGAGTCGAACTACAGGTCTAGAAGGATTCTAATTCCTATCATTCATAGAATTAAGCTAAAAAGCGGAAAAAGGCGAGACCGGCCTCACGGAAAGAGCTCCCTATCCGCCGAGCAGGGGACCGATGATCGAGGGCAGGATCGCGACCCGAATGCCGACCACCTATTTGGGTCAATCCCTAAAATCGCCTTTCATATCGAGCGTATTTGATGCGTCCCGCACGTTTTGTCGTTATCATCGTGTACTCACGGCGGCCATCGGCGTTCCTATTACCGGTTCTGCCCGTCTATCCCATCTGCGAGGAGACAAGATGAGCATCATTACCTTGAATGTAAACGGCGAGACACACACCGTGGATGTCGAGACGTCGACCCCTCTACTGTATGTTTTGCGCAATGCTCTGGGCTTCGAGGGCCCGAGGTTCGGTTGCGGCCTCGGACAATGCGGGGCGTGCACCGTGATCGTCGGTGGAGAGGCGGTTCGTTCGTGCATTACGCCGACTTCTCGCTTCAGTGGGAGAGAAATCACTACGATCGAAGGACTGTCCGAGGGCGGTGAACTGCATCCGATCCAGCAGGCCTGGATTGAAGAGCAGGTTCCCCAATGCGGTTTCTGCCAGAACGGGCAGATCATGACCGCCAAGGTGCTGCTCGATAAGAATCCCAATCCGACGGACCAAGAGATTCGGGAGGGGATGAACGACACACTGTGCCGCTGCATGACGTACTACCGCATCCAGGCAGCGATCAAGCGTGCTGCAGGGTCGAACGCTTCGAATGAATCGGATTCGCGCGAGGAGGTGGTCGCATGACAGACTTCACGCGCATTCCGAAAGAAGTTGAGGCCGTACTGGAGGGCCGAAGCGGAAAGACCTCCCGCCGAGACTTCCTCAAGAGCTCGGGCCTTTTCGTCGTCAGTTTGAGCACGGCCGCAGTTGTCCCGGCGAAAGCGCTCAGTATGGCCCCAACCCCTGCTGGGGCAGCACAAGGCGGTGGCCTGTATCCCGATCCCGATTTCAGACAACTCGACTCGTGGATCGTTATCCGTGAAGACAGTTCGGCCACCTTCTACGTTGGCAAGACCGATGGAGGCCAGGGCACGGGAACGGCCTTCCGGCAGATGATGTGTGACGAACTGGATATCGCATACGACAAGACCGATCTCATCATGGGAAGCACGGACGTCACAGTCGATCAGGGTGGTTCGGGTGGTTCCGATGCAATCCAGACCGACGGCTGGCCGATGCGGCGTGTCGCTGCCGAGGCCCGTCGGGTCCTGCTGGAGAGAGCGTCTGATCGGTTCGGTGTCCCAGTGTCCGAACTCGACGTAAGCGAAGCCGTTATCACGGTCAAAGCTGATCCATCCATGCGCGTGACCTACGGCGAGCTGATCGGGGGAGATCGGTTCAACGTGACGCTCGGTGGAGACAATATCAATGCCACGACCGGTGTGGCCGACGTCAAGCCGGTCCAGGACCACAAGATCATAGGCCAGTCGCCCAAGCGTTACGATGTCCCTCCCAAGGTAGATGGGTCTCTGAAGTGGGCCGTAGGTGTGAGTGTTCCCGGTATGGTCCATGCCAGAAACGTCCGTCCACCCGTTGTGGGTGCTCAGCTGGTCAGCATCGACGAATCGTCCGTGGCCGACATTCCCGGATTTATCCAGGTTGTGAGCAGGGGCAACTACGTCGCCGTTATTTGTGAAGAGGAACAGGAAGCCATCGTTGCGGCAGGGCGGCTCAAAGTGGAGTGGCAGAATCCGTCCGAGGCACCTCTTCCAGGTTCGGAGAACCTGTTTGAGTACATGCGCAATACCGAACCCTCGTCCATTACCCAGACCGGGGATCCGAACGTCGACGGAAATCCGGACGCGGCGCTGCTGGCCGCCGACCGCGTCGTGGAGGCGGAATACGAAGTCCCTTACCAGGGTCATACTTCCATCGGCCCGGCGCATGCTCTTGCAGACCCGTCGAACGGCCAGATGACGATCTATTCCAATGACATGAAGTCCTACCGACTGAGAAATGGTGTTGCCGAGTTTCTCCAGATGCCACGGGAGCAGGTCCGTGTTGTCTGGATGGACGGTCCGCAACTGTACGGGCGCACGGCTGCAGATGACGCTGGTTTTGAGGCCGCCTACCTGGCTCGTGAGATCGGCCGTCCGGTTCGGGTTCAGTGGATGCGGCACGAAGAGACCGCCTGGGATACGAAAGGCCCTGCCTTTACATTCGCGTTGCGTGGAGGGCTGGATGCCGCTGGCAACGTGACGGCGTTGGAATATCGGGCGCGGACTGCGGATTACGCCCACGTAGGTTACAACGAACCGGACACGGTCCTGATCGCCCAGCTCATGGGCATCCGTCCCGACCGGATTGCGCCGGGAGGAGCGGCTCCGCCACAGGAAATGTATGTCATCCCGAACCGGCGCCAGGAAACAGCGGTTGTTCCCCTGCCGGTGTCCTTCGAGACGCCACTGCGCACCGGGAACCTGAGGGATCCCAACGGTCCGCAGACGACCTTTGCCGCGGAATCTTTCATAGATGAGTTGGCGGCGGCGACGCAGACCGACCCGGTCGATTTCCGCTTGAACCTGCTCGAAGACGATACCGACGACGACGCTTTCAGACGGGCCCGGTCGATAGCGGTCGTTCGGGAGGCTGCGGACGCCTATGGTTGGGAGAGGCGTCCTTCCGCCCAAGCCGTCGGTACCGGACGGATCCTCAATGGACGCGGTATCGCCTATTGCTATCGCAATCGAACAGTCATCGCCAATATTTCTGAGGTCCATGTCGATCGCGAAACCGGCCACGTCTGGGTAAAACGGATCGTTTGCGCCCACGATTGCGGCCTGGTGATCAACCCAGTCGGGTTGCGCAATACCGTCGAGGGTAATCTCCTGTACGGGTTGAGCCGGGCGCTTCACGAGGAGGTCAGCTTCGACACCGAGAAGGTGACCAGTATCGATTGGAATACGCACCCGACGCTCCGGCACCAGGATGCTCCCGAGCAGATCGATGTCGTGATCGTGAACGGCGACCCCAACCCTGACCGGAGCGACCTCCCTCCGTATGGTGCGGGTGAGGGCTCACTCAAGCCGATGCTGGCGTCAGTTGCCAACGCTATCTTCGATGCCACCGGCGTGCGCGTGCGCCGGATTCCTTTCAGAGATGGACGTGTGCGGGAAGCTTTGAGGGCCGCGGGCGTATAGAATGTAGTTCTTCTGTAGGTGCTACGGTCGCCGCTCTCGGCGGCGACCGTAGCATTTACTTAGCATCGGGCCCACCGTCCTTCGGACGGTCCCCCCATGCCCGGACCGCACGTCTTTATTGATCCGTGATTGATTTTTGCGCTCATAGAGCGCACCTACAGAAGAAGGTCAGTGTGTCATCGCGTAGACGACGATGTTGATGCCGATGCGGAGGGCTTCAGTCGAGATCTCCAGCGGCCATGCGTTCTGGTCGATGTGTTCCCAGAAATCACCCAGATCGTTGTTGTAGCAGATCAGTACCTGCAGGTTGCCCCATTCGTCTTCGATTCCGTAGAACACCGGAGGCCCGCCGTAGTTGTAGGGTGACCGGACGTAGAGGCTGTTGATCTCGTAATAGGTGTTCAGCATCGGGTGAACGTCGGTCAGCACCCGCATTTCCTTGTCCGGGAAGACGCGTTTCATCTGTTCGTACATGATCTGGAACTGGCGCTGGCCGTCAAAATCGTCGAGCATGACGATACCTCCGCGATCCACGTACTCGCGGAAATACTCCACTTCCAGATCGTTCATCCACATCATTCCCGGTTCCGAAATGTATCCGAACGGGTACTCGAAGATCTCCTCGCTGGCGATTTCCACAATCCGGTAAGACATCATGTCGACGTCCACGCCTGTGGCCTCGCTCATGATCTGATTGATGTGTTCTTCTGCGACAGGGTAGTCGTGATTCCAACCACGGCTTCCATCGCTGGGCTGCCAGCGGGCAAATATGAACTCGGTATCGGGAGGATCGTTCTGGACGATTCGGTAACCGCCAAACCTGCCACCAAGGCCGCCAAACTGGCCGAACTGGGCGAGTGCTACGCCCGCTATCAAAAGCAGGACACCCAGCAGCGCAGATCTGTGGAGTGATCGCATGTTCAAATATTCTTATCGGAATTCCCGATGCAGTCTACTCAATTCGGCATGTCCCTATTGGTTGATAGCGAACTCCCGCATTTCGGACCGCAGAACACCGCCTTCGCCTCCGATCAGAATCAGACGTCCCTGGTAAAGGGCCGTACTCGTTGCCCATTCGGGGACGTCCTCGGCTATCCACGCCCCACTGGTGTCCGTCATGATCGAGCAGGCGCCCCGTTGACTGGGCGGGCAGCAACAGGATGGTGGTCCCCGCTGGCGTACCAGAGACAGGTCGAGGAGGATAGTTCATAAACCAATCATCGGTATCTTCGAGGACGACATCAGGCGCTTCGGCCGGATCATAGGCCGAGAGCAGGCGCTGGTACCCCAGGGATCCGTCGAACCACAACGTCATGTCGTCTACAGCGATCGGGCCGGAGATCGGACATATTTCTATTTCCCACATCGGGGGGCTGACCCTTGCGGCTTCGCCAAACTCACCATCAGAAGTTCCCATCACTCTGAAGGGGTCGCGATACCCGTCGTATGTGTTTCTGAAAGTCACAGCAAGATTTCCATCCGCAAGCACTTTGATGTCGGGGAGACAGCAACCACATACCGAACCCTCCTGCAATGCGGTCAGGTTTTGTTCTGTTGCCACACCGTCGACAATGGCGCGCGTAATAGAGGTCAGCGGGTTCTTCGTAACCTTCTTCAGCGATCCTGGGGTCGAGCCAGACCGCGTGCAGGACACCGTCGGGTCCGAAAGCAAGGTCCGGGAATTCCTGTAAGGCTTCGCCCTCGTCCTGATTCAAGCGAATGGACTCGCCGAAACTCCGGCCGCCATCAGAGGACATTGCGACCTGGATGTCGTAAGCCTCGTCAGTCCAGGCAAGGCCGACCTCCCGATTGGAACCAAAAGCGATCGCAGGCCGCATTTCATCGATCGGAACTGAATTGAGTGGGTTGTCGTCACCATTGATCTGGACGGGTTCGGAAAAAAGTACCGTCTTCGAGCGTGCTTACAAACAGATCGAAGCCGAAGAAACTTTCGCGACGCTCGGTCCACACCATGAGCAGTCCGCCATCGGGAGTCGCCACGATCTGGGGGTTATCGACGTTATCCAGATCGGGAATGGAGATTGGTCCGCCGAGGACGGGTTCAATCGTCTCGACCGGTTGTGTGCAACCGAGGGCGGTAATGACACATAAGGACAGAAGAAACATGGGAAACGCGCTTCGCTTCATGGGGATGGATGCTCCTTGGATTTTCTCACCTTCACAGTATCTCATGTGGCGGCCTTGCTGTTGTAGGTGCGGTCTATGACCGCACAAAATTCGACTAATTCGAGGACAGTGAGGAAATTCGGAATTTGCTCACTGTCCCCGAATTACACCGCGGGTACGAAGGCCTGAAGCACCCAGGACGCGATTGCGAAATAGATCAGCAACCCTGCTATGTCGGCCACGGAAGTGATCAGCGGACTGCTGGCTACGGCGGGATCGGTCCCGACTCGCGTGAGCAGCAGAGGGACGATGACGCCTATCAGGTTCGACACGAGGACGATCAGAAACATCGCCAACGCCACGACGATCGCGACTTCGGTTCCACCCTGAAACAGACCGAGCAGCCAGGCGGACAACCCCATGGTAGCCCCGAGGATCGCACCGACTGCAATTTCCTTCAGCAACGTAGGGAGCCATTGGGAACGGTCCAGGTCCCCTGTTGCCAACGCCCTCACGACGAGCGTCGCCGATTGCGCCCCCGCGTTACCCCCGCTGCCCATCAGCAATGGTATGAAGAACGCCAGCGAGATCAGCGCTGCAAGCGTTTCTTCATATGCGGCGATCACGCCCGCAGCTCCGAGGTTGACGACAACCAGAGCCAAGAGCCAGGGAATTCGCTTTCTAAAAAGCGAAAGAACTCCGGCTTCACGATAACTGACCTTCAGTGGCTCGACGGCAGCCGACAACTGGAAATCCTCAGTCGCTTCTTCTTCCGCGACGTCGAGGACGTCGTCTGCAGTAACGATACCGATCAGGACACTGTCGGCGCCAACCACGGGAAGAACGAACAGGTCGTACTTTCCCATCTTTCGCACCGCTTCCTCACGATCATCGTATGGAGATAGCGTGGCCGCTTCATGCTCGAGGACCTTGTCAACAGTTTCATCCAGCTCGGCGAGGATCAATTGGGGCAGATCCACAGCGTCGAGAAACTTCCAGTGGTCATCGGTTACGTAGATCGTCGTGACGACTTCGCGGTCACGCCCCCTAACGCGTATGTGTCTGAGGGCCTGCTCAATCGTCCAGTCGGGTCGGATCGCGATGTACTCGGGCGTCATCAGACGGCCGACGCTTTCATTCGGGTAGCTCAGAAGGAGGCGTGCGGCCTTGAGATCAGCCGGGTTTAAGAGGTTGAGCAAACGCTGAACGACGCGGTCGGGCAATTCTTCGAACAGGTGAGTCCGGTCGTCTGGCTCGAGGTTCGTGATCAGACGGCGTATTTCGTCGGTGTTGAGTTCGCCCAGAAGCGCATTCTGGGCTTCGGAGTCGAGGTGTGAAAAAACTTCTCCAGAAAGGTTTCGTGTGAGGAGGCGAAACAGTAACAGACGGTCAGGACTATCCCGCTCGATGACGAGTTCAGCCAGTTCGGGAGCGGGCCAATCGGCGACTGTCTTTTTGAGTTCGCTCCACTTCCGACGGTCGATCAGTTCTTCAACGTCGATTCTGATCTCGGGACTCGTCATGTTTCATAGCCTCGTTACCGGCCACTAGGTGGCCCCGTGGGGAGCACTCAAACCTACATTTAAACATGGAACAGACTGGGGTCTGAAGTTAGTTAGGGAGGGGTGAGTTCAGTTTGAGAGTTCCACGCCAGGGGATTCCGCTCCGTCGTTCAGACGGCCAGGATGGCCGTTTGCGAAATCCGGCTGGTGTTCTACAGCACAACTTCAAACCCCTCAAACTGTGGCGGCCCAAGGTAAGTGCCTTCTGGAGCCCGCGCCTGTCCATGAGCTTTTTGGAAGGCTTCCGAATTGGTCCAGTCCTCGAAAGCCTGCTGGGAGTCCCATATGGAATGGGACGCATAGAGTGTCGCCTTTTCGTCGGTTGGACCTTTCAAGAGATTGAATTCCTTGAACCCTGCAACCTCATCCAGATAGGACTGGCGTCCTCTCCAGATGTTTTCGAAATCCTGTTCGTGTCCTGGCGCAATCTGGAAACGATTCATGGCAATAAACATAGCGGCGGTCTCCTCTGATCTCAACGGTGTTAAGAAGGAACGTACAAAATAGGGACGGACATCTCAGATTTCAGCCGCCGCCCCAGGTATTATCGCGCGGAATTCCGAAGTGTCCGCCCCCTTTTCGAATCTGTTATGGTAACTTTCCATATCCTTTATTCGTATAGGTTTAGAAAAGCGGCCCGACAAGATTTGCCTTTACGAGTTCTTAACAACCGAGAGGCTTTTTCTAGTGTCAAAAGGGTAAGGTCGCAATTATCTGAAAGAGGATTGGTCCGGGTCATGAAAACTAGCCTGAAAGTTACGATAGGCGCGCTTCTGGTCGCAGCCGTTGTCGGTGGTGTGTCGTTCACTCTGCTTGGAGAGAGCGATGAGGAGTACGAATTCTTTACCTCCGACGTTGCGCGCGGCACGATTCAAAACACGGTCAGCGCGACGGGAACCGTCGAAGCCGTCGTTACCGTGCAGGTGGGCTCGCAAGTGTCGGGACAGATACAGACCCTTTACGCAGACTTCAACTCCGTTGTCAGCGCTGGCCAATTGTTAGCCAAGATCGACCCTCGGAACTTCGAGGCCCAGCTGGAGAATTCTGAAGCCAGCCTGGTTTCGGCCCAGGCACGTGTGCGGGACATCTGAAGCCGACCTGACCAATTCCCGGGCCAGCCTGGAGAGTTCGCTGGCGAATCTCGAGGCCTCGCGAATTGAATCGGAACGGGCCGAACTCCTTTACCAGAGGTCAGTGGAGCTCGCCGACACCGATCTGATTTCCCAGACCGATCTGGAAAACTCCCGGCAACAGCCGAAGCTGCGGTCGCTCGCTTGACCCAGGCCGACGCTGCGATAGCGCAGGCCGAAGCGCAGATAATTTCTCGCGAAGCGGGTTTGGAGCAGACGCGTGCGCAGGTCATTCAGGCTGAAGCAGACGTGAACCGCGCCGAGATCAATCTGGAGTACACCGACATCATGTCGCCAGTAGACGGCGTCGTGATTTCTCGCGAAGTCGATGTGGGACAAACCGTTGCTGCCAGCATGTCGGCGCCGACGCTTTTCATGATCGCCAACGACCTTGCCGAAATGCGGGTCAGTGCCAGTATCGATGAAGCAGACATCGGAAAACTGGCCCAGAGCAATCAGGTGGTTTTCACAGTTGATGCGTCCCGAACGAACCTTTCCGGGGTCGCATCGAAGAGATCCGTCTGAACCCGCAGACCGTTCAAAACGTGGTGACCTATAACGTCATCGTTGGCGTTTCCAACCGGGACCTGAAATTGAAGCCGGCATGACAGCCAACATTACGGTGACGGTCGATCGTCGCGACGACACTCTGGGTATTCCTAACGCAGCGTTGCGTTACAACCCTCCAGACGTCGATCCGGCTGAACTGCAACAGACACGCGGCGGTGGTCGAGGCGGACGGGGTGATCCCGGTAGTGGTTTTGATATCGTCGCTAACCGAGTTCCTGAGCCAGCCCAAACCCCTTCTGAAGCAGTTCCCCAGCCGGAGGAGTTCACGAGCGGAGGCCAGGGACTCGGCGGCAATGGCGGCCGTGGTGGAGGTCGAGGCGATCGCGGAGGCGTCCTTGGATTCCCGGAAGGTGGCTTTGGTGGCGGGCAGGGGGGCGGCTTTCCCGGTGGCTTTCCGGCAGGGAGCCCTCGGACCGAGACAGCGGACACCACGGGTGCTGCGCCCGGTCAACTCTGGGATGCTGGCGAAAAGCTCCAGTTCCAGGAAGTCGCCCCCCCTCCTCCACGACCGGGACGCGTGTGGGTTCTTGGCGGGGAGGGCGTTCCGGAAATGCGTGACGTCGTGCTGGGCATAACCGATGGATCCCGAACGGAAATTGTCGCGGGTGAACTTGCCGAAGGGGATGCGCTGATCATCGGTGATTCATCTCAAGGGGCGGATCCGGGTGATGGATCCCAGTTCGGTGGCAGAGGCTTCGGCGGTGGTTTCCGAATTCGGTAAGAGGGATTTCGTTTAGATGTCGGTTTCAGAAACGGTTATGGCAAAGGATTCCTTCGACCCAAATCAAGGCGTCGATGCGGTTATCCGATTGGACCATGTCCACAAGGTTTACTACATGGGCGACATCGAGGTCCATGCCCTGCGTGGCGTGTCTCTGAACGTCGAACGCGGGGAGTTCGTCGCCATCATGGGACCGTCGGGCTCGGGGAAATCCACGATGATGAACATCATCGGGTGTCTGGATCACGCGACGCGAGGTTCCTACATGATCGACGGCGTGGACGTCGCCGAAGTTTCCAAAGCTAATCTGGCGGACATCCGGAACCAGAGTGTCGGTTTCGTTTTCCAAAGTTTCAACCTGGTGTCCAGAACCTCAGCGCTGGAGAACGTCGAATTACCGCTGATCTATGCGGGCGTATCCAGCAGTGAACGGACAGAGCGTGCCAGGGAGGCTTTAGCCATCGTCGGTCTGTCGGACCAGGAAAAGAATCTACCCAACCAACTTTCGGGGGGGCAGCAACAGCGCGTGGCTATCGCACGCGCGCTGGTAAATAATCCCGCGATCATCCTGGCCGATGAGCCCACCGGTGCTCTGGACACGCGGACGTCAATCGAGTTGATGGATGTGTTTCAGAAGCTGAATGATGAACGCGACATGACGATCATCATCGTGACGCACGAAGCCGAGATCGCCGATTATTCGAAACGCGTGATCCTGTTCCAAGACGGCCGAATCCGTAAGGATTATCCCGTAGAGAACCGCCGCAGTGCCCATGAGGCTCTCGAGCAGTTGCCGGATGACGACGAAGAGGAGATGGACTGATGCGATCGATGGCGATACTTCGAATTGCTTTCTGGGCACTGGGACGAAACAAGATGCGTTCCGCCCTCACGATGCTGGGCATCATCATCGGCGTCGGTGCGGTCATCGCTATGGTTTCTGTCGGGCAGGGTGCTCAGGCCATGATCCAGGATCAGATGCAAAGCATGGGAACAAACGTCATGTATGTGTTTCCGAGTGGACGTCGCGGGGTCGGAGGAGTCTCGAGTAACGACCGCGGAGGCGGACTCACTGCCGCGGACGTCAACGCCATTCTGGGAGAGATACCGATTGTTCAGGCGGCCACCCCGATCGTTAACGCAAACGGCCAATTGATTTTCGGAAATCGAAACTGGTTTGCCCGGGTGCAGGGTACGAACGAACAGTTTTCGGAGATCCGAGATTGGGAGGTTGCCGATGGAGAGTTTTTCACTGAGGCCGACATCGTTTCCGCTTCCCGTGTCATCGTTATCGGGAAGTCCGTTGCGAACGCTCTTTTCGAAGGAGTCAGCCCGATCGGGCAGACAGTGCGACTGAGGAATCTTCCGTTTCGTGTGATCGGCGTGCTTGAAGAACGCGGTCAGACGGGTATGGGGCAGGATCAGGACGATACCGTTGTGATGCCCTACACGGCCGCCCAGAAAAAGCTCCTGGGTCAGTCGATCCCGCGGATCAACCAGGTCATGCTCCGGACTGTCAGTCAGAGTGCCACACCTGTTGCCGAGACCCTGGTTACCGAACTGCTCAGGCAGCGCCACGAGATAGGGCCGACCGAGGAAGACGATTTCAGAGTGGGCAACATGACAGAAATCGCGGACGCGGC
Source organism: Terriglobia bacterium (assembly GCA_965218585.1). Classification (GTDB taxonomy): domain Bacteria; phylum Acidobacteriota; class Terriglobia; order 20CM-2-55-15; family 20CM-2-55-15. The sequence continues at coordinate 13,320 of CBDCLE010000008.1, forward strand.
CGAACAGAGTACCTTGATCATGACGCTGCTGCTGGGAAGCATCGCTGCGATTTCCCTCCTTGTTGGGGGAATCGGGATTATGAACATCATGCTGGTATCGGTGACTGAACGGACCCGCGAGATCGGCATACGAATGGCTGTCGGCTCACGTCCGGGATATATCCGGTTGCAGTTTCTGGCAGAGTCCATCATCCTCAGCATGGCCGGCGGATTCATCGGTGTTCTGCTGGGAAGCGCCCTGTCCTATTTCGTTGGTGAATTGCTCGGTTGGTCCACCCTCGTCTCTGCGACTTCAGTGTCCATCTCTTTCGGATTCGCGGCGGCTGTCGGTGTTTTCTTTGGGTATTATCCCGCGCATAAGGCCGCGGGTCTCGATCCGATCGACGCCCTACGTTACGAATAGCAATCTTCTTCTGTAGGTGCGGTCTATGACCGCACAGACCTCGCTTCGCACGTCTCGGCCCCCTGCTTTGCGTTAAACTTTTCCCAATGTTCTCTGAGCCTCCCGTGACGCGTCTTGACCTCCGGCTCAATTTCTCAGCGATCCGGCTTCGTGTTCATCCGATGTTCTGGATCATTGTTTTTGCGCTGGGATGGAACCTGCCGCTCGTCGAACAGTTTCTCTGGCTGGGCGTCGTGTCTGTTTCTATTCTCGTTCACGAACTGGGCCATGTGTTCAGCTTTCTGTATTTCGGGTGGCGATCGCGCATTGTTCTTTTCAGCATGGGTGGATTGACGATTCCGGAGGGCAATGCTGCCGCTCTCCGAGGGTTGCCCCATGCTGTCGTTGCTTTTTCGGGTCCTGTGGCGGGACTTTGGCTTGCGTTGGCGGCGCACCTCACGATTCCGCTGATGGGGTCGACCTCGAGCGGTGTCGTCGGCGCGCTCTATGTTCATTTTGTCCAGATCAACGTGGTGTGGAGTCTGGTCAACTTGCTCCCGATCTGGCCCCTGGACGGCGGGCAGGTGGTGCGTTCTGTCCTCACCCATTTCAGAGGTGACCTTGGGTATTCCCTCGCCTCTGGCTTATCCCTGGTCACAGCGGCGATTATCGCTGTTGTTGCATGGCAGATGAACCGGCCTCTGGCTTCTCTGTTTGCAGTCTATTTTGCCCTCAAGCAATGGCAGGAGTCGGTCTGAATCCGACAATACCGAGGAAATAATGAAAGAAACTGTTACGCCAGGCGGAGGCGCATTCGCTGTTGATGACCGTCATTTCCTGGAAGGCCCTCACACAAGGAAGGGAGAATTCATGTTCGCCCTTCGCGTCCTCTGGGAGTTCGTCACTGGATTCCGAGCCCTGCACTTTGTGGGTCCCTGTGTCACCGTCTTCGGCAGTGCCAGATTCAAAGAAGGTCACCCCTATTATGAAACGGCGCGTGAGGTGGGTGCTGGGGTGAGCCAACTGGGTTTTACGGTGATGACGGGAGGTGGGCCCGGCATCATGGAGGCTGCGAATCGAGGCGCCTTCGAGGCCAAAGGTCGGTCGGTTGGCTGTGAGATCCGCTTACCGATGGAACAGAGTGGCAACCCGTACATGAACCGTTCGGTCAGCTTCAAGTATTTCTTCGTGCGAAAGGTCTTGTTGCTGAAGTACTCCTACGCCTTTGTGATCCTGCCGGGGGGGTTCGGTACGATGGACGAGTGCTTCGAAACGCTGACCTTGATTCAGACCGGGAAGATTCTGGATTTTCCCGTAATCGTGATGGGTCAATCCTATTGGAGCCAGCTACGGGATATGCTCGACTCGATGGTCGAAGAGAGCACAATCAGCGCAACTGATCTCGACCTTCTGTGTTTTACCGATTCCGTTGCCGATGCGATGACACACATTAAGAAACACGCATTGGGCAAATTCGGCCTGAGATCCCCGATCTCACCTATGAGAATCCTCGGGGAGAAGGCCTCACTGTGAGAACCAGGTTGATCCTCATGGCTCTGGCCATCGGTCTTCTTGAACCCACGGCGGCGCTGGGGCAGGGCGCAGGTCTCTTAAAACCGGGCAATATCGTGGCTGTTTCCGACGGAACGGTTCGCGAGTTTACTCCCGATGGGCAGGAACTCCAGAGCATCGCGATGTCTCATCCCGATCCCGGTCCCCAAGACGTTGCGAGAGATGTCATTGTTTATGGCAATGGTAGCATTGGAGTCTTTAACGGTACATTCCAGCCCTTTCTGACGACGGCTGCACCTGACGCACAAGCTGACCGGTTACAACCCACCTGTTCCGGGTGGAGCACCGTCGATAGGCCTCACTATGGCGGGATTGGCCGATGGCAGGCATTCGTCTTCGTCACCGACATGGTGACACAGAACTCGGTGGAAGCCCGTCAATCGGGTATCCTCCGCTTCAACTCCGGAGACTTCTCGTGCGCAAGGTTTGCGGCAGGTTTCGAGTTTACCGATCTCGCCGTGGGTTGGGACGGATTGGTCTACGGGTTGTCGGTCAACAAAACCATCAAGGTGTACCACCCGAGCTCGCTGGATTTCATCAGGAACATCATCCCACCTCCAGGGGACTACCGACGCATTGCTGTAAATAGCGACGGAGTGCTGTTTCTGACAACGGGGAATGGTTCGATCCAGCGGTTGAGTCCGGAAGGAGGACTAATCGGTGCTCCTGTCCCAAGTGGAGCCACGCTGATCGACATCGATCTTTCAGAGGCTGGCCGGATCGCCCTCGGATCACTGGAAGGCAGGGTTCTTCTGACTGACGAATCGCTCTCCTCGTTTACTTCGTTTGAAGGGGGACGGTATGTCGGCTGGGTGCCCCGGTACGAGAGAGATGAGATCGAGTTCCTCGTGGGGGTGAATCGAGGATTGAAAGTCCTTACCCAGGGCGATCTGGGAACGGGAGGCTACGCCGTCGTGGAACCGCAGTCTGCCTTCCATGTTGCACCGTCGGGATTGTCCTTCCTCGGTTTCAGCCAGAATGGAGCCGTGGTTTCTGAGGCGAGCATTGTCGCGTCCGAGCCCATCACGTCCGGACGGACCTACGTGGAAGTCGACGGTTTGGCGGTTCGGACAGGGCTTGCTGTAGCGAATCCCGGCGTCGGACCCGCGTCAGTTCAGTTTACGTTCACCGATTCAGCGGGCAATGTCATGGGCGAGACGGTGCTGGATCTCGCAGAGGGCGAACAGAGTGCGGCCTTTGTTGGCGAAGCTCCGTTCTCGGTCAGTGACAGGTGGATCGGAGCCGTGTCGTTTACTTCCTCTGCACCGGTTCTCGTCCTCGTGGTTCGGGACGTGACCAATGAACAAACGGAACACTTGATGACGACTCTTCCGGTGCATTCGATCGCGGGTCCGCCGAGTCCGTTGGCGCCGTCTGAAACCACTTCGACGATACCGCACTTTGCGGATGGTACGGGTTGGAGTACAGACGTTGTCCTCGTGAACCCAACGGACCAGTCCATTGAAGGAATACTTCAATTCTTGCCGCAAACCGGCGGCAGTCCGATCGAAATGGTTGTCGATGGATTACCGAACACTGAGTTTGCGTATTCGATACCGGCCGGGTCAGCTACCCGTGTCGGGACGGATGGCGCTTCTGCGGGTGTGGTGGTCGGATCCGTTCGTCTGGATGCGTCGTCTGGAAGCAGTGTGCCCGAGGGTTTTGTACTGTTGCGCTTCGTTTCGCGTGGTACGCGTCTTTTAGAGTCGAGTCTTGAAGGTTCAAGGGAGGCATCCAGATTTCGTCTCTATGGAGAGCTTTCGGGCGATTCCGGCAGTGTTGGCAGTATACGTTCCGGTGTGGCCGTGTCGAATCTGTCTTCCACGCCGGCCAGCGTGACGGTCGAACTCTTTACGCTCGATGGCACAACGATTGAAGAAACAGGAGCACTGACTGTGCCGGGTCTGGGACAGGTGGCTGTATTTCTGGACCAGATTCCGGGTTTGGAGAACCTGGCCACTCCTTTCACGGGAACCGTCCGTCTGGACGGAGGAGCCAGTCGTCTTGTCGTTGCAAGCTTCCGGGGCCGGATCAATACGCGGTCAGATTTTCTGATTGCTTCGACACCAGTCTTGCGTGAAGACACGCGGCCCCAGAGGGTGGAGGTCTTCTTTCCGCACCGTGGTGCGGGGGGTTCCTATACTGCAGAGTTCGTCCTCTTCTCAGGTCTTTCGGGCCAGGCGAGTACAGGCTCTCTCCGTTTCCTTTCACCTGTTGGATCGCCGGTTGCTCTGACTGTCCGGTGACAGAGGTAGCCCCCAACACGCGTGTTAGAATCCGTCCATGCCGAAGCCGCGTCTGGTCCTGGCGTCGGAGTCACCACGTCGCCGGGAGTTGTTGGGTTTGCTGGGCCTTCCTTTCGAAATCGTTTCTTCGAACGTAGAGGAAACGCCGCTTGCAGGTGAATCCGACATGGATTTTGTCCGACGGGCCGCACGCGAGAAGGGTGAACACGTGGCAGGCAGAAATCCGGATGCCGTGGTCCTCTCGGCGGACACGATTGTGTCGCTGGACGGAGAGATTCTGGGCAAACCCAGCGACACCGATCAGGCCGCCCGAATGCTTGGCATGCTTTCCGGGCGCCAGCATGCCGTCTATACGGCCGTTTCGACAATTCATATGGCGACCCGAACGCGATACGAAGGGATCGAAGAGACCCGAGTCTGGTTTAATGACTTGGACCCAGAGATGATTGACACATATATTCTTCGCGAAGAAGTTCTGGACAAAGCCGGCGCATACGGCATTCAGGGATTTGCATCCGTGTTTATTCCCAAGATCGAAGGCAATTACCCGAACGTCATGGGACTGCCCTTGCCATTGACCTACGATTTACTTTCTCGCCACGGACTATGCCCCACATCATCGTAGGCACTGCCGGCCACATCGACCACGGTAAGACCGCCCTGGTCAAATCCCTCACGGGTATTGATGCCGACCGTCTCAAGGAAGAGAAAGAGCGTGGCATCACCATCGACCTTGGTTTTGCAAACCTGGAGTTGGATGAGAACACGCGAATCGGTTTCGTCGATGTTCCAGGACATGAAAAGTTCGTCAAGAACATGCTGGCCGGTGTGGGTGGCATCGACGTCGTGATGCTCGTTGTGGCTGCGGACGAATCCATCATGCCACAGACACGTGAGCACCTGGAGATCTGTTCGTTGCTCCACGTGCCGTATGGTCTGACAGTCATCACAAAGGTCGACACGGTTGATAAGGAAATCACCGATCTCGTCGAACTGGAAGTCCGCGAATATCTGAAGCCGACTTTTCTGGGTGGCTCGCCCATAATCCGTATGAGCGCGCCTACCGGAGAAGGAAAAAGTGAACTGATTTCAGCTTTGAGAGACGTTGCAGCCCAGGTTCCGCCCAAAGACACATCACAGATCTTTCGGCTTCCGGTGGACCGTTGTTTCACGATGAAGGGGTTTGGAACGGTTGTGACAGGAACGCTGATCTCGGGCTCGGTCCGGAAGGAAAGTGACGTTCAGCTGTTACCGTCCGGTAGCATCGCACGTGTCCGGGGGCTGCAGGTTCATAGTCGCGCAGTGGATGTAGCAGAGGCCGGACAGAGAACAGCGATCAATCTTCAGGGTGTGGACGTTCGGGACGTGAACCGGGGAATGGTCTTGACCGAACCGGACACTCTCGGTGCCGCATCGATGTTTGATTGTCACCTGGAGTTGCTGCCATCCGCCTCGGGAGCAATCAAGGGCAGGAAACGTATCCGGTTTCATGTAGGAACCTCCGAGATCATGGGCTACGTCGCGCTTCTGGGGAGCGATCGCCTTGAACCGGGGAGCGAGGGGCTGGTGCAGATACGGTTGGAAGAGCCCGTTGTTGCGCTACCCGGAGACCGCTTTATCATCCGGCAGTATTCCCCGATGGTTACTATCGGAGGCGGTGTAGTCCTGGAAACCGATCCGAAGAAGCACAGGTTGAGGGACCGACGTGTGACCGAACGGCTGACGATCTTCAAGGACGGGACGCTCGAAGACCGACTGATGGTTCTTATCGGAGAAGCGGGTCTGGGGGCCGCCACCGTTTCGGATCTTGTGAGGCAAGTCGGGGTTTCCGCTGCGACACTGTCCCAACACCTGGATCGACTTGAGGTCGACGGAGGGATTCGCTTTCTTTCCGATGCACCACCCACAGTTGTGTCCGGTGCGACGTTTCAGAAGGCGTCTTCTGAAGTACTCTCATACGTTCAGAGTTTTCACCAGACCCAGCCTCTGTCCAGAGGCGTCTCCCGGGAAGAACTCAGAAATCGTCTCTTCCGACGAAGTTCCAACCTCGTTTTTCAGACGGTGTTGGACGATCTCGAACGGGGAGAGAAGATTACACTCGCCCAGGAAATCGTCCACGCATTTGGGCGTGTAGTGACTCTGGATGCCGAGGAGGCTCAGATTCGGGAAAGCCTGGCCGAGGTATTTCGAAAGAATGGTCTGCAGGTTGCGTCACCGGAGGAAGTTATCGGCAAGCTCGGCCTGGAGAGTGAGAAGGCGCGGAAGATCCTTCAGTTGATGATCCAGGACCGGACGTTAGCCAAGGTCAACGAAGAACTCGTCGTCGATCGTGGCGTTATCGATGAGGTCATAGAGAAACTTCACTCGCGCAAGACCTCTGACTCCAGCCTCGCTGTCGGAGACTTCAAAGACCTTGTAGGGGTCTCCCGCAAATACGCGATTCCGCTCCTCGAGTATTTAGACCGTGAACGTGTTACCCGACGCGTTGGAGACACCCGAAAAATTCTTTAGTTTTCAACACGGAGTTCACGAAGATGAACGAAGGCCTTTTGACGCGGCGCGAAACATTTCAAATGTCTGAGGCGTCAGTCAGATCGTTGGACCGCGATTCCCAACCTTTCACTTCTGCAGACGAGAATGGGCGGCCAGAACAGCCGCCCCATATCGATAGAAAGCTGAAGAACTGTTACTTCTTTACGTCTCTTTCGAGGGGGTTTCTTCGGAGTCGTCTCCCTTTATGGACTTCTTAAAGTTCTTGATACCCTCGCCAACACCCTTTCCCATTTCGGGCAGGCGTTTCGCGCCGAACAAGAAGAAGATGATGATCAAAAGAATCACCAGTTCGGGTAAACCCAATCTAAACATGGAGTTCCTCCAGTCCTATCCTTCAGGCTCTCCAGACCTTGGGGCAGCATGAATGGACAAGTTAAGTACAGAAAAAGTATATCGGAAAGGGTTCAGTTCGTCCAAATGTAATCCCACAGATAGAGCTCCCGCTCGCTCATCGGAGAGTCCGGTATCACGATGTGATATTGGTCTTCGAACTCGGTGACCAGAAGGGCATAGACCTGGCCATCCGGTTCTCTGTAAACGAGGTAGTGATAGCTGCGTTCGCTGCCTTCCCGACGCCTCTGATCCAGGATCCGGCCGCGTTCGAAGGGTTTTCGAAGCAACTGATCGATTTCGTCTTCTGTCGGCACTCGCAAGTCGTCTGTGTCACGACCCACACGGACGAGGATGTTGCCAGCGAGCACTTCCCGATCGGTGGCTTCCATTGCGTTCATAAAGATGTCCGCCGCCATCAAGGGAGGGCTGTACACGTAGTAGTAATAGAATCCCAGTGCCGTAGATCCTGCGACAAGCACTCCCACAAAACACAGGACCGACAGGCGAATCGGCAGTCTTAACGATCGTGGTGCCGGCTGCTGAACGTCTGTCTGTGAATTGTCTGTATCCATATTCGCTGAGTACGAGGGCTCGAGGCGGATGTCTCAACTATCCTCTGTTGCCTTCGCGTGTGACCAGTCGTGAGGTTCGACAGTCACCGTCTTGAATTCCCTCAGGCGAACCAGACCTGGTTTTGCCTTCTTGGGCTTCGACACGAACTTGCGTTGCGTGTAGTGTACCTCTACCTTGTTCGAGTTGCGCGCTTGGGAGTAATAGGCTGCCAGTTGCGCCGCCCGGACCAGAATAGCTTCTTCCAGTTCGGTGTCCCGTGCCGGATTCCTGACGATGACGTGTGACCCGGTGTAATCGGCGACATGGAACCAGAAATCGTCCCCGGTCGCAACTCTGAACGTGAGTTCGTCGTTTTCCCGACTGTTCCTTCCAACCAGAACCTCGTGGCCGTCCAGTTCTATGGAGCGTCGCCGGCGAGGGCCGGGCCGGGCCCTAGGCCTGCCCGACGCAGTTGGTTGCTGCTTGCCAGCTCGAGTGTTCATCGCCAACCACGCGTCCCAGGTACCGACGGATCCAATCCGGTCTGCCTCCGCCTGAAGTTGGGCCTCGGCGATTTCCAATTCAGAAAGCTGCTTGCGAACCATCCCCATGCCGCGCTCCGCCTTATGGTGTTTTTTGAACATCCTGTTGACGTTCTCGCGGAGCGTCTTAGAGGGGTCCAGTTCGATCGTCCGTGACTCGGGACCGTCGCCGAAGTAGTCGGTGACCTCGATGGTTTCATGATGACGATCCATATCGGCCCCGCTGGCGACCAGCATCTGAGCCCGGGTCCTGAATTCGTCGGCCTCACTGTATTGCTGTTGTCGATCGAGAAGGCGCTCGTGTTGTTGGGAGAGGCGCCGCATTCGATCTCTGATCCGTTTCATCTGCGGCGACTTGGCCTTTTCCAGTAGCGTACGGGATTCCAGTTCCTCCGATACGATTTGTGCGGCTTCAAGCATTCCAGGATACGTTTGGGCACCGTGCGTGTTGGCCAACGACTCCAGTTCGATTGGACTGAGGATCACTTTCTGGAGGGCCTGGATGTCGTTTTGTTCCAGAATCGCGCTGAAGGGCTTTTCCGAGTACACCCATGTCGTTGCGGCCGGCTCGAGCAGCTGAGCTACCAGATCCTTTATCAGGTCGGGCAATCCGCCCCCGGAAGTGGCTTTGCGACGTAGGATTTCGGCTGCGAATATAGGACCGACGCCCGCGATGTTTCGAATAAGCCAGTTCTTCGGATCCTTGTCGAAATCGGCTTCCACAAACCATGAAGGACCTTCCTCGCGCGTCAGTGCCAGATCCGTCTTATTCGTGTTCGGGTAAGAGTACTCACCATATTCATCGATTCCACGTTGTGGACCGGGCGCCACAACAGAGCCCAGTACTCGTCGGGCCCGATCCAGGAGGAAAAGGTTCGGTGAATTTGGCAGAAGCTCAGCGACGAGGAAGACAGTTTCCAGTTCCGGGGCGGGTAGTGCGGTCTTGAACTTCAACTCTACGATACGCTCGGAGAGAGGCTTTTCTATTTCCAGAAGCTGGGCAGAGGCCAGGTGCTTCCTGAGGATCATCAGGAAGTCCGTCGTTACTGCCTCGACAGGTGGTCGTTCTCCCGAAACGTAGATCACGGGGTTTCGCGCATTGAGTGATAGTTTCAGCGCCGGTATCTTGACGGTTCGCGTCTGCAGCAGGAAACCGTTCGGATGGTGTTGGACCACACGCCTTACCACCATCCCCCGGGTTACCGTCTTCAGTTGCTCGACCAGCGCGATGAGCGCGAAGTTTTCCATTTACCTATTCTAGCGGTAATTCTTCGACTGTAGGTGCGGTCTATGACCGCACTTCTTGATTGTGCGGTCATAGACCGCACCTACAGGTCAGATGCGTTTGACGAATGTGGCCGAGACTTTATCGGCCCACGTAAGGTGTTCCGGATCGATGAAGGCCCAAAGAAATCCGAAAAGGAGGGGCACGACGGAAATCAGGTAGCCAAAACTCCTGAGAAAAGCTTCGGTGGGAGCCAGGCGGTCTCCAATCCGGTTGACCGCAACAAGACCGTGGATTCGCATCCCCGTTGTCTGGCTCATGCTCAACATGAACAACAAGAAATAGACGACGAGAAGAAGCAAGTAAGCAGCGCCGTAGATTCCAAGGATCCGGCGGTTCAGTGGGATCGGCACCGGCATTTCAGAGACGGTTGAGATGACGAAGATCATGTATAGCCCGAAGACGATCACCAGATCGGTCAAGAGGGCATAGGTTCGCGGTAGGAGAAGGCCGCGCTGGTACTCAGGGAGGGTGAATTCAGCGGCGTAGTTTTCGTCATCGAAGTCCAGTCCAGGCTGGATCTTGGATAAGTCGATGACCGTCCTACGACCCTTTCGTTGCATTCAGATGAATTTTATCACGGTTCTTGCGACCGGAAGTCCAATGTGATTTATCCTATTCATTCATGCATGCTTGGATCTTAGTTCTCCTTCTGATGGCGCCGCCTCAGGATGAGCTCGTCGTGGACGCCGGACGACTTGAGCGCACAGGTAGTGTTCTGACCTACTCCGGTGACGTAGTTGTCACGTATCGGGATATTCGTGTGGAAGCGGATACGATTGTTTACGATGAATCCACCCAGATACTGGAGGCGTCGGACGGCGTGACGTTCGTTCGCGGCGAGGAGCGGCTCGCCGGTCGGCGCCTCGAAATCAATCTGGAGACGACCGCAGGATTGCTAACCGAAGCCACCGGTGCATTGGGTCCCGGTTATCTCATCGAGGCAGCTGAGGCCTACCGGTTGGAAGACGGTCGTTACGAGCTTTTCGATGCGACCGTGACCACCTGCGACGACGAAGGACATCCGGGATGGGAATTCCACACACCGCGGACAACGATCGATCCGGATGCAAACGTCAAGGCTGTCCATTCGGTGTTGCGGATCCAGGGTATTCCGGTTTTCTATATGCCCTACCTGAGCGCGCCGGTCCAGACACGGCCACGTTCTTCCGGTTTCCTTACGCCCCAGACTTCAACTTCCACAACTAAGGGGCGAAGCATCAGCGAGTCGTTTTATTATGTCATCAACCGGAGTGCAGATCTCACCCTGACGGGAGAGTACTTCACGCTGCGCGGTCTGGCCGGAGCGGCTCGGTTCCGCGCCGTTCCCAATGATCAATCCAGTGTCGAGATCGATACCTTCTTTGCCGATGATCGCAGGGGACAGGGTGGCCAGAGTGCGCGAATCCTGACATACACCCAACGCGGCAACCTGCGCGCCGTGGCCGACATGAACCTGGTCAGTTCGTTTGTGTTTCGCCAGGTGTTCGAGGAAGGATTCGACGTGATCTCTTCGCCGACCGAACGGTCGCGTGCCTTCGCGACCTACGACACGCAGACCGCCAGCTACAATTTCCTTTACACGCGTCAGGGAACTTTCTTTGTCGACCAACCCACTACGATCATCCGCAAGTTTCCGTCTCTCGGTATGTCCCTGCATGCGCGCCCGGTGGGTGACCTGCCCCTGTATTTCAGTTTCGATGGCAGTGTGGCGGGTTTGCATCGGCGCGATGCGGTGGCTGAAAGTTCCGGGTTCGTGGGACGCGTGGATATCCATCCGAAGGTAGAGATACCGATTTTGCGCGGCGCAGCCTTCAGCTGGAGTCACCAGCTTGGTGTTCGGGAGACGTTTTATTCGGACCGACAGAGGGTCGGGGACGAGCGCGATTCTCTGAATCGTCTGGCCTTCGACTACGGGTTCCAGTTCAGCGGGCCACAATTGGAGAAGCAGTACAGCAACTGGAGACACGTCATTGAACCGCAGGTCGAGTACCGGTATGTGACCGGTGTTGACGAATTCGGCAATACGCTGCTGATCGACGATACGGATTTGTTCGTCGATACGAATGAAGTTCGCTATGGGATTACGAATCGATTCTTCACGGATCGTGAAGTGCTCAGCTGGACTCTGACGCAGAAGTATTATGCCGATCCGACCTTTGGTGGTGCGTTGGTGCCGGGTCGCGACAATGTTCTGGAACCGATTCTGGATCTGACGGGATTCGGTTTTGCGGACGAAGCGCGGCGGTTCTCACCGCTGGTGTCTATTCTTCGCTTCTCTCCGCGCGCAAGTACGAGCACTGATCTACAGGTCGACTACGACACCGTTCGGAGACAGTTCCGCAGTACCGGTATTATCGGTCGTTATCAGGCGGGTCCAACTTTCTACAACGTTGCCTATTTTTTCACCCGTAGAAGTTTGATTCAACTACCCAACAATCAGATCCGTGCGACCCTGGGATACGGCGATTCCCAACGCCAGGGTCTGAATGGCGCGATCAGCTTCGCATACAACATCGATCAATCGATTCTGCAGGCCTCGACAGCACAGATTAGCTATAATACCGACTGCTACGGATTGCATCTGGAGTTCATGCAATTCGATCTGGGCCCCCGTCGGGAAAGCCGTTTTCGGTTTTCCTTTTCACTGAAAGATCTCGGATCGATCGGCACACTTGGGCAGAACCGTCTTTTCTAAACAACACGCAGCTATGCCATTCCCTCTTCATCGCATGCGCCGATTGAGGCGTAAGGACAGGCTTCGGTCCCTGGTCCAGGAAACACGACTGAGTCGCCAGGCCCTGATCTATCCGATCTTCGTCTGTCCGGGTTCAGGTGTGCGCAACGAAATTCCGTCGATGCCGGGGCAGTACAACCTTTCGGTCGACGAAGCGGTCAAGGTCGCGGTCAAAGCGGAACAGGCGGGACTTGGCGGTCTCATGCTTTTCGGTATTCCCGAGTCTAAAGACGCAGTGGGCAGCGGCGCGTACGATGAAAACGGGATCGTCCAGCAGGCGCTAAGGGAGATCAGCAAGAGTGTCACTGAACTCGTGCTCGTCGCAGACGTATGCTTATGCGAGTACACCGATCACGGCCACTGCGGTGTGGTTCGCGACGGATACGTGGTGAATGATGCTTCCCTTGAATTGTTGGCTAAGACGGCCCTGAGCCAGGCTCAGGCCGGGGCTGACATGGTGGCGCCGTCGGACATGATGGATGGACGGGTGGACGCGATCCGGTCTGCCTTGGATGGGTCCGGTTTCGATGACATACCGATCATGTCCTACGCAGCCAAGTACTCGTCGGCTTTCTACGGTCCGTTTCGTGAGGCCGCAGGGGCCACACCGCAGTTCGGCGACCGGCGCAGTTACCAGATGGATCCGCCGAATGTTCGTGAGGCTCTGAGAGAAATCGAAATGGATCTTGAAGAGGGCGCTGACATCGTGATGGTCAAGCCGGCTATGGCTTATCTTGACGTCATCGTTCGCGCGCGGGATGCTTTTACTGCCCCGCTGGCCGCGTATCAGGTGAGCGGTGAGTATTCAATGATCGAAGCGGCGGCGGGAAACGGATGGGTCGATCGGGAAAAAACGATTCTGGAATCCATTATCGCCATCAAACGTGCCGGCGCCGACATCGTTATCAGTTACTACGCACTGGAACTTGCCGAGCTGTTGTAGGAAGAGAAGTGACGAGCCCCCTTTCTGTGCCTCCGTGCCTCTGTGGTTATTTCCTGAACTGAAAAATTATGAGTGAATCCGAAATCCTGTTCAATCGTGCGGAAAAGGTCATGCCTGGCGGAGTGAATTCTCCCGTCAGGGCTTTCAAAGCTGTTGGCGGAAGCCCCGTGTTTATTCAGAAAGGCGAGGGTTCACGAATCTGGGACGCCGACGGACGATCCTACATCGACTACATCGGGTCCTGGGGCCCACTGATCAATGGTCATAGACCGACGGCCGTGACAGAGGGTCTTCGAAGAGTGATAGACGAGATGGGAACTTCGTTCGGGGCTCCGACCGCGTCAGAGGTTGAACTGGCCGAAGTGATCTGTAGCCGTTTTCCGTCGATCGACAAGGTTCGGCTCGTGAATTCGGGAACCGAGGCGACGATGAGTGCGATCCGCCTGGCTCGAGGTTTTACCGGTCGCGACAAGATTGTTAAGTTCGAAGGGTGTTACCACGGGCACGGCGACAGCCTTTTGGTAAAAGCAGGTTCCGGCGTTCTGACCCTGGGGCTGCCCGACAGTCCAGGAGTGCCCGCAGCTTTGGCCGAGTTGACCCTGGTCGCGGGATACAACGACCGTGGGAGTATTAAGGATCTGTTTGCGCGAACAGGCGAAGAGATCGCGTGCGTCATAGTAGAGCCGGTTGCCGGCAACATGGGATGCGTGCCTCCGGCGCCCGGGTTTTTGGAATTGCTTCGGGAATTGACGACTGCGTCCGGCACCGTACTGATCTTCGATGAGGTGATGACTGGGTTTCGCCTGTCTTCGGGGGGTGCGCAGAACCGTTACGGTATCCGGCCCGACCTGACGACACTTGGGAAGATTATTGGAGGCGGGTTGCCGGTTGGCGCTTACGGTGGCCGGGCCGACATCATGGACCGGGTGGCACCCGTGGGGCCCGTCTATCAGGCTGGGACACTTTCGGGTAACCCGCTGGCCGTCGCGGCCGGTCTGGAGACCCTGCACAGCCTGGATTCTGAGGAACCGTATGAGAAGCTCGAGCAGCTCGGTTCCCATCTGGAGCGCGGTATCAATGAAACCGCTGTCGAACGCGGTGTGCGCGTTCAAGTGAACCGCGTGGGCTCCATGCTTACACTCTTCTTCGCAGATCAAGCCGTTACAGATTTTCCGTCCGCCAGGGCTGCCGATACGGCGCGTTTCGAAGAATTTTTCCGAAAGATGCTGGCCGAGGGTATCTACTGGCCACCTTCACAGTTTGAGGCAGCGTTCGTTTCGACGGCGCACTCCGAAAGCGACGTCGACGAGACGGTCGAGGCCATCGGCCGCAGTCTCTAGAACAATCTGAAGGACGCGACCAATGCTAAGTATTTGCCGTTGAATCGACTTGTGACGCCGCGCAACGTGTTATGGAATCACTTAAAGCGTTCGGCTTTGGTGAGATCGGTTTGAAGAGCGAGGATTTTCTGTTGTTCAACTCGGCGTGCCTCCTGTTCGCATCGACATCATAACGTCGATTTTCGGTGTTTCATGGAATGAGGCGAATGCGGGGAGAGCGGAGGGCCGGCATTTCTCGTGTTCGTCAGAAGCAGGCAAAACCGCCAGGTGTTTTCGGTGGAAATTTTCTCGACAGGCAGTCCCGAGCCAACCGATTTTTCCTACCCGGCAGGAATTTCCTGTCCTCTGGTTGAGTTAAGTCATTGATTTTAAATCTGTTTCAATTTGGCACAGGACATGCAATTTCCATACTCGCCAGACGGAGGATTGGTTGTAATGAGTTTAGCGAGTACCAACAGAGAATCGGATCCGCAGATCAGACTTGCTGAACTGGAACGAAAGAACCAGATCCTCGAGGCCGAGAACGAGCAGCTTCGCGTATACAAAGACTACGCCTACACAGATGTCCTGACCGAGATCCCTAACCGCCGCTTCTATCACGAGCGTCTCGTCCAGGAGATGGCGCGGGCGCGTCGTAGTCAACATCCGCTCGGCCTGGCACTTGTCGATTTAGATCACTTCAAAGAGATCAACGATCAGATTGGACACCGGGCCGGCGATCAGGTCCTCAAGTTCTTCTCGCAGTTCTTGAGGGTGAACCTTCGCCAGGAAGACATCCTTTGCCGGATTGGCGGCGATGAGTTCTCTATCATTCTTCCGGATACCGATTCACAGCGAGCCGAAATCTTCTTCGACCGCGTCAAGGCCAAGCTCGACCGAATCGATCTGTCGCTCGACGGCCGTGACGACATCAGAGTGTCTTTCAGTTGTGGGATCGCTTCTTTCTCATCGGAATACAGTCCAGAGGATTTAATAGATCAGGCCGATCACGCCCTGTACACCGCGAAAGCGAGAGGACGCAACCAGGTTGTCGCCTCGGGCCAGAGTCCCGTTTTGGCCAATGGTTTCGTAAACTGAATTTCATGTGACGCATAGTCACACACACGAGTTTCCGTCCAAACAACAACTCCTGACGGCGGTCTTCGGACCGCCGCTTTTTTTGCCTGTTTTCCGTAGGTGGGCTCTATGAGCGCACAATCGGGGAAATCATCTGACGGACAGTAACTGACCCGCATAAATCCGGCTGTTCCGGAGTCCATTCAGGTTCATCAGTTCCTGAAGTCTCATGCCGAATATTTCAGCGATTTCAGAGAGGGTGTCGCCGAGGCGAACACGGTATTCGCCACTAGAAGTCGCCTCTACCCCATCCAGAGCAGCGACGATGAGCGTTTCGCCAGCAAAGATCAAGTCGGTCGGCAGAGCGTTGAGGTTCATGATCTGATCAACAGTCGTCCTGTAACGGAGCGCGATCGTACCTAACGTCTCGCCAGAACCCACACGATGCGTCTGCCCGCCGCTTGCATTCAACGGGGCGCGCGCGATGCGCGTAGCTGGAGTCGTGAAATCCATGGGGGCGTCCAAGGCGAGTTGACCGAAGTGAGTTTCGTAGTCGTTGTAGACATTGACTGCAGCAATGAACTCGGCGTAGAAGTTCTTGGAGGCGTAACCGAACGTTCGGCTGCTGTAGTTCCGGATAATGGCAGCCATGTCCGAGCCATGTGCCCGCCTTGCCCGCGCCATACCCGCCCGCCCATGGTTGTAGGCAGAAATGGCCAGCGGCCACGACTGCAATGTTTCATAGTTCCCCTTGAGGAGTCTGGCCGCCGAACGTGTAGCGATGGCCGGATTCAAACGATCGTCCCGTCCTCGCGTGACTCGCATGAATTGCCGTCCCGTGGAAGGGATAAACTGCCAGATTCCCGCCGCACCTGCATAGGAACGGGCTTCATTCTGAAAGGACGATTCCACCAGGGGTAACAGTGTAATGACGGTGGGGACTCCCTCGGCTTCAAACACTTCCTCGAAGTACTCTAGGTAGCGACCGGAACGGACAACACCATCACGGAAACGCTCCTTGATGCCACGCTGGACATGGATACGTCCCTGGAGCACTGCGATGTCGCCAGCCCGCATGCGCACGCCGTCCGCCTCGATCATGTCGTAGAGGCGCCGTGCTTCGGTGCTGAGTCGATTCGGATTCGATATGTTGCTTCGAACTTCGCTGAGGAGGTTCCGGACCCGCTGCACCCCGGAACGTCTCGACCGTTCGTTAACCACCGAGTAGATCAGGTCGACTCGCTGGGCATCGTGGATGATGAGATCGTCTTCACCATAAATCGTGAAGACCTTTTCCCAGAACTCGATACGGTCACCGATTCCATCTTCAGGAAAACCGGGAATCTCGGCAAAGGATGAAATGCTGAGGGCCGACGAAACGATCAGAAGAAGAACCGACCAACGCAATCTTGCAATCACGCGCTCTTGTCTCCGAATAAATTTGTTAGTCCTCACTACGGACTGTTTACTAGCAAAGGATTTTATCATGAGGACGCATGTTAACGGCATGAAAGCGCGTCACAGTTTCTTCAGAAGAGCGTGCGCCCCAACAAGCAACGGATCCCACAAGCTACCGTATGGGGGCGTGTAGGAGAGATCCAACTGGGTCAGTTCCTGCACTGTCATCGACGACATAATCGCGGTCGCCGCAACGTCGATACGCTTGGACACATCTCCGTAACCGATCGATTGAGCTCCGATCAGTCTCTGGTTGTCGCGGTCTGCGATGAGCTTGATCCATATCTTCCGGGCCCCGGGGAAGTACCCGGCCCGGTCCAGCGCCTCGATTCGAACCGATACCGTTCTCATCTGCTCTGCTGAGGCCTCGTCCGAGGTCAGGCCTACGCGGCCGACAGCCAGGTCGAAGACCTTAAGGATAGTTGTACCCACCGTGCCTTGGAATTTGCTCCTTTTGCCTGCAAGGTTGTCACCGGCAACGCGTCCCTGTTTCGCGGCTACGGTTCCAATGTGATGGAGAACAGGCCGGCGCCTCAAAAGGCAATAAGCTTCGGCGCAATTGCCCGCTGCGAAAATTCCGGGAACGTTGGTCTCCATGTATTCATTAACCGCGATGCCTCCCGTTGCGCCGAGACGTACACCCGCTTCGGAGGATAGCTCCACGTTTGGAACGACACCGGTGTCCAGCATGACTGCATCCGCTGGAGACACGCCTAACGATCCACGCGCCTTGACGCCGTTTACATGTGTGTCGTTTCCAACGAGCGCCTCGACGGGGGTCTGGGCGCGGACCTCCACACCGTGGCGCAAAAGCTCGTATTCGATGATCCGGGCCATGTCTGTGTCGATGCCGGGCATGACGTGATCGCGCATCTCGAATATCGTTACAGCCTTCTTCTTTTTGCGCAGAGCTTCGGCCATCTCCAGTCCCACGTACCCGCCACCTATTACCGCAACTCTGTCGGCGTTATCCAGAGACGATCGAATCTGGACTGCGTCATCGAGGGAGTTGATCGAAAAAACGTTTCCCAGTGAGGTTCCAGGAATGTTGGGATGGGACGGCCGGACTCCTGTTGCCAGCAGCAGCCGGTCAAAAGGAAAGGTTAACGACTCTCCCGTGTCGGTGCGACGTACGTCGATGCGTTTTCTTGATGGAAGGACGGCTTCGACGCTCGCATTGACGTGGGCTTCGATATCTCGTTTCCCTTTGAGTGTACCCGGCGTGAAGTTGACCAGATCATCTGAAGATACCTCGTCGGCCATGAAATAGGGAATACCGCACGTGCCGTAGGAGATGAACGGGCTTCGCTCCAGCACCGTGACGTCCAGACGGGGATCGAGGCGCTTGGCGCGCGATGCGGCGCTCATTCCCGCTGCGTTTCCACCAACGATTACAATGCGCATCGCGTCACTAGAAATACTTCTCTCTTTCACGAATCCACGACGTGGGATCGTTCGTTCCCGGGCGTTCCAGAATGACGTGTGTTTCTTCGGCTACGATTCGGGCGCGCTCGACTCCGGCCGCTGCCGCAAACTCACCAAGCTCCATCGGTGTGAACCCTGCACGCACCCCGGCTTCGAATCGACTCCTTAAGCGGTCACTATAATGTTTTTTGTGCCGCGTGAGGTGTCCGGACAGGCCGAAGCGGTTTGGCCTTCGTAGCTCGCGGACAAGGATCGCGCCCGTCGGTTTCGTTACCCGATGAATCTCGCGTAATGTCTCCATTGGATTCTTGAAGCCATGGAGCGCTCCGTCAGAGACGACCATATCGAAGTAGCCCGTCTTGAATTTCATCTGAACCGGTTCTCCCACCTGAAAGAACATACGCTCACCGAGTTTCCAGTCTTCGGCGATCTCACGAGCCCGTTCTGCCAATTGAAGGGTTCGATAGACGCCCATACAGAGAAAATCCTCTTCGTCCCAGAGGATCTTCATCGCGACCAGGCCGAGTGGGCTTCCCAGATCCAGTACCATGCCGCCATCCACTCCAAGACTCCGGGCGCGTTCGACAAACGCATGATCCTGTGTTTTGAAGTAGGTCTCGTCGGTGGCTTCGACCCAGGCTTCGATTTCCTCATCTGTCAGATCGATTTGAGAAACCGGCAGACGTGGTGGGTAGACAAGCCGTGCCAGGGTGCTCGCGATGCCCATAGCGACGGCTTATTCGGTTTGGGGAACGCCCCCGATCAATACAGCAACTTCGTCCAAAAGAATGTTGTTCCTGGCCATGTACTGGACTTCGCGCACGAAAGCAAAGATGTTGGTCGAAAGGGCCAGAACCGCGAGCACAGTGTGTATCCAAACCGGTATAACCCGCGTGTCGACCCCACCGCCGACAATCCAGGCGGTCATTGTGAAGAGGATGGCCATAGTCGCTGGGGGGAAGACCCTTGATTTGAACTCTTTCGTTCGAACGATGAATTCACGCGCCTGAGCGTGCGAACCCAGGAGATCCTTTACCTGCTTGCCGGTTCCAATGAAGTAAAACATGGACATACACTGCGCGAGAATTGCCACGAAGGTCGCAAAGAGCGCGAACAAGAAGTGCTGTTGGAGGCCGACCCGGCCATCCATTGCGAAACCCATGTAGAGCGTGACCATGAGACCGGCGATTCCCATCAATGAACTGGTTAGAAGTGCGATTACCATGAGCGCCCCGAGATTCTACCATGCTCAATCCCTTCGGGAGAGGCTCACGGAGGACCGATTTAAGTTCGATCCAGAACACAAGCTGTAGTTGTGATCTAGTGTCAGCTACCTAAGTTATTGTGTACATCTGGTCAGTCATGGTATTTAGGATGGGATGCGACGACTACTGGTCATGTTGGTGTTGATCGTAGCGACTTCCGCGTGCGCCAAACGCCCGCGGGTACAGATTCCCGATCCTGGGGTTGTGATGGCGTCCTCGGAGGGGACCGAGATCGATGGTCGTGCAAGCTATTATGGGGATCCCTACCACGGCCGGGCCACAGCCAACGGCGAAACATTCGACAAGAACAAGATGACCGCAGCCCACCGGACGCTGCCGTTCAACACGTGGGTTCGTGTCGAGAATCAGTTGAACGGGCAGAGGGTAGATGTTCGGATCAACGATCGGGGTCCGTTCGTGGGTGGTCGTGTAATCGATCTTTCAGAAGGCGCTGCGCGCAGGATCGACATGATCCGGTCCGGAGTCGTCCCCGTCCGACTGGAGATCATAAGAGAGGCCGCAGGAGGTACAGGCGGCCGGACTGTCACGGAAGACGTTTTTTACGTTATCCAGCTCGGTGCGTTCGAGAGCGAGCAGGCTGCACAGAACCTGAGACGCCGATTCGCTTCCAAGTACACCGGCATCTATGTGGACCGTCCGACCGGCGAAAGCCTCCTCTACAAGGTTCGTATAGGCCGAGCCCTTCTCAGAGATGCCCGCTTTGTCCAGGATCTGCTCAAGAGAGAGGACGACCTCGATTCCATCGTCGTCCAGATGCAGTAACCGCCCACCGATCTATTTACTAAATCTTCTAACGCAGGGACGCTGGGTTCGCAGAGGCCGCAGTGCAAGAATTGAACTCTGCGTTCTCTGCGCCTCTGCGTTATTCAAACAGTTTCGGAACGCTTGCGGGTGTGTATCTGGAGCCTTGGATGACATCGCGTTCATCCAGGCGCTGGCGGATGCCCCTGATGACTTCGTTCCGCGTCTTTCCCCAGTAGGTGCCACGAGGAGGCTCAGGGGGGCTTCGCCGAACAGTCTTTCGATGACGATCGAGGGTTTGAGGCGTTCAATGAAGTCACAGATCAGATCGAGGTATTCGGTAAAGCTCAGCAGCGGGAACGGTTGCTCCATGTATTCCCGTGCCATCGCTGTGCCTCGAACCAGGTGCAGGTGGTGGATCTTCAGCAGATCGATGCCCACCTGTGACATTTCGTCCGCCATACTCAGCCACTGATCACGCGTTTCCCAGGGGAAACCGAGGATCAGGTGCGCGCCCGTGTGGAATGCTCGCCCGCGCGCGAGGTCCATCGCACGCGTAAACGCGGCGTAGTCGTGGCCCCGATTGACCCTCCGAAGAGAGTCGTCGTAGATGGATTCCATTCCGAATTCGAGCGAGACAAAACTTGATTGTGCAATGCCATCGATCATTTCGACCTTTTCCTCGTCGACACAGTCGGGCCGTGTGCCTATCGCAACACCAACCACATCCGGGTGTTTCAGTGCGTCTGTATACAGTGCGTGTAGATAGCCGGTATCGGCGTAAGTGTTCGAAAACGGTTGGAAGTAGACGATGAACTTGCGAGCTTCAACGCGATTGCGGAGATATGCGATTCCGTTCATTACCTGTTCGCGAATCGGCGCGGTCTTTATGGCCAGAGGTGGGCGAAAAGAGCTGTTATTGCAATAGGTGCATCCGCCGGTCGTGACGGTGCCGTCCCGATTGGGACAGGTGAAACCCGCGTCGACGATGACTTTGTGGACGCGCTCACCGAACTGCTCTCTTAACCAGTTGTTGTATGTCCTGTAACGTGTCCGACCATTGGGGACATAGGCACCTGTCCCAAGCGTAGTTGTATTTATTTGGCCGACCATGTTGGCTGGGACAGGTGGCTGTGTCCCCTCGTCTGTTTGTGTTTCGCCGGCCATGATGGCTATGGGCAGGTCGTTGCGTCTCCCTGACGGCTAGTTCTTCCAGCGCCGCCAGTCCTCGTCATTGTCACGGTCTTTCTGTTCCTGCCGGCGGTTGTAATAGACTTCGAATTTGCGACGCAGCCGCTCGCGTTTCCATTGATCGTAGTACTCGCGGAGCCTTGTCGTATAGCCTCCACCACCTCTCAGGTACAGATAGCCGAAGACCATCCCCCCCAGGTGGGCGACATGGGCCACTCCACCACCTCCGCCGGAGAACGAGGCCAGGAAGGCCATGCCTCCGAGGAACATGACGTAATACTTCACTTTCACCGGGATCATAAACGGAATCAGAATGATGTTGCGGTTGGGAAACAACATTCCGTAGGCCAGGAGAATGCCGTAAATCGATCCGGAAGCGCCGATCGTCGGAATCGTGGAGCTCGGGCTGACGATCACACTCGAGATGCCCGCCCCAACGCCCGTGATAAAGAAAAACTTCACAAATTCCCGGGTTCCCCAGGTGCTCTCCAGTTCCGACCCGAACATCCAGAGTGCGAACATGTTGAACAGAATGTGAAAGAAGCCGCCGTGGAGGAAAATGTAGGTCACGAGCTGCCAAATGGCGATGCTGCCGACAACGGCCGCAGGTGTCAAACCGAAGCTTGTGATAAGCGCAGACGTAAACGCCCTTCCTCCCAGTGTTTGAAGCACGTAGACGACGGCGCAGATGATGAGAATCATCTTGATCGCCCGCGTCAGACCGCCTCCGCCAATGATGCTGTGGGTGGGGCGTCCGCCGTAATAGCCTCGGTAATAATTACGTGACAAGCTAATCGTCCTTAGGTCGGAGAAAGCGGCCGGCATAGAAGAGGCCGACGCCGATGGCCGCTGTCTGCATCATGGGGCCCATCTCTCCGAAGTAAATCAAGAGTGATTCTATGGTGACGATAAGCCCGACTAATTGAAGGCCGGTTGCTGCGTAATAGCGTATCATTGCTCACTCGGAAGGGCTGCCGGCTTTGCGGCAACACGTGAGACTTCGATTGTAGCAACACGCACGTAAAGTCTAAAGGCTCGCTTTTCTGGAACTTGAAGTAATGCTTCCTTGGCTCGTCGTTCTCAAGATTGCCGGTAGTTTCTTCATCGGAGCGATTCCCTTTGCCGTTATTGCGGTCTGGGGCACAGGCATAGACGTTACCCGGGCCGGCTCGGGAAATCCCGGCTTCAATAACGTTCTTCGTGTGTCCTCTCGCCCGAGAGCTGGGGTCGCACTGATCGGAGACTTATCCAAGGGAGCTGTGGCCGTCGCGATCCTGTCCGCTTCCACCGACCCGGTCTGGTTCAGATGGTCCCTCGGACTGGCCGCGGTAGCCGGGCACTGCTGGACACCGTTTCTGAAGTTCAATGGCGGTAAGGGCGTCGCCACTATGGCGGGCGCGTTGCTGTACCTGGAACTCCAGATCACAGCCATCTGCCTGATCCTTTATCCGACCCTCCGCCTGTTCGGGCGGCGAATGGGTTGGGCGCAGGAAGGTGCGGTCTCATCGATGACGACGATGTCAGTGATCGCGGGGACGATCTTCGCCCTCCGCGGATTTGAAGCCGGCATCTTCGCCGTTGTCGCCCTGGCCATCGTCATCGTTCGCCACTCCGCCAACATCCGCCACCTTTTCTCTTGAAGGCCTGAATTTGACCCAGAGACGCAGAGATCGCAGAGGTCGCAAAATAGGAATAAGTATCTGCGTTCTCTGCGTCTTTGCGCCTCTGCGTTGAAGCTTCTTTACGGGATGAACATTCGGAGGGCT
Source organism: Terriglobia bacterium (assembly GCA_965218585.1). GTDB lineage: Bacteria > Acidobacteriota > Terriglobia > 20CM-2-55-15 > 20CM-2-55-15. The sequence goes on from CBDCLE010000008.1 coordinate 36,728, forward strand.
GTAGGGATGACCGTTATTTCGATGGGGAGACGGCCGAGGGGTTCACCGTCGATTTCGATCTGGACACTGTCGTCGGATCTGGCGACGAGTTTTTTCACCCGGTTGTGATGAATCCTGGGGTGATTGTAGATCTGTCCGTTAAAGAGGATGCGGATATTTAGCGCCATTTCCAGCAGCGACAATTTTTCGATGATCGTAACGTCGAGGAGTCCATCGTTGGGAACGGCCCGGGGACAGACGTGCATTCCCGCGCCATGGTATTGACCGTTTCCAACTGCAACGTTTGTTACCCGGACATCCTGCCAGTCCCCATCGTCTGCCTGAATCGAAACGCTATTTCCAGAAAAGCTGAGACCGGTGAGAGCAGTTGCTGTCAGGAAAGCCATCCTGCCTCCAAATGGCTTCGACGAACGGTTGGCTCGCTCGGCGACAGCTCCACCCATGCCAAAGCTCGCGACGTTGATCGCGTAGCGAATACCCTCATCTCCACGCGTGTCCCGATAGACAACGTGCATCGCATCGAACAGAGCAGTCTCGCCTCTCTCGATAATCTGGACTGCTTCGTCTTCGTCCAGAGGAAGTTTCACAGTACGGCGGAAGTCCGAACCCGTTCCCTGGGGGATGAGTCCGAGTGTGACTATCGAGTCGGTTGCCCCTTGGGCCAGGATCCCGTTGACCGTTTCGTTCAGGGTCCCGTCTCCGCCTACTGCGATTATCGTGTTGTACCCGGAGCGAACCGCTTCTCCGGAGAGCCCGATGGCGTGTCCGGGGGATTCGGTCTGCATGACACCGATCTCGGACCACACTCGCGAGAGCTTACTCTGGATCGTTGGCCAGTTCCTGCCGGTCTGTCCGTCAGCGGATCGTGGGTTGACGATCACTGCTACCCGTTGCTGGTCAGGTCCCATTAATTGTTGTTTTGGAGGAAGGCGACTGTGTCGCGAATGGTTTCTTCGGCCCCCCTCTGTTCGAGACCGAGTTCAGTCTTAGCTCGCGTACTGTCGCAATACCAGAACCGGTAAGCCATCTCAATAGTTATGTCGTCGATCGGGAACCGCTGTCCGAACGTCTGCATGCCATGCCGGAGAATGTTGGCCGAGCCTCGAGCCCAGGATTCAGAAAGCGAGAGCAATGGGGCTCGCACTCCTGACACGTACTGTATTAGGTAAAAGAATTCGCGAACAGTCATGTCATGTCCGCCTACCAGATAGCGCCGTCCAGGTTGTCCATTCTCAATGGCGTTCACGAACGTTAGGGCTGCGTCCCGAACGTCAACGAAGTTGAGACCTCCCGCAGGGATGTTTCGCACCTCCCGGTCCAGATACATCTGAATGTCGCGGGTTGACGACTTGTAAACGTCTCCCGGTCCGAGAAGGAGGCTCGGGTTCAGGACAATAACCGGAAGGTCTCTGTTCCTGAAGTAGGAGAAAGCGAGTTTTTCCTGATAGATTTTGCTCAGATAGTACGGCCAGCCGCCTGCAACCTCGATAGCGTAAGGAGAGTCTTCGTTGTGAATGGCAGGTTTAGTACTCACTGCTATCGTTCCGGACGAGGAAGCCACGAGGACCCTGGGTTTCCCGTGCTTGAGCGCAGCTTCACATACGTTTCGCGTACCCTCGATGTGCGTTTCGAAGAGTTCCCCCGAGCGGGACGTGTCCCGCGTTACACGTCCCGCCAGATGGATGACCGCATCCGTATCCGCCACCGCTTTCTCGACGGCATTCGGGTCGAGAACGTTACCCTTGACCGTCTCCACCCGTGCGTTTCGATCCCATGGAGAGACACTCCGGCAAAGCAGACGGATTTTTCTGTCGCCGAATTCTTCGAGCGGTTGTTCAAGGAGAGATTCGACCACGTGGCGGCCCAGAAACCCGGTAGCGCCAGTGACCAGAATACGTTTCATTGGAAGCCACGTTTCATGAAACCGGCGTGTTCATAGACTGCTCTGCCGTTTTCATCTGCTTGGCAAACATCGGGCGAATCCATTGCTCAATGCCTTTGGTGTGGATGTTGACCCAGTAGTCGGCCCAGTCAATGTCTTCCGGCGTCCATCGCAGGCGTTCCTGGTCGGTAGGGGTTAGCATGTCATTGGCGCGACGAATGTTTCCCGTCTCGAAAACGAAACTGTTGTGCACCATGAAGGGAAGGAACTTATCCAGGGTCTGCTCCTGCTGACGCAACTGCCGACGGGTAACTCTAAGGTTTCGCAGATAAGGATTCATGACGCGGGGTCCCAGGATCACTTTCATAAAATTGAAAGTCGCCTGGATCAAGTCCAGGCCCCAACGCACTCGCTTGCGGGTCGTTGTCAGCTGAGACACGCTCACGACTTCGGTTTCGATATAGGCTTTCCAGAGATTTGCGAGCTTGTTGCCGTCCTTTTTGTGTTTGTGTTTGTAACGCGCGTTCATTCCGAGGAATCCAACCAAACGTGGCAGCAGCACAGGGTTATCGGCGGCCGTTGCCAGGTGGTACACCTTCTCTCCGCGGTTGGCCAGGACTGCGGCGGTAGCGATAAGGATGCCCGTGGCGACCAGGTCGACGGGAATAATCTCCAGCGATCCGTCTTTTCTGACCGGCCATGCCTTGACACCCGCACCTCCCATCAGAACCAGGGGGGCCGATGTCGTCATGCCTTCATTCCAGCCGGGAAAAGGAAAATTGAGACACGTTTCGACGATTGCAGGTCTGACGATGCAGTATTTGAGTCCTTCCGTGCCTGCGATCAGCTGCTCACCCATACTCTTGGTATAGGTATAGGTGTTGATCCATCCCCACTGCTCCGCGCGCTCCATTCCACCGTCCCGAAGCTTTATCCTGTCGTCGGTTTCTTCGATGAATCGCTCGCACCACTCAAGTTCGCGCGTCACGTCGAAATTGTTGTCCCCGGGCTCCTCCCGTCGCGGGTAGTAACCGACAATCGGATCATCTTCCGGGATGAGGCCGCTCTTCTTTCCGGCGACGTAACAGGTCGAGATATGCACGAGCTTGGCGTCGAGCACCTGAACCAGTTCGATCAGGTTGCGGATTCCATAGACGTTTGTGATGAGGGATTCGTTCAATGGCGGATCAAATTCCACCAGGCCGGCCGAATTGATGACAAGGTCGACCCTGCCGGCGAGTTTCCCAAGCTGTTCGGCCGGGATGCCGCACATCGGAGCACTCAGGTCGCCCTCCACAATCGACGTCCGTTGCCGGATCGCTTCCACGCCAATGCGTTCTACCAGCGGTTGCAGGGGAGGGGACTTGAGTACTTCGTTCAGGAATCGCTCCTCACCAGAGAGGTTCTTCTTGGGTCGTACCTGTATGATGAGGTGTTTCAGCTCGGGAAACTGTTCGAGCACCATCGCCAGCAGCACCTTACCGACAAATCCCGTCGCGCCCAGGAGAAGGATCGTCTTGCTGCGGAACTGATCGATAGCCGAGATCTCTCCTGTGCCGTCCGGGCGGCGCGTGTCGGTGGGCACGTATTGACCACGGACAGGATCAAAACGCCACGAAGCGAGTTGGCCTTTCTCGTTCATGAACTGACGGTTTCCGCCGCAGCCCCGACGGTCTCTGGAGTACCGCTGACATCGGTCATCAGAATGGGGGGGAAATGGACCAGGCTCACGCTCGGTCGACGACCGACGTGCGACTCGGCCATTTCGAGTGCTTCGTTCATGGACGACGCCGTTTCCCAGCCCAATATTGAAGGGACACGTTGGTTTGTTGCTCCTACGACGATTACCTTGCCCAGGTGTGCCCTTCCGTTTTCGCCCCAATACCACATATAGAACGGGTGCACGCCGTGGTAGGCGTTTCCTTCGCGGTACATCCGGATGTACTCAGGATTGCGGGCGAACTCTTCTTCGTACTTCTCCTGCATGACATACGAATCGCGTGTTTCAGTCAGAATCCGGTTGAAGAATTCGATATAGGACGGATGAAAAACCGGATCGAATTCGTCATAGCAAGGATGGGTCACGATCATCACGCCATTCTTCTTAACAATGGGCATGTTGCGGTAGAAATTAAAAAAGTATCCGGTGGCCATCACCTGGACGAGGAGAGGGTTCATGATCGAGTTCACGTTGTAAGGTGAAACGAAAGTGATCCCGGTTATGACGACATCCGACTGTCCTTCGACGGGCACCGCGTACTGATCGAAGCAGTATTTCAGAATCTTGTGGTGCGTGGCCTCGGTTTCTCCGGCGTGTACGCCGATCAGGTCGTAGGCTGCGGGAATACTGAAGAAGAGCTTCCGCTTCATCGACGTCGACATTTTCGACAAAGCGAATCGGGCGGTCTTGAATTTCATCCGGTCCAGTCCTGACCATCGATCTTCGTTCTCTCCCAGAAACGCCGACATCGGATCGAACATGCGATTGTTCATCGCAGTTTCGATATGGAAGACTTTCAGGTGTTTGTCGATCACCCGCCCGATCCTGTCGCATGAATGCGACAGGCCGGAATGCTCCGGATCCATATACGAGTTCGATTTCAGAATGGCCTGGGGTGTGTGATGCGCCTGAAGTGTGGGGTAGTCGCAAAGCCCTACGCCGACAGACTTGTGACCTCCGTCCATGGGCACCAGGTTGATGTTGACGTAAATCAGAAGGTCGGATTCAGCGGCCCGCCGGTTGATGCGCACCCGTTCGCCATTTTCGGTCTGCTCCAGTTCGACCATGCCATCGGGAGCCTCGCCATCGTGGTTGTAGTACTGGTCCGGATAGTAAGCGTTGAATATCTTGCTCCCCACGGCCCGTTTCATTTCAGCAGGCGTCATTCGCCTATGGAAAGATGTTGCGATGATGATGTGAGTGTCTTCGACACCGGCCTCTGAAAGAATGGGCAAGACGATTTCGAGGACGGACTGCCGGACATCGGGAAGCCGCATCATTGGCAGAGGCAGAGAGATATCGTCGATCGCGATCGTTACCTTCATTCCCGGAGTGAGGATGTCCTTGAGCGGGTCCACATTTTCCGGATGGTCGAGAGCGTGACGAATCGCGGCCTGGGGGTTCCCGAGTCCCGGCATCGGCGGTTTGGCATAGATCACACGTGTTCCGGCCGGAAGTGAAACCTCGATCAAGTCTTCGCCTGAGAAGAGCGCTCTGGGAGCAGAATTTCCTTCCAGATAGACAACCGAATCCTGGGCTGCCGCTTCAGGGTCGTAGCCGTTGTTACCGCTCATCTTGGTGTCTGGGCCGCACCGACGTCGGACCCGAGAAACGGTGGAAATTGGTTGGAATCGCCGTTCTGACCCAGACTATTCAGATTGAGAATCGGCCATTGCCGGTTCCTGGCGAACCGGCGCAGTCTGTGCGTCGGGTTGGTGGCGACCGGATTTCCTGTTGCCGTCAACATGGGAATGTCCGAGGTGCTGTCTGAGAACGCACACGACTCATTCAAATCGATATTTTCCATTTCTGCGTAAGCCATGATAATCGTTGCCTTCGCGGTTTCTGCCACCAGTGGGGCGAGAACTTTTCCTGTCGCGATGTGATTCTTGAACTCAAGGCGGTTACAGATAACCTCGTCAAAACCGAAGTGCAGAGCGATGGGCCGCACCGTGAAGTCCAGAGCTCCGGTGACAAGAATGTTCCGGTATCCCTGTTCGCGGGTCTGGGCGATCAAAGCTTCAGACCCCGCATAGATCGACGGTTTCAGCGTCACCTCGAACAGGTCGTCAGCCAGCCCGATGAGCCGGTCTCGATGCATCCCCCGATACGCTCTGAAAAAGAATACGTTGAATAGCGCTCGCGAATAGAGGTCCAGTCCTAGAAATACAGGAACTCTCAGGAGGACTTTCGTGAATTGATAGATCGATTTGAATATAGACCGATCGTTGCGGGCGTAGTAAGCGTAAGTCGTGACCAGGTTGCACGATAGCAGTGTGCCGTCCAGATCAAAGAACGCGGCCTTTTTTTGTGTTTTGCCGTCCAAAACTACCTCTGGGTTCGAATATTACACTACGGGAAGCTTAGCGTTGAAAGCCAACAGCTGATTGCTATTCGGTCAGGTATGGTTCGATCGTTTCCAGAACGGTATCGACGACAATCGTATAGCCTTCGCTGGTGGGATGGATGCCGTCAGCTTGCATGTAACGTTCGTATTCTTCGATCAACCCTTCGAGAAAAAACGGTATGAGGACGACGTCGTGCTCTTCGGCCAGGTCCACGTATATCGATTCGAAATCGCTGATATAGTCCGGCCCGTAGTTGAGCGGGAGGCTCATGCCTACCAGAATGACCCTCGAACCGGCATCGTTAAAGGCTTCGATCATCGTTCGAAGGTTTTCGCGTGCAACATCCACCGGTACTCCCCTCAAACCATCATTGCCTCCGAGTTCAAGGATTACGATTTCCGGTTCCAGAGCCAGTGCGCCGTCCAGTCGAGCGATACCTCCGCTGGTTGTATCCCCGCTAACGCCCTGGTTGACGACACGGTAGGCGTATCCTTGCTGGTCGAGTTCAGTTTGCAACTGCGAAGGATAGGACATTGCCCGATCGACACCGCTTCCGAAGGTCAGACTGTCGCCGAACGCCAGAATGACCGGAACGTTGGGGTCCACTTCCGCCCGAGAGGTGGTGCCGACAGGTCGCAGATTTGCTTCATCCGGTTGCGAGGTACAGGCTGCGGCCGACCCCAACGAGCTGAGGGCAATCACTAACGCTAACAGCTGTCTTGTGTTCATCTTATTAATCTAGCGGCCAATCAACGCACATTACGCGAGTCCAGACGATAGTGTACGATACTGAGACACGTATTAAATCCGCGTAACCATGATTGTCGTCAAAAACCTCGTCAAGACCATCGAAACGACGACCCACCGGGTCGAGATTCTCAGAGACCTCAGCTTCGAGGTCCCGGAGTCTCAGGTCGTTGCGTTCATGGGGCCCTCTGGCAGCGGCAAGAGTACGCTGTTGGGGATGCTGGCCGGTTTGGATTGGCCGACTTCGGGATCGGTGTCTGTAGATGGGATAGAAATTACCGATCTCAGCGAGGACGAACTGGCGACGATCCGCGGACGGAAGATGGGTTTCGTCTTCCAGGCCTACCATCTGATCCCAACACTGACTGCGATGGAAAACATTCTCCTGCCTGCGGAGATGCTTGGGGATGGGGTCAACGGCGCTATGGATCGTGCCCATGACCTCCTGGATGGGGTGGGGTTGCTGGATCGCCATGACCACTATCCGGCACAGCTTTCTGGAGGCGAACAGCAGAGGGTGGCGATCGCGCGCGCTTTCATGATGGAGCCCGCCGTCCTCCTGGCCGATGAACCCACCGGGAACCTTGATAGTGCCAACGGAAGCCATGTCCTCGAACTCCTTCTGAAGTTGAATCGGGAACGCGGAACAACTCTGGTTCTGGTGACACACGATCAGGAACTCGCCTCGAATGCAGACCGCCGAATCCTTCTGAAGGACGGCCAGATTGTTAACGATGAGATGGGAGCGGTGGGCCCGACGCTAATCGACTGAGCGTGGGGGGACCGGACCGGCGTATGAGTTCCCGTAGACCAGGCAATGAAGAGGTGTATGTGCACTCTATACACAAGAACTTGAGGGGGACGGTGGGCCCGACGCTAATAGAAGTATGAAATTCGCTCTTCGGATGGCATGGCGTGAAGCCCGGGCGTCGAAAGGACGTTTCGTTTTCGTTGTGTTCGCCATAGCCGCTGGCGTAGCTGCTCTCACGGGCGTTAAGGGTTTCAACGAATCTGTGCGTTACACCCTTCTGGCTGAAGCGCGGACGCTTATGGGAGCCGATCTGGTCGTCCGCCTCTCGGTCAATCCGACTGACGAGGAACTGGCTTTCCTGGATGGACTCAGAGAGCGTGGCATCGACTACACTCCTGTCACCGAGACCGTTTCGATGTCGTCTTCACCTTCCCAGCCCGATCCGCTCCTGAGTTCGATCAAAGCGGCTGATCTTTCGGTTTATCCCTACTACGGCACGATTGTGTTCGATCCGCCGGAGCCGGACATAGACGACGATGCAGTCGTCGTTTCCGACGACCTCTTGATGCGCCTGGAACTGGAGGTGGGCGACACAGTCCAGGTCAGTGCCGGCGAGTTTCGTATCGCGGCAGTTTCCTTGAGCGAACCTGATCGAATGACGACCGGATTCACGCTCGGCCCCCGGGTTCTGATGACGCACACGGGCTTTGATCGCGCCGGCCTGAATGTTCGCGGAAGCCGAGCGACCAGGCGGCTGTTGCTCCGGTTGCCCGAGGGCACGGATCTAGATGCCACGCGCGCAGAGATCGGGGCGGTCTTTGGTCGCAGGGCCCGAGTGTCCGACTACACCGAAGAGAACCGGACCCTTTCGCGCGGTCTCCGTCGGGCGACGACGTTTCTCAGCCTGGTCAGCTTGATCGCGCTCATCGTTGGCGGCATCGGAGTAGCGACATCGATCGAGGGACATCTCCGACAGAAGATGGATTCGATTGCAATGATCAAATGCCTGGGCGCGAAGTCGCGCCAGGTGATGCGCATCTACCTGGTTCAAGCTGGATTGCTGGGTCTGGTCGGAAGCGTAATCGGCGTCATTCTGGGTTTTGCAGCCCAGTGGGTCTTTCCGCAGTTTCTGGCCGACTATTTTGACGTTGAAGTCCAGTTGGTCCTGTCGATTTCCCCCATCATTCAGGGTGTGTTGGCCGGGATGTTGACCGCTTTATTGTTTACTGTTCCTCCGCTGCTCTCTATTGCCGATATCCGCCCGGCCCAGATCTTCAGGCGGGACATGAATGAAAGCCTGGTCAGTCCCCGCGACTGGCGGCCCTACTACGCGTTCGGGGCAATAGCCCTGGGACTTTGGGCGATGGCCGTCTGGGTCGGATCGTCCTTCGAGGCGGGATCGATCTTCGCCGGGGGTCTGGTCGGCAGCGTCATCCTCCTCGCCGCGGTTGGGAAAGGATTGATGGTTCTGGTTCGGAGGGTTCTGGATCGCTATTCGCTCAGCTGGCACCCGAGCCTCCGCCACGGTGTCGCGAACTTGTATCGGCCCGGGACTCACATGGTCGCCGTGCTGGTAGCACTCGGGATAGGCGTCATGTTCACGCTTTCGGTTCAGTTACTGCAGACTTCGCTGGTCGAGCAATTGCGCGAGAGCGCGCCGCCGGACATGCCCAATGTTTTCATGATCAACATAACGGACCGTGAAAAGGACGGTCTGTGGGAGTTGTTGGAAACTCAGAACGGAATAGTCGAAGCCCGGGCGGCTGCACCCGCCGTTGCGGGTATGCTCCACACGGTGAACGGCGTACCTATCGAGGAACTGGGACTTGTCGAAGGGGAGCGGCGTTACCTCCGTGTTCAGTTTCAGCTGACCTGGTCAGAGCAGCAACCCGAAGCGACAGAGATGCTCGAAGGCGAATGGTGGGAGCCGGGCGCCGGGCCAGGACTCGTGTCGGTTGAGGAAAACGCGGCCAGCATCCTGGATCTCTCGCGAGGAGACACCGTGGAGTGGAACATCGGCGGCAGGATCCAGTCTGCCCGCGTAGCCAATGTTCGCAGAACCGACGGTACGCGAGCGGGAGCCAACAACCAGTTCATCCTGACGCCCGGTTCCCTCAGTGATTTCCCCGGGATTTATTTCGGCGCGCTCAGAGTCGAGGCCGACCAGGTTGGCGCACTCCAACGGGCCGTCTTTGCCAGTTATCCGTCGGTCACCGTAGTCAATGCGGCCGACATCCTGGAAATCGTTCAGGAGATGGTCGCTCAGATCAGCATGACCGTACGTTTCGTAGCCGGCTTTGCGATCCTTGGAGGATTGATCATCCTCGCCTCAAGCATTGCCGGGACCCGTTATCGTCGCATCCGTGAAGTCGCCATCCTGAAGACGGTCGGGGCCACGCGCCGCCGCATCATCGGTATCTTTTCGGTCGAGTTTCTGATCGTAGGTCTGGTGGCGGGAATCATAGGAAGTCTGCTGGCCGCCGTCTTTACGGCGATTGTGGTTGAGCAACTGATGGATGGACCCTATTCCCTGAACCTGGCGCCGTTGGTTGTGGCTACAGTCCTGGCTGCGCTGCTGGCTGTGATTACCGGTTGGGCGGCCAGCTTTCGTATCCTGGGTCAGAAGCCGCTGGAAGTTCTGCGCAGGGCGGACGCTTAGAAGTTCGTGACAGAAGATTTCGCTCGGTCGTTCAAACGGCCATCCTGGCCGAAAGACCGGCGGCCTCGCCATCATCCTGATGGCAAGGCCTTTCGGGAACCAAAGAAAACGTTGAGGCTCGAGTGAAAGGACCCGCACCGGTCTGACGGTTCGGGTGGCCAACGAGGCGTGGCCGAGGCGGCAGTCGATGTGATGCCAAGATGCTACTGGCAACAACGCCCCGTCCGGGTTCCCCTGACCACAACTGATTCAACCCAGACGTCTTCGAATCCTCGGAACCACCTCCCTCAACACCTCCGGATCCTTAAGAAACGAAAAGACAATATGATCGCCCGGGATGTCGTAAAAGTATCCAGGATGGACGAGCAGCGTTTCTTCTTCGAGTAACGCGACTGCGAGGGTTTCTTCTTCCGACGAGCAGGGGACGACCATGTAGAAGCCGCCATCAGGCGGCGTTCCCACTGATGGGCCGAGTACCTCAATCGCGATGTCCCGGCATTGTCGTACCCGCTCCGTATAGTCCTTGAGGAAGGTCGTTCCCTTCGCGAAAATCTCCGGAACCGAGAACTGAACCATCTCGTTCACCGGCAGGAACGTATCGGAGATCAACTCCAGCGTCGTCATCGCCTTCCGCACCAGCGGATCTTTGCCGGAAACTGCCATCCACCCCAGCTTGAGCCCGGGAAGGGCATACATCTTCGAGAAGCCGTTCAGTGTGAAGACCAGCGGTGCGTCCGTTTCCAATGGACGTGCTGCGGGTGTGTCGTCGAACGTGAAGTACCAGAAGACTTCATCGGAGATGATCGGGAATTGTTTCTGGATCGCGATGGCTGCGATGGTCTCGACCTCGTCCCGGCTCGCAACCATGCCGGTCGGATTGTGTGGCGAGATCAGAACAATGGCTCGTGTTCGTTCGTCGATCTGATCTTCGAGATGCTCCAGATCGATTTGCCATCCCCGGTCTTCGACGAGCCGGTACTTTGAGATCTCGACTCCCGCAAGTCGCGCGATGTAATCGAACAAGGGATAGGAGGGAATCGGACACAGAACGTTATCCCCGGGTTCGCAGAGGAGCTTGAATGCGTACCAGTAGGAGATGCTGGTTCCCGGTGTCAGCAACGTGTGTTCGGGAGTGAGGGCCTGATTCCTGTAGTGTTCGACGATGGCATCACGAGCGATAAGCTGCCCCAACGGATCGGGTCGATACGCTTCGGCAAGGCCGGAGGCCTCCGAGAGGATTGCTTCGAGTGTTTCCTGGGGAAATCGGATCCCGATGTCGTTCGCCCTGCCGCGGACGAGATCGACAATCTCCATCTGCCGACTCTTCAGCTCTTCGAGTCGTGTATAGAGCCGGTTCGTCGAGTCGGGAAATGGTTCGTGAGCCGAGAGAACCGCATTGATAAATCTAACGACAGGTGGGTTGAGACCGATTGTGCGGCGCGCGGGCGCCGCACAACTCTAAGTTATTGACCTTTAGACGACTACTCTGAGAGTTCGGCGTAGATGCCGGGCACGCTCTGGGCTGCGAAGCCACCCTGAAAGGTCAGGGCCGGGTATGCTTCCGTAAGGCGTTCGGGAAAATCATCCGCGGAGACACCCTGGGAGATGAGTTCCCTTGCAGCGTCCTGAAGACCCTGGAACGCATCCCGGAAAGCCGCCAGGTCCGCCTTCGTCGATATGTTCCCATGGCCGGGAATAACGGTGTCGAAGTCCAGTTCCAGGACACTGTCGTACGTGCTGATCAGCTCGATCGCACTTCCCCCGTTGCCGTAGTCGATGTACGGGGCCGCTCCGCCGAAGTACAGATCACCCATGTGGACCACACCGAGATCCGGGAAATAAACGATCGAGTCCCCGTTGGTATGTCCGCGTCCCATGTAGCGTGCCTCGATTTCAGCATCGCCCAGGTACAGGGCGGTCTGGTCGCTATAGACGATGTCCGGTGCTCCCGGCTGGTCGTTCCGAAGAATGTTGACCCGCACGTTCTCGTGCGCCAGTATGGGAGCCAGTGCCGCGAACTGTTCGTTCCCGCCGGTATGGTCGCCATGATGGTGCGTATTGAAGACGTAACGGATCGGCTGGTCGGTCACGCTCTCGATGGCTGAGATGATGTCGTTGTAGTTGTCTTCGAACTTGTCGTCGATGACGATGACCCCCTCGGACGTGACCCGAATGCCGACATTGCCGCCAGGCCCGGTCACGACGTACAGTCCGTCGGCCAGTTCACTGATCTCGATCGGCGGCTGTTCCTGCTGAGTTGCAGCGGTCGCCGCCGCGAGTCCGATCCCGACAATGGCGGCCAACGATATGACTAGAATCTTATTGCGCATCCAATTGCCTCCTACTGCATTCACAGATCTTTTTGAGACGCGTATTGTAACCCTTTCACGATTCCAAAAAAACGGGGTTGACCCTATGAGTCCTTATTAGGGTAATAATATACTTGACTAACCAAGAATGGTGTGGAATACTGCCTCTATCATGAAGAAAGAGACACTTCCTACCACGCTCCGAGAAGCCTTTATTCAGTTCTCCAACGAGGACCTATGCGTCCAGTTCGTCGCTGTCATGCGCTGGCCCGATGGTGATCCAGTTTGCCCCCACTGCAACCAGACAGGCACAGGATACCTGAAGACTCAGCGTCGTTGGAAGTGCAAGAACCGCGATTGCCGAAAGCAATTCTCTGTGAAAGTCGGAACGATCTTCGAAGACTCCCCGATTCCGCTGTCTAAGTGGCTCACCGTTGTATGGATGGTGACGAACTGCAAGAACGGCATCAGTTCCTATGAAGTCGCTCGGGACATCGGTGTCACTCAGAAAAGCGCATGGTTCATGGAGCATCGCGTTCGGACCGCAATGGAGTCCGGCAGCTTTCAGAAACGACTCTTTAGCGGAAAAGTCGAGGCAGACGAAACCTTCATCGGCGGGCTGGCCCGCAATATGCACAAGAGTCGAAGGTTAAAGACCGTGAAGGGGCCTGGTGGAATCGCGTCTGGCAAGACAGCCGTCATGGGATTGTTGGAGCGCCACGGGAAGAAGGGTAAGAGCCAGATTCGTGCAGCCGTCGTGAAGAACACGCGCAGAAAGACGCTCCAGGGCGAGATCAGGGTAAACGTTGAAAAAGGAAGTGAAGTCTTCACGGACGGTCTTCTATCGTATGAAGGGCTGGGACCCGACTTCTTTCATGACTTCGTGGACCACGCTGAAACCTACGTCAAGGGGCAAGTCCACACGAACGGCGTTGAGAATTTCTGGACACTCCTGAAGAGGACGATCAAAGGCACCTATGTGAGCGTGGAACCGTTCCACCTGTTTCGGTACTTGAACGAGCAGACCTTCCGTTTCAATGAGAGAGACAAAGACGATCTCGGTCGGTTTCTTACCGTCATGAGCGGGATCGCCGGGAAGCGTCTCACCTATGCCAATCTGATAGGAAAAGACGGCTTGCCTGAACCCGCGCAACCATAAAACCGCGTCAGCGGCGGGGGAAAGGCTGACGCGGTGATACAATGTTGATTGGCATGACACCAGCCGAGAAGCCGAGACCATTTCCTGCAGCCTTTTCCCAGATCGAGGCCACATTGAAGCGTCTTTTGGGGGTTTCTAAGGCTGAGTTAGACCGAACGATCGAACAGAATAGAAACAGCCGAAAATCTAAGTCACGGCTAAAGAAGGTCTAGAGTGATTGCCTCAATTCAGATAGAAGGATTCAAGGGGTTCGAGCGCTTCGAGATGCGTGATCTGGGTCGCGTAAATCTTTTGATCGGCACGAACAACAGTGGCAAGACTTCGATTTTGGAGGCGCTTCATCTCCTGACGAGCCAAGCCGATCCTATTTCACTCTGGCGACTCCTTTGGCGGAGGGGCGAGAGAGCAATTGAGCGATCTCATCCCTCCGCGCGAGGTTTTCCTGAAGTAGAGGTATCACACTTATTCACCGGGCACGGCCTTCACGTCGGCTCGTCGTTTCAATTGTCTGCGGAGAATCAAAATCCCCAGAGATTTGTGAGGGTCACAATCGACGAGTTAAGTGAGAAGGAACGCGGCTCCATTCGGCTTCCAGACGGATCGACCTCCAAAGTGGGTCTTCGCTTGAAGGGCACGCCGCGTCCGGTTATTGATTTGATCCCGTTGAGCAGTTCAGGGGCGCTATCGTCAGATTCCATCGATACGCCTCGACGGCCCAGAAAGCAGCGACCATCCGGTGATGCGTCACAGTTCCTTACGACAGAAGCAATGGACGGGGATGATCTAGTAAGGATGTGGGATTCAATCGCACTAACACCAGACGAGGATCTCGTGCTGCGGACCCTATCCTGCCTTGATCGCGGAATTGAGAGAATTGCACCCCAAGCTAGCAGCACGCCGAATTATTGGGGGTCGCCCCCAAGTCGATCGGGTTTCATCATCAAGCATAAGCAGTTTGAGAATCCTGTTCCCATCGGGAGCATGGGAGATGGCATTTGGCGCCTGCTTTCGCTTTCCATTGCGATTACTCAATCCAGGGGAGGCGTCTTGCTCGTTGATGAAATAGATACCGGTCTTCACCATACGGCTATGTCTGACATGTGGAGGCTTATCATCTCCGCAGCCCAGCAATTTGATGTACAAGTGTTTGCAACAACGCACAGTTCCGATTGCGTCAATAGCCTTGCTCTTAACAGTGAGGCATACCTCACTGCATTGGGCATGCCGCAAACAGTCACGTTTCAGCGGCTGGAGCGAGATCACAATCGCGCCACGCCATATAGCCCCGAGGACGTACAAATCGCAGCTAGGCACTCAGTTGAAATCCGATAGGTGCCAGTATCAAGCAATTCACGCTGGCTAGTTGTCGAAGGGATTGACGATCTCTATTCGGTAGTCGGCGTCATGAGAGCCCATACGCCTTGGCCTGAAGATCGAGAAGAAACACCAGTCTGGATTGATATTGGCAGGAGTGCCGACGAGATATTGTCGTACCTACCGGTGCTTCTAAAGTCCACCACGATTCAGACACTCGGAGTAATGTTGGATGCGAACTCACGGCCGGTGCCACGCTATAACAGCCTGCGTCAGGTTTGCTTAGATTTCTTCCGAAATATCCCGCGCAGAATCCCGACAAGGGGCCTGATTATCGACGGCGATGATGGCAGACGGTTAGGTGCATGGATCATGCCTGACAACCGTTCCAACGGCGCATTGGAAGATTTTCTGATTCCGCTAATCAGTGATTCTGGAAGGCCGTTACTGGACGCTGTGGATCAGAACCTATCGCAACTGGCGGAGTTCGCCCCTTTTCGAGAATCACATACCCAAAAGGCACGACTTTACTCATGGCTCGCACTACAAGATCCTCCGAGCCAGAATCCACGCCGTGCGTTATACAGCAGAACGCTTGACCCAATGAGCCCGACAGCACAGGCATTTGTTGACTGGTTCCTTGAGCTATACCAACTGGACCGAAGTGGTTAGCCAAGTATATTATTGCCCTTATTAGGGCGTGTTAACACTAATGAGCATGAATGTTTTATAATCAGGCATGGAGATCACACAGGAGCAGTATTGTCGCATCGAGCCGGAACTGCCGCGTCAGCGGGGCAACGTCAGTCTTTCGAACCTGACGGTCTTGAACGCCATTTTGTATGTGGCTGAGCAGGGCTGCAAGTGGCGCGGTCTGCCCAAGCGCTTTGGCAACTGGCACACCATCTACACCCGGATGAACCGCTGGTCCAAGAACGGGGTGCTCGACACCGTCTTCGAAAAACTCCAGCGCGAGCAACTGGTGCGCATCCGGGTGGAAGCCGTTTCGATGGACTCGACCATTGTGAAGGTGCATCCCGACGGCACGGGAGCGTTAAAAAAAACGGTCCGCAAGCGATCGGCAAATCCCGCGGTGGATGGACCACCAAGATTCATCTGGTTGCCGCGAATGCTCGAACGGCGATAACGTTTGCGCTCTCGCCCGGCCAAGCGCACGACGCCCCGCAGGGCCGCGATCTGCTCGCCGGCCTGGGGCCGTTGCCCGCGCCGCTGCCGCTGCTGATGGACCGTGCCTACCAGGACGACCAGACCCGCCAATTGGCTCTGGATTTTGGGTGGATTCCCGTCGTGCCGCCCAAGCGCAACCGCCTGGAGCCGTGGGAATACGACCGCGTGCTCTACCGCCGCAGGAACGAAGTCGAGAGGCTCTTCCGCCGACTCAAGGGTTTTCGGCGTATCTTCTCCCGTTTCGATAAACTCGACGTCATGTTCCTCGCCTTCCTTCACTTCGCACTCATCGTCGAGGCACTACGTTAGTGTTAACACGTCCTAGCTTCCAATACCTTTTTTAGTAGCGCCAGGTCTTTGCGGTTCGCCCGCCGGATCATGAACGACATTAATGGTGCCATCAGTGCCGAGAAGCCAGCGGGTCTGCCACGATTTCGCAACGTCATCCGCGTTGACGATGCGTCCACGGCATCCCACCTGTAATGTGTTTCCATAGGAAACGGTCCTTCGGCCGTGCGCATTACAAGGCGCTGTTCAGGAACCAGCTCGACGATTTCGTAGGTGTATTCGAGGCTCCGACCCATGAAGTGGGCTACAAAAGCGATTTGCGATCCGAGCTTGGCGGGTCGAGGAGTCTTCCATTCGACGGATTTGATGTTCACATACCAGTGGGGAACGTTATCTGGATCCCCAGCATAGCGCGCCACCTGCTGGAGAGGGCAAGCGATGATAGTTTCCGAAGACACGTCGACATTCATCATCTCCTCCGTTTCCTTCGTCGACTAGCGGGATATTACATCGCTGTAAGCCGGAAAACCCGGGATTGAGGTCGCTTCCTTGACTGCACGAAGGATCGCGTCAGCTAGGACTTCTGCGGCCAGTGCGCCGATCGTCCCCAGACTTGCCGTGGCTTCCGACGTCCCTGTCGACAGGGAAAACACGGTGTCACCATCTGCAGGTGTATGTGCGGGGTAGATCGTTCGCGCCAGGGCGTCCTGGGCCATCTGCGCAACCTTCGTCATCTCGGTCTTAGAAAAAGACACGTTGGTGGCTACCGCGCCGATCGTTGTGTTCCCTCCAGGCTCTGCGGCGGAGGTTTCTCCCGACAAGATCATCTGCCGTGTGTCCACAAAACCTGAGCCATCAGTATTTCGTGCGCCCGCGATGATTTCCCCAGTTGCTGGATCTATGACGTTGCCAACGCAATTTACCGCCACAATTGCGCCAACTACGATGCCGTTACCGATGGTGTGGCTGGAAGTTCCCAGTCCGCCCTTCATTGCTCGACCAGGGCCGGCCGTCTTTCCCACCGTCGCTCCGGCGCCCGCACCGACGTTGCCTTCGGCGACAGGGTCGGAAGTCGCGCCCTGGGCTGCGGCGTAACCCGCGTCGGCATCCGGCCAGATCGAAGCGTCTCCCAGATTGAGATCGTAAAGTATGGCTGCGGGTACGATCGGAACGTTTGCTGCGCGTGTGGGGAAGCCGATGTCGCGTTCGCGCAGATAACGAACGACTCCGGTCGCCGCATCCAGTCCGAAAGCACTACCTCCGGAAAGCAGGACCGCGTGAACCTCTTCTACAGTGTTGACCGGACTCAGCAGGTCTGTTTCCCGTGTGCCTGGAGCCGATCCGCGGACGTCGACACCCGCGACTGCGCCCGCTTCGGTCAGGATCACCGTGCAGCCAGTGGGTCTTTCGGACGACGTAAAGTGCCCCACCCGGATGCCATCGACATCGGTAATGCTGGCCCGGGTCTGGGGGTTATTCTGAAACGGCGGATGCAACATGTAGGCCGCACCGCCAAGTAATGTCTGTCCAAATATTCTTCGACGCATCGTTCTTTAAGATTTCGACTCTGTTTTCAGGTCGTGGCGCCACCGTGCCAACATTAATGCTAACGCACAAATGATTCCAATCGCATACGGAGTCAGGATGCCGAAACCCGCACCATCAGTCCAGAAATATACGACCACGGTGATTCCGACAGATCCGATGACTGTCCACAACGCAGTCCTTGCCTTGGGGACTTTCGAATAGAGACCCACGAGTGTGGGAATAAACAAGGCAACGCCCAGTAGTCCGTAGAAGATCGTCAGCCCCTGGATAATCGACGGCAGGACTATGGCCAGGGCTACAGCTAGTATGCCGCCAGCCACCGCCGCAGCGCGGCTGACCTTGAGCAACTGCCTGTCGTCGGCATCCGGTTTCAGAAACCTCTTGTAGAGATCCACACTGAGGGAGGTCGACAGCATGAAAAGAATCGCGTCCGATGAACTGAGTTCAGCCGACAGAACGGCCGCCAGTGCCAGCACGCCGATCCCTACCGGGAGCAACTCGATCATGACCTGTGGCAGCGCGAGTTCGGGATCTTCCAGATTGGGAAAGTTGGCGTACGCGACCATGCCGAAGAAGGCGGGCACGAAGGCGAACAAGAGCAGGCCGATGGCGTTCAGATTGATGCCGATCCGCGCGGTTCGTTCGTCGCGCGCTCCGTAGAGCTTCTGTATGAGACCGGGGGAGACGATAAAGGCCGGGACCAGTAACACGAGATATGCGAGGATACCGCGTCCTCCGACGCCGGTCATGCTGGAATAGGATGGATCCCGGGTGGCCGACAATGTCTCTCTGAGACCTTCCCATCCACCGCTTCCTTCCAATGCGAAAGGAATTGCGATGAGAAAACCTCCCAGCATGAACACCAGTTGGACGACGTTGACGCGAGCTGCCGTCTGAAGACCTCCAGCTGCAAAATATGCCATCACCACAACGCCGCCCGCAATCGCGCCCTGCCACTGCGGCCATCCCACTACGATTTCCAGAACGCGGGAGATGGCAATCAGTTGCACCGCGAGGATGGCCAACGTGCCGACCCACAGCAGGGAGGCCACGATTCCCCGAACCGCCCGGTCATAGCGGAGATCGATGAAATCGCCCATCGTATCCAGATTGTGTCGTTTTGCGATCCGCCAGATCGACGGGCCGACGATGTTGGCCAGGACCAGGGAACCTATTCCGGCCGAGCCGACCCACCACCACGCCGAAAGCCCCAACTCGTATCCGATACCAGCCGCTCCCACCGTTGAACCCGCTCCGATATTGGCTGCCAGGAACGTCGTGAATATCAGGCCCGGCCCGAGGTTCCGTCCGGCCACGAGAAAGTCCGTGGCATGGCGCACCTTGCGGGATATGACGAGTCCGAAAACGATGATTCCGACCAGATACGCGATCAGTAGAGTGAGTTGGAGGGTCATTCCTGCCCTGAGCGGCCGGCGCGGATTAGTTTCGGCTAAACTAATGTCCATCGAAGGCCGCAATGAAAAGCTTGATTCAGGAAAACATACCTCTGTCTCCATTGACAACCCTGGGGATCGGTGGGCCAGCCCGTTATTTCGTCGAAGCACGCTCCGAAGACGCCGTCTCGGGAGCTATTGAGTTTGTCCGAAAAAAGAACCTGCCCCTGATGATTCTCGGCGGTGGCAGTAACGTGCTTGTTTCAGACACGGGTTTCCCCGGTCTGGTGCTCCGGATCCGAATCGAAGGTCTGGAAGAAACGGAAACTGAAGACGGATTTCTTGTCCGTGCAGGATCCGGTGTGGACTGGGACGGATTCGTGGCGCACTCAGTGGACCGGAAACTCTTTGGCATCGAATGCCTGAGTGGAATTCCTGGTTGGGTTGGCGGGACTCCGATACAGAACGTGGGTGCGTACGGACAGGAAGCTTCCGATGTCATTTCGGGTGTGCGCGTATACGACCGGGATGCCGGAATTGTTCGGGAGCTGTCTTCTGAGGAATGCGAGTTCGAGTACCGGACCAGCGTCTTCAATACAACTGCACGCGGTCGATACGTCGTCCTTTCCGTAGAGTATGATTTGAAGCGAGAGGGACTCCCGAGGGTCGACTATCCGAATCTGGAAACCTATTTCGAAAGCGATCCGGAACCGAGTCTCGCCCAAGTCCGGGATGCGGTCCGAAAGATTCGTGCAAGTAAGGCGATGCTCCGGATCGAGGGTGATCCGGACTGCGCCAGTGCCGGTTCGTTCTTTAAGAACCCGATTCTGGATCGAACCTCGTACGCCACACTTGAGACTCGCGCGCGAGGGACGGACAGTCTTTCGACCGATGAGGACATTCCCCACTACGACACCGACGACGGAATGGTAAAGGTGTCGGCGGCGTGGTTGATCGAGCGCGCAGGATACGGCAAGGGGACCTCGGACGGTTCCGTTGGACTTAGTAGAAAGCATGCATTGGCGCTCATCAATCGAGGCGGGGGGACGGCCGAAGACATACTTCGGTTTGCCGGAGCCATTCAGTCTCGTGTCGAAGATCGATTTGGTGTCCGCCTGGTGACCGAACCTGTGTTTGCAGGGTTTTCATCCGCTGTCGTCAGGCGTTTCGGAGCGATTCGCGCATGACCCCGACGGAGACGAGGATTTCGCTCGATCATAGATTCAGACAGGATGTCTGAATCTATGAGGTCGGGCGACCCTCGCAATCATCCTGATGGCGAGGCCTATCGGGATCCGTTGAATGTTCAAGACGAGAGAGAAGGACCCGCACCGGTTCGACGGTGCGGGTGGCCAACGAGGCGTAGCCGAGGCGGCAGTAGTAGAAATGGAGTGGGAATTGGGCAGATTTTCAAACCGTTGCGTTCCCACATCCTGTCGCAATTGCCTATAGCTGAAGGTACAATGAGTTTCTGGAGAAGTGACACTTTAGGTAAGGGGGAGCATGGCCGCGCAAAACAAAAGTGACAATTCCGGATCTGCGCCTGCAGAAGAGCAGATACTTGGCGAACTACGCAAGGTAGTCGATCCGGATCTCAACAAAGACATCGTTTCGTTGGGATTTGTACGGAACCTCGCGATCGATGGCGGCGCGGTGGCATTCGACATCAACCTGACCACCCCAGCGTGCCCGGTCAAAGACGTCATGCGAGACCAGGCAACGAGTTTCGTCGCCGCGCTGCCCGGGGTCAGCGACGTGAAAGTGAACATGACTGCCGAGGTGCGCGCATCGCCCACGACAGGCAAAGGTGCGCTTTCTAAGGTGCGCAACATCGTCGCCGTTGGCAGCGGCAAGGGCGGTGTCGGAAAATCCACGATAGCGGTGAACCTGGCGGCGGCACTGGCCGGGTCGGGCGCCAAGGTCGGGCTTCTGGACGGCGACATCTATGGCCCGTCTCTGCCGATCATGTTGGGATCCAGAGGCGAACCGGATCACGTCGGTGGAAAGATCGTACCCAAGGAATCGGCCGGCCTCAAGTTCATGTCCATGGGCCTGCTCGTCAAGTCGCCGGATCAACCTTTGATCTGGCGGGGCCCCATGGCTCACAAGGCGTTCCAACAATGTCTTTTCGACGTGGAGTGGGGTGAACTCGATTACCTGCTCATTGATCTGCCTCCGGGGACCGGTGACGTGCACCTGACCCTCGCCCAGTCGGTTCCGGTAACAGGCGCGGTCATAGTGTCGACGCCTCAGGACGTGGGTCTTCAGATTTCGGTCAAGACGCTTCGGATGTTCCAGCAGACCAAGGTTCCTATTCTGGGAATCATCGAGAACATGTCCTACTGGATCTGCGGACATTGCGGTGAGAAGGACTTCATCTTTGGTGAAGATGGAGCGCGTCGGGCGGCCGAGCAGATGGAGATTCCCTTCCTGGGAGCCGTGCCCCTGGATCTACCGATTCGAGAGCAATCGGATCTGGGCGAACCCATTGTAATTGCGGACCCTGATGCGGCCAGCAGCGTCGTCCTCAGACAGATTGCGGAACAGCTGGCGGCACAAGTCAGTATCCAGACCTACAAGACACCGGTCCTGGAGGTCGAGTAGATGCCGACCGGGACGGGCTCTACCGATCCGGTCAAGATCAAGAAGATCAACGGCAAGGAGTTGATGATCGTCTGGGACGACGATCACGAGAGTCACTACGTCGGCGCTATCTTGCGGGGCCTCTGCCCGTGCGCTTCCTGCCAGGACGAGGACACGGGCGAACGGCTGATCCTTCCCATGCACATCTCCGACGAACTCGAGTTCAGTAACATCGAACTGGTCGGACACTACGCACTTCAGTTCCTCTGGAGCGATGGACACCGGACCGGGATATACAGCTTCGAGTATCTACGACGCCTTTGTCCCTGTGACGAGTGCAGAGGGCGTAACTGAAAGGTTCAAAAACGACAAAAGCAGAACCGATCCGAACCGAGAGACGCAGAGAAGGGAAGAGGATTAAAGACTCTGCGCCCTCTGCGCCTCCGCGTTAGGTTCTTCTAGGCTTTGGGTCGATCTGTCTTAGAGAATTCGATCTTCTTTTGTGCCTGATATTTGCCTTTTCGGTCCTTATATGAGACCTCGCAGGGTTCATCCGACTGAAAAAAAAGAACCTGGCAAAGTCCCTCGTTTGCGTAGACACGGACCGCCGCAGGCGTCGTGTTAGCGATGGAAATCGTTGGGAACCCTTCCCATTCGGGTTCGAACGGTGTGACGTTAACCAGGACCCCTGCACGCGCGTATGTCGACTTTCCAAGACACAGCGTCAGGACGTCCCGCGGAATCCTCAGATACTCCAACGTCCGGCCTAAAACATAGGCATTAGGAGGGATATCGCAGTGCGGGCCCTGGTGTTCGATGTAATATTCGGGCCCAATCGCCTTCGGATCGATCAGTCGACCTGCAGGAGGAGCGAAGATTCTGAACTCGTCGGCAAGCCGTAAATCATAGCCATAGGAGGACAATCCGTATGAGATTTTGCCTCGAGCGACCTGTCCGGCGCTAAAGGGTTCGATCATATTGTCCTGCTCGCATTTACGTCGTATCCAGGAATCCGGCTTAATAGCCATTGCTTCAGGCCCCCTTCGGATGGTAAAAGATGTAAGAATATGGTTTCAAAAGAGATAGCTCACGTTACTGGAGGTTTGCTGTGATCAAGGTCGATCTTGTCAATCAGATCGTCGCTCGCACTGGAGTCAGCAAGACCAAGGCCGAGCAAGCTGTCGACACCATTTTTGGTTCGATGAAGCAGGCCCTGAAGCGCGACGATCGCATTGAACTCAGGGGCTTTGGCGTTTTTTTCGGTCAAGCCGCGGAAGACTGGGATCGGTCGCAATCCTCGTACCGGATCCGAAGTCAGTATTCCCCCGGGTAAGGCCGTTCGATTCAAACCTGGAAAAGACCTGCAATCGTTGTAGTGTCCGGTCTAGTTCATGCGAGGCCCAGCGCTCGAGACGACGCTTGGGTCGCGTAGTTCGATGGACAACCACGCTTTCAACGGGTTGACGCCGCTAACCGCATCCGAACGGTCACCGTTTCCATGGGTGAACGTCGTTCTGTTCGCCACTACTATACTGACCACACTCGTTGTAGGAACGACGTTGATGGCGTCCTTCCAGGACGATGTGTTCCCCGAACCGGGCGGTATCTTTCGGGCGATGCTCGAACAGCCCACGTTACTCCTCTTGGGGTTGCCGTTCAGCGCATCCCTTATGTTGATCCTGTTGGCCCACGAAATGGGTCACTATCTGACTTGCCGCTACTACGGAATCTCTGCGTCTCTTCCGTACTTCATTCCGGCCCCGACGTTGATCGGCACCTTCGGTGCGTTCATCCGCATCCGTTCGCCCATTCACCATCGTGCTGCGTTGCTTGATGTCGGTGTCGCCGGCCCCATCGCGGGTTTTGTTCTGGCGCTTCCTACGTTGGCATTCGGGCTGACGCAATCGCGCTATATGGAGTTCGAGCCCGAAGGTTTGTACGTCACGTTCGGGGAACCGCTGATCTTCAAGATCTTTGTGTATGCGGTTGGAGCCGTACCACCTCCCGGCATGGAGCTCTACATGCATCCGATCGTTCTTGCCGCCTGGGTCGGCCTGCTGGTTACCGCTCTTAACCTTCTACCGGTTGGGCAGCTCGACGGAGGACACATAGCTTACGCTCTGTTCGGACGCTTTCACAAGCGGATCTCCCAGGTGTTCGTCTTCGCTCTCGTGCCGTTGGGAGTGTTCTATTGGCCGGGGTGGTTTGTCTGGATTTTCCTGCTCGCGATCATGGGGACGCGGCATCCTCCAACAATGGACGATTCCGTCCCGTTGGAGCCGCGGCATGTGAAGCTGGGATGGTTTGCGTTGGTGATGCTCGTACTTTGCTTCATGCCCGAACCCGTGAGTATTTCCTAAAAGCTGAGTTCCACTACGGGCTGCTATCGGCTATCAGCTGTCAGCCGATCGCCCGGCCGGTATGTTTGTAGAAACTCCAGCAGCGCCACTGCCGTTGGCGCCAGTTGTTTGTGCCGGCGGTGGACGATACCGACCGGACGGATCAGCTCAGGCATGTCAATCGGAACCGCCGCCAATACGCCCACCTCAACCTCTCTTCGAACACTCGGGCGGGGCAGGATGCTGACACCCTCCTGCGTGGCGATCGCTTGCTTGATCGTCTCGATGTTGTCGAATTGCATGGCGATATCGACCTTTTGACCTCTGCTTCTAAGCGCACGGTCGACTGCCTTTCGAATCGAAAGAGTCTTATCGAATGCGACGAACTTTTCTTTGGCAACTTCCGCGGCGTTGACCACTTTCGCTTTGGCAAGTGAATGCTCGGCCGAGCAGACGAAGACCATGGGCTCGGAGTGCCACGGAATTTTTGTCATCGTTCGGTTCGAGCCGGGGAATGACAGGATTCCCAGGTCCGCAGCGTCCGAATTGACAGCTTCGACGACTTCGTCCGGATGGAGGTAGGCAAGCCGTATGCGAGCACGCGGATATTGTGCCGTAAAGTTCTGGGTATACCACCCCATGTCCTGTAAGCCGACCGAGTAGATCACGGCCACGCGCACTGTTCCTTCGATCCGGGTCTTGTGAGTGTTGATTTCAGCCTTCGCCTTCTCAAGACATTCGACTATCTCCTGGCAGGCTTCGAAGAAGACATTGCCCTCCGGCGTAATCGCAAAGGGACGCTTGGTCCGATCGATAAGCTGGACCCCCAATTCCTGCTCCAGCTGCCGCACGGATTGACTTGCCGCGGACTGTGAGACATGGTTGGCCGCCGCGCCGAGCGAAAAGCTGTTGGAACGGATGACGTCCGAGAAGAGGTAGAGGGTCTCCAGGTTCATATTTGGAACGTATAATATAAGAATTACTTATGCAAAGTAATTATATTTTTCCAGATGACTTATTTTCTGAAAAAGCTTAAAGTCTACGGATGCCCGTGCCCGGATTTGCCCACCGGTTTTCGTCGTAAGACTCCTCCAGGGATAGTTTTGGAGAACCCACGCGGGGACGTAAACCCTTATGTGGCAGTGAATCTGGCATGTAGTCAGGAGAAGTGTCTAAGTTGAACGAGAGAGCGAAACGACCAACGAAAGGCGGATTGTACGATCCCAGCTTCGAGCACGACGCCTGTGGTGTGGGTTTTGTGGTCGATATCGAGGGAAAACCTTCGAATCGGATCGTTCAGCAGGGTCTCGAAGTCCTGATGAATTTGCGGCATCGCGGTGCCAAGGGTGCCGAGGCCAACACCGGAGACGGTGCGGGCATTTTGTTGCAGATTCCACATCAATTCTTCGATCAGGAACTGGGCCGAAACAACATGCAGCTGCCCGGCCCCGGTGAGTACGGTGTGGGGATGGTTTTTCTGCCTCCCGAAGATGCTGAGGCCCAGAAGATTCAGGCTCTGGTGGAAAATGCCGTTTATAGAACAGGCCAAACCCTGTTGGGTTGGCGTGACGTACCCACCGATAATTCTCCGATCGGCACGAGCGCACGCGGGGCTGAACCTCGGATTCGCCAGGTTTTTATCGGGAGAGGTGCGGAAACCGAAGCCGCCGACCTCGAACGCAAACTTCTCCTTGTTCGCAAGCGTGCCGAGAGGGCGGTTCGGGAGTCGTCTATTTCCGGACGGGAGGACTTCTACGTTGCCAGCCTGTCCGCGCGCACCGTCGCTTACAAAGGCATGCTCTCGGCAGAACAGATTGAAACGTATTTCCCGGACCTTCAAGATCCGCAGATGACGTCGGCGCTTGCGCTCGTTCATCAACGTTTCAGCACGAATACCTTTCCAAGTTGGCCGCTTGCTCAGCCCTTCCGCTACCTCGCGCACAACGGCGAGATCAACACGTTGCGTGGAAACATTAATTGGATGCGTGCGCGTGAAGGATTGTTCCGTTCCGAGTTTTTCGGTGAAGACCTGGGAGACCTCTTTCCAGTAGCTATCGAAGGTGGTAGCGACTCTGCGATCATCGACAACGCGCTCGAGATGTTGATGTTGTGCGGCCGTTCGCTGCAGCATGCCGTCATGATGCTCATTCCTGAGGCTTGGGACGGCCACGAAAGCATGAGCGAAGAGAAGAAGGCGTTTTACGAGTATCACGCCTGTCTGATGGAGCCGTGGGATGGTCCGGCTTCGATAGCGTTTACCGACGGGAACGTGATCGGTGCCGTGCTCGACAGGAACGGGTTGCGCCCATCGAGGTATTGCGTCACCAAAGACGGCACGGTCGTCATGGCGTCCGAAGTCGGGGTGCTGGACATTCCACCCGAACAGGTGGAGCGGAAAGGACGTCTGGAGCCGGGCAAGATGTTCCTGATCGATACCGAACAGGGACGCATCATCGACGATCAGGAACTGAAGCACGAGATGGCCACCGCCCAGCCGTATGGGGAATGGCTCGATGCTCATATGGTTCGGCTCGGTGATTTACCCGATGCCGAGGCCGTGGCCGAACCGGAACACGCGACTGTTCTCCGCCGGCAGCAGATTTTCGGATACACGCACGAGGACCTGCGAATCCTGATGGCTCCCATGGCCATAAACGGAGTGGAAGGTCTGGGATCGATGGGGAACGACACTCCGCTGGCGGTTTTTTCCGACAACGCGCCTCCCCTGTTCAGCTACTTCAAACAGTTGTTTGCTCAGGTGACGAATCCTCCACTGGATGCGATCCGCGAGGAATTGGTCACATCGACGATCAGCTATATCGGCGCAGAAAAAGATCTCATCAGTCCGGAACCCGACAGTGCGAAGCAGATTCGAATTCTCTCGCCTGTCCTGGACAACGTGGAGCTGGGAAGACTTCAGAACCTTCGACTGGACGGTTACCAAACCCGGACCTTATCGATGTTGTTCCCAACCGGGGAGAGAGGAATCGGGCTTCGTCGTGAATTGGATGCCCTCTGCGAGGCGGCGAGCCAGGCGGTCGATGACGGTGTCAATATTCTCATCCTTTCTGACCGGGGTGTCGACCGACAACAGGCGCCCATACCCAGTCTGCTGGCGATGGCCGGCGTCCACCACCACCTCGTACGCGAAGGCAAGCGGACGCGAACCGCGATCGTCCTGGAGACCGGCGAAGCGCGGGAAGTCCACCAATACTGTCTCCTGATCGGTTACGGGGCAACGGCGATCAACCCGTACCTCGCGTTTGAAACACTCGACGACATGATCGGGCAAAAACTGATCGACATGACCCACCAAGAGGCCGTCAACCACTACATGAAGGCCGTCAAGAAGGGGATCATCAAAGTGATGTCGAAGATGGGGATTTCCACACTCCAGAGTTACCGCGGTGCGCAGATTTTCGAGGCGATAGGCCTGAACCGGGACTTCGTCGACCGGTATTTTACGTGGACTCCGTCGCGCATCGGAGGTATCGGACTCGACGAGATCGCCGAGGAAGTCCTGACGCATCACAAAAGGGCGTATCCGGATCGTTCGGTCCGATCTGCTGATCTGGATTGGGGTGGGCAGTACCAGTGGCGCCGCGAGGGTGAGTACCACATGTACAACCCCGAAACGATCCACATGCTTCAATATTCGACGCGTGCGAACGACTACGAGTTGTTTAAGAAGTTCAGTGCAGCGGCCAACGAAACCGAGAAGAAACTTTGCACTCTTCGGGGACTGCTTGATTTCAAGACTGCTGACAAGCGCGTGCCTCTGGACGAAGTCGAGCCTATGGATTCGATCGTAACTCGGTTCGCAACAGGTGCGATGTCGTTCGGCTCGATCAGTAAAGAGGCCCATGAGGCCCTTGCGATCGCGATGAATCGCCTTGGAGCCAAGAGCAATACAGGGGAGGGCGGTGAAGATCCTGCCCGGTACGTGCCCGACGCCAACGGGGATTCGCGTAAGAGCGCGGTCAAGCAAGTCGCATCCGGTCGTTTTGGAGTCACGAGCGAGTATCTTGTCAGCGCCGAGGAACTGCAGATCAAGATGGCTCAGGGCGCAAAGCCAGGAGAAGGCGGACAGCTTCCCGGATACAAGGTGGACAAGAACATAGCGCGCGTCCGTCACTCCACGCCTGGAGTGGGGTTGATATCGCCACCGCCGCACCACGACATCTATTCAATCGAGGACCTGGCACAACTGATCTTCGATCTGAAGAACTCAAACCCGCGTGCACGTATCAGCGTCAAGCTGGTATCCGAAGTTGGTGTGGGGACGGTGGCTGCCGGGGTTTCCAAGGCACATTCCGATGTCGTTCTGATTTCCGGTGATAGCGGAGGGACCGGCGCGTCGCCCCTGACCAGTATCAAGCATGCCGGAATTCCCTGGGAGTTGGGTCTGGCGGAAACACATCAGGTGCTGGTGGCCAACGATCTCCGGAGCCGCATCATCGTCCAGACCGACGGTCAGATGAAGACGGGCCGTGACGTTGTCGTCGCCGCGCTGCTGGGAGCCGAAGAATTCGGTATCGCGACAGCTGCCTTGATCGTATCGGGTTGCATCATGATGCGTGTGTGCCACCTCAACACGTGCCCTGTTGGAATCGCAACACAGGATCCACGTTTAAGGGCCAAGTATGCGGGCGATCCGTCTCATGTCGTGAACTACTTCCGGTTCGTGGCTGAAGAAGTTCGGGAATTGATGGCGCAATTGGGATTTCGGACCGTTGATGAGATGGTGGGACGGATGGACCGGTTGGAAACCGATCGGGCCATTGACCACTGGAAGGGCAAGAAGCTGGATCTGACATCTGTCCTCCAGGCGCCCGAAGTTCCTTCAGACGTGGGGACAAGAAAACTCGAGGAGCAGGATCATGGCATCGATGCCGTACTGGACCGGAAGCTGATCGAATTGGCGAGCGAGGCCTTGGAACACAAGCGTCCCATCGAAGCTCGCCTGCAGATCCGGAACTCGGATCGGACGACGGGTACGATTCTGGGAAGTGAAGTGACCCGGCGGCACGGGGCCGACGGTCTGCCCGAAGACACGATCGGATTCTATTTCAAAGGTTCCGCCGGCCAGAGTTTCGCGGCGTTTGTACCTTCAGGCATGACGTTGACGCTCGAGGGCGATGCCAACGATTACATGGCCAAGGGACTGTCGGGTGGTCGGGTCATTGTCTTTCCGCCTAGAAAATCTACTTTCGTGCCTGAAGAAAACGTAATCGTCGGCAACGTCGTTCTATACGGCGCGACCGGAGGCGAGGTCTTTATCCGCGGTCTGGCTGGGGAACGATTCTGTGTACGCAACAGCGGTGCTGTCGCTGTTGTGGAAGGTGTCGGAGACCATGCCTGCGAATACATGACTGGCGGTCGTGTCGTTGTTCTGGGCCCGAGCGGTCGCAACTTTGCAGCGGGGATGAGCGGAGGCATCGCTTACGTTCTGGATCGAGAGGACGACTTCGCCGGGCGGTGCAATCTGGAGATGGTCGATCTGGAACACTTCGAAGGGCCGGCCGAAGACGGTTTCGTCCGGTATCTGATCGAGAGGCACGTCAACTATACAGACAGTGATTATGCCAGAGATATCCTCGAAGATTGGGATAAGAACCGTGCACGGTTCGTCAAGGTTATGCCTCTGGATTATCGGCGCGTGTTGAACGAACAGAAGAGCAGCCCGGATGACTCGATGGAGATCGTGCATGGGTGATCCCTCCGGTTTCTTGGAAATCGCGCGAGTACTGCCGGACCGGCGACCCGTTTCTGAGCGTCTCAAGGACTGGAAAGAGGTCTATCGAGATTTTCCGGAAACGGACCTTCGGAAACAGGCCGCCCGATGCATGGATTGTGGAATTCCTTTCTGTCAAAAGGGTTGCCCGATCGGCAACATCATTCCAGACTGGAACGACCTCATCTACCGCGACAACTGGTCCGAGGCGATCGAACGCCTGTCGGCGACCAACAATTTCCCTGAATTTACTGGGCGGTTGTGCCCGGCGCCATGTGAAGGATCTTGTGTTCTGGGCATCAACGACGATGCGGTTACGATCAAGCAGATCGAAGTGACGATCGTCGAGCGGGCCTTCGATGAAGGCTGGATCGTGGCGACACCGCCCCCTGGGAGGACGGAGAAAAAAGTGGCCGTTGTCGGGTCAGGTCCCGCGGGTCTGGCCGCAGCGGACCTTCTCAATCGAGCGGGCCACAGTGTGACCGTGCTCGAACGTGATGACCGCATAGGTGGTTTGCTCCGGTACGGGATTCCTGAGTTCAAAATGGAGACGCGCATTCTCGACCGCAGATTGGACCTGATGGAAGCCGAAGGCGTGCGGTTCCAGACCAACGCGAACGTTGGCGTCAATATAAAACCGGACACGCTACAGAACGATTACGACGCCATTCTGCTGGCCGGGGGTGCGACGGCCCCCAGGGATCTTCCCGTGTCAGGCCGCGACCTGGATGGTGTCCACTTTGCTATGGAGTACCTGCCGATGCAGAACAAGCGTTGCGAGGGAGACGCCATTGCCGAAGACGCCTTCATTTCGGCCGAGGGTAAGCGCGTGGTCATCATTGGTGGCGGCGACACGGGCGCGGACTGTCTGGGAACGGCGCACCGTCAGGGGGCGGCCTCCATCCATCAGTTCGAGCTGCTGGATCGACCTCCAGACTCTCGGTCCGAAGACAATCCCTGGCCAAACTGGCCAAATATATTCCGGACTTCGTCGGCTCACGAGGAAGGCGGCGACCGGGAGTTCAATGTTTCCACGAAAAGTTTCACGGGATCCGATGGCCGAGTTCAAAAGCTTCATGGCGTCAAGGTCCGGATAGAAAGAGGCGAAGGCGGCCGGTTTAACATCGAAGAGCTGCCCGATTCTGAATTCGAAATTGAAGTGGATCTCGTGTTGCTGGCGATGGGTTTCTTGGGGCCCGAGAAAGAAGGAATGCTCGGCCAGTTGGGTGTGGACCTCGACAATCGTGGCAACGTCGGCACGGATTCCGACAAGATGACCAACGTGGACGGAGTCTTTGCAGCCGGCGATATGGTGCGGGGCCAGTCCCTGATCGTGTGGGCCATTCACGAAGGCCGGGAAGCGGCTCGTGGGATGGACAAGTATCTGCTGGGTTCCACCGAGATTCCGTCGTTCAATTTGTAGAACCCTTAAACGAACCTGTCGCAAGCCTTCGGAAAATTCCAGGGACAGACTCCTATTTCCGTATCAGCGATCGGTGGCTCGAAAGTGTCTTCGGAAATAGGGGTCTGTCCCGAATTTTCCGGTATCTTCCTAATATGATCGTAATGAAGTTTGGCGGGACTTCCGTCAAGGATGCGGAAGCTATCGACCGTGCGTGCGGGATCGTTCATTCTCGACTGGATCGAGCCCCCCTTGTGGTCGTCAGTGCGCTCTCAGGCGTGACCAGTGCTTTGCTGGAGGCCGCACAGTGGGCTGGGCAAGGCCAACTCGGCAAGTCCATGGAGATATTCGAACGATTGCGTACGCTTCACGTCGATTTGATGCCGGGCCTGGATTCCGACTTGAACGGATTGAAGCAAGCCCTCACTGAAGTGTCCGACGCGGGACGCCTAAGCCCCCAGATGGAAGACCGTATCGCGTCCCATGGAGAGCTGCTCTCCTCTCAGATCTTTGCGGATCGGCTGCAGTCCCTGACGCCGGCAACCCACGTCGATGCCCGGAAGTGCCTGATCACAGATGACAACTTCAACCGTGCGAATCCCGTCATTGAAGATACCCGTGCAGCTGCCGACGAGATCATACGGCCTTTGATTGAGGCGGGTCAGGTCGTCGTCATGGGGGGGTATATCGCTTCGACTCGCTCTGGAGAGACGTCGACGCTTGGACGGGGCGGTTCAGATTTCTCGGCCACGTTGTTTGCGAGTTGCATGGGAGCCGATGAGGTAGAGATCTGGACGGATGTCGATGGAATGATGAGCGCAGACCCCCGAATCGTTGCGGACGCCTGGACCATCAAGCACATATCGTTTGCCGAAGCGTCCGAGCTGGCCTATTTCGGAGCTAAGGTCCTGCATCCCTCGACTGTACTGCCCGCGGTTCGAAACGACATACCGGTACGGATTTTGAACTCCCGTCGACCCGAGCGTCAGGGCACGGTCGTTACTTCCGACGCCCCCATCGGCAAGTCTATTGTGAAGTCATTTGCTGTGAAGCGCCCGATCACTGCCGTGACCGTGACGTCGTCTAGAATGTTGATGGCCCACGGTTTCCTGCGTGCGTTGTTCGAAGTCTTTGACAGGCATCAGGTCAGCGTCGACGTCGTCACCACCTCGGAGGTGTCCGTATCCCTGACGACGGACGACAACAGGGCGCTCGAAAGTGTCGTCCAGGAGCTTGGGTCGCTGGGAAAGGTCGAAGTCGAGCGGGGTCTGGCCTTGGTGTGCATAGTCGGGTCGAACATGAACAATCGTCCTGGGATTGCAGCACAAACCTTCCACTGCCTTTCGAACATCAACATCCGGATGATTTCCCAGGGCGCGTCGGAAATCAATATCAGTTTCGTCGTCGCCGAAGAACAGGCCGATGCCGCGATCCGCAACCTCCACGACCATTTCTTTGCGTCGCCCGATCCCGAAATATTCGAACACCCCGACTAAAAATACCTCAACGCAGAGACGCAGAGGAAGATCTCTTGGTTACCGACGTTGCATCAATTCATAGTTCTTCGGTTTGGCGACAGTGCTGTTTGTAACCCAGAATGGTTCGGTAAGCAGGATTCTTCAGAAACTAAAACCTCTGCGCCTCTGCGTTGTTCTCTTCTTCTCTGTGACTCCGTGCCTCTGTGGTGCGGCTTCTGGTTTCCGGTATACTCGACCCACATGTTAGGCCGCAGAACAGAAGGTTCCGTTGTCTGTCCTTCATGCGGAATGCTGGTCGGTGTTCGCGACGACGAGTGTTTGAATTGCGGGCGCCGGAATCCAGGTCTATGGGGGTTCGCCCCGATACTAGCCAAGCTTGGACGGGGAAATCTCGAAGAATCTTTCGTTCAGTTCATCACTATCGCTTGCGCGACGGTGTATGTGGCTTCCCTGCTGGTGGACTACAGCGGCATACGCATGGGCGGCATAATGGGGTTCCTGTCCCCGAGCACGTCAGGCCTGTTTCTGTTTGGGGCGAGCGGGGCGCTGCCCGTCTTTCAATTCGATCGTTGGTGGACGTTTCTGACCGCGACATGGCTCCACGGTAGTCTGATTCACATCCTTTTCAATATGTATGCGGTGCGGATGGTAGGACCGGCCATCATCGAGTTCTACGGTTTGAGCCGGATGATCATCATCTATGTGGTGGCGGGTTCCGCTGGCTTCTTTCTGACGTCGACTGTTGGGTATCTTTTTCCTTTCCCTATTCCGTTTCTGGGCGGCGCCAACCTGACAGTCGGAGCTTCAGCCTCGCTCCTGGGCCTGATTGGTGCAGCGATGTACTATTCCCGCCGTAGCGGGAGCAGCATGATTGCACAGCAGCTGCGGCCATGGCTGATCTATATCGTCGTTATGGGTCTGATCATTCCCAATATCGACAACATGGCTCACCTCGGAGGCTTCCTTGGAGGCTACGGTGTGTCGGCGTGGCTGGATCCGTTGAAACCGGAACGCCTGGACCACACGGTCGGCGCGCTATTGTGTATCGGCTTGACCGCACTGGCCATCGTAGTTTCCGTTATCCACGGACTCCAGTTCATTTAACGCAAATTAGCTGTACGGATTGCGCGGATTAAGAAGCGTAGATTCGACGGACGAGTTACCGATTTGGCGGATTGGGAATCGCGGAAAGATTCGGCGCGCGCAATTCCCGAACGATCCCGAACAGAGCCAGGAACTTCAAGACGTAGTACGTGATGTCGATTTCCCACCACCTCAAACCCTGACGGGCGCTATACAGGAACTGGTGGTGATTGTTGTGCCAGCCTTCTCCCAGGGTGATCAGGGCGAGGAAGAAATTGTTCCGACTCTCGTCGCCTGTTTCAAAGCGTCTAGATCCCCAGACATGCGCGAGGGAATTGATTGTGAACGTGCCATGCCACAGCACAACAGTCGAAACGATGAATCCCCAGACAAAGGCGGGAAAGCCTCCCACCGCAAACAACGCAGCACCAAACAGGATTGCAGGCACCCTGTGGTATTTGTTCAAGAGCCTGAGTTCCGGGAACTTATCAAAATCCGCTGTGATCCGGCTGTCATATCCCCTCGACTTCGCGTCAAGAAGCCATCCCATGTGCGACCACCAAAGGCTCTTGCGGACGGGAGAATGGACGTCGTCGTCTGTTTCCGAGTAGCGATGGTGAGTGCGATGATGCGCCGCCCACCACAACACGCCCATTTGTGCGCTGGTCTGGGCGAGAAAGGCCAAGAGAAACTGAGACAGGCGGTTGAGCTTGAAGGCCCGATGGCTGAAATAGCGATGATAACCGGCCGTGATTGCGAACATTCGCACACCATAGGTGACGACGAGCAACACAAGATATGACCACTTGAACGGTGTCCACAACAGAAGCAAGCACCCCGCGTGTAGCGGGGCAAAAGCGACAATTGTGCTGAAATTAAGTCGTCCGAATCGATTCATATACAGGCCTGGCCAGGAGCGGCCTATCGCACACGATCAGGCGTGAACCATAAGAAACTGCCCATTGCCGTTGATCTCGCCTTCACAACTGGAAAAGTTGGCGACAAACCACATCAGATAAAATCGCCAGATGCGGCGGAACTTCGCGAATTCAATGCCGTAATCGAGATCTTTGACATCGGGATAACTTTCATCAAAGTTTTCAAGCCATCGTGTCAGCGTCTGGGCATAGTTCACGCCATTGAGATACCAGCGGTCTATGGTTCTGAAATCCTTGTCGTAAGTCGGAATAGAGTCAAAACTCCAGTAACGGCCGTGAGGGAAAATGTACTTGTGCGTATACGCGCTGGAGACGTTGTTGGGCGTCCTGACCGTAATGATGTGAAGGAAGAACTTTCCGCCGGGTTTCATAAAGGAGGCCAGTTTTCTGAAAGACCGGGTCAGATTCCCCACGTGGCAGAAGACGCCGACTGAGAGGATCTTGTCGAATTTCTCTTCGAACTGGGTCTCATTCAGATCACTCTCCACAAGGGTAAATCGACCCGAACTGAGATGGCTATCCGGGTCCTGCATCTTCCGGCGCATGTACTCGCATTGCTCATGACTCAGGTTCAGGCCCGTGAAACGGCAATTGGGGAACTTCGAAAGAATATAGTTCGACACCGAACCCCAACCGCAACCAAAATCCAGGATATTGTCGCCATCCCGAATCTCCAGTTTTTCAATCATGTCGTCGATCATGTGCATCTGGGATTGTTCGAGATCGCCAGCTCCCTTCTCCCACAGGCCCATACTGTATTTGGGGTAGATCCGAGTGGAGTCGCCAAGCATCCTGTTTAACATGCCCTGTGGCAGGTCGTACTGGATCTTCATCAAATCCTTTGAGCCTTCCGCCAGGTGCTCGGTCTCTTCCAGGACCCATTCGTAGGGCGTTAGAAGAGCAGGAAAATGCTTAAAAACGATTGGCATGCATGTGTTGAAAATGGATCGCATCACAGGGTCGGGAAGCTCCACCCCATGGACATAAGCCTCCGCAAAAGCCATCTGCACCAGGTTCGCCATTTCGACAACCCCGCGAGTCGCCCGATACGCAAGGGGACTCTTGGAATGGATATTTCCAATGACTGGAATGTGGTGCTGAATGCCGTGTCTGTCAGGCGTTGAAGGCCCGATGACGTCGGGTCTCGGATCTATGCGTGTGCCGGCTGTGGAAGCCACGTTGTCCTCCCGTTGCGAAAGGCTGAAAGTATGGCACGTTATCTCAGACCGCACCGCCACTTGTCAACTTAATGGATTGTGCGGATCGCTCCGATCTTTTGGACAGATCGTTGGGACAGATGACACGCATGACCGCTCGAGATGAGGACGGACTCTTTCAGGCAAAAATAAAGCCGGCCCGGGGACCGGCTTCGTCTCAGATAGTCTTACTCAATCCGCGTGACTCGCGGTTCAAAGAGCAAGCGAATTCTAGTCCGCTGAATCGATCTTGTCAGCGGCGCTCTTTTTATGCGCCTTAAAGATCGCATAAGAAACTCCGCCCATGATGGCGTAGGGTGCCGCCAGCAAGAATACGATGCCCTGGCGGAAACCCTCGGCGATCTGCTGTCCTTCCACAGAGTTCTCGAGTGCCGTTCGGCACATAGCGCACTGGCTCAACCCGGTCCCTTCCAGAGTCAGCATTACGGCCACTATGGCCAGCGGGCTTGCAAGTTTCTTGATGGTTCCCATATTAATTACCTCAAAACTACCTCAATGATAACACTCGGTTAACCGAATCTGCAGTGTCCGGGACGATAAAGAAAAACAGGATCAACGCCAGAACCAACGGTGAGAATGTAATCAAAATAAGATTCAGTTTTTCAAACCGCAGGTGCATGAAGATCGCCGCAATAACGACGACTTTGGCTAAAGTCGTTCCGACCAGCAGTACCGCTTTGATGCCCCCCGGCATGTCGACGTAGCCGATGCCCAAGGCGAGCAACGTCAACACCAGGAGCCAGCCCCATGTGATGTAATAAGTTCGATAACCGGCAGGATGAGTCCCTTCAGTCATTCACAACCCCCTACAGTAGATAGAAAAACGCGAAAATGAAAACCCAGACTACGTCTATAAAGTGCCAGTATAATCCGGCGATTTCAACCGTGTCGCCCGAATACTTCCCGAATTGAGCCCGGATCGCCGTATACGAAAGCAAGACAAGCCCGGTGAACACGTGAAAACCATGAAACCCGGTCATCACGAAGAAACTTGCGCTGAACTGCGGTACTCCCCATGGATTGCTGGTGAGTCGGGCACCTTCGTGGATCAGATTGGTCCACTCAAAGACCTGCGAACCAAGGAAAATGGTTCCACCGACGATAGTGAACAATAGAAATCGGACCGCTTCCTTCTGTTTTCCCTGCTGTGCAGCACCCACGGCCATTGCCATGACGGCGCTCGAAGAAATCAGCGCGAAGGTCATGAAAGTGATCAGGCGCATGTCGAAGACCTCAGTCTGGTCGGGCCATTCCGGGGCGACGGACCGCATGAAGCCGTAAGCGATGATGAACCCTACGAAAGTTAACGCGTCGGAGATGATGAAAACCCACATCATGAACTTGCCCCAACTCGTTCCAAACGGGTTTTTACCTCCGCCCCAATCTGAGGCCAGAACTCGTTCTTGTTCGGCTACGGCTGCTTCCATCAAAACTCCTTCAAGCCAGAATCAATAAAAGGAAAAGGTAGACCCAGAGCCCATCCATAAAATGCCAGTACGTTGCACATAAGGTCACCGGCTCGTGACTCGAGGCTGTGTATTGATTCTGTAACGTTCGGGTCAGGACGTATCCGAGAGCCATCAGCCCTCCCAATATGTGGATAGCGTGGGCGCCGGTCAGAATATAAAGAAAAGAACTGTGTAGCGTCGTCGGTAAGTACACGCCCGCTTCGACGAGTTGGCTCCAGGCGATGACCTGTCCCGCCAGGAACGCTAAACCAAGACCTGCAGTGATGCCCATCCAGACCTTTGTCGGGCCGATCCGGTCTTCACGCACGTGGCGCCGGGTCCATTCCATCGAGACACTGCTGGCCAACAGGAAAAAGGTGTTCACCCACAGCAGGGACGGCAGGGCAACGTTCTGCCAGGCCGGGGCACCCCGCATCACAATGTAGGCGCTGGATAAGCCCGCGAACAACATGGCGATGGCAGTCAGTACCAACCAGAGTCCCAGCTGGCCCTTTGATACCGGAAAACTGGAGTAGGGCTCACCCGTGTCTGGGTCCCCGGCATCGCCCCTTCCCCACACCGGTGGCGGAGGTGGTTCGAGTTCGTAAAGACCCTCATCCTTTTTTGCGACTTTGACTTCTTCCGTAACGACTGACATTTAATTACCTGTTCAATCTGTTTCGGTTTCGCTCGCTGATTCGGTTTGCATCACAAAGTCTTTTTCTGCGCCCGGCAGGCTGAAATCAAACGGCCACCGGTGCACAGTCGGTAATTCACCCGGGAAGTTTCCATGTCCCGGCGGCGAAGGAACCGTCCATTCCAGCGTCGTTGCGTTCCATGGATTGGCTTCCGCTTTCCGTCCCTTCCAGATGCTCAAAAGAAAGTTTCCGAGGAACAGGAGCTGAGCCGCGCCCAGAATGAACGCCGAGATCGTAATGAACTGGTTCATGCCCTGAATCGGTTGCAGGAAGTCATACTGCAGTGGATCGTAGATTCGGCGCAGGTGCCCTACGACTCCCATTGCATGCATCGGGAAGAATACGCAATTGACGCCAATGAAGCTGATCCAGAAGTGAACCTTACCCACGGTGTCGTTCATCATTCGGCCGAACATCTTCGGGAACCAGAAATGGATTCCCGCAAAGCCCGCGAAGAGCGGTGCAATCGCCATCACCAGGTGGAAGTGACCCACGACGAAATACGTGTCGTGCATCGCGATGTCGGCCGCAGAAGTGCCCAGGAAGATCCCGCTCAGTCCGCCGCTGACGAAAACAGATACAAATCCGATCGCGTACAGCATGGGTGGTGTAAATCGTATCCGGGCCCCCCAGAGAGTTCCCAGCCAGTTAAAGGTCTTAACGGCGGATGGGATCGCGATCAGCAGTGTCGTCAGCGTGAACAGCGAACCGAGTACCGGGCTCATACCGCTCATAAACATGTGGTGTCCCCAGACGACAAAGCTCAGGAACGCAATGGCAGACATGGAATAGACCATCATCCGGTAGCTGAATATGGGCTTTCGGGAGAATGTCGACAGGACATCCGAAGCGATACCCATTGCCGGCAGGAGCACGATATAGACTTCGGGATGTCCGAAGAACCAGAATAGGTGTTGCCACAGCAGAGGGCTCCCACCCGTGTGGTCGATCACCACCTGGCCCATGATCAGACCGCCCGGAACGAAGAAGCTCGTGCCGCCCAGCCGATCAAAACTGAGGAGTATTCCCGCAGCAAGAAGTACCGGAAACGCAAGCGTCCCAAGAATCGATGTGACGAAGATAGCCCACTGGGTCAGAGGCAGCCGCATCATCGACATGCCCTTCGTACGCATCGTCAGGAGCGTGGTCACGTAGTTGAGACCACCCATCAGTCCGGACACAGCGAACAGGGCAATGGCAATGATCCAGAGCGTCATCCCATTGCCCTGGCCCGCTCCGGCGTCAGGTACCGCACTCAAGGGCGCGTAGGCCGTCCATCCGCCCATCGGGGCTCCGCCAGCCTCGAAAAGGGCACCCAGGATGACGACGCATGACACCAGGAAGGTCCAGTACGACAGCGCGTTCAGGAAGGGGAAGGCCATGTCCCGCGCGCCGATCTGCAAGGGGATCAGGAAATTTCCGAAACCGCCCGTCAGGATTGCGGTGAACAGGAAGAACACCATAATCGTCCCGTGCATTGTCACCAGCGACAGATAGAATTCCGGTGCCATTATTCCCCCTGCGAAACCGGTCGGGAAGATGTCACCGAGAATCGGCCACTGCTCGGACGGCCAGGCCAGCTGCAATCGCATCAGCATCGACAGGATCCCGCCTACGACCGCCATCGCTGACGCCGTGATGATGTACTGGACGGCGATGACTTTGTGGTCGGTGCTGAAGATGTACTTTCGGATGAAACCGAGTTGCGGGTGAGTATGTTCTACGGCTGTGCTCATGTTTATTAAGTCCTAATCGTCAGCTTACTGGAACGGAAGCTGGTCATCGAGCCACTGCTGGAGGTCTGCCTCCGTTTCATCCACAGTGAGAATGCCTCTCATCCGGTAGTGCCCGAGACCGCACAGTTCAGCGCAGGCAATCTCGAACTCGCCGGTTTCGATCGGAGTGAACCAGCTGTCGATGGTCATGCCTGGAACTGAGTCCTGCTTGACGCGGAAATTCGGGAGACTGAAGTTGTGGATAACGTCAGTCGATCGCAACAGGAGCCGCACGGGTTCATTGACCACGATATGGACCTGGTTCAAAGTCATGATGTCGTCCATCGCAGAGGGATCACTGCGGTCGAGTCCAATAAAGTTGGTGTCGGTGACTAAGGTCCCATCTAACGGTCCGAACACGCCGTCGGGGCCGGGATATCTTACGACCCATTGGAATTGCTGTCCGGTGACCTCGATCACCAGGGCGTCTTCGGGTTGGTCAGCGAAATAAATGCCCGCCCAGACGCTCTGGCCCATAAATACCAGGACTGTCAAAGTAAGCGCCGTTATGCCAATCAGGATGGCTTCCGCCTTCGGATTGTCGTGCCAGTAAAGGGCCCTGTCATCCTCGCCGTTACTGCCATAGCGCAACACGAAATAAGCCAGCATTGCCTGGACTACGATGAAAGCGATCCCAGTGACGATCAGGACAGCCACGAAAACCTGGTCCACCCCAGCTCCGTGGATCGATGCGAGCGGTGTAAACCAATACTGATCGGCCATGAAAAGCCAGATTGAGACTGCGATGAGGACGAGAAGCAGCCCGAACATCGCGATGCCTGGTGCGGTGACCCGGCCGGTCCCGCTGCCATTGGCCATGTGAACTCTCCTTTATCTACTTATGAACAATATATTTGGGGCGTAAATACTTGAAATCAAACGATCACTCTAGCAGAAAGTTCGAGTCAATTCCATCCCTATATTTCGCCTCGAAACGAATATTCGGCGCATTTCAAGTCCCTGTCATGATAAGCAATCCGGCATCCTTTTCTCGCAGAATGAGAGTGGCAGGGTCATCAATGTCTCTGATCAAGTCCAGGGACACGCGACCGCCCGGTCGTCCCCTCGGGTCTCGAAAGCGGGCACCTCTTCTGAACAGGTGGGTTGAGCGATCGGGCACCGGGTGTGGAAACCACAGCCGGCAGGCTTCTCGAGCGGATTAGGAACGTCTCCCTCGAGGCGGATTCGTTCGTGTTCTCTTCCGGGTTCGGGGCGGGGAACCGCTGACAAGAGAGCTCTGGAGTAGGGATGGAGCGGGTCACTGTATACCTGTTGCGCAGGACCGAGCTCCACGATGTCGCCCAGGTACATGACGGCGATCCGGTCGGATATGTGTCGGACCACTGATAAATCGTGGGCTATGAAAATATAGGACAGATTGAATTCGTCCTGCAGGTCCTGCATCAGATTGATTACCTGTGCCTGGATCGAGACGTCCAGGGCGCTGACCGGTTCATCGGCAATGATGATCCGGGGCTGGGTGGACAGCGCGCGGGCGATCCCGATTCTTTGACGTTGTCCTCCCGAGAACTCGTGAGCGTAACGATTGGCCTGCTCTCTGGTTAAACCCACCTTGTCAAGGAGCCAGACGACGCGCTCCTTGCGTTCGGCAGCCGTGTACTCTGTATGAATCTTTAACGGCTCTTCAATGATCTGACTGACTGTCATCCTGGGGTTGAGCGAAGAATAGGGATCCTGGAAGATCATCTGAATATCGGAACGATACGGACGCATTTCCGAGCGATTGAGTGCGTTGAGGTCAACGACACCGTCGGGCGAGTGGTAGAGGATCTCTCCGGTGATATCCACGCGATAATTCATGGCTCGGAGAATGTTTACGATTGCACGGCCGACAGTCGACTTACCGCAACCCGATTCTCCTACCAGACCCAGAGTCTCGCCTTCGGCAAGGTCTAGGTCAACGCCGTCCACGGCGCGCACAGTGGCGCGCTTGCGCAGGAAGACCCCACCGTGAACGGGGAAGTGGACGTGCAGATCCTTGACTTCGAGAATCTTTGCCATGTGATGATTACTGGGCGGTTTCCATCAGGTGACACCGGACGTGATGGCCAGGCGCTGTTTCCAGCAGATCCGGTTCGATACTGTCGCAGTTTTCGATTTTTTCCTCGCATCTTGTCGCGAACTTGCATCCGACGGGGAGTTCGTGGATGTTCGGGACATTGCCGGGGATGGTCCGGAGTCGCTCGTGTTTGTCCCCGACGGTTGTTGGCAATGAACGTAGCAACCCCTGGGTATAGGGATGCTGGGCGTGGTTAAAGATCCCATCGGCGGAAGCCACTTCCTGCAGCTTTCCCCCATACATCACTGCAACCCGGTCGCAGGTTTCTGCGACAACCCCCAGGTTATGCGTGATCAGCAGAATTGCGGCGTCCTTCCGGTATTCCTTGATTTTGAACATCAACTCGAGGATCTGGGCCTGGATCGTCACGTCGAGAGCCGTCGTGGGTTCGTCAGCTATCAGGAGCGAGGGATTGCAGGCCAACGCGATCGCGATCATCACTCTTTGGCGCATGCCCCCCGAGAACTGGTGCGGGTAATCGCCCATCCGCGACTCGGGAGCAGCTATCCCGACCAGTTTCAACATCTCCACTGCGCGATCGAATGCCTCTGCCTTCGAGCAATCTTCGTGCACCAGAATAATTTCCATCAACTGCATACCGATCGTAAACACGGGGTTGAGCGAGGTCATGGGCTCCTGAAAGACCATGCTGATTTCGTTCCCGCGTATCTTCCGAACGTCTTCCCAGGAGAGATCGAGGAGATTCTGGCCTTTGTAGAGAATGGACCCGGAGACGATCTCACCCGGCGGGTCGGGAATCAGACGCAGGATACTCAAAGCCGTGACGCTTTTGCCCGAGCCGGACTCTCCGACAAGCCCCAGGACTTCTCCCGCGTAAATATCCAGATCCACCCCGTCGACAACCTTGGCGATACCAGCTTCGGTCTTGAAGTGAGTTCGCAGATCCCGTATTTCGACTAGCTTCTCAGTCATTCGGATGTTTCCTGGCGAACTATCGAA
Source organism: Terriglobia bacterium (assembly GCA_965218585.1). Taxonomy (GTDB): domain Bacteria; phylum Acidobacteriota; class Terriglobia; order 20CM-2-55-15; family 20CM-2-55-15. The sequence goes on from CBDCLE010000008.1 coordinate 79,770, forward strand.
GCCTCGAAAACTCCTTCGGGTCGAATGCCTCGCGGATGGCTTCGCCGATGAAAACAATCAGGAGGAGGGTAAGAAAGACAGCACCGAGCGGAAAGAAGACCAGCCACCACTTTGTCAGATACTCCATGCCCTGTCCGATGAGTTCGCCCCAACTAGGCGTCGGTGCGGGGAGCCCGAAGCCCAGGAAGTCCAGGGAAACCAGGGCGAATATGTTGCCGACGATTACGAACGGCGCAAACGAAACCACAGGTGTCAATGCGTTGGGGAGGATATGCCGGAACATGACTGCCCTCTCGGAGACACCCATGGCAATTGCGGCGCCTACGTAGTCCTTGGCTTTCTCCCGGTAGAATTCCCCGCGGACGTAATATGTGATCCCCATCCACCCGAACGCAGACAAGATCATGATCAGGAGCCAGAAGGAGGGCTGAAACAGTTGATTACGCCCGGGGACGTAGATCGGCACGACTATCGAACTGATGATGATGATCGTGTAGAGAAACGGAAGCGATGACCATATTTCGATGAGGCGTTGTCCCAGAATGTCGAGTTTGCCTCCGAAATAGCCGATGAGAGCCCCGACAACTATCCCCGCTGAGTATGTAAAGACCAGCGCGATAAGCGCAAACGTCATGGAGATGTTGAATCCGTAAGCCAACCGGGCCAGGATGTCCCGGGCTCGATTGTCGGTTCCCAAGGGATGCCCACTCGACGGGGGGTGTGGTGGAACTCCCTCCAGATCGAAATTGGACTCGGTCGGGCTGTAGGGATGGATGGGCATCAGGACCCAGTCACCGGAGTTTTCTTCCGCGAGCTGCTCCTGGAGAGCCCTGTAGTCGGGTTCTCCAAACGCGTTTTGACCAAATTCGGATGCGTCATGATAACGGAGCATCGGAAAGTAGTACGATCCATCGAAGCTCATGACGAGCGGTTTGTTGTTGATCAGGACGGGAAGTGTGAACGAGATGATGTAGGCTGTGACGATAAGCAGGAAGGAATAGTAGCCGCGTTTCAGTCTCCGGAACTTCTGCCAGCGTTTCCTCAGAATCGAAACAGACTTGACGGGCGGAAGAGAACCACCCGCTTTCGGTCCGTCGTCTCGATCTTGTTGACCTCTACTTCCTGCGTCGCCATTCAGAATCCTTGCCCGATGATCACTTGAAACGGATTCGTGGGTCTACGACTACATAAATCATGTCTGAAAGTATGTTGCCGACGAGGAGGAGGACACTACTGATGACCAGAATTCCGAGCGCCACCGGATAGTCTCTCTGGAGAATCGATGTGTAGCCCAGGTATCCCATGCCGTCGATGTTGAAGACCTTTTCGATGAGGAACGATCCTGCGAGAATCAGGCTTATGAAATGACCGAGGCCAGTAACGATTGGGATCAGGGAGTTGCGCAGTGCGTGGATAAAAATCACACGTTTTTCATCAAGGCCCTTCGCGAACGCTGTTCTTACATAATCCTGTCCCATGTTTTCCATAAGGGCATTCTTGGTAAGGATTGTCAGGGTGGCGAATGAGCCGATCATGTAGCAGAGCACCGGCAGTGCCATATAGTGCAGTTGTGCCGTAATCTTCTGGCCGATGTTGAGGAACTCCCAGTTGTCAGGCCGGAATCCTCCCAACGGAAACAGTCCCCAGAAACTCCCCCCACCGAAAAGGACCAACAGTCCGGCCCCGAGGGCCCATCCCGGTACCGAATAGCCCATGAAAACGACAAAGCTGCTGAAGAAATCGAAGTTGGACCTGTGCTTGATCGCCTTGAGAACGCCCAGGGGGACACAGACGATATAGCTCAGCAAGAATCCCGTCAGCCCCAGGAATATCGATATCGGGAATCTCGACTTGATGACGTCCCAGACCGGCTGGTGGTAGATGTAGGACTCGCCGAAATCAAGATGCAGGACGTTCCAGAGCCAGGTGGCGTATCGAATGTGGACCGGCTTGTCGAAACCGTAATAGCGGCGAATTTCGTCGATAGCATCCTGTGGCAATCCCTCGCCGCCGGTCAGATCTGCCGCTCCTCCGGCACCGCCTTCCTGGGCCAGAGCCATCCTGAACTGCAGGATCTGCTGTTCGACCGGACCGCCGGGCACAAGGTGCATGATGACGAAGACGGCGAGGCTGATCCCTATGAACGTCGGGATGATCAGCAGGAATCGGCGAATGAAATAACCCGTCACTGAAGCTCGGAGCTTAACGTTTCAGATTCCGCGTACTCCGGCCAATATCGGTTTTCGGTGGGGCCGACTTCAAGCTGGATCGACTCGTCCCTCATTGCCTCGGCCAGCGCTTGTTCTTTTGCCGGATCGATCCACCACAGGGCTAGGGGATCCGAGTAGTCACCCAAGCGTGTTATGGAACCCTCAGGTGTCCCGAACTTGTTCAGGTATGCGAATCGCTGATACGGCGCGTACCAGGACAGTATGAAAGGATAGGTGTCAGCCATTATGCCGTCGATTTCGCGGATCGCGGCGACACGATCATCGACATCGAACATCACGTCATATTCGCCAAGGATCTCGTCGATCCGGTCGTTCTTGATGCCTGTGATGTTATTGGAGTTGTCCTGGTCCGCCAGGCTGGAATGGACAGACGTTTCAGGATTAGGAAATACGAGGCCGTTATAGGCGATCGTGACCATGTCGAAGTTGCGGTCATCTAGCAACTGAACCAGCGTCGCGAACGTCACGAGCCGGAGGTTCAAACCTATGCCGACCCGCCTCAGGTCTTCCTGGAAGACTGTGAGATAGGGTTCCTGGGTGTTGGAGTAGTAGATGAGCTCTATGTTGAGGGGCTGGCTGTTCTTCAGCAGCCGGCCCTGGTTGTCCCGGCTATCCCAGCCGGCTTCGGCGAGTAGCGCGAGAGCCCGTTCGGGGTCGTAAGGATTCTTCGGGTTGTTTGGGTTTTCGTAGATGCCACCTGCGTAGTAGGAGTTCTGCGGAAAGTATTCGTTGTAGAAAAGGTTTTCGATCATCTGCTCCCGA
>CBDCLE010000009.1:0-170754 GCA_965218585.1 Terriglobia bacterium
GAACGTCTGGGCCCCATCGACGAGCGTCAGTATCCCGCGCTCCCGAGCGATACCGCAGAGCTCTTTGGCAGGGAACCGCGTACCGAAAGTACTCGTTACATGCGTAAACGCCAGAACCTTGGTCTGGGGCCCCATAGCGGCGACCATCTGTTCAACGATGGCATCGGCTGAGGGCGGCGGCGTCGGGATCGACACGGCTTTGACCGTAAAGCCGAACCGTTCTGCCTTGTCCCTCCACGACTGATTGTTCGTCGGGTGGTTTTCGTCGAATATGACGACTTCGTCGCCCGACGACAACTCCAGGCCGCTGCTGACGAAATTGTTCGCTTCGCTCGTGTTTCGGACGATGACGATCTCTTCCGGCGTGACGTTCAGAAACGCAGCGATCCTGGCGCGGACATCTTCCCGCCCCTGGCTGAACTTAGCTCGATTCTGGAAGGACGGGTTCGAGTCCATGTCCCGCGTATAGCGAAACAGAACGTCGTTGACGGACGCCGGAGCAGGGCAAAGGTTCGCGGCGTTCATCACGATGAGGTTCTCTTGCAAGGTGAACTGGTTCTGAACATCCGTCCAGCCGTCGAAATCGGTCTGCCGCAATGTGGTGGTCCCGACCGCCGCGACGGCAAACACTTTCCCGAATTCACGTCTCGAAAGGTTAGTCATGCGATCCCCCTTGTTTCGGTTCGATCTCGGAGTCAGTGAGCAATTCTATTCCCGATCTTGTGAGAATGACAAGGACAGGGTTCGGCCGCCGCGACTGTCCAGTTACCGTGAAGGCGGTGCCCAACTTGATCGTCCGCGGGCCCCGACCTACTCCACCGCTGTTGCCTCAATCTCAATCATCAACTCAGGGAACGCCAACCGCGCCACGCCCAACAGCGTGCCCGCCGGTCGACATCCCGCCGCCCCCAGTCGTTGGCCGACGACATCGGCGACTTCCAGGAACTTATCCACGTCGGTCGTGTAATAGGTCAACCGCACAACGTTCTCAGGCGCGAGCCCGGCTTGCTTCAACACCGTTTCCAGATTGTCGATAGCCTCGTTAAGTTGCGCACGCATATCCCCGTCATGAACCGTATTACCTTCCGCATCGATCGAAGTCTGTCCGGCGATGAACAGCGTGCGTTTGATTCCACTCACGTCGTTGCACTGAACGAATCCGTGCTGGTCCTGCCATTTCCATGGGTTGATGATTTTTCGATTCATCTATCCTCCTTCTGTTGACGGGCATGTCCGGAAAGCTGTCTGCTTGTGGTCTCGAAGCGACCCTGCGGCGGATTTTACAACGAATAGAAATAAAACGATGGCGGCCCGCTGACTGGTGGAAGTGATTTCAGCCAGCGGGCCTCACCACCGAACCCGGCGACCATAGGGCTGGGTGGCACGAGAGAATGTAACAGAGTTTAACGAAACTCACTCGAACAAAACGCTGGGTCAGACTGAAATAGATCTGCTGATTCCTGTAGTCTGGAGCTGCGGGGTTCTGGATTGACCTCAACTCCTTTGTGTAGTCTGATTCATCGGATGAGGAAGAATCGGACGCAAGAGTGATTCTTGTTACCACACCGGATCAGGATTCTGAACTGGGGTTGTGGCTTTCTCCATATCTAATGTTTATGCGAAGAATCGTTGAACCAGAATTGATGGACGATCGGGAACAGGCCGAGGCGTATGCACGGGCTGATTTCGAAGAATCAAACCGCGCGATAGTGGAGTCGTTTGACGTTCATTTTCCGGGTGTCAGACTGTCGGGAGATATCCTCGACCTGGGCTGTGGCCCGGGCGATATCACGTTTCAATTTGCGGCCCGGTTTCCGAGCAGTTTCGTTCTGGGCGTGGACGGTTCCTCCGTCATGATCGAACTCGCTAACGACAGGAAGGCCCGTCAAGCCGGTTTGTTCGACCGAGTCACTTTCAAGGAAGGGTTCATCCCCGGGGTTCCCATTCCCAACCAAAAGTACGCAGCTATCGTGAGCAACAGTTTTCTGCACCATCTTCACCGGCCCGAGGTCTTGTGGCAGACCGTTTCTCGACATGCCTCTGCTGGAACGAAGATTTTCATCACAGATCTGTGTCGTCCCGCGAGTCAGCAAGAAGCGTCCGAGGTCGTGAACGAGTATGCGGCAGGAGAACCCGAGATCCTGCGAAGAGACTTCTATAATTCTCTGCTCGCCGCTTTTGAGCCCAGCGAGATTGAAGCGCAAGTCGCTGAGGCGGGTTTCAACAAACTTCGAGTAGAGATGATCAGTGACCGCCATTTATCCATTTTCGGTGAAAAAGGCTGAGCTTGCGACTCGCAATAGCTCCGCGTAGGCTAGTTGGTGACCACATCTAATCGAATCGGAGGTAGGGATGAAAACCCGAATACGACACCATTGGATGCTCGCGGCAGGCGCTGCCCTGGGCTTGTCCCTCGCCGCTAGCGCGCAGAGCCCGGCTTCCGTCGTTCAGTCGGTCGAGAGTCGGCGATCTCACTACGCGGACATGGCGAAACAGATCTGAGACCTTGCTGAAGTCGGGTACCAGGAAGTGCAGAGTTCGGGAATCCTGCAGGCCGAATTGGAATCGGCCGGCTTCGATGTGGAAAGCGCCGTTGCCGGAATGCCCACGGCTTTTGTCGCCAGTTACGGGGTTGGCTCGCCGGTCATCGGAATCCTCGCTGAGTTCGACGCGTTGCCCGGGATCTCGCAACAGGTAGCTGGGGAACGTGCACCTATCCCTGGACTTGGCGCGGGACATGCATGCGGCCACCACCTGTTCGGAACTGGTTCGGTAGCGGCCGCCATCGCCGCGAAGGAATGGTTGGAACAGTCCGGAACCCAGGGGACGATCCGTCTGTATGGGACGCCCGCTGAAGAGGGCGGTGCCGGTAAGGTCTACATGGTGCGGGCGGGATTATTCGACGGCGTCGATACAGTCCTTGCCTGGCATCCGGGCGACGCCAACAACGCAAGCCCGGCCACATCTCTGGCCAATATTTCCGCCAAGTTTCGTTTCAGCGGTGTTTCGGCTCACGCGGCTGGAGCTCCGGAGCAGGGGCGTTCGGCGCTCGACGGTGTGGAAGCCATGAACCACATGGTGAATCTGATGCGGGAGCATGTCGCCGAAGAGTCGCGCATCCACTACGTGATCACGAGTGGAGGATCAGCTCCGAACGTCGTTCCGGATTTTGCGGAAGTCTACTACTACGTCCGGCATCCCGACGTAGAAATCGCAAAGAGCAACTTCGACCGGGTCGTCCAGGCAGCCCAAGGCGCCGCCATGGGCACGGATACAGAGGTAGAGTACGAACTCATCCACGGACTGTACAGCATGTTGCCGAATCACTACGTCGGCAGACTACTTGAGACCTCTCTGCGTGAGGTCGGCGGCTACAGTTACACGCCAGAAGAAGAATCCTTTGCCAAACAGATCATCTCTACGCTAGTCGAGCCCGGGACTATCGGATCACAGGAACAGGTGCGGGACTGGATGCCAACCTCCTCTGGTGGGTCGACAGACGTAGCGGATGTCAGTTGGGTTGTTCCGACAGCCCAAATCCGAGCAGCGACGTGGGTCCCCGGAACACCGGCGCATAGTTGGCAAGCTGTCGCTGCCGGCGGAATGAGTATCGGGACAAACGGGATGATGATTGCCGCAAAGACACTGGCTCGAACGGCAGTCGAAATTTTCAGTAATCCAGATCATGTCGAAGAAGGGCTGGCAGAACTGGAGCGCCAGCGCGGTGACGGCTTCGAATACGAGTCCCTCGTCGGTGACCGGGAACCCCCTCTGGATTACCGCGTGAACCCGTAGCCTTAGCGTGATCTGGCGAGGGGCCGACGAGTTTTGATCGCGCTTCGGTCCGACTGCGGGAGAGATCCACGAACTGTACTCGACGGTGCTCCCCGCCCTTGATGCCCAGGGTGTTGCGTCACATCTTTAAAGAAATTACAAAATGCGCGGCGTTCAGAAATGTGGTCTATACTGCCGCGAACTCGAAACCGGACATGTAGGTTCAGTGTCCAGTTTTCCGGAGAGAGCAATTGGAACGCAGACGGATTCTCCGATTACTGACCTCGGCGGCAACGGGCCTATGGGCCACGACTACGCTTCCTTCGGCCTCTCTAGAAGCAGCGGTTCCAAATCGCGCGTCCCAGGATTCCCTTGTTGCCAACATCCCGCTTTTTCCTTTACCGCTGGTTCTGTTTCCCGAAACGAATCTCCCACTGCACATCTTCGAACCGCGGTATAAAGAGATGATTCAGGATTGCCTCGAAAACGGCTGGGAGTTCGGAATCCTGCTGGACCAGGAAGGGTCGGTCAGAAACACCGGCTGCACTGCTTCTATCTCCGAGGTGCTGGACACGTTTCCGGATGGCCGTATGAACATTCTGGTTCGAGGCCAGCGGCGTTTCGAGGTTTCGATGTTCGACGAGGAACGATCCTATCTGCGGGGGAAGCCGCAGTTCCTTGGAGACCTTGCCGGCGAGTCCGTCGATTCCGAACTTCAGGAACGCGGCGTTCGGCTCAATGAGCGCCTGAGGGAATTGATACGGCTGGAAAACGAACCGTTTCACACGCCCCCTCCCGTTCGGACCGATACGCAACTGTCCTATCGGATAATGGCCGGCGTGCCGGCGGTGCTGGATTGGAAGCAGGATTTGCTGGAACTTCGATCGGAATCCGAACGTCTGGTCAGGGTCGTCAGTTATTTCGAACAGTTGATAGAGCGTCTGGGCACTCGTCCCGATTCCGGGTCACAGATCGTCTGGGTCGAGCGCAGAAATCCGAAAACGAGTGCCGCCCGGGTCGATGACCCTAAAATCTCTTCCCGGCCTGACTAAATCATCTTGTTGGAAGTTCGGAAACAACCCGCCGGCAACCTTTAGGAACACACACCGACAAGGAGAGATAATTGAAAAAGTTTATGTTTCTGCATTTCGGGTTTGAAAATTCCACCCCGGAAATCATGAAGGCCTGGATGGCCTGGTTTGAATCGATCTCCGACAAGCAGGTCGAACAGGGTGGGTTCAGCAATGGTCGGGAAATATCAAAAAGTGGGACCAGAGAGCTAGCTTGGGATATGGAATCCATTACTGGTTACAACCTCATCGAGGCGGAGAATCTTGATGCGGCGGAGAAACTTGCCCAAACCAATCCGTTTGTTTCGAGCATTCGAATCTACGAAGTGAGGTCGATGTAAACTCGTGTTTCCGAGAGATTTCCTCTCGTGGAGACGTCCCCGATCCACAGTGGGTGTTGACGCTGATGACGTCGAGCGTAGTGTGGGGCCTTGTCGTTCTTGCCGGGGCGTTGTTCGCAATTCTGTATTTCCCTCTCCTTACGAAACTGTCATCGGCCGTCGTCTCGCCATATCCCAAGCCCGACATCAGGAAACGGCTCTTCGCGGGAAACGTGGATGGTTTGCTGGTGATCACAGGCTGGGTCTACTACAGGTCTTCCGGCGTGATATGGATCGTATTGCTCGGAGTTGTGTATTTACTCGTCCGAGACGCAATAGTAGGCCGCAGTGTTGGAAAGTTCCTGGCAGGTCTGGTGGTGATCGATCTTGAAACGGGAAAGCCGTCTTCTTTCCGAGGCTCCGCGCGGCGGAATCTCCTGTTCCTTTTACCCGGTGCAAACGTCGTTGCCGTCTTCCTTGAAACGGGCACCCTGATGAAGGATCCCCAAGGACAGCGATTGGGAGACAAGTTGGCGCAGACTCAGGTGGTTGAGGGCTTCGGACTCAAAGACCTGGCAGAGTCATTTGTGCGTTGGTGGGCCAACCTGGACGAAGTGATGACAAGCAGAAGACGGCCCTGGAGAACTCCGTCACGAGTGGCAGACAAGAATTTCTCGAGGTGTCGGCAACTCGCGCGGTTCAACTGGGTCGTCTACTATATGACCCACCGAGACTGGCCAGGCGATACGTTCCCCGTGCAACCGCCCTCGCATATCCTTCCTTGACCAGAGTCTGATTCCCGATTCCAGCTTCGAGACGCGACAAGCCTGTGACGCGCGCCAGCTCACCGGGCAGGGTCAATCCCGCGCCGTCGAGATAGCATTGCGCTACTTCCCGTACAGCTGTCAGCTGGTTCGTTTTTGCAGCGAGTTCTTCGGGAAACCGCTCCGTGGCCAACTCCCACAGGTAGGTGAACTTTGGTGGGGGATAGATGGCCTCGCTGGGGACTACCAGCATGGTTTTCTGAAGTTCATCCATGGCCCGGGTGAACGCTTTCCGATCCGTCACGCCAGATTCGGAACGTAGATCGGCGGTGGCCATTTCCCATTCCCGTCGCAACACCGCGAGAACGGCGAGGGCCTTTTCGCTCAAACGCATTTTCTCCTGTCGGCGTGGAACGCCCCAGAGGGCATTGAAATACGGAATCATCCGCGGGGCCAGAAACATGGCTCTGCCCGGCGAAAGCTTGGCGTAGTAGACATGGCCGCGCCTCATGAGTTCGTCCTTCAACCTCCACGTGTGCGAGCTCTCCTGGTCTTTCTGGACATTGCGAGGCATGATCGCATCTCGCCTTCCACAGACTGCGATGTAAAGCGACGGACCTGGCCGACGCGAATCTGTCATGCAGGCAGCGAACCCGACTTGTTCAATGAAGCGCTCCGCCTGTTGTACCGTGTTGACAGGCGAGGTTTCCGACCGGAGCCAACGTGTGTCCCGGTAGTCTTCAATCTCACCGGGCAGCAGTAGTCCACGGGACATGTCCGGAGTCTAAACCCAAAAGACGGTCACTCCCGGGTCATGAAACCTGAAAATGTTTATCCAGAACGTTCGGACACTGTTGAATCAGGAAAAGAGAGGGAATCCTGGACCCAGCTACTCGGGCAACGCCCAGGCCGTAAGCGTCGTGCCCGCCGGCACGAGCACATGCTGACGCCCATCCAGCATGTAGGTGATGGGGGACGTGCCGTGCAGCCTCGAGCCCATCTGATAGCGCCAGAGCAACTCTCCGCTGCGCGAGTCGAGAGCCAGCAGATTTCCGTCGCTGTCCCCGCTGAAGAGGAGGCCCGATGCCGTTGTCAGCAGTCCTGATGAGGAAGGTTCCGGCAAGCGGAACTCCCAGAGGCGCTCTCCCGTGGCTGGATCGAGCGCGCGGAGCGCGCCGTAGACCGGCATCTCCGGATCGTTTCGAATACGCTCACCCGCACCACCGGTAAATCGCTCACCAGGAATGTACTCCTGTTCCCACGCGTAATAGGTCATGCACGACTCGCGCGCGTTGACGAAGAAAACCTGCGTTGCCGGGTCGAAGCTCGGCGGCCAGAAGTTCGTACCCCCGCTGAGGTCGGGACAGGTGACCTCGCCCTCTTCATCGGGTACGTGTCCCGGCAAGAGGACAGGACGGCCATCAGCTCCGATTTCAGTGGCCCAGGTGGTTCGGACGAACGGTTCGGCGAGGATCAATTCGCCATTGGCCCGGTCCAGCGTGTAATAGAATCCGTTGCGGTTCGCAAACATCACGACCTGCCGCGTTCGCCCGTCGATCTCGATGTCGGCAAGAACGGGCACTTCGGTGGCGTCCCAGTCGTGTACGTCGTGAGGAGTGAACTGATAGTGCCAGCTCAGCTCACCTGTACCGGCGTCGAGTGCGACCAGTGAGGCACTGTAGAGGTTGTCGCCCTCACGGACCGCACCGTTGTAGTCCGGGCCCGGATTGCCGATACCGTAGTAGAGAAGGTTCAGTTCCGGATCGTACGCACCGGTGACCCACACGCTGGCACCGCCGGTTTGCCACGAGTCGCCTGCCCATGTCTCATTGCCGGGTTCACCCGGGCCCGGGACCGTGTAGAACCGCCAAACCAATTCTCCGCTTTCCGCATCATAGGCGTCGATAAATCCGCGGATGCCGAACTCGCCCCCGGCGACGCCGACGATGATCTTGCCGTCGACCGCCAGCGGTGCGATGGTCGACGCGTAGCCGATCTGGTAATCCTCCATCGTCGCGTCCCAGACTACGGCACCGGTGCTCATATCCAACGCCAGCAGGTGTGCATCGAGTGTCGCCAGGTAGAGCTTGTCGCCAAGCATGGCGAAGCCTTTGTTGACGAGTCCGCAGCAGGCCGTCAGTTCAAGGGGCAACTCACGCCGATACGACCAGATCTCCCGCCCGCTCCGTGCATCGATCGCCCACGCCGTGTTCGACGGCCCGGTCACGTACAGAACGTTGTCCCGTACGAGGGTGGTTGTTTCGAAGGCGGCGAGCGTGTTGGTCTGGAAGGTCCACTGTGGGACAAGGTTGCCGACATTCTCCGGTGTGATCTCGGTGAGCGGACTGTGTCGCTGATTCGCGAAATCTCCGCCGAAAGTCAGCCACCGCGACCCGTCGGAAGGCAGGCCTACCAGGATCTCTTCGGCCGTCACCCTCCCGGGCACCGTCTGCCCGGCGTCAACGGTCGCTGTGGTGTCAAGGACCAGGAGCAGAACGAAGACAAGAGTCGTAGTCAAACGCATGGTTTTTCCCTATGGAACCGCGGGATCGAATCCGCGGAGTGTCACCAGGTAGCTCACGAGATCGTTGAGTTCACCGTCACTCAGCCGATCCTCGCCGAACACCGGCATTAGCGATTCGGTAGGCTTTTCCAGTGCATCAAGGCTCTCCTTTTCGAAACCCTGGATCCGTCCTTCCACCGCCATGATCTGAATCGAAAAAAGGTCTTCGTTCTTCGTCACGCCTTGCATCGACTCACCGTCTTGGGTCGTCAGCGTCACAGGCTCAAAGCCGGAGTTTGATCGTGCCAGATAACCCTCGCGGATCCGCGATACAAGCGTCGCGCGCGATCGAGAGGATCCGATACGGGAGAGGTCCGGGCCCAACCGCCCGCCGACGGCGTTTACACGATGGCATCCGGAGCAGTTCTGTTGAAAAATTCGTTCACCGTTCAGGGCATCGCCGGTCGGGGCCTGGGTCAATACCGGTCTCGCCAGCGTCCGAAGGTAGGCCAGGATTTTCCATATCTCATCGTCACGGGGCCCACGGGGCCTTGGGCGCGGACGCATCTCCGTACCGCTAATCCCGTTCCGAATCGTTCTGAACAAACCCTCGTCGGTTCTTCCCGAGACCCAAACTTCCCTCAGATCGGGCCCCCGAACACCGCCTCCATCCACACCATGGCAGTCGGCGCAGTTCAGGCGGTAGAGTCCCATCCCGGTCCGGACCGCAGCCGCATCACCTTCAAACGGGTTCGCCGCCGGCAGATCCTGGGCTGCGAGCAAACCGCTCCAGGCACCGGCGAGCCACACAACTGTCAGCAGCGAGCGTGTCGGAATCACTACGTGAGTCCTCCCTGTTCTTCTTGGAATGCCCCAGAATATAGCAGAACTTGTCACCGACGCCCACGGCTTTCAAGCGGAGTGCCTAGACCTGGGCGATGGAGATGTGCAATGGGAGAAGTGTGGCATGCCGGTGACACGAAACTTGGCCGCGATCAAGACTCTTCCTGAAGACCCTGTGCAAGGACCGAGACCGTCTTGCTAGGTTTGAAAGGGCCAGATCATGTAGGACAGCTTAATTTAAGAGCGTTAGCAGACCAACTACCACGGAGTACAGGACAAGGAGACCACCCAGGGCCACAAGACCCCACGTAATACGCAGCTTGATCGTCCCAGGCATGAGAGAGAGCATACTACGGCGTTACCCGTTGGGCCCGCTTTTCCTGCCGAGCCTTTGACGATCCGATTTTCAAACTGAGGCATCCTGAGGAGAAGGGTTTATTATGGTGTCAATCGAGGAAACCGCTGCTGGCACTCAGCCGCAAACAACGTCGTCCTCAACTGGTTTGAAGAACTGTAAGGAACGGGTGCCGGTAGGCTGCCGGCGATATTGTTGAAGCGCTGACTCGCAACTTTAAAGGAGAAGTCATGAAACGAATGATCACAGGTGCGTTGCTGTTGGTCCTTTTCGCGATGTTCCCTGTGTGGGCTCAAGACGGAAAACTGACCGACGACACACGTGTCCAGTCCGCACTGGGACTGCTCGAAACATGGATCGATGCCGAGCGTGCGTACAAACAGATCCCAGGCCTCTCGATAGGCGTTGTTCATGATCAGGATCTCGTTTGGAGCGACGGATTTGGCTATGCAAACCGTGAACAGCAGATTCCGGCCACCGCCGAGACTATCTACAGTATCTGTTCCATTTCTAAGCTCTTTACCAGCATCTGAGTCATGCAGCTGCGGGATCAGGGACACCTCAACCTTCGGGATTCAGTTGGCGAATATCTTCCATGGTTCGACATCACCCAAACCTATCCCGACAGGGCGCCGGTTACGATCCGGGGATTACTCACTCATTCTTCCGGGCTTCCACGCGAGCCCGATTTTCCGTCTTGGACTGGACCCGATTATGGGTTTCCGACACGAGAGCAGGTCATCGAACGAATCGGAGTACAGGAGACTCTGTATCCCGGAGACACCTACTATCAGTACTCGAACCTGGGGATGACAGTTGCGGGTATGGTCGTGGCCGAAGTCTCGGGGCAGTCTTATGAGGACTACGTGAGGGCGAATATCCTCGACCCTCTGGGCCTTGAAGACACCCGGCCGGAAATGCCGGAGCATCTGTGGGGCAGCCGGCTCGCGCCCGGCTACACTCCCCTCAGCCGGGATGGCACTCGGGTGAAGGCCCCGTTCTTCCAGGCCAGAGGCATGGCCCCTGCGGCGGGATACTCCTCGACCGTCGAAGACCTGGCCGAATTTGCGTCGTGGCAGTTTCGGCTGCTCGAAGAGGGCGGAGACGATGTCTTGGACGCCAACACCCTGCGTGAGATGCATCAGGTGCAGTTTCTTGATACGGACTGGCAGACCGCTCGGGGTTTGGGATTTGGTGTTTCCAGAGTCGACGGCAAGACGTTCGTGGGGCACGGCGGCAGTTGCCCCGGGTATCAAACCAACCTTCGAATCCAGCCGGACAGCAAAATAGCGACGATCGTCATGGCGAACGCATCCGGCGCTCCGGTCGGCCTGTACACTCGGAGGGCGTCTGAGATCGTCGGACCGGCGATAGAAGCTGCGATAGAGTCTCCGGGCGGCGGAGAGGAACTTGACCCCGCGCTCCTTAAATATACCGGCACGTACAGTGCCCAACCCTGGGGAGGGGGGGAGACTGTCGTGCTCCCGTGGAAGAAAGGGCTGGCGATGATTGCGCTGCCTACGGACGATCCCGTAGAGGCTCTCATTGAATTGGAGCACATCGAAGAGAATGTGTTCCGCCGCATCCGCGACGACGGCGAACTGGCCGAGGAAATCGTCTTCGAAATGGACGAGAACAGCGAAGTCACGGACTTGAGGAGAAGAAGCAATTTCCGTCCCAAGGTGCAGTGAGTTGGAAGAAGTGATCGGCCCGTCTACATCGAGGAAGCCTACTTAAGAAGCGATTTCTGATGACTGTTCCTTGGTTTGCCCTGGGAGGTGAGAATGCGAGTTAAAGCGATCACGATCGCGGTTGTCTTGTCTGTCCTGGCTGTGAGTGCCGAAACCTTGCGGGGGCAGAGGGTCGCGGCAGAGATCGAGGTGATCCGGGATCTCTCTTATGCGACGGGCCCTTCGCATGAAAACGGCAGAGGATTGCTCGATGTTTACCTTCCCGGGGAAAGGGAAGGCGCGCCGGTGCTCATTTTCATGCACGGGGGTGGATTGAATAATGGGGACAAACGACGAGTTCAGCATATCGGTCGCCGGTTTGCCTCTGAAGGTTTCGTGACGATTCTCAACAATTACCGCCTCACACCACCAAACGCGCATCCCGACCATATCGAAGATGCTGCTGCGGCGTTCGCATGGGTGTACCGAAACATCAGTGAGTACGGAGGCGATCCGAACCGTATTTTTGTTGCTGGAGGATCGGCGGGCGGCTATCTGTCAGCCCTACTGGCCTATGACGACAGATATCTTGCCAGACATGAACTATTGACCCGACAGATTCTTGCAGTGATACCGATAAGCGGCCTGGTCGATGTGAGGCAGACCGGTCGACGCCGCCAACGGGAAATGTGGCACGGAGACCCGGACGTCATACTCGATGCGTCCCCAATCCAGCACGTTCGCAAGGACGGACCTCCGACGCTCATTCTGTTTGCTGATGGAGACACTCCTGTTCGGAGACAGATGAACATAGATTTTGCCGTGGCTCTTCAAAGCGCGGGCCATCCTGATGCCAACTATGTGGAAATTTCCGATCGTACCCACAATACGATCGGCCGGTTCATGGAAGATCCGGACGATCCCACCGCGAACGCCATGCTCACCTTCATGCGGAAGTTTCTTGTCCGACAGTAGGCGCAGGCATTCAGAGTCAATGGACTCTTTCTGTTTCGATCGAGAATTTGATTGAATGGCGTCTCGGGAATATCTGCTGGGAATTCTCGTCGTTTTCGGACTGGTCTTGGCGACTCCGCTACACGCTCAGCAGGGCCCTTGATGTGGCGACTATCTTCCTGTCAATCGAACGTCCACAAGGCCAGTGTCGACACGTCCTTGACGAACACACGTTTCCCGGAAATCACCGGCTGCGCCCAGGTGGCTCGGTCGGCGACATCGTAGCGCTGCACCTCTTCGAAACCGGTCCTGTCGGCCTGCCCCACAATAAGTTCCCCGTCATCCTGCAGTACGAACAGGATGTCTCCCGCCTTGACGATAGCCGCGTTCGAGGCCTGGCGTCCCACGCTCGTCCACAATGTCTCGCCCGTCGCTACGTCCAGAAGAAAGTACTGTCCGCTATTGCGCGCGGAAAGCCCGAACAACGCTCCGTCGACCAGGACACCGTTGGTCATGTAGAGCGATGTCTCCCTGTTCTCCCAGACGTCTTCGGTTGTCCACCCGTCTTGCTCCCTCGCGACCCTGAACGAGGAAACCGGCTCCTGGAAACCGGAAACGATCACCGTGTCGTCAACAAGGATCGGGTCGATAACGTTCTGCGCGAAGGCGGTGCTGAAGGGGCGCTGCCAGAGGAGTTCGCCGGTTGATGCCGACACTCCGATCACGCTCTCCTGGCTCAACGTGATGACTTGCCGTGTCCCGTCCAGGTCCGCCGCAAGAGGAGACGCGTACGAAGGCCCGTCGCCATCCCAGGCCCACGTCACCTCTCCTGTGCTTGTGTTGAACGCCGTTAGCGCTCCCTGGCTGTGGCCGCCGACGTGGACGATCACCAGTCCCCTATCGACGAGCGGCGAAACGGCTGTGCCATAGAGTGGCACCACTGAAGGCTCAGGTACCTGCCAGAGTTGCCTGCCGGTCGATGCTTCGAAGGCGGTCACAACTCCCCCGAGGCCCAGCGTGTAGAGACTGCCATCGGCGTAGGTGGGCGTTGCCTTCGGGCCGGGACCATGCGGCTCGGCAGCCGCCTCGAAGGAAAACGGCGCCGGATAACTGGTTTGCCAGATCTCTCTGCCCGTTTCGGCGTCGAGGGCCCTGATTACTTCGTCCCCACCCTGGAGGGTAAACGTGTAGACACTCGTGCCAACGAGCACGGGCGTGGCGTAGCCTTCTCCAACCTCCACACTCCATCTGAGCGTCAGGCGTTCGGGCCACCGAGCCGGCTCGGTGAAGGAGGTCAGGGTGCCATCCCTCGTGGGACCGCGCCACTGTGGCCAGTCCGGACCCGTGCCCTGGGCAAGGGCTCCGGTGGCCATCACGGCTGCGAGAACAATTATCTTCACCATGGCGGTCCCCAGGTTCACGTGCACCTCGTAGAGTACAGCGACATGAACGATGCGTGGCCAAGGCCGCATGTGGTCGAGATGTTCCGGCAACGCACAGAAGTATCAGAACGCCTTGTCATCGACTCCAAATGGACCACATGAAGACCGGGCAGTCAAACGGAAAGATTATGCGCAGCCTTCCGGGCCGGGAGCATCTCTGCGCCCCTCGGGTCGGCATCGCCCTCGGTCGCGAAAGAATGCTCTTGTTTTAACGATTTTTCTGCCCCACACAATATAATCTTCCGGTCTTCTTACTGAAATGTGCTCTTGTCCCTGTTTCTTCCGGGGGGAGATCGCGCGATTAACAGTCTTGAAATGGAGGTAATCTAATGAAACGTATCGTTCTGGCCATCGTCGGTCTCGCCGCGCTGGGCTTTTCCTCAAGCTTGTACGCACAATCGGACGCGGAAATTATCGAACGGGCGCTGTCTGCGGCACCGCGCCGAGCTCGCGAAGGGGCGGCTGTCATCAAATGGAATGCAAACTTCACCTACGAAACGATTAAGGAAGGCACCAACTCGATGGTCTGCTATGACCGGTCCGGGGAGCCTGGACGGCAGCCGTTCGCGGTGCACTGCACCAACGACGGCAACCTGCCCAGGCTCGCACAGTCCCGGGAGATTGATGCAGGAGCCTCTAGCCCCGAGGAGGTGCGCGCGGCGCATCGCGCTGTCGAGGAGTCCGGAGACCGCATTGCGCCCGTGTTCGGCTCGGTCTGGATTCAAAGGAACGGCGCTGACGCAGCGAGTGCCGGAAGTCACACGACCGTCGCGGTACCTGGAGCAACTAGCGAATCCCTGGGTCTGCCCGAGAGTGGGGCCGAGGGTGGTGCCTGGATCATGAATGCGGGTTCGAGTTACGCCCATATCATGACGCCTGGGACCTAGAGCCAGGTCGCGGGTTCGAATCCTGTTTCACGCTGTTCGACCTGAAGGTATGAAAAGGCCCGGGTTGTATCCTGGGCCTTTTCTTCTGCGTATTCTCTTTGGTGAGCAAGACTACATAGGCGGCCGGGCCAGAAATGTCACAATGTTATGTTTGTTTAGGTATTCGAGGAGGTCACCGATGATGTTTTCGCGTTTTACTCTGGCCATTGCTATGACGCTTCTGCTTCTGCCGATGGTTGCCGGAGCCCAGACTTTCGATCCGGGCGTAAAGGTCGGTGAAACAACACCGAGATTCCGACTTCCGGACCAGGACGGAGTCCTGCAGGATTTCGATTCGCTGAAAGGCGAAAACGGTCTGGCGATTCTGTTCTTCAGGTCTGCGGACTGGTGCCCGTTCTGTAAGACGGCCCTGGCGCAGTTGGAGGACGAGCGCGCGGGATACGAGCAGCGTGGATTGAAGGTCGTGGGTATCAGTTATGACAGTACCGATATTACGAAGGCTTTCGAGCAGCGTGTCGGTATCGGATACCCGATGTTGTCGGACGAGGGTTCGAGAACCATTCGGGATTACGGCATCCTTAATGCCGACGTTCCTTCCGGGAATCCGCAATACGGAATTCCCCATCCCGGGATGTTCATCCTGGATGCGGATGGCAGGATTGTTTCCAAGTACTTCGAGCAGAGTTTTCGGGAACGGTTCACCCCTGCGACGGTTCTGACTCGGGAGTTTGGCGATGCGGGGGGAACAGAGACCGAAATCTGGACCGAACACTTCACGGCAACCACGCGTTTGAGCCAGGACTCGGCGGCGATGGGGAACCGCGTATCGATGCTCGTATCGATCGAATTGCCGGACCGGATGCATCTGTATGCACCCGGAGTTGAAGGGTACTTGCCCATCGCTCTCCAAATTGATGACAATCCGGCGGTGACGCTTCGCCCCACGGATTTTCCAGAGTCGGAAATTCTTTACCTCGAAGCGATCGACGAGAGAGTGCCCGTGTATCACAACACGATCAGTCTGACGCGTGACTTTATCCTTGGGCAGACACAAGCCTCACAGATTGAGCTGACGGGATCGTTGGCATACCAGGCATGTAACGATGAGATCTGCTTCTTGCCGACTGAAATCCCCGTTAGCTTTACTTTGAACGTGGGTGGCCTGGACATGATTCGGACAACGGGGAACTAGCCGGTCATATTCAGGATTCAAGTAAAGTAGAAGAAAGCCCGGGGCGCGTTAGTCCCGGGTTTTTCGTTTGCATCGACAAAGCACACGCTTGACTTGATCTGTGGGGATGGCTACCGTACTTCAGGATTACGAACGTTCGTTTCAGAACAACTCTCAAATCGAGTCTGGCCGAGGTTCTGAGGGCAGAGGTTCGAGGAGCAACGATGATGCGAAAAGTAAAGATGATCGGATTGGCTGGCTTGTCGCTTCTGATGATGATGACGATCGCGGGATTTGGGGTCCCGGCGTCCGCTCAGGAAGTGGATTTTTCAGGAGAATGGCTGGACGACTCTTACGAGGGAGATGATCGCGGAGGGCCCTCAACCGCGCTTCGATTCACCAGCCTCGGAAGGCCGAGAGAGGGCATTGGGGTCGATCCGATATCTGATGCGATGCTGGGAAACTATCTGGGGATTCCCTACAACGATGCCGGGCGGCAGAAGGGCGCGACCGAGGACCTGGGTATCTATTCCCATCCCGCCGTAATGATGCGCCCTCACCCGATTCAGTACTCCATGCGCGGCGTTATCGGCCAGTGGCGGATGTTGAAGGTCACAGATCCGCAGACCGGACTGCTTGTGGCGTACAGAGTCACCGGGGGGTACAACCTGGACCGGATGATCTGGATGGACGGGAGGGAACATCCCCCAGATTACGCAGAACACACCTACCAGGGCTTCTCGACGGGCCGACTCGAGCGTGGGATGCTGGTCGTTACCACCACTCACATAAAGCTCGGATATCACAAGCGGAACGGCGCTCCAGCTAGTGACAAGTCAGTGCTGACGGAATATTTTATCCGCCACGGCAACACTCTGACCCACGTTCAGTTCACGGACGATCCGGTGTACCTGGAAGAGCCCTATATCCGCACCACGGATCACGTTTTGGTGTCCAACCGCTTTGCCCGGACTGCACGTGCCTTCTGGGACAATTCCGAGGAAGTCGTGTGGGATGAGGGGTACCTGCCTCATTTCCCGCTCGGAACCCAGCACACCGAAATGGCGGACCGCATCGGCATTCCTTTCGAAACGACACAAGGCGGTGCCGAAACGCTGTATCCCGAATACCGGACAAAGCTCCGTCAGTTGATCCGCCAGCCCAACGGGGATGACACTCAGGCTTCGGAAAGGTGAGGCGTGTTTATGGGTTCAACAACGGGTAGACGTTCTTTTGATTGCTGGAAACCTGGACATTTCCTTCTGAGGTTTGTTGTTCTGACCGGCCTCGTGGTCGCGTTGGCGTCACCTGCCCCCGCCGGGCAGGACCATCCCAGCCTGGATTACGATGCCGACACACCGATTGACGTGATGCACGTGAAGGGCCAAGTGTACATGATCGTAGTGGGCGGTGCCCACGGTGTGAACATCGCGGCACAGGTCGGAGATCAAGGCATTTTTCTGGTGGACTCGGGGCCTCCCGCTCTCAGTGACAAACTGCTCGAGACGCTTCGGGAAGAGTTTGACGACAAACCGGTGCGTTTCCTGTTCAACACCCACTCCCATGGAGACCACACGGGAGGCAACCTGCGTCTCGCCGAAACTTTCGGCACGGAAGGCAACAATCCGAATGCATTCGGTGGCGTGAAGATCGCTTCGCGCCTGAATACCCTCAACCGTTTGGCTGGCTACACGCGGGACGAGAGTGATGTGATTCCCGAGTTGGGGCTTCCCTACGGGGCGTTTTTCGGCGAGAGGATGGACTTCTATCTCAATGATAGGCCGGTCATGGTGCTGGCCGCGCCTTCTGCGCACACCGACGGCGATGCGATCGTGTGGTTTCCGGGCTCCGATGTGGTTGCGACCGGCGACACGTTCGTCCTGGATCAGTATCCCATCATTGATTCCGAAAGGGGCGGAAGCATTCAAGGGTTCCTAGATGTGGCAAAACGAATCGTCGACGACATCACGGTCGCAGACGTTTTCGCAAGTGGCGGGACCCGCGTCATCCCGGGTCACGGCCGGCTGGCCAACGAAGCCGAAGTCATGGACTACCTTCTGATGCTGACCGTGATCTGGGAACGCGTCGAATCGATGGTGGATGAGGGGATGACGCTGGAGGAGGTGAGGGCTGCCCGTCCGACGCTTGAGTACGATGGCATGGCCGGTGGAGATAAGGAATACTGGACCGCTGAGATGTTTCTGGAAGCTGTCTATCAGGAAGCCGTTGCCAACCGAGCTGCGCGTTAAGAGTGAATGTCGATTGATTGAGGAGGCGTAGGAATGAATCCTGGAACGTTGTCCACCGACATTGTCGGTTCGCGATCCTATGCCGTCGTGCTGGGACTTCTGATCGCTGTAGTTTTTTCGGCGGTGACGGCCCTCGCACAACGCGGCGTGACGGGCCCTGTGTCTGCGACCCCCAGGGCGATCGCGCCGATTGACGTTACGGGAAACTGGGTGGCTGTGATCACCGAGGATTGGCGGGTGCGTATGATCACGCCGCCGCGAGGGGATTTTCTGAGTATTCCGCTCAACGATGCAGGTATTGAGACGGCGCTGGCCTGGGACCCGGAAGCGGATACCGCAAACGGCCTGGAATGCAAAGCGTTTGGTGCGGCTGCCATCATGCGCATGCCCACTCGGATCCGGATTGATTGGACAGACGACGACACGCTGCGGTTCGATTTTGATTACGGACAACAGTCACGGCTGGCGCATTTTGACCCGACTACTCCGACGGGAGAACGGTCGTGGCAGGGACAGGCCCTCGCCGAGTGGATCGATGTAGAGACCGCGCGCAATGCCGCTCCGGAGGTTCGGATCGGCGAGTTGGTTGACCCGGATGAAGATGGAAGCGCTGGACTGGGCACCCCTCGAGTGCGGTCCCCGCAACGCGGAGGCCTGCGGCTCGTCACCACGAACCTGCTACCTCAGTACCAGAGACAGAACGGTATCCCCGTCAGCGAGAACGCCGTTGTCACCAATACGATGGATATCGTTGCCGGTCCGGGCGGGGAGGATTGGCTGATCGTTACAACCCAGATCGAGGATCCCCAGTACATGACGGCCGTCCGAAAGACAAGCGTGCAGTTTAAGCGAGAGCCCGACGATTCCAACTGGAATCCGGTGCCCTGTGCGGTGGAGCTACCCCCGGTTCCCCGCATTCCCGTACAGCGATAGGTCGGTTGAGCACGGATCCGAAATTCGTTCGCCATACAATACGGGATACGCCCACGAGGGACTTGGGGCCCTCGGCTGAACGGTGTATTCTTTAAGGGATACTGCTAACCGGTAGGGAGTACAGACGATGCGTATGAAGGAAACGATTCGGCGGATAGGTGTTCTGTCACTTCTGATAGTCCTGGCGCCTGCAGGATTTATGATGCCAGCCGTCGCGCAGCAAACCGACTTCTCAGGAGAGTGGTTGGACAACTCCTATGAGGAGGATGATCGGGGAGGGCCGCGAACGGCGTATACGACGACCACACTTGGGAGACCGCGGGAAGGCATCAACCTCGAACCGGTATCGGACGGGATGTTGGGCAACTATCTGGGGATCCCATTCAACGACGCCGGCCGTCTGAAGGCCGCCACCGAGGACCTTTCCGTCCATTCTCATCCGGCAATCCAGATGCGCCCCCACCCGGCCCAGTACTACATGCGGGGCGTCATCGGGCAGTGGAGAATGGAGAAGGACGTCGATCCGCTGACCGGACTTCTCACTGCGTACCGAGTCGTGGGAGGTTTTGGCCTGGGTCGGACGATCTGGATGGACGGACGTCCCCATCCTCCCGACTACGCCGAACACACCTATCGCGGTTTCTCAACGGGCCGATTCGAGCGCGGCATGCTGGTCGTCACGACGACGCACATGAAGCTTGGATATCACAAGCGTAACGCGGCCCCTGCCAGCGATCAGGCCACGATGACCGAATATTTTATCCGCCACGACGACCGGCTGACCCACGTCCAGTTCACCGAGGACCCGGCGTACCTGGAAGAACCGTTGGTTCGAACTCTGGATCACGTCCTGGTACCCACTCGGTTCGCGACGAACCGTCGCACCTTCGCGGCTGCCGAAGAGGAGATCGTGTGGGATGACGGTTACCTCCCACATTACCCACTGGGAACACGGCACACCGAGTTTGCGGATCGGATTGGAATTCCGTTCGAGACGACCCAGGGCGGTAGCGAAACCATGTATCCGGAATACCGACGGAAGCTCAAAGAGATGATGACGAGTGAATCAGACGGGACGGGCAATTAGAGGTGACTGGCTTTCTGTTGAATCGAGTCGTTCGGCGTTCACTCCTGGTGTCGATTCTCTTCTTCGGACTGGCCATCGGGGCCCAAGCGCGCCAGGACCATCCCAGCCAGAACTATGACGCGGACACCCCGATCGATGTGCTGCACGTGAGAGGGCAAGTGTACATGGTGGTCATCGGTGGTGCGGACGGAGTCAACGTCGTAGCGCAGGTGGGCGACGATGGCATATTCCTTGTGGACTCCGGGCCGGCCGCTCTCGCCGACAAGCTGATCGAAACGCTTCGGGAAGAGTTTGATAATAAACCGGTGCGGTTTCTCTTCAACACTCATTCCCACGCCGATCACGCAGGCGGTAATCAGGCGCTGGCCCAAACGTTTGCCGACAATGTATTTGGCGGTGTCAGGATAGCCGCGCATGTGAACACGCTCAATCGGCTGAATGGTTACACGCGGGACGAGCGGGATGTGATTCCCCCCGAAGGCCGTCCGTTTGGATCGTTCTATCTCGAACGGCTGGATTTTCACCTCAATGGTGAGCCCATTGTGGCGTTGTCCACACCCTCGGCGCACACCGATGGCGATGCGATCGTCTGGTTTCGGGGATCCGACGTCGTTGCCACCGGTGATGCGTTCGTGATGGGTCAGTTCCCGATCCCTGATTCCGAGCGCGGTGGGAGCCTTCAGGGTTTGACCGATGCGGCCAGGTTTCTGGTAGACGACATCGCAGTCTCAGAGGTGTGGGCCAGCGCGGGGACCCGTCTGATTCCGGGTCACGGGCGTTTTGTCAACGAGGCAGAGGTGATGGATAGCCTCCTGATGTTGACGATAGTTCAAAGTCGCATCCAGGAGATGGTCGACGAGGGAATGGACCTCGATGAGGTCAAGGTGGCTCGACCGACACTGGATTATGATGTGACCATGCACGGTGACAAGGAGTTCTGGACGACCGACATGTTTGTGGAAGCCGTCTACCGGGACATCACTGGAAGCCCAGATGCGCCATAGAGCTGTTTGTACAGAAATTTTTGGGAGGGAAGCAAGATGAACCGCATTAGTGTTTTTTTGATCGCTGCAGTGATGTTGGTCGGAGGAGTGAGTGCGTATTCCCACCATTCGGCTGTTGCGATCTACGACGTGGCCGATGAGGCCGAAATCCAGGGCGAGCTCGTCCAGATCTCGCTTCGAAACCCGCATTCCTATGTTTATGTGAATGCGCCGGACGCGGATGGCGAGATTCGGCGTTGGGGAATCGAGTGGGGCGGTGCGCGTCAGCTGACCGAGCAAGGAGCAGCAGCTGCGTTCAAGGTCGGAGACGAAGTCGTCGTTATAGGGAACCCCGGCCGGAACGCGCGTGATCGAAGGTTACTGATGGTTTCCATCGTTCGTCCATCGGATGGATACAGTTGGGGTCTGGCCTCAGACGAAGTCATTCCAGGCGTCGGCCGATAGAAGAGGCGTAGAAGAGGTAATGATGAAGCTGAGAATCTCGGAGCGTCGCCGTAAGCTGCCCCTTGTCGGGGCTATGATGTGTCTTGTCTTCCTCGTGACGATGGCGAGCGACGGGTACGCCGCCCAACGGGGACTCGAGCCGGGCCAGCCTCCAACGCCTCGTGAAATGGCGCCGATGGACATTACCGGTTACTGGGTCGCGGTCATCACCGAAGATTGGCGTGTCCGTATGATCACGCCGCCCAGAGGCGACTTTCTCAGTATTCCGCTCAACGATGCCGGCATTGAGATGGCCCTGGCCTGGGACCCCGAAGCGGATATTGCGAACGGTTTGGAATGCAAGGCGTTTGGTGCCGCCGCGATCATGCGGATGCCGACTCGCATCCACATTACCTGGGAAGACGAAGACACGCTGCAATTCGATTTTGATTACGGGCAACAGACGCGCCTGGCGCATTTTGATGCGTCTACGCCGTTAGGCGAGCGATCGTGGCAGGGACAGGCCCTCGCCGAGTGGATCAACACCGAGCAACCGAGAGGCCGTGGCGCGGCTCCACCGGATCCGTCCCAACGGCCCGGGGGCTTGCAGCTGGTGACGACGAATCTGCTGCCCCAGTACCAGCGACAGAACGGCATTCCCGTCAGCGAGAATGCCGTTGTTATGAATATCATGGATCTGGTTCCTGGCCCGGGCGGCCAAGACTGGTTGATCGTCAAGACCGAGATCGATGACCCGGAGTATATGACGGCCGCCAGAACGACCAGTGTTCAGTTCAAGCGAGAGCCGGACGACTCCAACTGGTATCCGGAACCCTGCCAGGTAGAACTGCCTCCAACGCCGCGCATTCGCGTACCGCGCTAATCTCCAATCGGCGAGCCGTTCTCGAGTAGCTTCCGAAGGTTGAAACTGGGCCCGAGAAGTGATTCAATCGTCCTGCATCGCGATGTGCGCCTATGCATACGCGATCGATGGAGGTTTTCGATGAGTCTGAAGCTTGAGACGCGTGCAGTCGGGGATGTGACCGTGCTCGACGTCTCGGGAAGAATCACTGCCGGCGACGGGTCCGATATCTTTCGCCAGGCGATACGGGATCAGGTAGCTCAGGGCAGCAAGAACATCCTGCTCAATCTGGAAGAGGTGTCCTACATCGACAGCAGCGGTCTGGGAGAGTTGGTTCTGGGACACGGGACGGTGACACAGAACATATGTGACGCGTGCGGGGCGTCGGTCTTTCAGAACGATCAAGGTGAATGGGACCCCTGCCCACAGTGCCAATCCAAGGGCCGCACAGCCTGGGGACGTCTCAAGTTGACCAACCTCAACAGCCAGGTTCGTGAACTGCTGGAGTTTTCTCGCCTGAACAATGTGTTCGACATCCACGAATCCGAAGAACTCGCGATCCAGAGTTTCGGATCTTAAATTTTTTCCAACCCTCCCACGTTTCTTCAATCAACCTGGATTTCAGATAAGGAGAGAAGCGAAGGTGAGACCCACTCCCGGAAACGCTTCGACAGCGCCCGCTGAGTTCATAGAAGCCTCACGAACTTTGCTGTCTGAGGATTATCTTCCCAAACTTCGGAGAATCGCCGGCATGATTTCAGAGGAAGACGTCTGGTGGCGTCCGAACGAGGCCAGCAACAGCGTGGGCAACCTGCTTCTGCATATGTCCGGAAATCTGGGGCAGTGGATTGTCAGCGGAGTTGGGGGTGCCCCCGATGACCGGGACCGGCCTTCCGAGTTCGCCGCCAGGGAGGAGCGAGGGTTAGAAGAGTTGATGGCCTTGGTTGAAGCGACGGTCAGTGATGTCGATCGAACGCTGGCCGATGTGAGGGAAGCGACGCTCGTGGAGAGGGTCACGGTTCAGGGGTTCTCTGTCACTCGATTGCATGCCGTTTATCATTCCATTGAACATTTCGGATACCACCTGGGCCAGATCGCCTACATCGCGAAACTCCCTACAGGTAAGGATTTCGGAATATTCCCGTAGAACTGTAGGTGCGGTCTATGACCGCACGTCTTATATGTAGAATCACCGATTCTTCAGCGACAGATGCCGCGTACAGGAGAAGGTGGTGCGTTTTACGCCTTCCGAGAGCGCAGGTATAATAACGTTCCAGGCAGATACGGCGCCGTACCCAAGCGGTAAGGGAGAGGTCTGCAAAACCTTTATGCACCGGTTCGAATCCGGTCGGCGCCTTTCTTCCCCTCCTCACTCCTTCCGACAAACGAAATGGTCGACTTCGGATGTATCGGTGATAGTCCGAAAACCGGACACACGCAGCATCGCTTTTAGACAACTTTGCGTTGCGATCCACCAGTTACTTTCATCACTGTTGAATGACTTTTCGAGGAAGTACAGCCTGGGGAATTTGGGGTCTTCAAGAAAAGTGTCGTCACTGTACTCGTAGTTGGCTTCCGGCTCAAAGTCTCCTGCAGGCCCGCGTGTGACGCTCTGAAAAATCAGGGTATCCTTGCAGACGTTAGCCACCTTTTCCAGCGCGTAGAGAGGATGCTTCAGGTGGTAGAGAACACCGACAAACAGCACGTAATCGAAATTTACGCCAAGCGACTCAACGTCGTACACGTCCAGAAGGCGAGGTTCCAGCGGAAGATCAAACCAATAGGACGCAAATCGTGCCTGGCCGACCAGGTGTGCCATGAAATCAATCGAAATAACTCTTTCCGCGCCGCGCTTCTTCATCTCCAACGAGAGGTAGCCCGAGTTGCAGCCAATGTCGAGAACAGTCTTTCCTCGAAGATCTTTCGGAACGAACGGTTCGAGGATACGCCAGCGTCTGGCCGGATAATCCGGATCGTCGGGATTGGTATCGATGCCCGAGAAGTTCAGGTTGTGGTACCAGGGTCCCAATTTTTCCATCATTTCTACGAGTTCTTCTCTGGCCTCGCTCGAACCCGATTCCACCCGGCGCCGTAGTTCCTGGACCAGGGTGCGGAATTGCTTCAACGCGCCTCCAGCCTCGACCTGCTCGGCCCAGAGCGGAGACTCGTCATTCAGTTCGGTCTCAGCCATTTCCGCTTCCGTCGGCCAGCCCTGGGAGTGCCACGTATTCAGAGCGAGTTGGTATACGAGTTCCGCTTCATGAAACTCATGGATCAGGCGATAGAGCGAGGCACGGTTGCTTGAACTCTGAGCAACTCTCGGGTGGCCCGGCCCCAGCGTTCGTTCCCAGATCGCAATCGACTGCCTGTAGAGGTCATCGGCCTCACCAAACCGAGAGAGTGACTGATAAACGACTGCAAGGTTGTTCAGGCGCGACGCATGTTGAGGCGATTCCTTCATGTTCTCGGGCATCGACTCGACTAAGTTACGTGCGGGATCCAGCATCTCGGTGGCGTTATTCATCGACCCTCCGGCTGGGAGTTTACCAACCGATCCCGACCATTTCCACAGCCGGACCCGAGTGTTTGGAGCCAGTTGTTGTCAGAAGCATGAAAATTACTTCGTAATTGAAAAAGCCCGGCCAGGAGCCGGGCTTTTCTAGTATGGGAATGAGTTCGTACTACTCGCTTCGGCTGACGCCTCGATAGACAGCCTCGATAAACATATCCGTCGTCCAGGTCCCGGTGTCGGAACCGTATCGAGCGTCATAATCCAGGGTCGGTCGGGCGGCCTTCACTTCCTCCAGCGTCATGCCTTTTTCGGCCAGGTCCTGAATCCGGTCGCGGATCATAGTAACCATGTACCTGTAGTAGGCGACGTCGCCCTGGTCTAAAAGCCGGCCGCGGCCGGGGATGATCAGGGTGCCGTCTTCCTCGAGATACTGGACCACCGCGATTTCGGTAATCTTGTTCAGGGCTGCGACGACGCCGTTGATGCTGCCGCCGCTGGCCTCGTCGATAAAGGGGTAGCGCGTCGTGTCGATGACGTCGCCCGTACTGATGACGTCAGACCTTCGGAAAAACACCACACTGTCGCCATCGGTGTGGGCTTCGGGCTGGTGAAAGATTTCGACGGCTTCGCCGTTGAAGTAGAATTCGTGCCTGCCTATAAAATACGAATCCGTCGGCGTCGCCTCATACGGCAGAGACACGTCGGTGGCTCTGACGATCCTTAAGAAAGCGTTCTCATGCGTAAGGATCGCGGCCCCTTCCCGGCCCGAGAAGTTGCCGCCGAGTATCGCGTCACCCGTGAACCGGAGCGTCGGAACACCCCCGACGGCGTCTTCGTGGTTGTGAGTGAGAATGATCTGGCGAATGGGTGCATCGGAAAATTCACGGATGGCTGCGAGCGCCCCATCGCTCATCGATCCACTTCCCGAATCCACAAGCAACAGTCCGTCCCGACCCATTTGAACCGTGATGTTGCTGCCAGCACCGCTCACCATGTAAATATTGTCCCGGACCGGGATCACTCTGATCTCTTGCCCGCCGGCGGCGGAGCCTTGACCGGGGGCAGCATGGACATTCATTCCCGTGAGGGCCCACACGAGCACCAAGGCCATCGTCGCTGAGAGTCTGAGTCGTGTTTTCGTCATAATTCTCTTCTGCACGCTGGCTTTTCCTGCTCGGGTTCTATTTCAGTTCTTCCCTGTACTCGGGAAGCAGCGTTCTCGCACCGCCCCTGGCGGCTTCTATCGGCACTCCGTGAAGTTCGGCCCAGTCAAAGAGATCGGGATTCTGACCCGGCAGCCAATGCGGCATCAGGTCGATGGGGCGATCGACCTCTACGGCCGCCACGCAGGGATAGGGAGTCAGCTGCCGTTGGAGGTCCTGGACGTAGGTCCGGCTGTGAATCATGGGTTCTTCGAAATAGATGGGGTCGTTGATGACCGTGATCCAAGTCAGCCTGTCTCCATGGCGCATGATGTGCTCTGTCAGAACGGCCTGGTCGGAATGCTCGATGCCGCTTCGCGTGACGCGGTTTTCTTTGAGGTGTGTCGTCGTGATCGTCAGCTTATTCCCATCCCATTCTCCGGTTGAGAAACCGGACCACGTGTGCCGCGCCTCTGCCGGGGGGTGGGGGCGTCCGTCGAGCCAGACGTCACGCATCACACGGTAGAAATGGAGATCCAGATTCAGCGCGATGACCTCCTGGGTGACCTCGTCCACGACAGGCATCATCCGGACGGTTCCCGCGTTCTGCCAATAGGCGGCCCCGTGGGGGATGCACTGAAATTCTGGAACGGTATTGCGAGACTCCATCCATGCATCGGCATGCATACGACCTGCGTCGTTAATGGGATGTCCGGTGTAATCGCCAACGGCGGGCCCCGAGATGCGGTACAGAGTGCCGTCTTCGTGGACCACGTTGTTCCAGGTTCCAGATAAGTCGGTCTGCGCAAACGCCGGGCCCCGGGCCCAAATCATTACAAACAGCAGAAGACATATAATCCTTACACCCTTCGTCCAATCCATCGTGTCCTCCTTCTAAAATTCCGGATGGGTCATCATGGAGACGGTCCCCAGCCGCCCAGGTCGTATAATCGACATCACGATACGCCACAAGACGATGGTAATCAATATTCATGACAGACGTGTCGCAAATGGAGTAAATTGACCAGCGCTTACCCGTGGGTAAGCACTTCGGCACACTTATTTCGAAAAATGCTTTCCTGTTCCTGGAGAAGAAGAATGGACAAGAGAACCGTAGCAACGTCCGCCATGACCATGGCGCTGTCCTTGTTTATGTTGGCCGAACCTGGCCATGCCCAACGGGGGAGAGGCGGAGGAGGACGGGGTGGGCCCCCACCGGTAGCCGAGCAGGCAGCGCCGATCGATCTGACCGGGTACTGGGTGTCCATCATCAATGAGGATTGGCGTTGGCGCATGATGACTCCACGACCGGGTGACTACATCAGCGTTCCGCTCAACGATGCCGGGACCGAAATGGCCGATAGTTGGGACCTCGACGCGGACGTTCGGAATGGGAACCAGTGCCGTCCATTCGGCGTGGGTGGCATCATGCGTGTGCCCGGCAGGCTGAATATTACCTGGCAGGATCCGGAAACTCTTCGGATCGAAATCGATGCCGGCACGCAGACCCGCCTCCTACACTTCGGGGACGTCGCCGCTGGGGAGGAAACCACCCTGCAGGGCCACTCGATGGCGACGTGGGAATTCACCGGGGGAGGAAGAGGCCGGCCACCCACCGGCGGCACTCTCAACATTGTGACCACGGGGATGGAAATGGGCTACTTGCGTTGGAACGGTGTTCCTTACAGCGAGGACGCGGTCGTTACGGAGTATTTTGATCGCCACGGTGCGTTCGGTCAGGAGTGGATAACCGTCACCACTATGGTCGAGGACCCGACGTATCTGACCCAGCCTTTCATCGTGACTTCGGACTTTCGGAAGGAAGCCGACGGTTCGAACTGGAACGCGACGCCGTGCGAAACTACGCCGCCGGCGCCGGAGTCTGGCCTTGCGCCCTAAGAAAAGTATCTCTTCGGGAAGCCCGGCATCCAGCCGGGCTTTTTTTAGTGTCCGTTTCGATTGTTACCCGTAGCGGTCAGTGATTCTTCCAGTGCCGCACGCTGGTTTCGGGAACGAATGAACACCGGTTCCATATTTGAGAATGACTACACGGTTCTGAAAGAGTGCCGGCACGGCTTTTTCCTCTTCAATAAGAACGACAACTTTATCGGCCGCTCTCTCGACATTTACGGAGAGTGGTGCGAAGGGGAACTGGCGACTCTGTTCCAGGTCCTCAAGCCCGGGCATTTCGTGATCGATGTGGGTGCAAACATTGGCACACACACCATTCCGTTTGCGAGAAAAGTCACAGAAACCGGCCTCGTCCTTGCTTTCGAACCTCAGCGCCAGGTCTTTAACTATCTGGGGGCGAACCTCCAGTTGAACAACCTGCTGCACGTGGTGCCGTTCCAGAAGGCGGCCGGGAATGCTGCGGGCCAGGTGCACATTCCCCTGCGGGATCCGCGAATCGAATTCAACTTCGGAGGCGTTGACGTCGAGTCGGATCAGGAAGGAGAACCGGTAGACGTTATTGAACTGGACAGTCTGGGTCTCGAGCGCTGCGACATGATCAAAATCGATGTCGAAGGTATGGAAAGAAAAGTGATCGAAGGTGCGCAGGGGACGATCCGTAAGACGCGCCCGATTTTGTTTGTTGAAACCACGACGGTCAATCATCGTGAGGTCATAGAGATATTGCGAGACTTCCGTTATGAGAATTGGTGGCACATAGCGACCTACTACAATCCGGAAAACTTCTTTGAGAATTCCGAGAACGTTTTTGCCGACATACACCCGGAAAGCAACCTGCTGTGTTTTCCGAGAGAGGCTTCCGTAAGCATCGATGGCCTGGAGAAAGTGCAGGGCGTGGACGATACATGGCGGTTGGCACTCGAACGCATCCGGTCACGACTTGCATGACACGATCTTTAACCACTTGGCGAGAGCGCCCGACAGGGGACCGGAGTGCTCCAAACTCGCTCAAGTCGTTGGGACCTAAGGTTTTGCTTGCAGTACAGGGCTTTCCCAATAATAATGATTGGAAAATCGCGGTCGCTTGATTTGCCGCTTGATTTAAAGGATGAGTGGATCGATGGGAGTTACGACTCCCAAGTATCGTAGAATGTATTGTTTGGTGTGACGGATTTTCTGTTGCTAGTTCCATAGAAGTAAAGGCTTTCCGATACCCTTGCCCGGTATGGAGTCGGACTGCTGTTGGAGAACTTGGAGAACGATGATGAGTATGGCGAAGGTGATCGGACTGATAAGTCTGTCCGTTCTCGTTGTGATGGCCATGGGGTTTGCTACCCAGTTGTCTGCTCAGAGGGGCGGCGGAGGTGCTGCCGGCGTAATCGATTTTTCTGGCGAGTGGGTCGACAACTCGTTTGAAGAGGACGATCGCGGCGGGCCCCTCACTGCGGGTCCGAGTCGAGCGAACGGGCTCCAGCCCGATGCGTGGCTCGGCAACTACCTGGGCATACCGTACAACGATGCCGCAAGGC
Source organism: Terriglobia bacterium (assembly GCA_965218585.1). GTDB lineage: Bacteria > Acidobacteriota > Terriglobia > 20CM-2-55-15 > 20CM-2-55-15. The sequence continues at coordinate 29,406 of CBDCLE010000009.1, forward strand.
AGAAGGGCAATACCTTTGATCTTGGCATCTACTCCCATTCCGCATGGATATTCAGGCCGCACCCTGTTCAGTATTCGATGCGCGGCGTGATCAACAACTGGAGGATGATGAAAGAAATACATCCGGTGACCGGCCAGTTAGTTGCGTATCGAATTACAGGTGGTTACAACCTCGACCGCGTCATCTGGATGGATGGACGTCCACGCCCGCCCGACTATTCTGAATACACCTACAACGGATTTTCGACCGGACGGTTCGAGCGCGGAATGCTAGTCGTGACGACCACGCACATGAAGCACGGCTACCATAAACGTAACGGCGCTCCGGCGAGCGATCAGGCGACGATGACCGAACACTTCATCCGCCACGGAGACCGGCTGACGATCGTGCAGTTCACCGATGATCCAGTGTATCTCGAAGAGGCCTACGTTCGCACGGGGGATCACGTTCTGGTGCGCAATCGGCAGGCGGCAAGTCCGACCGGCCGAAGAAACGTCTGGAACGCGGCTGAAGAGGTCATATGGGACGAGGGCTATCTTCCGCATCACCCGTTGGGTACCCGGCACTCGCAGCTTTCCGATTGGCTCGGGATTCCCTTTGAGGCCACTCAAGGGGGGAGCGAAACGCTCTATCCTGAATACAGGCAAACATTGAAGCAGTTGATGAGCGAATCCGGGACAAGCGGATCCGACGGGGGGAGGTAGGAGAGTCGATGAAACGCGCCATGAAAGTGAAGATGAAGTGCGGGGCGGCCCGGTTGTTGTCCCTGGTGGTGACCCTTTGGGTCATCCTTGTGTTACCTGCTGATGCACAGCGGGCTCATCCCAGCGAGTCGCTGGGTGGAAATACTTCGATCGATGTCGTCCACGTACAGGGACAGGTCTACATGCTCATCATCGGCGGCGTGGACGGAGTGAACGTCACGGCGCAGGTCGGCGAACAGGGGATTTTCCTCGTGGATTCGGGTCCGGCCGCGCTGGGCGATCAGTTGCTGGAAACCATCAGCGAGGAGTTCGACGGCAGGCCCGTCCGCTACCTGATCAATACCCACTCCCACGCCGATCACACCGGAGGCAATCTCGCGCTTGCAGAAGAGTTCGGGACCGAACTCAATAATCCAAACGCGTACGGTGGTGTCCGGATCGTGTCGCATCTGAACACGATCAATCGAGTGAGCGGATTCAGCCGGAACGAAAGGGACATCATTCCCGAGGTGGCGCGTCCCTATGCGGGATTTTTTCACCGAGAGAATGGATTTTTTACCTGAACGGCGAAGCGGTCGTGGCTCTCTCGACGCCGCCTGCACACACCGATGGCGACGTGATGGTCTGGTTCAGAGGTTCCGACGTTCTCGCTTCGGGTGATGCTTTCGTAATGGGGCATTATCCGGTGATCGATGCCGACCGGGGTGGCAGTCTTTACGGCCTGATCGACGCCGCCACACAGATCGTGGACGACGTTGCCGTTTCAGAGATCTTTGCGAGTGGTGGGACGCGTATCGTCCCGGGCCACGGGCGCTTGACCAATGAGGCCGAAGTTCTGGACTACCTGCTGATGCTGTCCGTTGTCCGGGACCGCGTTCAGGAGATGGTCGACGACGGGATGACGCTCGAGGAAGTCAAGACGGCACAGCCGACATTGGACTACGATGGTGTCTTCAAAGGAGACAGGGATTTCTGGACGGCGGAGATGTTTCTCGAGGCCGTCTACCAGGAAATTGCAGCGAACTGAGTCGGGAAGTTTGAATTCGTAATTTTGAGTATTGTTCTTTAAGGAGGGAAAGAAATGAACCGTTATTGGGCTGTTTTTGGGATCGCAGTCGTGGCATTCCTCGCCAGCGGGATGGTGGCCTACTCGCACCATGCTGCCGCGGCTGTGTATGACATTGCGGATGAGGCCGAGATCGAAGGCGAACTCGTCCAGATTGCTCTCAGGAATCCTCATTCCTGGATCTGGGTGGATGTCGCCGATGCGAGTGGTGAAACCACACGCTGGGGCGTCGAATGGGGTGGTGCTCGCCAACTGCTGCAGCAGGGAGTCGATTCGTTCCGGGTTGGCGATGAAGTGGTCGTCCTGGGCAACCCTGGTCGAAACCCCAGGGACCGCCGGATGCTGATGCTTCAGATTGTTCGTCCGGCGGACGGGTATAGCTGGGGCACAGGTGAGGGCGAACAAATTCAAGGCGCTCGGTAAAAACAGACTGAGGGGAGATCGAGGGATGAATCGGTATAAGCGAAGTGTGTCGGCTTTGACCTTTCCGATGGTCGGCGTCCTTGTTCTGGTTGCTGCCGCCATGACGACTGATGCCTGGGGGCAGCGTGGCGCGGGTGGTCCGGTTGGAGGTACGGCCCAGGTGCGGGCGCCGTTCGATGTGACCGGTTACTGGGTGACGGCGATAACTGAAGACTGGCGCGTGAGGATGATCACACCTCAACGCGGAGATTTTCTTGGACTGCCTCTGAATGAGGCGGGTATCGAGCTGGCGAACGCGTGGGACCCGGAAGCCGATATGGCGAACGGTGACGAGTGCCGGGCTTTCGGTGCCGCGGCTATCATGAGAAGCCCCACGCGAATACACGTCACCTGGGAGGACGAGAACACGCTCCGGTTTGAGTTCGACCATGGAGATCAGACCCGCATGGTCTATTTCGATCAGTCGATGTTACCGGGCGAGCGTTCCTACCAGGGCCACGCCACCGCCGAGTGGATCGATACGCGCGTGCCAGCCCGTGGGGGATTCGCCGGCCGCGGCGGTGGATTTCCGGATGTCGAGCCGGGTTCAGGTCCCCCGAGACCGGGCGGCTTGGAGGTCGTCACGACGAACCTGCTACACCAGTATCACCGGCAGAATGGAACACCGGTCAGCGAGAATGCCGTTGTGACCGATCAGATCGATCTTGTTGCCGGACCGGCCAATCAGGACTGGCTGATCGTCAAGACCATCATCGAGGATCCTCAATACATGTTTTCTCCGATGGTCACCAGCGCGCAGTTCAAACGGGAGTCCGACGATTCCAACTGGAACCCGCAACCCTGTCAGGTCGAACTGCCGTTCGAATCAAGGCTTCCGAACCTGAGGCTCAACTAGCAGAACCGTCACTTCCTCTGTAGGTGCGGTCTATGGCCGCACAAAAAAAAGAGATGGGCGTTCATAGAGCGCCCCCCCAGTTCATGCTGACTGTCCGTTAGGAGAATAACGATGCGTATGGCGAGGCTGATCGGACTCGTTGGGCTGTCCGTTCTGGTCCTGGCTGGAATGGGGTCCCCGAGTGAGGCTTCGGCTCAGGCCGTCATCGATTTTTCGGGCGAGTGGCTGGACAACTCGTTTGAATCGGACGATCGGGGAGGTCCGCCCCGGCTGGGCTTGATTGCGAATGGCTACGACTCGCTGCCGGGCAACCTCCTGGGGTTACCCTATAACGACGCCGGACGACAGAAGGCCGCCACCTCGGACATGGCCATCTACTCCCATCCGGCCTGGATATTCCGGCCCCACCCGATCCAGTATTCCATGCGTGGTTTTGGCCTCGGCAGCTGGAGGATGATCAAGGAAATCGATCCCGAAACGGGGCGTCTCTTAGCGTATCGTGTGACCGGAGGATACAACCTGGACCGCCTTATCTGGATGGACGGCCGTGAGCGCCCGCCCGACTATGCCGAGCATACGTACACCGGCTTTTCCACCGGCCGGTTCGAGCGCGACATGCTGGTCGTGACGACCACGCACATCAAACATGGGTACCACAGGCGAAACGGGTCTCCGGCCAGCGACCAGACGAGGATGACGGAATACTTCATTCGTCACGGCGATCGGATGACGCATGTTCAGTTCACTGAGGATCCGATTTATCTCGAGGAGCCGCTCGTCCGCACGACGGATCACATTTTTGCGCCAACGCGTCAAGCCGGTACATTTCGTGCCCGCAGCCTCTGGAACACCGGCGAAGAAGTCATGTGGGACGAGGGCTACCTTCCGCACTATACCCTGGGCACTCCTCACACGCAGATCTCAGATTGGCTCGGGATCCCCTATGAAACAACGTGGGGAGGCAGCGAAACGCTTTATCCCGAATACCGGGAAAAGCTGAGGCAGCTGATGAGCGAGTCCGGAGGGGCAAGGTAGCGGGCTTGTGTAGGTGCGGTCTATGACCGCACCTACAGTTGTGTTGACTCGTCCGGGAGGAGAACAGCGATGCATATCGTGAAGGTGATTGGACTCTTCGGGCTGTCCCTTGTTGTCATGATTGGAATGGGGCCAGGCACTGAGGCCTCGGCTCAGGGGATCATCGATTTTTCGGGAGAATGGCTGGACTATTCGTTTGAGGAAGACGATCGGGGAGGACCGCCGAGATTGGGTCGAACCGCGGGTGGAGTTGACTCGCTGCCCGGCAACTACCTGGGGTTGCCTTACAATGATGCCGGACGCCGGAAGGGCAACGCCATGGACATTTCCATTTATTCCCATCCGGCCTGGATGTTCCGACCGCACCCGATCCAGTATTCCATGCGCGGTTTCGGCCCCGGTGCGAGTTGGAGGATGATCAAGGAAATCGATCCGGAAACGGGGCGTCTCTTAGCGTATCGTGTGACCGGGGGATACAACCTGGACCGCCTGATCTGGATGGACGGCCGCCCGCATCCCCCGGACTATACCGAGCACACGTACAGCGGCTTTTCCACGGGACGGTTCGAGCGGGACATGCTGGTCGTGAGGACAACGCACATCAAACATGGATACCACAAACGGAATGGAGCCCCGGCCAGCGACCAGGTGACTCTGACGGAGTATTTCATCCGCCACGGCGACCGGATGACGCACGTTCAGTTTACCGAGGACCCGATCTACTTCGAGGAGCCTCTGATCCGCACGACCGATCACATCTTGGCGCCGACGCGTCAGGCTGGAACTGTGCGTTCCCGCAGAAACCTCTGGAACGCACCCGAAGAAGTCCTCTGGGAAGACGGCTACCTTCCGCATTATCCATTGGGTACGAGCCACACGCAGATCTCGGACTTTCTCGGGCTTCCCGTTGAAACGACGGGAGGAGGAAGCAAAACACTCTATCCCGAATACCGGGAACAGCTAAGGCAGGTGATGAGTGAACCTTAAGGTGCCAGGTAGTCGATCCGGAAATGAATAGGGCCGCAGGAGGCTTCCTGCGGCCTTTTCTCTTGTCTGTAGGTGCGGTCTATGACCGCACGAATAGATCGGACGCTTATAGAGCGCCCCTACAGTTGTTGATTTGTCTGGGAGGAGAAACACGATGCATGTCGTGAAGGTGATTGGACTGGTTGGGCTATCCGTTCTTGTCCTGACCGGAATGGGGACAGCCAGTGAGGCTTCAGCTCAGGGGATCATCGATTTTTCGGGTGAGTGGCTCGACAATTCGTTCGAATCGGACGATCGCGGAGGACCCCCGCGGCTCGGCTCGTTTGGATCGCGGGACGTCACCCGAGGTGGGGACGGGGTCGATGCGCTGCCGGGCAACTATCTGGGGATACCTTACAACGATGCCGGACGGCGAAAGGCCGCTGCCATGGACATGTCCATCTACTCCCATCCAGCCTGGATGTTCCGGCCGCACCCGATTCAATACTCCATGCGCGCTTTTGGCCCCGGTGCGAGTTGGAGGATGATCAAGGACGTCGATCCGGAAACAGGCGGTCTCGTTGCGTATCGCGTCACCGGGGGATACAACCTGGACCGTATTATCTGGATGGACGGCCGTGGGCATCCTCCTGCTTACGCCGAGCATACGTACGACGGCTTCTCCACCGGCCGGTTCGAGCGGGACATGCTGGTCGTGACCACGACACATATAAAACATGGGTATCACAGGCGAAACGGGTCTCCCGCGAGTGACCAGGTTACGCTGACTGAATACTTCATTCGTCACGGCGACCAGATGACGCACGTTCAGTTCACTGAGGACCCGGTTTATTTCGAGGAACCGTTCGTTCGTACGACCGATCACATATTGATGCCAACCCGGCATGCCGGGGTGTTTCGTGCGCGCAACCTGTGGAACGTCGCCGAAGAGGTCTTGTGGGAAGAGGGCTACCTTCCGCACTATCCTCTGGGAACCCGTCACACGCAGACTTCGGATTTTCTCGGGATTCCCGTTGAAACGACAGGGGGAGGCAGCGAGACGCTCTATCCCGAATACCGGGAAAAGCTGAGAGAGTTGATGAGTGAGCCTGATACTGTGGACCTGAGATAGAAGAACGATCACACCGCAAGAAAAAGGGCTGCGGGTTAGTTCTCTGCGGTCCTTTTTTTGCTTTCTGTTGGGAAGCAGTTGCCAAAACAACGGTCAATTCGCTTGACGTACGGTACGTACGGCGGTACACGTACTCCAGGTATCTGAAGAAAGCCGGATTGCTTAAAGAAATTCCATGTAAGAAGCAAGACTCTGCCGCTCAACGATCTTGTGAGTGTGAGTGGGTTGCTCTCTGCTGGCCTTATTGAACATGACCAGACACGCTCATGTTGCGTATTGTGTGGCGTATCCTTTCACTGCCTGACGGAGTAATGATCATGCGTATTGGAACTGTAATGGGCCTTGTAGCGTTCTCTTTTCTCATTGTCATGACGATGGGTTCGAACACGCCGGTGTTTGGCCAGGTGGTCGATTTTTCTGGAGAGTGGCTGGACAACTCGTTTGAAGAAGACGATCGCGGAGGACCCGCTACGGCTGCCTCGAGAGCTTCGTCGAGAGTGCTTTCCGACGGGATGATCGGCAATTACCTGGGGATCCCGTACAACGATGCCGGGCGTCAGAAGGGCGCCAGTTATTCCCTGTCCATGTTCAGCCATCCTGCGGTCAAGTTTCGGCCCCACACGATGCAGTATTCCATGCGAGGCGTGATCGGCAATTGGAGGATGTCGAAGGTTGTGGACCCGGTAACAAAGGTGCTGGTTGCCTACAGGATAGAAGGGGGCTACAACCTGGATCGCACGATCTGGATGGACGGCCGGGGGCACCCACCCGACTACGCCGAGCACAGCTATGTCGGTTTCTCGACTGGTCGGTATGAGCGCGGCATGCTGGTGGTGACAACCACACACATGAAGTTCGGGACACACAAGCGCAACGGCGCCCCGGCCAGTTCCGAGGCGACGCTGACGGAATACTTTATCCGCCACGGCGACCGGCTAACGCATGTCCAGCTCACCGACGATCCGTCCTACCTGGAAGAACCCTACATCCGGACGACGGATCACATACTGGCTGTCGGTAGGCACGCTCGGGGAAACCAAAGGAACCTCTGGAACACGAGCGAAGAAGTTGCATGGGAGGATGAGTATCTGCCTCACTTCCCCCTCGGGACCCGCCATACTGATCTGGCAGATATGCTCGGGATTCCGTTCGAAACGACGCAAGGCGGGAGTGAGACGCTTTATCCCGAATACCGGACCAAGCTCCGGGAGATGGTCAACGAGAGGGTGCGTTAAAGCCTGATGGAGCGAGGAATGGGTCGAAACTCGGTAGCGAAATCGGGACCTGGCATCGTAGCGCTGACCTTCGCCCTGTCCTTCATGCTCAGCCTGCCTGCGCCATCCGACGCGCGGCAAAACCACCCCAGTCTGGCGTACGACGCTGCTACTCCGATTCACGTCATGCATGTGAGGGCAACGTGTACATGTTGGTTGTCGGCGGTGCCGATGGAGTTAACATCGCAGCGCAAGTTGGGGATCAAGGCATTTTTCTGGTGGATTCGGGCCCAGCGGTGCTCGCAGACAAACTGCTTCAGACCCTTCGGGAAGAGTTCGGTGACAAGCCGGTCCGTTTTCTGATCAACACTCATTCCCATGCCGACCACGCGGGGGGGAATCTGGCCCTTGCGGAAACCTTCGGTACAGAGCTCAACAACATTCCCGGTAATCCATTGCCGGGTGTCGGTATCGATTCCCATGAAAACACGCTCAACAGGTTGAGCGGTTACACGGACGACCAGCGGGACGTGATTCCGATCGACGCTGCACCCGGTGTGTCTTTTTATACGGAAAGGATGGATTTCTTTCTCAACGGTGAGCCCATCGTCGCCTTCTCAGCTCCTTCGGCCCACACCGACGGAGACGTGATGGTGTGGTTTCGAAGTTCTGATGTTCTGGCTGCGGGTGACGTATTTGTGATGGGAAACTACCCCGTCCTCGATGCTTCACGCGGCGGAAGCCTGGGTGGTCTGATCAGTGCCGCTGACCACATTGTCGACGACATTGCGGTCGCTGAGGTCTATGCCAGTTTCGGAACCCGGATCATTCCAGGACACGGTCGCTTGACGAACGAAAGCGAAGTTCTGGATTACCAACTCATGCTGACTGTGATTCGAGACCGCGTCCAGGACATGGTTGATCAGGAGATGAGTCTGGACGAGATCAAGGCCGCGCGGCCGACTTTGGATTACGATGCAGTCTACGGCAGGAACAAGCCGTTCTGGACACCGGAAATGTTTCTCGAAGCCGTCTATGAAGATGCGGTTAGGAACCGCCAAGCAGATTAAAGATCATCAAGTTTGAACCTTTTTCTTTCGTAAAGGAGGAAAACGAGAATGAATCGTATCGTTGTTCTGATCGCTGTTGCGGTCGTGCTGGTTTGGACGGCGAGTGCATACTCCCACCATTCGGCGTCCGCCGTCTATGACGTTTTGGACGAGATGGAGATCCAGGGCGAAATCGTCCAGGTCTCGCTTCGGAATCCTCATTCCGCAGTCTTTGTGGAGGCGCCGGACGAGAACGGAGAAATGACGCGTTGGGGTGTTTCCTGGGGCGCGGCTACACGGTTGAGGGCTCAGGGAGGCGACAACTTCCGAGTGGGAGACCAGGTGGTGGTTACCGGTAACCCGGGACGCAATGCCGCGGATCACAGATTGCTCATGATTTCCATCGTCCGTCCGTCGGACGGATTGAGCTGGGGCCTCGAAGCGGGACAGGAAATCCAAGGCGCCCGGTAGGGGAAGACGCAGCATGAATGGGCGAATACAGTCGAAACGTAAAGGTGAGTTGTCTCGAGTGGCCATCGCAACAGGACTTTTCCTTGCGCTTGGCATGTGGTCGACAACTGTAGATGTTCTGGCACAGCGTAGGGTTCCCCTAACGCCTCAGGCAATGGCCCCGGTTGATGTAACCGGTTACTGGGTTACAGCGATAACCGAGGACTGGCGGGTGCGCATGATGACTCCCCAACGGGGAGATTTTCTAGGGCTTCCGCTCAATCAGGCAGGCATCGACCTTGCGAACGGCTGGGATCCGGACGCGGACATAGCGAATGGGAACGAATGCAGAGCGTTCGGAGCCGCCGGCATCATGCGAAGTCCCACTCGGATCCACATCATCTGGGAGGCCGAGAACACGCTTCGAATGGAATTCGATCATGGCCAACAGACGCGCCTGGTTTACTTCGATCAATCGACGCCTGCGGGTGAACGTTCGTGGCAAGGCCACGCTCTGGGCGAATGGGTCGACATGACACCGCCCGGAGGCGCCGGCCGTGGCAGAGGCGGTCGCGGTGGAGGTGGCGACGGTGCCGGCATTGGTTTCGGAAGACCTGGAGCTTTGCAGGTCGTTACGACTAACCTGCTGCATCAGTATCACCGTCAGAATGGGACCCCCGTCAGCGAGAACGCGATCGTCACCGACATAATCGATCTTATTCCGGGTCTGGGCGGGGGAGAATGGCTGATCGTGAAAACGATGATCGACGATCCCGAGTATATGTTCTCTCAGATGGTGACCAGTTCGCAGTTCAAGCGGGAGCCGGACGATTCCAAATGGGATCCGCAACCCTGTGCGGTTGAACTGCTTTTCGAGTCGCGCCTTCCGAATCTGAGACTTGACTAGAGAACATCCGGAGAAGGTAGCAGGGGCCGCGGGTGACTCTCCCGCGGCCCTTTCCATTCCTGTAGGTGCGGTCTATTAGCGTTCATATGGCCAGGCGCGGACACAGAGCAGAGGAAAAATTATTGATTGTCGAGGGCCTCTTATAACATCCTCGATGGGCGATTATTTCGTTTGAGGTTGTCTGAATGAACGGTATCCATGATGTTGGCGGCATGACCTGCTTCGGGCCGGTCCTCCACGAAGAGAACGAGCCCGTGTTTCATGCCCCCTGGGAACGGAGTGTCTTCGCCCTGAACATTGCGGCGGTTGCCTTCTACGGTCCGGTGGACCGGGCCCGGCATGCAATCGAACGCATGGATCCGGTGCGCTATCTTTCCCTGAGCTACTACGAGAAGTGGATGGGACAGATCGAGACGCTCGCAGCAGAGTTCGGCGTTCTGACACCGGAGGAGATCGAAACCGGGGTTTCGTCTTCACCCGGCCCCGAATTCTCGGCACCTGACGCCGAACACATCGAGCACGTGGTTCACCAGGGGATACCGGGAACCCGCGACGACGGCCGGCAGGTTCCCGTCTTTCAGGTCGGGGACACGGTTCGTGCGAAGAACATCCAGCCCGAAGGCCATACCCGCCTACCCCGCTACATCCGTGGTCATGCCGGTATTGTCGACAGGATTCACGGCACGTTCGGGTTTGCGGACACCTTGGCCCACGATAGGGGAGACAATCCGCAGCCCCTCTACAGCGTTCGGTTTGCCGCCACCGAATTGTGGGGCGAAGGTTATCCACCGAAAGACCATGTCTACATCGACCTTTTTGAAGATTATCTGGAACAGCCGGACTGAAACAAATCATGAGCGACCACAAACATCCGCACGATGCCCCGCCCAATCCCTATTTCCAAAGCCATCGGAGCGAACAGGACGACGAAGCGCTGACCGCCCGCGTTCGGAAGATCGAACAGGTCCTGATCGAGAAGGGCGTCGTCAAGAAAGACACACTGCGAAAGCTTGCCGATATCTATGAGAACGATCTGGGTCCCATGAACGGGGCTCGGGTCGTGGCGCGCGCGTGGGTCGATCCCGATTTCAAGAAAAGGTTGCTCGAAGATGGAACAGCCGGGATCCGGGAGCTCGGATATGGAGGCCTGGATGGCGAACATATGGTCGTCGTCGAAAACACGCCAGAGGTGCATAACGTAGTGGTCTGCACCTTGTGCTCCTGCTATCCCTGGCCTGTGCTCGGGCTGCCACCGACCTGGTATAAGAGCGCAGCCTACCGTTCCAAGGTGGTCATCGATCCCAGGAGCGTGTTGAACGACTTCGGGACGACACTCGACGAAGGCGTCGAAGTGCGCGTGTGGGATAGCAGCGCCGACGTGCGATATATCGTGTTGCCGGAACGGCCAGCGGATACCGATGGAATGACCGAAGAACAGCTCGTCGATATTGTGAACCGCGACAGCATGATCGGCGTGACGAAGGTGCAGATCCAGTGAAAGAGCGCGACACTAACGAAGAAATCGCCGACATGGGAGAGGGCACTCCGCTTCCCAGAAAGAATGGAGAGATCGTTTTTCAGAATGAATGGGAACGGCGCGCGTTTGCGATCGCCGTGAGCCTTGCTGAAAGCGGTCATTACAAGTGGCGCGAATTTCAGCAACAGCTGATCGCGGCCATCGGTGACGCCGAGAAACACGATCCCCTGAATCCGAGTCGTGGTTACTTTGAAAGCTGGCTCGTATCCCTCGAAAATATCCTCGACGAGAAAGAACTCCTCAAGAACGATCAGAAGTAGCGCCGACTGCGTCCGGAAGGTCGTTGAACCCCCCCGTTGCCTGATTTGGCCTGTTACAAGCCAGGTCAATAAGGTAAATTATTTAGATCGTAGTGCTTATCCATAGATTCGCGAGGAAACCCACACTGATGTTCAGATTCGTTTTTATCTTTGTCTTATTGATTGGTTCGTTTGGACTTGAAGGCGCAGCTCAAGAGGGAATCTCCAATTTCGAAGACCGCCGGACGATGACGGCTGCGAGAATCCCGGACGGCGTGTCCATCGATCTTGACGGCCGACTCGACGAGGCGGCCTGGGAATTGGCTTCGCCGGCGACAGACTTTATTCAGATCGAGCCTGATAACGGTTCGCCCGCCACCGAACGGACCGAGGTTTTCATTATCTACACCGACAGTACGCTCTATATGGGCGTTATCGCTTACGACTCGGAGCCAACCGAATTGAAAGGGAACACGATGGCCCGCGATGCGTTTCTCTCCGCGGACGATCGGTTCATGTGGATCTTTGATACCTATCTGGATGAACGGACCGGCTACTTCTTCGAGATCAATCCATCGGGCGCTATGGGCGACAGCCTCGTTGGAGGTGGCGGTGGGAATGGTGGTGGCGGCGGAGGTTTCGGAGGCAATTCCGCTCGCGCGTGGGACGGCATCTGGACTGCACGTGTACGTCAGAGCGAGATCGGATGGGTCGCCGAAATCGAGATGCCGGTCCGAACCCTGAACTTCGATCCGAACAGCCAGGCGTGGGGCATCAACTTTCAACGGACCGTGCGCCGGAAGAACGAAGAAATGATCTGGAATGGCTTTGCCCGCAACGCAACGCTCCAACAGATGTCCAACGCAGGACTGGTGACAGGTCTGGAGGGGCTCAATCAGGGTGTAGGTCTGGACATCAGCCCGTATGCCGTGGGTTCTGCGCTTTATGATTCGCGTGTCACAGATCCTAACAATCGAACCTCCTACGCCGGCGATGCGGGTGTGGACTTTGTCTACAGCGTGACGCCAAGCCTTCGCGCGAACTTCACGATCAACACGGATTTTGCCGAAACCGAAGTCGACACCAGGCAGGTCAACCTGACGCGTTTTCCGCTTCGATTCCCTGAAAAGCGTGAGTTCTTTCTCGAGGGCAACAACTTCTTTACGCTGGCTGATTTCGGAGACGCGTTCTTCAGCCGTCGTATCGGTCTTAACGAAGGCTTACCCCAAAGGATTGAGTATGGAGCCAAGTTGACGGGTCAGGTGGGCGCGCAGGACATCGGGGCCTTGCAGGTTCGGACTGCCGACGAGAATGGCCTCCTCGGCGAGGACTTCACTGTCTTGCGAGGGAAGCGGCGGTTCTGGAGTGAATCTTTCGTCGGGATGCTCTACACGCGCCGCGCAGCGAGAGAAAGTGACATCATCAGCCCGGCGGCACCGACGACGCCCGACCTCCACACCGTCGGATTTGACTTCAACGCGAACACGAGGACCTTCCTGGGAGACAAGAACCTCAGCTTTCAGTCGAGTTATATCCACACGACGAATCCGGCCGACACCGGGAAAAGTGCCCGTTACGGCATCAAACTCGACTACAACAACGATCTGATCAACTCGGGTTTTCATTTCAGCGAGACGCAGGCCAATTTCGATCCCTCCCTTGGGTTCGTCACGCGGCGAGGCGTCAAGGAGATCCGGTCGGGTTTTATGGTGTCCCCCCGTCCAGCGAATCATCCGTTGATCCGGCAGTACACGTTCATGATCATGTTGATCCAGGCCACGGACAGTAAGAATCAGCTGCTCTCGCGCGATCTCAATCTAAACCTGTTCCAGCTGAACTTTCATTCAGGGGACAATTTTTCGATCCAGATTGTGCCTTCGTATGAGCGCCTGGAACGGAATTTCAGGCAGGCCGATCGGAAGACCGTTTTGCAGGCGGGAGAAGAGTATCGATTTACCCGATATAACTTCAACTGGGGGACGAGCGGTCAGCGACCCCTCGCTCTGGGCGGCCGTATTTCCTTGGGGAGTTACTTCAACGGTACTCGACGGGATATCAGTCCCAGCCTGTCGCTGCGCCCGCAGAACGGACTGATCATCAACTTGAGTGCCCAGTTCAGCCGGATCGATCTCGAAGAAGGCAACTTTTCGACCAGTCTCTTGCAAGCCGACTTCAACAAGCAGTTCAGCCCGTGGATCCAGGCCTCGAGCAACATCCAGTACGATACGGTCAGCCGGATTCTCGGATGGCAGGCACGGTTCCGCTGGATCCTCAGACCCGGCAACGACATCTTCTTTGTTTACACGCAGAACTGGCTCTCAGATCCAAACGGAGTGAACGGGCTGGAGACTATCGACCGGAAAGCAGCGTCCAAGCTCGTTTACACCCACCGTTTTTAGGGTTTTGTAAAAAAACTGGGCAGGATTCCTTAAACCGAATATTATCCGGTGAAGTCCAAACGCACGAGATATTCGTTTTACGGGGAGGCTTAGCCTCGTAGTAGCGCTTCGCATTTTAAAAAAGCTCGATCGGTCGAGGAGGTTCCTCTGGTGGACGCTGTTTGGCAAGACATCAAGTACGGATTACGGATGCTGTTCAAGGATCCGGCGTTTACGGCAGTTGCAGTCCTGACGCTGGCCCTGGGCATAGGGGCGACCGCGGCCATATTCAGCGTCGTCAATGCGGTGATGTTGCGGCCGCCTCCGTTCCGTGATCCGGACCGGGTCGTTCAGGTGTTGATCGACAGGGCTCCGGGAGCCCCAACAGGAGGTTTTGACACCTTACCACTTCCCCGAGATGATGTCCTTCCCGTCCGAGAGCAGTCGGAAACGACCCTCGGTCTCGGACTGGTTGAAAACCAGGACTATACGCTGACCGGCTTTCAGACTCCTGTGCGACTGAACGCAGCCCGAGTTTCCCCCGCCCTGCTACGGACGCTTGGGATTGTGCCTATCCTTGGGCGCGTCTTTGAAGACGATGAAGAAACGCCGGGCAACGATCGTGTCGCGCTTCTGGGTGAGACGCTCTGGCAGCGACAATTCGAATCTGACCCCGACATTCTTGGTCGGGTAATCACGCTGGATGACGATCCTTACACTGTTGTCGGTGTGTTCGGAAGCGATCTCAACTTTCCCCAGCCAGAGACGGAACTATGGGTCCCGGTCGCTCTCTCGCCTGCGTCAGAACGGGTGCAGGGTCGCGTCGCCGTGACCGGCCCGGCCATCGCACGCCTGGGGGACGGCGTCAGCATCGAACAGGCTACGGCTGAAATAAACACGATCTTCAGACGGCTATACCCGACAGTTTCCGCTACCGACGTCGGTCCTCAAGGTCCCCAAGGTCCTGGAAGGGGTACGGGAGTCGCCCCCAACGCCACTGGCGGGCGAGGTCAACGAGGGGGTGGTCCGGGTGGCCCCGGTGGTACAGCAGTTGCGCGAGGTGGGCCGGGCGGCCCGGGCGGTGGTCCGGGTGGTGTTGAGGTTGAGCAAGGCGGTCCCGGTGGTACAGCGGTTGCGCGAGGTGGTCCGGGTGGCCCCGGTGGTACAGCAGTTGCGCGAGGTGGGCTGGGCGGCCCGGGCGGTGGTCCGGGTGGTGTTGAGGTTGAGCAAGGCGGTCCCGGTGGTACAGCGGTTGCGCGAGGTGGGCCAGGTGGCCCGGGTGGTACAGCCGTCGCTCGAGGCGGCCCAGGCGGCCCGGGAGGCCCAGGTGGTCCGGGCGGCCGGGGGCGTGGACAGGGTCCCGGGGGAAGAGGCGGTGGACCAGGGGGCAACCCGATGGCGGATGCCACTGTCCGCCTGGTCCCTTTCCAGGAGCAGCTGATCAATGACGTTCGACCCGCGCTCCTCGTTCTCATGGGAGCGGTCTCGCTGGTCTTGCTGATAGCGTGTGCCAATGTTGCCAACCTTCTGTTGACACGTGCCAGCGGTCGATCCATGGAGATGGGCGTTCGTGTAGCGCTCGGAGCGGGGCGGGTCCGTATTCTAAGACAAGTATTCACCGAAAGCATTGTCCTGGCGATCACGGGTGGTGTTTGTGGCGTGGTGTTTGCCTATGGAGGTGTCCGCGCCCTGAACGTTATTCAACCCGGGACGATACCGAGGATCGAGAGCGTCAACATCGACTCCACAGTTCTCTTATTCACACTGGGAATCTCGCTTCTGACCGGTCTCGTTTTCGGACTTGTCCCCGCGTTTCGGCTCTCAAACTACGAACGTTCCGAGGCGCTGAAGGAAGGGCGGACTCTGGCCTCTGCCGGAAAGACGCGCGGAGTCCTGGTGATGACTGAGGTTGCCCTGGCCGTCGTTCTTTTGATCGGCGGGGGTCTGCTGATCGGAAGCTTCACGAATCTTGCCAGCGTAGATCCGGGCTACGACCCCGAAAACGTCCTGACGTTCAGCATGGATCTGCCCGAAACACGGTATGCCGAGCACCCGCAACGCAAAGCCTTCTACGATCGACTGCTCGGGCGGATTCGGGAAATGAACGGCGTGGAGACTGCCGGGGCAACGTCTGCCGTTCCGTTGGTGGACGAGATCATTCGTCTGGGATTCCGTCTTCCCGGGGAAACCGAGCCGCTTTTTACCGATCTTCGAATCGTGACGCCGGGCTACTTAGAGACGATGGGGATCGAGTTGATCGAAGGCCGCTCACAGACCGACCAGGATCGGAACGGACTGATTGTCGTCAACCAGGAGTTTGCCAGCCGTTACTTTCCTGAGGGTGCGCTCGGACAGCAGTTTCAACTGGGACCGCTTGGTAACCTTGAAATTATCGGCGTGGCTGGGGACATACTCAATCAGGGCCTGGAGGGCACACCACAACCGGGAGTCTACATAAACTACGCCGAGGTGGGTGCAACAGGCATAGCCGGTATCGGGTTGATGATTGCTGTCAAGACTACGGGCGAGCCTTCGAATCTTATTAGTAGCGTTCGGACCGCGGTCCTCGACATCGATCCTTCCATCCCTCTGGACGACGTTCGAACGATGGAAGAACGTCTCTACTCCTCGGTGGCCCAGCCCCGGTTTTACGCGATATTGCTGGGGATCTTCGCAGGCTTGGCACTCGTCCTGGCGTCGGTTGGGATCTATGGCGTCCTGGCCTATTCGGTCGCACAAAGAACCCGGGAAATCGGGATCCGGATGGCTCTGGGTGCCCAGAAATCCAAGATTCTCGGTATGATCGTTTCCCAGGGAATGTTTTTGACGCTGATCGGGATCGTCGCCGGACTCTTCGGTGCTTTCGCGCTGACGCGTTACCTGGAAAGCCTGCTCTTCGGTCTGACCTCGTTGGATCCGGTGACGTTCTCGGGCATGACGCTTATCCTGATCCTGACGGCGATGGTCGCGTGTTACCTGCCGGCGCGGCGAGCCACGCGTGTGGATCCAATCGACGCCCTACGCCACGAATAGTCCAGAAACGTCGTAGAATCTGTAGGTGCGGGCATCCCTTAGCATGGGGCCCACCGTCCTTCGGCCGGTTCCCCCGTGCCGAGGGGCGCGACAAAAGGCCTGCAGAGCACATGACGGATACCGATCTCACCCAGCTCTACGTAGACGTACGCGATGCCCATCTCCAGCCGCTATGGGTCGATACGAGTTCGTATATTCCGGCCCAACCTGGTCCCGAGGTCGTCCCGGCGCACTGGCCGGCCGAAGAGGTGTTCCCACTGCTTCGTGAGGCGGGGCGGAAGGTTCCTCCCGAGCTCGCCGATCGGCGGGTCCTGGTTTGTAACAACCCGGCGTCGCCCTCGTTTTCGGGAACCACGCAGACTCTCTACGCCTGTGTCCAGCTACTCCTGCCGGGTGAGGGGACGTCCGAGCACCGGCACTCACAAAGTGCTTTCCGGTTCGTTTTGAGCGGTGAAGGGGCCGCGACGATCCTGAACGGCCGTGAAGTTCCGATGGCCAGGGGCGACCTCATCGTCACGCCTCCCTGGACATGGCACGGCCACGTCAACGATTCTTCGAATGAAATGATCTGGCTCGACGGGGTCGACAACGCCATCGTTAAACTGTTCGATGCGACGTTTCTGGAAAGCCGTCCCGAGAAACGGTCCGGTTTAGATGACATGCCTTATTGGCATTATGAGTGGACGACGATGAAACGTCGATTGGATGAGCACGCGCAGTCCGGAACCGCCGATCCGTCGCATGGCTACCGCATCCGGTATCTCGATCCAAAGACCAAGAGTGACCCGTTGCCGACGATGGCGGCCTATCTCGGCCATCTTCCCGGAGGCTTTAAAGGGAAGCCGTACCGATCCTCCGACAGTGTTGTGTGCGTTGTGGTCAGCGGTCGCGGGCGGACGATGTTGGAGGGGACCACGATCGAGTGGTCCGAAAACGACATTTTCACCATCCCCACGTGGGCAACCTACCAGCACGAGGTCAGCGAGGATGCCGTTCTGTTTTCTTTCTCGGATAGAACGGCTCAGGAGAGACTGGAATGCTGGAGAGAACAGCCTGGTGGCTGAGATCGTCTCCAGACTCCTTCCGACGAAGCCTCGAATTTCCATCGCAAGCGCGGGCCGTGGAGACTTCATCGTGTTTCTCCATGGTCTGGGAAGCACGAAGGAGAACTGGCACCCCCAGCTTGACCATTTCAGCCGGACACACCACGCCGTCGCCTGGGATGCACGCGGATACGGAGAAAGCGATGATTACGAAGGCGAGCTCGTGTTCGGGCGGGATTTTGTCAGCGATCTTCTGTCGGTGATGGACTTGCTCGAGGCCGGGACCGCACATCTTGTCGGCCTTTCAATGGGCGGCATCATCGCTCAGTGCTTCTATTTTGCCCATCCCGATCGCGTCCGAAGCCTTGTCCTTGCAGACAGTTTTCCAAGCTTTCAGGTAATCGGCGCTGCCGCCGTTAAGGGCTTCCTTGCTGCGCGGGTTGATCCGCTGTTGGAAGGTGCCACGCCGGCCGATCTGGCTTCGGAAGCAGCGAGGGCTATGCTGGCTCCCGGCGCGCCCGAGAGTGCGCGCGAGCTTCTGTTGGCAAGTTTGTCCAATCTACGAACAGACTCTTATGTGAAAGCCGCCCGTGCTCTGGCCGCACAGGAAGCTGTCGGGAAGTTGGAGGACATAGCGGTTCCCACGCTGGTGCTGACTGGAGAATTAGACCTTCTGGCGCCTGTCTCCCTTGCCCGCGAAATGTCGGAGCGGATTCCCGGTTCGGAGTTGGCCATTATCCCGGAAGCCGGTCACATTTCAAATCTCGAACGCCCCGAAGAGTTCAACAGGGTGGTGTCTCGATTTGTCCAGGGTCATTCAGTTGTGGCCACGGAGCTCGCTTGAAAACTTTCCCGTTTCGATCGTGGTTTGTCTGGGTCTTGCTGTCGAGCTTCGTCGCCTCGGGCTGCGGCCCCGCAAATCCAGGTCTGGAGAGATTCGAAGAAACCGAATGGATCGAGCTGGGATCCGTCGATGTGGAATCGATGGTCGGAGATAGACGGGGTTCCGATGTGGATGCCACCGGCGTCTTCACCCTGGGTGGGGACCGGATGATGCTTTCGATGGAATTCGTTCTGGGTCCACCAGCACGCTTCGTCGAAGGCCGGCATAACTCAAGGATCGGACAGACGTCTTTTGAAGGATCGTTGTCGGCTGAATCCGTGACGTTCCTTGGTGGACAAAACGCTCGGCCATCCATCGGAGGAGTCTTCCTCTTCGAGAATCTTACCGATGGCGTGCGCTATCGGCTTCGCTTCCCACCAACCCCGATTCTCCCGTCCTGATTCTTATTCAAACCCCGGACGGTAACGCCGGATCGTCGCGCGCTCTACGTCTTCGAGTGTGTAGGCGACGCTTTTCATCTCCCCTTGGGCAAAGAGCGCGGCCTGGTCCCAGTGATGGGGCGAATCTTCCTTCGCGCTCTGGCCGTACCCTAGGATTGAGTAGGCGCGAGGAGGATCTGTGAACTCCACCGCGATGACCCATCCATCCCCGCCATCGACCCGTCGTCTGCCATCGTTGTCGTCGTCGAAGTTAAGAACTCGGAAGCAACCCATCGCGCTACGGCATCCACTCACCGGTGCATCCACTGAACCCCGGCGAACACGGTGGGCCTCTCCCCAGGCGACGTCGACAGATCCGAAGCGGCTCGTGGTTTCCTCTATGGCGTCCTCGAAGAGCTGAGCCGCGAGATCCGGGTCCGCAAGTCCACGTGGCGTATCCATAGGTGCATCAGGCGCCCATTCGTCGGCGAACGGGATGGCGTCCTGCTCGTCGCCACCTCCGAGTGTCCGGGTGTAGATCCGCCACCACTCGTTAAAAAGCACAGCTCCCCGGCTTTCCGCGCTTGCCGTGTTGTCCCAGCGCTCGAGCAGGGCGAGGGCGGCGTCTTGTCGCGGATCAGCCGGCGCCTCTCGATGGGTCCGGACAGCCTGGATGAGTTCGTTCTTGACTCGATCGGCCAAGAGCATGCGGTAGCTGTGCTTGAGTTCGACGACATCTTCGAGTGAGAAGCGCTCGTCGTTGTCTATCAAGAGAACAGAGTGTTGGCTTCTGAGTCCGAATTCGTTTTCCTCGAAGTAATCAGGGTAGTCTGCCGGATCCAGCGGTTGTCGCATGTTCGTGAACCACGGCCCGTCGTTTTCATCGCGGATGTAACCGCCCGTCGGATTCAGCAATTGAGGCAGGGAATCCAGATCGTGAAGCTCGGTCCAGATTTCTTCGGTACGTGAGGCGGGGACGGGAAGATCCTCGCCGGCCGGATGAGGTCTTACTGGAATGGCCGCATTCCATATGTAGAAGATGTTGCCCTCGGCATCGGCGTACGTGAAGTTCGAGCTCGGGTGAGCCCTCAACTGCATGGCGTCTCTCCATTCTTCGAGGTTGGTTGCCTGAATCAGTTTCAGGAATTGCTCTCCTGCGCGGAACTCGCCGTCTTCGGCTGTCCGCATCACGTAAATCTGGCCATCCTGCTGATGAATGACTGGGCCGATGTGTGTTGAAACTCTCTGGCGGGTCTCCGTTCTCAATACCTCGCCGTCCAGGTAGGGAATCATCAGCTCGTCCTTGATCAGTGGCATCGATGTGCCGTTGAACAGGTAGTAGTCCTCACGGTTCGGGTCTGCTTCCAGTCGGTAAACCTCTGTCCGGTTGGCCGAGTTGTTCGTCGTTGCGAATCCAAGCTGGCGATTGAACCCACCAATGATTCCCAGGGGGCCTCCGATGCGAAAGTCGCCGTAGAAGTCCAGTCGACCCGGCATGACCGCGTGAACCTCCCAGTAGCCGGCGTCCCACCCGAGATGGGGATTGCGCATCAGGATGGCAGCGTTCGATGTCGTGCGGCTCGGGGCCAGAGCCCATGCGCTGGAGCCTTCTTCTATAGCACTGTCGGCGTCGGGGTTCTCGTCTGGATCGATCGACACGGCGGTGTCGGTGCCTTGAATGCGCTGGATCCATCGGCGTATCTGTCGCGGATTCGTTCGATAGACATACAGCGCGGCTACGTCGTAACCGGTGAAGTTGGGTTCCATCCACGGCAGAAATTCGTCCGCGTGACGCTCGACATAGCGGTTGACGCCGGCGGCGAAGCCCTCGTATACGTCGCGCGTGTCCTGCTCGAGCTGGGAATAGACCTCAATCGCGAGAAGGTAATACGGTCGGCTCTCGAAATCGGAGTTGAGCGCCCGACGACCCTCGTAGCGGGCCAGCTCGCCACGGGCACGAATCATTCCGATTGGCACGCGGTCGCCATAATCCTCGAGTTGGAGATATCCCAACGCGTAGCCCAGAGCCTGGAAGTTGTCCGCATATATGTGAGGGACGCCGTAATCGGTACGAATCACTTCCACCTGTTCTGCCAGCGCCGCAGGTTCAGGCCGTGACAGAAGTCCGGGCGTTGGGGCCGGTCGCCGAACTGCAGGCGCGCAGCCCGCCAGAACGAGCACCAAGATTGCAATAGGATGGGTCCGTCTCATAAGGACACTAACGAAAGAACACCAGGTATCCGATTGCGGCCAGAATAGCCATGTAGAGAAGCAAAGAGACAGGAAAGATCCAGACCGATCGCAATTCGCCTTCGGGCTTGTCGCTCATCGTTCAATCATCACTGAAGCGAAAGGTCAGGAAGCAGGCTCCTCGGTCGGCCTGCCTCCTAAACCTTAGTCCTCTTCTCCCGCAGCGACTATGGCGGGGACGTGTTGTTCCAGGGCGCCGTGGACCATGTGGATCATCCAGCTCCCGCCGGTCTGTTGGAGGACAACGCTGGCTGTCCCGGGAAGTGTTACCGGGTTCCCCTCGAATAGCGACACGAATTCATAGTTGAACGAAACCCAGCCGGTGTTCTCCCAGACCTCGCCGCGCATGCCCGAGATCTCGATACTCTCACCCTCGCCGGTGACCCTGCCGACTCATGCGGGAGCCGGCAGTGCATGCCCGTCTTCATCCAGGAAAAGGCGCCCTCCGCCAGCATGGCCATCAGAGCGTCTTCGTCGTGACTGTTGATGGCTTCGACGATGCCGTTGGCGACATCCTGCATCGCCTGTGGGGGCGCGGCGCCTCGGCCTCGACCTCTGCCTCTTTGCGCCGAAGCCGGCACGCTGGCGAGGAATACGAGCGTCACGAGAATTGTTACGAATTTGAGTCTGTTCATGGGGCTCCTTGTACTCGATCGTTCCTGAAAGTGTTGTTTTCGAGATCCCGTTCGGCGGGGCGGACCTCCATCCTGTTCGCTACAGTATGGATAGCAGAGGTGAAATTGACAAGAACGCTCTTCTGTAGGTTCCGGACTGTTTCCTAGCATGGGGCCCACCGTCCTCCGGACGGTTCCCCCATGCCCTGACCGCGCGTTCTTATTGACGTGCGGTCATAGACCGCACCTACAGTTAGCGCTGCTAAGGAGTCGTGGTGTTTTCGAGTTTTGAAGCCCGATGGCAGGGACTTCCTTGGACTCGGAAGGGAAGCTCCAGATATAGCCAAGAACGGCGGTCATCATTCCAACGAGCCCTATACGGACCCATAACGGGAGTGGGCCGAAGAACACCGGGTAACTCATCGTGAGAGCGACCAGGCTTGTTGCGATGCACTTCACGTGGAACCGGATCACGTGATTCCTCTGCCAGTCCTCCAGAACCGGACCGAAGAGGGGTTGGGAGAGCAACCATCTGTGCAGGGTTTTAGACCCCTTCGAAAAACAGAACGTGGACAGGATGACGAGGGGAGTCGTGGGCAACAATGGCAGGAAGATGCTAACGAAGGCGAGTCCCAGACAACCGAGGCCACAGCTTGTGTATACGAGTTTCATTCTTTCCTCTTCTGCTTGGTGCTCAGATATGCATACGCATTGCCAAAGTGATAGGAGAGGATGCCTGGGTTTAAGTGATTGGTACGTGTCGGGTTAGGTGTCGTCCGTGTCGAGGGAGGATTCCCGGCTGTGACGTGGGAGATCGGGCCAAGGCAGAAATTTGACAGGTCACTAGGTCAAAAGCAACGCCACGACGCCCGCGAGCAGGAGCAGGACCGATCCGGCTAGAACAAGATTCCATACCCGCTGGCGCTTTTGAATCTTGAGGAGCACTTCGTCCTGTGCGTTGAGCATCTGAACCAGCACTTCGATATTGCGGTCCACCACAGAAATGCGTTCGTCCACTGCTTGTCGCCATTGATCGATGTGTTCGGCATCTTTGGGTGGAGTGTGTCTTTTCTTGTTAGTCGCGCCAGACCGGAGATCACTGATGATCTCCTGACCCACATCTGTAGTGGCAGCTTCGCGAATCAGGCCCAGGGCCAATCTAACCCAGCTCATCGTCGTAAAATTCCAGGGGATCGACACGGTACTGGGCCCATTCCCAGGGTTCGGTCGAGTCCTCAAAATATCCGTTCACGTCTTCTTCGGTCAGATCCAGCGCTGTCGGAATCAGGCTCAGCGTGTTTCCGACAAGCTGCTTGTCCTCAGGTCTTCGAAAATGCGCGACAAGTCCGAGAAGATGGGCGTGCAACTGTCCGGCGAGACCGGAACTCTGAAGTTGTTTGCGCAATGCATCGAGGACGGTTTCCATCGAGTCGGGATGCAACACTCCAATCCCTTCCAACCCCGAAGCGGCCATGGATCGAATCGTGGGGTGAAGTCCCTCATCTTCTAACACGGACCGGAGAGGCTCGATCGCATCGCTTCCAATGCGGGAAAAGACCACAGGCAACTCTTCCAGGACGTCTTCGTTGTTCGTGCTGTAGGCCAGAAAAATAGCGTCGACCAGTTTAGGGAGCGAAGAGGCGGCTTTCATGATTCCCAACAGCTTCACTGCGTGGAAAACAGCTACCCGCCCTGCCTCATCGGTGTGCCAGAGCCGGACATTTCCCAGCAGTGTCTCCAGGCTGGGCGTGAAATTCTCTCCACGACCGAGTATTTCGGCGACGGTCTGGGAACTCAGTCGCACTTCGCCTTCCAGCAATCGGGTCAGCAGGTCCCTATCAGAGGTATTCATAGGTTTCCGGACTGGTCTTCTGAATTGATGGAAGCGTTCCTCTCTGCCAACCACACTTCGGTGGTGTAATCCAAATCGATCGCTCCTGGCTGGCTGCTCATTATGCGCTCAAGATCGCGTCCAAAGTCACTGAACTTCTCGTCCCCTATGATTCGAATATAGGATGTGCTTCGAGCCAGACCTTTCCAGGACTCGACCGACATGGCCTCAGTGTGATCGTAACCCTTACGCTCGATCATGCGGAACAAATTGGTCTGCTCTACGACGCCCGACCAATCCTTATCCCGGTAAAGGTGACGGTGTTCTGGGTTGTAAGTCATGATAAGACGTTCGTATGCAACTGTATGCGGATTGCTGGCCTGACGGGTATTCCAGTAGAGTGCGAGGTGCCCTGTGGGCTTGAGTATCCTTCGAAACTCCCTCAAAGCGGCTCGCGACTGGAACCAGTGGAACGACTGTCCACAGACGACGAGATCTGCGACAGATTCGGCAAGGGCGGTCTCCCGGGCCTGGGCGCACACTCTTTCCGCATCCCTTAAGATTGATCCTGCACCGAGCATCTTCTCACCGGGATCCACGGCGATGACTCGAAAGTCGCGTTCCAGAAAGCCTGCCGAACCCTTGCCGGTTCCTGCTCCGACGTCCACAATGACCGAATCGGGATTCAGCCTGCACCGGTCGATGAGAAAATCGAACAGTTCCCGAGGGTACGGGGGACGATAGGCGTCGTAGTCGGCCGAGCAACTTTCGAATAGCAGTTTCATCACGTCATGAATTGATGTTGTTGTGAAAGATCGAGACATCCAACATGTTGTCCGGATTCTCCGAAAAGAGGTCCGGCGCTGGCCCGTTCCTGCGATTGGCCACTACACCCGGACTCCGTTTACAACACTTGTGTCCTGCATTCTCAGCCTGAGAACTCAGGACAGGACCACCAGTCAGGCCAGTGAACGTCTTTTTAACGTTGCCGAAACGCCGGGTGCGATCCGCAAACTCTCTCGGAAGAAAATTGAACGCCTCATTTATCCGGTTTCTTTCTACCGGGTGAAAGCTGGCACAATTCGCGAGATTTCATCGATCTTGCTGAAACGTTACGAAGGTGCTGTGCCCGACAGGCTGGACGAACTGCTTACGCTGCCAGGCGTAGGGCGAAAGACCGCCAACATCGTCGTGACGCTGGCGTTCAATAAGCCCGGCATAGCCGTCGACATCCATGTCCATCGAATCTCAAACCGCCTCGGATACGTCTCTACAAAGACTCCGGACGAGACGGAGACGAGGTTGCGGGCGAAACTGCCCCGTAGATACTGGATCGTCATCAACGACCTGCTCGTCGCCTTTGGTCAGAACCTGTGCAAGCCCGTCAGCCCACACTGTTCAATCTGCCCCGTCGAGCGTTACTGCGAACGCGTTGGAGTGAATCGGAGTCGCTAGCTAGGGCGGTATTGCTTACTCGCCCCGGAGGACCCGGGCCAGGCGCTGGAGTAAGGATTCGGGAAGTTGTGTGTGTCTGGACAATGCCGCCAACTCTTCGTCCTTGTTCTCTTCGATCGGCGCGTCCAGGATGTGACGGCACGAGTTGCATCCATCACTCCCGTAAACGACACGGGCCTTTTTCGAGTATGCGATCAGTCGAATGGATTCGCTGTCTCTGAGCGGATGTCCGCTTGCCTGATAGCCGTCGGGAGCCGCCAGCCAGACTTCCGGTTCCTCTCCGCGTTCAGCTGCAACGACCTGACGGATTGAATCCACATCAAAATCGATCAGTTTCCTGGCTTCTTCGGATAACTCTTTGTTGTTGTCGTAGTAGATCTTCATAGCAATACACGAATGGCCTGCGACGATATTCTTCATGTTATCACAATGAAATTGAAGCCTTTCGGCTGTCGGAGAGGGGTTTAATTCGGGGACAGTGAGCAATTAATTAATTGCTCACTGTCCCCGAATTAACGGCCGCTTTCTGGGCGTCTTTTTCCAGAGTTCTTCACGTATTCGCCGGACGTGTTCGGGCCCGGTTCCACAACACCCTCCGGCCACGTTGAGCCAGCCCCTGTCAGCGAATTGGGCCAGTGACAGGGCGATCCGATCGGGTGTGTCCGGATACTGTCCGCTGGGTCCGGGAAGTCCCGCGTTCGGATGACACGTCACAAACGACGTGGCGACTTCAGAGAGTTGCTCCAGATGAGATTCCATCACGCTCGGGCCCAGCGAACAGTTGATGCCGACAGCAAAGACGCCGTGCTCTGCGACTGACTGCCAGAAGTCCCCGATCGTTTCGCCCGAAGGCAGGACCCCGGCCCCGTTGATCGTAGCGGAAATCACAACAGGAATCCGATGCCCCCGGGTGCTGAAGCATTGGTCAAAGGCATCCAGTGCGGCAATCGCGTTGCGGGTGTCAAAAACCGTTTCCAACAGCAGGACATCGACACCGCCATCCAGCAGGCCGAGAACCTGTTGGGCGTACGCTTCGGCTGGGGCATCGGGAGCAGAGACGGCCCCTGCAACGAAACGCGGCCTGTTGGGCACGGCTTTCTCCACTCGGTCCCGAACGCTGGAGGCCAGCTCGGCTGCGGCCAGATTGACGGCGTAGACATTCTCCGCCAACCCGTAGCCTCCCATCGAAAGGAGGTTCGCTCTGAACGTGTTCGTCGTGATGATGTCCGCGCCGGCCTCGAGATATTCCAGATGGATCGATCGAATCAGATCGAGCTGTGTGATCGAAAGCATCTCGTAGTTGCCCATCACAGGTGCATCGTGGTTTCGGAATTCTGCGCCCCGATAGTGCGCCTCGCTTAGAGCGTATGCCTGGATTCGGGTTGCCATGGCGCCATCGAGGATCGCGATCCGCTCCTCAAGGAGGTCTTGGAGCATTACCCTCCGGTCTGGACTTAGAGTCATCTGTACTATTGTAGTGTCGGGATACACCCGGGAAGTGAAAAGCGGAGGCCATATGACGGATGTTTCTCTCAAGCAGACGGCCCGGACGCTTCTGATGATCCGGCCCGCCAGCTTTGGCTTCAATGAAGAGACCGCAGGAACGAACCTGTTTCAGTCACGGCCCGGCGAAACAGATGCCGACTCTGTTTCCGATCTCGCAGTCCAGGAGTTCGATGACCTGGTCGATACGATCCGCAAGGCCGGTTCGGAAGTCATCGTCGTTCGAGACCGGCCCGAACCTTTGACAACAGACGCCGTCTTCCCAAACAACTGGATATCTTTTCATTCCGACGGAACCGTTGTGTTGTATCCGATGCACGCTCCGAGCCGACGACTGGAACGGCGCGACGACATTGTCCCGATGCTCGAAGGAAGCCACGGGTTCGATGTCACGCGCATCGTCGACCTCGGCCATCATGAAAAGGAAGGCCGGTATCTGGAGGGTACCGGCAGCATTGTCTTCGACCACATGAACCGTTCAGCCTACGCCTGCCTCTCGGCGAGAACCGATCCCGCACTTGTTGACGAGCTTGCCAAAGTATTGGGATATGAGCCTGTTGTGTTTCATGCGTCGGACAGGGAAGGGAACGATGTCTATCACACGAATGTCGTCATGAGTATCGGAATTGACTTTGCCGTTGTGGCGACCGATGCCATTGCCGATTCCCAAGAGCGTCGAAGGGTCGTCGAGGGTCTGGAGGCCACGGGCCGCCACCTGGTCCGGATTGATCTTGACCAGATGACACGGTTCGGGGCCAACATATTGGAAATCGAAGGCCGGGAGGGCGATCGAGCCCTCGTGATGTCCACCTCAGCCCGCGATGCCTTCAAGCCGGAGCAGGTTGCGATCCTGGAAGACTCCGCAAGGATCGTCGCGCCACCACTTCCGACGATCGAAGCCGTGGGTGGGGGAAGTGCCCGATGCATGCTGGCCGAGGTGTTTCTGCCCGGGAAAGTGGGAGATGCTCTATAGGCCGGCGAGATACCGAGTGCCGCCCAGGGCCCTGACAGCTTCCATAATCTGGTTTGTCCGTCCGAGGACATACTCTGAAGGGTCCGCCGCCGACATCCGCTTGGGATTGGGCAGAACCGCAACAAGTGTGGCAGCCTCCTCGGGCGTCAGCTCCCGGGAGGGCTTTCCAAAGATGTGTTGGCCCGCCGCGCCTGCTCCGAAGATCCCGGGCCCGAATTCAGCAACGTTCAGGTAGACCTCGAGAATCCGTTGCTTGGGCCAGAGCAGTTCAATCCAAAGAGTCAGGTAGGCTTCCGCACCTTTCCGAACGAAATTCTGTCCGGGTGAGAGGAACAGGTTCTTGGCCACCTGCTGAGATATCGTGCTGGCACCACGAAGCCGCCCTCCATCCCGGTTCGATTCGAGCGCGTCCGCAATTGCGTCCAGATCGAAGCCATGATGCGTTGGGAATTTTTGGTCTTCTGTTGCCACGGCAGCTATCGCCAACTCCGGTGAGATTTCAGACCATGGGATCCACTGGTAGTGGACGGGGTCGTCCGTGGCGGCGCGTTCCCGAAGAATAAAAGCTGTCGTCGGGGGAGCGATCCAACGCCACGGAAGAGTGAGAGCGATACTGGCGAGGAGAATGACGAGAACCGACCCGGCTGCGATACGAGCCACACGTCCAAACGAGCGTTTCTTCCTGGGGGCCTCGGGCGACGAGTGACGAAACAGCTGTCGGTCGACCACTGGATAACTCCTGCTCCGGAATTCGTTCCATCCATTCTAATCGAACTCACCTAGAAGGCCTTTTATCCTGAATCTTTATCTTTCACTTAAATAGAATTCAGATACGGATGCAGTCGACTCGCTGCTCAGTTCGAACGACATTCCGTTTGCTGAAAAATAGTCGCCGAGATCTATAATGCTCTCGGAGATCAAACGAAAAGAATACCGGCAAGGAGAGGGTCCATGGACAATTCTAAGAAGGGTGCTCTTGATCGTCGCAAGTTCTTGAAAGGCGCGGCCGTGGGCGCGGCAGCTCTGGTTACCGAGGCCCCGGCGGCAAAGGCACAACAGGCCGAACTGGCGCGTCCCACCGCGACGGTTCCATCTGCGAGCCAACTGGCCGCTGAGACCGAAGCCGTTCCTATTTCAGCAGACGTGTTAACCTCGGGACGCCCGACGTCCGACTACATGGTGGATGTCCTCAAGTCCCTGGATTTCGAGTACATCTGTTCGAATCCGGGATCGAGTTTCTGCGGGCTTCACGAATCGTTCATAAACTACGGTGGAAACAGGAGCCCGGAATGGATCACCTGTCTTCACGAGGAACAATCGGTTGCCATCGCTGACGGTTACGCACAGATCGAGGGTAAGCCTCTCCTGGTGATGGCTCACGGAACGGTTGGCATCCAGCATGCATCGATGGCGATTTACAACTCTTTCGCCTCGCGAATTCCTGTATACATCATTGCCGGTAACAGTCTTGACGCGACCGAACGCAGGCCCGGTGTGGAGTGGGTGCACAGTGTTCAGAATGCAGCCGCCATGGTCCGCGACTACATTAAATGGGACGACACGCCGCTTTCTCTCCCACACTTCGCCGAGTCGGCTGTCCGTGCATACAGAATCGCGATGTCCAGCCCGATGGCTCCTGTAGTGTTGGTGGGCGACAGCGGACTGCAGGAAACTCCGGTTCCGGACGGGAACGATTTTCGAATTCCGAAATTGACCGTGCCCTCGCCGCCACAGGGCGAATCGGGAGCTGTGGCAGAAGTGGCACAGCTTCTCGTGGATGCGGAAAACCCGGTGATCGTTGCCGGGGACGTCATCCGCTCCCAGGAGGGCATGGATCAGCTGGTCGAACTGGCTGAGTTGCTCCAGTCCCGTGTCCAGGGTGGACGGAATATGCCCACTCTCCATCCCTTCAACCAGGGTGGTGGCATCGGCAACGCCGACGTAATAGTCGGTTTTGAAGTCTGGGATCTGTGGGGAACGCTCAATTTGATGCGGGATCAGTTGCATCGAACCGTGACGCCAAGAATCCAGGCAGACGCCAAAGTCGTCAGTATTTCGACGAAGGACCTGTACCTGAAGAGCAACTACCAGGGCTTCCAGCGTTATCCTGAGGTCGACATCGCGATTGCTGCGGATGCGGAAGCCACATTGCCTTCCTTGATCGAAGCGTGCCGCCGTCTGATCACGCCGGACCGTAGACGGACCCTCGATGAGCGAGGGAGAGCGTTGAGGGCCAGCAAGGAACGAGCCTTGGAGCGGGCGAGACGGGATGCCGCATACGGATGGAATTCCAGTCCCATCAGCACTGCCCGTGTGTCGGCTGAGTTGTGGGACCTGATCAAGGACAAGGACTGGGCCAGTGCGGGAGCGGAGAGCCCCCTGTGGGATTCGACGAGACATTACCAGAGGCTCGGCGGAGGGCGAGCAGCCGGCGTAGGCTACCACGCGCCTGCTGCCCTCGGTGCTGCACTCGCTCACAAAAAGCATGGCCGGCTCCTCGTCAGTCGCCAGAACGATGGTGACCTGATGTATGTTCCGGGAACGTTGTGGACAGCTGCACACCACCGTATTCCCATGTTGAGCGTCATGCGCAACAATCGGGCATATCATCAAGAAGTCATGCACCTGCAGCGTATGGCCAACCGCTATCAGAGGGGGGCAACTGCGGCAAGCATCGACATCGGCACCAAGATCGAAGATCCCAACATCGACTTCGGGATGATGGCACGCAGCATGGGCGTGTACGGTGAAGGACCGATCACCAATCCAAACGATCTTAGGCCAGCCCTCAGGCGGGCAATTGAAGCGGTGGAAGGTGGCGAAGTCGCTCTCGTCGACGTCGTGACGCAGCCTCGATAAGGAGGCTCGGTTCCGGGAGGCTTACCGAATGCGCTCATTGATTCTTTTGCAGCTTGTGCTCGGATTTTTGCTCGGCTCTCCGGCCCAGGATGAAGGAAGCGTGCCCGGGGGAAATACCGACCAAGGGCAGTTCATCTTCAACGACCGTGGATGCTATGCCTGTCACGGCTATGAAGGTCATGGTGGAGTCGCTGGAGCACGACTGGCTCCGGACCCCATCCCATTCCAGGTGTTCTCGCGATACGTTCGCGAACCGACAGGTCAGATGCCCCCCTACACTCGCACGGTGCTTTCGGACACGGAACTGGCAGACGTTTATGTCTTTTTGTCGTCGATACCAGCTGCCCCTCCTGTGGAGAGCATTCCGATACTGGACGACGACTAGAGCTTGAACAACCCACGGGCATTGGTACGACCGATCTTAATGCGGTCTGTTTCCGACATGGAGGCCTCATCGAACCAGTTCGCGGCCTCGATGGCTTCCTCGAACGGATAGTCGACTGAGAACAGAATTCGATCGGATCCGACCTCCAGCATCGCATCGATCAGCGACTGCGTCCGGAAATTGCCGCTCGTCGTGTGAAAGAAGTTCTCGCGAAGATAGTCCGCCATCTTCTTCTTGGCCCGGATCCCGCGAGGCGTCCTGCTGATCCGATGATCAACCCGCCAGATCATGTAGGGCAGACCCTCGCCGAGATGGCCGAGAATGACGTTTATTTTTGGATATCGGTCAAACAGGCCGCTGCCCATGAGACGCAGCGCGTGAAGCGCTGTTTCGGCTCCGAACGCCCATGCCGAACCTCGAAACCAGGGATGTCCTTCGTAGATAGCTTCGCGGCTCACCGGGTCACGGGGGTGGAGGTAGAAGGGGACATCCAGCTTCTCGACTTCTGCCCAGAACGGCAGATACCGCTCGTCGTCCAGATAGACGACCGCACCGGCTGTGCCGATCTCGGAAAAACCGTTTACGTTTGCCCCTTTGAAGCCCAGTTCCTTGACGCAGCGGGTCAGTTCGACGATCGCGGCGTCGGGATCCTGCATCGGCAGTGCAGCGAAGCCTCCCAATCGATCACTCCTTTTCGCCACTGCTTCAGCCAATACATCGTTGGCTTTCTTAGCCAATTCGATAGCCTGGTCGGCCTCTGGTACGCCCTGCACCGCCGGATTGTGCAGCGACAGGATGGAATATTCGATCCCGTGCTTGTCCATCTCTACCAGACGCAGGTCGTTCAGGTCGAGCAGGCGTCGCCGCATGTCATCCCACGCCGCGAACCAAACCTTGTACAACTCGTCCTGGAGCGTTTCTTCCAGCGCGAAATGCTCTTCCAGGGCAATCTTGCCTTCCATTCTTTCAGGTCTCCAATCTTTATTTAGATTTAGACGCCGTGTTCGTAGTCGCGTGCAGCCCTCGAGTGTGATCGAACGTCACACGCCTGTCCAAACTGAACGGCGAGTGTAACAGCGCCTAATAATAGGTCGTCGAGTCAGCCGAGCCAAGGGAGAGCTTCCTTGAAATATGGAGAGATATATCTATGCCTAAGCCGGCCGGAGTCCGACCTTGGGTCCGACTACCAATGGCGCAGCCCTACTCGAGGTCGTTCCAATCGGTGTGTAAAAAGAGAAGGCGGTGTACGCTTTCAGTGAATTCGAAACCGTAAGCAATCCCGGCAGCAATCGGGAGAAAGGTACACCACCCATGAAGAAGAAGAACATACCGGCATCAGTGGCGTCAACGAACGCGTATGAAGGTTTGGAGGACTGGGCGCGATCCCGGGTCCAAGTCTGGCTACAGGAGCTGCTCGAGGACGAAGTCACTCAATTTCTGGGTCGGGAAAAGTCGGAGCGGAGTCCGAATCGACGAGGATACCGGAACGGTCACGGGAAGCCGCGACGCTTCGCAATGATGAACGGTACGATGGAGGTTCGACGACCTCGGGTTCGAAACACCGCCGAGCGGTTCGAGAGTCAGATCCTGCCGTATTTTCGACGGAAATCGAAACAGCTGGGCGAGCTACTTCCCGATCTCTACCTCCACGGTCTGGCCACAGGGGACTTCGAGCAGGCCATGCGCGGACTGCTTGGCGCTGGCGCTCCGTTGTCGCGAGCATCGATCCAACGACTGAAATCGACCTGGCAGTTGGAGTATGACGAGTGGGTCCAGCAGGACCTGTCCGGCCTCGAGGTCGTGTACCAGTGGGCAGACGGCTTGTACGTGAAAGCGGGGATCGCGAAAGAGCGAGCGGCATTGCTGGTGATCATCGGAGCCTTGTCAGACAGGCGCAAAGTGCTGTTGGCCTGTGAGAGCGGGCAGCGGGAAAGCAAGGAGTCCTGGAGCCGCATTCTGCGCAATCTCCAGAGACGGGGCCTGAAGCTGGGACGGCTGACTGTCGCGGACGGTCACCTGGGCATCTGGTCCGCGCTGGCCGAGCAACAGCCCCAGGGCCAGGAACAACGCTGCTGGAACCACAAGTCGATCAACGTGGTCGATCATCTGCCGAAGACCGAGCAGCCCGCGGCCAGACAGCTGCTTCATGGGATGGCCTTCGCGAACTCCCGCGCGGCCTGCGAACGAAAGCGGGATCAGTTCGTCCGCCGATATGAGAAGAACTATCCCAAAGCGGGTGAGACGCTGTTGCGGGACTGGGACCGGATGATTACTTTCTATGAGTTCCCGAAACAACACTGGGTGCATCTGAGAACGACCAACATCGTCGAATCGCCCTTCGACATGGTTCGTCTCCGCACCAACGCCGCTCGCCGATTCAAGCGTGTCGAGAATGCAACGGCAATGATCTGGAAGCTACTACGTGTCGCTGAGAAGGCTTGGCGACACTTAAAAGGATCCGAACTCTTACAAGAGGTCTATGATGGTCAGCAATTCGCTGACGGCATCAGAGTCGTGATGAAATCGAAGGCCGCCGCCTGATGACTTTTACACACCTTTTGTAATGACCTCCCCTACTCCAGGCGTTTTGACTATCTGCAGAAGCATCCTTGCTGTAAAGTAAGGCGATTTTTCAGCGAAACTCGTTTCTGTATGGAGGTCCAGACATGCGTCGAGTCTTGATCGCGCTACTTTTATTGGTTCCCTTGTCGCTCACCATCGACGCTTCGGCTCAGGGCGACGCTGAAGCTGGCGGGATTCTCTGGCAGAACCGTGGCCTGAACCGTTGCGTGGATTGCCATGGCACGAACGGGGAAGGGGCTTTCGGGCCGGATCTGGCGGGACGTGGGTTGACGCTGGGCCAGTTCATACGGGCAGTGAGGGAGCCATGGGGCATCATGCCCGCCTACCCCCCGATCCTGTACAGCGACCAGGATCTCGCAAACCTTCATGCCTATCTGACGAGTCTGCCCCGAGTTGAAGAACCCGGGTCCTGGCGCATCCCGCTCCCACCCAACGCACCCCGCGCGCAGGAGCTACTGATCGGAGGCGTGGGCTGTGCACAGTGTCATGGGGATGGACTGGGGGGGCCCCGCGCCGACGCAGGTTCCCTCGACGCCGACTTCAAGTGGTGGAAGGACCTGGTCTACGACCACGCGACCACCATGCCGGGAGTTCGGGCGGACCTCGGGGAGAATCCCGGTCCCGTTCGGATGGGCAACTATTCGCGCGCGCGGTTGCCCGAGAGTGTTCTCGAAGAGATCTTCGTCTATCTTCATGACGTACTCGGGTACCGGGTGGCTATTTCTTCGAGGGTAACGCGAGGGGATGCCCCCGGCTCCTACAACCTTGTGATCGAGAATGAGGGGAGGGAAGGACTCGGACTAACGGCTGAGAACATCAGTGTCACGCTTATGCTGCAGCCGGGCAGCAGCATTACCGATGCTGCCGGCTCCACCTTCCAGGGGATCGAGAGCGGCACCGAAGCGGTCTGGCGGATTCCGAGGTTGGGTCCCCAGGAGGAACAAGCCTATGCCTTTACCGTGGGCGATGGTGGAGGGATTGTGAGCGGCCAGGTCGTATGGCGCCGGGAGGGGAGAAGCGACCGCGACCAGGGTGCGGTCGCGATGCCCCCTGCGACTCCCTGACGCCTCGTGAACTGGCCTGTGTGCGGTTGTCGGTCGTCCGTGCTTTCGGCTTCGAACTGCACCTGATACGTTCTTCGAACAGGGACGTTTGCGACTTCGAAAGCCGCCACGTCCGTTTACCCAGAATCGATCGTTTTCAGAACGATGCCGGGACCACCCGAGCAGCCAGATAGAAGACTACAAGGGAAACCAGCGGAATGATTAACAGCGTAATCGCGATTCCGCCCTTCACCATCCGTCCCATCCGCACGTAGCCGCTGGCGAACACCATTGCGTTGTACGGCGTGCCGATGGGCAGCGGAAACGCCATCGAAGCGGCCACGCCGACGGCGACCAACAACGGTATCGGATCGATCCCGGCCGAAGAGCCAATGCCCTGTACCAGAGCTCCGACCATCCCGACTGCCGCGATATTTGACACGAAACTGGTCATCACGACGGTGAACGTCACCAATCCGAACACGAAGACTATTTCCGAACCTGCCACTCCATTGAAGGCGATGATGCTCTGCTCAAAGAATTGCCCGAGTCCCAGGGTCGGGTCGGCGAGGGTGTTGCCTAAAGCGAGAGCTGCGGCGATCAATGCCAGAGTTCCCCACTCCACGCCCTTAACAGCTTCATTCCAGGTCATGGCAAACTCGCGGTTCTTCCAGTCCACTGGAAGAAGAAAAAGAACCGTCGCCATGATGATCGCCGTAACCGACCAACTGAGGTGTGTCGTCACCCAGACGCTCCATGGGTGATCTCGTCCACCGGCCAGCAGCAGTGGAAGTACATCCGGAAGCAGCCAGAGCAGCATTGCCCCGATAAACACAAACGCCGAAAGCTTTTCTCCGAGTTTCCATGGTCCGAGCTTTTTCAATTCGTCCTGAAGGAAAGACTCAGACAGCCACCGGTCCGGTCTCTCCGGTCGCAGGACATAGTGGATCACCCCGAACATCACTACCAATCCAATCACCGACATCGGCACACAGATCACCATCCATTGAAGAAAGCCCACGCGATATCCGATTGAGTCTGCCAGGCCGATCGCGATCAGATTCGTCGGTGCACCAATCGGGGTGGCGATTCCACCCATCGTAGCGCCCCAGGCGATGGACAGGAACATAGCCTCCGGGTAACGGCTGCCTGGTTCCAAATTGAGCGTACTGACGAGTCCAAGTGCTATCGAAAGAAACACCATCGTGGTGATGACGTTCGAAAGCACAGGGCTCATGACTGCAGCGCCGACTCCGAATGCCATCAGGAGACGTCGTGGACTTCCACCGACCAGAGAGGAGCCCGCGATGTGGTACGCAATCCGGCGTGCAAGCCCATGCAACTTCACGGCATGACCAATGATGAACGCTCCGAGGATAAATATGACGATCCAGTTGGACCAGGTGCTAAACGCGTCCTCTACCGAAAGAACCCCACAGAGGACGAGCATCGCTAACGCGAAAAGGGAAGTGGCCGGTATCGGGATTGTTTCAGAGAACCACCATGCGGCCGTCCAGAGGAAAATTCCCAGAGTCCGCATGCCTACAACCGTCACGCCATCCAACGGAGGCGACAGGACCGATACAGCAAATAACAAAGGTCCCAGCCAAAGCCCGATCAGCTTCATGCGCTTCCTCCTGGACAATCTTCACCGATGTTGCCCGCAGAACCAGTGAGTTTAGAGCACTTTTCGAACCCCTGGGAGTCGAATTACCAAACCTCCACAGTCTGTTGAAATTTCTCGACATGATTGTGGGTTTACCACATACCGGACCGGGCTCTTGATGAGTAGTTTAGAATCAATTGAGCCTGGGTGGCGGAACTGGCAGACGCACCGGACTTAAAATCCGGAGTCCCTTACGGGACGTGTGGGTTCGAGTCCCACCCCGGGCATTTCATTGCGATTAGTTAGTCACATGACGTTTTTGTCGTTCATCGTCAAATTCGGCTGACTTCGTCCGAACTATTCCCGTGGACTCATTGAGGTAGGCTTCCACTGCTTGTGCCGCCGCCTTCACATCGTCCTCGTTCGTGATGTTGTAGCGGTCGAAAATCGAACTGGTTGGTGTCCGCAGATCGCCATTGCGACTCGTTCAGGAACGCTAGCACGGACGAGATTGCGAACACCCGTTCGCCTGAAGTCGTGTGTCCTCAGCGAGACACGGTTGGTCGTCTGGGTGATAGCGGTCGCGATCGTGGAGGCTGGCTTCCTTAAGTTCGTCACCAACCTTCTTTCACCCGCCCCGCCTCAAATCGCGTCCAATCGGCTATATCTCCTTCTGTTTCAATGGAATGCTGCGACATCCGAAGCTCACCGATTCTCAACGTCCGACAAGATCGTTTGCGAGGACTTGAGAATTTAATAGCGCCTAACTTACTCCGCTAGTATCCTTTACCGAGTTTTTCACGGCTTTTCCAGCGACACACGTAAATCATGCAATCCGGCGCCAAACTCGGCCACTACGAAATCCTGTCCCTTAAATCCCCCGTGCGACGGCCTGTGGCCACGCGCCAGGTTTACATAACGCCGCATTATCATGACGTTCTCACCGCTGCCATAGTCGTCGCGCACTGCTTGAAAGGCTTATCCGCAGAATCCAACCACATATAATACCCGCTAGAATCGGAGGTTTTTCGACGGCTATTACGTCTTCTTTGATTAGAAGTGTGTGGGAACGCTCTGAATCATGAGAGGCGGCTAAAAATTACCCATTGAGCATTATTCCTAGGAAAATGAGCTACTGTTACAAATCTATAATTGATACAATACCTGCAATCTCAAGTAGCAGGAGGCTATCTTGAAAGTCCAGCTGAAACAGCGAGACTTGGCTATTGTCAGTGATGCACTGATGCTGTTTGTGCCAAGTGCGCCTCGCCGAAGACGACTTTTTCGTGAAACCTCTCGAATGTTCCAAGAGGCAGAAGCGAGTCAAGATCTCGAAGTGAGCCCGACCCATCTTGAAGCAGCACTGGATGCTGTAAAGGCGTATGCAAGACAAGTGCCAGAGCACCGACGAAATAGAGTAGAGGATGCTACAGCAACGATCCTTGAGATGCTGTTTCGTCAACATAGATCCTCATTTTCAGGGGGGAGTTTCACCACGTGAATTGCTCCCCTGAGGGTCCGGCAGTCTCTTTTTTTGCGTTCAGGCTGTCGGACCCAAAAGATTTCAGAGAAGGTGTTCTGTCCAGGGTGATCCTCAGAGAAACTGCCTTTTAGAAAACCCGTGATGACTTGCTCGGAATTCATAAGTGAACTAGGGCGTGTTAACACTACGTAGTCCTCGACGATGAGTGCGAAGTGAAGGAAGGCGAGGAACATGACGTCGAGTTTATCGAAACGGGAAAAGATACGCCGAAAACCCTTGAGTCGGCGGAAGAGCCTCTCGACTTCGTTCCTGCGGCGGTAGAGCACGCGGTCGTATTCCCACGGCTCCAGGCGGTTGCGCTTGGGCGGCACGACGGGAATCCACCCAAAATCCAGAGCCAATTGGCGGGTCTGGTCGTCCTGGTAGGCACGGTCCATCAGCAGCGGCAGCGGCGCGGGCAACGGCCCCAGGCCGGCGAGCAGATCGCGGCCCTGCGGGGCGTCGTGCGCTTGGCCGGGCGAGAGCGCAAACGTTATCGCCGTTCGAGCATTCGCGGCAACCAGATGAATCTTGGTGGTCCATCCACCGCGGGATTTGCCGATCGCTTGCGGACCGTTTTTTTTAACGCTCCCGTGCCGTCGGGATGCACCTTCACAATGGTCGAGTCCATCGAAACGGCTTCCACCCGGATGCGCACCAGTTGCTCGCGCTGGAGTTTTTCGAAGACGGCGTCGAGCACCCCGTTCTTGGACCAGCGGTTCATCCGGGTGTAGATGGTGTGCCAGTTGCCAAAGCGCTTGGGCAGACCGCGCCACTTGCAGCCCTGCTCAGCCACATACAAAATGGCGTTCAAGACCGTCAGGTTCGAAAGACTGACGTTGCCCCGCTGACGCGGCAGTTCCGGCTCGATGCGACAATACTGCTCCTGTGTGATCTCCATGCCTGATTATAAAACATTCATGCTCATTAGTGTTAACACGCCCTAGACAAGGTTCATCATCTGTTCAAATGGAAACTTGTGTCCGACACTGGTGCCGAATCGGAACAGAGATCTCAATCGCGCTTCTGGATCCGGGGCACTAGTAAGGATAAACCCGACGGCTTCGTATTCGAAGCGATTGGTGCGGTTTGCTACATACGGACAGCGAAGCAGTATGGTGTTGACAGTTGGATGGAAGCAGCCAACACACTTGGGTTGTCGGACATTGATGCCAGAGACTTGTGTGCTGCCTCAAACGACTCGACCTGGCGGACCATGGATGGACGGCGCGAGCCAGATCCACGATTGCAGTCGCTAAGGGAACAACTGGCGGAAGCAGTTCGTCTCAGAATATATATAGAGCCCAAGTTAGTCCTCCGCTTCAGCCAGGAGGAATTGGTTGTTGTCGTCGGTGCGTTAGTTTCATTTCCTATCACCCAGCCTGAACAGGGTCAACCGTATTTGCGGGCACTGAATGCATTCCGAAGGGCAGCCGGCTTTCAACCCTTCGAGGCGACTCTCGAAAACCTTGAAGCCGCATTACGAGCGCTGGTCTCTCATAGGGACCGAGTGGCTCCCGAGCAACGCGATGCCATAGAAAGCGTTGCGGCCAAGATTGCCAGTATTTCATTGGCTCAATCTCGACCTAGGGTGGATCGTCAGGCGGATGAAGTATTCATCAACAGGCATCCGATCTTTCAGTCGAATCTCAATACTTTCGCCTACGAACTGCTTGCCGAAAGGGAAAATGCGACCGGCTATCTCGTCGTCACCCAAACCATCCTGGACAGGTTCACAGACCAAGGACTGGATCAGTTCGTGGGCAATCGGCTGGCGTTCATCAGTGTGTCGCAGGGAGCCATTAAGGCCGGCCATTGCGATGCTATGACCAAGGAACGCACGATTCTGGAAGTGCTCGACGGCGCCGAACCGGACAAAGACCTGTTCCGCGCACTGACGAAACTCTTCAATCAGGGTCATCGGATCGCTATAGCGGATTCGCTCATACGGTGGAGCGACTATCCACTAGCCTCAATAGCGAACGTCATCAAGTTCGATCTTGCGGATCTCGGAAGGCTTGCCATCGAAAACCGTCTAGAAACCCTTAAGGAAGTTAAATCACAGTTATTGGCGGATCACGTGGAAACTCATGACGATTTTGAATTTGCTCGTGGTGTGAGCTTTGATTATTTTCAAGGCTCCTTTTTCTGCAAGCCCCACATTACGGGCCAAGTTATTCCGGTCAACCGCCTGGCCACGATGCACTTGCTGGTACGAGTACGAGATCCTGAAGTTGACCTTCAAGAACTGGGAGAAATGATCAGCCAGGATTTGCCACTAGCTTTCAAGTTGCTCGAGTTGAGGTCGTTCCAATCGGTGTGTAAAAAGAGAAGGCGGTGTACGCTTTCGGTGAATCCGAAACCGTAAGCAATCCCGGCAGCAACCGGGAGAAAGGTACACCACCCATGAAGAAGAAGAACATACCGGCATCAGTGGCGTCAACGAACGCGTATGAAGGTTTGGAGGACTGGGCGCGATCCCGGGTCCAAGTCTGGCTACAGGAGCTGCTCGAGGACGAAGTCACTCAATTTCTGGGTCGGGAAAAGTTGGAGCGGAGTCCGAATCGACGAGGATACCGGAACGGTCACGGGAAACCGCGACGCTTCGCAATGATGAACGGTACGATGGAGGTTCGACGACCTCGGGTTCGAAACACCGCCGAGCGGTTCGAGAGTCAGATCCTGCCGTATTTTCGACGGAAATCGAAACAGCTGGGCGAGCTACTTCCCGATCTCTACCTCCACGGCCTGGCCACAGGGGACTTCGAGCAGGCCATGCGCGGACTGCTTGGCGCTGGCGCTCCGTTGTCGCGAGCATCGATCCAACGACTGAAATCGACCTGGCAGTTGGAGTATGACGAGTGGGTCCAGCAGGACCTGTCCGGCCTCGAGGTCGTGTACCAGTGGGCAGACGGCTTGTACGTGAAAGCGGGGATCGCGAAAGAGCGAGCGGCATTGCTGGTGATCATCGGAGCCTTGTCAGACGGGCGCAAAGTGCTGTTGGCCTGTGAGAGCGGGCAGCGGGAAAGCAAGGAGTCCTGGAGCCGCATTCTGCGCAATCTCCAGAGACGGGGCCTGAAGCTGGGACGGCTGACTGTCGCGGACGGTCACCTGGGCATCTGGTCCGCGCTGGCCGAGCAACAGCCCCAGGGCCAGGAACAACGCTGCTGGAACCACAAGTCGATCAACGTGGTCGATCATCTGCCGAAGACCGAGCAGCCCGCGGCCAGACAGCTGCTTCATGGGATGGCCTTCGCGAACTCCCGCGCGGCCTGCGAACGAAAGCGGGATCAGTTCGTCCGCCGATATGAGAAGAACTATCCCAAAGCGGGTGAGACGCTGTTGCGGGACTGGGACCGGATGATTACTTTCTATGAGTTCCCGAAACAACACTGGGTGCATCTGAGAACAACCAACATCGTCGAGTCGCCTTTCGACATGGTTCGCCTCCGCACCAACGCCGCTCGCCGATTCAAGCGTGTCGAGAGTGCAACGGCAATGATCTGGAAGCTACTACGTGTCGCTGAGAAGGCTTGGCGACACTTAAAAGGATCCGAACTCTTACAAGAGGTCTATGATGGTCAGCAATTCGCTGACGGCATCAGAGTCGTGATGAAATCGAAGGCCGCCGCCTGATGACTTTTACACACCTTTTGTAATGACCTCACTCGGCAACCTTACTGGTGCGAAGATCCGAGATCGTTACCTGGATTCGGTAAGCTGGGCTCAAACGCATGCCGAAGGGCTGAGCATCTGAAGAGCTTGTAGATTGTTTGCCATTGGCTGGCGGCTTAGGGGAAGTTAGCGGAGACGAAGATGACGGTTCAAGTCCTGTTAAATCATCTTGTCGGACCTTGAGAACCCCCGTTTTTAGGCCTTTCTCACTGTCCAACGATGTCGTCTCCCAGGACTTGAGAATTTAATAGCACCTAACTCACTCCTCTAGTATCTTTTACCGAAACACGCAGAACGACGCCAACCACATCCACAGCGTGTGGCGCGACTTCAACGGCGATTTCGGCGAGGACCTGCTGGCCTCCCAATACCGGGCGCACCCGCATCTCGCGCCGGAGGAATAGAGGAGGAATACAGCTATGTCGATTCGATTCCCAGCACTCGTGATCACGCTACTCGCGCTCGTGCCCTCGACCTTATGGTCGCAGGCGGCAGACGGCCCCGAGGCGCGCTGGACGATCCTGCACGCCGGCACGGTGCTCCCAGTTCCTGGAGAGCCACCGCTGACCCAGCA
This sequence comes from Terriglobia bacterium, assembly GCA_965218585.1. Classification (GTDB taxonomy): domain Bacteria; phylum Acidobacteriota; class Terriglobia; order 20CM-2-55-15; family 20CM-2-55-15. Next base: position 71,613 of record CBDCLE010000009.1, read on the forward strand.
GTCGGTCGTCATCCGGGGCGATCGGGTCGACCGGCTCCTCCCCGGCTATGCGACCGCCGAGTCCCTCGGCCTCGATCCGGCCGGGGTCGACGTGATCGACCTGACGGAGTATTTCGTCCTGCCGGGCCTCATGGACATGCACGTGCACCTCACCGGCGGAGCGCCCAGCGGGGTTCCGTCCGAGGCCGCCGACCTGTACCGCCTCACGGGGGGCATCGTCAACGCCCGCCTGACGCTGCGGGCCGGCTACACGACGGTGCGCAACCCCGGCTCGACGGGATGGTCGATCTTCGCGCTGCGCGACGGCGTCGAGGCCGGCGATCTCGAGGGCCCGAGGATGTTCGTCGCGGGGCACACGATCCGCAGCTCTGCCAGCGACGGCTCGGGATCCTGCTACAGCGTGGAGAGCTGCCATGAGGCGGTGCGGCGCCAGATTCAGATGGGCGCCGATCTGATCAAGGTCTACGTAACCTGCAGCGGGACCGACCCCTGCGCCCACCCGGACGCGCCGGCCCTCTTCCTCAAGGACGAGCTGGTCGCCGCCGTGGAGACAGCTCGGACGCGCGAGCTGAAGGTGGCGGCACACGCCCATACGACCGCCGGCATCAACCTGGCGCTGGAGGCCGGGGTCGACTCGATCGAGCACGGCTCCTGGCTCGACGAGCGCTCCTACGAGCTCCTGGGTCAGACCGGCGCCTACCTCGTGCCGACGCTGGCAGTGAAGGAGGTCATGCGGCAGAGGCTCGACCAACAAACGCCGGAAAATCGCGCACGGCTCGAGGCCTCTATCAGGGAGCACCCGCGGAAGGTCTTCAAAGCTTTCCAGGCCGGCGCCAAGATTGCGTCGGGCAGCGACGCCACGGGCTCGCGGAATGGCGAGAATGCGCGCGAGCTCGAAACCTACGTCGACATCGGCCTGACCGAAATGGAAGCGATCGTCACCGCGACGGTCAACGCGGCGGCGCTGCTGGGCGAAGCCGACCTGGGCACGCTCGAGGCCGGCAAGTTTGCGGACGTCATCGCCGTATCGGAGAACCCGCTCGAGAACATCTCGGCGTTGACCGACGTCGACTTCGTCATGAAGGGCGGCACCGTCTACGTGACCCTTCGCGACTGAAGGTCAGGCATCGCGTCGGCGAGCGGTCTGCGCGGTGACAACCGTGAAATCCATTCTCAGCGCCCGATAAATCATCTTGTCGGACGTTGAGAACCACTGTTTTTCAGGCCTTTTTCACTGTCAGAGACGGTCGTTTAACGGGAGTTGAAACTTTGATCGCGTCTAACCCCTCCCTCAGTATTCATTATCGAGTTTTTCACGGCTCGCTCTCCCAGTCAGGGCCGCAAGCTAAGGTCAGAGGGTGTTACCATCCCTGCTTGCCTGTAACAGCGATCTATAGCGGAAGGTTCCCATGGCCTTGATCACTCGTCGAGCCTTCCTTGCGCAGTCGGCTCGGGCGGTCGGCGGTGGCCTCTGTGCGTTCGAGGCGCTACAGTTGGTCGCGTGCGAACGGGGAACGCCAATCGCTCCTTCCATCGGCTATGGGCCGCTCCAAGAGGCCGGTCCCGAGCTGGCGTTACCTACAGGTTTCCAGTACCGCGTGTTCGGGGTTGAGGGATCGACCATGTCGGACGGACGGCCCACGCCTTCAAGGCATGACGGCATGGCGGCATTCCCACTTCCCAACGGCAACATTCGCCTTATCCGCAACCACGAGGTCAGCAATGAGCCGCAGAGTGGAGCCGCATTCGGCAACCTCGGGCGGGCATACGACTCGCTGGCGGGCGGGGGGACCACCTCGCTCGAGATCAACCCCGTGACACGCGAAGTCGTTCGCGACTTCGCGAGCCTCTCCGGGACCATGCGAAACTGCGCCGGCGGACCCACGCCGTGGCAGTCATGGCTTACCTGCGAGGAGCACTTCGGCGATCAGCGGCAAGGCTATCAGCAACCGCACGGCTATGTCTTCGATGTCCCAGTGTCCGCGGAACAGGACGTGCCGGCAGTACCGTTCCGCGCCCTAGCAGCCTGTCGGACTAACACCAAATCAATAATCTAAGTCATTCATATGACCGTGTTTACAGTTTCGAGCTGAAAAGGGCCGTCGTTGAAAACAAAGGACTTACGCCGAAAGTCCGACAGGCTGCTAGGAGTCTGCGCGGCAGAAGGACCGAAATTGGGCGGGAATGGATGGAAGATAGGGCATGCCACGAACTTACCGAGCCTATATTCCAGAACAGAGCCTGCTGATGCCACCGTCGCTGAGCGATTGGCTGGCCGAAGATCACCTGTCGTACTTCATATCGGATGCTGTGGACGCGATGGATTTGAGCGGGTTCGAACAGAGGCATGGAACTGACGGGCCTGGCAATCAGGCCTTCGATCCGCGGATGATGGTGAAGGTGATGATCTATGGGTACGGGACCGGAGTGTTTTCATCCAGGAAGATCGCAGCGAAGTTGAGAGAAGATGTGGCGTTCCGGATGTTGGGAGCCGAGAACTTTCCCGCGCACCGAACGATCTCGGATTTTCGCAAACTGCATCTTGAGGAGTTCGGGAAGCTGTTTGTGCAAGTGGTGATGATGGCGCGAGAAGCGGGTTTGGTGAAGATGGGGACGGTAGCGGTGGACGGAACCAAGATGCGGGCGAATGCGAGCAAACGCAAAGCGATGAGCTATCAACGCATGAAGAAGCAGGAGACCGAGTTGGGTGAGCAGATTCGGGATCTGTTGAACCGGGCGACCGCGACCGATGAGGACGAAGACCAGCGTTACGGCAAGGACCGGCGCGGAGACGAACTACCCGACGGGTTGGCGACCCGTAAGAAGCGTCTGGCCACGATCCAGGCGGCGATGAAGCGACTCGAGGAACGTCAGATGGCTGCGGACCAGGAAGCCGGACGGAAACCGGGAGACGACGAACCGGGAAGCGGAAAGAAGGGCAAGCCATTCAAACGCCCCATGGGCGAGCCCAAGCCCAAGGCCCAGGAGAACTTCACCGATCCAGAAAGCCGGATCATGAAGACCTCCACGGAAGGGTTCCAGCAATGTTACAACGCGCAGGCGATGGTGGATTCCGAGGCCCGGATCATCGTGGCGACCACGGTGAGCGACAATGCGTCGGATGTGGGGCAGTTGGAGCCGACTCTGGATGCGGTGAACAACAACCTGGGAGAGTCTCCAGGCCGCGTGCTCGCTGATGCGGGGTATCGATCCGAGTCGAATCTGGGGATGTTAGAACAACGCCAAATTGATGGGTATGTCGCCATGGGGCGGGAGAAGGACCTGGACGATGCCCCCCTCCCGCCACAAGATACCGCGCTTGGTCGGATGACGAGAAAAATGAAATCCCCGTCTGGGCGTGATCGCTACCGGGCCAGAAAGCACATTGGTGAACCGCCCTTCGGGTGGATCAAATCGGTGCTCGGATTCCGACAGTTCAGTCTGCGAGGTTTGGACAAGGTGACCTGTGAGTGGAACCTGGTGACTCTAGCAGTGAACTTACGACGGATGAACGGGAAGATCGAATGGGCCTAATCCGGAAAACCGGGACCGCCACCCTTATCACACGGCTTACTACTGGAGTCCGCACCGGTCTGAGTTCATCATAACGGCAGAATCGGTCCGGTCGCCTCCGACAACACGATCAAATCCCAATAAATCCAGGTTCTTTCCGCTCTGCCGCGCAGACTCCTAGGGCGGTTTGTTCACGAGGCCGTCGCCGTCGATCCCGCGACGGGGATCGTCTACGAAACCGAAGATCAAAGACAGGCCGGCTTCTATCGCTTCGTTCCAGACAGGCCCTACCGACCGGGAGAGCGTCCTGATCTTACGAGCGGACGCTTGCAGATGCTGGCCGTGCGGGATCAACGGCAGTACGACGCGGGAACCGGGCAGAGTCCAAGAGCTGTGCTCCCCGTCGGCTGGCTGGACATCCCCGACCCGGACCCTGTTGGGGAGGCCGTCACGGTGAACGCTGTCTTCCAGCAAGGATGGGATCAAGGTGGAGCGCGGTTCGCCAATGTCGAAGGCTGTTGGTATGAGGACGGCGCTATCTACTTCGCCTCCACCAACGGGGGCGATGCCGGAGAGGGCCAAATCTGGCGCCACCGTCCGGGAGCGGACGGCGGAGACCTCACGCTGGTGTTTGAGTCTCCGGGACCGGACGTTCTCAAGCGCCCGGACAACATTTCTACTACACCCAAGGGGGCGTTGGTCATATGCGAAGACGGGCCCGGCTCGTGTTTCCTCCGTGGCCTGACCCGCGAGGGCGAGATCTTCGATTTCGCCCAGAACATCGCGAACGACTACGAACTCGCCGGAGCCACGTTCAGCCCGGATGGGCAGACGTTGTTCCTCAACATCCAGGAGGCTGGACAGACGGTGGCAATCTGGGGACCGTGGGAGTCTGGCCCTTTCTAGCCGACACTGGGGCCCCACCCTGACATAGAATCAACATCGTCCTGAACTTGTTTGAAGAACTGAAAGAACGGGTCCGGTTCCCTAAACGACCATGAAAATGATTCTCAACGCCTGTTAAATCATCTTCTCGGACGTTGAGAATTGGCGAACTACTAAGCGCTGACAGTTTTCTTGCTAATAAATCCCACCTGTAGTTGAATTTACAAAGAATTTCACAGTTCAGTTAACGACACACTAAAACGATGGAATCCGGCACCAAACTCGGCCATTACGAGATCCTGGACCTCCTGGGCAAGGGGGGAATGGGAGAAGTGTGGCGTGCGCGAGACACGAAACTCGGGCGCGAGGTTGCGATCAAAACGCTACCTGAAGAGTTTGCCAAGGATGCAGATCGGTTGGCACGCTTTGAGCGTGAAGCGAAGTTACTTGCGTCACTGAACCATCCGAACATTGGCGCGATCCACGGGTTTGAAGAAGACAACGGAACACACTTCCTTGTTCTCGAACTCGTTGAGGGCGACACGCTGGCTGATCAGATCAAGCGTGGGGCGATCCCTGTTGAGGAGTCGCTGAAACTCGCTCTTCAAATCGCCGAAGCCTTAGAAACAGCACATGAGAAGGGTGTCGTCCACCGTGATTTGAAACCGGCGAACATTAAAGTTACGCCCGTGGGTAGGGTCAAGGTCCTCGACTTTGGCTTGGCAAAAGCGTTTGCGGAGGCGGGGCCAAGGTCAACGGCGTCTACTCTAACCCTGACAGGAACAGAAGCCGGAGTAATCCTGGGAACTCCCGCCTACATGAGCCCAGAACAAGTGCAGGGTCAAAAGGTTGATAGGCGAACCGACATTTGGGCTTTCGGGTGCGTGCTGTTTGAACTCTTGGCTGGAAGGCGCTCCTTCGACGGAAAGACTGTCGCCGACCTTTGGGCTTCGATCCTCAACACCGAGCCGGATTGGACGAGTCTGCCAAGGAATCTCCACCCAAGAATCCGTCTGATGCTGGAAAGGTGTCTGGAGAAGGAAGCTAGAAGCCGTTATCACGACATTTCGGACGCAAGGGTAGACATCGAGAAGGTGCTAGCCGATCCGAGCGGCGTGTTTGTGCAGTCCGGTACTGAAGCTGCGCAGGCAGCGCCGCAGGCGAAACTGCCTTGGATTGCGGCCTTCCTTTTGGGACTGGTCATCGCTGGCGTGGCCGTCTGGAACCTGAAACCCATACCGAATCCTCCCCTCGTCACCCGCTTTGATCACAAGTTATCCGAAACACTGAGCTTTAGGAATATGGGTCGGTTAGGCATCGCAGTCTCCCCGGATGGCCGTCAGGTCGTTTACAACACCACAGAAGGCGTGTATCTCCTCTCTATGGACGAACGGAGGTCGTTCCAATCGGTGTGTAAAAAGAGAAGGCGGTGTACGCTTTCGGTGAATCCGAAACCCTAAGCAATCCCGGCAGCAACCGGGAGAAAGGTACACCACCCATGAAGAAGAAGAACATACCGGCATCAGTGGCGTCAACGAACGCGTATGAAGGTTTGGAGGACTGGGCGCGATCCCGGGTCCAAGTCTGGCTACAGGAGCTGCTCGAGGACGAAGTCACTCAATTTCTGGGTCGGGAAAAGTTGGAGCGGAGTCCGAATCGACGAGGATACCGGAACGGTCACGGGAAGCCGCGACGCTTCGCAATGATGAACGGTACGATGGAGGTTCGACGACCTCGGGTTCGAAACACCGCCGAGCGGTTCGAGAGTCAGATCCTGCCGTATTTTCGACGGAAATCGAAACAGCTGGGCGAGCTACTTCCCGATCTCTACCTCCACGGTCTGGCCACAGGGGACTTCGAGCAGGCCATGCGCGGACTGCTTGGCGCTGGCGCTCCGTTGTCGCGAGCATCGATCCAACGACTGAAATCGACCTGGCAGTTGGAGTATGACGAGTGGGTCCAGCAGGACCTGTCCGGCCTCGAGGTCGTGTACCAGTGGGCAGACGGCTTGTACGTGAAAGCGGGGATCGCGAAAGAGCGAGCGGCATTGCTGGTGATCATCGGAGCCTTGTCAGACGGGCGCAAAGTGCTGTTGGCCTGTGAGAGCGGGCAGCGGGAAAGCAAGGAGTCCTGGAGCCGCATTCTGCGCAATCTCCAGAGACGGGGCCTGAAGCTGGGACGGCTGACTGTCGCGGACGGTCACCTGGGCATCTGGTCCGCGCTGGCCGAGCAACAGCCCCAGGGCCAGGAACAACGCTGCTGGAACCACAAGTCGATCAACGTGGTCGATCATCTGCCGAAGACCGAGCAGCCCGCGGCCAGACAGCTGCTTCATGGGATGGCCTTCGCGAACTCCCGCGCGGCCTGCGAACGAAAGCGGGATCAGTTCGTCCGCCGATATGAGAAGAACTATCCCAAAGCGGGTGAGACGCTGTTGCGGGATTGGGACCGGATGATTACTTTCTATGAGTTCCCGAAACAACACTGGGTGCATCTTAGAACGACCAACATCGTCGAATCGCCCTTCGACATGGTTCGCCTCCGCACCAACGCCGCTCGCCGATTCAAGCGTGTCGAGAATGCAACGGCAATGATCTGGAAGCTACTACGTGTCGCTGAGAAGGCTTGGCGACACTTAAAAGGATCCGAACTCTTACAAGAGGTCTATGATGGTCAGCAATTCGCTGACGGCATCAGAGTCGTGATGAAATCGAAGGCCGCCGCCTGATGACTTTTACACACCTTTTGTAATGACCTCGGACGAACTGGATGCCAGACTTATTCCGGGGACCGAAGGGAACCTAAACAACTTAATGTTTTCGCCCAATGGTGAGTGGTTGGCTTACTTGTCTGACGGGCAGTTGCAGAAGATAGCCGTTAGTGGTGGTGCATCTGTGGCGCTGGCAGACGTGGTCGGCAACTTTTTTGGTGGGAACTGGCAGGCGGACGGCACGATTCTGTTTTCGGCACAACCGGGACACGGGGCGATCATGAGAGTTTCTGCAAACGGAGGAACTCCTGAAACGCTTTTCGAGCTAAGCTCGGAAGGGATTTTTAGTACAGCCTATCCGCAGTTGTTGCCAGACGGAGATTCCGTGCTGTTTACCTTCCTTGGTACAGAGGGAACGCAAATCGCAATACAGTCCCTCGGATCTGGGGAGACTGAAGTGCTTTTCGCTGGAATCGGCGCTCGCTATGTTCCCACCGGCCACATCGTTTATGGGTTGGAAAGTACGCTATTCTCCGTTCCATTTGACCTAGGCACGCTTGAAACGCTTGGCGGGCCCGTTCCTGTTGTCGACGGTGTCCTTGGTACCGCCACCGTTTTACAGTTCGGCATATCGGACGGCGGCACGCTTGCTTATATTCCGGGTTCGGCGGTAGCCGCAGAGCGATCGCTTCTCTGGGTTGATCGAGCAGGCATGGAAGAGGCGCTGACGGCAGAACCTCTCGGCTACGAATACCCTCGAATCTCCCACGATGGACAACGAGTGGCTGTAGATGAGGCGAACCAATTTGGGGATATCAAGGTCTGGAACTTCGCAAGCAAAAACCTCGTCAGGCTAACATCTGGTGGAGGCGCGGATCTTTACCCAGTGTGGACGTCGGACGACCGGCAGATAGCATTTGGCTCCCAGCGATCAGAATCAAGCAACGTCATCTATTGGAAATCCGCCAACAACACAGGGGTTGTGGAGCCGCTCACTCCCGCCTTGGGTAACGGTACGCAACCTCCGAACCCGTATTTCTTTGCTGCTGAGGATCAGGTATTGGTCTTTAGAGAACAAGAGCATCCAGATACTGGAGACAACATTGGAATCATTTCGTTGGAAAGCGATTCGGAACCAGTTTGGCTATTAGCCAGCCAGTTCGACGAAAGAAACGCAGAGTTGTCACCAGACGGAAACTGGATGGCCTACCAGTCGGATGAATCAGGTCAACACGAAATTTACGTCCGGCCATTCCCGAACGTCGAAGATGACCTACGGAGAATATCTACAGCCGGTGGGTTTAGTCCTCTCTGGGCACGAGACGGACAGGAACTGTTTTATATCGAGCCCGGTACGCCACGACACCTTATGGTCGTTCCGGTCCAGACCGATCCGACGTTTGAACACGAGGTCCCTCTGGAACTGCTGGAGTGGCCTTATTTCTTAGGTAACGAAGGTCGGGCATACGATGTCTCACGGGATAGCGAGCAGTTTCTCGCTATCAAAGGGAATAGTAACGAAATCGACGAAGAAGATCGTCCACAAATCAACATCGTCCTGAACTGGTTCCAAGAGCTGCGCGAGCGCGTGCCGGTGCCGTAGATGACCGTGAAATTGATTCTCAAGTTCTGTTAAATCATCTTGTCGGACGTTGAGAAACGGCGAGCTTCGGAATCCCCGTCCACTTTTCCCCAATAGTCTGGCTATACTGCCCCACGGCCTCTTGTTGGTTCCTAGCCGCAGTAACAGAGAAAGGACAGACATGGCATTTGAAGCTCAACTTCAACGGCAGATCATGGGACGGTTCGCAACGGGTGTGACGGTGGTGACCACCCGGTATGGCGATGGAGCAATTACAGGGATGACGGCCAATGCGGTAATGTCGCTTTCTCTGGATCCGCCGCTTGTTGTGGTCTCAGTGGATAAGAAAGCGATGATCTATGGATGTTTGAACGATGGGCAGTGTTACGCAATCAATATCCTGACCCGCGATCAGGAAGATTTATCGACACGTTTTGCCACACCGGGACCGAAAGACTTATCGGACCTGGAGTGGACTGAGTCCCAGACCGGGGCGCCGATTCTTAAGGACACGCTGGGATACCTAGACTGCAAGTTGACAGGCGTCCTGCCGGCAGGGGATCACGATATGTTTGTCGGTGAGGTTGTCGCAGGTGATCTCGGTGAGGGGGTGCCCCTTCTCTTTTATAACGGGAAATATAGGGAGCTTGGGGAACAAGAAGACTAGTGGTGTTGATATGCCCAATGAATGACCCGCTCTCAGAGCCCACCGACCTTTACCAGGGACCTCCAATCCCTTCCGGATTTAGAATCCGGTGTCCCTCACCGGGCGTGCGGGTGCGATACCCGCCCCAGGCGTTTCGTTGAAACCGATTGGTCTTATAACGTTTTTTCGTTCATCGTCGAATTCGATTAACTTCGCCTGAAACAGCCTGTGGATCAAGGCGAGTCGTTGGTGAGGAGGCCGAATGAGGTTTTTCGGGTTGCCGTACAGGGAAATGTTTGACAGACCGATGCGTTTGATGAGAGTTGCGTGTGTCGTCCTGCTGGTGTCCGCTTGCACTCCGCCGGAAGAAGGAGATAGCGCGGTCGAAGCACCCGCCCAGATCGTGAACATCACCGGTGAGCTGTATGAAGTGCGGTCCGGCACTCACAAAGCCGTGTTTCTGGTGACGCCGGAGGGAATCATATTGAGTGATCCCACCAACCTGGAAGTCTCCGAATGGCTCAAGGCGGAGTTTGCACGGCGTTTCGATCAGGCCGTGACGTATGTGATCTACAGTCACCATCACCCCGATCATGTCGCAGGCGGCACGGCGTTTGCCGACACGGCCACGTTCGTGGCGCACGAAAATGTGACCAGTGCGCTCGCGGCGCCGCTTCCGAGCAACGCGGCGACCCTGGACCAGAACGGGGACGGGCAGCTCGATCGGTCCGAGGCGACGGCACTCGGGTATGGCGGGCAGAACTTCGACCGCTATGACCGAAACGGGGACGGCACCATGACGGGGGTGGAGATCAATGCCGAAACACCGGTGCCCGACATCGTGTATTCCACAGACATGACGATCACTCTGGGCGGCAGCTCGGTGGAGTTGATGCATCCCGGCCGGGCGCACTCCGACGACATGACGGTTCTATTCTTCCCCGACCAGCGCGCCCTGTTCGCCGTAGACTTCATGCAGGTCGAGCGTTTTCCGGCGACTCTGGGGGATATCCCCTCGCCAGTTACGTGGATGCGATCGCGAAAGTGCAGGCCTTTGACTTCGATATCGCCATTCCGGGCCACGGTGACGTCGGGGAAAAGGCGGACGTAGCCCTCTTCCTCGAGTTTCTTCGGGCGCTCGACACTGCAGTGGCAGAGGGGATCGCCGAGGGGCGAAGCCTCGATGAGATGCGCGAGAACCTGTCTTTTCTCGGCTATGAGGACTGGCTTCGCTACGAGACCCAGCGGGCCAACTTGATCACCGAAACTTACGAGCTCTTGACCCGACCGTAGCCGGGACCCCTCGATTGCCTTAGGGCTATGTGGCCAACCCAGGCAGCGTTCGATCGATCAGTTCGAATAGTCCCTCGACGACATGATCGCCGTTCGCAGGTGAGATGGATTCCCGGCCTCTGTCCATGCCATCACCAACCGCTCGGAATTTCCCACCAGTTGCGGAAATCCGCTGGAACGCTCTTCACTCGTGTTGGTGACGGTCCAGAATCCTGTCACGCCGCCCTGATCGACCTGTTTGAGGCGTATTTCGGCTCCATCGTCAGTTTGCTCCAGCCAGGCCACAAATGCCGAGGAAGACAGGGTCAAGACCTCGATTCTTCCCAGCGGTCGTCCGTCATCGATCCGGATGGGTGAGCCGAACGTTTCTCCTGCGTCATTGGAGAGGACCAGCCACACCGCGGGCTCGTCGTTAGCGCCCGTAAACCACGATACTGCCACGTCCTGGGCCGAGGCGGATATCGAGGGGCCGTTCACCGGACAACCGTAAATCTCCCACCCGTCCTTGGACAATGCTCTGGGCTCGGACCACGCACCGTCCCGGTAGCTCAGGATCGAAATGTCCCGAATCTCCTCGGCGGACCGATCCCGGTAGACAACGAGCTGTCCCCCGGGTATTGCCGCGGCCGCCGTCTGGCAGCAATCGCAGATCCGGTCGTCGAGCAAAGTCTCGGCATGGACGGATCCGTCCGGACGGATCAGCGCATGCCTCAGGGACATGGCCCCGCCGTCGGGCCCCGCCGTCTGCCTCCCATCCAACCAGACCGCCGACACGGACCCGTCCGCAGTGGGAAGCATGGAAACAAAACCATGCTCGGTTTCGGTTCCGTCGCTGTGGGGCGTGATCGGATCGCTCCAGTTTCTTCCGCCATCGTCCGACAACGCGATATTCACGGCGTACGCGTACGTGTCCGGACCGGTCTTCGCCAGCCAGTGTGTCGCCAAGCGCCCCGCGGGCAAAGCGATCAACGATGGAAAATCGGCCCAGTTCACAAACCAGTCGGTCCCTTCAGCCACCGTTTCGGGACTGGACCATTCCACACCACCCGGTTCGAGAGCGGCAAACCGCAGCCTGTCCCGGTCTTCTTCTCCCGGCTCGATCCAACTCAACAGGACCCGCCCCGCGGAGTCCATCGACAGATTGGGTTCGGCGCTACCGGCACCCGCCGGCGGGTCGATCGTCGGAATCGATCGAGGATCGGAGACATCGACCGGCTGGCCCGTGCAACCGGCGACGAGGCTCAGAATCAGGCAGGCAAAGACCAAAGGTTTAAGGGAAAACATAGCCGAGAGTATGACACACGCTGGGGGAGGTGACGAGTGACTCTGCACGACGAGACCCTGAGCCTCCCTAGGTAAGGGTAGAATGGTGGATCCGGCTCTCGGGAGGCGTGATGGATAAACTCTCCAACTTGAACTTCCTTGAAGAGACAGAGCAGCTTCTGGCCACGGACACCCCCTTTCCTGAGATCCTTGCCGCGATGGTCGATCGCGTCATCGACTTCACCGATGCCGATCGCGGGATGCTGCTGGAAACCTATTCACCGGAAGAACTCAAGGCGCGCTTCGCTCGCGACCGGAATGGTTTCCTGGGCCTCGATGCCGTTTCTCCCGATGAAGACGTAATCGAGAAGGCGCGATCGACAGAAACCGTTGTTGTCGTGGAAGCCACTGCCGGCTCCGGTCAGCTCTCCGTCATGGCTCTTCCACTTTTGTCTGAAACGGATCCGGAGTTCCTGGATTTTTATCTGAACCTCGAAGGCGGCACGCTGCTCGGAGTTCTGTATCTGGACAGTCAGAAGTCGGATGCTTTCGAGAAACTGACAGCTTCGGCCCGGGAGGCGCTGGGGAACGAAGCGGCCCGTGTTGTGGGCGCTGTGTGGCGGGCCCAGCGGGAGCGTGGTCAACGCGAACTGTACAGGGCCGTACAGATTGCGCGACAGATCCAGCGCCGTCTGCTCCCCGAGAGCCTGAGCAACTACGGTTTTCTTGAAGCGTCCGGAATCAACGAACCTTGTCGTCCAATAGGGGGTGACTACTTCGATCTGGTCGAAATGGAACCGGGCCGCCTCGCTTTCATCATTGCCGACGTGACTGGCAAAGGCCTGGCCGCAGCTCTTCTCGCCTCCATGATTCAGGGGGGCTTTTTCGGGATCACTCTGACGTCTGATCCAGCGAGCCACGTAGGACGGTTCAACGACTATGTCTGGAAACGATCCGATCCTCAGCACTATGCAACGGCCCTCATCGGTGTCATCGACAGGAGTGGGAATGCGAAAGTCATCAACGCGGGACACCGGTCGGCTCTTTTGGTCCGGGGCGATACGATAGAGTCTCCATTCGATTCCGGATCTTTTCCGATCGGGTTGTTCGAGGAGTCTGTTTTCTCTCCCAGTTCCGTCAAACTCGAGCCGGGAGACTACCTCGTGATGTTTACCGACGGAATTGAAGAGGCCGAGAACAGGGAAGGTGAGCCGTTCGGCATGGATCGACTTTCGGAGGTAGTGTCAGCGAACCGGGGCTCCTCGCCCGAGGCTATGCAGCGCTCCATCCTGGATGCCGTAGCAGCCTTTTCGCTGGGAACCCTGCAAGAGGACGATATAACGTTGCTCATCATGAGGTACACGGGAGAGGTCTAGCACTACCTGCGCAGTCACGATGCCCACCGACGAGCTCAAGCAAGCTGCCGCCGATTGGATCGAATGCCTGAACCTTCAACCCCATCCTGAGGGCGGCCACTATCGCGAATCCTACCGGAGTGCTCTCGAGGTCGACGCCTCGAAGCTCGGCCCGGGATTTTCCAGATCGAGATCCGTATCGACCGCAATCTATTACCTCCTTGAAGGTTCTGATTTTTCAGCGTTCCATCGCATCCGGTCCGATGAGATGTGGCACCATTATGCGGGTGCGGCGGTGACGATCCATATGATCGATCCGGAGGGCGAATATGCTTCCCGCAGGTTGGCCTCCGAACTCGAAGATGGCCCGAATCCCCAATGATCGTACTAGCCGGGACCTGGTTTGCTGCTGCACCTGAAGATCGATCAGGCTATTCACTGGTTGGATGCAGTGTGGCTCTGGGTTTTGATTTCGAGGATTTCGAACTTGCGCGGCCCGAAGAACTGGTCAGCCGGTTTCAGGCGCACCGAAAAATTATTGAGACATTCACGCGAGCATAGATGAAAGGACGAAATCTCATGTCGGGTTCCATATTTTTGATCTTGATGCCGATCGCTGTCGGTATTTCCATCGTCTTGCAGGCGGTTTTCATGGCTCAGATGGATAGACGGATGGGGACACTGGAGAGTGTGTTCATTACTTACGGTGTGGGGTTCCTGCTCATTGGCCTTGTTATCCTGTCACGGCGGGGTGGTGGCCTTACGGATGCAGTCGGTCTGCCGTGGTACGTGTTCACTGCCGGCTTTTTTGGCCTGTTGATCATCGGTGGCATCTCCTTTTCCGCAGCGCGCGTCGGACTGGTGTCGACGTTTGTGATCGTCGTAGCTACGCAGTTTGTCTGCAGCTCGCTGTTCGATCACTTCGGTCTCTTCGGTCAGACCGTCCGTGTTCTGGATTTTGCCCGTGTCTCAGGCATCGGGATGTTGTGGGGCGGTGTCTGGCTTATTCTCCGTTAAACTGCACTTCCCATGAGCACGAACGTCGGACCGGCAGGTGTGGATGTAGAGGGTTCGGAATCCAGCATCCGGATCTTTCTCAGAAGCTTCGGGCCTGGTTTGCTCTGGGCAGGAAGCGCCATCGGTGTGTCTCATCTCGTGCAGTCGACCCGAGCGGGAGCTGATGCCGGCTTTGCGATGGCCGGAGTCATCCTGTTTGCGTTGATCCTGAAATATCCCTTCTTCGAATTCGGTCCCCGCTACGCCGCTGCGACCGGTGAGAGCCTCGTCGAAGGTTATCAGCGAATCGGATCCTGGGCGGTCTGGCTGTATTTTGCAGTCGTGCTGTTAACGGTGGTCATCACTCACGCCGCCATCGCTCTCTTTACTGCGTACCTGGTGTTGTATGCCCTGGGTTCGGACGCTTCGGTGACGCTTGTTGCCGCTATCCTTTACGGCGGTTGCATCGCCCTGTTGTGGTTCGGTCGTTTTAAGGCCTTAGATCTTGCTATCAAGCTCGTGCTCTTGTCGTTGGCCGTATCAACTCTGATAGCCGCATTCGTCGTGATTCCGCGAGCGGACTTTACAACAGCGAGTTTCATGCCGGTGCCACCAGCGGCGAGCGCTGTGCCGTTGGCTTTTGTCCTCGCCCTAGCGGGTTGGATGCCTACTGACATTGCGATCTCGGTCTACAGTTCGCTCTGGACGCTGGCCAAGAATAAATCCAGCGGCGTTCGCGCCAGCGTCGGGACAGTGCGACTGGATTTCATGATCGCGTACGTGGGGACCGGTATTCTCGCCTTCGCGTTTCTCATGCTCGGAGCCACCGTCATGTACCGCTCCGGGGAAGCTTTTAGCGATGCGGGGACAGTGTTTTCAACCCAGCTGATCGATCTCTATGTCCGTACTCTGGGAGGCTGGACGCAGCCGATCATCGTTGTTACGGCGATCACTGCGATGTTTTCAACGATGCTCACGGTAATTGACGGATACCCGCGCGTGATCGATAGAATCATCCAGGTCATTCGGGAGAAGAATCCGGATGTCACTCGGAATCGGGGAGTTTCACCCGCTTACTGGATATCCATGTTTGTCGTCGGGACGCTGACGGTGATGGTGGTGTATTTCTTTGTAGGTAATCTGACCCAGATGGTGGACTTCGTTACGATCGTTGCCTTCCTGACGGGTCCGGTCCTTGGCTTCCTGAACTTGAAAGTAATCACGTCTGGGGCAGTACCTCCCGAGTATCGTCCGGGCCCGGCGATGCTGTTCTATTCCTATGCCGGTCTCATCGGACTGGGCACTCTCGCCACTGTCTTTCTGATCAGCCTGATCTCCTGACCCTAACTCCTGAAAAACAAGGGCTTTTGGACCTGATCTGTCCGTCGTGGGCTGGATCCTTTACGGAGTTGTCGCGGTCTTTCAAGCGCCCGTCGGCCCGTGGGCACCTGTTCCGGTGTTCAGCGAGGCTGCGTGCACGTCGGGATGCACTTCCCAACAGATGGTTTGTTTCGAGGTGAATTCCGGCCGTGCGGAGTTCGGAGGAAACACGAAAGTACTGGATTTCGAGTTGGACTATCCCGGGTCTCTGGAATGGGGCGGATCTCGCCCGACCGTTGACCTGACCCGCTGCACTCGTTGTGGTCAACCCTGGGGTTTCGAACTCATCGAACGCGTCGAGATGTGGAATTGCGATTACTGCGGATACGAGGCCCGTGAGAAATCATCCGATTACTGGCGGATGCTCGTTGCCGAGCAGGAAGCCTTAATCAGTTAGGGCGTCCATTAAGACGTCGGGCGTCTTGAATCGACCCCGGCTCTGTTGTCCCTAAGACGGCTTGGACCGTCGTTGCTTGAGGTGTTTTCGCTGGGCCGTACTGAGATCGGGAACGCTGAGGACCCTTTCAAGGAGCTCTGTATTCCCGGGTTCGAGCTCCAGTCGATTGACGTCCGCAATGGAGATCCCGTGCGAGGATTTCCAGAGGCGCCTGATCGCATCGCCCACGCCGAGATCACCTTCCTGAACCACTGAAAAGTAGAAGCCGGACCGGCCGCTTTCGCGGAAGAGCTTGATGATGTCCCCCCGCTCGAGTTTCACGGCCAGTTTGTAACAGGGCAGGCGGGGCTGGGTCACTTTGAGAATGACGCTGCCCACTTGGTATCTATCCCCGATACACACGTCGCTTTCCAATAGGCCTCGAGTGGTCAGGTTCTCGCCAAACGCAGCCCAATCGAGTTTGACCCGAAGGCGCTCTTCCCAGAACGGGTAGTGTTCCGATGGGTACGCGTAAACCGCCTTTTCCGGACCCCCATGGACAGAGAGATCGGCCTGAGCGTCGCCTTCGAGATTGTTATCCCGGACTGGTATTCGCCCCGAGACGGGCTTCTTGAAAATCCCCGTGGTAAAGGTGCGATCGCTGTGGGTGACCACTTGGGGAAGGGCTACATTGACTGAGATAAGTTTCATACGACTTCTGTGAAGACGTCGTTAACTTTAGCAGAAGGTGGAGGGGTGGTTTGAAGGTTGGAGGCTTTTGGCTCCAAAGGGATTTCGCTCGGTCGTTCATTCGGTCATCCTGACCGAACGAGGGGCGACCCCCGCAATCATCACTCCTGTGCATGCCGAAACGTAGAAACAAGTCCCTGGAGGACCCGCACCGGTCCCCCGGTGGCGGGTGGACAACGAGGCTTGCCGAGGCGTCAGTGTCAGAAAATGATTGAGGTTGGATGTCGTGATTCAAGAGACCGGGCCACCGACACCGTTTACGTCTTGCCCTTCGAGGGGTCCCCAAAGCTCAATGAAGGGCTGTCTTATAGCTCGTGGGGAAACAGGGTCTTGTCCCGATTTATTGGGGATTCCTTCCTAAGTTCGTGAAATACATGCCGATTTCCAAGGTGATCAAAAAAATTGATGGCTGGTGGAAGGCGCAGGCTTCGCTTCGGGTCCAGATGCGAAAGCTGGCGATCCAGATTCGGCATCGCGAAGACCAGCTGTTCATGTTTCTGACGCTGGTGATCGGCGCTGTAGTCGGACTGACGATCGTCGCGTTCATTCTGCTTACCGAGAACCTGGGTTCCCGGATGTATCCCGTTGGCACGGAACTGCAGTTCAGAAGGCTTCTGATTCCAGTTATCGGATCGTTGGTCACCGGCTTTCTCTTATATCGATTTTTTCCCGATGCCCGGGGCAGCGGTATTCCACAGACCAAAGTCGCTCTCGCCGTCCATGGAGGGCGGATCACGCTGCGATCCGTGCTCGGGAAGTTCTGGCTCTCGGCAGGTTCTCTGGCAAGTGGAGTGGCGCTTGGTCGCGAAGGACCCTCCGTTATGGTCGGATCGGGTATCGCGTCGGTGATGGGGCGCGCCCTGGGTCTCAAGCGCGACAAGATTGAAGCTCTGGTGCCAGTGGGCGCGTCGGCAGCTCTGGCCGCGGCGTTCAACACTCCGATTGCCGCTGTGCTTTTTTCCCTGGAAGAGGTCATGGGAAACCTCCACGCGCCGCTCCTGGGTTCGGTTGTGTTGAGTTCGGCCACAGCCTGGATTGTTCTGAACCTGATGTTGGGCGCCGAGGCTCTGTTCAGTGTGCCCGACTATGAGCTGGTGCACTTTTCAGAACTGGGTTTTTACGCGATCCTCGGAGTGGCTGGCGGCTTCGTGTCGATTCTGTTTGTTCGGATGCTGCTCAGGATCCGTCAGCGGTTCATCGACATGCCCGAACGGACGCGATGGGTTCAGCCTGTCGCAGGCGGGCTGACCGTAGGCGTGCTTGGATTCTTTGTGCCGCAGGTTCTGGGTGTCGGTTATGGCCAGGTCGGGGAGGCGCTGAACGGAACCATGACGATATGGTTCATGGCCTTGCTTCTGGTGCTCAAGCTGATCGCGACGGCTACCTGTTACGGTTCCGGAAACGCGGGCGGGATTTTCGGTCCCAGCCTGTTCATTGGGGCGATGCTTGGAGGCACGGTCGGAAGCGCGGCCAACTTCCTGTTGCCCGACTTTACGGGCAGTCCGGGGGCGTACGCTCTGGTCGGGATGGGTACCGCATTTGCAGGCATTATTCGCGTGCCGTTTACCTCGGTGATCATGATCTTTGAGATGACCCGCGACTACTCGATCATCGTGCCCCTCATGCTTTCGAACATGATCAGCTATTTCATCGCACGCCGCTATCAACGAAAGCCGATCTATGAAGCGCTTGCCGAACAGGACGGGATACATCTGCCTGCAGCGGCTATACAACACCGGCAGGGACGTCTGCGTGTCCGGCGGGCCATGCGCGTACCCAACGTCGTTCTCGATGCCGATATGGCGTTAGACGACGCCCGGGTGCGGGTTCGCAATAGTTCCTGGGATGCCTGGCCGGTGGTGGACAAGAGGGGACTGGTGGGAATGGTAACTTCCGACCAGCTCCGAAACGCAACGGGAGAGAGGTTGGTTGAGGCGGCTCACGTGAAGGCAGGAGCTCATCTCCATGACGACCATGTTTTAGACCTTGCCCTCGAGCGTATGGGCGAGGCCGGTGTCAATGTGCTTCCGGTTGTGAGTCGGCTGGATGCCCGGCGACTGGAGGGCATCGTAGGTCTTCCGGACGTCATGAGGGTCTATGGGTTCAGCCAGTCCGGCAACGATTTCGACGACCCGTAGCCTCCTTTTCAGAACGAATAGGAAAAACGCAGAGGCGCAGAGACGCAGAGAATCTTATTTCTCCCATCTGCGACCACTTTGCGTTGGTTCTTCATGACCCCGGCCTTGATCGTGGGCCGGTGGTTCGTGTTCCGGACTCTTGCCACATGTTACGATTGCGATCATGGCAGCAGGGTTGAAACTGAGGCTGGCGATGGCGCAGATCGACTCTGTTGTGGGCGATCTGGAAGGGAATGCGGCCAAGATCGTCGACTGGATCGGAAAGGCCCGGGATCTTGAAGCGGACCTGGTGACTTTTCCAGAACTCGCCCTGACCGGTTACCCACCCGAAGACCTTCTTCTTAAACCCCGTTTCATAGAACGTAACCTTGAGATTCTCGATGAGGTGGCCGCCCAGGTCAAAGACATTACCGCCATCGTGGGATTCGTCGACCGTCGGGACGATATCTACAACGCGGCGGCGATCCTCAGGGATGGTCAGAGTGCGGGCGTTTACCACAAGATTTATCTGCCCAATTACGGCGTGTTTGATGAGTTCCGCTACTTTCAGGTCGGTAAGCTATCGACGTTGATTGAAATCGGAAAGGTGCGCGGCGGTCTCAGCATCTGTGAAGACATCTGGTATCCGGACGGCCCTGTGGCTGAGCAGGCGATGGGCCGAGGCGCCGAAATACTCATCAACATTTCCTCGTCTCCCTATCATGCCGGCAAGCGGCACTGGCGGGAGCGCATGCTTTCGACACGGGCCACGGACAATACGGCCATCGTGGCTTACAACAATATGGTGGGCGGGCAGGACGAACTCGTTTTTGACGGCGATAGTCTCGTGTTCGATGAAAACGGCGTCATTCTGGCCCGTGGCCGTCAGTTCGAAGAAGAGTTGATCGTGGTCGATCTGGATCTGGATGCTGTCTTTCGCCGACGTCTTCGAGATCCACGGCACCGGCAGGGCGGGGATTCCCGGAGTGGACCAGTGGTTTCTGTGGCCGCTCCCAGCGCTGATAAGAAACCCCTACCCGAACAAGAAATTCCAGAACCTCTCGAAGACGATGCCGAGGTGTATCGGGCGCTTGTTGTCGGGACGCGCGATTACGTTTGCAAAAACAAGTTCTCGAAGGTCGTTATAGGCCTCAGTGGAGGCATCGACTCCGCTCTCACAGCGACCGTAGCCGTTGACGCGCTGGGAAGCGAGAACGTTGTCGGCGTGATCATGCCCTCACGGTTTTCTTCCGAAGGCAGCGTTGAGGATTCGAAAGCGCTCGGAAAAAATCTGGATATCGAACTGATCAAGATTCCTATTTCACAAGTAATGGAAGCGTATGCGTCCGTTCTGGAGCCGTCGTTCAAAGACCGCGGGCCCGACGTTGCGGAGGAGAACCTGCAGGCGCGGATTCGTGGAAATCTCGTGATGGCCCTGTCGAACAAGTTTGGATGGCTGGTGCTGAGTACGGGCAACAAGAGTGAGGTCAGCGTGGGTTACTGCACGCTCTACGGTGACATGGCGGGCGGCTTTGCTGTTCTGAAGGATGTCCCAAAGACGACTGTCTTCAGCCTCTCCGAGTACTGTAATCGGGCGGCGGGATCGGAACGCATACCTCGTGCCATCATCGACAAGCCGCCGTCGGCTGAACTGAGGCCGGACCAGAAGGACACCGACTCGCTGCCGCCTTATGAGGAATTGGATCCCATCCTCCAGGCGTACGTCGAAAATGACCACAGCGTTCGGGAAATGATCGATATGGGATTCGACCCCGATACAGTCCGCCGCGTTGTGGGTCTGGTGGATTTCAGTGAATACAAGCGCCGTCAGGCCGCGCCCGGCGTGAAAATCACACCGCGCGCTTTTGGCCGGGATCGGCGGATGCCGATCACGAACCGGTTTGGTCACTAGCAGAAGGATTTAACGAAGCTCAGAACGAGGAATCGAAATGCATCGTCCTTTTGCCATTCTCGAAGAGTGGGTCAAAGAGGGACGGATCCGTCTGGCCCGTAATCCCAAAAACACGCCGAAACCTCGGAACCCGCCACCCGCCATCGGTCCGACCCTCGAGGACAACTCGTCACACCAGTCGGATGCTGAGGCATTCGAAGCTGCGATGCGCGACGTGCATCGGTTCGATAGGAATCAGGGACCCCTGCGCGAGACTGAACCCGTAGCGATTCGTCCGAGCCGGGATGAAGAAGAAGCCTTGAAGGCTTTGGAAGAATTCTGCAGGAGCGGTCGCCTCGAGCCCGAGCACACGCGCGAATACGTAGAGCATGTCGCAAACCCGGCAGGGCGCGTCTACCTGGACGACCTGCGTGCGGGCCGATTTTCGATACAGGCCCATCTGGATCTCCACGGCCTCAACCTGGATCAGGCCCGTCCAGCGTTAGATACGTTCATAGAGGCTTCGGTCCGCGCCGGTTACAGCTCGGTCCGTGTCGTCCACGGGCGGGGACGCCATTCTGAAGGGCAGAATCCGTTGATGAAGAAACGGGTTCAGCAGTGGCTCAGCCACCGCAGGCTGGCACGTTTTGTCATCGCCTATACTTCTGCGCGACTCGTCGATGGAGGTGGAGGCGCCGTCTATGTTCTGTTGAGACGGGCCTGACCTGGAAGCAAATCGGCTCGTCAGATTCGTTTAACGCAGAGACGCAGAGAAATCTTATCTTTTCCTCCTGCGTCCTCTGCGAACCCAGCGCCTCTGCGCTGACTGTCCTCAAGTCTTTAGCCGCCGGTCTAGACTCGGAAGACGCCGATGACCTTCCCGACGATTCCGAACCGGGTTGCTTCCGATTCCTGAATCCGAATCGGTTCATACGCCGGATTTTCAGGCCGAAGTTCCACCGAATTCTTTTTCCGGTAGAAACGTTTGACCGTGGCTTCGTCTTCGATCAAGGCGACGACGATCTCACCGTTCGAAGCGGTTTTTGCTGGGCGGACCATGACGTAATCCCCATCGAGGATGTGGGCGTCCTGCATGCTGTCGCCTTCGATTTTTAGCAGGAAGGCACCTTCCGGTGCCCAGCCGTCGGGGAGGCGCACGACGTCCTCGATGTTCTCTTCGGCGAGTATAGGAGCGCCCGCCGCGACCCTTCCGACGATCGGAATCTCATTCGGCGTGGGATGCGCCCTTTCGGTTGATTGTGGTTTGACCACAACAAGTGACCGGGACCGTTTGGGCTGACGGAGGAGACGGCCCTTTCTCTCGAGTGCCTTGATGTGGTCGTGGACCGTGGCGGGATTCAAACTGAATCGATCGCCGATGTCCCGCACCGACGGGGGAAACCCGTTTCGCTCGGTGTGGTCCTCGATGAAGCTGAGAACCTCGGCTTGCCTCTCAGTTAATTCTTTCACCAAACATATGTTGGTATAAGAGCTATCTCCGAGTCAAGCTTTAGAACGCCGTTCTACTACAATCGCGATCGCGTACTACCCAAAAGATTGAAAGAGGTTTCTTGGCCTGGTACAGGCCACTAGGAGTCTGCGCGGCAGAACGATTTTGGGTCATTGTGACCACAGCATAGTGTGTGTGCGCAGCACTTAGCATCGACATGGAGTACCGAGTTTCTTCTGCCGCGCAGACTCCTAGGTATTAGCTGGCTGGCGCCGGCGTTGCGCTCTGGCCCAATCTTCGTAGATATATTTAACGCGTTCTTTGTAGATAAAGAGGTTTGTGTCTCTGTCACGGGTCAGTCGGACCATGTCCCGGTCGTAGTATTCGATCCATCCCCGCACTTCTTCATCGTCCACAAGCTTTACGACGACTGGAATCTGGTTCTTCGACAGCCAGTCGAAATAATCCGACTCCCGACCCGTGGATTCGCCCGGTGACTGACGTCGCCGTCCTGTCAGTGGGTCATCGCCTCCAAACTGACTCACGTGTGTCACGAGTTCCAGTATACATGCGGGCCCTGTAGGTAAGTTCTCGGAGCGCACGATCGAGCCGTGCGGTCATAGACTGCACTTACAGTTCAGGTGTTAACATTTGAAGATGGGAATCGAAGCCATTCTGTTTGACCTCGGCCGTGTCATCGTGGATTTCGACATGACCGAATGCGAATCGATACTGGCTTCGGAATCCGACCTCGATAACGATGAATTCCTTGGTGTGCTCTGGGACACGGGATGGATTCGTCGTTACGAACGGGGAGAACTTTCGACCCAGGAGTTTCACGCGTTCCTCGCCGCAGAAGGCGCTCTCCGGATGGGATATGCCCAGTTTTGCCGTGTGTGGTCTGAAGTCTTCGACCCGGTACAGATCCTACCGTCGGGTCTCTTATCCGGCCTGGCGAGTCGTTACGCGATGACCCTGATATCGAACACAAACGAGGCACACGCAGACCACATCCGCCGCAACTACGATGTTTTTGACTGGTTCACCCACCACGTTCTTTCCTACCAGGTGGGTGCCTTGAAACCGGATCCGAAGATATTCCATGCGGCCATCGAGGCGGGTGGGCACAGTCCCGAGACAGTCCTTTTTATCGACGACAGGGAAGAGAACGTCGCAGCGGGTCGCGAGCTCGGGATGCAGGCCCATCGATTTGCCTCCTCCCCAGGTCTCAGGCAGGCGTTCGAGGAACTGGGCGTCGAATTCGAATGGCCGGGGGACGATCAGAACCCGAATCCGTCCGATAGCCATCTGACAGACAACCGGTGAGAGGCCCATTATCGATCGTTCGCGCCTCTCTTATCGGGTACGCGATTCTTTTCGCCATGTCCCTGGCCTTGGCGTTTTGGCAGGGGCGGCTCGTGTCGATGTTCGCTTTTCCCGGCTGGCCTCGAACTGGAACGAACGTCCTGATCGGGGTTCTGCTCGCAATCGCAGTGCTTTCTGGTGGCCGGGCGCTGGGAGGAACCTTCGAATGGGCCCGGCGACTTGAAGCTGAATTTCGCTTCCTCCTGGCTCCATTGGATCTGGGAGGAATCTTCCTCCTGGCAGTCGCGAGCGGGATCGCCGAAGAAACGTTCTTTAGAGCGATCATGCAACCCGCATTCGGGCTGTGGGTTACGAGCCTGACCTTCGGATTGCTCCACTATCCGATGAACCGCCGTCTCATTCCCTGGACGATCATTGCCATTGCCATGGGATTCGTTTTCGGCCTTGTCTATCAGTCTACCGGAAGCCTGCTTGCGGTCGCGTTGGCTCATGGATTGATCAACTTTTTCGAGTTGCGTCGGGTTGGGGGGCAGCGCCCGCCCGAGCCTCCAGCCGCCTGACCCGAGCCCGCTCCCGACGTCGAATCGAACTCTCATCACCGGATTTTGTAAAATATGCCGTTTCCGGGACGTACTGTAGGTGTAAGGGCTTCTGTTTGAGCAGGTTTGCGGTTAAAATGAACGCGTTCCGGCCCATTGGGTGAAGGTGCGTTGAATCGGATATGAAGCGACTGATTCCGGTCATCTGTCTGGTCTTACTGCTCTCCTCCGAGGTGTTGCCTCGAGCGCAGATCATTGGTGACACCGTGGCTGATGGTTCGGAGTTCGTTTTTGCCCGTCTTGTGTACGGGTCAGGTCTGGGTGGTTTCTTCCGTCGCGGGAGTTCCTGGCGGACGGACTGGCCCAAGGCGGATAAGCAGTTCATGTTCGGCATCGACCGGCTTTCGAACGTCCGGATCGTACTGGAGAAAGACGTTGCGATTCCGATCATGGATCCGAACCTGTTCAGCTATCCGTTTCTCTATGCCGTGGAGGTTGGGTACATGGAGCTGACCCAACCGGAGGCCGACCGGTTGCGGGAATACATGGAGCGTGGCGGGTTTCTAGTGGTGGATGACTTCTGGGGAACGTATGAATTCCAGAGTTTCAACCGCCAGGCCAAGATGATTTTTCCGGACAGGGAGATCGAGCAACTCGAAATGTCGCACGAGATATTTCATTCCTTTTACGACATCGGAGAGATTCTTCAGGTGCCGAACGTAAGGAACGGTTGCGGGCGTTACCAGACGCATGAGCAGGACGGTTTTACTCCATACGCGCTTGCGATCTTCGACGACCAGCGTCGACCGATGATGGTGATCAATTACAACACGGATCTGGGGGACGCCTGGGAGTGGGCGGATCAACCGTGTTATCCCCATGAGTTTTCAGGGATGGCGTATCGAATGGGACTGAACTTCATCGTTTATTCGATGACACACTAGTGGCCGATCGAGTTCTAATTCAACTTCTCAGCAGACGAAGCAAGGGTGAGTGACATCGATGACTTGGTTTGAAACTTTCTTCAAATATCAGCCGATTGTCTATGAAAGAGGCACGTTAGGGTTTCAGCTTCTGGACAACCGGGCTTTCTTTGCCCTGTTCGTTATCGCTGCCCTCGTCGGTGCCTATTTTCTGTACCGGACGCTTCAGACCCCACCCTCTTCGTTTGCGTCCTGGGGGATGGTTGCGCTTCGGGCAGGCACCTTCATCGTTCTCATCTTCATCCTGATGCGCCCGGTCCTGAACATCTCTACGGTGCTGCCACAGGAGTCCTACCTCGCCGTGGTCATCGACAACTCCGAGAGTATGCAGATCCAGGACAACGGCCAGGACAGCCGCGCCGATCTGATGATGGCCGAACTGGAATCCAGTGAGTTCTTTGCGAATCTGGCCGAGAGGTTTCGTCTCCGCGTCTACCGTTTCGATCAGGAAGCAGAACGCATAGACGATCTGGACCGAATGACGTTCAACGGAAATCGAACCCGCATGGAGAGCGCGATGGAGTTGCTCTATCAGGAGTTGGGAACGGTCCCTCTCTCCGGCATCGTTCTGATCACCGATGGCGTCGACAATTCTTCCGAGGAATGGACCGAATCCCTTTCCCGTATTCAGTCGCGAGGTATTCCGATTTACACGGTTGGAGTGGGCGAGGACGCGATCGAGCGTGACGTTGAGATCGTCCAGGCGACAACTCCCAGGGACAGCCTCAGCGACTCGACGGCTGTCGCCGAGGTTTCGTACCGAAGCGAAGGCCTCGCCGGGCGTACTGCGACCTTGCAGGTCCGGGAGAATGGCGTACTCCTCAAGTCTGAAGAGGTCCGCCTTCCCCGCGACGGACAGATCGGAGAAACATCTGTTGACCTGCCTGTCACGAACGAAGGCTCGAGGGTTTTCGAGTTTTCAATCGAAGCGCCGGATGATCGCATCGAAGAGAACAATGCGCTCAGCACGCTCATCGAGGTTCGCAACGAGCAGCCCCAGATCCTCTACGTTGAAGGAGAACCGCGTTGGGAGTACCGCTTCCTCCGGCGTGCCCTCGAGGACGATCCGAACGTCCACGTGGTCACCCTGCTCCGGACGTCTCCCAACAAGTTCTACCGCCAGGGCATCGAGGACGAAGAGACGTTGGCCGATGGTTTCCCGACGACCCGGGAAGAGCTGTTCCAGTACAAGGGTCTGATCCTTGGCAGCATCGAATCGACTTTCTTTACACAGGATCAATTGGAGATGATCGTCGATTTTGTCAGTGAGCGTGGCGGTGGCTTCATGATGCTGGGTGGGCGGAATTCCTTCAGTGAAGGACGCTATCAGAACACGCCGATCGCAGATATCCTGCCGGTCCGGCTCAGCGATGGCGAATCGGATTTCGTCGTCGAAAATATGGCTGTCCAGGTGTCCGATTACGGACGTTCTCATCCTCTGATGAATCTGAACCCTGCCGAGGACGAAAACATAAGCGAGTGGGACGCGCTCCCGCCGTTGACCGAATACAACCGTGTCGACGAAGCGAAGGTCGGAGCGATCGTTCTGGCCAATGCCGAGTTGGAATCGGGAGGGCGTGACCGTCCGGTGTTGCTGGCATACCAACGATACGGTCGGGGCCGTGCAATGGCGTTCACTTCGTCGAGCAGTTGGCGCTGGCAGATGGAGATGGATCACGAGGACATGACCCATGAGATGTTCTGGCGCCAGATATTGCGTTGGCTGGTCACCGACTCCCCGGATCCTGTCATGGCGAACTCGGAAAGAGACAGCTACGTGCCGGGCGAATCTGTCCGGCTGTTTGCGGATATATCCGATGCCAGTTTCGAACGGATGAATAACGCCGACGTTGTCGGGCGCGTGATCGATCCCGAAGGGAATTCCCAACCGGTACGCTTCGAGTGGACCGGGCTTCAGGATGGCACCTATCAGGCGTTGATGTCGGGGAGTACGCCGGGCATCTACACGGTCGAAGTCGATGCCAGTTTCGCCGGCGAAGACATCGGTAGTTACGAGAGTACGTTCCAGGTGCGTGACCGTCCGGTCGAGTTTTACGATGCGGCCCTGGACAGTCGTTTTCTCCAATCCGTGGCTGAGGATTCAGGGGGGCGCTACTACCCGCTGTCGGCTCTTGGAAACCTTCCAAACGACGCCGTCTATATAGACGGTGAGTCCTCGATCATTGAACAACGTGAGCTTTGGGACGTTCCCGTGTTGTTTCTGTTGCTGACCGCGCTCCTCGGAGGCGAATGGTTCTGGCGCAAGCAGAAAGGGTTGGCTTGATGGTTCGCCGGAGTTTGATGATCTGCGGGATCGTCCTTACCGGAGTGCTCCTGATTCCGGGCGCGGCCTGGGCCGACTCGGCAGCGCTGATTCTCGGGGGAGTCCCCGGAAGCCCCGTTCACGAGACGCGTTTTTCGGAATGGGCGGAGGCGACGCGGACCGCGATGATCGAGACGTTCGGATTCGATGAACAGAACGTGATCGTCCTCCAGAACCGGGAAGCGAGAGCAGACGATATTCGCAGTACGTTCGCCGACCTGGGAGGGCGACTTACTGCCGACGACACTTTCTTTCTGTTCTTCATCGGCCACGGAAGCTTTGACGGCAGAGAGTACAAGTTCAACACGATGGGAGCCGACCTCACGGCAGCGGATTACAACGATCTGCTTTCCTCCATTGACGCCGGTCGATCCGTCATCGTGAACGCAACCAACTCCAGCGGTGCTGCCATTGAACCCTTTGCCGCCCAGGGTCGTGTGATCGTAACTGCGACGCGAACGGGAACCGAGCGCAACGACACGATCTTCTACGACTATTTTCTCGAAGCGCTCGCTGACGTTGCCAGCGATGAAGACAAGAACGAACGCCTGTCGGTGTGGGAGGTCTTTCGCTACGCGACGCTCGCAGTGGAACGCTTCTACGAGGAACAGAACAGGCTGGCCACCGAACACCCGCAGATCTCAGACAACGGAAGAGAAAAAACGGGAGTCGATCCCGACGAAATGCCCGCTCTCGCCCGGTTGATTCATTTCAACGCCGAGACCGGGATCGATGTGGCCGACCCCGTATTGCGAACATTGCTGGAAGAGAGGAACCAGCTCGAATCCGACATTGAAGCCCTGCGTTTGATTTCCGACACCATGCCTCGCGAAGAGTACGAAGGCTGGATGGAAGAACTGTTGATCGAACTTGCCTTGAAAAACCAGGAAGCCCGGGCGCGGGAAGCCAGCATTGGGGAGTCGGAGCCTGAGCCGGCGGGGCCTAACTAATGACAGATTTGAGAAATCACGGATCCTTCGTCTTCCTTCGGGTACTGATTCCATTGCTCGTCACCAGTTGCGGAGCCCTGGGCCAGTCCGACAACGCCGGACCCATGGAACGCGCACGCCGCGGGGAATATCGCGAGGCCGTGGGTGGCCTCGAATCAATGGTCGAGTCCGGCAGTATGGCCTCGGACGTTGTCGACAGTTTGTATTACGCCTGGGTCCGGCAGGGCGAGTACGAAATGGCCCTCGAGCAGTTCGAGGAGCTCTCCGAAGCCAACCCCAATGCAGGCCCGATACGTCTGGGAGCCGCACGGGCCAACCGGCTCGTGGGGGACTACGAGCGGGCCCTTGAACACGTGGAAGGGATTCTCAACTTTGCCGACGTTGGTACGGCGGCGCAGAATGAAAAGGCCGGATTACTCGTCGATCTGGGACGCCGCGACGAGGCCAACCAGATATACAACAATCTGATCCAGCGCTTCGAGAACGGTTTCATCGGACGCAATGACGAACTGGTCTATGTCGCTCGGGCGATGTGGGCCCTGGAGTTTTTCCACGATGCCAACGATGCGTTCCGGATCGTAACGCAGGCGAATCCGAGGGATGCCGAGTCGTTCCTGGCGTGGGGCGACCTGCTCGCCGAGAAATACAACGACCCGGAAGCTGTTGCCAGCTACCAGGACGCTCTTGGTATCGATCCGAACATGCCTCTGGCTCACCTGGGCATTGCGATAGTTCTGGCTGACGACGACCCCGAGCGCAGCCAGGCCTCGCTCGACCGCGCGCTCGAGGTCAATCCCAACCTCATCGAGGGCTACCTGCTGCGGGCGCGGCAGCGTATTGATGCTGAACAGTACGATGATGCCGACGAAGAGACTGCCCGGGCAGTGGAGATCAACCCGCGATCGGCCGAGGCGCTTTCTCTGCTGGCTGCGACGAGCTATCTGAGGGGAGACGAAGCCGAGTTCGAAGGATATGTCGCCGAGGTGCTTCAGACCAATCCAGGCTACAGCGAAATGTATTACACGCTGGGCGAGTTGTGTGTGTCGGTTCGGCTGTATCAGCAGGCCGTGGAATTTGCCCGGCAGGCACTCGAACTGAATCCGAGAGACTGGAAGGCGATGAGCCTGCTCGGAATCAATCTGCTCCGCATTGGAGAAGAGGCCGAAGGGACTGCCGCACTCGAAGCCGCTTATGAAGGGGACGCGTTTAACGTCTGGACGGTCAACACCCTTACGTTGCTCGACAGCTTTACGAACTTCGATCGCTTCGAGACCGAGCACTTCGAGATCAAGCTGCACAAGGAAGAGAGCGCGGCACTGGCACCATACGTTACTGAACTACTGGAAGAGGCCTGGGACACTCTCAGCACAAAATACCGTTACGAGCCCGAACCCCCGATTACGTTCGAGATGTTCCCCGACCACGAGGACTTCGCGGTGCGAACGCTCGGTCTGCCGGGACTGGGTGCGCTCGGAGTTGCGTTTGGAAAAGTTGTCGTGATGGACTCTCCATCGGCAAGGCCTCCGGAAGAGTTCAATTGGGGCGGGACGCTCTGGCACGAGTTTGCTCATGTCATCACGCTGGGAACGACCGACCACAAGATCCCCCGGTGGTTTTCAGAAGGCCTTTCCGTCTACGAGGAGAGGAAAGCCGTACCTGGCTGGGGCGACGATCTACAGATCGACTACCTGTCGGCGATCAACGACGATCAGTTTCTGCCGATTGCGGATTTGAACAACGGATTTGTGCGCCCGACGAATCCGGGTCAGGTCATCCTTTCCTATTATCAGGCGTCCCTGGTCTGCGACTACATCGATGAAACCTACGGCTTCGATGCGATTCTCGAGATGCTCGCCGCGTACAAGGATGGTCGAAATACGGAGGAAGTGTTTGAAGCAGCGCTGGGTGTCGGTCTCGGGGTTTTCGACAGAGAGTTTGCGGGTTGGGTGAGGGCTAAGGTTGCTTTCATAGATGTCGAACAGTTCCGGAATCTGACCCAAGAGGGCTTTGCGGCGTTCGAGGCCGGAAATCTGGGTGATGCCGTCGGGGCTCTGACCCGGGCGATCGAGCTATATCCGGAATACACGGCGCAGCAGAATCCCTACGAACTGCTTGCCGAGGTGTATATCCAGATGGGCGATAACGCTGGGGCGATCGAGACACTCAGCCGGTTTGCGGCGCTTTCCGAGTACGCCTATGGCACCTACTTGCAGTTGGCTGGATTGATGCGGGAAACGGGTGACACCGAAGGTGCCGCCGACATTCTCACCCGGGCCATGTACATTCACCCGATGGATCTGGAAGGTCACCGGGAGTTGGGTCAGGTATCGCTGGACGATGAGGATTTTGCTGTTGCAGCTCGGGAATACGAAGTGTTGCTGGCGCTGGACGTCCCGGATCTGGCAAATACTTATTTTAATCTCGCCTCTGCGCAATATGGCGCAGGCCAGGTGGCAGAGGCGCGTCGAAGCATCTTGCGATGTTTGGAAATTGCACCGTCTTTCGAAGCTGCGCAGGAGTTGTTACTGAGGATAGTGAGGTAATTGAATGTCAAGCGTTGAAGAAAAACAAGAACTCGAAACGGTAGAGAAGTTTCATTCCGACATCGCTGCAATCGATAAGGAGGTCCGAAAGATCATTGTCGGGCAGAAGGAAGCGGTGGACCAGGTACTGGTGTCGCTGCTTACCGGGGCAAACTCGATGATTACCGGGGTGCCCGGTTTGGCCAAGACACTCCTGATCCAGACCGTGGCGCAGGTGTTGCATCTGGATTTCAACCGGATCCAGTTCACACCCGACCTGATGCCGGCCGATATCACCGGGACGGAGATGATCGAAGAAGACCGGGCGACCGGTCGTCGTGAGCGTGTCTTCGTTAAGGGCCCGATCTTCGCGAACATCATCCTGGCGGACGAAATCAACAGGACGCCTCCCAAGACGCAGTCTGCGTTGCTGGAGGCCATGCAGGAAAGGTCGGTAACGGTTGAAGGCCAGACTTACGTATTGGATCAACCGTTTTATGTTCTGGCAACTCAGAACCCCATCGAGCTGGAAGGGACTTATCCGCTGCCGGAAGCGCAGTTAGACCGTTTCATGTTCAACATCATCATTGACTACCTCAGCGAGTCCGATGAAATCCAGGTTGTCAACCAGACAACATCGCTGCGGGAAGTAACGTTCGAGAAGACGATCGGCGGTCCTGAAATTCTCGAGTTCCAACGCCTTGTGAGGAAAATGCCGGTTGCCGAGCCCTTGATGAAGTACGCGGTGCAACTGGCGCGAATGAGTCGCCCTAAGGGTGAAGACGACATCCCGGATTTCATCAAGAAATATGTCAATTACGGCGCAAGTCTCCGTGCCTCGCAGTTCTTGATTCTCGGCAGCAAGGCCCTGGCCCTGATCAACGGGCGTTACAACGTGGCCGTTGAAGATATCCAGACATTGGCGTATCCGGTCTTCCGCCACCGCATCATTACGAATTTCCATGCGGAGTCGGAAGGGATCACGACTGAAGATATTGTGCGCCAGCTGCTCGAAGCGGTGCCGGTTCCTGAGTCTGGCATGAAAGAGTGAGGTTGGTTAGCCCTCGGCCACTGGCCTTCGGCTGAGCCGATAGCTGAAACCTAAATAACCATGAGTACAGCAGTAGCACCTGGACCGGTCAATCGCTTTATCGATCCGACCGTTCTGACGAAGATCCAGAACCTGGAGTTACTGGCACGCACGGTCGTTGAAGGCTTCGTGCAGGGTCTGCATAAGTCTCCGTTTCTGGGTTTCAGTGTCGATTTCGCGGAGTATCGCCAATATCAACCCGGAGATGAGATCCGGCGGATCGACTGGAAGGCCTTTGGGCGCCTGGACCGGTTGTTCGTAAAACTTTTTGAAGGGGAAACCAACACCCACGTCCATTTCCTGATGGATTCGAGCGGTTCCATGGCTTACGGATCCGGGGAAGTGACCAAGATGGACTACGCCAAGTTTCTGACGGCGTCACTCATCTACTTCGCCTATCACCAGCGGGACGGAGTGGGCCTGGTAACTTTCGATGAGGAAGTAACGGGACACATTCCGGCAGGGCGGAGGAACGGCCAACTGTTCAGTCTTCTGGCAGAGATCGATCGGGTAGAAGCCAGCAAGGTGACCGAGTTTCGAAAACCGCTGGACTACATGTCGGAGTTCTTGAAGCGGCGTGGCATGGTCGTCATCGTTTCCGACTTCTATGACGAAGTAGAGAACATCGTCGCCAGCGTGAAACATCTTCGGGCAAAGGGCAACGACGTCATCATCTTTCACATTTTGGACGATTTTGAACTGAACTTCCCGTTCGACACGATGACCGAATTCGAAGATCTGGAAACTACTAAGAAGTTGAATGTCATTCCGCAATACTTGAGGAAGGAGTATCTCCAACTGATCCAGGGGCACGTGGCGGCCCTCGAAAAGGAATTCGCTGCCCTGGGTGTGGACTACACCTTGATAAACAGCAGCAAGCCGTTGGACGTTGGACTGTTTTCGTATCTGGCCCGCAGGGCTAAGACGAAGAGTTGATAGTAGGAACAATATGTCGTTTTTGAACCCCTTATTTTTCATCGGTTCGCTTGTTCTGGCAGTTCCGATCCTTGTCCACCTGGTCAAGAGGGACAAGTCCGAAATTGTTCGCTTCAGTTCGTTGATGTTTCTGCTTCGAATTCCCAAGAAGGCGATTCGTCAACAAAAATTGAGGAACCTGTTGCTGATGGCGATGCGATTGTTGCTGATCGCGTTTCTCGTCGGCGCGTTCGCGCGTCCCTACCTTGTGCGTTCTGATGACGCTCTTGTTCCCGAGAGCGGGGATCAAGCCGTCGTCCTGTTGCTGGACAATTCCTACAGCATGACCTACGGGACCAATTTCGAGCGCATGAAAGACGAGGCCATCAACCGGATCAACGCCCTCGCACCGGGAGAGCCTGCGGCAATCGTGTCCTTCAGCGACCGCGCTACGCTGCTGGCAAGTGCCACCGATGATCCGGTCGAGCTGAGGGCGTTGGTGGATGCCCTGGAGCCGACGTCCAACCGGACCAGCTACTATGAGGCGTTTACTCTGGCCGATCGGGTCCTGGCGCAATTGGCCGGGTTCGACCGTGAGTTGGTCGTCATATCGGACTTTCAGCGGAACGGTTGGAACCGGACATCACGTGAGAGCGTCATAGATGCGGATGTGAGGACCGAATTGGTCGATCTTGGGGTCGAGAATCCAGACAACGTCGGTATAGACAGCGTGGGTGTGGACTCCACGGTTTTCTCCCGGACGTACGAAGGGCAGCTGATGGCTCGAGTCAATAACCATGATCTGGCCAGGCCAGCAACCGTCAGCGTCGTTCTGGAAATCGACGATCGCGTCGTTGATCGCAGGGATGTGGCGATTCCCGCGGATTCGTCCGTACTGGCCGAATTTACAGGTTTTGATCTCCCGATGGGGTATTCGCGGGGACGCGTCGAGATCGAAGATCCCGACCAGCTGGCCAGTGACAACAATTTTCGATTTGTGATTCTCCGACGGGACCGTCTGCGCGTGCTCATCGCTGACGCCGGCCGTTCCGAGCAGAGCTTCTTCCTGGAGCAGGCCTTTAATTCGGCGCCTGATCTTCCGTTTGAAATCGAGATTCGCCAGGCGAACAGCGTAACGCCTGCCGAACTCGAGAATTTTGAGGTCATCATTATCAACGACGTGCCTCAGTTGTCGGATGCAGTGACCGACAAGCTCGACGAGTTGCGCCGGACCGAAGGTCAGGGACAACTCGTTTTTCTCGGAGAGAACGCGAACGTCGATTGGTGGAACACATACGCTTCGATGCCGGTAACTCTGGGGCCAAAGATTTTTGTCGAAAGTGATCGAGATCAGGCGTTCTATTCGCTGACCGATTACGAGAGAAGCCACGACGTCTTTTCTCCCCTGGAGGAAGGTGCCCGTTTGACGCTCAACTCGGCCCGGTTCTTCGCTTTTTCCCAGATCGAACCGAAAGAGGGCGCGGTGGTCGCGGCCCAGTTTGAAGACGGGTCGTCGGCTATCGTGGATTCGAGTGTAGAGGATCCCGGATTGCTGGTCGTCGGCTCACCGGTTGACAACGTATGGAACGACCTCCCCCTGAACGTGTCGTTCCTGCCCCTCGTTCATGAAATGGTCCGGTATCTGGCGCGTTACAGCGACAGCAGTGCCTGGTACCAGTTGGGTGAGGCCGTCCCTGTAGTTGTTGGAGAGCAGGAAGACGTCGCGCTGATCGATCCCAACGGCGACCGGATTACCCTGGCGGAAACGTCCACGACGGGTCGGAGGTTTTTTACTCCCGATCTGGCCGGATTTCATGAACTCCGCGTTGGACCGGAAACGACCCGCATAGCCGTGAATGCGCCGGCGAGTGAAAGCCTTTTGGAGCGTATGTTTCCAGACGATTTGATGGCCAGCGTACAACGTCTGGAAGGTGAGGTGAGTCGGGGAGCTTTGCTTGCCGAGGTCGATGGGAACGACTACGCCGAACGCCAGAATCTGTGGTGGTACCTTTTCTTGTTTGCACTTTTGTTGGGAATAGGTGAAATTTACGTAGGGAACCGTGTCACTGAAACCGTGAGCCAGCGATCTCCTGCTGCCAACGAAACCTCCTGAGTGTCTGTGGCATGGAGAGTAATAGCGACGTCGGACCTTAAATAGAAGGAGCCGTAATGGAACCGAGACGAGAACTGTCACGAAGAATCCGAAGAGTCCGCCACCGATGGAATCAGTTCGTCTGGTTCAAGGGGCTGGCCTGGGTCCTGGGAGTCGGCATTGCTGCGCTCGTCGTGAGCATGAGTATCGCTGAGTCCACCGGGATACCTGCGTGGGTCGTCGTTGTGTTGCGCTTTGCGCTCCTCGGAACGCTTATCGGAACGGCGGTGAAGATGCTGATTCTTCCGCTCGGCCGAAAGCCTGATGACGTGCAGTTGGCTCGTTTCGTCGAAGAAAAGAATCCCGGGCTTGAGGACCGCCTGGTGAGTGCGGTCGAAGTCGTGAACAAACCCGATTCCGACAGGGGACCGTTCCGTTTTCTGTTGATTCGCGATGCCGTAGAGGCGACCCGGCGTATCCGCTTTGATGACCTCGTCAACCGGAACAAATTCAATGTTCTTGCATCGTTGACAGTAGTCTTTGCACTGGCTCTGATCATCTCACTGTATTTCGCCGGGACTTTCTTCCCGTACGGCAGCGCCCGGCTGTTCGCCGGTTTCATCGAACCTCCACCAGGTCCAGACTACTCGATTGAGGTGACTCCTGGAGATACGACTGTTCCCCGGGGGAGCGATGTGGTTCTCGAAGCGATTGCCCTCGGCTTTGACCCCGAGCGTGCGGAAGTTCATCTGCGTTACGACAACAGTTCGCAGTGGGAAATCTCCACGATGGATGTTGCACCTGAGATTGTCCCGACCTTCCGTCGGCTTCTGTTCAACCTGCAGGAACCCGTCCGCTATTACGTGCAGGCTGGAGGCTTTCAGTCAGCCGAATTCGTGATCTCGGTTGCCGACCTGCCTCGGGTGGAGAGCATCGACTACACCTACAACTATCCCGCATACACGCGCCTCAGTGCCCGCACTGAACAAGACGCGCTCGACATCGTTGCTTTAAGGGGGACACGCGTAGAGGTTACGGTCCATGCGAGCCAGGAATTGAGGAGTGGTCGTCTCATTTTTGCGGACGGTGTAGAAGTGGACCTCACACCTGGAGAAGGACAGATTGCGACCACCGAGCTTATTGTCGACCGTACGACAACGTTCCGGGTTGAACTGGAGAATACGGCCGGTGCGGAGTATCTGAGCCTGTCTGAGTATGCAATGGAAGCGCTCGATGATCAGAAACCCCTCGTCCAGTTTACCGAGCCGGGGCGTGACTACAGGGCGTCCACGGTCGAAGAAATCTTCACGGAACTGGAGGCCGAGGACGATCTGGGTATCGAAACGCTTGACATCATTTTTGCTGTGAACGGCGGGGAGGAACAGAGCATCGATTTGTTCGCCAATAACGGCACCGCGCCCAAAGAGATATCGGGCAGTTACACGTTCTTCCTGGAGGAGTACGAAATTCAGCCAGGTGATTTCATTACGTATTACGGCAAGGCAGTGGATTCGAACCGGCCGTCAAATGAAGTCCTGACCGACATCTACTTCATTGAAGTCCGTCCCTTTGGCATGGAGTATTTCCAGGGCCAGCAGGGCGGCGGCGGTGGTGGTGGTGGAGGCGGCGGTGATGATTCTGCTGCCGCGTTGTCCAACCGCCAGAAGGAAATTATTGCTGCGACGTTCAGACTCATCCGTGACGAAGAGAGTTATGGTGCGGGAGAGTACTCCGACAATATCCAGGCCGTAGCCGAAAACCAGAGCACACTTGCCGAACAGACCCAGACGCTGATGGGACGTCTCACGGCGCGCGGGTTGGCTATGGACGAGCAGATTGGTCAGTTGACCGCGAATCTCGAGCTGGCACTGGAACAGATGGGTCCGGCTGCCCAGCAGTTGAGCGACGAGAACCTGAAAGAGGCGCAACCCTTCGAGCAGAAGTCACTCCAATACCTGATGCGTGCCGAAGCCCTGTTCAATCAGGTTCAAGTCACGATGGGAGGCGGCGGTGGCGGAGGCGGTGGAGGTGCCCAGAACGCCGAAGATCTGGCCGACCTTTTCGACCTCGAACTGGATCAGAACACGAATCAGTACGAAACGCTGGAGCGCGATGAAGGTTCCCAGGGTGGCAGCCAGGAAATGGATGAAGCCCTTGAAAAACTCAAGGAACTGGCCGAGCGCCGGCAGCGGATGATGGAGCAGCAGCGTCAGCAGGCCCTTTCCGGCAACGGAGGAGGGGGTGGCAGTCAGCAGATGACGGCCGACGAGATCCGGCGGGAAACAGAGCGGCTGGCACGTCAACTGGACCGGCTCTCCCGCGAAAACAACGATCCGCAGATGGCCGAAGTAGGCCGGGCCCTGGAACAGGCTGCGCGCAACATGCGGCAGGCTCAGAACGGCACGAGCCAACAGCAACAGCAGGCTTCAGAAGAGGCGATGGAAGAACTCCAGCGTGCTGAAAACCTGCTCTCGGGCGCCCAGGGGGGCACTCTGGAGGAGCGGCTGGCGAACCTGCAGCGTCAGGCTGGAGATCTGGCCGACGATCAGCGGCAAATTTCGGATCAGACCGAGCGCCTGGCTGCCGATCCTGACAACGACACCGCGCGTAGAGCGGCGCAAATCACTGAACAGAAAGTCGAAGCTGTCGAGGACTTACGGGATCTTCAGGACGGACTCGACGCCTTACAGGGCACTCCTTCGAGCCAGGAGACAGCGCGGCAAATCCGTGGCGCCGCCAACGCCATCCGGTCCGACCGTCTGGTCGACAAGATGAACAACGGTCAGGAGCTTCTTGATAGCGGGTACTACGACTTTGCGGCCCAGAGGGAAGAGGAGGTGGCCGATGCGATCGACGACATCGCGCGTCAGCTGAATCAGGCCGCTGCGAGCGCAGCCAACACCGAAGAAAGACAGGTTCAGAACGCACTGAATCAGACGAGCGAAGCGATCCGGCGTCTGGAGTCGATGCAACGCCGTTTTGAGAACGAACAGAATCAGCAGGGTCAGCAAGGTCAACAGAGCCAAGAAGGCCAGCAAGGTCAACAGGGCCAACAGGGACAGCAAGGCCAACAGGGTCAACAAGGCCAGCAGGGCCAGGGTGGTCAGCAGGGTCAACAGGCCGGCAACGGATTTGGCGGACCCAACGATGGTTTTGGATCTCGTCTGGGTGGCTTTGGAAACCGCAACCTGAGCCCCGACGACATCCGTCAGTTGACTCGCGAATGGGAGCAGCGGCTTCAG
Organism: Terriglobia bacterium; assembly: GCA_965218585.1. GTDB lineage: Bacteria > Acidobacteriota > Terriglobia > 20CM-2-55-15 > 20CM-2-55-15. Next base: position 109,802 of record CBDCLE010000009.1, read on the forward strand.
GATGTCGAAGACATTCGGAACCTCCTGGGTGCGGGTAATCCGTTGGAGGAAGATCTCAACAGGATCATGAACGCTATCCGCGGGAGAATGGACGGCAACCCGGCCGGGCTCGCCGAAATAGAGGCGCTGGTCAATGAAATCATTTTGCCGTTCCGCTCGGTGGAACTCGAACTGAGTCGGGAACTCCAACTTTTGATCGGACGTGAAAATATTCGTTCGGCGCAGGAAGACGAGATTCCGGCGAGCTACCGCCGGCTTGTGGAGGAGTACTACGAGCGACTGGGGAGCGAGAGCGATTAGGGAATACGCCCTTAAGTTGTAAGCGAGAGTAGCGGCGGTCTTCGGGCCGCCGCTTTTTTTGTTGTTTAGGGCCCTAGTATCGAAAGTCTCAATCCTGGGCGTAAGATTACGCTCGGTCGTTCATTCAGACATCCTGTCTGAACGACCGGCGAGCTCGCGATCTTCCTGATCGCAAGCCCTTTTTGGGAAAGACGGAATACGACACGTTCTTCCTGTAGGTGCGCTCTGTGAGCGCACCTCTCCTTTTTGGAATCCGAAAATGTTCGAGACTAGATACGCCCAGAGTAAAGCGGAAATCGCTTGCACAGCGCCGACACTGATTGGCGCACTCCAGTTATAGTCGCTTCGTCTTCGATGTTCTCCAGCACGTCCGCAATCCAGTCACCGATCTCAGCCATTTCAGTTTCCCCCATCCCACGAGTCGTCACGGCCGGCGTCCCTACGCGGATACCACTGGGCTTCATGGGCGGGTTCGTGTCAAACGGGATCGCGTTCTTGTTGACGGTAATCCCCGCGCGCTCCAGGGCAGTTTCAGCCTGGCTCCCATCGATACCCTTGGAAAAGACGTCCACCAGCATCAGATGTGTGTCGGTTCCTCCTGAAGCCAGCCGGAAACCGCGCCCTGCGATCGTTTCGGACAGGGCCTTTGCATTGGAGACGACCTGGGCTGTGTAAGTCTTGAATTCTTCGGTCGCCGCTTCCTTGAAACAGGTAGCCTTTGCCGCAATCACGTGAACCAGGGGGCCTCCCTGCATTTCGGGGAAGACAGATCGGTTGACATCCTTTCGATATTCTTCCCGGCACATGATGAAACCACTCCGCGGCCCTCGCAGGGTCTTGTGCGTCGTGCTGGTGACGAAATCGCAATGCGGGACCGGGTTCGGATGCTGGCCCCCGGCGACAAGGCCCGCAATGTGGGCCATGTCGGCCATGAGCAGGGAACCGTTCTCGCGCGCGATCTTGCCGAATCGCTCGAAATCGAGCGTGCGGGGGTAGGCACTCGCCCCGACAACGATGAGTCTTGGTTTATGCTCGGCCGCGAGCTTGGCTACCTCATCGTAATCGATCGTCTCGGCGTCCTTGCTGACACCGTAGGAAACGATGTTGTAGTACTTGCCCGAAAAATTAAGAGGGTGTCCATGGGTCAGATGCCCACCATGCGACAAGTTCATTCCGAGGACCGTGTCTCCGGGTTTAAGGACGGTGAGGTACACGGCCATGTTAGCCTGACTTCCCGAGTGTGGCTGAACGTTTACGTGTTCGGCTCCGAAGATCTCTTTTGCCCGCTCGATGGCCAGGCGCTCCACGACATCGGCGAATTCGCAGCCTCCGTAATACCGCCTGCCGGGGTAACCTTCAGCGTACTTGTTTGTGAAAACAGAGCCAGTGGCTTCGAGCACGGCTTCGTAAGTGAAGTTCTCCGATGCGATCAGTTCCACGCAGTCCGCCTGCCGCTGTTCTTCGTTTTTGATGGCCTTGTAAATCTCTGGATCTAAATCTCTTAAGGGTACTTCAATCATTCCCGATGCTACCTCATGTGTCATTCGATTCTCCGGCGGACTCCGCCGGTCACTCTAACATGCTGTGCTATAATTCCGCACCATGTTTGGCCTCCTTCCCCGAGGCACTGCCTACATCCTCCTCCTGGCAATCGTCGTTTTTGCCGGAGTCCAGTACGGTCCTATCTATTACAGCGCGTGGCAGTTTTATGATGCGATCCGTCAGGAAGTCCGTTTTGCCGGAACGAGCAGGCGCACTGTCAGTTTCGTTCACGAGTCAATCATGCAACTTGCCCAGGAACATGCGGAGCCTGTCCTCGAAGACGATGTGGATGTGAGCGTCGAAGTCACCCGAGATGGGCCTTTCTTCATCGTCGAGGTGTACTACCTGGTTCCCGTGGATTTGCGGGTGTTCCAGGACGAGGTCGAATTCGATTGGCGCCTGTCGGGCGAGACCTTCGCGGAATGATTTCTATCGAACAAGGATTTCAAATCGTTTCCGATCGTGTTGAGGCAGAGGTTGGAGACGATTTTATGCCTGCCGAAGATGTGGGTCTCTCCGACAGCATAGGCCGCACACTTCGCAAGGATGTCTTCGCCGATCTGGATTCTCCTCCCTTTGACCGGTCTATTCGCGACGGATTCGCGGTTATCGCCGAAGATGTTCGAGGCGTTCCCGTTGAACTCGATGTAGTAGGCGAATCCCGTGCGGGGAGTTCATACGACGGCCCCGTTGGCCCCGGGCAATGTGTTGCGATCATGACAGGGGCGGAAGTTCCTTCGGGCGCCGATGCAGTGGTTATGGTTGAACACACCGAAAGCGTTTCCCCGCGCCGGGTGCGCGTTCTCAAGGTCGTAAAGGCTGGTCAGAGCATTCAACCAGAGGGCACGGAGTGCAGGAGAGGGGACCGAATCCTGGAGGCAGGACGCGAAATTCAGGCACCCGAAATCGGTGTGCTCGCTTCAGTCGGCTGTGCTCAGGTGCGGGTTTCGGCAAGACCGAGAGTCGCGATTCTGTCCACCGGAGACGAACTCGTCGAAGTGAGTGAGACACCCGGACGGGCTCAGATCCGTAACAGCAACAGCTTCACGTTGTACGCGCAGGTCCGGGCAGCGGGCGGAGATCCGGAGATGTTAGGCATCGTATCGGACGATGTGGAGGATCTCTCCCGTAGGATCGGGAAGGCTCTGGAACGCGACATCGTCATTACTTCCGGTGGTGTTTCGATGGGAAAGTATGATCTTGTCGAGGGCGTACTCGCCGATCATGGAGTCGACATAGGTTTCGACAAGGTTGCGATGAAGCCGGGTAAGCCGACGGTCTTTGGGTCGAAAGGACGGACTTTCGTGTTCGGCCTGCCGGGTAACCCGGTGTCGACGATCGTGTCGTTTCAACTGTTCGTGCGTCCGTTGATTCGCAGGTTACTGCACCGAAGTGGGGTGGGTGACGAACTGCTTGAAGCGAAGCTGGAGCAGGAAGTCCGCTGCGATCCGGTGCGGACCGCGTGTGTTCCGGCGTCTGTCCGGTTTGGTGATGGAGCTTACCGATTGAAGACCGTGCAATGGAAAGGGTCCTCGGATCTGGTGGGGCTGTCCCGCGCCAACGCTTACGTCCTGATTCCGAAACAGGATGGGTCACTGACGCCGGGATCACGGGTGAGATTCATTCCTATGATTCCGACAGGCAGTTGAATCACTATGCCGGGAGAATTCAGCCATCTGGACGAAAAAGGCCGTGCGCGAATGGTGGATGTGGGCGGCAAAACGAAGACCGCCCGCTCGGCTCGCGCCGAGGCTCTGGTTGTCATGAGCGAGGCCTTGCTGGAGCGGCTGCGTTCACGGACTTTACCCAAGGGTGACCCGTTCGAAGTTGTCAGGATCGCGGGCATCCAGGCCGCAAAGAAGACTTCAGACCTGATACCGCTGTGTCATCCCTTGCCGCTTTCTAAGATCGATGTGGACGTTGAACTCACCGATACCGGTGCCCGTATTGAAGCAATGGTTAGCACGACAGCGGAAACCGGAGTCGAGATGGAGGCCCTCGTCGCGGCCTCCGTAGCAGCCCTCGCTCTTTACGACATGTGCAAGGGCGTCGACAAAGGGATCGAGATCGGCCCGATTCGGCTCCTGGAGAAAAGCGGAGGCAAGAGTGGCGATTGGCGTCGAGGTGAAGAGAAATGAGTCTGGGACGTGCAGTTGTCTTAACGGTCAGTGACCGTGCAGCCGCCGGGAAGCGGAAGGACCTGTCCGGGCCCGAAGCCAAGCGTATTCTCGAGGAGGCGGGGTTTGAAGTCGGCGATGTCCGTGTTGTGGCCGATGAGCGTCCTCTGATCGAGGAGAATCTGTTAACGGCGTGTGACGGGGATCAGGTTCGGTTGATCGTTACAACCGGAGGCACCGGGCTCTCACCGCGGGACGTTACCCCGGAAGCGACGAGGGAGGTGATTGAGCGTGAAGTTCCCGGAATGGCTGAAATGATGCGTGCTGAGGGCCTGAAGAAAACCGCGCGGGCCGCTCTTTCAAGGGGTGTCGTGGGCGTGCGAGCCTCGACCTTAATCATCAATCTTCCTGGCAGCGTAAAAGGCGTCAAGGAGTCGCTGGTCGCGGTGGTCCCGATACTGGGGCATGCGGTGGAAGTGCTGGTAAATCCTTCACCGCATTGAGGGGAGTAGGGGGCCTAGCTTTTCGCGGAAGATTTCGCTCCCTCATTCAATCGGACATCCTGTCCGAATGAGGGGCGACGCTCGCGATCTTCCTGATCGCAAGCCCTTTTTTCGGAAAGGAAGGAACGTTGCGGCGTTTCTCCTGTAGGTGCGCTCTATGAGCGCACAGACCCAGCAAATTCGAGACGTCTGCCGTCATAGACCTCACCTACAGTTGAGAAGCCGGCAGGTATCGTTTATCCTACCCAGTCATCATGTCTGGGAGCCAACTGCCAAATTACATTCCGATCTTCCTGTTCTTCGGGGTCGCCTTTCTGTTTCCGGTCGTTACTCTGCTGATCGCGAAACTGGTTCGCCCCCAGACCGGCGGTGCGGGAAAACTCAGCCCTTATGAGTGTGGTGTGGATCCGGAGGGCGATGCCCGGGATCGGTATGCGATCCGCTATTATCTGGTCGCGATCTTGTTTGTAATCTTTGACGTGGAAACGATCTTCCTGTTTCCGTGGGCCATTATTTACGATGAATTAGCGTTGTTCGGTTTGATCGAGATGTGCGTATTTCTGGGAATACTGATCGTCGGATACATCTGGATCGTGAAAAAGGGCGCGATCGAGTGGGCATAGGGAGAAGGCAATGGCCTGGATAGAGAATCGTTTCGAACAGAATATCGTAACGACGACGGTAGATGCCGTCTTTAACTGGGCCCGTAAGTCGGCTCTCTGGCCGATGACGTTCGGACTCGCCTGCTGTGCGATCGAGATGATGGCAACGGGCGCGTCGCGTTTCGACATGGATCGTTTTGGTGCGGGCATCTTCCGCCCCAGCCCACGGCAGTCGGACCTGATGATTGTTGCCGGTACGGTTACGCTCAAGATGGCCCCGGTTGTTCGGCGCGTTTATGATCAGATGCCTGATCCCAAGTGGGTCATTTCCATGGGCGCGTGCTCGAACGTGGGTGGACCGTTCGATACGTATTCGGTATTGCAGGGTGTGGACCATGTGGTCCCCGTGGACGTATACGTTCCCGGTTGTCCTCCGCGTCCCGAGGCCCTGCTTTACGGTTTGATGCGGCTGCAGGACAAGATCGACCGCATGACGATCGCGAAGAGACCGACTGACGCCCGGTTGGACGAGATCAAGGACGACGCGCGGATTTCTCAGGCGGCACTTGCCGAGATGGACCGGATCAAGTTGAAGATCTAGCTCGAAGCTGACAGCTGATGGCTGACAGCTAATGAACGGGAATCCCCACCTCATCGCACACCTCGACAAGTTGATTCAGGAACGTGGCCGTCTTGCGTTCAGCGAGTACATGTCCCTGGTTCTCTATCATTCCGAGCACGGTTATTACTCGAGGAGCCAGAGCCCAATCGGACCGGAAGGCGATTTCTACACGGCCGCGAGCGTGGACCCGGCCATGGGAGGGCTGCTGGCCAAACTCTTCAGCCGGATGTCGGCCGATGTCGAAGTCTTCGAGCTTGTAGAGATCGGAGCCGGTACGGGCCTACTTGCCCGCCATATCCTCGAATCGGAAAGCTTTCCGTATACGATCGTTGAGAAGAGTTCGGCCATGCGCGAACGGCAACGGGAGACGCTTGCCGGATTCGAAGTCGAGTGGCGCGACCAATTGCCGTCCGAAATCCGGGGTTGCGTGTTTTCGAACGAATTCTTTGACGCGCTGCCCGTTCGCCGGTTTGTCCGGCGTCAGGGAGCGGTTCGAGAAATTTTCGTGTCCGACGGTTTTGTAGAAGTCGAAGGCGACCCCGAAGTTCCGATCGACCTGCCGCTTCTTCGGGAGGGGTGCCGGGCCGATATCAGCCTCGAGGTGGGGGAGTGGGTCAGCAGGATCGGCGCTTCCATCCGTTCGGGCTATCACATGGCAATCGACTATGGATATTTGGAAGGCGGTTTCTTTGCGCGGCAGGAAGGAACGTTGATGTGTTATCGACAGCACCGCGCGGAGGAAAATCCTTATCTGGCCATTGGAGAGCAGGACATCACCGCACACGTCAATTTCTCCGATTTAATAGAAGGCGGGACCCGAGTGGGACTGGAAGAGGTCGGGTACCGAACCCAGATGGAATTTCTGATCGACCTGGGTCTGCTCGAGCTTATGGAGCCGCTTGCCACTCGGGGGGATGCCGCCTCCGTAAAGCGTTTGCAGGCGCTCAAGAATCTTCTCCTGCCCCCGATGATGGGGGAGCGATTCAAGGTCTTGCTCCAGCGAAAAGGGGTTGCCCCTTCCCGCCTTCCCGGCTTTGGCAAAAAGTAGGGACAGACACCCTTTTTTGCGTCTTTATTCGTCTCGCAGAAGAGATCCGCTTCGCAATAAAGGGTGTCTGTCCCTACTTTTTGCGTAGGAAATACCGTCTGTTTTTCCTCCTGAATCTGCGCTAATATGACAGGTTCGCGTGCAAGAAAGAAAGCGAATCTAGTTGCCGATTCCTGGAGCCTAAATCAAAGGCAGAACACCGGTTCCTTCCCGAAGAAAGCGACAACGTGACAGAAGACAACGAAGAACAACCGACACCCGGTACCGGTGCGGACGGCGCCGGAGGAGAGAAGACTCCGGAGCCAGCGGCCCCTTCGGCTAGCGAGGCTGCCAAACCCGACGCTCCTACCGTGCCCAAACCGCCTCCAAAGAAAGCGGCGCCGGCCAAACCCAAGGGACCACAGAAAGAGCCATGGTCCGATCCTCTGGTGGATGCGGTCAAAGAAAAATTCCCTGATCAGGTTCTCGAGGCCTACACGTTCCTCTCTCAGAGGCAACTCGTGATCAAGAAAGACCGGCTCACCGACATCATGACTCATCTCCGCCGTAACGAGATCGAGCCTTTCGATTTCCTCAGTGATGAGACAGCCACCCACTGGCCCGAAGAAGAAGAATTCGAACTTGTTTATATGTTGTTTTCTTTTGAAACACGAGGCCGTCTTCGCGTGAAGGTGCGCATCAAGGAGTGGGAGCCGATCGAGAGCCTGGTCAGTGTCTGGCCTGGAGCCGATTGGTTGGAGCGCGAGGCTTATGACATGTTCGGAGTTCAGTTTGCAAACCATCCGAACCTCGAACGCATTCTCTTACCCGAGGACTGGGTGGGTTTTCCGCTGCGGAAGGACTACGACATCCGTTTACAGGACGTGGAGTGGGTGAGAAAGCACCTGGGTATCGATTCCGGGCAGAAGTTCTATGTGGGTAAGGCGAAGCATGAGGACGACTGATTGAGCAGGGTATGACGACACCAACTCACGAACACACCTTATTCGATTCGAACGAAATCACCCTCAGCATGGGGCCGCAGCATCCGTCTACTCACGGGGTACTGCAGGTCAAGCTCAAGCTTGACGGGGAGAAGGTGATCGACGCGCAATGCGTCATCGGTTTCCTGCATCGGGGTGTGGAAAAACTTGGAGAACACCAAACCTATGGCCAGTTCGTTCCGACACTGGATCGGATGGACTATATCGCAGCCATATCCAACTGTCTTGGCTACTGTGAAACGATCGAGAAAATGCTCGAGGTCGAGGCGCCACCCCGTGCGCAGTACGTCCGGGTCATCCTCACCGAACTGAATCGCATTACGAGCCATCTGCTCTGGTTGGGCACCCACGCGCTGGACATCGGTGCAATGACGGTTTTCCTGTACTGCTTCCGCGAGCGCGAAGAGCTTCTCAAGATCTTTGAAAACTATTGTGGTGCCCGTCTGACGACCCATGTGTTTCGGGTGGGCGGTCTCCAGTATGAGATCTATGACGGGTTTGAAGACCAGGTTCGCACGTTCATCAAGGATTTCCCGAAGAAGATCGACGAGTACGAACAGTTACTTACACAGAACAGAATCTGGATTGGCCGGACGCGCGGTGTCGGGGTCCTGACGAAAGAGGAAGCGATAGACCTGGGTGTCACGGGCCCCTGTCTGCGTGCTTCCGGACTCGAGTGGGATATCCGTAAATCCAATCCTTACGCGGCCTATGCCGAATTTGATTTCGATATTCCGGTCGGGGAATACGGCGATACGTACGATCGTTACCTCTGCCGGATCGAGGAGCTGCGTCAGTCAAACCGGATCGTTGCCCAAGCCATCGAAAAGATTCCGGATGGACCGATTAAGGCCAAGGTCGGCAAGATCATCAAGCCGCCAGCCGGAGACGTCTATCATTCGATCGAGGCTCCGAAAGGGGAACTGGGTTACTACGTGGTGAGCGACCAGACGACGCAGCCCTATCGCGTGCGGGTCCGTCCGCCTTCATTCGTCAACCTTCAGGCTCTGCGTCAGATGGTCAAGGGGCACATGGTTGCCGATGTTGTGGCGGTTATCGGAACCCTCGATATCGTCCTGGGGGAGATCGATCGTTAAGCAATGGACTTTATAGTCGATTTTGTGATCATACCGGCCATCAAGATTGGGGTGGTCTTTGGTGTGGTGTCGCTTGTTGTCGCATACCTGACCCTGCTCGAGCGGAAAGTGATTGCGTTCATGCAGGTCCGGCTGGGACCGATGCGAGTGGGTCCTTACGGCCTCCTCCAGCCGATCGCCGACGGTCTGAAGCTGATGCTGAAGGAAGACATTGTCCCTTCGGGTGCCGATCGCCTGATTTTTACCATGGCGCCGATCATCACGCTTATTCCAGCGTTCATCGTTTTTGCCGTTATTCCTTTCGGGCCCACAATTTCGATTCTGGGACGGGATGTTTCGTTATACATAACCGATCTCAACATCGGTGTTCTTTATGTCCTCTCGGTATCTTCGATCGGAATCCTCGGTGTGATCCTCGGTGGGTGGGCTTCCAACAGCAAGTATCCGCTGTTGGGCGCGCTGAGATCGGCTGCTCAGATGGTGAGCTATGAGGTCGCGCTGGGGTTCTCGATTATCGGTGTTCTCTTGCTGGCCGGTTCTCTGAGTCTCGTAGACATCGTGGAGGCACAGAGAGATTCAGGTTTCTGGTACGTCTTTCTTCAGCCGGTCGGTTTCGCCCTGTTTTTCGTATGCGGTGTCGCCGAAACAAACCGGGCGCCCTTCGATCTTCCGGAAGCGGAAACGGAACTGGTCGCGGGCTTTCATACCGAATACAGCGGGTTTCGTTTTTTGTTATTCTTTCTGGCCGAGTACGCCAGCATGATCGTGATCACATCGATGGCGGTCACGCTGTTCTGGGGCGGATGGCTGCGTCCATTTCCGAACGTTGCGGCATTAAGCTTTCTGGATCTGATCCCCGGGGTTGCCTGGTTCGGACTGAAAGTCCTCATCTTTTTGTATTTCTACCTGTGGTTCCGGGCCTCATGGCCCCGGTACCGCTACGATCAGCTCATGAACGTGGGCTGGCTTTATCTCTTGCCGATAGCGATCGCCAACGTCGTCGTTACAGCTGTTCTGGCGCTGGTGTTGAGGGGATAGGTACATGAAGGTAGCTCGTTCAGAAAAACTGTCACTGCTGAAGAAGATATTCATGGTCGATCTGATCAAGGGATTGATGCTGACGTTTTCCTACCAGCGTCCTTCGGCCAATTACACCGAGCAGTATCCCAAGGTGCGGCCCAAGGTTGCCGAGCGTTTTCGCGGGGCACCGCGGCTGAACAACGATCCGGGGACGGGGGAGACCCTTTGCATTGCCTGTAACCTCTGCGCCCTGGCGTGTCCGGAGTATTGCATTGAGGTCGGTTGGGAGCGGACCGAGGCGGGGAAGAAGGCGCTGACAACTTTTATCTTTGATATTTCCAGGTGCATGTTCTGTGGCCTCTGTGAGGATGCGTGTCCGACTCCTTGCCTGGAACTTACGCAGGATTTCGAGTTGGCACTCTATGGCCGTAAGGACATGAAGTGGGATCGTCAAAAACTGGAAGAGGGCAATCAGCCCGTTCTGTATTCGAAGTGATTGAATCTCGCGGTTCTGTTGAATGCTTGAACTGATCGTTTTCTATACGTTTGCGGCTGTTGCAGTGGTTTCGGCCATTCTGGTGATCACGCGCCAGAATGCTGTTCACAGCGCAATGTTCCTGGCTGCCACGCTCTTGTCAGTCGCCGGTGTGTTTCTGAGTCTGAATGCCGAGTTTCTTGCGGGCGTTCAGGTCATCGTCTACGTGGGTGGAATACTCGTCCTCTTCGTGTTTGTCATCATGTTGGTGCCGACCGATCGCGCTGTTTTCGAGCGCCGGTACAACAGGCAGGGGAAAGTCGCACTGGCTGTCGCGGCCGTCCTGATCGCAGAGTTGGCGTATGGCTTCTACAGCGGGGCCGATCTCGAGTTTGCCGACCCCGTCGGAGAGGCTGTCGTGGAAGGCAACAGCCAGTGGGTGGGCACGGTTCTGTATCAGAATTACTTATTACCTTTTGAGATTGCTTCGATACTGCTCCTCGTGGCTATTATCGGCGCGGTTGTTCTCTCAAAGAAGCCGCCTGCGGAGGAGAAGGCCGAGCAGGCCGCAGGCGATTAGCGAACGGAAATCATGGTACCTGTACATCACTACCTTCTTCTGGGCGTCGCGCTGTTTACGATTGGCGTGATCGGCGTTCTCACCAGACGAAACGTTCTGATCATTTTGATGTCCATCGAATTGATGATGAACGCTGTCAACATCAATCTCATCGCGTTTTCCGCACAGTTGCAGCACGTCACGGGGCAGGTGTTTGCCGTCTTCGTCATAGTTGTGGCCGCCGCAGAGGCTGCCGTGGGTCTGGGGATCGTGATCGCGATGTTTGCGAACAAGGAAACCGTCAACGTCAGCGAAATTGATTTGATGAAGTGGTAGGTCGTGCGGTCATAGACCGCACCTACAGCGATTTATGAATTTTCTGGACCAAATCTGGCTTATCCCGTTATTTCCGGCCCTCGGGTTTGTAATAAACGGGCTGTTCGGAAAGCGGATGCCCAAGGCGGCGGTCAATACCATAGGCTGCGGCTCGGTCCTGCTGTCATTCGTCTACTCGTTGGGTGCCGTTCTTCAGTTGATCGGCCTCGAAGAAGAAGCCCGTTCGCATTCGGTCACCGTGTTCGAATGGATCAATGCGGGTGCCGCACATACCTCAACGGGAGCACTGACACAGTTCGAAATCGCCTGGGGTTTCCTGCTGGATCCTCTTTCAGCGGTCATGGTGCTGGTCGTTACCGGAATTGGATTTCTCATCCACGTTTATTCCACCGGGTACATGGCCCACGAAGACGGGTACTATCGATTCTTTGCCTACCTGAACCTGTTCATGTTCTCCATGCTGACGCTCGTTCTAGGCAGCAACTACCTGATGCTGTTCGTCGGATGGGAAGGTGTGGGCCTCTGTTCTTATCTGCTGATCGGTTTTTTTATCACCAAGAAAAGTGCAGGTGATGCCGCCAAGAAGGCCTTTGTCGTAAACCGCGTAGGGGACTGGGGATTTTCGATCGGCATCATGCTGATCTTCTTCACCTTCGGCACGCTCGAGTTTACCGGCGTCAACGAGGCGATTCATGCCGGTGTTGAAGAGGGTCTGTATCACGCCGGTGACCTGATCTTTGTCGGGATTGCAATCGCGCTGTTTATCGGTGCGACTGGAAAGTCCGCGCAGATACCTCTTTACGTCTGGTTGCCTGACGCGATGGAAGGTCCGACACCAGTCAGTGCCCTGATCCACGCAGCCACCATGGTAACGGCCGGTGTGTACATGGTGGCCCGCAGCAACTTCATTTACCAGTTGGCGCCCTCAGCGATGCTGCTCGTGGCCGTCGTAGGGGCATTGACGGCGTTGATGGCGGCGTCAATCGGTCTGGTCCAGAACGACATCAAACGGGTCCTGGCTTATTCGACGGTGAGTCAACTGGGATACATGGTTCTGGCTCTTGGAGTCGGTGCTTTTGGAGCGAGTATCTTCCACCTCATGACGCACGCGTTCTTCAAAGCTCTCCTCTTCCTGGGTTCGGGCAGTGTCATCCTTTCGGTGCATCACGAGCAAGACATGCGGAAGATGGGTTCGCTCAGGAAGAAGATACCGATTACGTTTGCGACGATGGCGATAGGTACGCTGGCGATCGCGGGAACACCCCTGTTGAGCGGTTTCTTTTCTAAAGACGAAATCCTCTGGCGGACCTTCTCGAATCCGCAAGGGAATATCGTTCTGTACGGTATTGGTATGGTTGTCGCGGGGATGACAGCATTCTACATGTTTCGCATGCTGTTCATGACGTTCTTTGGAGAGTCGCGTGTAGATCCTCACGTGGAGGTGCACGAATCGTCGAAATCGATGACGATCCCATTGATCGTCCTGGCTATCGGAGCCGTGCTTGCGGGCTATATCGGTCTGCCTGCGTGGCTCGCTGAAACCAATACCTTTGAGCACTTCCTGGATCCGGTCTTTGAACCACTCCCGTTCGAAGCAGCCGAGGGTGGGGAAGAGGTTGCCGAATACTCACACGCGTTCGAAGCAGGCATGGCTGCGTTTTCTGTCCTCGTTGCATTTATCGGATTTTTCATCGCTTACTCGATGTACTACAAGAAGAGTGGTCGCGCTCAGGAGCTCGCTGCACAGTACAAGGGCGCCTACCAGGCTCTGCTGAACAAGTACTACGTCGACGAACTCTATGACTTTCTTTTCGTCAACCGCTCGAAAGGCTTTGGCAATGGTCTGTGGCGGTTCGATGCCAGATACGTCGATGGAGCGGTCAATCGTTCTGCCTGGGCGACGGTGAAGAGCGCCGACGGTTCGGGCTGGTGGGACCGTTGGGTCGTGGACGGTGCCGTCCGTTTTGTCGGCGGTTTTGTGAAAACGTTCAGTTGGCCGATGCGGCTGATTCAGACCGGCTATGTCCAGAACTACGCGCTAATGATGATCCTTGGCGTGCTGGTCTTTGTCGGGTACGTTCTTTGGGGTTAACGGGAGTTTCGATACATGGGCTTTTTTAGAACACACATCCTGACCATCGTGGCCTTCCTGCCTCTGGCTGGGGCGATCGCCCTCATGTTCTTCAACAAGGAGAACAAGGGAGCGATCCGTCTGTGGGCCAACCTCGTCGCCCTGGCAGGCTTTCTGGTGTCGGTCCCTCTGTTCTTCTGGTTCGACTATGACAACAGCGGAGAAATGCAGTTCGTCGAAAGTGTTCCATGGATCGACGCTTTAGGTGTGCGGTACTCGGTGGGCATAGACGGCATCAGCCTGCTACTTATACTTCTGACGACGATGCTGGGCAGCATTGCGATCCTCTCCTCCTGGGAATCTATCCAGGACCGGGCCAAGGAATACTACATCTTCATGTTGATGTTGCAGACCGGTATGCTCGGGGTCTTCGTCGCCATGGACTTCTTCATGTTCTACGTGTTTTGGGAAGTCATGCTCGTGCCGATGTATTTCCTTATAGGTGTCTGGGGTGGGCCTCGGAAACTGTATGCAGCCATCAAGTTCTTCCTTTATACCTTGGTCGGATCGGTATTGCTCCTGCTGGGAATCCTGGCGCTGTACTTCCAGTATCCTTCCATAGCGGCGACAGTTCCCGAGATTGCGAACCAGTTCGGACTCGACTACACGTTTGATATTCTTGCGTTCCAGTCAATGGGCCAGTTCCTTTCTTTCGACGTCCAGTATTGGATTTTCATCGTGTTCTTTGTGGGATTCGCGATCAAGGTGCCGATGTTCCCGTTCCATACGTGGCTTCCGGATGCGCACGTCCAGGCGCCAACGGCGGGTTCGGTCATACTGGCCGGAGTTCTGTTGAAAATGGGAACTTACGGTTTTGTCCGCTTCAGCCTGCCGATCCTTCCTGAAGCTACCGTGTATTTCGTACCTCACATGATCGCACTGTCAATCATCGCGATCATTTATGGCGCACTCGTCGCGATGATGCAGAAGGATATGAAGAGCCTTGTCGCCTACTCTTCTGTCAGCCACATGGGATTTGTGATGCTGGGTATGTTCGCGCTGAATCCCAACGGGTTGAACGGCAGCATTCTCCAGCAGATCAACCACGGTATCTCGACAGGCGCCCTCTTCCTTATCGTGGGCATCATTTACGATCGGCGGCACACACGCGAGATCTCCGAGTTCGGCGGACTGTCGACGATCATGCCCGTCTATGCGACTGTGTTTCTGATCATGACGATGTCTTCGATCGGACTCCCACTTCTCAATGGTTTCATTGGAGAGTTTACGATTCTGCAGGGGGCACTTCAGGAGAACCTCTGGTGGGCTGTAGCAGGCGCATCGGGAATCGTTCTGGGAGCTGCGTACATGCTCTGGCTCTATCAACGGACAATGTTCGGGGAACTCGACAATCCCAAGAACGAGAAGTTGCTTGATATGAATCTGAGGGAGCTCGTTACGCTGGTTCCGCTCATCATAATGGCTTTTTGGATTGGCATATATCCAGCACCGTTCTTCAGGGCACTCGATGGTCCTGTCAACAAGCTTGTGGAGACGGTCCGGCCGGGATACTTCGATGCAAACCCGCTCGAAGCCCGTAACGTGGAGATTGTCCTGCCAGTCGACGAGGTCCCCGAGTCGGAGACCCCAGAAGAGTCAGCAGACGGAGCAGACGATTAAGTGGGCGAGTTTTTTCAATTACAGGATCTGGCCGCGATCGCACCCGAGCTCGCACTGACGATTTTCGGGCTCGCGTTGCTGATGTTCGATTTGATCGTCCACGAGAAACACAAGCTGGGATACGTTGGCCTGGCGGGGCTATTTGTTTCAGCGATTCTCTTGTTCCGGCTTGAGGGCGTCAACATATCCGCCTACGGAGGCCAGCTGGCGGTCGATCCGTTTGCCGCTTATTTCAAGTTTCTGTTCCTGATCGCAGGAGGTCTTGCGATCGGTATGTCGATGCGCTACCTGGATGTAGAGCGGGAGCAACACGGGGAGTACTACGCCCTCATCCTTTTTGCCACGATGGGCATGATGTTCATGGCTGGCGGCACGGACTTGGTGACGTTGTACATCGGCCTGGAGACTATGGCCATCGCGACCTACATTCTCGTCGGTTTCCTGCGCGGCAGCCAGCGATCGAATGAAGCTGCGTTGAAGTATTTCCTTCTGGGCGCCTTCTCTTCGGGTGTTCTGCTCTACGGCATGTCGTTGCTCTACGGCATCTCGGGCTCGACAAACCTGGTGGAGATTGCGGACGCCCTGACACGCAGGCCTGCGAGCGACCCCATCTCTTTGGTCGCGATGATTACTGTAGCTGCAGGGCTTTTCTTCAAGATTGCCGCCGTTCCGTTCCATCAGTGGACACCCGACGCCTATGAAGGGGCGCCGACTTCCGTTACGGCGTACATGTCGGTGGCGGTAAAGGCGGCCTCGTTTGCGATGATGGTTCGCATCTTCATGGTTGCGATCTATCCACTCCGCGATCAGTGGGTGCCGGTTCTTACGGCTGTGGCTGTCATGACCATCACCGTCGGTAACGTTGCGGCACTGACCCAGACCAACGTCAAACGTTTGCTGGCGTATTCCTCCATTTCCCATGCGGGATTTGTTCTTCTCGGCCTGATCGCGGGCAACGACACCGGTATGACGGCTATCGTGATGTACCTGTTCGTCTACACGTTCATGAACCTTGGAGCATGGTCTATTATCGTCGGGCTGCGCCGTCAGGATGTGATCGGCGAGCATGTCGAAGACCTCAACGGACTCTTCTTCAAGCACTCCACAGCAGCGGTCCTGATGTTGGTGTTTATGTTATCGCTTGCCGGGATACCGCCTACGGCTGGCTTTATCG
Organism: Terriglobia bacterium; assembly: GCA_965218585.1. Lineage (GTDB taxonomy): Bacteria > Acidobacteriota > Terriglobia > 20CM-2-55-15 > 20CM-2-55-15. The sequence goes on from CBDCLE010000009.1 coordinate 125,931, forward strand.
CCAAGTATTACCTGTTCGCTTCAGTGATCGAGACCGGACACACGACTCTGGCCGTCATTGCAGCACTGAACGTTGCCATCGGGCTGTACTACTACATGCGGATCGTCGTAGCGATGTTCATGTCCGAAGCGACGGAGAAGACCGGTTTGACGCTGTCGCCGGGCCTGGTTTCGGTTCTGGCTGTCACTCTGATTCTCACCCTGTTCATCGGCCTCTATCCAGATCCCTTCATCACGATGGCACGGACGGCCACGCAAGGCTTCTGAAGCGCTGGTTAGCGGATTCGATTCCCTGAGTCGCGAATGGCCACTCTTCCCATCTATCGGGCTTCACTCTCTCTCCTGACCGATCTCTACGAGCTCACGATGGCGTATTCCTACTGGAAGACCGGGATAGCCGAGCGGGAGGCCGTCTTTGGTCTGTTTTTCAGAAAACATCCATTCGGAGGGGGCTATACCATCGCAGCAGGTCTGGAGTCGGTCGTCGAGTGGATCGACGAACTGGCGTTTACCGATGACGATTGCGCCTATCTCGGGCAGCTGACCGGAAACGATGGTCAACCTCTGTTTGACCCGGAATTCCTCGACTACCTGGTGAGTATGGAGTTTGCCTGCGACGTGGATGCGGTTCCTGAGGGTACCGTGGTTTTTCCACGACAACCCCTCGTGAGAGTGACGGGTCCGATTCTGCAATGCCAGATTCTGGAAACGGCGCTTCTGAACCTGATGAACTTTCAATCCCTGATCGCGACGAAGGCCGCCCGCGTTTCGAAGGCCGCCCGCGGAGATCCTGTTATCGAGTTCGGATTGCGGCGAGCGCAAGGCATCGATGGTGGTCTGACGGCGAGCCGAGCCGCTTATCTCGGAGGGTGCGCGGCTACCTCCAATCTTCTGGCGGGAAAGTTGTTCGGTATTCCCGTGAAGGGGACCCTCGCCCACAGTTGGGTCATGTGTTTCGACACCGAACTGGAATCGTTCGAGAGATATGCGGCAGCGATGCCCAACAACTGCGTCTTCCTCGTAGACACATACGATTCGCTGGAAGGCGTTCGCCACGCCATTACAGCCGGCGGCAAGCTTCGGGAAATGGGGCACCGGATGATGGGCATACGACTGGATTCGGGCGATCTCGCGTATCTGAGTATCGAAGCCCGGCGGATGCTGGACGACGCAGGATTTTCCGAATCAGTCATTCTTGCCAGCAACAACCTGGACGAAAGCGTGATCACAAGTCTGAAGGAGCAGGGCGCCACGATCAGTGTCTGGGGCGTGGGTACTCATCTGGTGACCGCGTTCGACGAACCGGCACTGGGCGGCGTCTATAAGCTGACTGCGGTCCGGGACGATCCTGACGAGCAGTGGAACTATCGACTCAAGCTCTCCGAGCAGGTGAACAAGGCGTCTATTCCCGGGGTCCTGCAGGTACGGCGTTTTTCAAGGGACGGCGAGTTTCTGGCCGATGTCATCTATGACACCCAACTCGGGCTTCCCGATCCTGTTGTCGCTGTGGACCCCATTGATGCGACTCGAAGAAAGCAGATTCCTGCCGACGCATCCCAATCGGATCTCCTGCTTCCTGTGTTTCGGGGCGGGCAGCGCGTTGGGAGGCTGCCCGAGCTTGAAGAAGCCAGATCCCACTGCAGATCACAGCTCGACGGACTCCACACTGGCATCAAGCGGTTTGTAAATCCTCATGACTATCCTGCCGGCGTTGCGGAAAACCTCTTCGAACTTCGGAATCGCATGATACTGGAACTCAAGAAACGATGAGGCAAGCGCTGATCCTGGTGGACCTGCAGAATGACTTCATGCCGGATGGTGCCCTGGGAGTTGCCGGTGGCGATGAGGTCGTCTCTGTCGCGAATCGGATGCAGGGTCTTTTCGATCTGGTTTTCGCAACCCAGGATTGGCATCCTTCCGACCACAGCAGTTTTGCCCGAAACCATCCGAGCCATGAGATCGGCGAAGTCATCGATCTGGAGGGAATCGCTCAGGTCTTGTGGCCTGCACATTGTGTCGAGGATACCGAGGGTGCGGAACTGGTATCGACACTGGAAAAGTCCGGAATCACACGAATCTTCTACAAAGGAACGAATCCCGGGATAGACAGCTATAGTGCGTTCTTTGACAATAACCACAGGCAATCGACCGGGCTGGGCGGTTACCTCAAGGAATTGGGCGTGGGCGAAGTCTATTTGATGGGGTTGGCCACCGACTATTGCGTCAAGTACAGCGCACTGGATGCATACGAGCTGGGTTTCGATACCGTAGTAATCGAAGATGGCTGCCGCGCCGTTGAGCTAAAAGCCGGAGACGGGGAGCGGGCGTTTCAAGAAATGCGGGCGGCCGGCGTAAGTTTTCAGATGAGCAGCCAGGTAGGTAGAAGCTGAGTCAGGCCGGGCGCCCGAGCACATCGGGCGCCGCCTGTTTAATCGAAGCAGTTAGTCGAAGAATTCGCTGAAGCGAATCGCGTTGATTTCGGTGCCGCTCAAATCGTACTGAATGAATCGAATTCCACGAGCATCGTAGGAGTACTCGGTCGCGTCACTGTCAGGAAGCTCCTCGACGGTGTCTTCGGGGCCCATGAGTTCCCGCATCTGATCCACATCACCATCGTCCAGCCAATCCTGTAGCGGCTGGGAAACAATATCTTCACCGAACAGGGAAGTGACCTCGATTCGCCGTGCCTGGCCGGTCAGCTTGAACGAGTAGAGGACAACCCCGCCGCCCTGATAGGCTATGATGTAGTCGTCTATATCGTTCCGTGTGTTGTCGATGTCGCCCAGCGTTTCGATGTCGTTTGTCACAGCACCCACTTCGACGCCCAGGACGCTGATGTTCCGGCTTGTGAATTCGGGTTCTTCAGCGATGAGGTCAACCTCTGTGAGTTCGAAAACTGGAGGTGGTGGCGGAGGTGGTGGAGGCGGCTCTTCTTCGGCTACAGGCTCGGGAGGCGGTGCACAAGCGACCATTCCCACGGCCAGGATGCTGAGAAATCCAAGCAGCGCCAGCTGTTTTAACATTCGTCTCTCCTTGTGTGTCCTTGTCGATAAATGGTTTAAGTGCAAAGAGATTGGTGTATGTAGGTGCTGGATTATATAACAATGGCCCCCACCATGAGTAGTAGAAAAGAGAAGCGCGAGATGTACCAGCAACTGGGGGCGCTGATGAGCGCGGGCCTTGTCTTTCCCATCTCGATCGCCATTGGCTACGTGATGGGTTACTACCTGGACAGGTGGCTCGGGACCACCTGGCTCACCGTTGTCTTTCTCCTGTTTGGAATCGCTGCGGGATTTGTAAGTTTCTTCCGGACAATATCGAAGCTATGAGTAACCACGGAGGCAGGGAGGAAGACAGCTATGTGCTCTGGCTGTCGGCTGAAAGCTGATAGCCGACCATGTTTGAAGACTACGCAGAGTTTGAACGACGGCTGGACCGCACGAATTTCGTCGTCATCGCCCTTGCCGTTACCCTCGTCGGTTTTCTCGATTCGCCTCGTGGAGCGGCCAGTCTGGGGGCCGGTGGCCTCATTTCCTACGTCAATTTTCGTTGGCTCAAGCAGGCCGTTAACTTCGTCATACGACAGGGAGGAGAGGGTCCGGTCGGCCGTCGCGTCGGGCTTCAGTACGCGGGGCGGTACGCGTTGATCGTCATCGCCCTGTTTGTTACAATCCGCTTTACACTCTTGGACGTGACTCTCCTTCTGGCGGGTCTCTTCTCTTATGTCCTTGCTGTACTCCTTGAATGCATTTTTGAGATAGGCAGTTCTCTGCTCCGGGTCGATCCAAATGGAAGAAAGTGAACCGATTATAGTCGAGTGGATCAACCATGCCCTCGGTGCTCCCGAAGGCGTCCATTACATTCCGGTGCAGATCATCATGGCGACGTTTGTCCTGTTGTTCTGTTTCGCTTTCTTTACTTTTGTCCGCTCACGGCTCTCGATGGAGAGTCCGGGACGGCTCCAACAGGTTCTGGAAGTGGGTGTGGAGTTCCTGGGGGACCAACTCGAAGAAGTCGTGGGCCACGGTGGCCGGAAGTTCCTGAACATCGTCGGAACGCTCGGGGTTTTTATACTGTTTTCTAACCTGATGGGTCTGATCCCGGGCTTGGCCGCACCCACCAGCAACCTCAACGTGACGGTAGGGTGTGCGATACTCGTTTTTTTCTATTACAACATTCAGGGTATGCGGGAGCAGGGAATCGGGAAGTATCTGAAGCATTTCATGGGGCCGGTTTGGTGGCTGGCGCCGTTGATGATTCCCATCGAAATGATTTCTCATATTGCCCGTCCTTTTTCCCTCTCGGTTCGACTGTTTGCAAACATTTTCGCTGAAGAGCTGTTGATCGTCGTTTTCTTCGGGATGGTACCGCTGCTGCTGCCGCTGCCGTTCATGGCGTACGCTATTTTTGGAGGAATACTCCAGGCATTTATCTTTGTCGTTCTAACGATGGTCTATCTGGGGGGAGCCGTGGCGACTGAAGATCATTAGCCACACCTTTTCCGCTAAACCCGTTGCATGTGTGAGGCCGACTGTACGGTGTTCGGCAACCACCTCCATGTGACACTTTTAATAAGGAGTCCAGAATGAGGAAAGTTAAAGCAGGTCTGATGCTGTCCTTCATCCTGCTGGTGATGGCGACACCCGCCTTCGCCCAGGAAGGGGAAGGCGAAGAGGGTAGCGACGTCAACTGGGTGGCCCTGACCGCTGGCTTCAGTATGGCGATCGCATCGGGCCTCTGCGGACTGGCTCAAGGTCGTGCCGTTTCCGCCGCGTGTGAGGGCCTGGCCCGCAATCCGGGGGCCGCAACACATATTCGGTTCGCGATGTTATTGGGTCTCGTCCTGATCGAATCCCTGGCGCTATATACGCTGTTTATCATCTTTGCGGTGGTCGCCTGAGCGCTCGACAGATCCCGATAAGAAAAAAGCGGTCGGGGCTTCTGCCGCGACCGCTTTTTCAGCTCCAGGCGTTCCTCTTCGGCTTAAGCCATGCCCCGGGCAGCACCTGCCAGAGCGTCAATTGCACTCTCCTCGCTGTCATGGGTGTTGAGCACTGCCGATAGATTCGTGATCTCGAGCAGGTTTCGGACCCGTTTGCTCGCGTTCGACAGCATAACTGTTCCCCCTGAGTCCTTCAGGGATTGATGGATCAAAATGAGTTCTTCGAGTCCGGCACTGTCGATATAAGAAACATCGCTGAGGTTCAGGACGAGCTTAGTTTCGTCTTCATGGACTAACCCGCTTACGGCCTTGCGAAATACTGTAACGGGTTCTCCTGCGCACAGCCTGCCGGCGAGATCGACAACATGTACGCCCCGTACCGTCCGTGTTTGGTAGGACAACGTCATGATTAGGGCAAATGTTACAAGGCAAAGGGGATTGGAGGCAACATAATCCAACGCCATGAAAAAGAGTGATAAATCTGCGTTTAGCGGCGAGGCTCGACCTGCCCGATTCGGCTTCTGCTAACATGAGAGGCGGTAAACTGGACGCATGTAATTAGAGGAGGCCTTGTCGGAGTGCGTATCGAACTTAATGGAGAGCGTCACCAGATTCCCGAAGCTTTGAACATCCGCCAATTGCTCGATCACTTCGAACTTCCGACCGAACGGATCGCTGTTGAGCGAAACAGATCTGTCATTCCGAAGAGCCAGTGGGAGGCGATCGAGGTCGAACCGGAGGATAAGATCGAAGTCGTGCACTTCGTAGGGGGTGGTGCGACTGAAGGCGATGACGGGCTCGTTATCGCCGGCAAGCGATTCTCCTCGCGCCTGATCGTTGGGACAGGGAAGTACGAAACGATGGAAATCATGGTCGAAGCGCACCAACGCTCTGGCGCAGACATGGTGACCGTCGCCGTTCGGCGTGTAGATCTCGACGCACCCAAAGGCAAATCGTTCTTCGATCACATTGACACCTCGCAGTTGATGATCCTTCCCAATACGGCCGGTTGTTACAATGCCGTAGACGCTGTCCGTACCGCACATCTGGGGCGTGAGGCGGGCCTCTCCGAATGGGTCAAGCTGGAGGTGATCGGTGACGAACAGACGTTGTTCCCCGACACCGCCGCTCTGATCGAAGCCACCACGACTCTTGTCAAAGACGGTTTTATCGTCCTCCCGTACACCAACGACGACCTCGTCGTTGCCCGGCGTCTGATCGATGCCGGGGCGGCGGCCATCATGCCCCTGGGAGCACCAATCGGCTCGGGTATGGGGATTCAGAACCTGGCGGCGATGCGAATTCTCCGAGAGCGAATCACCGAAGTGCCCTTGATTGTTGACGCCGGTGTCGGAACGGCATCCGACGCCGTGGTCGCGATGGAACTGGGCGCCGACGGCGTCCTGATGAACACGGCCATTGCCGGAGCAAGGAACCCGGGCGCGATGGCGGAAGCCATGAATTATGCGGTTCGCGCCGGCCGATTGGCCTATGAGGCTGGCCGGATTACGAAGAAGTTGTACGCGACTGCATCCTCACCACTGGGAGGAAGCGTTACCTAGAGCCGATTCCTGCTGGGCCAACGATGCCCTCACTGTCCGAGCCCGTGTCGGCAATGGGAATGTGCCATTGTTGTTGCCAATCTCCGATGACGTTATAATTGCCGGTTCGAAAGAGGGGAATTGCATGCGGAATGTGGCTCTAGTGTTCTTGATCGTGGCGATCATGTTGCCTTTCGCCTTCAGCCAGACTCTCGATCCGGTTCTGGAGGCCCAACTCAAACGGGTGGTTCCCAACGCTACGAGTTTTTCGGCGAAGCAGGCGAACCCGTCTCACTTCATAGCTTACACGGGAGATTCAGACTCCAAAACGGTTGCCGGCTACGTATTCTGGACGACCGAACTGGAGCCGCTCGAGCGAGGGTACGACGGTCCGATCAAGATGCTGGTCGGCATGAACAGGAGCGCCCTCATAACGGGAGTCCTCGTTACCCAGCACCGCGAACCCTACGGAGACTTTTCTGTTGACCGTCCTGAGTTTGCCCGGCAGTTCAGGGGCAAGGACATCCGGGATCCGTTTAAAGTTGGCGAAGATGTTGACGCTGTCTCCCGCGCAACGATAACGATCACAAGCTCTGCACGGGCCATCAGAAACGGGGGCCGCCGCCTCGTCCGTGGGCTGCTTGCTGCCCGGGGATCAGGGGGTTGATGCGGCGCCCTATCCTGCCGCTCACCATCTTAGTTCTATTAACGCATGGCCTGGCGCTGGTTCCCCTGCACGCCTCCCAGGAGGAAGAACCTCCTCTGGTAGACGACCTTCCCTTTGAAGATTTTTTCTCGGAAGAGGACCTGGCCCTTTTCGAAGACGTGGAGACGGCGGCTCCGAGTTGGTCCGAAGACCTTAGAGCCCAAGGAACAGACCTCGCCCTGTTCGCCGCCTTCGGCACCTTCGCGATGTTCGGTTTTTTTAGAAAGAGCGAGTCGCTGAAGTGGATCACGATGGGGCTGGCCGTCGTGTACCTTGGTTTCACGCAGAGCCAGCTGATCACAGTCGTAAACATCTTCGCACTCACCGAGTGGAACCTGCCTCAGTTCAGGTACAACCTGACCTGGTATCTGTTCGCGACGTTTACCGTCGTAACCACCATTTTGTGGGGTCGCATCTATTGTGGCCGTATCTGTGCATTTGGATCGATGACTCAGCTCCTGGACAAGATCGTTCCGGCCCGGCTGCGATTCGAGGTACCGAAAAGCATCGATCAGCGAGCCATATACATTAAATACGGTCTCCTCGGAGTGACAGTCCTCTACTTCCTCGTGACGAGGGACATTTCGATCTACAGATATGTCGAACCCTTCTGGATGTTTTCGGGCGTGGCATCGACGGGTATGTGGATCGGTCTTGGAGTCTTGCTCCTCGCAACGGTATTCGTCAGGAATCTCTATTGCCGTTTCCTGTGTCCAGTCGGTGCGTTTCTTGGACTGCTATCGAATCTGACAGTTTTCCGGATCAAGCGCTGGTCTGAGTGTAATTCCTGTAAGATCTGCGAGAAGGAATGCGAGTGGGGAGCGATTCGCGGACCGAAAATTGTAGCCAGCGAGTGCGTCCGCTGCGATGATTGCGAGCGCCTCTACATGGACGAGGAGAAGTGCCCGCACTGGCTCATCCTTAAGAAAAAACAGCAGGTCGCAGCAAACTAACTCCTTACATCCTCCTGTTACAGAAGGGGTATTTCCGGTGGGCCGGGATCTCCCGACTCCAGAATCTCGCAATCACCGTAGTATTGCTCCGGGCTGTTTGTGAAGCCGATGAGAGCGTACTCGGAATACTCGTGCCTCGAATGCATGGCTCTCAGTCTTCCAGGTATCGTTTCCGCCTCCATAACTGTCGTTGAATACAGACGTCCATCGCGGAACGACTGGATGAAACTCAGATACCCTTCCGCATATCGCACAATGATGTCATATACACCGGCGCTGAGCCCGACTGCGAGTTCTGCAGTACCTTCATCGGCATTCACTGCATCGAATCGCAGCTCACTATCGACCTCCGTTATTTCAGCTTCAGGCTGCCCCTCATCATTCCACCGGGCCAGTGACATGACCGAAAACGTGCAGTCGATACTCGTAGCATTCATAAGGATTCCCCTCAGAGATTGCGCGCTCAACGAAGACGGCACCAGAAGCAGGGCTCCGGCAATCGTTAAGAGTGTGAGGATCCTGTTGATCAACATATTCGCTCCTTTGCTTATTTTTCACTGACTGCTGGCGGCGGTTCGGGGCCCGGCTTCACACAGTCATAGTGCATCGGTTGGCGGCGCCAGCAGGACGAGGCGTCCGTCGAGGCCCGAAGACACGAGCACCTCGTTGTTCGCGCCCACGATCACTCCTTCGACTCCGGGCAGGCGCTCGATAAGCGCCATACCGGCCTCAGGTCCCAGGATAAACACTCCTGTTGAGAGTCCGTCGGCAACAGCGGCACTATCGGTCACGATAGTCACGCTTCGGGAACCCTCGGCGGGTTCGCCGGTCACCGGGTCGATGATGTGATGATAACGGCGGCCGTCCCTTATGAAAAACCGTTCGTAATCGCCGGACGTGCTGAAGGTGGTGTCGGTCACGTCCAGGGCCGCAAAAATCTGGTCTTCGGGTCCGCGTGGATCGCGGATGCCCAATCGCCACATCCGGTCGCCGCGGCTGCCCCCCACGTACAGGTCGCCACCAAACTGAATCATGAAATCGTTGAAGCCACGACTGCGAAGAATGTCCGCAGCCCGGTCGACCGCGTAGCCTTTTCCGATGCCGCCCAGGCTTGCGATCATGCCCTCGCGGTTGAGAAAGGCCGTTCCTTCCTGTTCGTCGACTTCGAGGCCACGGTAGTTGATGAACCCGATGCGGCGCAGAACTTCATCGCGATCCGGAATCGATTCGTTTCGGTCCTGGTAATCAAAACTCCAGAGCCCGGACATTACGCCGAACGTCACATCGAATCTTCCGTCGGTCCATTCGCTGACTTGTCGCGCGGTCTTCAATACATCACGGATTTCAGCGCCGACCCTAACGGGGTGCTGGCCGGCTGCCGCGTTCAACCGCTGAATGTCGCTGCCCTCTGCCCATGTGCTCAATAATTCTTCAAGGCGATCGAATTCCTGAAAGATCGACTCGAAAGCGTCCAGTGCTCCCGCTTCGTTCCCAGTCCACGTGGTCAGGTCAAGCCGGGTTCCCATGGAATCGTGGCTTTGCTCGACCAGACTCGGGCCCGGTATCGCGGGCTGGGAACAACCAGCGACCCAGAGTAAAACGATGGCGGGAGCAAGACGAACGAAGGCCATCAATCTGCCGGTCATACTGTTGAATTCTCCGGAATGCTCATTATGCGTGCCGCGCTCGAGCGTTGGCCGGAACGTTGTCATCAGGAGTCGGCCCCAATCTTCCCTTGTTTAGAAATCCCGTATGCCTTCATCTTCCGATGCAGGTAGCTGCGTTCCAAATCCAGGACACGCGCTGTTTGCGACACGTTCCAGCCGTTCTCGTCCAGTTTAGAGAGAATCAGGCCCCGCTCGTACTGGGCACGGGCTTCCTGAAGCGTGTGTCCGGATTCTGGGCCGGCTCCATTTGGAAGGGAAAGGCTTTCGACGAGGATCGTGTCCCCGGGGACCATGATGACCAATCGTTCGATTTCGTTTCTCAGCTCTCGCACATTGCCCGGCCATGAGTAGTTAGCCATGGATTCGATTGCGTCGGGATCGAGCTGCTTTGAAATTCGTCCTTCTTCAGCGCAAAAAACGTCGATGAAATAGCGCGCCATGACGGGAATGTCCTTGTGACGTTCCCTCAATGGCGGCACGAAGAATGGAATCACGTTGAGTCGATAGAAGAGATCTTCCCGGAAACGGCCGGACTTGATCTCTTCGGCGAGGTTTTTGTTCGTGGCGGCAATGATCCGCACGTCGACGCTGTGTGTCGACTGTGCGCCGATAGGCTGGAACTTCTGCTGTTCGATCGCGCGTAAGACTTTGGCCTGGGTCTTGAGGCTCATGTCGCCCACTTCGTCCAGAAAAATCGTGCCACCTTCTGCCAGTTCGAACTTACCTTTCTTGTCCGATACGGCGCCGGTGAATGATCCCTTGGTGTGGCCGAAGAGTTCGCTTTCGATCAGATCCTCTGGAATAGCGGCACAGTTGACTTCGATGAACGGGCCGTTGCTGCGCCCGCTCTGGAAGTGTATGTTGCGGGCAACCAGTTCTTTGCCTGTTCCGCTTTCCCCATAGATCAAGACGCGGGAGTTTGTGGGGGCCACTACGGCGATTTGCTTTCGGAGAGCCTTGATGGGAATACTCTCGCCGACGATGTGGTAGCGGGTCTCGATCTGCTGACGCAGGTCGGCATTTGTCTTTTCCAGTCGCCGGTGCGAAAGAGCGTTCCCCGCCGTCAGCAGGATGTGCTCGATCGACAACGGTTTCTCAACAAAGTCATAGGCTCCCAATTTTGTCGCCGACACTGCGGTGGCAATCGTCGCGTGACCGGAAATCATAATGACGGCTGTCGCTGCATCCGTCTGGCGAAGCTGCCTGAGTGTTTCCAGGCCGTCGATGCCGGGAAGCCATACGTCGAGAAGTATGAGATCGTAGGCGCCTCCCTCTAACATTTCGAGACACGCTTCTCCTGTGGCTGCCACGTCGGCCGTGTAGCCTTCGTCTTCGAAGACGCCTTTCAGAGAGCGGCGGATGCCAGTCTCATCGTCAACAATCAGGACTCTTGGCATAGAGGGAGCTCAACCACAAATCTCGCGCCGCGCCGGCCGTTGGTTTCGGCGCCGATGTAGCCTCCGTGGTCGGCGACGATCCGGCCGGCAATAGCCAGGCCCAGACCCGTGCCATCTTTGCGGGTGGAAAAGTAGGGGGCGAACAGATGGTCCCTGTCTTCGGGAGCAACGCCGTGCCCGGAATCGGTCACCGTCAATCGGGCGGTGGTGTCGTCACGGACCAACTCGCATCCGATCGTTAGTTCCTTGTCATCCTGGCCTGACATAGCCTCTAGCGCGTTATCGATCAAGTTGATCAGCACCCGTTTGATTTGCTGTCCATCCATCAACACGTCCGGCATGTCCTCGGGGAACTCGGTCCGGACTAGTGTCCCGTTGAAGCGATCTTCGTAGAGTGCCAATGTGCGATCCACCAGATCTTTCATCGGGACGGGTTCGGGTTCTATGGCAGGCAGGCGTGCAACTCGACCGAATTCGTTGACGAGTTCTTTAAGGCTTCCCACCTCACCGACAATGGCGTCGACGCATTCCTGGATAACGTTGGTCGTGTGGTCGTCGACAGAAGGCAAACGTTCGAGGTTCCGCGCGATCCGCTCCGCGGAGAGTTGGATAGGTGTCAGTGGGTTTTTGATCTCGTGAGTCAGGCGCCTGGCCACTTCGCGCCAGGCTGTTGCTTTCTGGGCCTTGACGACTTCGGTGAGATCTTCGACAACCAGAACGAAGCCCCCGGTGGTCAGTTTGCTGGCGATCACTGCGCTGTGAACCGCGTGTCCGTGGGCTTTGAGTGTCATTTCGCGCGTCAGCATGCCTTCACGTTCGGCAACGCGCAGGAGTTCTCCAATCTGATCGAGATCATCGGGGACGAAAATGTCTTTGAGCGTTTCCGCGTGTTCGGTCGAAAACATCGTCCGCACCGCGCGGTTCATTTTCGTTACACGGTATTCGTCGTCGATGGATATGACACCGGTCGGTATGGATTCCAGGATGATTTCCGTATAACGGCGCCGTTCGTCCAGCTCCCGCGTCGTCAACTGCAGCTGGTCGGCCATATCATTGAACAATCCCACCAGCATGCCGAGTTCGTCGTCTGCTTCCACGTTTACTCGATGATCGAGGTGTCCGGCGGATATCTCCCGTGTGGCTCCCGACAGTGCCTCGATCGGGACTGTAATTCGCCGGGAGAGATGCAGCCCCGTCCAGACGGCAGCGAACAGGACGAGCGTTGTTATCAGGAGGAGGATGTTGACGTAGGTATCTCTGTAGAATCGCTGGTTCTGGATCAGTTCGTTGTAGTTCAGTCTTTCTGACGCGATCGTTGCGGTGAGTTCTTCAAAAAGTTCGGGACCATAGAAGCGAGCCGCAAGGAATGTTTCAGTTCCTTCTATTGCCGCGACACCGACCAATGAACCGTCTTCGTCGATCGTCACGCTGCTTGTGGCGGACGAACGGGTCGGCCACTGACCCTGAATCTGCGCCTGAAATTCAATGGCCGAGGCCGAAGAATTCGACGAGCTTCTCAGGACCTCTCCCTCCGGATTGAGAACGACAATCGTTTCGATGGGGAAACTGGCCAGTGCGGCACCGAGGTCTTCAGGAGTTTCGCGTGCGAGATACGTCAGGATCCCGGCCGCGATCGTTTCGTTTTCTGTAGCCCATTCGCTGCCGATCTGTTCGGTCGTCTCCAGGATCGTATCGACTGGGACGCTGAACCACTTGTCGATACTCCGGTTGACCAGCCCGAAGGCAAACATGAACAGGAAAGTGGCAGGAATCAGTGTCAGGCCAATGAACGATAACACAAGCCGTGTCTTGAACTTAACGCCCGGTTTCTCACTCTTGTGTTCAACCCATAATTTGAACAGGCTCCTTGCCAGAACGAATCCGAATATGATCAGGACCAGGAATATGAATGTCGACAGGGAATAGAGCAGCAGGATCTGGCTGGGCAGCGACGCAGTTATGAACGGTCCGAGGTTGAAAGCGGCCTGAACGAACACGAGCAACGCCAGACCCAGCAGGGCGACTCCGGCGAGGTAGAGTTTTCTCCTGTTCGACGACTCGCTCGATGAGCTCCGAGGTGCTTGCATCGTGTCCCTATGGTAACGTACCCCTCAATCGATAAGCACCTAAAGTTGCACATATGTCAAGACTTGGAGACATTCTGGTTGGAGAGAGTCTGGTCACCACAGAGCAACTTTCCGAAGCGCTCGAAGAACAAAGAAAAAACGGGGGGCGACTGGGTAGTTGTCTGGTTCGGCTCGGGCACATCCCCGAAGAGACGATCACCGCCGTGCTTTCGAAGCAGTACGGGGTTCCATGCATCAATCTGGCCCATTTTGAGACCGATCCCGACGTGGCTGGGCTCCTGTCCCGGGACATAGCCGACCGTTATCAGGTGTTGCCTTTGAGCCAACTCGGATCCACGTTGACGATAGCCATGGTGGATCCGACCAACGTGATCGCGCTCGACGAGCTGAAGTTCATTACGGGAATGAACATTCAACCCCTGGTAGTGTCGGAATCCCAGCTCAAGGAGGCGATCCGGAAGCAATTCGGGACCTCCTACGATTCCCGTCTCAAGAAGGCCTTCAAGGATCTGGCATTCGTCGACGATTCCAGCGTCGAAGTCATCGCCGAGGAAACAGAAGACCTCGACCTGGTCTCCCTGGAAAGGGAATCGGGAGAAGCTCCGATCGTGCGCCTGGTGAATCTGATTTTCCTGGATGCCGTAAAACGTGGGGCCAGCGACATTCATCTGGAGCCTTACGAGAAAGAATTGCGGCTGCGGCTAAGGATCGATGGTGTTATGGAAACAGCCATGAATCCTCCAATCCAACTCCGTAACGCGATCACTTCCCGGATCAAAATCATGGCAGGTCTGGACATTTCAGAAAAACGCCTGCCGCAGGACGGACGGATTCGTGTTCGCCTGAGGATCGAAGACAGGCCCAGAGAACTTGATTTTCGAGTTTCCAGCCTGCCCACTCTGTTTGGTGAAAAAATCGTAATGAGGTTGTTGGATCGTGAGAATCTCATGTTCGATATGCGACGCCTGGGTCTGGAACCGGAGTCACTGGAGAAGTTGGAACGTGCTGTAAGAAAACCATTTGGAATGGTTCTGGTCACCGGACCCACGGGCAGTGGAAAGACGAACACGCTCTATTCAGCGATCACCCAACTCAATAGGCCGGACGTGAATATCGTGACTGCGGAGGACCCCGTAGAGTTCAATCTGCCGGGAATCAACCAGGTCCAGATGAAGGACCAGATCGGATTGAATTTCGCCACGGCACTTCGTTCTTTTCTTCGGCAGGACCCCAACATTATCCTAGCCCGCATGTTTCACCAGTCCGGCGATCAGGGGGATTTGGGCAGTAAGAATCGGATTCGGGAGGATCTGGGTTCGAATTGGGCATGTGTGGCGTGACTCGGCGGTGTCGACAAGCGGGAGTTGCTGCGTTTTCGGGTTCAGAAGAGGGTGACGAAACGCACTGAGACAAACCTCGGCGGAGCCGAAAAGAGCGAGTCGATTTTGGCGCAGGGGATCGGGTCGGTTCTCAGCAGCGCAGAGGAAGTGCCTGCAGGTTTCGATGGACGAGGGCAAAGACCTCGGCGTAGGGATAGGCTTCCGACATGGAGATCCAGATGTTGCGAACCGTCAGACGGACTTGAGCTCCGATCTTGAGGAGCTTCAAGCGGATCGTCTGGCACTGAGCGCGGGCCAGATCGGTATTCTTCAGTCCCAGACGGCGTAACGCGTGCAGGAGCATGTAGGCAGCCGAGGACAGATAGAGCCGGAGTTGATTGGCGCGCATGGTTGCCGCGCTGGTCCGGTCGGCGAATAGATCCAACTGCTGTTCCTTGATGCGATTTTCCATGTCGCCCCGCGCACAGTAAAAGTCTTCATAGAGGGCGCGGGCGTCCAGGCGTTCCGGCGACAGTGAGGTCACAACGAATCGAGGATTGGCGCCTTTCTCCAGGAACTCGGCCTTGCCGATGACGCGTCGGGTGCAGGTCCAGCTCTTCCGAGTGCGATACCGGAAATCGTTAAACACCCGCGCCGGTTTCCCGGTGTCGTTAAACTCGGCTTCGGCCTGACTCATCGATTCAGCGATCTCGCGCTTGAGCCGATCGTTCTTGGCCAGACCCACCACGTAATCGACCTGGTGGGCCTCGCACCAACTCAGCAATTCATCCCGGCAAAAGCCCGAGTCGGCCCGGATGATAATCGACACCTCCGGCCAGCTCTGCCGGATCTGGCCGATGATGCGGTTCAATTCCTCGACGGCGCCGTCCGCACCGTCGACATTGGAGCACCGCAACCGGGCGCATAGCAGATGCTCTCCCGAAAAGATGTAGAGCGGCAGATAACAGTAGTTGCCGTAGTAGCCGTGAAAGAACCGTCCTTCCTGATGGCCATGGATCGGATCATCGGTCGCATCCAGGTCCAGAACAATCTCCTCGGGCGCCGATCCGTGAGCCGCCACAAATGCATCCACCATCCAGCGGTCGATCTTGTCCGGGTCCATGGCCATCTTCTTGTACCGCTCCTTCCCATCGACTTGCTCCCCGGTCAGTTCCAACCGGTTCAGCGTACACTTGCCCGCCAACGCTTTTCCCCGGTCTCGGGCCTGCCGCCGCTTCTCCCCCAGTGGATCGGCCTTATCCACCGCCACGGCCAGCATCGGATCGGTCCGCAGTTGGTCATGATCGTTCAGATCCTCGTAGCCCAGACAGAGTCCGTAGACGCGCTGCCCCAATAACTCGCTCACCGTGTGTTCGATCAACCTCGCGTCCCGGTAATCCCTGAAACACTCGGCCAGTCCGGCGATCAGACCCGTTCGCTTTTCCACTTCCCTCAACAGCAGAACCCCAGCGTCGGAGGTGATCTTTCCGCCGTCAAAACGCGCCTTCACTTTTCGTTGAAGAAGTCCGTGAAATTCGAACGTCGTTTGGTTACACTCTGTTCTCATAAGGGCCGTCTCCGTTTGGCTTGTTAAACGTTTATTTCAAAACGCTTTATGCCAGACAGGGCGGCCTTTTCTGGTCCTATCGGTGAAATATGCGGGCTAACGGGCTATATCTCTCATTGTTTCAATGCATTACCGCGACACTCGAAGCTAGCCGTTTTTCAATGTCCGACAAGATCGTTTGCGAGGACTTGAGAATTTTATAGCGACTAACTCCCTGCCTTAGTATCCTTTACCGAGATTTTCACGGTTCATGAGGTCGTTCCAATCGGTGTGTAAAAAGAGAAGGCGGTGTACGCTTTCAGTGAATTCGAAACCGTAAGCAATCCCGGCAGCAATCGGGAGAAAGGTACACCACCCATGAAGAAGAAGAACATACCGGCATCAGTGGCGTCAACGAACGCGTATGAAGGTTTGGAGGACTGGGCGCGATCCCGGGTCCAAGTCTGGCTACAGGAGCTGCTCGAGGACGAAGTCACTCAATTTCTGGGTCGGGAAAAGTCGGAGCGGAGTCCGAATCGACGAGGATACCGGAACGGTCACGGGAAGCCGCGACGCTTCGCAATGATGAACGGTACGATGGAGGTTCGACGACCTCGGGTTCGAAACACCGCCGAGCGGTTCGAGAGTCAGATCCTGCCGTATTTTCGACGGAAATCGAAACAGCTGGGCGAGCTACTTCCCGATCTCTACCTCCACGGTCTGGCCACAGGGGACTTCGAGCAGGCCATGCGCGGACTGCTTGGCGCTGGCGCTCCGTTGTCGCGAGCATCGATCCAACGACTGAAATCGACCTGGCAGTTGGAGTATGACGAGTGGGTCCAGCAGGACCTGTCCGGCCTCGAGGTCGTGTACCAGTGGGCAGACGGCTTGTACGTGAAAGCGGGGATCGCGAAAGAGCGAGCGGCATTGCTGGTGATCATCGGAGCCTTGTCAGACGGGCGCAAAGTGGTGTTGGCCTGTGAGAGCGGGCAGCGGAAAAACAAGGAGTCCTGGAGCCGCATTCTGCGCAATCTCCAGAGACGGGGCCTGAAGCTGGGACGGCTGACTGTCGCGGACGGTCACCTGGGCATCTGGTCCGCGCTGGCCGAGCAACAGCCCCAGGGCCAGGAACAACGCTGCTGGAACCACAAGTCGATCAACGTGGTCGATCATCTGCCGAAGACCGAGCAGCCCGCGGCCAGACAGCTGCTTCATGGGATGGCCTTCGCGAACTCCCGCGCGGCCTGCGAACGAAAGCGGGATCAGTTCGTCCGCCGATATGAGAAGAACTATCCCAAAGCGGGTGAGACGCTGTTGCGGGACTGGGACCGGATGATTACTTTCTATGAGTTCCCGAAACAACACTGGGTGCATCTGAGAACGACCAACATCGTCGAGTCGCCCTTCGACATGGTTCGCCTCCGCACCAACGCCGCTCGCCGATTCAAGCGTGTCGAGAATGCAACGGCAATGATCTGGAAGCTACTACGTGTCGCTGAGAAGGCTTGGCGACACTTAAAAGGATCCGAACTCTTACAAGAGGTCTATGATGGTCAGCAATTCGCTGACGGCATCAGAGTCGTGATGAAATCGAAGGCCGCCGCCTGATGACTTTTACACACCTTTTGTAATGACCTCACAAAAGGTCCGTCACTTCTTAACATATAGTAAGAACAAATAGTAATTAAGACATGTATTAAGCGCGGCGGGGATTGTGAAAAAAATTAGAGAAAACATAAGAGGGCACCTTCAAAATGAACACCAAACTTCCACATAGCCACCAACGGTCGCCGCTAAACAATTTTTTGCCGTAGGTGCCCAGACTGAACAGGCAGATTGAGCGGCTCCGCCAAGTTCGTTATCCCGCTCCTGTGTCTACATCATCTTCCGGTGCACGGATGTCAAGCGCAGCCTACGACGGTCCTGGTGCCACCCACAACCGGAGCCGCTGACGACACCGGGCACGTTCGCCATTGTCGCTGACCACCACCAGTTGCCGGTCGAGTCCTCCGGCAACTCTCGCACCAGATCGCTACGCTCGCCCAAGCGCGGGTCTCATCCTTTTTTGCTGGGGTCGGACCTCCACGCTGTTCCCAGTGGCGGCTTCGCTATTCCTCCCGCGTCCGGATCTGCCGACTTCCCATGTTACCCGTCGTTGTAACCCCGTAGAATTCCTTGCGTTCGGTCACCGCCGCTCTTGAGCCCGGCGCGATCGTCTTCAGGTCCATCTCTCTATAATTCCCTGCCCTCGGATCGAATCATTGCGCTCTGTTCCCTGCCCCGCAGGCATCCCGGCCATCGCAAAGAGTACATCCGCAGTGCGCCAGGCTAACTGGTGCCAGTGCAGCCGATGAAAGTCCGGCGGGAAGGAGAAGGTGAGCCACCACTTCCACCCCGAGTCATGGGCCGCCACCCATGAGGGCGAAGGTCAAGCGTTGACAGGGGTGCGTGTGGGCGGGGCTATTGAGCACCGAAAAGACTGATAGTTCGGGATGCCGAGGTCGTTGCGGAGTAGCCGAAGGCAGAATCCGACTCACCGCTATGGCGACGGGGGGAGCGGAATCCCGCGGTGTCGAAGAACCCACGTACGTACGCACTACACCGGAACCTGGGAGGTCTCCATGCCATCCCGCTGTCGTGGCGGGACGGCTGAGGAAAGGCGGAGGCCGTAACCGAAGATAAACGGTATGGAGAAGTCAGACTCGGGAACAGTGTGTGCTGGGCAGCGCCCAGATCAGGTGGGTTCAAGTCCCACTGGCGCTCGGGTAAGGGGCGCCATATCCAAAAGTGAGGGTAATTCCTCACTGGCCGGAGGAAGTGGATAAGCGAAACCCTAAATGGGCACGAAGTCGGAAACGGCGGAGACAGCCAAGGGAGGAGCTAGCTGGTTCACTGTCGAAAGACAACCGGAGGGCAGGGTGTCCACCGCGAGGTGGAATCTGAAGGGCTTGCGGAGAAGTATGCACCGGGAGTTGCGGGACGGTCGGTATGAACCGCAGCCGGTTCTCCAACGCCTGATTCCCAAGGCGGGCCAGCCGGGAAAGTTTCGTCCTCTGGGTATCCCGACGATCTATGGCCGGGTATGCCAGCAGGCGCTGCTGAACCGGCTGGAACCGATCTTCGAGCCGGTGTTCGATGATACCAACTGCGGGTACCGGAGAGGGAGGTCCGCCCACGGAGCACTGCGCAAGATATGGAGTGAACTGGACGAGGGGCATGAGTGGGTTGTAGACGCGGATCTGAAAGACTTTTTCGGGTCCGTGGAAGAATCGTAAACTATAGCTATCGATGCGCACAGAAATCACAGGAGAGCCGGTACCTCCGTTGTCCGACACGTGGTTTCTGGACCGCTTCGACCAGTGGGCCGAGGCCGAGCCGGACCGCTTTGCGTTTGCACTGGATCATTCGGACCACGTTGACGAGTATTCCTACCGCCAAGCCCAGCAGGAATCCTTGCGCGTGGCGGCTGGCCTGACAGTTCACGGAATTGGAGCCGGCGACCGCATCGGCATCCTCATGGACAACTGTCCGCACTGGGTGTTTGCGTTGCTGGGGGCGTTGCGGATCGGAGCCATCGGGGTTCCGCTGTCGACGCTGCTGCCGCCGTCGTCGGTCCGGCGGCTCGTCGACCACGCCGAGTGCCGCCTGGTATTCGCCGATCAGTCCAATCTCAAGACCATGCTGTCTGCGATGGAGGGGAGCTCTGTGCCCGTCGTGGCGCATGCTCGAGTCGGCGAAGCTGTGGAAACGTGGGAAGCCTTCCTGGCCAAAGGGGCCAACACGGACTGGAAACCCTGTCACTCCCCGGATGGGACAGCGGTCCTGATGTATACCTCGGGGACGACCGGGGATCCCAAAGGCGTTCAGATTTCGGCTCGTGGCCTTTCCCAGGACATCCACGGGATCCTCGAGTTGCTGGAACTCTCGCCCGACCAGCGCATCCTGTCCGTGCTGCCGTTCTCGCACGTCCTGCCGCTCGTGGCCAACGGCCTGGGAGCTCTCGCGGCTGGATGTGGCGTCGTCTTTCTGACCGCGGTCTCGCCGCAGGGGATCGTGGAGGCATTCAAGCGACACCGGATCACATTCTTCGTGTGCGTGCCGCAATTCTTCTATGCGGTCCACAAGAGAATCTTGGGACAGGTGGAATCGCTCGGATGGATCCAGAGAACGCTTTTTGGAACCCTCATCGGTTTTTCGCGGAGAATCAAGAACCAGAAAATCAGCCGCAAGCTGTTTGCCAAGGTTCACCAATCGGTGGGCCCGGATCTCCAGTTGCTGATCGCCGGAGGGTCGCGCTTCGAACCCCGCGTCGCCGAAGATCTTCAGGCACTCGGCTACACGATGGCCCAAGCCTACGGTTTGACCGAGACCAGCGCCGCTGCCACGATTACACCGGTCAGGCGAAATGCTGTCGGTACGGTCGGTCTGCCGTTGCGGGGCGTCACGATTCGCATCCACGAACCCAATGAGTCGGGAATCGGGGAGGTCTGCATCAAGGGAGACATCCTGATGCAGGGCTACTACCGGAACCCGGCAGCGACGGCCGAAGCCTTGAGGGAGGGGTGGCTCTATACGGGTGATCTGGGGCGGCTGGACGAGAAGGGTAACCTCACGCTGACGGGCCGAAGCAAGGATGTCATTGTTCTCTCGAACGGCAAGAACATCTACCCGGAAGAGGTCGAGGAACACTATGAGAAATGCCCATACATCAAGGAAATGTGTGTCATGGGCCTGCCGGATGCCTCCGGTCCGGGCGATGCGCTGCATGCGGTTGTGGTCCCCGATCTGGACGAGTTCCGGAAACGGAACCAGACCGCCATCGCCGAAATGATCCGTTACGAGTTGGAGAATCGTTCCAAGGAGCTTCCCTCCTTCATGCGGGTGCGTTCCCTCACGGTGCGTAACGAAACCCTGCCCCGCACGCTGACGCGGAAGTTGAAACGGTTCGAGATCTACGAAGAGGAGACGGCTCGGGCGGGGTCGGTGAAGGGGCCGCAACCGAAGGTCGAAGACCATGAGGCCCTTCGGAGTGGCATCGGCAAGACCGTTGCCGAGGCGATTCACGCGGCGAAGCCCGAAGCCGGACCCTTGGAGCCGGACATGAATTTTGATCTGGACCTGGGCTTCGATTCCCTGGGTCGCGTGGAACTGCTGGCGGAGATCGAAGGCGACCTGGGCGTTCAAGTTCCCGAGGAGAAGCTCAGCCAGGTACTGACGGTCGGCGAGCTTGTGGCCGCCCTTCAGGATGCCGATCGGATCAGCGTGACGGGACCCCGAAGCTGGAAGAAGAAACTTACTGCCGAGGGCGACGAAGCGCTGGGCCACGAATATATCCGCGAGTCCCGGGCCAGCCTGACTTTCTTCGGCTTTCCAACCATCCGGCTGCTGGGGATGATCGCCAAAGTCCCGTTCCGGACCCGGGTGACCGGCCTCGAAAATCTCCCCGCGTCCGGGCCTTTCATCATCTGTTCAAACCATGCATCGTATCTGGATCCGTTTCTGGTCTGCTCGGTCCTCCCATACCGGGTGATTCGAGACATCTTAATTCTCGGGTATACCGATTACTTTGAGGGGCCGCTCATGCGGCGGCTGGGAAACAGCGTCAATATCGTCCCGGTGGATCCGAACGCGAATCTGACGCGGGCCATGCGCATCGCCGCCGTGGGGCTTTGGAAGAAACGAATTCTTCTGGTGTTTCCCGAAGGCGAGCGAAGCTTTGATGGGCAGTTGACGGAGTTCAAGAAAGGCGCCGCGATTCTTTCGGTGGAACTCGACGCGCCCATCGTCCCGGTGGGCATACGGGGTACGTTCGAAGCCTGGCCCCGCAGTGGAAACCTGAAGGCCCATCCGGTCAGCATCGCGATCGGGCGGCCTCTCGACCCCGGCCAGTTCAGCGACGCACCGGATCCCTACGGAAAGCTCAACGACGCCTTGAAAGAAGCGGTCGGGCGGCTTGTGGACTCCGATGCGCCCTACCCCCGGGGATCAGAGGAAGTGGCGAGCTAGTGTTCTGTCCCGGAAATATATGAGCAGAGTCGTTTGAGCTTGGCAAGAATGGATTCGTATTTCCGATGAGAACCCCCGGCTCATGCCCGTACCGCGTCCTGAAAACGACTGGGGGGGGCGATTCACAAAATCCCCCCATCACGATTTACACTGGCCTCGCCACTCGTCCCTTGTCTTTTCTTTGGTGTACGCCTCGATGCCGGGGCTGGCCGCGGCCGATCGGGCGTTAAGAGAAGTGGACGGGAGCGACCCCCCTTTTCGAGACCTCGGTGCGGGCATAGGGACGGGTGGCTTTTTACAGCCACCGTTCCGCCCCGAGGGACTCCCCATCATTTGTCAAGCGGCGGCCCCCTGCCGAATGGGGTCGCTCCCGTCCGCAGCATCCATCCTTGCAGGAAGGCAGTCGAATCGATGAGGAAGCCGGCCCGCTCCGTGGACCGGCTCACCCAAAAAGACGACCCCGGCCCAGAAGCCCGTTCGCCCCCGGTTTCTCAGCGCTTCCCAGAGACAGCGATGGGCGGCACCCCTTGAGCGCAACGCCGTGCTGGTCGCCTGTTAAGGATAAGCAGTGCCGCAGGGCAGCTTCAGGTGGGCAAGTTCATAACCTACGCAGATCTTGGCACCCGATTGCGCAAGGGCCGCCTTCGCGCCGCTCCTTTCTAATTCTAAGACCGGTGGTTATCGCACTTGACAAATTGATAAAGGGCCTCCTCACCGTTCCCGCAGTACTCTCCTGAGCACCTTGCCCAGGGCGCTCTTGGGCAACTCATCCACAAACTCAATCCTTTTGGGAATCTTGAATTTTGAAAGCTTGTCCTGGCAGAACTGGATGATCTCCTGCCTGGAGAGTTCCTGGCCCGGTTCGACCACGATGAAGGCCTTGACCGTCTCTTCCCGGACAGCGCTGGAAACGCCCACAACGGCGGCCTCCACAACTTTGGGGTGCTGGTGCAGAACCTCTTCCACCTCCCTTGGATAGATGTTCATTCCCGCGCTGATGATCAGATCCTTCTTGCGATCAACGATGGAGAAAAACCCCTCCTCGTCCATCACCGCCATATCTCCGGTGTAAAGCCAGCCTTCCCGAAGCACTTGGGCGGTCTCTTCGGGCATCTGCCAATAGCCCTTCATGACCTGCGGACCCTGAAGGGCAAGCTCGCCCACTTCTCCTGCCGGAAGCGGCGTCTTGGTCTCCGGGTTCACCACCCGGGCCACCGTATCTGAGACGGGAATCCCGATGGTTCCGCTCTTCCGATAACCATGAATGGGATTGACCAGCGCCACGGGGGAGGTCTCCGATAGCCCATAGCCCTCCACCAATCGTCCACCGGTCAACTCCTCGAACCTTCGCTGGATGTCGACCGGAAGTCCCGCCCCACCGCTTACGCAGATTCGAATCGATCCAACATCCCGGCTGCTCACCTGCGGCTGCCGGTTGATGGCGTTGTACATGGAGGGCACAGCACAGAAGATTGTCGGTCGATGCTTCTTGATTTTCTTGATCACGTCGGCCAATTCAAAGCGAGGCAACAGGACCATCGCCGACTGACTTTCGACAGCCAGATGCATTCCCGTCGTCATCCCGTAACTGTGAAAGAAGGGGAGAACACACAGACAGATCTCCTGCCCCTCCCGCACATCGGAGAGCCACCGGCGGGTCTGCAGCACGTTAGTAGCTAGGTTTCGGTGGGTCAGAACGGCGCCCTTGGAGACGCCAGTGGTGCCGCCGGTGTAAAGGAGAATGGCCGTATCGTCCGGACTTACATCAACGAAGGGGGCCGATGCCTTCCGCCGGATCAGGTCCCGGTACTGGTAGACGCCGTCCCCCGACGGCTTGGGAGCGGACCGGTTCTTCAGGCGATAGAGCACCGACAGCACGGGGGGGAGAAAGTCCGGAACTCGCGTCACGACGATCCGACGAACGGAGGTATTGGTCCGAACCCGTTCCAGTCGGGGATAGAGCTGATCCAGGATCACTACCGTCTCTGTGCCGGAACTGCCTAACTGCCGCTCCAGCTCTCTTTCCACGTAGAGCGGGTTGGTGGGAACCAGGATTCCCCCTAAGCGGAGAACTGCAAAGTGGACAATAGGGTAGGCGGGAAGGTTGGGCAGGATCAAGGCAACCCGGTCGCCCTTCTTTACTCCCAGGCTTGACAGGGCGCCGGCGAAGGATTCGGCCAGCTCAAGCAGCCGGGCATACGAAAGCCGGGCGCCGAAAAACAGCGTGGCGGTGCTTCCCGGGTTCTTCGCCGCCGCCTCCTCCAACAGTTGATAGACGCTCTGTTCTGGATAATCGATGGTGTGAGGAACGCCTTCCTCATAGTGTCTCAACCAGATCCGATTGTCCCGTGTCTCTTCCATACTTCTTCCCCGTCAGGGCTGATGACCCCGCTTGTTTGGTCCAATCCTGTCTTTCGCATCGAACTCCCCTGAGGGACGCCCGTGCATCGAAACTTACCGGGCAACCCGATCCCAACTCCGCGTCGGTGATCGCTGCCCACGCTGCCGCGCAGGGCGGTGGTGGGAGCAAACCGGTAGCGGCCGGAGAGCTTCCCGTTTGTCGTGGCACCGAAGAGATCGAAGTGCTGCCAGTTCCATGCCGGTCCGGTTTCCGCGTCGGCGCAGTCATGGCGCGCAGCATCCTACTTACTGTTTCGTATGGCGGACAGTCTCTTGTTGCAGCTCTCGCTTTAGGGCTGCAACTGCCCGTTCCAGGCCATATCCATAGGGCCAACTTGGTTCCTGCGCTTCGCAGAGCGCACGGAAATTCATTATCGCGCTGACTTTGGCACGGAAGTTGATCTGGCCGGTCGGCTCTTTAGGCCTGTGGACTTGCCGGGACACAAAACCGGTTGCTTCGGCAACCTGTTTGAGATCCGCAGTATCTACCGAGCGATCGTTGCTGATGCTCTTTTCGGGGAGTCTCCATCGATCAGGTTTTACTTGCTCGAACGCATCCCCAAAACCGAGATCCTGTGGTTCTTTTGTTGCGGTCATGTGACCTCCTGCGATTGAGTGGTGTGCTTCGTGGCGGCGGTTACGGCCAAACGGCTAAGAACCTCCCCGGCAAACGCACGTGCATTGATAACCGCCTCATCGAGTTTGTATGCGGCATTCGGGTTTAGTGTTTCGAGTGTCCCGCCAAAGGAAAATAGTTGACGGAACGCATCGCGTTCCAGGAGTTGTGTTTGAAGAACCGGCATTTTGGCTTGTTCAATCTGCGTCAAGATGTTGGACAGCGTTCTGGGTCGGATCGCGGCCCTCGTTTTTGTCAGGAAGAGTGCAAACGGGATTTTGATCCTGAAAGCCTGTTCGTGATTCCTAATCAGCTGCACGATCATGGCCCCAGCCCGAGCGTCCATGCTGGAAGGTTGGATCGGCACTAGAACGAAATCCGAACGGCTAAAGGCGTAGGCGACGACCGTGCTAGCCGTTCCTTCGAGGTCGATGATGACGAACTGAGACCGGATCTGTGCTTGATCAATAGCTTCGATGATGGTGTCTTCGGTCAGGTCAGCGAGTACTTCCAGTTTGTCGGGCTTGTCAGGTAGCTTGCTCCAGCCGTTGATCCATTTGAGGGGATCAGCGTCGATCACGGTAACGTCAAATCCCTTCACCGCAAGCTCGGTGGAAAGAAGAAGTGCCGCAGTGGTCTTCCCAGCGCCGCCCTTCGGGCTTGCAAAAGTTATAACTGGCATTGCCTGAAAGCTCCGACAGATTTGAATAGAACGAACTTCCTGAACAACATCTCTGTCAGCAACGAGGATAGCAGAATTGATAGAGATAGCAAGTACTGTCAAGTACTTGCTATTATCCACTTAAAGATAAGGCATGTCCTCCTGCCAGTACCGTAGCCGGTGATGCCGGTGGCGCGAAAGCTGTGTAAGTCAATTTTGGCTTCGATACCGTCCGTCGCCGCTCCGCAGATAGTGCGGTGGCAGGAGCTCTGCTGGCAGCCGGCAGATCCTAGAATGGATCAGCGGTTCGCTTTGACAACGTAAAAAGAGCCCACCCCGATCGAGTAAAAAGGACCCACCCCCCGGGTTAATGGTTTGTAAGTAAATCCGCCGTCGGGGTTGCGGGAAGTGTGGAAGCCGAAAGCTTCCAAGCCGCGGTGGTAACGCGCCGGCTTTGCAGCGGGTTTCCACGGTGGCGACACTTTCCACAGCCGCTCGCTCGCGTGTGTTTCACGCGGAACCTTGGGCGGACCGGGGTTTCTTCTTCCGTTTGCCCGCGGCACCGAGACTCTCGGTGAAGCGGATACTTTCCCAATCGAACTGATGAATCGCACAGTGATGGGTCAATCGGTCCAGCAGGGCCGCGGTCAGGGCGGCATCGCCGAACACGCTGGTCCACTGCGCAAACGGCAGGTTCGACGTCACGATGAGGGAACCCTTTTCGTACCGGTCCGAGAAGACCTGAAACAGCAACTGGGCGCCCTCGGCCGAGAACGGGATATAGCCGACCTCGTCGACGATGAGCAGCTCGAAGCGGGACAACTTCGCCAGTTGCCGCTTCAACTGTCGCTCCTCACGGGACTCGATCAGCGTATTGACCCGCCCCGCGGCCGTGGTGAACCCGACGCGGTAGCCCCTCCGGCAGGCTTCCACGCCCAGCACCGTCGCGGCGTGGGTCTTGCCGGTGCCGTGCTTGCCCAACAGCACGACGTTCTCGCACCGGGTGATGGTGTCGCACTCGGCATAGTCGCGCACCTGGACCGCATCCAGTGCCGGCCACTTGTTCAGGTCGGTCGTTTCCAGGGTTTTCAACCGTGGGAACCGGGCCGTGCGCAACCGGCGCTGGATCTGATTGGCTTGCCGCTGTTCCAACTCGCGACTGGCCAGAGCCAGCAGAAAGCCGGGGTACCCCTCGCCGGCTTCCTTGGCCTGCCGGCCGTATTCCCGCCAGGCACGGACCATGGCCGGCAACCGGAGCTGCCGCAATGCGTCGTCCAGGACCACCTCCTGTCCCGGAGTCATCGCACACCTCCAGCCAACAGGTCGTATCGATTCAGATCGGTTCCGGCAATCGCCCGGTCCGTGATCCCGGGCATCAGTCCGGACTCGAGCGGGGCATGGGATCGGGCGGGTGCGTCCTCCCGCATCAGAATGTGCCGCACCGCTTCCAGTTCGACGCAGTGGGCATCGAGCGCATCCTGGACGGCGGCCGACACCCGGCCCAGATCCCAGTTCTGGTGGAGTTGCAGGATGCTGATGAACTCCCGGGTGCCCCGGCTGTACCCATGCCGGTCCCGCAACCGCTCCAGCACCGTCTCGTAATGGGCCGGCCACTGGGGCCGCCACTGCCGGATCGGGCGGGCACTCTCAAACGAGGCCACCTTCCGCCGGATCAACTCCAGGTAGTGCAACGGATCGGTCCGCCAGTCGCTATGACCGAAGGCGCGGGCATGTTCGGCCACCTTCTTCTGGTCCGCGTAAAAGCTCACCCGGTCACAGCCGATATGGGCCCAGAGCCGGCGTCCCACATACGCGGTCGGCACCGAGTAGCGGTTCGAATCCACCTGGGCGGTCTGGTACCGGCTGATCCGCACGCCCACCACCTTCGTGTTTTCGAATGGCGTCTCGGGCAGCGCCAACAGGCGCTCTTTCTCGACCGCGTGCCGTTCCCCGATCGTGCGGGCGTCGGCCCGGCCGCCGATCCGGCGCTGCTCGTCGGTCGCGCAGCGTTCCAGCAGCTGCGCGTTCAGTTCCTCGAAGTCGGCCACCTCGGGAACCGGCACCAGGAAATTCCGGCGTGCGAAACCGACCAGGCCCTCGACACCACCTTTCTCCTGGCCCCGGGCCGGATTACAACCAGCTCCGGCGCGCTCTGGCCCGGTGGTTCCGCTACGAACTGATCGCCATCGACGAAGTCGGCTACGTGCCGCTGGCGGACCTGGGGGCCGAACTGCTGTTCCAGGTCATCTCGGATCGCGCCGAGCGAGCGACGGTGATCCTGACCACGAATCTGCCCTTTTCCGAGTGGACCCAAGTGTTTCCCAACGTCCGGCTGTGCAAAGCGCTGCTGGACCGGATCACCGATCGCGCCCACATCATCGAGACCGGAACCGACTCCTACCGGTTCCGTCGGACGTTGGAGAAACGGCAGAAATCGCGGCCTCGGGCCGGGAAGGAGAAACCCGCGACAAAACCCACCTCCTGAGGGCCGTACCGATCCGCGATCGTCGATCCTCGGGGATCCTGGAAAGGAGGTTTTTTCCGAAAGAAAAAGAACAAAAAGAAAGAAACGGAGACCTGTGGAAGACGACGCTGCTGATGGAAATCCTGAAATCAGGATTCCCACAGCAGCTTGGAAAAGCCTCGCCAAGAACGCTCGGCTTTTCCCACACAGGCCCGGCGGTGTCCTTCACTGCCTGGACCTATTAACCGAAGGGGTGGGCCAAAGCAAACGATCAGAAGTGGGCCATTCCGGGTGGACAAAGCCACGCGTGTCGCAGCGGCCTGGGGAGTCCCACGGTCGACGTACTATGCGCAGCGTCATCGGCGAAGATTTCCGATGGAGTTGCAGAGGCGCGGGCCGAAGACCCGGCTCACCGATGCGGAGCGGACTGAACGGATCCGTCATGAGATTGCGATCTTGCCGTTCACCGGAGAAGGCCACCGGAAGTTCTGGGAACGGCTCCGGGTGGCGGGCGTCGGAACCTCCAAGACCCGGGTTCTGCGACTGATGCGGGAAGCTGGGCTGCTGGCGCCTCAGCGTCAGGCCGTGCCTGTCGTGGACCAGACGCATACCGGAAGGATCGTTACCGATCGCCCGAACCAGATGTGGGGCATCGATGCCACCGCCACGGTGCCGCGCGACGACGGTCAGGTCACGGTGTTTGCCGCCGTGGATCACTGCACGGCCGAGTGTGTGGGCCTTCACGCCGTCAAACGCGCGACGCGCTTTGAAGCGCTCGATCCGGTCCGGTAGGGCGTCAAAGAGTACTTCACCGGCTTCCTCGCCGATGCGGCAGCCGGACTTCAGCTCCGACATGATCACGGGTCGCAGTTCATGAGCGACGACTTTCAGAACGAGATCCGGTTCCTGGGCATCGGGTCGTCACCCGCCTTCGTCAGGGAACCGGAGGGCAACGGCTGTATCGAACGCTTCTTCAAAACTCTGAAAGAATAACTGCTCTGGGTGCGTCACTTCCGTTCCATACTGGGTGTCGACCTTCGGAAACGTGCTCATCGGCAGTTCGGGGGATGCACCCTGCGCCATGTCCGGCTGGAGACAGAGTTGAAACAGCTGTCAGGACTGGGAGACTCCAGATGCGGCGCTGTAGTAAACCCCGGCGCCGGGCTGGCTCGGCCCGGTGGCGCAACGGCAGTGGCGGCGACACGTCGCGGCGCAACGGGACTTGTTGCTTGTTCGAGAGGCGGGATTCTACATGTTCGGACCCTACGTCCATGATATCGATCCGATCATCGCCCAAATTGGCGGGGTTTATCTCTGGTGGTATGGGCTGGGCTATTCGCTGGGATTCCTGCATTTGCACCTGTTTCTGCGACGCCACAGGCTTCGGATCGGACTCACTTCAAGAGACGTCTATACTCTAAGTCTTTTCGTCGTGATGGGCGTGCTGGTCGGCGCGCGCCTCATCGAAGTTGCATTCGATGAGTGGCCCTTCTACCAGGCGCACCTGGCCCTGATTCCGGCGTACTGGTTGGGGGGACTGGCCTCTCACGGGGTGCTTCTGGGAGCGACTGGAGCGGTCACCTGCTTCGCATTGCTCTATCGGAAACGCCTGCTCGTACTGTTTGACGCCGTCGTAATCCCGGGTTCCTTTCTGATGGGGATGGGCCGACTGGGGAACTTCATTGACGGCCAGATCGTCGGTGCTCTCACCGATCTGCCATGGGGCGTACTCTTTCCGGACGCAGCCGGATTCCGGCATCCGGTCGTTCTCTATGACGGCATCAAGAATCTCCTGCTGGTGCCCTTCCTGCTTCGAGTTCGAAACACCAATTCCACACCGGGAGCGCCGACGGCGCGTTTCGTCTTCTGGTATGCATTCCTGCGTGTATTCATTGATCTGTTTCGCGACTATCCCACGCACCGGCTGGCTCTGGGCACTGGTCAGACCCTGAACATCGTCATGGCGTTGATCGGGGTCGTCCTGTTAATCCGATCGCGCCTTCGGCGACAGGGTCGCTTGCGCGGTGGCACCGAAGCGAAGGAGGAGAGACCCCGCTGGCCTGAGAGAGCGCCGCTCGCATTACAACGAGTCGCTCTTGTTCTCTTGCTGGTGTTTTGCCTGACGTTTCCCAGCAACTGGACCCAGAACGTGCCGGAACGATATGGCGCCCGGCACGCTGGCCTCGAACACTCGTGGCTGTACCCGGACATCGACACCTCGGCGACGAGTGGTGACCCGTAGGCGGCGGCGCTGACAACAACTGGTGGTTTGAGTGAGGCGGGGCCAGCGGGCTCCGCCCTGGGGAAAAGAAGATGCGCAATCGAGTCGTGACGCCGTTGGGCACCCTGGCGCTGTTGGTATCATTCACAGCGTCCCTGTCGGCGCAAACCCAGACCGTAGAGGGAAACCGATATCCGAACACGGTCGAGGCCGTTGGCCGGACGCTCACCCTGGTCGGGGCCGGGCTTCGTGAACGGTGGTGGTTCGACGTCTACACGATGGGGGCCTACGCCGAGCGACGCAGCTGCGACCCACAGATGCTGATCGCCACGGATCAGGCAAAGTCCCTCCGTATCGATCTGCTCCGCGATGTCGACGCGAAAACTATGGCCGGCGCGCTTGAAGATGCTTTTGAGAGGAACCTGCCGCCCAACGCGCCCCTCGGCATCCGATCTCAGATCGATACCTTCTTGGGCTATTTCCGGAAGGATCTGGAGAAGGGGGATCGCGTGGAGTTGACCTACGTTCCCGGCATGGGAACAGCGCTCATACAAAACCAGGAGCAGCAGGGATGGACGTTGGAAGGGAAGGGGTTCGCGGACCTGTTGTGGGGTTCCTATTTCAGCCCCTCAACCTGCTGCGCCGACCTCAAGAAGCAAATTCTCGCCCAGTGTTCCCAAACGGCCGTCTCGCCGCCCCCGGCCTGGGAGCAGAGATGACCGATTCTGCCGGAAGACTGCGAGATGGAATCCGCCCCCGCCCAGCGGCTTCGTGAAAGCTGTCATCCCAGGCCGTGACGCCCCTCTCTATTACTTCCGATAATTTGCACTATGGCCGATATTTCAATAGCGGTGTCACGGATTCTGATCTGGCTGTACACCAATCCTTGGATGCTCAGGTGAGTCGCGACGACCTCCGACGGGATTAGTTGAACAACCCGCTCCAAGTAAGTCGTGTGAGAATCGATGACTCGGTCCATCTGAATCCTCCAGTCAGTCTGCGACTACTCGCCATCCACTGGCACGCATTGCCCACTCTGCCCACTCTATTGTACCGTGGAGTGACGGTGACCTGACCGACTGTCCGATGGAAGGGGGATTTTCGGAGGGGGATCTTGAGCCCCGAAACCCCCATGGGGAAGAACACATGGAGCATCGTCATTTATTCCTGCAGGCACTCGCCGCCGGCCTTGCGGTGGCCCTCCTGGTCGGCGCGCAATACGGCTGCCGGGCAGACGCACCGGGCCAGGCTGAGGCGGAAGAACCGATGGACGTGGAGCAGGCGCAGGGCGCGGGGGACGGCGAGGTTCACTGGAGCTACGAAGGCGACACCGGACCGGACCGGTGGGGCGGGCTGGACCCGTCCTTCGCAGTCTGTGACAACGGCGTCCAGCAGTCCCCGATCGATCTGGCGGGCATGATCCCGGCGGGCGGAGGCGGGCTCGAAATCCAGTGGCAGCCCACCGACGGCGAGGTCGTGGACAATGGACATACCATCCAGGTCAACATGGAAGCCGGGAGTTCCATCACCCTGGACGGCCGGCAATTCTCGCTCCTGCAGTTCCACTTCCATCTGCCGAGCGAGCACACGGTCGAGGGCGAAAGCTACCCCATGGAAGTGCACTTCGTGCATCAGGCCGACGAGGGCGATCTTGCCGTGAGCGGGGTCTTCATGGACGTCGACGGGGGGAACTCGGCCGTCCAGAGCATCTGGGATGCCGTACCGGGGGTCGATGAGGCGCCCGCACCGCTGGCCGCCCTCGATCCGAACGCCTTCCTGCCCGCAGGCCGGGGTTATTTCCGGTACGCCGGCTCCCTGACCACCCCGCCCTGCTCCGAGGTGGTCAGTTGGGTGGTGATCACCGAGGCAATCGCGGTTTCGCAGGCACAGGTCGATGCCTTCGCGGCGCGGTATCCGATGAACGCGCGTCCGGTCCAGCCGCTCCATCGGCGATTCGTGCTGACGAGGGAGCGAGGGGACTGATCGGCACGCGCTGCAGCGCCCCACGGCGGACATCGGACGATCGGCGGGCGCTACGGAGCATATCCCACCTGCGGACCACCTGAACCCGCACCGCGATTCGTGTGACGAACCACGGCCAACTCGGCAAGCCACCGCGCGGCTTTCATGTCGCTCTTCCGGCCGGGCACGTTCTTGATGTGTGCGGCGTTGCCGACGATCAGTTCATTCCGTACTTATTGGGGTCGAGTCCGGCAGGGGGCGAAATCCTACGCTGATATGGATTGACCCTGTCAATCTTCCGTTACGTTTCTCGAATGCGCCTCCTTCAATGTGCTGGATTCAGGGCGCGGCCGGCATGATTCGCGACGGTGGATCACTCTGATATTCGTGGGTTGGCTACCACCTGACATCACTTCGTCGCGGAGCTGCCTCGGTCTAAGGACGTGGGTCGGTCTGGCTGAGCCAAGCCTCTCATAGCGTGCACGAGGATTCTCCTCACCGGCCTGCCACGCCCTGAATCCAACACATTACGTTTTTTGGGTCCAGCCTTGCTCCGGAAGCGCATGATGGCATTGCGCCCGGGGAGGCGTCGGAGGAGTTTTCCACACCTTGTCCATGGCACCGCGTGCTTCGAATACATGGCGGAGCAGTGGCAAGGTGTGGAGAACTCCGGCCCATCTCTCAGCTCCGCGCCCGCGTTGCATGGGCTCGGCCCATCACCTCGCAAGCAATCGCCCAGATGAACCCCACCAGCTCGCGGGCCACCGCGGTGGTGACCACGCACTTCGCCTTGCCCGCGCTATACAGATGCCGGTACCGCGCACACAGCCGCTTCTGATGCGCGACCTGACGCGGGCGCGCGAGGACATGAAGGCGATCGAGGCCAAGGCTCGGCAGCGACTGGGGGCGTTTCTGCTGCGTCATGATCGAGTGTATCGGGAAGGCAAGAGCCGGTGGACGCAACGGCACTTTCGGTGGCTGGAGGAGCAGCGGTTCGAGCATCCGGTACAGCAGGTGGTGTTTCAGGAATACGTCGATACGGTGATGGAGGCGCGCCGCCGCGTGGCGGGCCTGGAAGGGCAGATGCGCGAGGTGTTGGAGCAGTGGTCGCTGCGTCCGATGGTCGAGGCGCTGATCGCGTTGCGCGGGGTGGATGTGGTCACGGCCATGACGGTGCTGGCCGAACTCGGGGACCTGACGCGTTTTGATTCGCCGCGCGAGTTGATGAGCTTTCTGGGGCTGGTGCCGAGCGAGCACTCCTCGGGGCCGCGGCGGCGCCAAGGAGCCATCACGAAAACAGGCAATGGACACGTGCGCCGCGTGCTGGTTGAATCGGCCTGGAGCTACCGGTTCCCTGCGCGCAAAACCAGGCACTTGAGATGCAAGGCGAGTGCGGCGCCGCCAGCAGTACAGGCCATCGCCTGGGCAGCCCAGAAGCGGCTGTGTGCGCGGTACCGGCATCTGTATAGCGCGGGCAAGGCGAAGTGCGTGGTCACCACCGCGGTGGCCCGCGAGCTGGTGGGGTTCATCTGGGCGATTGCTTGCGAGGTGATGGGCCGAGCCCATGCAACGCGGGCGCGGAGCTGAGAGATGGGCCGGAGTTCTCCACACCTTGCCACTGCTCCGCCATGTATTCGAAGCACGCGGTGCCATGGACAAGGTGTGGAAAACTCCTCCGACGCCTCCCCGGGCGCAATGCCATCATGCGCTTCCGGAGCAAGGCTGGACCCAAAAAACGTAATGTGTTGGATTCAGGGCGTGGCAGGCCGGTGAGGAGAATCCTCGTGCACGCTATGAGAGGCTTGGCTCAGCCAGACCGACCCACGTCCTTAGACCGAGGCAGCTCCGCGACGAAGTGATGTCAGGTGGTAGCCAACCCACGAATATCAGAGTGATCCACCGTCGCGAATCATGCCGGCCGCGCCCTGAATCCAGCACATTGAAGGAGGCGCATTCGAGAAACGTAACGGAAGATTGACAGGGTCAATCCATATCAGCGTAGGATTTCGCCCCCTGCCGGACTCGACCCCAAAAAGAAAGAAAACGGAGGCCTGTGGAAGATGCCGCCGCTGATGGAAATCCTAAACCCAGGATTCCCGCAGCAGCTTGGAAAAGCCTCGCCAAGAACGCTCGGCTTTCCCACATCTCCACACAGGCCCGGCGGTGATCATCACTACCGTGAACTATTAACCGAGGGGGTGGGCCAAATCAGCTGATCAAAAGTGGGCCATACCGGGTGGACAAAACCAACATCCCATGGGAGGACGCGGACCGCGTGCGGCAGCTCATCACCGAGACCATTCCCTCCCGGGTCGCCGGGGACACCGCCTTCAGGAACGCCCGGCGGAACTCGGACGAGGAGAACGCACGCATTGAGCACGGCAAGACGCTGCTCCGCGTGATGATGTCCGTGATGAAGGATGACACCGGGCTGTTCAAGCAGTTCGTGGACAACGAGGGCTTCAATCGGTGGATGACCGATGCGGTGTGCAGGCTTGTATACGATCATGCCGATGCGCCGTAAGCCGCGCAAGAACCGCCGCCCCTAGATGTGTCAGGGTGGAGTATACATCAACCTGACATGCTCAATGGAGGCTCGCAGCCTCCGGCAGAAGCACCTCGGCGTCCTGATCGACGTCGACTATATACCTGGATTGAACTTGGGCCCGGCCGTGAGCTACCGGGCATCGGTGCTCCCTGCGGCCGCATCCCCGCGGCTGGAGTGTCGCGCACCCTGTTAGAATGTGCGTCTTCGCTCGGAATCCGGCGGATAGAAGGAGGAGAGATGCGTGAAGTGAACCCGACCTGCGGGAGCTTGAGCCGTGGCCGATTCAGAGGCCGGGCCGTTCGGGCTTTCAGGTTTGCGGCGCTACTGGCGTTGCTGGCGATCCCGACCCCTGCATCTGCGCAGGTGACCGATGAGTCCCAGTTTGTTTTCAATACGCTTTCCTTTCTCCTCTGGGGCGGTTTGGTGATGTGGATGGCGGCCGGATTCACCATGCTTGAGGCCGGGTCGGTGCGCGCGAAGAACGCGTCAGTCATCTGCCTGAAGAACATCGGCCTGTACGCGATTGCCGGGATTGCATACTACGTCATTGGTTACAACCTGATGTACGTTGATGTGGGGCGCTGGCTCGGGTCGTTCACGCTGTTATACGGCCCGTCGCCGGAGGAGGTGGCACTGCTGGGAGGCCAGGCGGACGCGGCTACGCAGGCTGCGGTGATCGCCAACGGGTACGCATCGATGTCGGACTGGTTTTTTCAGATGGTTTTCGTGGCGACAGCGGCGTCGATTGTGTCGGGGGCGTTGGCCGAGCGTATCAAGATGTGGTCTTTCTTTATCTTCACGCTGGTGCTGACGGGGATCATCTATCCGGTCATGGGCGCTTGGACCTGGGGAGGCGGATGGCTGGCCCAGCTGGGGTTCCAGGACTTCGCTGGTTCGACCATCGTACATGGTACCGGGGGATGGGCGGCACTGGCCGGTGCGCTAATGATCGGACCGCGTCTGGGCAAGTTTCGCAAAGACGGAACTGCCCGCCCGACGCCGCCGTCAAATGTCCCGATCGTGACGCTGGGGGTGTTCATTCTCTGGTTCGGTTGGTTCGGCTTCAACGGCGGGTCACAACTCGCGCTGGGAAGCGCCGCCGACGTGGTCGCGATGAGTCAAGTTCTGGTCAACACGAACTTGGCCGGCGCGTCCGGGGTCATTGCGGCCATCGCCGTGTCTCGTCCGCTTCTGGGGCGTGTGGATCTGCTTGTCGGGTTGAACGGAGCCATTGCGGGCCTGGTTTCGATCACGGCCGGACCCGGACTCGTGGGGCAGCACTGGGCGATCCTAATCGGCGCTATCGGTGGCATCCTCTGTGCGGCCGGGATGAAGCTGCTGGAAACACTCCGGGTAGACGACGTGGTCGGGGCCATCCCAGCCCACCTGTTTGCGGGCGTCTGGGGCACGCTGGCGGTCGGCATCTTCGGCGGCGGCAGCGTTGGGGCGCAGTTGCTGGGCATCGTGGTCGTCGGGGCATTTGTCTTCCTCTTCTCGTGTCTGCTCTGGAAGGTCCTGGCCATGACGCTGGGCATCCGGGTATCGGAGCAAGTGGAGCAGTTGGGACAGGATACGGCCGAGCTGGGAATCGAGGCGTATCCGGAGTTTGTCCTCATGCCGGAAGACTACGACCGCAGCGAATCGACTTGATCGGCCCCACCGACACGCCTAGCAGCCTGTCGGACTTTCGGCGTAAGTCCTTTGTTTTCAACGACGGCCCTTTTCAGCTCGAAACTGTAAACACAGTCATATCAATGGCTTAGATTTTCGATTTGGTGTTAGTCCGACAGGCTGCTAGAGATCCGCTTCGAATGAAACAGAGGCAGTGTTCGGGAATACAGCGCTTCCCACCCCAGCATCCCTAAATCGGGCCGCGGTGTCGTCTGCTCGCTCCCGCATCCCTGTGAACGAGGGTCGTGGAAGAGAGGTCGAAATGGCGAAGCAGCGACACAGCGTCGAGCAGATCGTGCGCAAGCTGAGGGAGGCGGAGGTCGAGCTGGCCAAGAGAGGGAGGGTCAAAGAGGTGTGCCGGACCCGCCGCCAGGGCCTAGCTGTTGCATTGTGGCACCCTCTTTGATCTGCTCCCAAACGAACTGACTTATTGCCGCACGCTCGATTCCGAGGGGCTTCAAAAGCATCGTAATCCGATCAATCAAGTCTGCAACCTCTGTTTGAGCCTCCATAACCCTTGGAAGGAGCCCGCTGTCCTCCAATTCCGGAGTTTCGAAATGCAGGAACAGCCTGAGCACATCGGCGAGGGAAGCATTGACTGGTAAATCGGCAGTCCTTACTCCAATCGGCCGAATCGTAATGCGAGGGTGCCTAAAAGCGAGATTGGCTGCTTTCAATTCGCCCTCATGAATCGAAACAACAACAGATGCTGCGGACAGGTTGCGGAGGCTTCACACTCCGGTTGCTCGGCGCTAACGAGTGCTGAGTGTGATACAGTCCACCACATATTGTGTTTCCTCCACCATCCCACTCTGAGCGGGTGCGGCGTTAGCCGTGTCCGCTCTTTTTTCTTGTTACGGTAAAAGAAAGGAGGCTGTTCGGAGTGACCGGATGTTCCGGCCTGGAAAGTGTCTCTTAGTTTTTCAGCGGATTCTGTGCGCAATGCTCTGACAGGCTACATGCGACAGTACCCTTCAGATGCTTATTCTGCGCGATGGCTGCAGCCCGAGCTTGAAATTCAGGCGCTCAGAAATCTCCTTGGGAAGCGGGACGGTGCCGTCAGAATCCGGAGTAATCAGTCGGGCTACTTCGTCTTGCCCCATCGCGACCCGGAACCATTGTTCGCGATCTGACATCACCCGGTACTGACGCTCGTCCGCCGTGCCGGCCAGATACGGCAAATATACAAAGATTGGGTGTCGCCCCTGCGCCTTGCAACCGATACGATCGACGCGGCCCGTCCGTTGTTCGATAGTGCTGGGATTCCAGGCCAGATCGTGATGGATCACGTGGCGGCAGAACCGCTGGAGATCGACCCCCTCCCCCATGACCTCGCTGCATACCAGGATGTCGTTACCTCCATCATCCGCTCCGACTGCTACCGGCTGGAGCGACAGTTGCCGGGCGGGGTTCGCACCCGCTGAGGATTGGCACCTTCTCACGGCGCACCGTAGGATTACTCTAAGGACACTGACGGAAATTATCTTGCCATGTGGTACGCGCGCCAACCCACAAACAAAGGGCTGGGTGTGGGTGCAGTTAGCAACTTTATATCGATCACTGTCCTAAGGGTCGCTTTCGGCGTCGAGTGTTAAGCGCGGCTCCTCCAGGGATAGAGTTTCAACGGACAGGCGTTGGTTCGATG
Source organism: Terriglobia bacterium (assembly GCA_965218585.1). GTDB lineage: Bacteria > Acidobacteriota > Terriglobia > 20CM-2-55-15 > 20CM-2-55-15. The sequence continues at coordinate 164,282 of CBDCLE010000009.1, forward strand.
CCGGCACAAGCCGTCCTGAAGCCATTGGCGCGTCTCAAAAACGATGGTTCCGGTTCCGAGACGGTTCAGAATAAATAGACGGATAAAGAGACGGTCTCGAACCCCTTGAACGGCACTCAAAGTATGCCCGCAGAAACCGTCCTAGAATCGAACGATATTGAGACGGTGGCCCGCCTGGGCGACACCCTGGGCTACGCTCGCGTCTCGACCCACGACCAGAATCCCGACGCCCAGCGCGACCGGCTCATTGAGGCGGGCGCCATTCGCGTCTTCAACTCCCCGTTCTCGTTGATTCGCAGTCGGAGTCCAACCACGGCCACATCACCCGTGGAGGCGACCCGGAGCACCCCGGAAAAGTTGTCCGGCAGTGTAAATATCTCGTCGATAAAACTGGCAATCTGGCCCGACGGTGGAAGCGATAGCGTGGAAGGAGCGACCGCCAGCGATCCATCGAGGCGCGTCACCTCCAGCGTCACAGTGTTGGATGCGGACGCTGTGTTGGTAATGGCCAGTCCGCTTCGGATCGAACCCGCCTGTTCGGGCGTTCCAGACGCTTCGACATAGGCCCGGAATGCCGATCCCTTCGGTGACGCGGGCACACCAGCTTCCGAAACGGTCTTTCCGTCTTGGGAATAAGAAAAGACAACGAGTTCCGAGGGGGCCGCGTTTCCGCCCTCAGGTGTCACTCTCACAGAGCCAACAGCCACTCTGCCAGCGGGATTCGATGTGGTGAACTTCTGAGCGCTGCGGGAAGGAATCGAATAGTCAAAGCTTGATCCGGTCTGGCCATCGTCCAGCGTCAGGACCACGGGAGCGGCCGCCACCGTGTCGCTGCCCGGTCCAAGGAACACGGCTGTTCCCGTAATCGTCCGATCCGTCGGGTTCACGAGAACGACCTGAGTCACCCATCCATTGCCATCCGCGAAATGGGGGAAGTAGGCCGTATCCGAAGTGGTTGACGACAGGGGTGCGACCGGGAGCGTCGTCATCAGAAACTCACCGGCTTCGTTGGTGAATCCCCGGAGGGCGACGACAGCGACTGGCACCGATGAGGTAAACGTAAAGGTTCCCAATACGGAGGGGCCACCGTTGAATGGCGCCTGATCCAGGAATTTCGCCGTCTGCTCGTGCGCGCCGAGCTCGAAGCTGCCGCCCGCGAAACGGGTGCCGCTGGTGTCGGTGAAATAGAAGCGGATCGTGGCCGGCATGTCGTTCGGATTGGCGATCGCCAGGCCGGTATTGACCGGGCCGTTCACCTCGGCAAATATCCTCCCCTCCTGGGACGGCTCAACGGCTGGCACACCCGCTTCGGAAATGAGTACACCTTCACTGTCCCTGAATTGGAAAATCGCGATCCCTGCCGGGGTGCTTGAACCCGCGTCAGCACGGATTCGCCCATAGCCCACTCTCAGGGTCTCCGTCGTTCCGCTGCTCGTGGTGGATTTGCCTCCACGATCCGGGATTGAAAACGGTTCGGGCTCAGGACTAGCCAGCAGCGTCAGCTTGCGTATGCGGTGGTTGTCGGAATCGGCGATGTAGAGGTTGCCCGCCCCGTCCACCGCCACGCCACGGGGAGAGTAGAGCTGCGCCTGACTCGCCAGACCACCGTCCCCGCCGAACCCACTCTCCCCCGTCCCCACGATGGTGGTGATAGCCCCTGTAGAGTCCACTTTGCGTATGCGGTTGTTCAAGGTATCGGCGATGTAGAGATTGCCCGCCCCGTCCACCGCCACGCCACGGGGAGAGTAAAGCTGCGTCTGACTCAACGGACCCCCGTCCCTGAACTCTCCCGAGCCCGCAACGGTGGTGATGGCCCCTGTAGAGTCCACTTTGCGTATGCTGTTGTTCAAGGTATCGGCGATGTAGAGGTTGCCCGCGCCATCGACCCCCACGCCTTGGGGGCGGTTGATCTGCGCCTGACTCGCCGGACCGCCGTCTCCACTGAAGCCGAATTCCCCTGTACCTGCAACAGTGGTGATCGTTCCCGTGGAATCAACCTTGCGAATGCGGTGGTTACTGATATCGGCGATGTAGAGGTTGCCCGCGCCATCCACCGCCACGCCAGAGGGGGTGCCGAGCAGCGCTGCGGTTGCCGGACCGCCGTCTCCACTGAAGCCGAATTCCCCTGTACCCGCAACAGTGGTGATCGTTCCCGTGGAATCAACCTTGCGAATGCGGTGGTTACTGATATCGGCGATGTAAAGGTTGCCCGTAGCGTCCACCGCCACGTCTGCGGGGGTGCGGAGCTGCGCCTGACTCGCCGGACCTCCATCCATTAACAGTGGCCGCCCGGCGAGCGTATCAATTCTATAGCTGGCCTGAGGTTGCGCTCCGGCCACTGCGGTGAGTAGGGCCAGGCAGGCGAGAAAAGAGCCAAGAGTGAATTTAGAGAGGGCCTTGCACCTGGCCAGAATGCGCCCTGCGGACCGCCCATAGGCCCGCCAACTCCACGAGATTTTTGAAGAAGTTTTGCAAGGCAAAGGTTCCTGGCAGCAGCTTGTTGACCTCCGCGAGCGCACTAGAGTTTAGCTGGAAACGAACTCGGTCCCCAGGAAATAGAAATTGTCGAAGATCTTGAAGGGTTCGCGTCCCCGATCGGCAAGATCGAAGCTCTCAGGTATGCCGCGCTGTGGCTGTGTGATCGCGTTGCCGTTGATCAATAACGTACGGAACAGCGTCGCGATGACGATACGCTTCACTCGGTTCGACATGTCGTTCTGCTTTTCACGCCTGATGGGTTCAGGAAGAAATCCTAGAAACGACGAGTGTAAACCAGCTTGGATGCGAGCTGGCGATCGAACGTCTGGAGTCCGTCCACAGGGTCGCTGAGCCAGTTGTGGTTGTACACCAGATAGAGGTCGTTGCCGGGGTTCAGAATCCAGCGGAATCGGGCCTGCCAGCCAAGGTTCCGGCTCTCGTTGTCGTATTGAATGATACTGGCGAGGGAGATCCACGGGCTGAACTGCACGTTCACGTCTCCTTCGAAGAGACTGACCGAGAAACTGCCCTCGGGGAGTTCGATCCGCGTCCATTCGTTTTCCAGTCCGATGGACAGGCCGTTTCGAGGTCGAATTGACAGACGCGGCTCGAAATCACGGCGGCTCCCGCTGAAGTAGTCGCCCCATCGGAGCGCTGCCTCAAGAGCCACGGGCCGTCGGTTGCTCATCTCCCATTCGAGCTGGTAGCTGTTGAACAGGTACTGGTTTCCGGCCGCCAGGACAACGGAATCGTCCGGTCCCATTTCGAAATTCCTCTCGAGCCTTTCGAACTCGCGATTGATGCTGAACTCGAAGCTGTCTCCCGAATGAAAGTTGATCTCGAGCAGGCCGAAGCTGATTCTCTGCGAAAGCATGACATTTCGACTGTCGTCTGTCTGTTCGAAGCTCAGGCTCCACTGGAACTGTCGGATCAGGGGATGATTCCGCGGACGGGGTGCGAACCGAAGAAAGGTATCGTACTCTTTAATGCCGCGCCTGAAGATGAAACCCACGGCAGGATCGAAATTCTGCTGGGTTTCCGTAAGACCTATTCTTCCCGACCAGAGATCGTTGAAGTAATTGATCGATGCCCCGTAGCGGGCGTTATCACCGGTATCGTCGGCATTCGTGGTCCTGACGTAGTGCGAATCGAAGGAGAGGTTCTTGTCGCCCATGAAGCGGCTGGTCCTCAGGTTGAGATCGAATCCCAGAGTTTCGAGTGCGGGCCCGATGGCCGTCGGGTCTGCAGCCTGATCCTGGCGTGTGCTGCGGCGCGTGTAGAGCATTCCGAAGTGGGATTCGCTCAGGAAGCGGCGCGCGCCTCTGAAAACCGTAAAGTCTTCTCCGGAACGACCCCCGTCTTCCCCGGTACGCACCTGGAGTACACCAATATTCTGAGCACCGGCCTGCCCGGTCAGCTTGACCCCGTAGTCGATCCGCTGGGGCTGCCCCTGGGTCAGACCGATCCGGCGGCTGAAGAAAGCGTCACCAAACCCGGAGAGCGAAAAGAAGTTACTGCCTTCGATGAAGAACTCTCGTTTCTCCGGAAAGCGAAGGGAAAACCGCGTCAAGTTGACCTGCCGGTTGTCCACCTCGGTTTCCGCAAAGTCAGTGTTTACGGTGAAGTTGGCCCTGAGGCTCGGCGTCACGTTGTAGACGAAATCGACTCCCGCATCCCCGGTATAAGAGGCGTCGGTACCTCTTCCTGGAGAAGATATTGCCCTTCCCGTAGCGAAGGGTTTGACATCCAGACCGACCCCCTGGCTGATTTCCGACATGCCGACGATCAGGCCGGCATTGGACATTCTGCGTAGGCCGCCACGATCGCGTTGATGTCCGTTCCAGATCGTTTCTTCATTCTTTCGCCGAACTGTCCGCTGGAAATTGATGCCCCAGGCCTGAGTGTTCGGGTCGAAGTTCAGGGTGCGGAACGGCATTTCGATCTCCAGGACCCATCCGATGTCGCTTCTGCGTGCCTGGGCATCCCAGATTCCGTCCCAGGCGCCGCCACCGCCGCCGAATCCACTATCACCATCAAACCCGCCGCCGCCGAATCCACCGCCGCCACTGACGAGCTGGTCGCCCATGGCTCCCGATGGGTTCATCTCGAAGAAATAGCCGGTACGTTCGTCCAGATAGGTGTCGAAGACCCACATGAAGCGGTCGTCAGCGTTCAGGAAGGCGTCCCGCTGCATGGTGTTCCCCATGAGCTGATCCGGTTGGGAGTCGTAGAGGATGACTCCCATGTACATCGTCGTGTCATTGAAGAGAATGTACACCTCGGTCGGTTCGGTCGCAGCGGCCCCATTGTCGGGATCGATCTGGACGAACCCGGTTGCGGGTTCCGCTCGGCCCCAACCCCCTTCGTCGAGGCTCCCGTCGAGGTCGATGTTTTCCCCAGGCTGTAAACGGGTTGCAGCCATGATTCGTCGGTCTTCGAAACCCTCCGGACTTTCTTGTGCTGCGGCCGGCAGCGTTGTCTGTCCCAGAAAGAGACCAGCGAACGTCATAGTTAGAATTCGGATTCGTTTCATATCGAAGTTCACTGCTGTCCGGACGTAGAAGGGTTAGAGCCCAGTAAGTGTTTGATTGGGAATGAATAAGTCATGGTTTTGTTTGGTCTCGATTTGAAACGTTGCTCATCGATTTGCGACCCTGCGAGGAACTCAATCGCGGGAGGCATCGATGAACCTGGGAAAGCTGGTGTTCGCGCAAGTCACACAACATCTGCCGCTGACAACGTTTCGGCGGTGCGTGGCCCGGTACGCCGGAGAGCGCAAGGTCAAGAGCTTTTCCTGCCTCGATCAATATCTGTGCATGGTGTTCGCTCAACTGACGTAGCGGGAAAGTCTGCGCGACATCGAAGCGTGTCTGCGAGCGCAAGAAAGCAAGCTGTACCACATGGGCATTCAAAGCCGAGTGTCGCGCAGCACGCTTGCCGATGCCAACGAAGTGCGCGACTGGCGTATCTACGCCGACTTTGCGCAGTCTCTGATCCGTATGGCTCGGCGTTTGTATGCGGACGAACCGTTTGGAGTCGATCTGAAAGAGACGGTCTACGCCTTGGATGCCAGTACCATCGACTTGTGTCTCTCGGTGTTTTCCTGGGCACCGTTTCGTTCGACCAAAGCGGCGATCAAACTGCACACGCTCTTGGACCTGCGCGGCAATATCCCTTCGTTCCTGCACATCAGCGACGGCAAACTTCACGACGTGACTGTTCTGGACCTGTTGCGGCCCGAACCCGGAGCCTTCTACATCATGGACCGTGCCTACATCGACTTCCGTCGGCTCTACGGTCTTCACCAGGCAGGCAGCTTCTTTGTGACGCGCGCCAAGTCCAATCTCAAAGCCCGGCGCCGCTATTCTCATACCGTCGATCGGAACACCGGGTTGATCGCCGATCAGACCATCATGCTGACTGGCTTCTACACGCGTCAACACTTCGGCGCGCCATTGCGCCGCATCCGATTCAAGGATCCCGGAAACAGAAAAACGGTTGGTGTTCCTGACCAACAACTTCACGCTGCCGGCAATCACTATCACCGAGCTTTATCGATGCCGGTGGCAGGTCGAGCTGTTCTTCAAATGGATCAAGCAGCATCTTCGTATCAAAGTTTTCTTTGGGACTTCCGAGAACGCAGTCAAAACTTAAGTGTGGATCGCTGTCTCCATTTACCTGCTGGTCGCTATCGTGAAAAAACGACTCCACATCACAGCCAGCTTGTATGAAATGCTACAGATTCTGAGCCTGACCATGTTCGAACGAATCCCATTGAATCAGCTACTTAACAACATCGCCACCGATGAGGATCCGTACTTTTCGACCAATCAGCTGAATCTATTCGACTTATAACCGGACACTAGTGATCGAAGTTCTATATCTATCCCTGACTCATAGGTTTTCGACCGGCTCGCTTTGGCCTTGTCGATCCGGGAAATCAGCAACGGCACGCATGACCACAATTGCTTCTCGGTGGCTCTCTCCCGCAACCT
>CBDCLE010000010.1:0-214417 GCA_965218585.1 Terriglobia bacterium
ATCGAAACCTGCAGGCGCTTCCTCTGCGCTGCTGAGAACCGACCCGATCCCCTGCGCCAAAATCGACTCGCTCTTTTCGGCTCCGCCGAGGTTTGTCTCAGTGCGTTTCGTCACCCTCTTCTGAACCCGAAAACGCAGCAACTCCCGCTTGTCGACACCGCCGAGTCACGCCACACATGCCCAATTCGAACCCAGATCCTCCCGAATCCGATTCTTACTGCCCAAATCCCCCTGATCGCCGGACTGGTGAAACATGCGGGCTAGTTGTGTAGTGGACCTTCCCGAACAATTCGCCCTCGGCCTTCAGGCGGTCAACAACCGTTTCGTGTGCTTTATCCCAGATACAGTCGATTCCAACCCACTGTCGGCCCAATCGGTCGGCGGCTACGCACGTTGTAGCGCAACCAGCGAAAGGGTCAAGAACTATGTCGCCTTTGTTCGAACTGGCCTTTATGATGCGCTCGTAGAGAGCAATAGGCTTCTGCGTCGGGTAGCCGGTGCTGGTCTTGTCAGAGTTATTGAGTTTATCAATAGGCCATACATCGTCTAGAGGAACGCCATACCGCATCGCAGCATCGAGATACCGGCGAACTCGCTTTCCTCCGCCTGCGTCCGATAGAACGTATTCGCGGCCATCATCATCCCGGCTGACCTTCTGCTTGCGAAACGCGGATATATTCGTCCTTGTCCCTCCACGGGCGCGTCGGATAGTCGAAAATTCCCTTAGCTGATAGTGCATAGAACAGGATTAGATCGTGACGCCTCTCCAGGTGTCCGCGCAGACGCTTATTCCATCCAGAGTAATGCCACACAATCTCATTCCTGAACTGCCTCCACCCGAAGATCGCATCCATGACGGCTTTCAGGTAGTGGCTTGCCGTTGGATCGCAGTGGAGGTAGATTGAGCCGGTTGGCTTGAGAACGCGGCGCATGGCTAGCAACCGGACAGCCATGAAGCACATGAACGCACCCATGCCGTCACTGTGGGCGTAACGGGCGCTTTCGATAGCTTCCATGAGGCGCGGGTGATCGTCCGTGATCTGGTCTACCCAGTCTTGGTGAACGTCACGATCCCAAGACCAGCGGTCTTGAAACTTGGCACCTTCGCTAAACTGTCAGGGGTGGCGTGGAAGTCTCGGCCCTTGTTGAACGGCGGGTCGGTAGCTATGAGGTCAACCGTCTCCGAGTCCATGCCCCGTAGAACAGGGAGGTTGTCGCCGTGGAACAGGGTGCGGTTTTTCCAGTTCGGCACGTCGAATTTGTAACATGCTGTTGATAACCTGTCAACGTTTGCTTATAATCCCCGTTGATTTCCCGGGCCATGATGGAATTCGCTTCGCGGGGTGCCATCCGATAAAAACGGCCTCAAAGGGCCACAGGACTTGCCGGCGTTTCCCCGCGTCGGTCTGACCGTTGTGCCATCAAATCAAAACATCATCGCAGCCAGCTGAACGGTAGTTCGGACTCCGGGTCAGGCCGCCTGGTACTCGACCCGGTAATCACAGTCCCGTTTCCAGACCGCCCACACTCGTCGAGCCAACTTGTTCGCCAAAGCGACGGTCGCCTTATTGTGTCCACGGAGCTTGTGAAGGTGGAGACCCCACCGCTGGAGCCGAGTCGGGGTCGCGCTCTTTCGATGGGCATTCCACAACAGGGAACGGCCTCCGTGGATGAGCAGCATCCGCAGGTATCGATCCCCTCGTTTACTGATTCGTCCCAGGCGTCGTTGGTTTCCACTGGAATACTCCCGCGGTGTAAGGCCCAGATAGCTGGCAAAGTGGCGACAGGATCGAAAACGTCGGATGTCGCCGACAAAACCCACCATCGCTGTAGCCGTCAACAGCCCCACTCCAGGAATGGTGCGCAAGCGTTCGACTTCGGGCATCTGAGAGGCTAGGGCTTTCAGTTCCCGTTCCACCGATTGGATGTGAGACTCCAGTTCACCTATCTCTCCACACACCTGATGAAACATCTCCCGAACGACCGGAGGAATATCGGTGTCGGCGTCTTCGATCAATCCCATCACGCCCGGCAACAGATGTCGGGCGCCTATCGGGATCACGAAACCAAACTCTCTGAGCAGACCTCGAAGCATGTTGATCCGCTTGGTTCGGCTCTCGATCCACGTGGACCGGATTCGATGCAGGGCCGTCAATTGTTGTTGTGCGATCGTCTTGATCGGAACGGGATGTATCGCGCTGTTGCGATAGGCCTCCAATAGTCCCTTCACATCGGCCCGGTCGGTCTTGTTCCGCACCACGTAGGGCGTCACATACTGCGGGGAGATCAATACCACCGTGTGCCCCAGCTTCTCGAACTGCCGCCCCCAGTGATGGGCTGAACCACACGCTTCCATTACCACCGTCGCCGGCTCCTGCTTGGCGAAGAACTCTAAAAGCTTTCCCCGACTCAATCGATACGTCTTGTCTACTCGTCCCGGACGAGTCGAAATCCCAACCTCGAAAACATTCTTTGCCAGATCCACTGCAATCGTTCTATTCTTCATTTCGGACTCCTTTTTGTTCACACTTAAGCGTGTTTGGCCCGCACTTGTTGTGAGGCCCAAAATGACTTTGGCACTTTGATGCCGACTCAGTCATCAAAGAGGAGTCCATCTCATCAATAAATCATCTTGTAGGACATTGAGAATTTCAGTGAACGAAAACTCTACTCTCGCCTGCCGTTCCTCGATTGAACCTCTAGCCCGCATGTTTCACCAGTCCGGCGATCAGGGGGATTTGGGCAGTAAGAATCGGATTCGGGAGGATCTGGGTTCGAATTGGGCATGTGTGGCGTGACTCGGCGGTGTCGACAAGCGGGAGTTGCTGCGTTTTCGGGTTCAGAAGAGGGTGACGAAACGCACTGAGACAAACCTCGGCGGAGCCGAAAAGAGCGAGTCGATTTTGGCGCAGGGGATCGGGTCGGTTCTCAGCAGCGCAGAGGAAGCGCCTGCAGGTTTCGATGGACGAGGGCAAAGACCTCGGCGTAGGGATAGGCTTCCGACATGGAGATCCAGATGTTGCGAACCGTCAGACGGACTTGAGCTCCGATCTTGAGGAGCTTCAAGCGGATCGTCTGGCACTGAGCGCGGGCCAGATCGGTATTCTTCAGTCCCAGACGGCGTAACGCGTGCAGGAGCATGTAGGCGGCCGAGGACAGATAGAGCCGGAGTTGATTGGCGCGCATGGTTGCCGCGCTGGTCCGGTCGGCGAATAGATCCAACTGCTGTTCCTTGATGCGATTTTCCATGTCGCCCCGCGCACAGTAAAAGTCTTCATAGAGGGCGCGGGCGTCCAGGCGTTCCGGCGACAGTGAGGTCACAACGAATCGAGGATTGGCGCCTTTCTCCAGGAACTCGGCCTTGCCGATGACGCGTCGGGTGCAGGTCCAGCTCTTCCGAGTGCGATACCGGAAATCGTTAAACACCCGCGCCGGTTTCCCGGTGTCGTTAAACTCGGCTTCGGCCTGACTCATCGATTCAGCGATCTCGCGCTTGAGCCGATCGTTCTTGGCCAGACCCACCACGTAATCGACCTGGTGGGCCTCGCACCAACTCAGCAATTCATCCCGGCAAAAGCCCGAGTCGGCCCGGATGATAATCGACACCTCCGGCCAGCTCTGCCGGATCTGGCCGATGATGCGGTTCAATTCCTCGACGGCGCCGTCCGCACCGTCGACATTGGAGCACCGCAACCGGGCGCATAGCAGATGCTCTCCCGAAAAGATGTAGAGCGGCAGATAACAGTAGTTGCCGTAGTAGCCGTGAAAGAACCGTCCTTCCTGATGGCCATGGATCGGATCATCGGTCGCATCCAGGTCCAGAACAATCTCCTCGGGCGCCGATCCGTGAGCCGCCACAAATGCATCCACCATCCAGCGGTCGATCTTGTCCGGGTCCATGGCAATCTTCTTGTACCGCTCCTTCCCATCGACTTGCTCCCCGGTCAGTTCCAACCGGTTCAGCGTACACTTGCCCGCCAACGCTTTTCCCCGGTCTCGGGCCTGCCGCCGCTTCTCCCCCAGTGGATCGGCCTTATCCACCGCCACGGCCAGCATCGGATCGGTCCGCAGTTGGTCATGATCGTTCAGATCCTCGTAGCCCAGACAGAGTCCGTAGACGCGCTGCCCCAATAACTCGCTCACCGTGTGTTCGATCAACCTCGCGTCCCGGTAATCCCTGAAACACTCGGCCAGTCCGGCGATCAGACCCGTTCGCTTTTCCACTTCCCTCAACAGCAGAACCCCAGCGTCGGAGGTGATCTTTCCGCCGTCAAAACGCGCCTTCACTTTTCGTTGAAGAAGTCCGTGAAATTCGAACGTCGTTTGGTTACACTCTGTTCTCATAAGGGCCGTCTCCGTTTGGCTTGTTAAACGTTTATTTCAAAACGCTTTATGCCAGACAGGGCGGCCTTTTCTGGTCCTATCGGTGAAATATGCGGGCTAGTGGTGTCCTGAGCTCTCGCCTCGCTTGACGGCTGCGATAACAGCGATCGTGACCAAAATCAGCACGGGGGCGAGAACGAGAACTCCGGTCCCCAGAGCAGCAAAGATATCGGACATTAAGCCTTCTCCTTCAGTAGTTAACAGCCCTCGACCTGTACCCGGGCGAGTCGGCTTCGTCGATCATCCCAAAAAAACAGCGGCGCCACAATAGGGAAGTCGAGACTGGGTGCGGCTGTATCTGAGCGTCCCGGTGTTCTGACGCCTTGGGTCCGCCTCGTTCGGTTATGTTTGAACGACGATGGGGACTTGCAGCCCTCACTCACCCGGTCATCCTAACCGAGCGAGGTTCGCCGCCCGCAGTCTCCTGACGGCGTGCCCTTCTGTTCTTTTGACAGAACGTTCCGGATTCCTCAAAAAGGGCTTGGGATCATCCGATGGCGTGGGGGGACCGGACCGGCGTTCGAGTTCCCGATAAACATCGAAACACGAAAAGTCAGTGCCCTCTCAGCGTTTGGGTTACAGGGGGACGGTGGGCCCGACGCCAATGACGTCGGCGAGCTGGCCGGTCGTTAAACAGGATGTCTGAAAGAACGACCGAGCCGAATCTTCTGCAACTAAGCGATCCCTCGAAACCGGCTCCGTGGGCATCCACTCCACATTGCAGATATATGGAAGTTTTGACGCGCCCATGGGCGGCACCAAACTTTCCGGCGTCGGGCGGCGTCACGGGCGGGAGGATATCCGGCGCTTTGCCCAACCTCAGACGATCATCACCGGCCCGTCCTTCCTGGGTGGTTATGACTCCCTGGTCGGAAATCTCCAGACTCCCCGGGCCGTCAACCTCATTCGGAAATCCCTTAGACTCTGGCGTCGCCTTCCGTTCTTCCGATAGTGGGGGCACCCCAACTCGGACGACTGAATACGGGCTTCAGACCGTGAACAAACCTGCTTCCAGGGGAATTCGATCTCCGTCATGGAACTGCCAAATGCTAGAATAGATAGACTAAATTCGTTGAGGAGAACACATGCTCATCAAGCAGCCAGCCGACATCAGATCGTCGGAAATAACAGATGAAAACCTGTACAGGAATCGTCGCCAGTTCTTAAAGACTGCGGGATGGGCAACGCTCGCATCGGCCGGCGCCGCCTTCCTGGGGTCTGGATGTTCCAGTCCGAACCGAGTAGTCTCGGCAGCGCCACAGCTTGGAGAGTTTGACAGCGACGAAGAACCGACGCCGTACGAAGCTGTGACCGGTTACAACAACTTCTACGAGTATGGAACCGGCAAAGAGGACCCGGCCCGAAACGCTCACACGCTTCAGCCAAGACCCTGGACAGTTGAAGTGGACGGCCTGGTCGCCAACCCTGCCACCTATGACCTGGACGACCTGATCGGTGGTTTTACCCTGGAAGACCGGATCTATCGAATGAGATGTGTCGAAGGCTGGTCCATGATTATTCCATGGTACGGATTTCCTCTTGCTGACCTGATCTCGAAACTCGACCCGCTGCCCAGCGCCCGGTACATTCGTATGGAAACACTGGTCGACACCGAACAGATGCCGGGACAGCGACGTGGCATCTTCGGCTACGTCTTGGATTGGCCATATGTCGAGGGTCTGAGAATGGACGAAGCCATGAACCCCCTTACACTCATGGCGGTGGGTGTCTATGGTCAGGAAGGCCCCAACCAGAACGGGGCACCCTTACGTCTCATCGTCCCGTGGAAGTACGGGTTTAAAGGAATTAAGTCCATCGTCAGGATCAGCTTTGTCGAAGATGAACCCCTCAATACGTGGCAGCAGCAGGCGTCAAACGAGTACGGCTTCTACGCGAATGTGAATCCGAACGTCGATCATCCGCGATGGAGTCAGGCCAGGGAACGTCGTATCGGCGAAGTCCTCCGCAGAGAGACGTTGATGTTCAATGGCTATACCGAGCAAGTGGCGCATATGTATGAGGGCCTGGACCTGCGAAGAAACTACTAAACGGCAGCATGAGCAGGAATCAGATCCTGAAGTGGGTGGCCAAACTCATGGCGTTCCTGCTCTGCTTCGCGCCGCTGGCTTTTCTCATCTGGAACTTTTTCGCCGGAAACCTCAGCTTCAATCCGATCGAAGACATTACGCACACGACCGGCCGATGGACGTTGCGCTTCCTGCTCGCCACCGTTGCCGTCAGCCCCGTTCGAAGGATCACGGGCTTTAAGGAGCTCATCCGTTTTCGGCGCATGCTGGGCCTGTTTGCGTTCTTCTACGGCACGGTCCATTTCACGATCTACATCTGGCTGGACCATCTCTTTGATTTTGCGACGATCCTTTTGGATATTCCGGAACGACCGTTTATTACTGCCGGTTTTACCGCGTTCATCCTGATGGTTCCGCTGGCCCTGACCTCGACGCGGAAATGGATTACCCGCCTGGGAGGCCGACGCTGGCGACTTCTGCATCGGCTGATTTATGTGAGTGCGATAGCAGGAGTTCTTCACTATTTGTGGAATGCAAAACTCGTCGAACTCGGGCCGGTCACCTACATAGGAATCCTGGCGATTCTTCTGGGGTTTCGCCTTCTCTCCCGTTTCAGGCCGGAATTGGCAGCACGAATGGAGTTCAAGAAGGCCAGGCGACCATCGCCCGATGCCATATGAAGGAGGAGGTTCGGGCCGGACCACCTGAAGACGGTCGACGATACAAGTACTACGACCTGGTGATGGCAACTTTCGTCACGGTCCTGGTCTGCTCTAATGTCATCGGTGCGGCGAAAGTGGCAACGCTCGGGGGCTTCACGTTCGGGGCCGGAGTCCTTTTCTTTCCGATCAGCTATATTTTCAACGACGTTCTGACCGAGGTTTACGGGTACGCACGCGCACGTAAGGTCGTGTGGGCCGGCTTCGGGTCATTGATATTCGCTTCGATCATGAGCTTGGTCATAGTCTGGCTTCCTCCCGCAACGGACTGGCTCGACCAACCGGCCTACCAGACGGTATTTGGACAGACTCCGAGAATCGTCTTCGCTTCGATGGCTGCTTTTTTCGTCGGTGAGCTTTCCAATTCTTACGTCCTTGCGAAGATGAAGATTCAGACCGAGGGACGATTTCTCTGGCTGCGGACAATTGGATCCACCATTGTCGGGGAGGGTGTGGACTCGGCAGTCTTCTATCCCGTGGCCTTCTTCGGCGTCTGGTCGGGCGACCTGCTGATCCAGGTGATGATCTCCAACTACATCATCAAGGTGGTCTGGGAGGCGGTGATCACGCCGATCACCTACAGGGTTGTCAGTTTCCTCAAGAAGGCCGAACACGAAGACTATTACGACTACGGAACCGACTTCACTCCGTTTTCGATCAAGGTCTAGCCCGCATATTTCACCAATAGGACCAGAAAAGGCCGCCCTGTCTGGCATAAAGCGTTTTGAAATAAACGTTTAACAAGCCAAACGGAGACGGCCCTTATGAGAACAGAGTGTAACCAAACGACGTTCGAATTTCACGGACTTCTTCAACGAAAAGTGAAGGCGCGTTTTGACGGCGGAAAGATCACCTCCGACGCTGGGGTTCTGCTGTTGAGGGAAGTGGAAAAGCGAACGGGTCTGATCGCCGGACTGGCCGAGTGTTTCAGGGATTACCGGGACGCGAGGTTGATCGAACACACGGTGAGCGAGTTATTGGGGCAGCGCGTCTACGGACTCTGTCTGGGCTACGAGGATCTGAACGATCATGACCAACTGCGGACCGATCCGATGCTGGCCGTGGCGGTGGATAAGGCCGATCCACTGGGGGAGAAGCGGCGGCAGGCCCGAGACCGGGGAAAAGCGTTGGCGGGCAAGTGTACGCTGAACCGGTTGGAACTGACCGGGGAGCAAGTCGATGGGAAGGAGCGGTACAAGAAGATTGCCATGGACCCGGACAAGATCGACCGCTGGATGGTGGATGCATTTGTGGCGGCTCACGGATCGGCGCCCGAGGAGATTGTTCTGGACCTGGATGCGACCGATGATCCGATCCATGGCCATCAGGAAGGACGGTTCTTTCACGGCTACTACGGCAACTACTGTTATCTGCCGCTCTACATCTTTTCGGGAGAGCATCTGCTATGCGCCCGGTTGCGGTGCTCCAATGTCGACGGTGCGGACGGCGCCGTCGAGGAATTGAACCGCATCATCGGCCAGATCCGGCAGAGCTGGCCGGAGGTGTCGATTATCATCCGGGCCGACTCGGGCTTTTGCCGGGATGAATTGCTGAGTTGGTGCGAGGCCCACCAGGTCGATTACGTGGTGGGTCTGGCCAAGAACGATCGGCTCAAGCGCGAGATCGCTGAATCGATGAGTCAGGCCGAAGCCGAGTTTAACGACACCGGGAAACCGGCGCGGGTGTTTAACGATTTCCGGTATCGCACTCGGAAGAGCTGGACCTGCACCCGACGCGTCATCGGCAAGGCCGAGTTCCTGGAGAAAGGCGCCAATCCTCGATTCGTTGTGACCTCACTGTCGCCGGAACGCCTGGACGCCCACGCCCTCTATGAAGACTTTTACTGTGCGCGGGGCGACATGGAAAATCGCATCAAGGAACAGCAGTTGGATCTATTCGCCGACCGGACCAGCGCGGCAACCATGCGCGCCAATCAACTCCGGCTCTATCTGTCCTCGGCCGCCTACATGCTCCTGCACGCGTTACGCCGTCTGGGACTGAAGAATACCGATCTGGCCCGCGCTCAGTGCCAGACGATCCGCTTGAAGCTCCTCAAGATCGGAGCTCAAGTCCGTCTGACGGTTCGCAACATCTGGATCTCCATGTCGGAAGCCTATCCCTACGCCGAGGTCTTTGCCCTCGTCCATCGAAACCTGCAGGCGCTTCCTCTGCGCTGCTGAGAACCGACCCGATCCCCTGCGCCAAAATCGACTCGCTCTTTTCGGCTCCGCCGAGGTTTGTCTCAGTGCGTTTCGTCACCCTCTTCTGAACCCGAAAACGCAGCAACTCCCGCTTGTCGACACCGCCGAGTCACGCCACACATGCCCAATTCGAACCCAGATCCTCCCGAATCCGATTCTTACTGCCCAAATCCCCCTGATCGCCGGACTGGTGAAACATGCGGGCTAGCGCGGGTCTTGGAATCTGGAAGCACCTCCGCTGTCACGGCTGTTCTCTAATTCGTCCTGTAATTCGTGAATTCGATGTTTATCCCGAAATCGTCTTCCTTGACCAGGGCGATGACTTCCTGAAGCGCATCGCGGCTCTTTCCGCTTACCCGTACAAGATCTCCCTGAATCGACGCCTGAACTTTCAGCTTGCTCTGTTTTATCCTTTTTACGATCTCGCGACACTTCTCCATAGGTATTCCGTTTTGAATCGCGATCTCCTGGCGAACCGTCGACCCGGCGGCCGGCTGGACCGCTCCTCGAGTGAGCCCCTTCAACGGGACTTTCCGCCGAACCAGTTTCTGTTCGAGAACGTCATAGACCGCCTTGAGCTTGTAGTCGTCGACGCTGGCCAGCACGAGCTTGTGCTCCTTTTCGTCCAGATCGATCGTTGAGCCGGATCCTTTAAGGTCAAACCTGTTGACGACTTCCTTTCTCGCCTGCCCGACGGCATTGAGCACTTCTACAAGATTCAATCGTAGAAACAATATCGAACGTATTACTTGGCATTGTAAGTCTCGGTGTTCCTTCCGGGAGTTTCTATTGCAGGGCTCTAACGAAGTTCAGTGAGGGCCGCTTCGAGGCCCTCACTGCCTGTCGGAATTAGAATGGGATGTCGTCGTCGGTGATTGCGACGCCTTCCGCAGCTGGCTTTTCCGCCTCGCGGCGAGAGCCCTCTCCGCCACCGGGAGAACCCAGAAGAACCATGTCACGGGCCCGGATATCGAATGAGGTCCGCTTGTTCCCCTCCTTGTCTTCCCACTGACGCGAGTTGATACTCCCTTCGATATAGACTAGACGGCCCTTCGCCAGATATTGTCCGCAAATTTCAGCCAACCGGTCCCAGGCGATGACGTTGTGCCACTCGGTGCGTTCCTGTCGCTCTCCGCTGCTGCGGTCAGTCCAGGAGTCGTCCGTCGCCATCGAAAAGCGGCAATATGCAGTGCCGCTTGCGGTGTATTTGAGTTCGGGGTCCCGACCGAGACGTCCAATCAAAGTCACTTTGTTCACTGATTTAGCCATAGATACTCCTAACAGTCTGTGTCACATCTTATGGTCAGCGACACGGACTGCACTGGTCTCGCCGGAAAGCAGAAACAACATTACTGCCCGCCAAGCGCCTCGATTCGACTTTGAGCGCTGACGGCTTCAGTACTGTCGGGATAGTCTGAAACGACCTGACGGAGGAAGGTCAATGCATCCTGAGTCTGATCCATCGCTGCTAGGGCGAGACCTTTCTTGAACAGGGCAGTGACTGTTTTATCGCTCTCGGGATACTTCTGCAACAGAAAATCGTATTCGATGATCGCCTGCTCGTACGCATCCTGGTTGAAATAGGAATCACCAATGTAGAGTTGGGCCTCGGACGCACGTGGGCTCGCAGGAAAATCGTCGATGTACGCCCTGAATCCTTCGATAGCCAACTCGTAGTTGCCGGCCAACATATCGCCGAAGGCTAATCGCATCGATCCCTCGGGAGACTCCAGTTGGGTTGTCGTGGTGTTTAGAATGGTCAGTTGCTGGGATACCGAATTCATTTCAGTCCGCAGATCAGAAAGATTTCGGTTCATGATCTCGACATCATCGCCAAGATTCGAGACCAGCACCCGCATCTCACCGCTCAAACGGTCTGTACTGCTGCGCACGTCATCGAGAGCGCCCGATATGCGCTCCACCGCGTCTGCAAGAGGGATAACGCGGTCGGAGAGCTGTTCGACCAGCCCCTGGAGAGTAGCGTTCCGATCATCCAGGCTGTTCTGGATTTCAGCAACCTGCTGGGTCAAACGGATGATGTCTGCCTGTAGCTGGATGATCTCCCGCTCTTGACCGTGGGACGCAACCGACAGCGTCAACACAAGGGTCATAGCAAGAAGCAGTTTCCTTAGCATTTCCGCGGAATTCTCCTCAGCGTTTTGTTCTTGGGCATGGAACCGGCCCTGGGCCGGTTCCACCAAATATTCGCGTCTCTATCGGAAGACGAACTCGGCGCGCCGATTCTGCTGGTAGCAGCCTTCGGTCGTGGCCGCGCAGGTCGGCCGGTCTTCTCCGAAACTCACCGTGTTGATTCGCCCCACTGCAACGCCCTGCTCGATCAGATACTGGCGCACCGCATTGGCACGGCGATCACCGAGGCCGATATTGTATTCCTGGCTGCCGCGTTCGTCGGCATGCCCGCTGACCGTAAACTGAACGCCTGCGTTCTGTGAGAGGAAGCGGACGTTGACCTGCAGTTGCCCGACCTGATCCGCACGAATTTCAGACTGATCATAGTCGAACAGGATCGGTTGCACCGTCGAATTAAACAACTCCTCTACTGTCGGCGCGGGAGCATCCGGAACAGGTGCCGCGGTCGGCGGTGGCGGCGGTGCATTCACGGTGACACGCACGGTATCGGTGGCGGTGCCTCCCGGACCTGTTGCGGTCGCCGTATAGGTCACCGAAGAATTCGGGCTGACCGAACGCGTCCCCGACGTGCCTACTTCGCCGATTCCAGGTTCGATTCGAACGGTATTCGCGTTGTTCGCATCCCACTCCAACGTGGTCGATCCACCCTGTTCGATTGAAGCCGGCGAAGCACTCAGATTCACCGCTGGTGCAGGGGGTGGCGGTGGCGGCGCGGCTTCTTCCGGCGGTGGCGGTGGCGTGGCAGCAGGTCTCCCGCAGGAGAGGGAAAACAAACCTACGAATACCAAAAGCACTAGCCAGCCCGAGGGCCGGCTCCGCAGCGATCTACCAATTTCAGACGGCTTTCCAGATTTCATCGGTACAGGTCTCCTTATGATCTCATTTGAGGAAAATCGAGACTCATTCTCCCATGTAATTGGACCAGGAGGGATTCACATTATTTCCCTGACTTGTCAATCGCCTTACTTTTGTCCCATCGGCCAGCATCGAATAGATCTGGCGGGAACCGTTTCGGTTCGATTCAAACACCAGATGGCGCCCATCGGGGGACCAGCTCGGACTCTCGTTGTTGCCCTCGTTCTCGGTCAACTGGACGGTTCGGTCGACCGCGAGGTCGTAAATCCAAATATCGAAGTTTCCCCGAGTTCGCTGCCAGTGAAACGCTATCGTCTGTCCGTCAGGGGACCACGCCGGGCTCCCGGCATTGCCGCCGCCCTCGACAATCCGACGGATATTACCACCTTCCGCATCAATGATATACAGCTGCGGAGACCCGCTTCGGTCGGAAACGAACGCGATCTCCCGGCCCGTCCCCGGATTCCACACCGGAGAGATGTCCACACCCCAGGAGTTAGTCAACCTTCGCACATTTTCACCGCGCACGTCGGACACATAAAGTTCCATATCCGGACGTCCACGAGCTTCACGCATGCTAGAGGAAAACGCAATGCGGTCACCGTCCGGAGACCATGCGGGCGTGGTCGTCGTTCCGGAAAACTCAGGAAACTGGAAACGCCGACGGTCCACGGGCGACATGATCACGACATCCGCTTTGTCGCGCCCATAACCGGTAAACCCGATCATCGTGCCGTCCGGCGACCAGCTGGGCGTCACCGCAAGAGAACCGAGCGTGGTCAGCTGGTACTGGTTAGCCCCGTCATAATCCATGACGAAGACCTCCCTGACAATCTCGTCATCACCGCTGACGCGGTCCGATTCGAACGCGATCTTCGTCTGTGCGACGCCCCGGATACCTCCGCCAAGAGTTTGAATGACGAGATCGGCGAACTGGTGAGCGATCAACCGGACCGAGCGCTCGTTCATCTCGCCACGATATCGCCGGCCTAACCGCTCGCGTTCTTCGATACGTGTCTTCAGATCCCAGAGGCGCGCTTCAAGAACAAACTGACCCCCTACGACCGACGCATTTCCGAAGGCTAACATTTGAGCATCGACGGTCGTCGACGTCCATTCCTCCGGGTCCACATCGACAGGGCCCGAAAACCGGCCCAGAGGATAAAAGTCGGGACTGATCAGTGAAATCACTCCGGAAAAATCAATATCGTTCCAGAGCGTTTCGTTAAAGACCGTTGCCAGCTGGGCTGCTTCGGTCGACTCGGAGGGAAACTGGGGCAACGCCAACCGTACCGATGTCGCACCTGTGCTTGTTCCCGTTTCAATCTGCGCCTGCTGAGACAGGAGTGTCCACGAGGGAAAAAGGAAAACGACCAGAAAGAAAAACGCGCTTTTTTGAAATGAGCTCATCATCATACTCACCGGGTGTATTCGAACCAGAACCTGACGCTGACGCTCCGGCCTCTCAAGTCTCCCGGCAGGGGCGCAAGGGGATTGGATGCAAAAATCGCCCGCATCGCCGAGCGATCGAGGGTCGGGATGCCGCTCGATTCTTCGATCTGTTCGTTCATGATCGTCCCGTCACGCAAGATATCAAAACTTACGTAGATACGCGGCGCGGTGTTCACGCTGGCTGCGATCATGGACTGAAGCCAGTTTTCGGAAATCCTCCGGGTAATCGACTCTACATAGCTGCCGTAGCGTTCACCAAAAGCACCCTCACCCATCGCCACGGCACCGGTACCATCGCCGGAACCGAACTGTCCGAAGTTGATCGCAGGCAGGCCTCCCTCACCAAATGGTATGGCATTGTCGGGTATCGACGTTGATTCAGTCTCGCCAGTGGGCGCCGGCCTCGGCGGCGGCGGGGGGGGCGTGGTCTCCACCGGCGCAAGGGTCTCGGGGACGGGTTCGGCCTCGACAACAGAAACTTCCTCTGGAGCGGACTCTTCGGGCGGCGGCGCCACTGGCTCAGACTCAAAGAACCCTGCAGACTCGTTCGCAGCGGCCGTTTCGTTCATGACTGCGGGCGCGGGAAGGGGAATGCCGGATATGTTGGATACGATGGACACGCTCACACCTGCTTCGCCGCCCTCTTCGGAACCCCACCCGGTAATCCCGTAGGCAGGGAATATGCCAGGAAGCATAACCACCGTAACGCCCAGCGCCGCATGCAATACAAGTGACATGAGGATCCCGCGGCCCAGTTTTTCAGGACTGTTCCTCATTGTTCCGTTGCGTCCAGCGGCTGAGTGACAACACTGATGTTTTCGATCCCCACTTCTTTCAAGCGGTCCATTACGACTGCAATTGTCCCCCACGGAACGGATGTGTCGGCCCTCAGGTAGATACTCCGATCAGTCGGATCGGGCATTAGAGCCTCTAGTTCCGGTCCCAGTTCATTGATGTTGATGGAATCGCTCTGCAGATAGAGTCCCTGCTCCCGGTCGATAGAAAGGACCACCCGGTCTTCGGTCAGCTCCCGGACGATCTCGGTACGCGGAACTTCCACTTCGATCCCGGACTGTATAACCGGCGCCGTTACCATGAAGATGATCAACAGGACCAACATGATGTCGATGAACGGAATCATGTTGATTTCCGAGAGCTGAGTCTGAGTTTTACCGTCTTGTGTTGTAAACGCCATCGGCCTTCGTTCACCCCAGGATCTGGAGGGTTCTACTCACCCACGCCCTTCTTCTCGGCGATCGCCAGCAATTCGGCCTGCAAATCGTCGAGCTGTCCGCTCTGGCGCCGAATCTCTGCCACGAACAAATTGTAGGCCACAACTGCGGGTATTGCCGCAAAAAGGCCTAATGCCGTAGCAATCAGGGCTTCGGCAATACCCTGGCCTACGGCATTCAACGTTGTCACATCGGTGTTCCCGAGACCCACAAACGCGCCGATAATCCCCCAGACAGTTCCGAACAGTCCGATGAAGGGCGTCACTGCGGCAGTTGTCGCCAGCAGAGTCATCCGGGACTCCAACAGGGCAACCTGAGCCACTGATGCGCGATGAAGCACCCTTTCGATCATGGTGATCGTCGCCACCTTTGTCTGCACTGTCCCATCCGCCTCGGTCGCCCCTGGATCGATCATCTCGTAACCGGCTTCGAAGACCGGCATCAGAGGCGTGAACCGCAATGTCTCGCGTGCCCCCCTGATCTCGGACAGACTGTGTGCCTTTTCAAAGACCTGCCAGAAGGTTTCCGATTCCCTGCGGATTTTTCTGAACAGGAGGAGCTTGGAGAGAATCACACCCCAGGAGGCAACGGAAAAGATCAGCAGGATCAACAGGACAACACGTACGATGGGGCCAGTGGTTCCGAGCAACGCCACGATGTCGGCGCCGCCCTGAAGAATCCAGACGGCGGGATATCCAGCAACGACCAAGTTGCTTCCTCCTTATCTAGCCGGACTACTCATCGGCATTCGAAATATAAGACGGGCTGTCGCAAAAAAAGAAACACCAACACCGCAAGTATTCCGCATTGAAACCTCACGGCCCTTGGCATATAACCAGCCGGTATGCTCCGTTTGCTTCGCGTACGGCATTTCGCACTGATCGACGACCTCGAGCTCCAGTTTGAAGGCGGATTCAACCTGATTTCCGGCGAAACCGGCGCCGGAAAATCCCTGATCGTCGATGCGCTGGCCCTCATCGCCGGCGCCAAGGCGTCGGGCGACACCATTCGAAGGGGCGAGGGCCACGCCATCATCGAGGCCGTTTTTGAACCGCCCGACGGCCTGGATCTCGCCCGGATCGGTATCGATCCCGAAGACGAACTGGTCCTGCGGCGTGAGATATCGGCTGACAACAGAAACCGGGTGTTCATCAACAGCCAGCCCAGTACGGTAACGGCGCTGCGCACTCTTGCGCCGGACCTGGTCGACATCCATGGGCAGCACGAGCAGCAAACGCTACTCGATACGGCCAACCAGCTCGCACTGATTGACCGTGCTGCAAAGGCGGATTCGCTTCGCCACGAGGTTCACACTCTCTATGACGCAATCCGGTTCCTGGAGGACGAGTTGGCCTCCCTCCAGCAGGACGAATCGGAACTGCTTCAACGCGCTGACCTCTTGCGCTTTCAGCGTGAAGAGATCGAGCGGATCGGGCCCAAGGCAGGAGAAACCGAAATCCTCGGCGAAAAAGTCCGGGTTCTCGCCAATTCGGAAAAACTACTCGAAGCTGCGGCGGACGGTTACGACGCACTTTATGAAGCAGATTCCTCAATCCTTTCACAACTGGCAACAGTCGAACGAAACATACGTGACGCCCGATCACACGACACACGACTGGCGGATATCTCTGAACAGGCTGCCACCGCGCGAACTCTCGTCGAAGATCTCGCGTATGCCCTCCGCGACTATTTGAACCAACTCGAGGTTGACCCCGGAGCACTGGAACAACTCCAGACCCGCCTGGCCGAACTGGAGCGACTGCACCGGAAGTACGGACCGGACCTCCTTGCGCACTTGGAAACGGTAATCCAGGAACTGGACAATATAGGTCTTCGGGACAGCAAACAGATTGAAATTACAGGGCAACTGGAGAATCTCAGGACTCAATATAGGAAAGCGGCCGAAGGGCTGAGCCAGCGGCGAAAGACCAACGCCCCGACGCTGTCAAAATCAGTGACATCTGAAATTCGATCTCTCGCTATGCCGGGGGCTGACTTCAGAATCGACTGGGCTCCGCTCGACCCCGGGCGAGCGTCTGGAATCGACGCACCACGGCTTCTTTTGAGCCCGAATAAGGGGGAAGCGGCTGGACTCCTGTCTGAGATCGCCTCTGGCGGGGAGCTTTCACGAGCGATGCTCGCCCTGCGGACGGTCATGGTGGGCAACGATACGGACCGTACACTCGTATTCGACGAAATCGATGCCGGGATCGGAGGCGAGGCCGCCGAAACGGTGGGCCGAAAACTCAAGCGTTTGTCCAGGTCCTATCAGGTGCTTTGCGTGACTCACCTAGCCCAGATCGCCCGATTTGCCGACCAGCATGCCCGAATCGAAAAGCTCGTCGTCGATAAGCGTACCGTAACTCGCGTGGAGATACTTAGTGGAGACGGGCGCATCGAGGAACTTGCCCGGATGATGAGCGGCCCGAAGGTGAGTGACGCGGCCCGGCAGCATGTCCGGGAGCTATTGGAAAGGCAATGACTCACCGCTTTAGCGGCTATGCAGTGATTGCCGTAGTGGGCTAAGAGCGTGTATATCGGGCCAGATCGGAACTCACTAAACTCTCGCTGAAGATTTCGCTCGGTCGTTCAAACGGCAAACCAATACTGTCGCGTTAAACGGGTGGGCCGAACAACCGGCGAGCTCGCCGACGTCATTAGCGTCGGGCCCACCGTCCCCCTGTAACCCAAACTGCGGAGAGGGCACTGACATTTTCGTGTTTCGATGTTTCTCGGGAACTCGAACGCCGGTCCGCCCCCTCCCCCCACGCCATCGGATGATCGCAAGCCCTTGTGAGGAATCCGGAACGTTAGGTCAAAAGAATAGAAAGGGCCCGCAGTCAGGAGACTGCGGGCGGCGAGGTCGCTCGGTCAGGATGACCGTCTGAGCGACCGCTGCAAGTCTTTAGCCCCTTCAAACAAGCAGACTATCTCTCAGTATGAGTCAGAGTTATTGTCAAAAGTGGTGTTTTGCCGATTGACTCAAGCGGCGGCCTGATCGACGTGGGTCACTTCGATTCCATCGTTGAATTTCACTCCAGTAATCACCTTGGGCAGATCATCGAATCCTCGTAATCGTCGCCAGTTCTTCTGAGCGCACTGTCCCAGTTTGAACATCATGTGCAGCATGCCAACCCGCGTCAGGCAACCCCTGGATCGCTTGGTTCGGTGGCGAATGGTAGCAAAGGTCGACTCAATGGGATTGGTCGTTCGGATGCTCTGCCAGTGCTTGGCCGGGAAGTTGAAGAAGGCCAGCAGTTCTTCTTTGTCTTTCTGGAGGCAGCGAGTGGCTTTCGGATACTTCGGCTCATAGGTTTCAATGAACAGATCGAATGCCTTCTCGGCGTCTGCCTGTGTCTGAGCCCGCCAGATCGCGTGCAAAGCCTGTTTCGCCTTCGCCTGGGCCGACTTCGGGAGCCCGTTCAGTACGTTCATGGTCTTGTGCATCCAGCAACGTTGGTGACGTGTCTCGGGATAGATTTCCTCCAGTGCGGCCCAGAATCCCATCGCACCGTCTCCGATGGCCAACTTCGGGATATTCATCCCACGCGACTTCAGCTTTAACAAGACCTCGCGCCAACTCTGTGTCGATTCCCGGACACCGTCTTCGATTGCCAGAAAACGTTTCTCTCCGCGTTGATTCGCGCCGATCACCACCAGTGCGCACAACTTGGTTTCTTCGGCCCGCAGTCCGCTGTAGATACCGTCGGCCCAGACATAGACCCAGCGATCGGCATCCAATCGCTCCTCGCATCCCCGGCGGTACTGCTCGGCCCAGACCTGTTTCAACCGCGATACCGTGCTCGCCGACAGGCCCTGCGCCTGGGGTCCGACAAGAACTTTTAGAGCGTCACCCATCTCGCCGCTGGAGACGCCTTTCAAATACAACCACGGCACCGCTGCTTCCAGCGATTTCGTTTTCCGAATGTAGGGAGGTACCAGGGCCGACCGGAACGTTACCGGGTCGCCAGTCTTCGCTCGGACTTTCGGGATCTGGACCGTTACCGGCCCCAAACCGGTCTGCAGTTCACGTTCAGGCAGATAACCGTTGCGCACCACCCCGGCGTTGCCCGTCTCGGTTCTCCGATCGCCGTGGTGGGATAGCAGTTCCGCCAATTCGGTTTCCACCGCGCGTTGGATCAGTTGCTGAGCTCCAACTCGTAGTAGCTCTGTTATCGGATCCTCAATCGTCTCTCGACCCTCCGGTCCATTCACGTTACTCTTGCTCATAGTGGCGTATCTCCCTTGGTTGCTTTGAAGTCTGGTAAACAACAAATCAACCAGATACGCCGCTCTTCCTCAATCCCTTAAACACCAGATTCGGTTATAACTCTATGAGTCAGCCGTAATATCAAGAGACGTCATTATCTGAAGAGTACAAACGGCAATGATTTGCAATTTCGATGACTAAGGATATACATTGCGAAAGAATGCAATCGCACTAGGGGTCGATCTTGGAAGTTGAGATGAAAATCAGGGGCCTGATGATGGACCCGATAACGAATATGCCCATCGTGATCCTGAAGGAAGCGACGGGCAATGCGATCCTCCCCATCTGGGTCGGTGTTTCCGAGGCCAACGCGATCGCATTGGAAATCGAAAAAGTAGTCACGCCCCGCCCCATGACCCACGATTTACTGAAGAACGTGCTTATTGGTCTGGACAGCCATGTCCAGAAGGTTGTCGTCACGTCCATTAAGGACGACACGTTTTACGCTGTGATATGGATTGACAGCGACGGTCGGCTTATTTCGGTCGATTCCAGACCCAGCGACGCACTTGCATTGGCGCTTCGGATCGATTGTCCGATTCTGGTAGAAGACGACGTGCTGCGGAACTCCAAAGGCCAGGCAAGCAACCCGGAACGGAGCATCACGAACGAAGACTTGAAGCGTTGGCTCGACCAGAACGACGAAGATCTCGGCAAGTACAAGATGTAGGCTCCCGGGGCGTCACCCCCTCGGTTCGGAACCTGTCTTTCTTCTTTTTAGCCCTCTATCAGTTGCTGCGGGTTATGGCTCGCTCCTGATTGGCTACGCGCCGTGCGAGGCGAGTGGCATCTTCGGCATTGTTGATCAGGATGTTCTCCATCCACACCCCAATACCAATCTCACGGAGACCGTCCAAGCTTCCCAGATCCGTCGTGTGAATCACGATGTCGTTGAGAAAGTCGCGGTAACGTTCGGCGACATCCCGAACGGAGACTTCGCCCGAGCCCGTAGCGATCATCAGGTCTCCCGTGTCACCGGAAACGGGTTGAGAGCCGATAACGGGACTGATCGCTACCACGCCGGCTTCCGATCGGGCAAGGGCATCCCGAATACCGGGTACCGACAGGATGGCACCGATACTCAGAACCGGATCGCTGGGCGCGAGAATGACACGAGAAGCTTCAAGGATAGACGTGATGACACTCTCCGGAGCAACTGCGTCGTTCGCACCCTCATAGCTGATTCCGGTGACTGTAGCCGTCTTTTCATCCCGAGCCAGATACTCCTCGAGCGACCAGGTTCCCTCCGAGTTATGAATCCGGGTTCGAATGGGATCATTCGTTGCCGGCATGATTCGGGTACCGATCCCAAAACGGTCCGCCAGTTCCGCAGTGACGTCTTCAAGTTTCGACCCACCTGCCAACAGGTTGGATCGAACCAGGTGGGTTGCCAGTTCGTGGTCCCCGATCCGAAGTTTGGAGGGCATGCCCAATTTGCGGATCGTGTCCTGACAGTTGTAGGTCTTGTTCGGACGCTCCCATCCGCGATGGGGGTCCAGTTCGCCGGCCAGGGCATAGAGAATCCCGTCGATGTCAGGACTGACGCGAAGCCCCCAGACGTCATAATCGTCCGCCACATTGGCTACCACGTGGATCTCTTCTTCAGGGAGAACGTCGACAAGACCCACCAGGAACTTTGCAGCCCCACTGCCTCCTGCCAACACGGTCACATGACTCATGGGATAAACACGTCCTTCACTTGATCACTCAATTACACATTCGATGACTGGAGCAGTATAACCTTCCGACAGGACTCAGTGTTCGCCCTCTGGAGACGGAAAATTTTCGCTGAGAAAACCGAAGACAGTGTCCAGATACAGGTCGGGTTCGCGATCGAAAGCACGTCCATGGCCCGCACCTTCGACAACAAGAATATCGCTCGACGAATTGGCCGACGCCGCTCGCAATCTCTCGGCACGGTCCGGAGGCATTCGCTGGTCTTCACTCCCGGCAATGAACAACATGGGCACTTCCGGAAGGGAGGACACGGCGTGCTCGACATCCCCGTCCTCTAAATCGAATCCCATTCTTGTTCGTGTGAGAAAAACAAGGAGCGTGGCGACCGGAAACGCCGGCAACCTGAATACGAGACCGACGTGGTGCGAGATGGTTTCTTCAAACGAAAGAAAAGCACTGTCTGCAATCACTGCCTCGGCGCCCGCACAGCGGGCAGCCCCCAGGATCGCCGTCGATGCCCCCAGCGACACACCCCAAAATATTTTTTCTCTCCCCGGGGAGACACTGTCTACAAATCGAACTGCAGCACATACATCCCGACTCTCATCCACACCCAGGGTCGTGTATGCATCGCCACTCTCACCATGATTACGATATTCAAACAGGAGCGTGCCGTACCCGCGCCCACGAGCCTCGCCTGCGCGCTCGAGCAATTCCTGGCGCGACCGATTCAAGCCGTGCACGAAGAGGATCACTGCCCGGTCACTCTCACCGGGATCCCACCAGCCATGAAGTCTCACTCCATCCGCCGACTCGAACTCGACGTCATCGACAGATAAGCCCACTGCATCCGGTTCCAGTCGGTCGCGGTCCGGGAAACGAAATCGGCTGTTCGTGATCAGAAAGGAACCGCCGACGGGTATGACGACCAGGGGAATCAAGAGAAGGACTGCGAGAACAGATACCAGGGAACGCTTAACCCATCGTTTCATTGAACCGGACCAATCAGGCCGGCTATCGGACCGGTTACTTCGGGAACCTCACGTTCTATCGTCGTCTCCAGGCTCGCCAGAACCTCTCCGGTGCCTTCGGCAACCACCTCGTAAGTGACCACAGCCGGAGGCAACATCGTCACGATTCCGTCGATCGTGTACCTGCGTTTTTCTTCTGCTTCGACAAGATCCGTGAGAACAACAACAAGGGGAAGAGACTGCCCGTCACGATGAATTACCAGGCGTCGGCCCAGAAAATCCGCGACAACTTCACCTGTTCTTTCAGGTTCTATGCGAACTCGAAACTCCACCGGTATCTCTCGAATAGGTCCATCTGACACGTTTTCGAGGATGAGGCTCAGATGATGCCGAAAGATGTTCTCTTCCGGCCGTCCCGATTCACCTTCCAGTTCCACGTGGATGGTCGAATAGTCGACGTCGGACTGCCGGGGCTGAATAATCCAGACAAAGAAAACGAGGAACAGCAGGCCTGCATAAGGATATGGGCTTTCAAGCCGCAGCTTCCGAACGAGAGCCAGGCGCCGCGGTGATGGCGAGGCCAGCAACTGCTTTCCACACTTGGAACAGAAGTGGCTGTCTGCCTGGATCGACGCGCCGCAGTGGCTACAAAACATCAGGCCCAATCTCGGGGTTGGAAATAAGCCATGGCCGCTTCCTCGACGCTTCCGGGCTCGGGCTGATAGTCATAGGTCCACTCGGCCATCGGCGGCAAGCTCATCAATATCGATTCGGTGCGTCCACTGGTCTTGAGACCGAACACCGTTCCTCGGTCATACACCAGATTGAATTCCACATACCGCCCTCGACGCAATGCCTGGAAGGCTTCTTCGCGTTCTCCATAAGGGGCGGTGCGGCGTCTTTCCACAATGGGTGTATAGGCCGGCAGAAATGCGTTCCCGACCGATTGGACGAACGAGAATATCTCTCCGAGATCTTCCTGAAGGTAGTCAAAAAAGACGCCACCGATGCCACGCATTTCACTCCTGTGACGGATAGCAAAGTATTCGTCGCACCACTTCTTGAAACGCGGATAGTATTCGGGATCATGCTTCTCGCATGCCGACTTCAGGGTCTCGTGAAAGTGAGCACAGTCGTCCGGGTTCGGATAGCAAGGCGTCAGATCCGCACCACCACCAAACCATGCTGCGTCTCCCTTCTCCAGATACCGGAAGTTGGCATGCGTGATCGGCACCATCGGATTCCGCGGGTGAATCACCAGCGATATGCCGGCAGCGAAAAAGTCCGTGCCCTCTCCAAGCGGGATTTCGTCCGCAAATTCTTCCGGAAGACTGCCGTGAACTCGAGAAAAATTCACGCCCCCCTTCTCAAAGACGTCCCCTCCTTCCAGAACACGGGTGCGACCACCCCCGCCCCCTTCGCGTTCCCAGAGATCTTCCCGAAACGGTTGACCGTCGATCTCGGAAAGCGTTTCGGTGATCCGATCCTGCAACGCCATGAAGTAGTTCGGGGCATCGTCTCTTAAAGACATGCTGCAATGATAACGCGGATTGAGAAATGATGGTTGCGCGTGCAGAGTGCTTCGGATACGATTCGCCCAGTTTCAGCTCATGTCCAAGGTTCTCGATTCTTACGTGGAATCTATTCGCGGAGAATTCGAAGGCAAGCTCCGCGAGTGGGTGGAAGTCCAGACGATCAGCGCATTGCCGGACCATCGGTCCGAAATCGACAGCTGAGCCCAGGCCGCGGCCGCATATCTCACCGAGCTCGGCGCCCACGCTGAAGTGATTCCCACACCCGGTTGTCCCGTCGTCTGGGGCAAGTTCGAAACCGATCCGTCACACCCGACCGTGACCGTCTACAACCATCTCGATGTTCAACCCGCCGACGAACCGGAATGGCGGAGCGACCCATTCCGCATGCGCGTCGAGTCCGACACCTATATCGGACGCGGAACGACAGACGATAAGGGACCGGCCCTGACCGCCTTGCTCAGCGCACGGCATTCCATCGAAAGCGGTGTGCCTCTGAATATTCAGTTCATATGGGAATTTGAGGAAGAGATCGGCAGCCCGAATTTTGAAGCCTTCATGAGGGACCGTTTCTCCGATTTGAGTACGGACTCGGTGGTCATTTCCGACACGATCTGGGTCTCCAGAGAACGCCCGGCAATTCCGTTCGGCCTGCGGGGTCTTCTCTCGATCCGCGTGTCGCTGGAAACGGGAACTAAGGATGTTCATTCGGGACTGACCGGAGGTGGCGCCCGAAACCCGTTGTCGGAACTCTGCACCCTGATCTCGGAATGCTACGATTCGGTGACCGGGCAAGTCCAGATACCGGGTTTCTATGAAAACGTTCTGGCACCGACCTCAGAGGAACTGGATGGCTTTCTGAATTCGGGATTCGACGCGGAGACTTTTCAAAAAGCGCACGAACTCCTGAAGATGCGATCGAGCAACGCCACAGACTTAATGCGACGCGTCTGGACGCGCCCGACATTTGAAGTCCACGGTATCGTCGGTGGCTATACGGGCCCCGGTGTAAAGACTTCAATTCCTCCCCGTGCCGAGGCCAAGATCAGTATGCGGCTGGTTCCGGATCAGGACCCTGAAGCCCAATTCGAAGTGGTGAAGACCTTCATGGAAGAAGAGAACCCGGACGTTCGAGTTGAACTGGACTCTAAGCTCGCGCCGTTTTCGGGAATCCGAAACGGCCCTCATGCGGATGCTGCCCGTGACGCCATGACCACGGCCTTCGGAAAAGAGCCCGCATCGGTCCGGGAAGGAGGTTCGATTGGCGCCGCGATCACGCTGCACGACTATCTGAAGGCGCCCGTCCTGTTCCTGGGCCTCAGCCTTCCCGAGCACGGCTATCACGCCCCGAACGAACACTTCGACTGGCACCAAGCTTCCGGAGGCGTCCGGATGTTCACACGCTACTTCCAAAATCTTTCGAAGATACCCAGCGATTCCTAGTGACCTGTGCCGCTAGTACGGAATCAGGTTGCGCCCGACGACATCCCAATAACTCTCCTGCCGCCCATCTCGGGCATCGTCGAGAAACGCCCGGGCGGGTTGGATGAGACTTGTGGGGCGGTGTCCCGACTGGTTTTGCGGATGCAACGGGCCAAACGTCGGAAAGTAGGCTCGGATAAAGACGGCATCGTCTGTGAAAGGGAAAGACTCTACGTTAGACACGTAGCCCTGCCATGCAGGCAAACCGAAGAGATAAAATTCAACGTTGGAAGCGTAGAAAACCGACACGTCTAATCCATTCTCCTCGAGATACCCCGCCGTAGCCTTGAGGGCGTCCGCTCCAGCGAAGTCACCGACTATTGGTATCAAACGGTTCTCTCTCTGAAACTGCTGCAATCGGGAAAACAACACGTCATCGGACAGGTAGCTCTGAAACTGATTATCGAGATCGGTTTCACGGATCAACTCTTCAAACGATGGATAGCCGACCGAGGTGCGCCCCAGGGTCGAAAACCGCATCCCCAGACCGGCCTCGAAGAATGACCGGTAAACATAGGCGATGCGTTCCAGATCCAAATCCGCCAAGGACAATTCATAGTCATCCAGCAGGACACCATTAACGTGGCCAAGGTTCTCCCGGAACAATTCTGCGTTGGGAGGAGCAGTGCGTACTTCAAAGAGCATGTCTCCAAGTCCGATATCGCCTTCCCTGGGAGTACAGTCCCTCGAAAAGAGGTCACACAAGAAATCGTAGCGGTCGGCCGCCTCCTCGATCAGGACCTTGAAGAGAAGATGTTGCAGCATGTTCTGCCGCCGGATGTCGGCGATGATGGCAATAGAAGGACTGGAATGGACGATGTAGCTGAAGTTCTGATCAGGTCCGACTCCGAAGTAAGCCCCGCCTGGAGAAACATTTTCTTTGAGGCTCGGCACCACGTGCAGATAGGACGTTTCGTTCGAAATAAAGTTATCCGTGTCGAAATATCCTTCGGGCTCGGAAAGTCGCTCGATGAGTTCTGCGAATTCCGCACGTGTAATCTCGACCTCGGCCGGAGTGCGGGCGGGGTTGCCTGCGGGTGGAGGCAAACCCAGCGAGGCCAGGACAATCCCCAACCCCACAGCCAGTCCGAGGAATGCCAATAGCCATTGGCGACGAGTGAGTGATTGCGAACGGGACACGGTCCCTAGAAATACTACGGCAGGAAATAACTTCGAAGACCGACCAGAATGTTGGTTCTAACTGACCGTGCGGCTCACCAGGCTTGCACGCTTCCCGAGAAGCAAATCGATAATAAGCCCGACCCGGCACTGCCACCGCCGCCCGTCGTTCAGATGGAGCGTCAGTTCGGCGTTCTCCTGAAGCAATGCCCAAAGGTCGATGTCGCTCTCAACTCTGATATCCGCCCGGACATCGGCAGATTCATTGGAGGTCTCGAGGTCAGAAAAGGCAGTGGAGTTAAATCCGTAGACGACACGCCCCAGGCATTCGTCTCCGC
Source organism: Terriglobia bacterium (assembly GCA_965218585.1). Classification (GTDB taxonomy): domain Bacteria; phylum Acidobacteriota; class Terriglobia; order 20CM-2-55-15; family 20CM-2-55-15. The sequence continues at coordinate 26,410 of CBDCLE010000010.1, forward strand.
AGTGCAGTTCTCCCTCACCGGTGATGGACTGAACGAGTTCTAACGTCTTGGCCATTCCGAAGAGCCTCCTTGTTCTCTTTTCGTACTTCTCCGACGTTCTCGGTAGGCGCAAATCCTGCGCGCTCATATAGATTGACCCACTACACGGACAGATGAGGTCCTTCCGTTGCGCTCGCAGCGGCGGCGGGTCTCGACTATCATGTCCGTCCATGTCTGCCCCAACACGGAAACTGACATTCGAAGGCGTATCCGTCGTAGTTGAAAAACCCCGGAATTGGAACGGACACCTGGCGTTCGTTCTGGCCCACGGGGCAGGACAGAACATGGAGTCGCCCTTCATGTCCTTCTTCCACCGAGGCATTGCCCGGCTCGGACATCTTTCAGTGAAATTCAACTTCTCCTATATGGAGCAGGGAAAGAAGGCCCCGAATCCTCAGAAGAGACTTCGCGACACATACCGGGGCGTGATCGGTTTAATCGAGAACAAATTCAAGCCTCGTGTTCTGATCATCGGAGGCAAGTCCATGGGTGGGCGCATCGCCTCTTACATCGCTGGCGAGACGGCTTCTGTTCGCGGTCTCCTTTTTTTGGGATATCCGCTACATCCTCCTGGACGAACCGAAAAACTGAGAGACGCGCACCTGTATAAACTCGACCGGCCGATGCTCTTTATCAGTGGAACGCGCGACACGCTCGCCAGACAGGAACTGCTCGACAAGGTCGTTGAAAAGATAGGATCACGCGGCATGATTCACTGGGTTGAAGGAGGCGGCCACTCTCTGAAAGGTCGCAAGAAGGACCCGGACGGTATGCCTCATACTTTGGGTGTAATACGCGACTGGTCGAAACAGTTCTAGTAGTTGGCAAGGGATTTTGGATAGGCCATGGTGCGATGGTCTACCTGACCCAGACCGTCCCTTCATTCCCTTGCTCTGACGCCTCGGCTGTTGCCTCGTCGTCCACCCGCACCGGGGACCGGTGCGGGTCCTTCTGGGAGCTGCCCCGAATTAGAACGTGCCCTGTTTGGAGTCTATCGGATTGGGGAGTTCAACAGCGCGGAGGCAAATGATCAATTTTGATCCCAGAAATCCGTGTAATCCTCTCCAATACGTGTACCCTGTGTAGACATGTCCCAAACACCGCGTCCACCGACCATCGAATTGCCCCCCGGAGCCGGACTCGTCTACAAACTGTTCGGGATCGTTATTCTCCTGCTCCTGGGAAACCAGGCGATATCTATCTATGTGGAGACCCTCTGGTTCGAAACCGTCGGCTTCGAGTCTGTGTATTGGTACAGACTGGGGATGCAGTGGGGCACATTCGCCGTGTTCGCTCTGGCGACAGCCGGATCCCTGGGGATACTCCTCTGGTTTCTGTCTCCGCGTAAAGGCGAAAGCCGATCGGTCATCGAGTTCGGCGGAGAAACCCTGGTCATTCCAACCCCCGAGTTCTTTCGGCGAATGGCCGCTGCCGTCGCCCTTGTCTTCGGCATTCTTTTCGGACTTGCGTACAGCATCAATTGGCCCGTCTACGCACTGTATCTGAACAGGCCGGCCCCATCGGCGGTCGTTGATCCGATTCTGGGCCAGGATCTGAACTTCTATCTTTTTGTCCTGCCCGCGCTGGAATCGCTGTCGTCCTGGCTGGTTTCCATCAGCGTCATCGTTCTCCTAGCGGCGGCTCTGGTTGCACCGCTGGACGAATCCAGAAGATTTCGCGGGCTGAGTCTGGGCCTGGCTTTGACGCTGCTGGCCCTGGCAACCCGGGCCTACCTGTACCGGTTCCACCTGCTGTATGACGAACATCCCCTGATTTCAGGTGTCACCTACGTCGACGACAACGCGATAATCCCCGGCTTGACCTTCCTGATCGGAGCTTTGCTCATTGGCGCGGCGGTCAGTGCCTACAATCTCCAGGCTTGCCAGGTAAGGAATATGGCAATCGCAGCCGGAGTGCCGGTCCTGGTTTACGTCTTTGCCTGGATCCTGATCCCGGGCTACGTCACCAACTTCGTGGTTCGACCGAACGAACTGGTTAGGGAATCGCCTTATATCACCCATAACATCGAACATACCCGCCAGGCTTTCGGATTGGATGGAATCGAGGAGATCCCGTTTGAACCTGCGGTCAGCGACGGGGTGTTCGATCCTGAGGCGCATGCCCAGACTCTGGACAATGTCCGGCTCTGGGACTGGCGAGCACTCCAGTCCACGTTGCAGCAGGTGCAGGAAATACGCACCTACTACAATTTCTCGGACGTCGACGTCGACAGGTATGAAATCGACGGGGAAAAGCGCTCGATGATGTTGGCGACCCGGGAGTTGAACCTGACGAACCTGCCGGCAGGATCGAGCAACTGGATCAACGAGCGGTTGATCTTCACTCACGGATACGGCGTGACGATGAACCCGGTCAGCCGTTTCACGGACGAAGGTCTTCCTGAATTTGTTCTTCGCGACATGCCGGTGGAAACAACCATCCCGTCGATCAACCTCGAACGGCCCGAAATCTATTTCGGCGAGATGACGAACTGGCCGGTCTACGTCAAGACCCGGCAGCAGGAGTTCAACTACCCGGAAGGGGAGAGCAACAATTATTCGACCTACGAGGGGACAGCGGGCATACAGATTGGGTCGATGCTCCGGCGCCTGATTCTGGCCTATGAGACCGGCGAGCTGACGACGTTGCCGTTTGCCCAGGACGTCACCCCGGACAGTGAACTATTGATGCGGCGAAATATTCGCGATCGCATCAGCCGCATTGCCCCCTTCCTGATCTACGATGACGACGCTTACATCGTCGTGGGTGACGACGGGGGACTGTACTGGATGATTGACGCCTTTACGGTAGCCAATACCTATCCCTATTCCAGGCAGATCCTGTTCCGGGGACAACCCGTCAATTACATCCGCAACAGCGTCAAGGTCGTTATCAACGCTTACGATGGGAGCGCCCAGTTCTATGTCTTCGAACCGGACGACCCCGTTATCCAGGCGTATCGCAACACGTTCCCGGATCTTTTTCTGAATGCCGACCAGATGCCGGCCGGCCTTGAGGCGCATGTCCGCTATCCCGAGTTGATGTTCCGGATCCAGGCCCTGGTCTATGCGACCTATCACGTTCAGGATGAACAGGTCTTCTACAACCAGGAAGACCTCTGGACCGTCGCCCAGCAGGGCCGGTCCCAGGCAGGGTCCGATGAAATCGAACCCTACTTCGTTCTGCTTCGTTTCCCGGGTGAGGAAGACGTGGAGTTCGTCTCGATACTCCCGTTTACACCCTCGAATAGGAACAACCTGATCGGCTGGATGGCCGCACGCAGCGATGGGGATGACTACGGCAAGTTGAGGGCATATCAGTTTCCCAAGACGCGATTCGTGGATGGTCCGCTCCAGATCGAGGCTCGGATCGACCAGGACCCTGAGCTTTCATCACAGTTGAGTCTCTGGAACCAGCAGGGATCGACCGTCCTTCGCGGGAACCTCCTGGTCATACCTCTCGACGACACGCTGCTTTTCGTGGCGCCGATCTTCCTGCAGGCCGAACGGAGTCCGATGCCCGAACTGCGGATCGTCGTCCTGGCAACCCAGGACCGGATGGCATACGGCGCGTCGTTTGAAGAAGCCCTGACCAACCTGCTCAATCGCAGTTTCACCTTTTCTCCGGACCCGGGAGTCGAACTCACTGAAACAGGTCTCGATGGTCTTCCCCCGTCACCGGTACTTACCGAAACAGCCGTGGACAGCACACTGATCCAGCGGGCGAACCAGGCGCTCTCCAACTACCAGCGTTTCACCGCCGAAGGGCGGATGGCAGATGCCGGGCAGAGTCTGGAAGAACTTCGAGAAGCACTGGAAGAGCTCAGCCTCACTTCTCCCTGACCCCCTTCGATGCCCATCCAGAAGAAACTGCCATGGGGCAGGGAAGTGCCCTCTCCTCGCCTTCTGGCGCTCGATCTGGACGGAACACTCCTCAATTCAGACTGGAAGCTCTCGGAACGGAATCTCGGGGCTCTCGTCGACGCACATGAGGTGGGCATCCATATCGTTATCGTCACCGGACGGCGCTATTCGGCCGCACTCGAGCTGACCGAAGGGATTACATGTCCCCACTATCTGGTAACAAACGCCGGCGCCTGGATCGCCTCGAGCCAGGAAGGAGTCCTGGAGTCGAGAACCTGGAAGCCCACTCTTCTCGAGGAGTTCCTCGAACATCTCGGCCCCTTCAAGAGCCACACCTTCCTGATAACGGAAGCCACTGGCAGGGGAGAGATTATCTGCAGCGAACCGAACATGGACGATCCCAATGTCGCCAGATACGTCTCGCGAAACGAAGCTTTCTTGATGAATGTTGCTGATTTCGGGTCAGACCGAATCCCGCCGGTCTTACAAGTCGCCTGCAGCGGAACGATTGATCGGATGGAACTCGTTCGGAAGCGAGTGGATTCATTCCGCAGCGTCGGTCAACTACATGTATCCCGGACGGTCTACCAGGACCGGGATTTCGAACTCGTCGATATCGTGTCTGAGGGTGCGGACAAGGGAAGCGGCCTGTCTACCCTGGCAAAACGCCTCGAAATCGGTGCCGACCGGATCGTAGCCCTCGGGGACAACTATGCCGACTCCTCCATGCTCGAGTTCGCCGGATATCCGATCGTGATGGGGAACGCACCTGCCGAAATGCGGGCACAATGGCCCGTTACGGGGACAAATGACGAAAATGGTGTCGCTCAAGTCATCGAAGGCCTGATCTCGAACTAGTCCCGACACAACATTTTTATTTGCAGTCACTTAAGGATAACTCTCTAACCACCGACCTGAAGTATTTACGTTGGTCCTAAGCCGGTCTCGTAGGCCAATTTCAGAAAAATAGTTGACAAAAGTTTGTACACGACTCGAAGGTAGATTCATTGGCAATCAGTAACTTGCGTGGCCTCATGGACCGAGCGTCGCGTGTGCGGACCAGATCGCCCTAAGTCTTTTAATGACTTGTACTTTAGGCGTATTTTTCAGGCTTCTGGGCGGTCTGCTGGTGTGAAGGAACCGTGATTATGCACTTGACGAACTAAAATGAATATTTCTTCATTCGGGCGAATAGTCATGTATGGCCCTTTGATGCCGCAGCTAAGACGCTGTCTTCCGTGTAAAATAGGCCCATGGGAGACATTGTCGGTGACTGGATTGTTGGCCGCTTGGACGATCTCTTCGTTTGGTTTGTGGGTGAATCGAGCAGTGATGGGTGAGCCGGTCCAATAGGGCCGCAGTCAGCGCGGCGTCGCCGAAGACGCTGGTCCACTGCGCAAACGGGAGGTTCGACGTGACGATCACCGAGCCCTTCTCATAACGGTCCGAGAAGACCTGAAACAGCAGCTGGGCCCCCTCGGCCGAGAACGGGATATAGCCGACCTCGTCAACGACGAGCAGTTCAAAGCGGGACAGCTTGGCCAGGTACCGCTTCAACTGCCGTTCTTCGCGGGATTCGATCAGCGTGTTGACCAATCCCGCGGCCGTGGTGAACCCGACGCGGTAACCGTTGCGGCAGGCTTCCACACCCAGGACCGTTGCGGCATGGGTCTTGCCGGTGCCGTGCTTGCCCAGCAGCACAACGTTCTCGCGCCGGGTGATGTAGCCGCACTCGGCATAGTCGCGGACCTGAACCGCATCCAGCGCCGGCCACTTCTTCAGGTCGGTCGTTTCCAGGGTCTTGAGCAGTGGAAACCGGGCCTCGCGCAACCGGCGCTGGACCTGATTGGCTTGGCGCTGTTCCAACTCGCGGCTGGCCAGAGCCAGCAGGAAGCCGGTGTACCCCTCTCCGGCCTCCTTGGCCTGCCGGGCGTGTTCGCGCCACTCCCGTCCCATGGCCGGAAGCCGAAGCTGCCGTAATGCGTCGTCCAGAACGATCTCCTGGCCCGGTGTCATCGCACACCCCCAGTCAGGAGACGGTCGTATTGATCCAGATCGGCTCCAGCGATCGTCCGGTCGGTGATACCGGGCATTAACCCGGACTCGAGCGGGGCATGGGCTCGGGCCGGGGATGCCTCCCGCATCAGAATGTGCTGGACCGCGTCCAGTTCGGCGCAGTGGGCATCGAGCGCTTCCTGAAGGGCCGCCGAGACCCGGTCCAGAGCCCAGTCCTGGTGGAGTTGGAGGATGCCGATAAACTGCCGGGTGCCCCGGCTATACCCGTGCCGTTCCCGCAACCGTTCCAGCGCCGTCTCGTAATGGGCGGGCCACTGGGGCCGCCACTGCCGAATCGGTCGGGCGCTTTCAAACGCCCCCACCTTCCGGCGGATCAGTTCCAGGTAGTGCATCGGATCAATCCGCCAGTCGCTATGACCGAAGGCTCGGGAATGTTCGGCCACCTTCTTCTGGTCCGCATAAAAGCGCACCCGGTCACAGCCAATATGGGCCCAGAGACGGCGTCCCACATACGCGGTCGGCACCGAGTACCGGTTCGAATCCACCTGCGCGGTCTGGTACCGGCTGATCCGCACACCCACCACCTTGGTGTTCTCAAATGGCGTCTCGGGCAGTGCCAACAGCCGCTCTTGCTCGGCAGCATGCCGTTCCCCGATCGTGCGGTCGTCGGCCCGGCCGCCGATCCGGCGCTGGTCGTCGGTCGCGCAGCGTTCCAGCAGCTGCGCGTTCAGATCCTCCAAGTCGGCCACCTCGGGAACCGGCACCAGGAAGTTCCGGCGTGCGAAACCCTCCAGGCCTTCGACACCGCCTTTCTCCTGGCCCCGGGCCGGATTACAGAACCGCGCTTCAAACGTGTAGTGGGCTCGAAACGCCGTGAACCGGTCCTGCTCGATCCGGGCCTTCCCTCTCAGAACCCGCTTCACAGCCGTCTTCAGGTTGTCGAAGACCACGGTCGGGAATACGCCGCCGTACCAGCCGAACCCCCGGATCTGACCGTCCAGGAACATCTCCTGCCGTTCCCACCGATACGCCCGCACAAACGACTTGCCCGAGTACCTGCTCCGCATGCAGAACAGTTTGACCTGAAGGTCTTCACCATTCATCCGGACCCCGGCCGTGCCCCAGTCCACTTCGGCTTCCGACGCCTGTTCCGGATCCAGCGGCACCACCGCCGCCGACCGGCTCCAGCCCAGCCGCATCTTCCGCTCCCGCACCCATCGCCGCACCGTCGGCTCGGCTCCGGTAAATCCATGCTCGTCCACCAGACGTTGCCACACCCGGTGCGCCGTGTGTCGCTGCTTGACCGGCTGCTCCCGATCCGCCCGCAGCCAGCCCTCCACGATCCCGGCCACCGGATCCATCACCGGACAGGCCGGCTCCTTCTCCCGCCGATACTTCGGCTCCTGCCCGGCCAACGCCTTCCGGACCGTCCGTCTCGTGTGCCCGGTCTCCCGGGCGATCTGTCGAATGCTTTTCTTGTAAACCCGATGTGCGGTCCTGACCATCTCGTACTGATCCATCCCTAACAACTCCTCACCCTCCTTCCCGCCTTGCCGGTTCATCCGGCGACACGCCGGGGGAGGCTATCAGGGGTGGGTCCCTTTTGCTCGATCAGAACCCCCTTGGGTGGGTCCCTTTTACGTTATCGAAATCACGTTAAGTCAGTTCGGCAAAATACACCGATTCAGGCACCCGAACTCGTGTGGCCGTTTGGCGGCCGTGGTGTAGAACCGGCCGCCGGTCCAGACCCACTCGCGAACATCAACTCCAATGGATCGACACCTATCACGGACGTTGCTACTTACGCTGTAGACAACGCGGGCTCCTACGTCATCAACCACGACAAGGATAATGTCCAGCTGATGCATGCCCTAGGTCATACAGGTGACGGTGTGATCGTGGCCGTTGTCGACTCGGGCCTCCGTCCAGGATTCGGCCATTTTGACACTACCCTGGGCGGCCCCACAGTAGTCGGTTGTGAAGATTTCGTTGGGGATGGTAACGGCTGTATCGATCGCAACAATGATGGACACGGCACGTTTGTCGCCGGCGTCATAGCAGCTGCGACGGAGTTTCATTTTTCTCCCAACAATCTGTTCCTGCAGTCTGTGTTGCAGCATGCACCAGGGGCAGCCTTGGATCGCAGACCGAACCCTGCTTTTGACACTGTAGCGATGATCGGGAGTGCTCCTGACGCCCAGATCTATGCCTTCCGCGTTTTTGGAAGCACCTCCGGGCCGTCAGACACAGCAACCATCCTTCTTGCGGTCAACCGGATCATAACTCTTAAAAACACTACACATCCCGCTATAGGCGTCGCGAACTTCAGCCTTGGTCGCCGGACGATTTACGCAGGATTGGACTCCTTTGACACGATCTTCGATACTCTCCTGGCAAACGGAATTGTGCTTGTCGTTTCTACGGGTAATGCTGGGCCGGCACTTTTGACGACGGCTAGCCCCGCGAGTGCTTTCAGTGCGGTCGCAGTCGGCGCAGGAAGTCTCGTCCACCAGGACCGGATCACTGCGGACGTCGGTTTCTTCGGGGCAGCCGGGCCTGGGGACACCTTGCGCCCATTCACTCCGGGACAAACAGCGTGGTTCAGTTCGCGTGGCCCAAATGCAGACAGCCGGCGGGGACCGGGTGTCATGGCTGATGGTTTCGGCGTGTTTGGTGCCGGACTCGCCAACAACAGCGGTCGAGTCAGCCTGGGTATCGGTAGCAGCTTTGCCGCACCGAACGTCGCAGGAATTGCTGCCCTGCTATGGAATGCCGCACCCCCGTTAACGACAGCAACACAGATTCGGAATGCTATCGTTGGGACTGGCAATGAACTGATTATCCTCGGCGGTGAAACGGTCAATGATCAGGGAAATGGGTGGGTCGACGCGTCACAGGCACTGATTGATCTGCCCGGAGTATCTGGTACGCTGCCGACGCTTACAGCGCCTTTTCCTTTTCCGGATGTAGTGGACAATGTCGGTCAGGCAACAGTATCAGCTTTAGACCCCCCGACACATCTCAAGAATCTCGAGCCTGGGGATCGTCAGGACGTGATCTATGAAGTCTTTCCGGGAGATACGGGAATAACAGTCGTGCTATCCGATATAGAAGAGGCCATGTGTAGCTCAAATCCTGCCCCATTCTTCGGCAACGAGTTGCAGGTCGCGATTCATACAGTTAAGACTTCGACGGTCGGACCCGCAGGGCAGTACTACGACCTAAATCCTACCGAGGGCTTCGAACACGCGTTCATAGGGGAATCGGATGCCGACGGCACGAACGTTTCCGGAGTACTCCCCGAGGCGTGTGATTTTTTGACCGGGATCTGTTCTTTTCCGTTGGTAACACTGGAGCCGGGGCTCCTCAGGGTCAGCATCAATGGTGCCACGACGAATGCGTGCGAGATGTCGGTTAAAGTCGACTTCGACATGCCCACGACGGAGGGAACGCCGCTCGCTTATAGTTCTGGCTCCGTCCTTGATGGGGCCACCGTTTCTGCTGGCTCAATTCTGGTCGAGCCTGGTGACGGCGACATCGAGTTCCAACTCTCCTGGGACAACGACTGGACGAAGTATAAGGGCAGCGACCTTGAACTTCTCGTCGTTATGCCAGGTTTTCCTGCGTTGCCTCTGGGCCAGACGCTCGATGCACCCGAAAGGTTTGTCATCAACTCAGAAGTTCTGACAGCGCTCCTAGGGTCCAAGAAGCCGGTGCCACTTCCCACCGGAACCTGGACCATGTCGGTTAAGGGATTCGAGGTCAACGAAGCGGACCCGCTATACCCCGTGGGGGAAAGCTGGAAACTGCGAGTGTGGATCGACAACTTCGCTCAGCTACCTTAAATCCGATTATCGAAAGAAAGGGCGGTCTCCGGACCGCCCTTTTTCTTTTCTTATCTCAACGCTACAACCCTCCCGCAAACTCCATCGCAATCTGCGGCGCATCCGGATTGTCTTCGTGCTTGATGAACGCGAAAACCTCGATGCCGTCCTCAGTCCAGCCTTGGATCCTATCCTGCCACTGGGCCCTCTCCTTCGCAGTGTAGCTCGACTTTCTCAGCCGCACGTACGTCTTCTCCGAAGTTAACCGAATTGGCGTCGTGTGGTCGTCTGCGTCGTGAATACAGAGTGTCGCACCATACTTTTCGAGCAAGCCATAAACTTCATTCGCAAACCACGACTCATTGCGAAATTCGAACGCTGCGGGAATATCCTTCGGCAGCCCAGCCAGAAAAAGCTCCAGACGTTCGAGATCCAGTTTGAAGTTGGGAGGCAGCTGATAGAGGACGATCCCCAGACGGTCTTCGAGGCGGGGAAGTGTGTCCAGCAGGTAATCCAGGGCTTCTGACGGCACACGGAGACGTTCCCAGTGGGTAATCTTCCGGGAGGCCTTGAGGGCGAACCGGAACCCGGGAGGCGTCAGGGCCTTCCAGTTGTCCAACGTCTTGGCCGTTGGCATCCTGTAGAACGTATAGTCGATCTCGACCGCACGGAACCGTGAGGCGTAGTACTCGAGAAACAGCCGCTGGGGGACCTCCTTCGGATAGAAGGACGGTTTCCACTCCTTATAGGCAAAACCCGACGTACCCATCCACACATCTGCCATAGAAACCTCCCTCAAATCGGCATCTGATGTCCCTCATCATATAACAGAGAATATCTTGTTCTTAATACGGGCCTTATAGCGATATCCACCCTCTCCAGCCCTGACTGGCCGCCCAGATCCGCTCCGGTAAGACGGATTCTGAGAACCCTTACCGAACAAGCCTTTCCAGCCGAAAAGGCTCCGGTACCCTCGTCCCTTACACCTGCGGCTACTCCAGAAGCGTCTGGGGTGCCACAGACGGGCATTCGAGGCCACACGACTACTGAAAGGCCCGTCTGACAGTATCAACAAAAGTGTTACGCCGATGAAAACCCGATGCCTATTGATCCAAAAGGGACCCCACTTTTCAACAGGAAGCAAAAACGCCCAAATTCAGTGCAAAACGCTAGAAACGATCGCTTTAGAGGCCTACAGAGCGGCTCTGAGAGAGTTTTACACAGGTTTATTCACAGGACTTGTGGAACGAGGAAATGTCCCGCCATTTTTGCGGATCTGGGTAGGGAATTGCGACCCCGTGGAGCGAAGAGGACCGAAGAGCCCTGATGCTCGTCCCTAGACGACTTGACATAATACTCATTATGCGACATTCGATCCCCGATTAACCACCCTTGAACCCAAACCATTGAAGAGCCATAATTTCCATGTGCTCGTGGAAGATACACTCCAACGCCCGCTACGCGATCTGAGGATCTCGGTTACCGATCGCTGCAACTACCGCTGCAACTACTGTATGCCCTTCGACGAGTATGTCTGGACTGAACGATCGGAATTGCTCTCCTTCGAGGAGATTACCCGCCTGACAGCGATTTTCAACTCCCACGGGGTTAACCAGATTCGCCTGACGGGCGGTGAGCCGCTTGTCCGACAGAATCTTCCCGATCTCGTGGAGCGCCTGCGTGGACTGGAGGGAGTCAAAGACATCTCCCTGACAACCAATGGCTCACTTCTCTCCGCGCATGCGGCCGACCTGCATCGGGCCGGCCTCAATAGAATCAATGTGAGCCTTGACACCCTACAGGCAGATCGTTTCCGAGAAATGACTCGTCGGGGAGACCTCAACGAAGTTCTGAATGGAATCCGGACCGCTCGTCAGGTTGGCTTCGGGCGGATCAAGATCAACGCTGTCGTGATCAAAGGCGTCAACGATGATGAGATTCTCGATCTCGTCGACTACTCCAGGTCGGAAGGACTGGAAGTACGGTTCATTGAATATATGGATGTGGGTAACGCGAACGACTGGAGCCTCAAACGCACTGTTTCCAAGAAAGAGATTCTGGAAATCGTCGCGTCCCGCTATCCGTTAAAGGATATTGGCCGCCGCGAAGGCCGTGCACCTTCTTCTGACTATGCATTTGTAGACAGCAAAGGATCTGTTGGCGTTATCGGGTCTGTAACGGAGCCGTTCTGCTCAAGTTGCACTCGAGGACGCCTGACCGCGGACGGCCGACTCGTGACATGTCTTTTCTCAGAAACAGGGTTTGATCTGAAATCTTTACTTCGTGGCGGAGAAACCGACGACGTCATTGCTGGTGCGATTGGTTCCGCCTGGGGTCAACGCTCAGATAAATATTCCGATGAAAGATGGGATGCAATCAGAGCGGGGCGCAGCATTCAAAGCCGAAAAAAAATCGAAATGATCACGCTTGGCGGCTAACGCGTCACCCCTTCCCCTTGCGCCATTCTAAAAGTCGCATTTCGCTTGAAACTAAGAAGGGGGATTGCGGCCCGAAGCCCGCAATCCCCCGCTGCTTTCAAGTAAACCTCTAAGTGTGAGGCGTGGCGCTGGTATGGGTGCTTTCTGTTGTCGTGTCGCGAGGCGATTACCCAGCGCTGGAGTCAGGACTTACATCCTGAAGTAATCGCCAACTCTACAGTGAACGCGTGCTTGAACGATAAGCGAACGCCCGTCACACCGCCGGAACGCCCCGTACTGCAAGAGATGCCGTCAATGTACCGTTGACGATCTTCTTTAAGGCGAATCGAACTCGGTCACTTTCGAAAAAACGTTACCGTCTCTTCTTCGCTTTCTTCTTGGCTTTCTTTTTGGCCTTTTTCTTAGCAACCTTCTTCTTAGCTTTCTTCTTGGCTGCTTTCTTCTGGGTGGCTTTCTTCTTCGCCTTCTTCTTTGCCACCTTCTTCTTGGCTTTCTTCTTCGTCACTTTCTTCTTAGCGGCTTTCTTCTTCGCCTTCTTTTTAGGCGCTTTCTTTTTTGCTGCCATATTGAAGCTCTCCTTTTTCTTTTCTCTATTGTTGTTTTTATTCTTCTTCGTACTTTGCTGCGACGCTAAACAACGCGACGCACCTTGGTACTTTCCTACAATCGCGTTATGTTTTCCAGTAAAGAATAGAAGCTACACCTAACGCGACATCATATTCTTTTCTTGTTCATTCCCAGATCAGGTCCCTGATTTTTCGATTGTTGATTATGAAACGATCGTCACGTAGGGTTCTTTACGTGCGCTACTTACTTTTATTGACGACTCTTTTGTTTGTATCGACGGGTTGTTCACGTCTCGATGTATTGACTGAAGAAACTCTCCTCGATGCAGAAGCGCGTTGGAGAACAAACACTCCGGGCCTGTATCGTGTCGTCGTTGAAATGAGTGGGGAGCGCGTTGAAACGGGAATCTTCGATGCTTTAGTGAGAGACGGACAGGTTGTAAGCTTGAAGAGAAATGACCAGGTGATCCTGCCCGATGGGGCACAGGATTATTCAATTGGAGGCCTGTTCCGCTTGCTTGGACAGGAATTAGCCTTAGCCGAACAACCTTCCCTGCTCGGCGCACCGGCAGGATATGCGGCACACTTGCTGGCACGTTTTGACAGCGAAACGGGCCGACTGGAACGTTATCGACGAACTGTTACAGGGGTAAACAACAACATTGAAATTACGATTCTGGAATTCGAACCGCAGTAAGGAACCTATTCTAGGCCGTAGCGCTTGACCTTGTTGATCAAGCCCTGATGACTTAGACCAAGAAGCTTCGAGGCTTTGCGGCGATCACCTTCCGCTTCACTGAGGGTTTCCCGAATCATCTGAATCTCAAGTGTAGCCACACGGTCCTTAAGTAATTTTCTTGTGTCGGCAGAAACGGAGTCTCTTTCGGCAGGGAGCAGCGACGGATTATTTTCACGAATCGCTTCAGATAAATCATCGACCTGAACGTGTTCTTCAGCAGAAAGAACCAGCGCCCGCCTGACTTCGTTCTCGAGTTCACGCACGTTGCCCGGCCACTCGTATGAAATGAGTGCTTTTATCGCTTCAGTCGAAAACCCTTTCGTCCGACTGCCAAGTTCCGGTCCGTATTTTTGCAGGAAGTGTGTTGCCAGCAAAGCAATGTCGCCGCGTATTTCACGCAGAGACGCCATCTTCAAGTGGACGATGTTCAGCCTGAAAAACAGGTCCTGCCGAAATCTTCCGGCTTCGATCTCTCCCGACAGTTCCTTGTTCGTTGCTGCAACCAATCGAATATTGACAGGTACGGGTTTTCGACCTCCTACCCATTCGACTTCCCTTTCCTGAAGAACTCTCAGCAATTTTGCCTGGGCCGACATACTGAGATCACCGATTTCATCTAGAAAGAGCGTCCCTCCCGAAGCAGATTCAATCCTTCCCACTCTGCGCTCAACGCCGGTGGCAACACCCTTTTCAATACCGAAGAGTTCCGCTTCGAGCAGAGATTCGGGTAGTGCCGCACAGTTGACGGCAACAAAAGGCTTGTCTCGTCTCGGTCCTCCATAATGAATCGCGCGTGCCGCGAGTTCTTTTCCGGTACCGTTCTCTCCAGTAATCAGAACCGAAATGCCGGTCGCTGACACTTTATCGATCAGACTCCGTATGTCATCGACTCTCTTTGTTGTCCCCAGAATGTTTCGAGATGAGAAACGTTCCGCCACTTCGTGCCGCAAAGACTGGTTCTCTTTGACCAACTCCTTTTGCTTCTCTTCCAGCTCCATCAATTGGCGAGCATTCCCCAACGCCACCGCCGCCTGAGAAGCCAGTGCTTCAACGAATTGGTCGTCTTCATTACTGAAACGACCATCCCGCTTGTTGAGAACCTGAAACACTCTCACGACATCACCCTTGTAGTTCCGGATCGGAACACACAGGATGTTCCGCGTTCTGAAGCCTGTAAGAGAGTCGATAGCGGGATAGAAGAGCGGCGAATTATACGCATCTTCGACCGTCATGGTCTTGCCGGTCTTTATAACGGCGCCTGCGATGCCCAGTCGCGAATCAAATCGAATGACTTCTGACGTGCCCAGCGCAACCTTTGCCCAAAGCTCGCCCTTATCGTCATCGAGCAGAAAGATTGTTGCGCGCTCCGCGTCGACCAATTTAGCGGCCTCTGTAGCGATTATGTTGAGCAGTTCGTCAAAATTCTTTTCCGAGTTGATGCGCTAACAAACATCGAGGAGAGTGACGAAGCGGTCGATGACCATGTGGGGGGCGTGAAAGTCAGTTTTCATGTCGTTGCAAAGGTAGACATCCCATCAAACAATGTCAATAATACGCCCCATGACTGGGCATTTTCGAGGCTTTCCGGAAGAAGGACTGCGGTTCCTGAAAGGTCTAAAACGAAACAACAAGAGAGAGTGGTTCGAGAAGCGAAAGGACCTTTATGTTGCAAAGGTCAAGGATCCAATGGCATCCCTTATTGTCGCGATATCCGCCGACCTTGGAAAATTCGCTCCGGAGATGATCGGCACACCAAAGATCTCGGCGTACCGTATTTATCGGGATACACGATTTTCCCCGAATAAGGCACCGTACAAGACACACGCGGCAGCAGTCTTTCCCCGGCGCGGACTCGGGAAGCATGAAGGTGCAGGATTCTATGTCCATATTGCTCCGGATGAAGTCTTCGTGGGAGGAGGACTCTTCAGACCGGTTTCCGCCGATCTCCAGTCACTGCGCGAGCACATCGCGGTCAACCACAAATCGTTTCGTTCCACGATCGGCTCTCAGAAGTTCAGGAAATTTTTCGGTGAAATGTCGGGGGAACAACTGACACGAGTACCCCGCGGTTTCCCAAAAGACCATCCCGGGGCAGACCTCCTGCGCTACAAACAGTTTCTTGCGTTGCGGAGCTTCGACCCTCAGTTTGTCACCACACCTGGCTTCTATCCCGAAATCATCCGCACATTCAGAGCACTCCTCCCGATGATTCGTTTCCTGAACGAGCCCATTGTCGGCCGGCATCAGCAATCTGACTTGAGCATCACGAAATGACACTGATAAAGTGAGCGGTCCGGAACCGATCTGATGGAAAAGAATGCTGGAACTTTAAACGTCCCTGCCGTCAACTGATCTAAGCGAGTATTGAGGAACAACGGTTTGAAGCACACACCGCATATCAGGAAGCGACGTTGGACACGGGGAATATACGTTGTAGGAACCGGTGCCCTGCTCTGGCTCACAACATCGCTCTCCGGACAGTCGTTCGGCCTTCAAATACCGACGTCGGAGTTTGGCCTAAGTACATTTCTGCACTCGAGTGCGTTGACACCCTCGGCGGCCGAACAGCAAGCTGAACTTTCAGCAATAACAGAAAGCGTCGCTCAATATATCAGTCCCGTCATCATACGCAGCGCTCCGGTATTACCCTCGCCGAGAAACAACTTCATCGATGAGCATATCTTCAGCCGCATCGAGAGCGCAGGCATCGAACCGGCGCCGTTCAGTTCCGATACAGAATTTTTCAGACGCGTCAAAATGGATCTCACCGGACGCATCCCACAACCGAACCAGATCATTGATTTCGTCAACGATACCAATCCCGCCAAGCGGAATACGCTGATCGACGAACTCATTGGCTCTGCCGAATTCACCGACAAGTGGACAATGTTCTTCGGTGACTTGTTCAAGTTGAATGGGCCGGCCACAAACGTCAATCGGTTCACGCAGGGTCGGGACGCTTTCTATCTCTATCTCAAAGACTCGATCTCGCAGAACAAGCCTTACGACCTTCTGGTCCAGGAGATGATCACCGCTACCGGCGACAACCACTCTTCGGGGGCGGTGAATTTCCCTGTCGGCGGCATCGTTCCCATGGGGCCACTCCAGGATACATATGATGGACAGGCGGTCCAGGTCGCGTCCATGTTTCTGGGAATCCAGGTTGTCGACTGTTTGCTCTGCCACGACGGTGTGGGCCATCTCGAAGAAGTCAACCTTTGGGGGTACCGCCAGACGCGCTCTAACATGTGGGGCCTGTCTTCCTTCTTCGCTCAAACACAGATGCGACGCGAAAGGCTCAGTACTCAACCGCGCCTGATTCGCTACAACGTTACAGACAATACGAATCCACGACTCGCCTACCGTCTCAACACGACCGACGGCAATCGTAGCATCCGGTCTGCAGTCGACGGGGTGAGCGTCGTTGTCCCCAAGTATCCGTTCACACTTTCCTCCACCGATACTGGAGAAGTAGCAGAAGGCGAAAACAGGCGTGAGGCCCTGGCCGACTTCATCACCGGAGATATCCAGTTTGCACGCGCGATCGTGAACTACATCTGGGAAGAGCTCATGGTGGAAGAGTTTGTAACTCCCTCCAACGCTTTCGACCTTGACCGACTGGACCCGAACAATCCGCCCCCGGAGCCATGGACGATTCAACCCACGAATCCGGAATTGCTTGAGGCCATGGCCGAGTGGCTCGGGCAGAACAATTTTGACCTGAGGCAATTGATCGCGCTGATTACAAAGTCCCGGACATACCAGTTGTCGGGGGCATACCCGACCGAATGGCTTCCCGAATACGCCGTATTACGCTCGGAAATTCGCCCGCAGACTCGACGCCGAAGAAATTCATGATGCAGTGATGATTGCCACCGGTGTCGGGGCCAACTATCCGATACGCGCCCGGACCGGAACCGTTCTGGGACCTTTTCAGTGGGCCATGCAGCTACCGGATACCCGAGAACCGCTGACAAACAGAAGGGTCCGGCTGTTTCTGGATTCCCTTGGACGGGGCGACAGGGATCAGACCACGCGATCCTCGGACAGTTCGGCGCTTCAGGCCCTCAATTTGATGAATCACAGTTTCGTCATGGACCGGATCGACGCAGATATCCCAACCGGATCAATCGCAGAAATACTGTCTGCAACGCTGGATCCGGTTGAAATCATCAGGCAGCTGTACCTGCATACTCTCTCCAGGTTCCCGTCCGATGGTGAAATTACGTTGCTGCTTCCCATGATGGCGCAATTGGGCGCCGAAGCCGGCGCCGAATCGTTGCAGTGGGTACTGCTCAACAAGCTGGATTTTGTTTTTAATTATTGACGGAACACACATGACCACGCGCATCAACAGACGGACGCTCCTGAAGACGGCAATGGCCGGAATGACCGGCTACTTTGCGTCGCCGCTGGAAACACTCGCAGGATCGAGTGTGACCGCACAGGGCGTTCCAACGCTCGGCACGGCACGAAATGTGATTTTCATTCTAATGGCGGGCGCGCCGAGTCAGGTGGACACGTTTGATTTGAAGGTGGACTCGTCGACACCGGCCGATTTCAATCCAACGACGGTTGGCGCCATGGATTTCCCTGAAGGGCTGTTACCGAACGTCACACAGCAGCTCGACAAGATTGCCGTCGTGCGCAGCATGCAATCGACTGCGTTGGTCCACCCGCTACTTCAACAATGGACCCAGATCGCGAGAAGTCCGACCAGTGCGACTGGCTCGATCGCACCCAACATAGGCTCGATCGTGGCTCTGGAGTCTGAAGCGGGCCGACGGAGCGACCAGCCCCTCCCCGGCTTCGTTTCACTCAACACGGGCGGCAGAATCGCGAAGCAAGGTTATTTCGGGGGACTCTACGCGCCGTTCGACGCCGTTGCCGACCCGGAAGGTCTGGAGGGACTGACCAACCCGGTAGGCGAAGATCTCTTCAATGCGCGCTACGACATGCTCCAGCTACTGGATTCGCGAAACCGACAACCGTCCGTGTACGGAACGGTTCTGGAAGAAATGCACGATTTCTATTCGAGTGCCCGCCGCATGATGTATGAACCTGAGGTTCAGGCAGCATTTGAGTTCACCACGTCGGACTCGGAACGTTACGGCAGCACAAACTTCGGTGACTCGTGCGTGGTGGCCCGGAATATCCTTGCCGCAGACCTGGGAACTCACTACGTCCAGATTAATTCCGGAGGATGGGATCACCATCAGGACATCTACCTTGAAGGCGCGGGAATCTACGCTCGGGCCGAGGAATTCGACCCGGCACTTTCGAATCTCCTTGCCGACCTGGCCAGCACACCGGGCAGCGCAGGAAATACATTGCTCGATGACACGCTAATCATTGCAAAGGGCGAGTTCGGACGCACGGTAGGTGGCCTGACCAGTCAAAGCGGGCGGGACCACTACTTCGTGCACTTCGCGATGTTCGCGGGTGGAGGCATAGTCGGTGGGCGGGTCGTCGGAAAGACCACACCAGACGGACGTTTTGTCGAAGATCCCGGATGGTCCGGCAATCGGCCGGCAACCGCCGAAGATGTCGCCGCGACGATCTATTCCGCGTTGGGAATCGACCACACAACTGTCCTCGAGAACGATCCGCTGGGACGCGGATTCCGTTACACTCCATCGACTCCCTGGGAGTCCACCCCGATCACGGAATTATTCTAGGAAGATCTCCTCTTCTTCCTCAGGAAAATCATCAAATATGTAGATGCCGCTCGCCCGCTGAAGCGCACAGAGTGGGCAATCCTCTTCAAAATATTCTCTCGGATCGAACGCTTCTGTTCGTGACCGAACACGGGCACCGTCTGGATGGTCCAGATGTACGAGAACAAAACCATCCTTGCGAGACACGGTCGCATCAGCCCCGTAACGGGCACGGATCTCCTCGTCTGAAAACATGATGTTAAGTAATGAGAGCGCATCTCATCGCGGCTCGGTTCAACCAGCTGAGTGCACTCGAACAGGAAAGGGTGAGTACTATTCTAATGCAAACTGAGCAGGGACAGAGAAACTTCGGGAAGGTCTGCCTCGATCTGACAGCTGACGACTCGGCTCCGCCTCGTTGTCCATCCGCACCGGGAGACCGGGGTGGCGAAACGTCAACTGACTTGCTTGTCGACCAAACTACACGCGCCCGTAATCATCCTCGAATCTTTCGATATCACCCTCACCCAGGTACGCTCCGCGTTGCACCTCGATGAAGATCAGGTCGTCACTTCCCGAATTCTCGATGCGGTGCCGAGCACCGAGTGGAACATCCATGCTGTCGCCCGGCGACAATCTTGTTTCACGGCCATCCAATGTCGCCAATGCCTCCCCACTGACAACTGTCCAGTGTTCGGACCGGGATGCGTGGCGCTGATAACTGAGCCGGTTCTTCGGAAGAACGACGATGCGTTTAACCTTGTATCCGGTGTCCTCATCGAGCACCGTGAAGGTTCCCCACGGACGATGGTCGGTCTTCGGATCAGATGCAGACATCGGCTTTTTCCCTAGGACAATAATTCGGTTCAAGGAATTGCAGTAATTGACCGTATCCCTATTGAATAGGAACTTGACTCCACAACGCCATGTCGTAACCTATCTAAGATAGAAAACTTGCTTCTCTAACTGAGAAAGGATTCTCATGCTTGTACGCTTCTGGGGGACCCGAGGCTCGATACCCACCCCCGGGCCGGGAACAGCCCGGTACGGGGGCAACACTTCCTGCGTCGAACTTCAAAGCGAAGACGGCAACCTGTTCGTCTTCGACTGTGGCACCGGCATCCAGGAGTTGGGGCTTTCGCTTCTCGGCAGGTCGGCCCCCCCCCCCCCGAGAATCCATATACTGATCGGACATACGCACTGGGACCACATCCAGGGTTTCCCTTTCTTCACGCCCGTGTTTCTTCCAGGAACTGAAATCAATATCTACGCTCCTCTGGGCTTCCAGAGAAGCCTTGAAGATGCGATGGCCGGGCAGATGCAGTACTCCTATTTCCCCGTAAAGCTGCAGGACCTGTCCAGCCGTATCCACTACACCGAAATGGATGAAGGATTTTTTCGCATCGGGAACTGCCTGGTAGAAACACAGTATCTCAACCATACGGCACCAACGATCGCATATCGTATCACCGAAGGATCGACCAGCGTCGCCTACGTTACCGACCACGAACCATTCTGGCAATCTTCGGGCCCGGTGTTCCGGCATCCGGGAGATCAACTCCATGTCGAGTTCATTCGCGACGTCGATCTCCTTATCCACGACGCTCAGTATTCGGAAGAAGAGTACAAAGGCAAGGTGGGGTGGGGACACAGCCCGATTGGATATGTCCGGGATGTCGCACTCGCAGCCGACGCCAAACGCCTGGCCTTATTTCATCATGACCCGACGCACGACGATGCCTGGATTGAAGAAGTAGAACAGGGCCTCCGCGAATCACTGGCTGGACACGATCCTCCTATTGACGTCTTCGCTGCCGCGGAACGCATGGAGTTGGAAATTCAGGGCAAGGGCCTTCATTCGGAGATCAGCCCCGAATCGGCATTGGTACATCGCTCCACCCTGGGCCAGCGCGTATTGCTCGTCAGCCCTGATCAAAACGACTTCACTTTGATGGAGCGCACGCTTGTAGAAGACGGTCTGATTCTGATGCCGGCCACGGACGCGTCAGGCGCACTGAAACGGGGAAAGGAATTCGCGCCTGCTGTGGCGATCGTCGATGGCAGTGCGTTGGAGGCCGACCCGCAGTTTGTTCAGACACTGCGGCAAAACATCGGAAATGCGGATTTGCCGGTTATTCTGCTGACAGAAGGTCACGACCTCGAAAGCACGTCATCTGGTTTCAACGAAGCCACCGACTACCTCGAGCGGCCGTTCAGTCCGCCGATGCTGCGATCTCGTGTCCGGGCATGGATTTCCCGCACTGTCCTGGAGAAGGGGCTGGCACTAACTTCAGATGCCGGAAAAAGCAAGCCGTTAGCGCCGCCCGTCTCGGAAACAGCAGATAGAAACTACACGGACGTTCTTCGGAAAACAGAACTCTTTCAGCACCTGGACCCGGCACAACTCGAGGACCTTATATCCAACGCGAGCGAACAGGTCTTCCCTCCCGGCTACCCGATCCTTAACGAAGGCGACAAGGGAACCAGCGTCTTCATCATCGCTTCCGGGCGCGTTCGAATCGTGGAAGCCGTACCGGACGGTCCTGCCGACATGTTTCTGGACGAACTCGGACCGGGAGAGATTTTCGGAGAGATTGGCTTTCTCAGGGATACCCCCCGTTCGGCAACTGTCGCAACCCTGGAGCAAACGAGGTGTCTGGTCCTGCCGCAGAAAGATTTCCTGACGACCCTGGAGGCCTCCCCCGCGTTGTGCATCGCGTTATTGCGAGTCCTGGCGGGTCGTCTGGCCGAGGCCGACCGCCTCCTGGCGCGGTACGCTCCCGATCCGCTGACCGGCCTAACCGGCCGTCGCGCGTTTCATGACCTGTACCACAAGCTTTCAGCGGGAGCTCGCAGACGCGGTAACGGAGCCATCCTTCTACTGATCGACATCGACAACCTGAGCGGTGTCAATGATGCGTTCGGATATGCAGTCGGAGATGATGTCCTGAAAGCGACGGCCGAGGCTCTGATGCAGTCCTCGAGAAGCACGGACCTGGTGCGCGGTATGGGAGTGATGAGTTTGCCGTATTGCTGATGGACGCGGACGCTGCAGTCTGCGATCAGATTACCGGAAGGGTCAGCGAACACCTGGCAAAGCTAGCCCAACGTAAGGAACTTCCCGTCGGCATCCGCTACGACGTCGGTATCGCCATGAGTGATGAGGCACCGGAGACAGTGGATGGATTACTTCGGAAAGCCGACGAAGAAATCCAGAAGAAGAAAGCGCGAAAGACCCAGACGACACCTTAGGTGTAAGACGACTTCCGCGTTCATTTCCGAAGAATTCACTGACAACTTCCTCCTGGATTTAGCTATCCTAGTTGGATTCTGAACCCACCGAGGAGGAAGCGTGCCCGATCAGAGTCCGGAGCATAAACCCTACATCTCCGCTTCAACTTCACTTCCCGAAATCACGATAAAGTCGCTCTTCCTCGGCATCATCCTTGCGATCGTCCTGGGTGCGGCCAATGCTTACCTTGGACTCTTTGCAGGCCTCACCGTCTCGGCATCGATCCCTGCTGCCGTCATTTCGATGGCTCTTCTACGGTCTTTCAAGAACTCGAACATTCTTGAGAACAACATTGTTCAAACTGCGGCCTCCGCAGGAGAAAGTGTGTCGGCAGGGGTTATTTTCACGATTCCGGCTCTGGTTATTCTTGGCACATGGACCGAGTTCAACTACTGGGAGACAACCATGATCGCGGGCTTTGGAGGGTTTCTGGGCGTCCTGTTCACCATTCCTCTCCGCCGCGCACTGATCATTGAAACCCCGCTGCGCTTTCCCGAAGGCGTTGCGACTGCGGAGGTTCTGAAAGTCGGTGAAGGTGGCGGCACGGGCGTTCGCAACATCGCAGCCGCAGGAGCCATCGGAGCCATCTTCAAACTGGGTGAAACCGGCTTCCGCTTGTGGGGCGGTGTCATTGAACAGGCGACCTACGCCGGCGGTACGATCCTTTATATTGGAAGCAACCTTTCCCCGGCCCTTATCGGTGTCGGCTACATCGTGGGCCTGAACATTGCCGCTCTCGTGTTTATCGGGGGCGCACTCAATTGGTTCGTTGCTATTCCGATACTTGCCCTCGTGAACGGGATCGCTCCGGATGAATCCGCCGTCAGCGCGGCCGGTGTCCTCTGGTCCACCCAAACGCGCTATCTCGGCGTGGGTGCCATGGTGGTGGGTGGTCTATGGGCCCTGGTAAAACTGCGGACCAGTTTGATTCAGGGAATCCGGTCCGGAGCTGCGGCTTACCGGAAGACGCGCGATGGCGGGATGGCGGCAACTGGTCGCACGGAGAGGGACATGCCCATGCAGTGGATTGGTATCGCCATAGCCCTATCGGTGATCCCTCTCTATTTCATCTTCAATCACATCACAGGAGAACCAGCGATCTCAGCTGCAATGGCGGTCATCATGCTCGTCGCGGGGTTCCTGTTTTCAGCGGTGGCGGCCTACATGGGTGGACTCGTCGGCTCGTCGAACAATCCGATTTCCGGTGTCACCATCGCCACGATTCTCAGTTCAGCGCTGCTACTGTTGGTGTTCCTGGGTGGAGACAGCCCTATTGGCCCAGCATCTGCGATCCTGATCGGTTCCGTGGTATGTTGCGCCGCGGCAATGGCCGGCGACAACATGCAGGACCTCAAGGCCGGATACCTGGTAGGAGCCACTCCCTACAAACAACAGATTGTTCAAGGAGTGGGCGTTATTTCAGCGGCAGTCGTCATCGCGCCGACGTTGACGCTCCTACTGGAGGCTTACGGAATCGGCATCCCGACCGAGGCTCATCCCGAGCCTCTGGCGGCGCCCCAGGCCACTCTGATGGCTTCAGTGGCTCAGGGTGTATTTCGGGGAGGATTGCCAGTCGGCATCGTCGCCATCGGAATGGTGATTGCCGTCGCCGTTATCGCACTGGACCTTTACCTGGAGCGGAAACAAGCAAACTTCAGAACACCTGTGCTTGCTCTTGCCGTAGGCATCTATCTTCCCCTGGAACTTTCGGTGCCTATTGTTATCGGGGGATTGATTGCCCATCGTGCCGGACGCATAAGAACTGGCACCGAAGATCGGGGCGTTCTGTTTGCAGCAGGTCTGATCACAGGGGAAGCCCTGATCGGGATCGCGATGGCGATACCGATCGTCATCTACGGCCGTGCAGACATCCTGGCCTTCTGGGGAGTTTATGATGGGAATATTCCCGGGGTCGTCCTGCTTGCCCTCGTCGCTTTCCTTCTCTATCGCGCGGGTGTCTGGTCGGAATCGTCTGGGGAAAATTCGTAACAGGCCAACTTTAGTCTTCAGCTGATTCCCAGACCCGACGATAGTCTTATTCGACTGAGTTGAGATCGAGCGATCATCGTGCTCGATTTGATCGTTTTCCGGCACCCACGCCTCGGCTCCGCCTCGTTGTCCATCCGCACCAGAGACCGATGCGGATCCTTCAGGACCTGCTTCAACGAACCGATATGCTGAAGGGCTTGCAATCAGGATGATTGCGAGCGTCGCCCTGCTTTCACATTAAAGACTCGGCCAGGATGGCCGTAAGAACGACCGAGCGAAATCTTAGGTCGCGAACTACGGCTTCTTACCTCAGAACCTGTTCCAGCGAAGTCGACGCGTCGGTCTTTTCGTCGCGGTACTTGACGATTACAGGCGCATAGACCGAGACACCGTTCTGGGCAGCAAAGTCACCCCTGGCAGGCCGCGTGCCCGGAACAAGAACGGCACCTGCCGGGATGGTCAGCGGAGTGTCGCCCGTGCGTTGGTAGATGGTCTCCCGGACGGTGTCGTATACGCGGACGCCGCCGGTCAGCAGAACTCCCGGCGCGAGCACAGCCCGTTCACCGACGATGACGCCTTCATACACACCGCAGTTTCCTCCCACGAACGCATCATCTTCTACGATGACTGGAAGCGCCCCCGGGGGTTCTAAGACGCCGCCAATCTGCGCGGCAGCGGAGAGGTGGACCCTTTTACCTACCTGAGCGCATGAACCGACCAACGCGTGGGAGTCCACCATGGAGCCGTCATCGACCCAGGCGCCGATATTGATGAACATCGGCGGCATACAGATCACGTTCTTCCCGATGTAAGCGCCATCACGAATGCTGGACCCACCGGGAACGACCCGGGGATCGGAATCGGTCCTATGCCGAAGCGGCAACGTGTCCTTGTCCAGGAATCGAAATTCTTCAGATAAATCTCTTTCGGCGTTCGTCCCTACTCGAAAGGCCAGCAGAATACCCCGCTTCACCCAAGCATTGGTCCGCCATACGCCATCAACCTTCTCTGCGGCGCGGTAATGTCCCTGATTGAGTCCGTCCCGAAATTCGGCTACGACACCCAGCCCTTCTGCCCGGGCCTTCTCAGCCGGCATTGCTATCAGTCGATCTATGTCGTTCTGTATATCAGCCATTCGTGCCCTTCGGGATGCCCTGCTCGACGCCCAACTCCAGATCCGATGCAATCGCTCGCAAAATTTCCCGCGTCTCGGCCGAAGGTTTCGTCAGCGGCAAACGATAGGTTTCCTCCATGAGCCCCATCATGGCCAGAACAGCTTTGACGGGAACAGGATTACTCTCGATGAAATTCGCCTGCATCAGCGGAAGCAATCGATACTGCAGCTTCCGAGCCGCGGCAAAATCGCCCTCTAGCGCAAGGGTGACGAGTTCCCCAAACATCTGAGGAACCTCATTGGAAAGAACCGAAACAACTCCGTCCCCACCGGCCGCTATCATGGGGAGCGTCAGGGCATCGTCACCCGACAACACACGAAATCCGTCCCCTCGGCATCGGATGATCTCCATGATCTGGTCGAAATTTCTCGACGCCTCCTTCACAGCAACGATCCCTGGAAGCTCAGCTAAACGCAGCGTCGTCTCAGCTGTGATGTTGCCACTGGTTCTCCCGGGAACGTTGTAGATCACGACAGGCAGATCGTTAACCTCGGTCACGGCTTTGAAATGCTCGTAAAATCCCTTCTGAGAAGGCTTGTTGTAGTAAGGACCCACCGACAGGATCGCATCGGCGCCAAGTTCCCCAGCACGCCGCGTGAGGCGCAGTGCCCGGGCGGTCGAATTGCAACCCGCACCGGCAATCACCAGAACCCTTCCCGCAACAAGTTCGACCACGCGCGCTATGACGCGCTCCCACTCGTCGGATTCCAGCGTGGCTCCCTCTCCGGTGGTGCCACAGGGCAGAATCATGTCGATGCCACCTTCAATCTGAAACTCGACCAGGCGGGCCAGGGCATCCTCGTCTACACTCATGTCCTGGGCAAACGGTGTCACTAGCGCGGTTCCCGTACCTTGAAATTTTTCTTTAGACATGCTTCGTTACCTGATTGATTAGTAACATCTTACAGCTCCACGTCATCCATGGTAAAGACGCCCTTTCGGCCCCGAACCCATCGGGCTGCGGCTAGAGCACCCATCGCGAACCCTGCCCTGTTCTTTGCCACGTGGCGCAATTTGATCGCATCCGCCTCAGAGTCAAACCCCACTACGTGCGATCCCGGCATGGTCCCGGCCCGGACTGAGGAAACCTGCAGTTCCTCCGGGGCGACAACACCCTCGGGTGCACCTTTAAGGGTCCGCGTCTTGCGCGAGATCTCCTCGATCAGGATCTCTCCAATACGGAGTGCGGTCCCGCTGGGACTGTCTACCTTCCCCTTGTGATGCTGCTCTTCAACAAACACATCGTACTCGGGCAAGGACTCCATCAGTTCCCCAGCCCTCTGAAGAATCCGGTAAAAGACGTTCACCCCGATCGAGAAGTTCTGTGCATACACAAGCCCGGAATCGGTAAACCAATCACGAACTTCTTCGAGATGCTCATACCATCCGGTCGTCCCCACAACGATATCCGCCCCATTGTCCGCTGCCAGCTTCATGTTCGCCATCACCGTCTCGGGTGTCGAAAACTCGATACAGACGTCCGCGCGTCGAATCCCCTCAGCATTCGGGAGTGGATCCAGATCAAAGATCGAAACGATGTCGTCCCCCGCCTGGACGGCCAGCCGCTCGACCTCATGCCCCATTTTACCGTAACCAATCAGAGCTATTTTCATTCCGTGTCTTTCGTTCCGCGCTACCCGAGCAGTGATCGAGCCAGACGATCGTATAGTTCGACACCTTCGAGCAGGTCGCGCTTCGAGATCTTCTCGTGCGCCGTGTGCGCATCCAGTATAGAGCCCGGGCCGACAAGCAGTGGCTTTCCCAGATTTCCCAGGTACGGGATATCGCTTCCAAAGGAAACGACGGTCTCGGCAAATCCGGGAACAACGTGCATGTGCTGCGGTGACGACCCCGCCTGGACATCGATCACAGCGCGTCCCCCGACGACTTGAAGCAGCCGTTCGCGCACACCCTCCACGTTTTCGACCGTTCGCAGCATGATCGAAGCCATAGCATCCGGAGCCACGATGTTCGCACGTTCCCCCCCGCGGACCACACCAACGTTGCAGGTGCCCTTTCCCAAGACCGGGTCCTGACCCCAGTCAGCCCTGACGCAATCATGTAAGACGTCAATGAGTGGGTGCAGGGCGGATACTCCGGCTTCGGGATATCCCGAATGGGCCGCCTTGCCTTCGACGCTTAGATCCGCCAACAGCGTTCCCTTCTGCGCCCTGGCCAGCTTGTTTTCGGTGGGTTCACCCACGATAACGAACTCCGATGACCAGTCCAGCTGATTGGCAGCCTTGGCGCCATCCCCTCCGGTCTCTTCTCCCACGAGCAGCAGGAAACCGAAATTCTTGTGCCCATCCGCCCGCAAGCGTTCGCCTGCGGTGTACATCGCCGCGAAGATCCCTTTAGTATCGCAGGCTCCACGCCCGTATAACGCCTCGTCATCTTCAGATACATCCAGGAACGGCGGAACGGTGTCGATGTGCGTGCAGAAGACGACCTTTGGCTCTTCGCCGGCATAGGCCATCACGTTGAAACGATCCTCTCCCACCGGCTGGGTCTCGACGCGGTAGCCTCCTTCCTTCAGAAAGGAATCGAGGAAACGTCCAACCTCCCCTTCGGTTCCAGTGACGGAAGGGATCAACATCAACTGCCTGGTCAATTCGAAAGGATTCATTCAGTGTCCCGAGACATCCATTATAGAGGCGGATGGATTACAATCGACCCGTGATGACGGATGCAGAATTCGGCAGGGCCAGTGATTCCGCCCTCGACGATCTCAATCGACGGATGGACACCATCGCCGACGAGCACGACGTCGAAATCCTCTTTCAGAGTGGAGTCCTTTCGCTGGAGATTGAAGAGCCCACCTTCTCAAAAATCATCATCAGTCCCAACAGTCCCGCCCGACAAATTTGGATATCGGCCCAATCCACCAGTTTCAAGTTGGACTGGTCTCGGGAAAAAGAAGCTTTCGTCTTATCGGCGACCGCCGAACCACTCGATGTACTGGTAGGTCGGCTCGTGGGCGAGGAGTTGGGTGTCGGTCCCGTTCACCTCTAATACCCTCAGCGGTTCCGCTGTATCCAGAATGCGACAACCACACCGAGGCCCAGCTTGGCGAAGTCGGCAATGCTGTATGCGGCGTGCACCAGGCCAAACGTCGTCAGCTCAGGCGGCCGGGGGTCACGAGGAACGAAATCCAGAGAGCGCCCCACCGAGACGATCGGCGGCGTCAACCCCAGGGTAAGAACCACAGCAAGGGCCAACATGATCCAAGCGCCGGTGCGTACACTCCTGGACTCCGAATTCCAGACGAGCCACACAAGCAGAACGCCCATGCCAATCTGCACGATGCCCCATCCAACGAAAAACAGCCGATTCACTTCGGATGAAACGTAACGCAAGAACTCCCGTGCAGAGTCAGGGCCCAGAGATGCAACAGCACTGTTGAACCCGGGAACCGGCCCATCAGCCAGAAGACGATCGATCAGATAGAAGTTCTGCGTGGCCACGACGCCCATAAAAACGGTCCCCATAACCCACGCGCCGATCACAAACAATGCCACGTCACGTTTCATAACTGGCTAAGACCGTCTCATTTCAAAGTCACCGGCGGCGAATCACACCCTTGGCATTCAAGACAAACCCCTCGGGAAGAGTCTCCTCAACGGTTGGACGGTAGCCTTTGACCGGCCACCTCTGATCCGCGAAAATCTCTGTGATCCGGCGGCGAATTCGCGGACGGTCGTCTGCCTCCAGAAACGCCTCCAGAAGCGTCTCCCGGACGGGTTCGCCGATGCTGGCTAATCCCTCAACCGCTGCGATCCGAACATCGTCATCAGAATCGTCGAGAAAACCTCGAAGGATAGGACTCATCTCCTCGGTGACATGGCCCCCGATCGCGCGGATCAGGCTGACCCTGTGTTCGGCCGCCGTGAATTCGCTCTCGGCTACAGTTTCGATGATCTCCATCAGATGCTCAACCAACGCCTCTTCCGGGAGAATCCGCTCCAGGGCCTGCATCGGCCAGTCCACCTGATGGTTGCTTTTCATGTAACGGAGAATGGGGGCGAGGGCATCTTCTCCCTTGCTGACCAGCATCTCGACAACCATCTGCTTTTCTTCGATATCCTGCGTGATGACACGGCTCGACATGGTAAACCGCTTGACCAGACCGAAAAGCGCCTCTGGCGTCCCCCATTCCAGAAGCCTTTCCGCAGCTTCGATCCGGGGACCCTCTTCACCATGCGGTTCGGTGAGCCTCTTCACCGTACGGGCGATCTGCTTGGGCGAGGGACCACCTCGTCTGAAAAAATCAAACATGAACGGATGAAAACGAGTGTGCCTTTCCGGCAGGAACCTGGAGGATGCCTCTTAGGTTATTCCCCAATGCGTGTCAAAGAAAAGGGGTCGACCCGTGCGTTCTGAACGCGAAAACCCCAATGCAGGTGTGGCCCTGTGACCCGGCCGGTCGCGCCCACCAATCCCACGATCTCTCCTTTTTCCACCATCTGACCCGGCTCGACATCGATCTCGGACAGGTGAAGGTAGACCGAGTAGACACCCAGACCATGATCCACGATCACGGTATTCCCGTTGAAGAAGTAGTCGCCGGTCTCGACGACCTGGCCACGGTTCGTCGACCGTATCGGGGTCCCGGTCGTTGCAGATATATCTGCGCCGGAATGAGGATTCCTCGGCTGATCGTTGAAAACGCGTCGATGACCGAAATTGCTGCCTTCAGCATTGGGAATCGGAACCGCGAATACATCGTCCCAAAGAATATCAGGTGTAATCCGGCCAAATACTTCTCCAAGCCTTCGGCTCTCCCTCCCGGATCGCTCAAGATCCTCAGGGCTCAATTCGACGAAGCGAGGCTCTACAGTGAGACGGGTTATTGGAAACGATTTGGATTCGACCCGAATGATTTCATCCAGCGCCTCGGTTCGCCCATCCGAAAATTGGAACGTCACCGGCGCCGGGTAGTCTCCCGTAGCGAGATCCACATCCGCGCCGATGATGGCAACCCATTCATCGCCGACCTGGATCAGAGGAATCGTTCGGTTCCGCCACTGCACCTCAATCTGCTCCAAACCGTCTCGGTTCGGATATTCCAGCTGCAGGGCATCCCCCTGAACGAGGGAAAACACTGTCAGCATAAGAGCCAGAAAGGACATATCGCCTCCGGTAAAGATTCTTACAGTCACAGACCGCATAGGCAGGGGCGCAACCGCCCAGGCGCATCTGAAATCATTCTACCCCCTTATTGGGGAAAGATCAGGTCCTTGCCCCTATGCTTATGATGGATCTCGTGTCGAATACCGAAAACAACAGACTGCTGACTCTCGAGGACATATTTCATCCCGAAGAGAAGGAAAACTTTGAGGGTCGGCTTTCCAAACAGAGGACGTGGGTTGACGATGACCACTACATCGAACGCGCGGACGATGACGATTCGCCCTGGGTGAGGATCGATGCCCGAAGCGGTGAAAGCACGACTCTTTATGATCCAGACACCCTGAAGGCCGCACTTGACGAAATCGGAGAGATTTCGGCCACAGACTCCGTTGAGATGTCCCGCCCTTCGAAACACCAATTAAGCT
This sequence comes from Terriglobia bacterium, assembly GCA_965218585.1. Classification (GTDB taxonomy): domain Bacteria; phylum Acidobacteriota; class Terriglobia; order 20CM-2-55-15; family 20CM-2-55-15. Next base: position 57,563 of record CBDCLE010000010.1, read on the forward strand.
CCGACCAAAAGACCGCTCTCATCCAACACAACGGCATGCTGATCTGCTACTGGCTCGATTCAGGTCGAGCCGTCTCGCTTAGCGACGACATCGATACGAAGGTGGGCGCCATTTTCAGTCCGAACGACAGACTGGCCAGCTACGTCAAGAACGACAACATCCACGTCACAGATCTTGAGACGGGAATGGCATACGCAATGACGAAGGGCGACGGAGGGTCGATTCTTTCCGGCTGTCTGGACTGGGTGTACCAGGAAGAAATATATGGCAGAGGTAACTTCACCGGTTATTGGTGGAGTCCGGATGCAACCCGCATCGCTTTCCTGGAGTTGGACACCTCCGAGGTTCCCCAACGTCGAATTATCGATCACACATCGGAGGGGAACGATCCCAAGACCCGGTACCCGAGGCCGGGCGAATCCAATCCGACGGTACGCCTGGGTGTGGTCAACGTCCCGAATGGAGAGGTGCGCTGGATAGATTCGTCACCGTACGCATCGATCGATCACCTGATCGTCCGGGTCGCCTGGAATGCGGACGGGTCCTCCCTTCTCTATCAGGTCCAGGATCGGGAGCAGCAGTGGCTGGACCTGGTGAGGGCAGACCCGGACACCTGCCAATCCGTCACCGTCATGCGCGAGACTTCCCAGGCTTGGGTCCAGCCCCTCGATAACCCTTACTGGCTCGAAGACGGGTCTTTCCTGTGGATTTCGGAGCGCTCCGGAAGGAAACACATCTACCACTACGGAAGGGACAACAAACTGAAAGGCTCCCTTACCTCCGGCGATTGGGACGTCACCGAAATATACGGGGTTGACCCGGGTCATGGATGGATCTACTTCTCTTCGACCGAACACAGCCCGTTGGCTTCACATGTCTACCGGGCCCGGTTGAATGGTCGCGACCGGGAGAGACTCACCCAGACTGAAGGCAACCACACTGCCTCCTTCTCGCAAGATTTTCGATACTTTCTCGACACCTGGTCAAACATCCGAACGCCTCCTGAGGTCAGTCTGCGACCGGTTTCGCACGAAGGTGAAGCCGAGTCGAAAACCTTGGAAACAAATCTCGTTCAAGGTCTCGACACCTACGAGTGGGGTACTACCGAATACATTGAAGTCACATCGCGAGACGGACTTGGGCTTCCCACAATGATGATCAAACCACCGGACTTCGATCCCGATCGCCAGTACCCTGTCCTGTGCCATGTCTACGGCGGCCCTATGGCACCGAAGGTGAGGAACGCATGGGGCGGTGAGCTCGGAGCCTGGCACCACATGCTGGCCCAACGAGGATGCGTCGTCTGGATCTCGGACAATCGATCTTCAAGCGGCCGGGGCGTGGCATCCTCCTGGCCGATCTATCGCCGCTTCGGAGAGCAGGAACTGGCCGACATCGAAGACGGGATCACCTGGCTCAAATCACAGCGTTATGTCGATCCGGAACGTTTCGAAATATGGGGCTGGAGCTTCGGTGGATACCTCACCGCTTACGCTATGACCCATAGCACTTTGTTCCGGATGGGAATTGCTGGAGCGCCAGTCACAGACTGGAGCCTCTATGACAGCATTTACACCGAACGATATATGTCACAACCCTCGACGAACGTCGAGGGCTACCGGAGCAGCTCCGTCCTGGCAGCTGCGGACCAGCTCCACGGAAAACTGCTGATCCTCCATGGAACGATAGATGACAACGTTCACATCGAACACTCTATGCGCCTGGTCCGCGAGCTCCAAAGAGCCGGCAAGGACTTTCAGACCATGTTCTATCCCCAATCCAAACACAAGATTGAAGATCCCGACCAGCGCTACCACATGCACCGGGTGATGACAGATTTCGTCCTTGAAAACCTCTAGTGGCCTGTACCACCCATATTGGGACCAGCGTTGCGGCCAAACGGCATTGGATTCTAGGAGTCGGCGACGAGGGAATGTTCCCCCATTGCGAGCCCACGACAACGAAGACGATGCCGTTTCGCCGCAACCCTGCGGGCCGATGGGGGTTGTGGGCGATATCTTTGTTGCGAGCCGTCATGGATGTGAAAACATCAATTTCCGTCTCGCGCCGCGATCTCGCCCGCAAGATCCGTCGGCGCTGGTCCCAATATGGGTGGTACAGGCCCCTAGCAGCCTGTCGGGCTTTCGGCGTAAGTCCTTTGTGTTCAACGACACCCCTTTTCAGCTCGAAACTGTAAACACAATCATATGAATTGCTTAGATTTTCGATTTGGTGTTAGTCCGACAGGCTCCTAGGAGCCTGCGCCGTAGGAAGTGAATGAGATAATAGTGTCGCAGTTAGGAGGAGAATGCGATGCCGACGACGTTTCGCCCGTACCAGCCGGAGCAGGGGTTGCTGCTGGCGCCGGATATACGGGATTGGTTGCCGGAGGGGCACTTGGCACACCATGTGAGCGATCTGGTGGACGGATTGGACTTGACGGCGTTTTACGCGCCTTACGAGGGGGACGGTCGTCGCAAGTCGCCGTATGAGCCGCGGATGATGGCGAAGGTGCTGATCTACGGGTACGCGACGGGGGTGTTTTCGTCCCGAGGGCTGGCGCGGAAGCTGGAGGAGGACGTGGCATTTCGGGTGTTGGCGGCGGGGAATTTTCCGAGCCATCGGACGATTTGCGAGTTTCGCCGGCGTCATTTGTCGGATTTCAAGGCGCTGTTTGTGGAGGTGGTCGGTCTGGCGCGCGAGACCGGGGTTGGGAACTTCGGCAAGTTGTCGATCGACGGGACGAAGGTTCGAGCCAATGCCAGCAAGCGCAAGGCGATGAGTTACGGTCGGATGCAGGAGGAGGAGCGGCGCCTGGAGGGCGAGATCGAAGCGTTGCTGTCGCGCGCGCGGGAGACCGATGCGGCGGAGGACGCGCGTTTCGGGGAGGCGCATCGCGGCGATGAGTTACCCGAGGAGTTGCGCCGCCGGGAGGATCGGCTGGCGGCGATCCGGGCGGCCAGGGCGCGATTGGAGGCCAGGCAACGGGAGGCCGACGAGGCGCGGGGACGCGAGCCCGGTTCGAAGCGCAACCGGAAGAGCGGGCGGCCCTACAAGCGGGAATACGGCGAGCCGGACGAGAAGGCGCAGGACAACTTCACCGATCCCGAAAGCCGGATCATGAAGACCTCATCGGAGGGTTTTCAGCAGTGCTACAACGCGCAGGTGGCGGTGGAGGGAGAGAAGCAGTTGATCGTCGCCACCGAGGTGTCGTCGAACGCCAGCGACCAGGGTCGGCTGGTCCCGTTGGTGGACGAGGTGGAGGCCACCCATGGGGAACGGCCCGAGACGGTGCTGGCGGATGCGGGCTACTGCAACGAGGACGACCTGGAGGCGCTGGAGGCGCGCGGCGTGGACGGCTATGTGGCCTTGGGCCGGGAGGGCCGGCGCGCGGTCGCGGTAGACGCCGCCAGGCATCCGGCGAAGGCCCGCATGGCCGAGAAGCTGTCGATGGAGGCGGGACGGGTGCAGTACGCCCAGCGCAAATGGCTGTCGGAGGCGCCCAACGGGTGGATCAAGGAGGTGCTCGGCTTCCGCCGATTCAGCCTGCGCGGCCTGAACAAGGTCCAGGGCGAGTGGAACTTGGTGTGTCTGGCATTGAACGTCAAGCGGATGCAGGGGCTTCAGGCAGCCTGATGACAGGGATACCGCCCGCAAATCAGGCCGAACGAGGGTCGATTCAAGCACCCGTGGCGCACCCATCGGCGCCTCGTCGTCCAAAACGCCCATTCCCCGGTCACCGATACCGATCAATCGCCATATCGCGAAATTCGCCGAGTCGAAAATCGTCCTACGGCGCAGGCTCCTAGGAGCCTGCGCCGTAGGAAGTGAATGAGATAATAGTGTCGCAGTTAGGAGGAGAATGCGATGCCGACGACGTTTCGCCCGTACCAGCCGGAGCAGGGGTTGCTGCTGGCGCCGGATATACGGGATTGGTTGCCGGAGGGGCACTTGGCACACCATGTGAGCGATCTGGTGGACGGATTGGACTTGACGGCGTTTTACGCGCCTTACGAGGGGGACGGTCGTCGCAAGTCGCCGTATGAGCCGCGGATGATGGCGAAGGTGCTGATCTACGGGTACGCGACGGGGGTGTTTTCGTCCCGAGGGCTGGCGCGGAAGCTGGAGGAGGACGTGGCATTTCGGGTGTTGGCGGCGGGGAATTTTCCGAGCCATCGGACGATTTGCGAGTTTCGCCGGCGTCATTTGTCGGATTTCAAGGCGCTGTTTGTGGAGGTGGTCGGTCTGGCGCGCGAGACCGGGGTTGGGAACTTCGGCAAGTTGTCGATCGACGGGACGAAGGTTCGAGCCAATGCCAGCAAGCGCAAGGCGATGAGTTACGGTCGGATGCAGGAGGAGGAGCGGCGCCTGGAGGGCGAGATCGAAGCGTTGCTGTCGCGCGCGCGGGAGACCGATGCGGCGGAGGACGCGCGTTTCGGGGAGGCGCATCGCGGCGATGAGTTACCCGAGGAGTTGCGCCGCCGGGAGGATCGGCTGGCGGCGATCCGGGCGGCCAGGGCGCGATTGGAGGCCAGGCAACGGGAGGCCGACGAGGCGCGGGGACGCGAGCCCGGTTCGAAGCGCAACCGGAAGAGCGGGCGGCCCTACAAGCGGGAATACGGCGAGCCGGACGAGAAGGCGCAGGACAACTTCACCGATCCCGAAAGCCGGATCATGAAGACCTCATCGGAGGGTTTTCAGCAGTGCTACAACGCGCAGGTGGCGGTGGAGGGAGAGAAGCAGTTGATCGTCGCCACCGAGGTGTCGTCGAACGCCAGCGACCAGGGTCGGCTGGTCCCGTTGGTGGACGAGGTGGAGGCCACCCATGGGGAACGGCCCGAGACGGTGCTGGCGGATGCGGGCTACTGCAACGAGGACGACCTGGAGGCGCTGGAGGCGCGCGGCGTGGACGGCTATGTGGCCTTGGGCCGGGAGGGCCGGCGCGCGGTCGCGGTAGACGCCGCCAGGCATCCGGCGAAGGCCCGCATGGCCGAGAAGCTGTCGATGGAGGCGGGACGGGTGCAGTACGCCCAGCGCAAATGGCTGTCGGAGGCGCCCAACGGGTGGATCAAGGAGGTGCTCGGCTTCCGCCGATTCAGCCTGCGCGGCCTGAACAAGGTCCAGGGCGAGTGGAACTTGGTGTGTCTGGCATTGAACGTCAAGCGGATGCAGGGGCTTCAGGCAGCCTGATGACAGGGATACCGCCCGCAAATCAGGCCGAACGAGGGTCGATTCAAGCACCCGTGGCGCACCCATCGGCGCCTCGTCGTCCAAAACGCCCATTCCCCGGTCACCGATACCGATCAATCGCCATATCGCGAAATTCGCCGAGTCGAAAATCGTCCTACGGCGCAGGCTCCTAGGCCCCTGGAAAGTTTTCTTTTCTAATGGAATACAGCTCACTTTTCCCTGAGATATCCGTCTTATACACTTTTTGGGGATTCGTGAATGATTCTTGGAACATTAACTCCTTTCGTGGAATAATTTAACCCATGGATAGCGTCTCAGTATTTGCCGCTTTCGCGGCTGGAATCGTTTCCTTCTTGTCTCCCTGTGTTCTGCCTTTGGTCCCGGGCTACATCTCGATTGTTTCCGGTGTTTCCCTGGAACAACTGCAGTCGGATCGCAGTGCATCGATGACCCGGATGGTTATTTTCAACTCTGTTTTCTTTATCTGTGGTTTTTCAGTGACGTTCATCGCATTGGGTGCCTCGGCGACGTTACTGGGACAGGTCATCATGGGACAGATGGCTATCCTCTATCGAATTGCCGGCGTCGTGATCATCATTTTCGGCCTTCACCTGATGGGCATCTTCAAGATCCCTTTCCTTTACCAGGACAAGCGATTCCATAATGTCGACAAGCCGAGGGGCATGTTTGGCGCCTTTATTCTGGGCCTGGCTTTCGCGTTTGGCTGGACGCCCTGCATCGGCCCGATTCTGGCCGGCATCCTGACCTTCGCGAGCACCAAGGAAACTGTCTATCAGGGCATCTTTCTTCTGGCAATCTATTCGGCTGGCCTCGGCCTGCCCTTCCTTCTGACCAGCCTGGGACTCAATAAGTTCCTGTCCTTTTATGGCCGGTTCAAACACCACTTCCATACCGTGGAAGTTGTCAGCGGCGTTCTCGTTATTACTGTGGGCGTCCTGATCCTGACCAACAATTTCACCCGACTGTCGGGCTACCTGGGCTTCTTGAACCGCTTCGCACTGTAGATCCGATCGGGGCCCTTGCTACGGACACTTTCCCGAGTCCCGGTGTGTTAGAATCACGCGCCCATGGATGAACTCCTGGCACGTCTTCTGACCAGTGCTGAAGAGAGATACGACGCCGCGCGCATTCAGGAGCTGAAGCCGTTTCTTGAACAGGCAGCTTCCGACCTCTACGAACTCTTCCAACACGAACTGGACCCTTCCGATGGCGAGTGAAGAACTTTCCCTCAGCGCGATATCCGAACGGATCCGAAAGCGCGAATCCTCCGCCATCGAAACCACGACCTTCTTTCTGGATCGAATCGCGCGGTCGGATTCGAGGATCCAGGCGTGGACAACCGTAGATTCCGAGGGCGCCCTGAGACAGGCCGAACTTCTCGACAAGGAAACTGAGAAAAACCGGTATCGGGGCCCGCTCCACGGAGTCCCAATTGGCCTAAAAGACATCTTTGAAACACGTGGGCTCCGGACGACGATGGGATCGTCGTTGTTCGAGAACCACGTGCCGGACCGTGATGCTGTTGTCGTTGGGCAGCTAAAGGAAGCAGGGGCCATCGTTCTCGGGAAAACGGTGACGGCCGAGTTTGCCTACTTCGACCCGGGGCCGACGCGTAATCCCTGGAATTTGGACCATACGCCGGGTGGATCCAGCAGCGGATCGGCTGCCGCTGTTGCCGCAGGGATGTGTCCGGTAGCTACAGGGACTCAGACGGCGGGATCTATCGGCCGCCCAGCTGCCTTTTGCGGGATCGTGGGCCTGATGCCTACTGCCTCTCGAGTGTCGAGGGAAGGGGTCTTCCCTAATTCCTGGTCGCTGGATCATATCGGCTCATTTGGGCGCACTGTGGACGACGTGTCAATTATGACTTCCGTCATGGCCGGAGAATCTCTGTCGAATGCGACCGCGCTCGAGGGGAAAAACATCCGCATAGGTGTCGTGAGAGAGTTCTTCCAGGCACACTCGACTCCCGAAGCCTGGGCTGTTCATCAACAGCTGATCGATCAGTTGAAGAGGGCCGGTCTGGGGATCCGCGAACTGTCTCTTCCTCCAACATTCGGTATCGCCGTTGCAGCGCTTCGAACGATCATGCGCGTCGAGCTCGCCGCTGCTCACATGGACCTCCATGCGCGACACAAGAACGAATACGGCGCCAAGCTGCGCGGAATGATTGAAAGCGGCATTCTTCTTTCTGCAACCGACTATCTTCGGGCCAGGCGCTTGCGACGCCGCTATCAGAGGGAAATGCTTGAACTGTTCGACGGCTGTAATGTCATCCTGTCGCCGGGAGCCTGCGGTACAGCTCCGAAGGGCATCAGCACTACCGGAGATCCCATCATATCCACTCCCTGGACATTGGCAGACTTTCCAACGCTTTCGCTGCCTGTTGGACTCGGCCCGGACCGTCTCCCCCTGGGCATACAACTGAGCGCAGCACCGCTTGCGGAAGACCGGCTGATTAGAACCGGCAAATGGTTCGAACAGTTTGTGGGTTTCGAAGGACGACCAGTTCTCGAAAACGAAAACTAACAGGTTACGATAAGACACCCAATGGTTCGCTCCTCTACAGCACTGGCACTCCTCAAAGTTCTTATAACTACGGCCTGGGCAGATTCAGAGCTATCGCAAGCCGAGTTGAATTACATCAAGGAACTTGCGCGGCGTTTCGATCTGGACGACTCGGACTGGTTTGAACTCCAGCCTTATATCGAAGACCCCGTATCTGAGGAAGAACAGATGGCGGTCATCCAGGATCTTCTGTCGAGAATAGGATCGTCTTCAGAACGCCAGACTGTTATCAAACACATCGAAGGGATCATTCATGCCGATGACCGCGTGACCGAGGAAGAACGGAAACTCTTAGAGCGTTATGAAGCAGTACTCGCCAAGCCCTCGTCACTAGACCTGATGCTCAGCGGCCTGAAAAATCTGTTCCAGTCGCCGCCACGCAAGTCGCAAGTAGATGTGGACGAATTCCTGAGAAACAAGATCCTTTTTAAACTGCGTCGACGGGCGGGAGATGACCAGATTACTCCCGAGATGCATCGCCTGGCACTGTTAGGGGGTTTGATGGGTGTCGTCGCCCACGCCGATCACGACATCAACGAACGCGAACTGGCTGAAATTCGGCGACGGCTCTCCGAGCGCGGTGACTTCGATGACACGGCGCTGGACCTCCTGCTGACTATCATTCATGAAGAATCTGTCCGGGGACTCGATCGCTATCGTATGATCAACGAATACGCCGGAGACTCGAGCCTGGAAGAACGGGTTGAACTACTCGACCTGCTGTTTGCAGTGGCTTCCGCCGACGGCGGACTGACCCACACGGAACTGGAAGAATTGCGAGCTGTTTCTTCCGCCCTCCACCTGAGCCACAAACAGTACATCAACGCGAAGGTGCGCGCTAAAAAGTAACGCTAGGCCCGAGCCAGAGCCAGGACTCTCGGCTCGTGAATGACGAAGAGCGGCGCGACAGCCTTAAACGTCCCGAGGGCGATCCGTTTGAACCCCGCGGAATTCATTCGAACCATTTCATCCTGATCAATACGACGGCCGATCACCAGCTGACCGTCTCTTCGGCGCATCAACTCCTTGCCGAGTTCGACAAATTCTTTGCGCGACCAACCTTTCAGTTCGGCTTCCGGGCGCTCGTTATGTTCGTCCCGGAACCACGCCAGCTTTTTCCCCCCGCCCACTGTTTCGGTAATGTGGGGAATGTCTCGCTTCCACTTCAGAGCCCATTCAGCCTTGTCGTAATATTCAGGTCCCACTTCGAACAGAAGTCGAACACAATTACGCGATACGGCAAGCTTGAAATGTACGTCCTTTTTGTAGCCCCGTTTGTCCCCACCCAGGGCGGCCCAGGTATCGTCGGGCGGGTTTACGGTCCGCCGTGCGTGCTTGGCTACATGCACGTAGAGAGGTTGATCCACGAGGCCGGCGACGCCTGGCGCGAGAGCCTCTCCCATTTCAGTCAGCCTGGGCCGGATCCGGCCGCGAATCGCCTCCATACGTTCCTCAAAACCCTCGATGTCGAAAACCTTGAAATCCTTGGAAGTGAACAGTTCCATAGTCTCCTCTTCTGTCGTTGGTTAATGCGATCATTCTAAAACATCGAATCGGACGGCGTCTCATTGTGTTCGATAAAGATGAAATTTCGTTTTATGCCACAACAATCCGCGACACCCGTCCCTGGATTCAGTAAACTTTTACGAATGTCCTCCCATTCGCAATTGAGACGCCAAGGCCGGCTGCTGGGCTCGGTTGGGATTCTCGTTGGACTTCTGCTGCTCAATCCTTCGGCCAGTGCGGCCCAGGCGATCTATGCAGCAAATCAGATGCCTGCCAACGGGGTCTCGATCGAATACGAAATCACAATCGACGACCCATCCTCCCACCTATACACCGTCGAAATGGACATTCGAGGAGTGCGGGACCAGACTTTGCAGTTAGCAATGCCCGCCTGGGCTCCGGGAGACCACAGGATTCGGGACTTTGCCCGTAACGTCCAGAACTTTCGGGTACAGACCCGATCCGGAGAAAGAACTCTCAACTGGCAGAAGGCAGACAAGCAGACATGGGAGATCGTCAAAGGACTGGATGAGGATGTCGAGGTCACTTACGACGTCTATTCGACGGAATTGACCTCCCAGATGGCGGATATTTCAGGTCCCGCAACTTACATGTACGTGGTTGGACACAAGCACGTCCCTGTCACTCTGCGATACGAAAAGCCCGGCGCCTGGAACGTGTACACGGGCCTTCGAAACAGTCGGGGGACCTACCGCGCTCCAGATTACGACGTCTTCATCGATGCCCCTGCTTTTGTCGGGCCGTTCGGATTGCTGGAATTCACATTGGAAGATGTGGAGTATCGTCTCGTCTTCAGCGAACCCGACGTGGAATTCAACGAAGATCAAATTCTGACCGACATACGAGACATTGTCACCGCCGCCGTAGATGTGTTCGGGCCAGCGCCTGTTGACAGTTACACCTTTTTGTTCAAAGTCCTCCCGGCTCCCGGAAGCGGCGGACTCGAACACCTCAACTCGACACGCATAACCGTCGGAAGAAACGATTTCGCCAATGGGCCCCGATACGAACGTTTTCTTTTCGTAGTTGCGCACGAATTCTTTCATCTCTGGAACGGAAAACGCATACGGCCCGCCGCTGAGAGCGCCTTCGACTATACGCGTGAAGCACCCTCCCGGCTTCTCTGGGCGACGGAAGGATTGACCAGCTACTATGCTCGCCTGCTCCTCGCTCGCGCGCGAATTCTACCGATAGAAACCTACCTTGCCCAACTGGGACTGGAAGTGAATCGCTTTCAGCATCGACCTGGGCGTTTCCTGATGAACCTTGAGGAAGCCAGTTGGGAAGTCTGGGCGCCGAGTGACAACAGCGACAACAACAGTATTTCTTACTTCACGAAAGGCGAGATCGTGGGTTTCCTCCTCGACATGGAAATCCGAGCGCGGACCGGTGGAGATAAGAGCCTCGACGACGTCATGCGGTATCTGTTGGAAACCTACGCCGACCAAGGGGTCGGCGTACCTGAAGAAGGGTTTCTCAGCGCGTTGAACGAGGTCGCGGGATCGGATTTCGAGGAAGCCTACACGTCTCTTGTTCAGGGCCGTGCCGAACCCGATTACAACCGCTATGCCGGTCAGGCGGGCCTGAATGTAAGAGTCGACCGACAACTCCCGGCACTGTATATGGGAGTTCAGGTTCAAGAAGGTGAGGGTGGTACGGCACGGATCTCAAGGGTGGTTCCTGCCAGCCCTGCCGCGGAGGCCGGCTTCGACGCCGGAGACATTCTCTTGGCATTCGCGGACCGGCGCATTACGTTCAACAATTTTCAGAGCGAACTCCGCCGACGAAAACTGGGAGAAACCATTGACGTCACAATCGCGCGAGGAGACCGGGTTCTCGCGTTGGAGTTCAGACCCGGTGAGAACCAGGAAACAACCTGGAGTATAGTAGAGACTTCGAACCCTACGCCGGAACAGTTGGAAATCAGAAATAGTTGGATCGGAGCTTTCAATTAGAAGGAGATAGGAGGGGATTATCGATGGAAATCGAACTCGTTTACTGTCAGGTGTGAAACTATGAGCCTCAGGCGGTCAGCCTGATAGAAAAGCTCAGTACCGAGTTTAAAACCCGGATCAAACGCTTCGTAATGGTTCCCTCCGACGGGGGACGCTTCGAAGTCAGCGTGAACGGCTCGCTGATCTATTCGAAACTGGAAACGGGCCGGTTCCCGGAATTTGACGAAATCTCCAAGAAACTGCCAGCCTGAGAACCGAAGGGCGGCCCGAGAGCCGTCCTTCCGACACTCACGTCATACTCGAGATAACATCTACTAAGACACACTAGTACAATATGTTAGTAACTTCTGGTCTCTCGACAACAATTACCGGTAACAGACTACGCCGGCCCCGCCAGATTCAACGGATCCGAAGGCCCATGGCCATGGCCTAGCTGAAGACGGTTCCGGATGGCGGCCAACGTGAATCTCTTCCCTGCACTGACTGCCTCCTGCATGGTCTCTCCACGCGCAAGATAGGCCGTAATCGCGGAGGAAAGAACACATCCGGTACCGCGGGATTCCGCATTCTCGATTCTTTCGCCTTCGAGACGATCCAACTTCTCGCCGTCAAAAAACACGTCGACGGCCATGTCACCTTCCAGGTGTCCGCCTTTTACGAGAACATTGGCGGCGCCTAGGTCGTGGAGTCGGCGGGCTGCCTTTTCCATCGCCGGCACGGTCCGAACAGGCTCCCCGACCAACGCTTCCGCCTCATCAAGGTTAGGTGTCACCAGTGTTATCAACGGGAACATACAGTCGCGAAAGACGTCTTGCGCATCGGAATCAAGCAGCATCGTTCCCGAACTGGACTTCATTACCGGATCCAGGACAACCTGACGGCAATTGTATTCGGCTAACTTTCTGGAAACGATCTCGGCATTGGCGGCGCTGGCCAACATCCCAATCTTGACCCCGTCAGGTGAAATGTCACCCATCACAGCGTCCAGTTGCGCCGTCAAAACGCTCCCTCCAACATCGAAGACTCCACTCACTCGCCCGGTGTTCTGGGCCGTGAGGGCTGTCACCACAGCCATTCCGTAGACTCTTAGAGCGGAAAAGGTCTTCAGGTCAGCCCCGATTCCAGCCGCGCCGCTGGGGTCAGATCCTGCAATGGCTAGTGCCGTGGGTATCACGATGCTCTCGGGTTTGCTGATCGTTTGAGTTGCACGGTTCTGGGCCACATCATCGCATTATATCGTTGGAAAGGAACGGTGAGGGCCGAGGATAAAACGGTCCCGGATAGAACGAACCGTATTCGGGAACACTTCAGGCTGAATAACAGGACTGCTACAATGTCCGCATGTTGGCAAGAACCTTCACGTGTTTACTGGCCATGGGACCCGTCGGGTTTGCCCAGGTACCCGCAGGACCGCCTTTTGACCCGGATGTCCATCCCAATCCGATCGTTACTTTCGTTCGGAGCAGTGATTTTTCTCCGACGACATATGATGAAGCAGCAGACAACGCCGGCATTGAGATCGTTGGCCTGTCCTCGGGCACGGCAACCCGGGAAAGTATCGAGATTACCGAGGGTAGTGTGGAGGAAGTTAAGATCCTCGGTCGGGACATCGAAACTCTCTTCTTCCCTGTTGTGCGGCAACGATTTCAGTTGAACGCCGGCGGGACGCTGACGCTCTATTCATTCAGAAACCCGAGACCGGACATTGCAGATCGTTTTCTGACATCGGTACTCAACCAACACGCCTTCGCGTCCGAAGACGATCCCTAAAAAGCCCGCTTCGGAGGGATCGCTGCTCCTGAGCAACTCGGGGTCCTGGGCGTGCCCGCGCTGTTGTTTAACAACGATGGCGAGCTGACGCTGTTCTGGCAGGACCAGAATGCGTCCTATGTGGCGGACTCGACCATAGATACTGATGCGCTCCTGCGCCTGGTCGAAGACCTGCTCTAGTGACCTGTACCACCCATATTGGGACCAGCGTTGCGGCCAAACGGCATTGGATTCTAGGAGTCAGCGACGAGGAAATGCTTCGTTATTGCGAGGAGCTGACGACAACGAAGACGATGCCGTTTCGCCGTAACCCTAGGGGCCGATGGGGGTTGCGTGCGATATCTTTGTTACGAGCCGTCATTGATGCGATAACATCAATTTCCGTCTCGCGCCGCGATCTCGCCCGCAAGACCCATCGGCGCTGGTCCCAATATGGGTCGTACAGGCCACTAGTGGGAAACACTGTATAGAGAATCCCTGAAAGCACTGTGAATCGCCTCGACAGATATATCTTCCGCGAAGTCCTCACTCCGACTCTGATCGCTCTGATCGCGCTCACCTTCGTGATCGTCGGCCGTGAGCTGAGCGCGTTGCTCGAACTGATGGTCCGCCGCTCCGCGACTGGCTACGAACTGTTTTCGATAACGGCGGCCATCATTCCCGGAGCTTTGATGTTCACGATTCCCACTGCGGTTCTCGTGGGTGTGTTGACCGGATTCGGGCGCCTTTCTTCCGACAGTGAAAGTGTGGCTTTCAGAGCTGCGGGTCTGTCCATGATGACGATCCTGCGACCCGTACTGACTCTGGGCCTCCTGGCATGGGGCGCTAATTTCTACCTGTCAGTCTGGGTTGCACCAACGGCAGCTGCCAACCTCCAGCAGATCACGCGATCCATCGGAATTCGACAACTCGCTCTGGAACTTCAGCCCCGAGTTTTTAACGAAGACGTAGAAGATCTGGTCCTCTACGTTCAGGATGTTTCCCCGGACGGGAGCGAATGGCGGGGCATTCTCCTCGCCGACCTGGAAAATCCAGACGAACCTCAGGTCACCTTCGCACAATCGGGCCAGTTGATCAGCGATCCTGAGAATGAGCAGTACCAGTTGACGCTGCTGAATGCCAGCCGGCATGAAGTCTCTCCTTTGACACCAGATCGCTTTTCCTCAACTCGATTCGCCACATTGACGCTACCTATTCCGATTTCTAACGAAACCATGGCCGCCCCGGAGTCGACGCCATTTGAATTGTCGACCCGGGCTCTCTGGAGTGCAGTTCAGGCCGGCTCGGCCACGTATGCCGAGCAGGTCGAATTTCACCGCCGTCTGGCACTTCCGTTTGCCTCGCTGGCCTTCGCCCTGATCGGCTTTCCTCTGGGTCTATCCACGAATAGAGGCGGCCGATCCATGGGACTGGTCATCAGCGCCGCGCTCATGCTGATCTACTACATGGTCTTCATAGGAGGGACGCGGATTGCGGGCAACGCTCAGATGTCACCCTTCCTGGGAACCTGGGGGGCCAACCTTGGCTTTGCCCTGCTGGGAGTGTTCCTGATTCTCCGCTCGGAACGCGAGCGCACCAACCGAGTGCTGGACATCATTCTCGACACCGGTGAATGGCTCGGCCAACGCTTCTCATCCCTTCGGGGGGGACCCAAGCGAATCAGCAAATGGGCCTACTCGCTCACACACCATCCGACGTGGTTCCGAACACTCGATGTCTACGTGCTGAAGAGCTTCTGGTTCTTCTTCCTTCTTGTCCTTGTCGTGTTCGTGGCGATGTTCGTCGTCGTGACTCTCTTCGAGTTACTACCCGATATCGTCCAGAACAACGCGAGTGTCGAAGTCGTGGGCAGTTACTTCTTCTACCTTCTGCCGCAGATTCTCTATTGGGTCATTCCCCTCGCTGTCCTCGTAGCCGTCCTGGTCAACCTTGGAACGTTGACGAAGACGAACGAAACTCTTGCAGTCAAAGCCGGGGCCATAAGCCTCTACCGTATGTCTGTCCCGCTGCTCCTGACCGGCCTGCTGCTGTCGGGGGGCATCTACGTCATGCAGGACTTTCTTCTGCCCTACACGAACCAGAGGCAGGATGAATTCCGGAATCGAATCAAGGGCAGGCCACCTCAGACTTATCGTGACCCATTGCGAAAGTGGATGGCCGGTTCGGACAACCACATCTACTATTACAATTACTTCGATCCCGAGCAGAACTTCTTCCCAGGCATTTCGGTGTTCGAGTTCGAGCCAGCCACTTTTTCTCTTCGGCGATGGACGTTTGCCGAACAGGCTGGCTGGAACGGCCAGTCGTGGGCATTCTCCAGCGGATGGACGGCTTCGATCGACGGCAACGGCCAGATGTCGGACTACGATTCGTTCGAACAGCTCGACTACGCCGAGATGAATGAGGATCCCGACTATTTCAAAAAGGAAGTACTGACCGCATCTCAGATGAATTACCCGGAGCTGAGTCGCTATATCGACGACCTGAGCCAGAGCGGGTTTGATGTGAGCGGCCTGACCGTCGATCTATATCGGAAGCTGTCGTTTCCCCTGGTGTCGGCCATCATGGTCATCATTGCCATTCCCTTTTCGTTCACGACTGGCCGCCGAGGCACTTTTTACGGGATCGGCATATCCATCGTCATCGGAATCAGTTATTGGGCAGCCTTCGAGCTCTTCGACAAGCTGGGGGGAATAAACCAGCTCTCACCTCTGATCGCTGCGTGGTTCCCCAACCTGATCTTCGGGTTCAGCGGATTCTGGCTGCTCCTGAAGGTCCGGACGTAAAAAAGGGGAAATTTTTTACGCCCGCGGGTGATGGCTCTGGTAAATCTGCTTGAGTCGTTCGCGGATAACATGCGTGTAAATCTGCGTCGTCGAAATGTCGGCGTGCCCCAGCATCATCTGAACGGAACGTAGATCTGCACCGCGTTCCAGCAAATGTGTTGCGAAGGAATGGCGTAACATGTGAGGCGAGATACGTTTCCCAATGCCGGCACGCCTGCCGTGTCCCTTCAGGATGAGCCAGAAACCGGCACGTGTCAGCCGCTGCCCCCGATAGTTCAGAAAGAGATAGGGGTTGGTCTTTTTCTGACGTCCCCGTTGGATATAGTCCCGAACCGCCTCAGCCGCAGACTCGCCCAACGGCACGATACGTTCCTTGCTGCCCTTTCCCATGGACCGCACAAATCCGTTCTCCAGGTCGATGGAATCCATCGTCAAGTTGACCAACTCAGATACCCGAAGTCCTGTGGCATAGATCACCTCGAGCATCGCACGGTCCCGGAGTCCCATCGGTTCGGATACATCCGGCGCACCAAGGAGGCGATCTACTTCGTCGAACGTCAGAAAATGTGGAAGAGGTTTCCAGGCCTTGGGCACATCGACCCCGGCCGTCGGATTTTCCTGCATCGCTCCGTCGAGAATGAGAAAACGATAGAGCCCCCGGACCGCGCTCAGCGCCCGGGCAGCAGAACGCGCTCCCAAATCCTTCTCGTAGAGAAACGCCAGGAAAGCAGACACCTCCGTGGCATCGACGGTGAGAAGATCCTTCTTATCCAGATACTCGGTGTAGGCGGTGAGATCCCGACTGTAAGCCGCAATCGTGTTTGCCGACAGTCCTTTTTCGATACGGAGGTATTGAATGAACCGGTCGATCCACTGATCGTTCGTCACTGTTCTTTCGTCTGCCACTTCCGTCCTGCACTAAATATTAAAGGAGCCGCATTGGACAGATGCCCTCCGTTCGGCGATATTTAGAACGGCAACCAGGTTTTTTATCTACAGTCCGATAGCAGCGTTTGTAGGTGAAACACCACCGGCCACTCGGGACCGAGGAACTCATTATGACCATACAACTCGACCACTTCATAGTGCCATCACGCGACGTCGATGCTGCGGCAAGGATACTGGGAGAGCTTCTTGCGGCTCCGTGGGAAGGATCGCACGGAGGGTTGTTTTCTTATGTCTACGTTAACGACGGGTTGACGCTCAACTTCATCCAGGCCGGTGAACATCCTCCGATGCATCACTACTGCTTCCAGGTCAACGACGAAGAGTTTGATTCCATTCTCGATCGCCTCACCGAGGCCGGAATAGAGTATAGAAGCTCGCCGAAGGGGCCCACGGATATGCGAATCAACACTCGATACGGCGGACGCAATATCTACTGGGGAAATCCCGACAACCATGAATGGGAGATTCTGACCGTCAGTTATGCCCGACAATAGGCTCGTGCCTCTAACTTCGACGCTTCAGGAACGTATCGCGGAACTCTCCGACTTCCCGGCATCGGAGAAGAAAACAGCTCAGGAAGTAAACTCCGGCCGCGGCCCCGATCGTTGCCGACAGAGCGAAGACCTGCTGCGCGAACGCCTGGCCAAAATAGAAACCGGGCCGGTTGATCAAGACATTCGCCGTCAATCCCAACGGAACGGATGCAACTAGAAAGCGCAAGAGCGAATCCACGATAGAACGCGCGTCGATACCCCCTTCCTTTCGGCTGAAGATGACCAGCAACGCGATCGCGTTGAACACGCCCGCAAGAGACGTCGCCAGAGCCGGCCCTCCAACCTGGAGCGGCACGAAGAAGGCAAAGTTGAACACAATGTTCAGGACCATGGCCACCGACGCAATTCGCACCGGCGTACGCGTGTCTTCCAGAGCATAGAAGGCAGGCACAATCACCTTGACCATTGAAAACGCCGATAAACCCAGAGCGAAGAACAGAAGCGGCCAGGCCGTCAAAGTGGTCGAGGCCTGATCGAATTCCCCATGTTCAAAAAGAACTTCGATGATCGGCGTCCTGAGCACGATTAGTCCTACCGTCGAGGGAATCGTGATGAAGAGGATGATTCGAGAGGCAAAATTCAATGTGGAACGCATCTGCTCGATGCGCCCTGACGCCGCATCGTGCGAGAGCATGGGCAGAACGACAGTGGCAATCGCAATGGCATACCCGCCCAGAACCAACTCCATCACCCGGTCGGACAGGTACAGAGCCATCTGCGGACCGTCGCCAGGAAGGAAAGAAGCGAACTGGCCACCGACGACAATATTGACTTGCACAACGCCGACTCCGACGACGACAGGTCCCATGAGCCGGACCGCACGACGGACGCCCTCGTTCGCGAAACCCAGACGCGGACGGAACCTCCAGCCGCTCTTCACGAGATGGGGAATCTGGATCGCGATCTGGGCAGCACCACCAACGACAACGCCGATCGCAAGTGCGCGTTCCGGACTCTCGAACAGATCAGTGACAAATGAAAAGGCAATAATGCTGATGTTTAACAGCACCGGTGCAAACGCAGGTGCCGCGAACTTGTGAAAGCTGTTCAGAATCCCCATTGCAAGCGCTGAGAGGCTGACGAGAAAGATGTAGGGAAACATGATCCGCGTCAGGAGCGCCGTCATCTCGATCTTCCCGGGTGTATCGGCAAATCCATATGCGATCGCCCGAACCAACAGGGGTGCTGCGGCAATTCCAATGACGGTCACACCAGCCATCAGGAGGGTGATGATCGTCAGCATCGAATTCGCAAACTCCCAGGCATCCTTGCGATGTTCTTCGCTGAGGTATTTTGAAAAGATCGGAATGAACGCCGCGCTCACGGCGCCTTCACCCACAAGCCGCCTCAGGAGATTGGGAATTCGATAGGCAATCGTGTAGGCATCGGCTTCGATACCTGCGCCGAGGAGAAACGCCACTCTCTGGTCTCTGAAATAGCCGAAAACACGGCTGACGAGTGTAATGACGGTGATCAGTGAAGCCGAGCGGAGCAGCTTGCCTTGTTCGCTCATCTGGGCTGTTATACTAACAGTCTACGTACTATAAAAGGAACGGACACAGCATCTTATGCGGCATACAGGAAGACGGGAGGTCCCCTCGGAGTGAAACTCGAAGTCATCGCTGAAAAACTCGGATGCGCGCTCGACGGCGATCCCGAAACAGAAATCACGGGTGTGTCGGGAATCGAAGAGGCCGGGCCGGACCAGTTGACCTTCGTTTCGAACCGCAAGTACGCAGCCAATGCCCGAACCGCTCAAGCTGGTGCGATTCTTGTCACCGAAGACTTCCCCAAACTTCAAACGCCCACTCTCCGAACGCCCAATCCCTACCTGGCGTTCGCGCGATCAATCGAACTGTTCTACACGCCTCCGCAACGGAAGGCGAGCATCGATCGAACGGCACGTATTGCTGCATCGGCCAACATCGGCCCCAACGCATCGGTTGGCCCGTATGCAGTCATAGAAGACGACGTTGAGATCGGCAGCGATGCCACGATTGGCCCGTTCACACACATTGCCAAGGGAACCCGGATCGGGGAGAGCTTTCGAACCTACTCCCACGTCTCTGTCCGTGAATATTCCCTCATCGGCAACAACGTCATCCTCCAGGACGGAGCGCGGATCGGGTCAGACGGATACGGCTACGCAAAACAAGATGACGGCAGTTATTACAAGATCGTCCAGTCCGGCATCGTCGTCCTTGAAGACGATGTCGAAGTTGGCGCGAACGCGACCATCGACCGTGCTACGGTCGGAGAGACACGCATACGGCGGGGAGCTAAGATCGACAACCTGGTTCAGGTCGGCCACGCTTCCGTCGTCGGGAAAAACACGTTGCTCTGTGCTCAGGTCGGACTGGGAGGCAGTTCCAAAATTGGTAAGGACGTCGTTCTCACCGGGCAAGTCGGCGTCGCCGGACATCTGGAAATCGGTGACGGCGTCATCGCCACTGCACAGACCGGCATCCCCAACTCCGTGGAAGCCGGAACGATGGTCTCGGGATATCCGGCGATCGAAAACCGCCTCTGGCTGAAATGTTCCGCCGTCTTCAAACGACTCCCCGAACTCCTCAAGCGAATCGAAGCTCTCGAAAAATCAAAACCCCGCTAGAGAAACATTTTTTCAACGCAGAGGCGCAGAGACACAAAGGGGAATAAGTTAGGTTGCCTACATCCTGCCATATCAAAGTCCTGGGGTTTATCAACAACTCCACCGGAACATTAAGAGTTACAAGAGCCAAATCCTCTGCGTTCTCTGCGTCTCTGCGGTTGGTCTCCTCAGCCACGGAAACCCTATGTCTCGGCAACGCAAATTTCTCACAACCTGCTGACTGATTGAGATCTCCGCAGTCTAATCCTAGTGACGGCGCACCGGACTCCATAGGGGGACTCTGATGAAGTTCATCGTAACGACGTTATTGGCTCTCGTTCTGACTGTTCCAACCCTGGCCCAGCGGCCTCTTGAAGGCAATCCGAGCTCCCGCTCTGCGGGGAGAACGTCTGAGGGCGCCTTCGATATTTACGCACGTATAGACGGCGAGGTGTTCCTTTACATCAAAGGGACCGACCTCACTCATCTCATCGTGAGCGGCGGGCCACCGAGGGTCGACCGCACCACTTATTCTCAGTCGATTCCCGAGGCGGCGTTCGGGATTTTCGAACTCGATAAGATCGATGGCCGCGGGAGGGTCCAGCTGTTTGAAGCGCCTCTCCCCAGCAACGACTACACAGCGATCATTCGGATTCATGACGAGGATTCAGGCCCTGACTCCTACCACCTTCGACTCAACTGGACCTGGAACCCGGATGATCCGACTCGACCGCCGCGTGGGGGCGACACCGGAAATTTCTCCCGGATCGATTCGCCGCGGTTCTACGAGCCTCGCGAGGGACACTTCGACTTCAGCGGGCGGGTAGACCAGATCACGGCCGTTACCATAAGGGGCCAGCGGGCGCGAAGCGAGGATTTCGCCGGCCGTCAACTTCGTAACGGACACTTTGATCTGTCCAGCCCCCTTCCCTCCTCTCCAATGGACATTGAATTGGTCAACGTTCGTGGCCGGGGCAGAGTGGAGTTGATGGAAAAACCATGGGAAGGCAACGGATACACGGCTGTGGTCCTGATCGAAGACGAGCGGGGAGGAGCAGCTGACTACAGTTTTAATCTGGTATGGCGTCGGCGATAGGCGTTAGTCTAATCATGTCGAGACGACTACTTCTGAGATATCTGCCACCTCAAGAAAGGTATCGAACAGGCTTCTTAAAAGGTTTATCCGGCGTTGCCGGATTGCGGCGTCCTCGTGCATGACCAGAATCTTGTCGAAGAAATCATCCACAGTTGATCGCAGAGAAGCCATGGCTTCAAGGGCTGAGGCGTAGTCCCCAGCCTCGGCCCATTGCTTCACCTTGGGTCGGATCTCGTCTATCCGGCTGGCAAGAACCGACTCCTCAGGTTCTATTCCCTCATCGGTCGCGGGTTTCGATGCTTTCGCTGCGGCGTCCGACTGTTTCAGTATGTTCTTGATTCGCTTGAACGCTGCGGCGAGCGCGAGAAAGTCGAGGCTCTCCCGAATTGAGTGCACAGCCTGGACTCGATCCAGGACGCTGGCTGGATTGTCGGAATCCGTTGCGAGGACCGCATTGACCTCGTCATAGGCGAATCCGCAGCGGCCCAGAATATGGCGCATGCGATCTTCATAAAAGGAACGGAGCGCATCCCTCGCCTCGGCCTCCAGCCGCGAGTCGGCTTCCATCGCTGCCCCAAGCGAGAAAGCGATATCGTGATCCAACAGTATCTTGATAACTCCCTGCGTATGGCGCCGCAAACTCAAAGGATCTTCCGAACCGGTGGGGATCAAGCCGACTGAAAAACACCCAAAGAGGGTGTCGAGTTTGTCCGTCAACGCGAGGATGATCCCAGCCCGGGAACGGGGAGAATCTTCCTCAAGGCTCCGGGGACGGTAATGATCATAGATTGCTTCGGCTACCTCTTCGGGGGCACCTTCCCGTCTGGCGTAGAGTCCCCCGACAACCCCCTGGAGGTCCGGAAACTCTCCGACCAGATCCGTCATCAGGTCGGTTTTCGACCAACGGACGACCTTGTCCAGAACTTCGTCGTCGATTCCGCTTCCCGTGATCTGATTGAGGGCACGGGCCAGAGAGATCATCCGGTCAATCTTGTCCTTGTAGGTCCCCAGGGCCTTATGGAAGACGATGGTGTCGAGTGAGGGGACGCGTTGCTCGAGAGTTTGTTTTCCGTCCACTTCCCAGAAAAAGAGCGCATCACTCAGTCGCGCTCGCAGAACGCGTTCGTGTCCCTTCCGAATCAGCCCCTTCGTGTCACCGCGCGTGTTGATGACCGCCAGGAAATTCGGACGGAGAACACCCGCCTCATTTTCGACGGCAAAATACTTCTGGTGTTCTCTCATTACGGTGATCAGGACTTCGGCAGGCAGACCGAGAAAGCGTTCTTCGAATTCGCCGGCAATCACGGTGGGGTACTCATTGATGTAGATGACTTCTTCCAGCAACTTGTTGTCGGGGATGAGCCGTCCGCCGAGCATATCGGCAGCCGCACGCAGCTCGGATTCCACTTTCTCCCGCCGCACGGTCTGGGAAACAAGAACACCGTTCTCTTCGAGCCGTTCCAGATAGTCCTTGAAGCTGCGGACCCGAACCGACTGGCTCCCGAGAACGCGATGGCCGGCTGATGAGGTGCCCGATCGGACGCCATACAGCTCCAGTGGAAGCGCGTTTTGGCCATGGAGCGCGATAACCCAGCGGACGGGGCGGGCAAACCTCTCGGCGCGGTCCGCCCAGAACATCGTCTTATGGAATGTCAGAGATCGCACAAGTTCGGGGATCGCTTCAGACAACACGTCCGGAGCGGCTTTTCCCCCGACCTCCGACTCAAAACCCATGTACTTGCCCCGCTCAGTCTCAAACACTTTCAACCGATCGAGGGCGACGCCGGATTTCTTCGCAAACCCCTCGAGAGCCTTCGAAGCCTTCCCGTCCTTGAATGCGATCTTTTCCGGTGGACCCAGCGTCGTGACCATCTCGGTCTTCTGCGAACCGGCCAGGTCGTTTACGTGGACGACCAGTCGACGGGCAGACCCGAAGGTTTCAATACTGTCGAAATCGAGCTTGGAATTCGCCAGCAGTTCCTCGAATTTCTGTTTCAGTTCGCCGAGTACCGGGCCCATCGAGCGCGCAGGGATTTCTTCGCACCCGACCTCCAGAAGGAATTCACTACCCATCGAAAAACTCTCCGGACTGCGTGTCTTTAAGTAATGGAAAACCTGCCTCTTCGCGGCTCTCCAGGTACGCCCGCGCCACGCCGCCAATGAGTTTGCGGACACGTCCCAGCATATGAACTCTTTCGGTCGGGCTAATTGCGCCTCGCGCGTCAAGGATGTTGAAAATGTGAGAACACTTCAGGCAGTTCTCATAGGCCGGAAGAACCAGTCCTTCCTTCATCAAACGTTCAACTTCCTTCTCGAACTCATCAAAAATCCTGGAGTAACGATCGATGTCGGCGATTTCGAAATAGTACTTCGAGAACTCGACTTCGTCACGATGGCGAACTTCCCCATAACTGATTTCGTCATTCCAGGGGACGTCAAAGACGTTATCGACATCGTTCAAATACATCGCAATGCGTTCCAGACCGTAAGTGATCTCTCCGGAAATGGGCATCAGGTCCAAGCCTCCCACCTGCTGGAAGTATGTGAACTGCGTGATCTCCTGACCGTCGAGCATGACTTGCCACCCTACCCCGGTGGCCCCGCCCATAGGCCATTCCCAGTTGTCTTCTTCGAACTTTATGTCGTGTTCGTCCAGTCTTACGCCCATAGCCGTCAGAGACTCCAGATAGATCATCTGTATGTCGTCGGGAGGCGGTTTCAGGATGACCTGGAGCTGATGGTGTTTCTCCAGACGGTTGGGATTCTCTCCATAACGACCGTCGACGGGACGCCTGGAAGGTTCAACGTAGGCCACACGGTAGGGCTCGGGCCCGAGCGCCCTTAGAAAGGTTTCCGGATGCATCGTCCCGGCACCCACTTCCACGTCGTACGGCTGTTGCAGAATGCACCCCTGTTTCCCCCAGAAGTCCATCAAAGACTGAATAAGGTCCTGAAAATTCATCTTTCGAAATAGCGCTCGATCCAGATCTTATTGAGTTGCTGAACATGTTGAAGTCCCTCCACTCGGGGCGGCTTCTCTTCAGCACTCAAAGACCGTGTCATGATCCAATAAAAGGCTTCGACTGTCTCGGGCGGCACCTCGGTTCCCTGACCGTGGCCACAGTCGTTGCAGGCCAATCGGTTCAGGCCGGGCAAAAACACCCTGGCGTCTTCCATCGCCAATTCTTTCCCACACTTCGAACACCTGAAAACATCTGGAAAAACTCCTGCCAGCTTCAACATCCAGACTTCGAAATAGGACCTGGCCAGATCCAAAGGACACCCCGTCACAAGGCTCTCTCGTGCCAGGCCGAAAAGTCTGAAGACCGCATCCTGAACTTCGTGGTCTGGAAGAAAACGATCAACGAGGTCCGCCACGTGCGACGCGAGCAAGGCGCGGTCGTAGTCCTCAAACAGTTTCATCGGAGAGTCGATCAATTCGGACGACCGTATCCGGACCAACTCCACGGTCTCCTTCTGAAAGAACGTCACCTTCGAGCGGGCCAGAGGTTCTAGGGAGGCACCGAAGCGGCTCTTGAGCCGTCGAACGCCGTTCGCCACGCCTCGGATTTTTCCGTAGTCGCGACTGAAAAACACGACAATGCGGTCTGCCTCTGCGAGGGGATACGTCTTTAGTATGATGGAATCGCTCTCAAACAGGGGCATAGCCGCTCATAGCCATCGGCTACCGATGAATCTCTGATTTAAACATGTCCAACCAACCCAGCGCCACCACGATTCCCCGTTTTGATGTTGTCGGTCTCGGGTTGAATGCGATGGACTACATCACAGTATTACCGAGATTTCCCCAGCCTCACACCAAGGTTCCGATCCAGGAAGTCCGCCTGGAACCCGGCGGACAGGTGGCCACGGCACTGGCGACGTGCTGCCGGTTGGGCCTGGGCGGCTGCTACATAGGCTCTGTAGGCTCGGACCACCTGGGCACGATCCAAATGGAAAGCCTCCGCCGGGAAGGAATCGACACTTCACTGGTGCGTGTCGTCGAGGGAGCTACCAGTCAGTTGGCGTTTGCACTTGTCGAAGATGGGATCGGCGAACGAACCATCCTGTGGCACCGTGATCCGAAGCTCGTTTTTCCTCCGTCCGATCTTACCCGCGCTGCGGTCACCGCAGGACGCATCCTCCACCTGGACGGTCACGACAGCGGGGCGGCACTTCAGGCTGCCAAATGGGCCCGGGAGGCTAGCATTCCAGTGGTCATCGACATCGATCAGATCTACGATTCGACGACCGTGGAACTGCTCGCCCTCGTGGACTACCTGATTGCGGCAGAGGATTTCGCCCGAAACCTGACGGGCCGTGATGACGATGAAGGCGCATTGAGAGAACTGGCTGCGCGTTTTCCTCAGGCGCGAACAGGAATTACTCTTGGAGCGCGGGGCGCCATCTTCCTCGATGACGACGGGACTGTCCTGCGTTCTCCGGCCTTCGACGTTGCAGTCCGAGACACGACCGGTGCCGGTGACGTCTTTCACGGTGCGTTTATATTTGGAGTTCTCAAGGGTTGGGACCTCGACCGGATCGTCCGTTTTGCTCACGCGGCGGCTGCGATTAAGTGCACCGAGCTGGGGGCCCGGACCGGAATACCGAGTCTGGGGGGGATCGAAGATTTCCTGAAGACAGCTCGGGAACGAGTGCTCGACTGAGGGCTGTGGGCCGAGGCTCTATTCGCCTCGGAAGGGTTCTCGTTTGAATTGGCGCGCTTCGTCCATCAAATTGTCGGCACAATCCAGGGACAGGACCATATCGTATTCTGCAATCGCCCGCCCGCGCTCCTGCATCGCGTCGTAGACCTTACCGATCCAGAGGTGCGCACGACCCTTTACATCCACGTTCTCGCTGTCCACGAGCGAGCTAAAGGCTTCCAGGGCCTCGTCCAGATCCGAGCGACGAACGTTGACCTCTCCGATCTTGAAAACGATGGGTTCGGGGTCCAGACGATCGTAATCATCTTCGCCTGTGACGACCTTGGTCAGGACGGTCTCATAGGTCTCGATCGCCTCTTCCCATGACTCCAGGCGCTCGTATACCGAAGCCTTGTTGGTCTCCAGAAGGGCGTTTCGAGGATACCGGGCATGCAGATCCTGGAGAATAGCCAGAGACTTCTCGAATTCCCGCTCGCGATTGTAGACGGTGACCAGAACGATCTTTGCGTTGGTCTGCGCGCGATCACCAAGTCGGGCTGCATACTCCAGCTCCTGAATGCCACCTTCCTTGTCGCCACCCCGGACTCCGAAAACACCCAGGACGAAACGGAGAAATCCCGGGATCACGCCAACGATGTAGTCGTAGGTTCCGATCGTCAGCCGAGCATCGTTGTAAGAGGGATCCAGCTGCAGGACCCTCAGGTGGGCTTCGCGCGCTTTCTTGGCGGCGCTGTTGGCTGCAAGGTAGCCACGCTTGACGGTGGCCTCAAAAGCGGCGAGCATCCCATAGGCCACGCCCTGTGCGTAGAGTGCGTCTATGTCGTCCTCATCCTCTTCGAGCCTGGTCTCGGCGATTTCGATAGCGCGATCCAGAATTTCACGGAGCCGCGCTTCGGTCTCGGAATCCACTCGGTCGTTGGAGCCATCGCCGCCTAAACGGTTCCCCATATACCTGTCGAGTCCGAGTTTTTCCTGTTCGTATAAGAGCTTGAGCCAGATCGAGGAGGCCAGCAGGTTCCAGAGTCGCGGATTTTCCGGATTCTCATCCACCAGGACCTGCAACTTTGCCTCGGCTACTTCAAAATCGAGGCTGTACAATGCTTCAATGACCTCCGGAGGAACCAAATCCGGCTGGGACGCGACTTCCTGGCCTTGGGCCGGTCCGGCGTAAACCAATCCAAAGGACAAGACGAGAAACAGCGCCAGGGCCCGGCGGACTGCAATGATCCCTTTTCGAGACAACATTCGCTCTAGAACGACGCCGTTTGTCACAGTGGCTCTCATTGTCGTCAATTCACTCATCTTCCTCTACGAACTCTCTCTCGGATCGGATCTCGAGGCCTTTTTCTTCAGCTATGGTGTTGTTCCAAATAATGTATTCCAATGGCCCGCCTCAGGGCAATCTTTTGCGTCAATCACCGTTCCCTATTTGACGTCCATGTTCCTGCACGGTGGTTGGTTCCATCTGATCGGTAACATGTGGTACCTGTGGATCTTCGGGGACAACGTCGAAGATCGGTTGGGACACGGCCGGTTTCTCCTCTTCTATTTACTGGCCGGACTCGGTGCCGGCTTCATCCACACCGGTGTCAACTACTACGTCGAAATTCCCAGTGTAGGCGCGAGCGGAGCTATCGCCGGTGTCCTGGGAGCCTACCTTCTGCTGTATCCCTTTGCGCGTGTCCTGACCCTCATCCCGATATTCTTCTTCTGGCAAGTCATCGAGATTCCGGCTCTTATTGTCCTCGGCCTCTGGTTCGTCATGCAATTTCTCTCGGGCACGAGTTCCCTGGCCGTTGCCGACGCCTCGTCCGGCGGCGTGGCCTGGTGGGCCCATATTGGCGGATTCCTCGTTGGCATGGTCCTGCTCGCCGTATTCCGCCGGCCGAAGCGGGGCCCAACGTTACTTAAGGCTTAGACGGGGATTTGGTCGATCGGGTACCAACGGGGAGGGTGGGACGGTTCCAGACTTGGCATGTGATGCGTCAGAAGCAGCCCTGAACCGCCTCGTTGTCCCCCCGCACGGGCGACCCGTGCGGGGCCTTCTGCAATGCCCGCCACGTTCCACTGTGTCCCCAGAAAGGGCTTGCGATCAGGATGATCGCGAGCTCGCCGGTCGTTCGGACAGGATGTCCGATTGAACGACCGAGCGCAATCTTCGTTGGCGGTTAAGCCGCTATCAGAAGTTGGAGAAGACCTTCAACCCACAGCGATATACCTAATCAAGAAAAGACCCGTAAACACCCAGATCAACCAGTGCAGGTTTCGGAAGCGTCCGGACACGAGGCTCAAGAGCACATAGCTGATGAAACCGAAGGCAATGCCGTCGGTGATCGAGAACGTAAACGGAATCACCGTAATCGTAATAAAGGCCAGGATGTATTCGTGGGCCTCGTTCCAGGCAATCTTCCCGACGTTTCGCATCATAAAAGCCCCTACGATGATCAGTGCGGGCGCGACGGTCGGATAGAGGGTCAGGCCGGACTCATCGGTATATCCTGCGCCAATCATCCGGGCCAGAGGCGCAAAGAAGAGCGCGAGGAGAAACATTGCCGCCGTCACCACGTTCGCAAGACCCGTACGAGCCCCTTCCGCGACTCCTGTCGCGCTCTCGATGTAACTGACTACAGTGGAATTCCCTACCAGACCGGACGCGGTCGTTCCGATCGCATCCGCCATCAGCGCCTGCTTGGCGCGTGGCAGGTCGTCACCCTTCATGAAATTGCCCTGATGTGCAATTCCTATGAGTGACCCGGTGCTGTCGAAGAGATCCAGAAAAAAGAAAATAAAGATAACAGGCAGAGCCCCGATGCTGAGCGCGCCCAGAATGTCCAGTTGGAGCGCGACAGGCGCCAGTGAGGGTGGCGGCGCGAACACTCCCTCGAACCGAACAACGCCCAGAAACAGTCCTAGGATTGTGCTGGTGAAGATCCCGGCAAGAATCGCGCCTCGCTGGCGTCTCGCCAGGAGAATCATCGTTACGACAATTCCAGCTGTCGACATCCAGACTGGCGGCGCACCCAGATCTCCAAGCGTGACCAGCGTGGTGGGATTACCGGCTACGAAGCCGCCCCACTCCAGTCCCACAAGAGTGATCAACAACCCGATGCCGACCGCTATACCGTGCTTCAGAGAAGCCGGTATCGCACGCACCAGGGCTTCCCGTACTCCCCAGAGCGACATCACCAGAAATAGTACGCCGGAAATAAATACGGCACCCAACGCAACCTGCCAGGTGAATCCCATCGAACCAACAACCGTAAAAACGAAGAAGAAGTTATGTCCCATCGCGGGAGCTACAGCGATGGGATAGTTCGCAAGGAACGCCATCAGGAGAGTACCGAAAGCACTGATGAGACAGGTCGCTGCCAGAACAGCATCGAAGTCCATTCCGGTCGTGCTCATCACGGCTGGCTGAACGAAGACGATGTAGGACATCGTCATGAACGTCGTCGCCCCACCAAGCAATTCAGTCCGGTAGGTCGACCCAGCTGAAGTTACGCCAAAAGTCCGTTCGATCCAATCCATCAAAAACGGAATCTCAGACCCAGCTGGATCTGACGTGCAGAAAAGGCGGATGTAAAGCCGAGCGGGTCGGTCGTACGGCGCGAAGGATCACCTTCAACATCAAAGGAGTCGAGCGTAGTCCCCACAATGTAGTTGACCCCGGAATAGTTGACTCTGTTAAAGAGGTTGAACGCTTCGGCCATCGCCTCGATCTGGTAGTCACGGTCTCCAAAGACGAAACTCTTGGTCAGGCGCAGGTCAAAGCTGGCAAAGCCGGGACCGCGTCCCGTATTTCTTCCGGCTCCCGGAGGTCGATCGGTGTTGGCATTCGTATCTCCATTAGTGTCGAAACCCATCAGAAGATTGAAAGGGCGGCCACTGGAAATCGTTAGGATTGGAGACAGCGCAACGTCGGCCAGCACCTTTCCAATTCCAAAACTGCGTTCGAGGGGCGACGTGAATACACCGCTCACAACGAATCGATGACGTTGATCGAAGGCCGACAGGGAGCGTTCCGCTCGAAGATCCAGCTGGTTTGCAGCCTGAAGATCGGTGATGAAGTCGACGGTATCGTCAATACTTTTCGACAGCGTATAGGAAGCCTGAAACTGATAAAAATCACTGAATCGCTTCCGCAGGGTCGCGGTCATTCCATGATAAATGGAACTCCCGGACGATTCGACCTGGTTGTCTTGCAAAACCCTGGGATCGATGGGGCCGAAGGTCGGCCCGTATTGGTTGCTCCCCGTAATTCTCAAATTCGTGTTGCGGGAACGGAGGAGCTTCGTACCCTTGTTCATCAGGTAGCTGATGCTGGCCACCACATCAGCCCTCAGTTCCCGCTCCACGTTGAAGCTCACCTGCTGACTGTACGGGTTCACCAGATCCGGGGCCGAGCGCAACAGGAGCGGAGGCGTAATACCGGGCTCGAGACCAAGAGGTGCAATGTCGGCTTCGGTGACTTGCCGGGAACCGATAACCCCCTGCTGCTTCAACAGGCCCCACACCTCGGCTGACGTTGCCGTAATCCCCAACTGAGGCAGCCCGGTCAGGGGCACGAAGAGTTGAGATATCTGAGTTCCGTCCAGGACTCTCTCGATAAACACAACAGCCTGGTAAACCGATGAATAGTAAACGCCGTAACCACCACGGATGACGGTCTGCGAATCGGGGCTGTAGGCGAAACCGAACCGAGGCGCGAAATTGTTCGTGTCGCGATGCAAAGGGCTAGGCTGCAGCTCGACGTCATAGCGCAAGCCGAGATTCAGTGTGAGTTTCGGAGACAACCGAAATTTGTCCTGAACGTAGGCGGCAAGAAGTTTGTTCTTGAGATCCGCCACCGGATCTCCGAATCCCTGCTGATACACCAGCGGCAGACCGAAATTGAAAGCCTGTAGCGACGTGATCGGTTCCGACAAAGAGGGTAGGAGGTCCGCACGTCCCATACTGGCCAGACCCGATCCAACCGCGGCCGAGGTGCCCGGGCCTCCGACGTTGTCCATCAATGACCACAACGGAATGGCCTCCCCAAAAATGAAGCGGCTGCCGAAGAAGATCTCTGTTTTCGTATTCAGTGGCAGGTAGTGAAAATCCCCTCCGAATTTCAACTCGTGATCGCCCGACACGAGAGTGAAGTTATCGACCCACTGGAATCTTTTTTCAGTTCGGAAGGAAGGCAGAAAGAAATCACGTCCCAGAAGGGCCGTGCCGTTGATGTTGATCTCCGGCCCAAACGGATCTGCAGGTATCGAATTGAACTCCCGGTGAGCGAACTGAAAGCGGAACTCATTCACCATGTTTGAACCGAAGAAATGAGAGTCGCCAAAGACCAGTCCGAAATCCTGAATCTGCTGATTGACACCCCTCGACGGCCCTTTGAGACCACCAAACGATCCACCTGTTGTATCCACATCGGAGAAATTCGTCCGGACGAACATCTGGTTGTTCGCCGTCACTTGATGATCAATCCGAAGAGACGCCCGGTTGTCGTTGTTGCGGAACGGAAAGACGCCGCTGTTTTCACGCAGTAGTCGAATTGTCTCGGGGTACGTCGCTTCTGAAGTCGTCAAAGCACCCCTCAGGAGGGATCCAAGGAACTGGAAGGACGGAACCGGAGCTGCCCCGAGCGCCTGGATCAGAGATTCCTGCGAAGCTGTCGGTTCAAAAATCTCTTCGCTTTCGAGAAAAGTCGAAAAATTGGACTCCCGCTGGCGCAATCCTTCGTAAGACAAAAAGAAGAAGGTGCGATTCGGGATGATCGGTCCGCCAAGACTAAAGCCACTCTGCAGACGGGAGAACGGCGGGTCGATGTCAGAACCATCCTGTCCAAACGCAAACGGGTTGCGGGCATCGAGAGCCTGGTCCCGGACAAAAGCAAACACTGTCCCCGAAACCGCGTTGGTCCCGGACCTGGAGACGATATTGATCAATCCTCCGCGTGCCCGTCCGAACTCGGCCGAATAGTTGGACCGATTGATTTGAAACTCCTGAACGGCTTCCTGGCTGAGCGTGGAGCGCACGG
This sequence comes from Terriglobia bacterium, assembly GCA_965218585.1. GTDB lineage: Bacteria > Acidobacteriota > Terriglobia > 20CM-2-55-15 > 20CM-2-55-15. The sequence goes on from CBDCLE010000010.1 coordinate 89,263, forward strand.
TCGCGACGGCATTGTCGTTGTTGTCGACTCCGTCTATGGTCACACTGTTGGAACGGCCGTCTTGACCTGTAAACGAAAGCCCGGAACTGGGCGTCTGTGGCAGCGTAAAGCCGATAAGAGCCTCTGAGTCCGAAACGCCCGGCGTCAGGAGTGAAAAATCGAGAAAATCACGTTGATTGATCGGCAGGTTGTCGATTCGGAGCTCGGTAACCGTATCCGCCTGCTGCGTCCTGTCCGATTCGACCAGCGGCGCATCCCCTACAACAACGATCTCTTGCTGTAGGGCAGCGGGCGTCAATTGGACATCAACACTCCGGCTCTGCCCCACCTGGACTTGAATCGGGCGGCGGGTCTGTATAGCGAAACCGGAAAGTTCGAATCGTATTTCGTAGGACCCCGGGCTGAGCAGGAAGAAGCGGTATACCCCTTCGTCCCCGGTCAGGGTATCGCGGCCGAGTCCAGTGTCGGGATTGACGATCGAAACCGCAACACCAGGCACGAGGGCGCCATCGGGGTCCCGAACCGTCCCGTTGATGTCTCCCGACGACATCTGAGCCTGCCCCATTCCGTATAGGGCAAAGGCTAGGATAAGACCAATGCTACTGACGACTCTCATTCAACTTTCGCCTGCCCTTGTTCATTGCCCTTCTTCAATTTCTTGTATTCATTCCGAAGGTTTTCAAGGTGTGATCTCTCTTCGTCCGCGAATTCACGAAACATCTTGCGGCCGCGGGGATCTTCCAGCTGCTTGGCAAAGTTCGTAAAAAAACGATGAGACTTCCGCTCGAGGTCGATTGCGATTTCCAGGGCCTCCAGGTGCGTCGTCCCATCCCTAACATCAACGTTAAGCAGTTCTCTTTCCGGAAAAATATCGTCGGCTATCTTACGACTCACCGGAAGCCTGGCCGGCTCCCGCCGAAGCCAACCGTGCTCGTCGATCAAGATCTGGTGTTCGCGCTGCAACTTGTCCAGGTGTTCTGACTCTTCTTCTGCAAGACTCTGAAACATCTGCTTTCCGCCAGGGTCTTTAGTCTTTTTCGACGCACTCATGTAGAAGCTGTAGCCCCTGCGTTCCACAGCCAGGGTCAGCTCGAGTGCATCCCGGGCAAGTATTTTCTGCTGACGGTCTCGCCTGTCAAGACCAGTCTGGAGCTCCTCCTGTGCGGCACAGTCCCGGCAGAATCCAAAGATGGCATACCGGCTATACAAGGGTTGAAAATCGTTTTTGTCGGTTTCTTCCCGAATAAGTTTCTCTATGCGACGCGAAGGAAATTCCTCGGTCTTGCCGCAACGATTGCAGATGAAGTGAATGTGGTTGGGCTGGTTGACCAAGAGCTCGTAGCGGGTCGAGCCCGCAAGCTTCGCCTGCCGAATCATTCCGGACTCAAGCAGGATCTTCAGGGTTCGGTAGATAGTGGACAGGCCAATCCGATGGCCCTGCTCGAGAAGACGTTCGCGTATATCTTCAACAGTCGGATGGTCCTCGGCCGTCAGCAGGACGTCCCAGACCAGCGCTCTCTGGGAGGTCTTCTTTAACTTGTTCTCGGACAGGAAATCCTGAAAGCGCTTTTTCTTCTTCATCTGGCCCGAATTATACAAGGACACCGTAGGAATCACGAGGTTCTGAATCCCTATCGACCGGGCGGAGCACGTCAACAGTCTTACGTTTGATAAGTAGGTCAATATGCTATAGTTTTTGTTTATAAATTGACGCGAGGGCCACACATGAAAAACATTCTGTTCTTGACTCTTCTTTCTGTCAGCTTGACCGCATGCACGTTTGAGATGCCGGAGGCGGCAGTCGACGGGACAACAGCGTTTCCTGGGTCAACGGCAAACCTGCAGTCAGCTCCAGATTTCGATCTTGCATCTCTTGCGGGCGGGACACTGAACTCCGTAGAACTGGAGGGCAAGGTTCTCGTCGTGGATTTCTGGGCAACATGGTGCAAACCCTGTATCGAAGAGATTCCGAACTTCAATACACTCAGTGCCGAACAGGATTCCGACAAGTTCGTAATGCTCGGCATTACCGTTGAATCCGGATCATTTGAAGATGTCGAACCGTACATTGAACGTCTGGGCATTGAATACCCGGTCGTCATGGGAGATGAAGATGTCGTCGCGGGATTTGGAGGCCTCATAGGCTTCCCAACGACCTTCGTCGTGAGCCCCGACTGGAAGATTTATAAGAAGTACCTGGGAATGAAAACAGGCAAGAAAGAACTGATCGAGCAGGACGTGATCGACCTGATTGGCCCCCAGGAGGTCGCAGAAATCTTCTAGGCCGGACCATTCAACCGAACCGTTCCATAAGAAGGCGGCCAGCTGGCTGCCTTTTTTGTTGCGTCTTATAAGACCCGGATTACAGAGGGAGACTCAGGGAAAAAAGAAGGAACTTGGAGAAGAACTCCCCGAAAAGGACAGCGACGACAGCCACATAGAGTAATCCGGTCGCCGCCTGTGTATGGCGCAGTTTAACGGTGCTCCAGATCATCCCCCCGAGGACAATCGGAACGACCACACCGAAAATCATCCTCGGCCAGAAGAACAGCCCCTGCCGTACAAACAGCTCTGAAGCGACATTCGCGAACGAAACATCCTGCTGGATTTCCAACGCGACCAGGCTAAAAACGATCGTCACCACTCGAAAGACAATCGCGCCCATATAGACCTTAGTCAGGAGCCTCAATGGATCGATCGACAGTTTGGGGACGATCAGATACCAGTGTCCGAAGACCATGGCCAGCATGACCGATCCCAGCAAAGCAGTTGCCCCGAGGTGATTGAGGGCCAGCACCCAATTCTCCCATCCTCCAAGCTCCATTAGCAGTGTGAACGAGAGGGAGTCCATCGTGATCGAGACCAGGCCGACCGCGGTCGCTAGGACAAGTAAGACCATGGCCGGGCGATACTTGTCGATATTAACGGTCCGGTTGTAGACACCTGCAAGAATCGCTGAAATCAGGAGTAGGCCGACAGGCCATGCGCTTTCGCGTACCGGAGAGACAAAAAGGACATCGAAACCGAGAGTCATGCCCATCAGGATGGCGGCAGTCTGACTGCCGAATTTGAAAAAGCTGTTCCCGATAACGCGCGGCGATATGAACAACATCGTGCACAACATGCCCACCGATAGCTGAGAAAACAGAAAGAAAAACGTTGAGGAAATCATCTCTTAGCGGCCCGGGATCCGGCGCCGTTCCAATATAGCATTCATCAAACGGGCCTCACTTGGCAGGAATACCAAAATACTCTTCCGATGCGGCACACACCGCTTCGTTCGAATCCCAGGCAGCCCGATCGATCAGAACCAGAAACTTCCAGAGAGCCCGGTGTTTTTCCTTGAGGATCCGGATCTCTGAGTTGTTTGCGCCAGAGAGCGGCTGCAGCTCGCCCCCGTCGAGCCTGGCCGGGACCTCAGCCTCGGGAAGGGACATTCCGAGCGATGGGCAATAGACGATCACCTGGTACGGGTCCAGGCCCGCGGCCTGCGCAACGGCCTGCTCCGCTGCTTCCCTTTCAGATGAATCAAAATGAAAGCGTTCCTCAAGGCTTTTCTGCCTTTCTAGACCAATAGAAACAGTTAGGACGTATGCAGGTTTGTAGAGTTTACGGGTTTCGAGCCGGTCCAGAATGTGGACGATTCCGGCATGCTCCGAATAATCCTCGCCGAGGAGCCAGAGCAGGGTGTCATCCTTGAGCGTCCGTAAACGAACAGGATCCAGGCCCTGGGCCAGGGCCATCTCTACCGTCTTCGAGATCATCGCTCCGGAAGCGAGCTTCGTATGATGAAAGTAGACGCGTTCTGAGAGCGTGTAGCGAATCCTGAGCAGATTGACTATTTCCGAGAGCGCGTCCCGTCGCAATTCGCCATGTTTTTCCAGCCTCACGATCAGTCGCCCGCTTTCCTCTTCAAAGGACTGGAAGATTCGATCGTCGTAGTACTGCGACAATCCACAGAAATAAGTGTCGCGACGAAGGTAGTCCAAAAGATCGGCGCTGATGGCCCCGCTGACGATGTCGGAAGCCAGACCTGCCCCACCTCTCAATATTGCACTTACGTCGTCATTCACACCGTGCCTCTCGAGAACAGCTCCGAGGGAAGAATTTTCCAAGAAATATGTGAAGCGGTCCGAATCCTGGTCGTGCCGCGGGAGGACACGCCGCTCGTCTTCCAGAGTGTGTCCGAATGGGATGTGCGTAATGTCGTGGAGCAGAGCCGCGGCCCGGATCAGCCCTTCTTCCATTTCAGAGACACGCGTACTTCGACGAATCGCTTCGACAAAACGGTGTGCCATCCAGGCGGTCCCGACGGAATGTTCAAATCGGGTGTGCATTGCCGAGGGATAGACGAGATAAGCGGTACCCAGTTGCTTGATTCCCCGGAGGCGCTGAAACTCGGGCGTGTCGATCAGCTCCATCTCGAGGGGACCGAGCTCGATGTCGCCGTGAACCGCGTCTCTGACAAGCTTTCGCATACGTCACACAGAGTACCGCAAATCAGGCAACGAAGGTTCCCAGCGGCCAAAGACGCTATAATGCGCTGTGATTCACACTGGAGGTGTTTTTTGAAGTTCTCTATCTTTGCAGTTCTCGTAATAGCTCTCGCCGTCTCCTGTGCACCGGCAGAAACCGAACCGGAGCCCGCACCGGAAGCGGCGGCCCAGAGTCCCGCAACCGTCCCGACCGGAACTCGCGAAAGCCCCTTCGTCGGACACGGCGTCATCGTGGAAATAGGAGAGGATGAGCTCGTCATCCAGCACGACACGATCCCGGGTTTCATGGCGGCCATGACGATGGCCTTTCCCGCCGCAGAGGAAGCGATGATTGAGGAACTCGAGACGGGCGATGAGATCATGTTCGATATCGAGATGCTGGGCGACGCTTACCAGATCTTCAGCGTCGAGACGATGGAAGCCGAAGGCGAAGAAGACGAGTAGCATAGGCGATTGAACCTGGGCCGTCGCTTGAAATGGTTTTTGACCGGGTGCTACGATTTGAAACGGTATATGTCCGCCTTGGGAGGTCGTCTAATGGTAGGACTGCAGACTCTGGATCTGCCTGTCGGGGTTCGAATCCCTGCCTCCCAGTTGTTCATTTAAAAAGACTTACTTCTCTAGAGAGACTCGCTCGAATTCCCACTATGGGGGATTCTAGGGGGACTCCCGGTCTTTTTCCGCACATCCCAGGCGCATTCTCGCGCTTCACAATCAAATAATTTGACCACGCAACGGCGTCGTAGGAGAATCTCTTAGGTGTTCCTGGCGTACTCCACAATAAACGTGCTGCCTGGAACGACTACTTACCGTCCCAAACGGAGGCTTAAGAAACAAATGGCGAGACTAATCTGGAGCGTTGCAATCGGATTCGTTCTTCTTGCGGCCACCCCACAAACTCTATTCAGAGTTATTGTCAAAAGTGGTGTTTTGCCGATTGACTCAAGCGGCGGCCTGATCGACGTGGGTCACTTCGATTCCATCGTTGAATTTCACTCCAGTAATCACCTTGGGCAGATCATCGAATCCTCGTAATCGTCGCCAGTTCTTTTGAGCGCACTGTCCCAGTTTGAACATCATGTGCAGCATGCCAACCCGCGTCAGGCAACCCCTGGATCGCTTGGTTCGGTGGCGAATGGTAGCAAAGGTCGACTCAATGGGATTGGTCGTTCGGATGCTCTGCCAGTGCTTGGCCGGGAAGTTGAAGAAGGCCAGCAGTTCTTCTTTGTCTTTCTGGAGGCAGCGAGTGGCTTTCGGATACTTCGGCTCATAGGTTTCAATGAACAGATCGAATGCCTTCTCGGCGTCTGCCTGTGTCTGAGCCCGCCAGATCGCGTGCAAAGCCTGTTTCGCCTTCGCCTGGGCCGACTTCGGGAGCCCGTTCAGTACGTTCATGGTCTTGTGCATCCAGCAACGTTGGTGACGTGTCTCGGGATAGATTTCCTCCAGTGCGGCCCAGAATCCCATCGCACCGTCTCCGATGGCCAACTTCGGGATATTCATCCCACGCGACTTCAGCTTTAACAAGACCTCGCGCCAACTCTGTGTCGATTCCCGGACACCGTCTTCGATTGCCAGAAAACGTTTCTCTCCGCGTTGATTCGCGCCGATCACCACCAGTGCGCACAACTTGGTTTCTTCGGCCCGCAGTCCGCTGTAGATACCGTCGGCCCAGACATAGACCCAGCGATCGGCATCCAATCGCTCCTCGCATCCCCGGCGGTACTGCTCGGCCCAGACCTGTTTCAACCGCGATACCGTGCTCGCCGACAGGCCCTGCGCCTGGGGTCCGACAAGAACTTTTAGAGCGTCACCCATCTCGCCGCTGGAGACGCCTTTCAAATACAACCACGGCACCGCTGCTTCCAGCGATTTCGTTTTCCGAATGTAGGGAGGTACCAGGGCCGACCGGAACGTTACCGGGTCGCCAGTCTTCGCTCGGACTTTCGGGATCTGGACCGTTACCGGCCCCAAACCGGTCTGCAGTTCACGTTCAGGCAGATAACCGTTGCGCACCACCCCGGCGTTGCCCGTCTCGGTTCTCCGATCGCCGTGGTGGGATAGCAGTTCCGCCAATTCGGTTTCCACCGCGCGTTGGATCAGTTGCTGAGCTCCAACTCGTAGTAGCTCTGTTATCGGATCCTCAATCGTCTCTCGACCCTCCGGTCCATTCACGTTACTCTTGCTCATAGTGGCGTATCTCCCTTGGTTGCTTTGAAGTCTGGTAAACAACAAATCAACCAGATACGCCGCTCTTCCTCAATCCCTTAAACACCAGATTCGGTTATAACTCCTCTATTCAGCCAAGTCCGCTTAGCGAGCGGGTTCGGTCAAGCAAACATCGGAGGCCAACAGGTTTTCGTCCATGTGACAGTGGCTGTTCCGCCGGGTTTAGACGGACCCAGCGTTGCTGAAGATGCTGTCCGGGGCAGGGGGCACGTCCGATCCAGTCCGCGGAGTTTTCGTTGACGGGATTGGATTGGAACAATTCTATCCTGCTTGATAATTTGCCAACTGATCTGCATCAATACCGGAATTTTTCCGATGTCGATGCAGTAGCGGCGTTAGAAAACTCTCAGACGACGTGGAATGCTGTCGATACTTCAGAATTCAGCTTTCACGCGCTCGGCGTTACCAACCGATGCCCATCACTGGCGAAAGAGTGTCCCGGACGACAGTTCCCCGACGAATACAACGATGTGGGCTTTGCCTCCATTGGCGGATGCTGCACTCTGGCGGCTACGTGGTTTCTAAGGGGCAGCTCCGACCCTGAGGACGAACCCGAAGCCGACATCGTGATTAATAACCGCGTCAATTGGAATAGCATCGATCTCGAGACCGTGCTCGTGCACGAGGAAGGACACGCTTTCGGCGCGGGGCATTCTTCGGTCAGCGGAGCTGTAATGGAAGCTATCTATGATGGCGTGAGACCCCTGCACGAGGACGATCTGCGCGTTGTTACCTATCTTTATCCAGATCCAGATCCAAACAATCCGTCAGTCGGCGACATCACGGGCACAGTGACCTCGTCTGGCGGAGGAGCGATCGAAGGGGCCACGGTCTCTATTAACGATTCCCCCGTGTCGGCCGAAACCAACGAGAGTGGGTACTACTCTCTGGCAGGTGTGCCGAACATTGGAGACTACGATGTGACGGTAAGCGCGAGAGGCCATGTGAGCAAACCAATACCTGACGTCGAGGTATTTGACGGGCTGGCAGCAACTGTCCTGAACATTGTGCTCGAGGTAGACTCCGATGACGACGGCGGTGGCGGTAATGGCGGACCCTGCGTACCCAGGGGTCCCAGGGGTAATAATTGCAAGTAGCTACCACATAAGACTCGCCCGGAGTGTGGATCACGAAAAGGCCCGTCCCTATGGCGGGCCTTTTCTCTTATAGCTGCTCCCCTTCAGTTTCTTTCAAACCCAGTTCAGGACCGGCGCGGTTCGCGGCGTGCATTGGAAGTCCAGCCCCCTCGTTTCGGTGCATTTGGCAACGGTAGTTCAGTTAATACACTTATACCCACGGACACTACCGTTAGGGCGCGCAAATCGCTTGACGAGGTCATTACAAAAGGTGTGTAAAAGTCATCAGGCGGCGGCCTTCGATTTCATCACGACTCTGATGCCGTCAGCGAATTGCTGACCATCATAGACCTCTTGTAAGAGTTCGGATCCTTTTAAGTGTCGCCAATTAAGTGTCGCCAAGCCTTCTCAGCGACACGTAGTAGCTTCCAGATCATTGCCGTTGCATTCTCGACACGCTTGAATCGGCGAGCGGCGTTGGTGCGGAGGCGAACCATGTCGAAGGGCGATTCGACGATGTTGGTTGTTCTCAGATGCACCCAGTGTTGTTTCGGGAACTCATAGAAAGTAATCATCCGGTCCCAGTCCCGCAACAGCGTCTCACCCGCTTTGGGATAGTTCTTCTCATATCGGCGGACGAACTGATCCCGCTTTCGTTCGCAGGCCGCGCGGGAGTTCGCGAAGGCCATCCCATGAAGCAGCTGTCTGGCCGCGGGCTGCTCGGTCTTCGGCAGATGATCGACCACGTTGATCGACTTGTGGTTCCAGCAGCGTTGTTCCTGGCCCTGGGGCTGTTGCTCGGCCAGCGCGGACCAGATGCCCAGGTGACCGTCCGCGACAGTCAGCCGTCCCAGCTTCAGGTCCCGTCTCTGGAGATTGCGCAGAATGCGGCTCCAGGACTCCTTGTTTTTCCGCTGCCCGCTCTCACAGGCCAACACCACTTTGCGCCCGTCTGACAAGGCTCCGATGATCACCAGCAATGCCGCTCGCTCTTTCGCGATCCCCGCTTTCACGTACAAGCCGTCTGCCCACTGGTACACGACCTCGAGGCCGGACAGGTCCTGCTGGACCCACTCGTCATACTCCAACTGCCAGGTCGATTTCAGTCGTTGGATCGATGCTCGCGACAACGGAGCGCCAGCGCCAAGCAGTCCGCGCATGGCCTGCTCGAAGTCCCTTGTGGCCAGACCGTGGAGGTAGAGATCGGGAAGTAGCTCGCCCAGCTGTTTCGATTTCCGTCGAAAATACGGCAGGATCTGACTCTCGAACCGCTCGGCGGTGTTTCGAACCCGAGGTCGTCGAACCTCCATCGTACCGTTCATCATTGCGAAGCGTCGCGGCTTCCCGTGACCGTTCCGGTATCCTCGTCGATTCGGACTCCGCTCCGACTTTTCCCGACCCAGAAATTGAGTGACTTCGTCCTCGAGCAGCTCCTGTAGCCAGACTTGGACCCGGGATCGCGCCCAGTCCTCCAAACCTTCATACGCGTTCGTTGACGCCACTGATGCCGGTATGTTCTTCTTCTTCATGGGTGGTGTACCTTTCTCCCGGTTGCTGCCGGGATTGCTTAGGGTTTCGGATTCACCGAAAGCGTACACCGCCTTCTCTTTTTACACACCGATTGGAACGACCTCCAACTCAGCGTACTCCAGCTAGATATCCTTCGTTCTTGCCTTAAGCTGCTGCAGCACAGTCACTTGGATTTTCGACCCTCGTCTGACTTCCCGTCACAAACAATCTGTGTCATTGGCCCGAGTTTTGATCTATTGGCGTGATGTGGAGTTCATTCTTATGTGACACGCAATACATACAAACAGGAAGCTACGGAGTTAGATTAAACCCCAGTAGTTCCTCCATCTTGTTCTGTGGGGCGGCGCTTGTGTCGCCCCCTTTTTTTCTTTAAAGGCGCACGGTGGTGGAGGACGGAATCCCGTTGTTGGGCGCTCTCGGAACGTTCGACTTTCTTGGGCGGTCATAGACCGCCCCTACAGGGTTTGGTGAAAGTATCTTTCTTGATTGGTGGGGGAAACAAAAATGCGACTGGGTCGACTGATAACGCACTCACTTTGCCATGGCTCCGTGAGGGCCCAAGTCGATTACTAGCCAAACCCCAGATCTTAGAGCTCTTTTTCAATACCCCAAGTGAAATCTGGATTGCTCCAGATTTCGCTCTCGGCATCGTGCCAATAGTCGGCGTTGGTTGCTACCTATCGACCCAATCGCAGACGTAGTCTCTTTCTTTTTCGAACAAGGGTCAACGCGAAAGATTTGCGGTACTTGAAGGAAGTCCCCCTGATTCGTCGATAAGGGCTTCCCTATTCGCCTCCGGACCGGCACAATTTCTAAAGAGAACGGCCCAAATTATCTGAATTCGCAGCGCATGGACAACACGAACAAGACACAACTCCAGCCGAAAGACACGGAACATATCCTCCGCTCCCTGGTCGAAGGGACTGCGAGCGTTACGGGAGATGCGTTTTTCTGTTCCGCTGTCGAACACCTCGCTTCTGTATTGGGCGTGAACTATGCCTTCGTCGGTCGCTTTGCGGACGATTCCAGGTCCACGGTCCAGTCTCTCGCGTTCTGGACAGGAAAGGGACTCAGCCCGCCTTTCTCGTATCCTCTTGAAGGAACACCCTGCGCCAAAGTGGTCGCCGGCAACGTTGCCCTCTATCAGGGGTTCTGGTGCAGACAGCCCAAGGGAATTGGCGATAATGGGATATGGCGCATCGCAAAACGAAACGGAATCCTCTATTTGCCGGACGTTGGTTCGAAGACGACATCATTCTCCTCTGCCTTCGCTGGTATTTTCGCTTCAAACTCAGCTACCGGGATTTGGTCGTGATTCTTGGTGAGCGGGGCTTGTCGATTTCGCACACCACAATCTTGCGTTGGGTGGTTCGCTATGCCGAAACGTGCGAAAAGCGCTGGCGCCGATTCGAGCGACCGGTAGGAGGGAGCTGGCGAGTCGATGAAACGTTCATCAAGGTTCGGGGCCAGTGGATGTATCTGTACCGCGCCGTGGATGGACAGGGCAACACCGTGGAGTTCTATCTGAGTCGAACACGCGGCATTGCTGCAGCGAAGGCATTCTTTCGCAAGGCACTGAAGCATCATCCGGAGCCACACAGCATCACCCTGGATGGCCACCGGCCGAGCCATAGCGCGTTACGTCGCATAGGAATGAACGGGGATTTCAACTTCCGGGGACGGAACCCGGTGAAGATTCGTTGCTGTCAATACCTGAACAACGTGGTGGAGCAGGACCACCGCCGGGTGAAGGGGCGATTGCGGCCGATGTTGGGATTCAAGACGTTCTACAATGCGCGACGGGTGATTACCGGCATCGAGCTGGCGCAGAAGATCCACAAACGCCAGTTCGCAATTCCGATCACATTGCAGTCGAATCCTGCGGTGATCTGGCGTCACGTCATGGCAGCATAGTCCGCATCGCTGCGGCACACTCCTGGTCTTATCGCTCCGACAATCCTATCTGCACCAGAACCCTATCAGGACAACGTCGCCACTCTTTTCCCCGACGATCAGGTACTCATTAACCTCGACGTGCGAAGCTATCTGGGCGTTCCTATCTACGGTGCTGAAGGCTTTGTCATCGGCCATGTTGCCGTTCTCGACACCAAGCCCATGGAGGATTACGAGTGGACTCAATCGGTCCTCAAGATATTTGCCTCGCGTGCAGGGGCGGAAATGGACCGCCAGGAGATGGAGCGGAAGCTCCAGGAGGCCGTCGACCGCTACGCCCTCGCTACGAGCTCTGCCGAGGTCGGGGTGTGGGACTGGAACATTGAAACGAATGAGTTCTATCTGGACCCCAACATCAGAGCAAGGCTCGGTTTCGCGGAAGAGGAAGTCGCGACTACTGCGAAGGGTTGGTTAAAGCACGTTCATCCGGAAGATCGCGACCGGATAACGGAAGTAGCGCGTGCATGTGTCGATGGGGAAATCCCCGAATACGAACTCGAACACCGCTCGATTCACAAGGACGGTTCCGTGAGATGGTCTCTGGTCCGGGGACGAGTGATTCGGGATGGTGGGGGTCTCCCCGTTCGCATGGTTGGCACAAACACCGACGTCACTGATCGCAAGCAACTTGAATCACAACTGTTTCAGGCGAAGAAGATGGAAAGCGTCGGCCTTCTGGCCGGGGGAATCGCGCATGACTTCAACAACCTTCTGACCGTTATCCTGGGACTCACAAGAGAAATACAAAACGAAGACGAGAACGAACTTTCAGACGAAATCGGTGACATTCAACATGCTGCTGAACGCGCGGCTCTTTTGACACGCCAGTTACTGGCATTCAGCCGCCGCCAGATTCTGCAACCAAAAGTCCTCGAGCCCAACCAACTCATAACAAATCTCGTTGGCCTCGTTGAAAAGCTCCTGGGAGAAGACATTCAAGTCGTCACGAACCTCGATTCCGACATCGGCTATGTCAAGGCCGACCCCGTCCAGTTGGAACAGATCGTCATGAACCTTGCGGCTAATTCCCGCGACGCCATGCCGGAAGGAGGACAGGTAACGATAGAAACGGGCAATGTCGATTTCGATGCCCAGTTTGTTAAGACCCATCCTGGAAGCAATGAAGGCTCCTTTGTCAGAATCCGATTAAGAGACGAAGGTGTCGGTATGGATCAGGCCACGCTGGACCGCATCTTTGAGCCGTTTTTCACGACCAAGGATTCTCGTGCGGGTACCGGCCTCGGACTCTCTATGGTTTACGGAATCGTGAAGCAGAGTGGGGGTTACGTAAAGGCCGACAGCGAGCCGGAGGGCGGAACTGCCTTTGAGGTCTACCTTCCGCGAGTGGAAAAGGCGAGTACTGTATCCGAAGCCACCGCACCTGTTACGCAGCAGGGCGCCGAGACCGTCCTTCTGGTTGAAGATGAACCCTCTCTCAGACGGTTCGTGCGGAAAGCCCTGGAACATGCGGGCTATACGGTTCTGGAAGCCTCAAACGGCGAAGATGCCCTCGCCGTGTTCCGAGGGCGCGAACAAGAGATCCAGGTCATTCTCACCGATGTCGTTATGCCCAAACTCGGAGGCACGCAGCTCGTCGAGCAGATCCGGAAATCGCGCCCTGAAATCGGCGCTGTATTCATGTCCGGTTATACGAATCAAGCTCACAAACACCCGCCATCAACCGACCCATCGTCGGCGTTCATTCAGAAACCTTTTGGCATCGAGGAACTCACCGCGAAGCTTCGAGGTGTGATCGACGAAGTTCACAGCAAGGCCTAGCCACAAGGCTTCTTGGATAGTGACTTCCTGTCAGGATGGAAAATGCGCGGCAGGCGCAGGGTAGGAACATCGCTTTTCGGGATGGCCGGAGCCCCCTAGCCGCGCAGAGGAACCTACGTAACTACAAACATCTTCGAATAGAGGACCAGCAGAATAGGTCCGCTTTGAGTTGCCGTATTTTCGAAAGTCATGGAAGATAGTCCGTTATGTCGTCCCCAGCAGACCTGAACCTAGAGCTCTCGAGAGCCGTCGACCGCCTGACGCGTATCGTAGATGCGACCAAGCTGCTCAACTCCACCCTTGACCTGTCGGAGCTGACGCGAATCATTCTGCAGATCGTTCGTGACGAAGTTGGTGTGGAGCGGGGGACGGTATTCGTTGTTTCCGAAGACGGTGAGTGGCTGCGTTCTCTCGTCGCGCAGGAAGTCGACGAAGAGATCGAGATCCGCGTCGGATCGGGTATCGCCGGTGCTGTTGCCGAGTCGGGCAAGGTCATCGACATCGATAACCCCTACGAAGACTCCCGGTTTGACAAGAGCTTCGACGCCCAGCTCGGTTTTCGAACCCGCGATATCTACTGCATGCCGGTTCGCAATCGCGAAGGCACGACCGTCGGCGTACTTCAACTGCTCAACCGGAGCCGACCGCTGATACAGCCAGATAAGGATTTTCTCGCCGGCATCTCGATCCACATCGGACTCGCCTTGGAAAAAGCCGCGATGCATCATTACCTCGTCGAGAAAAAACGCATTGAACGAGAGCTGGATCTGGCCCGGGAAATACAGCAGGAGTTTCATCCGAAGCTTCCCGAATCCCATGGGGGCGTCCAGATCGCCGGCTCTTCCAAGATGTGTTACGAGGTCGGAGGTGATTACTTTTCGTTTTTCCCGATCGATGAAGAGGGACGTTTCATCGTTATGCTCGGAGACGTCTCGGGCAAAGGGATCGGGGCAGCACTGGTCATGACCTCAGTCCACGCGATGTGTCGCGCAGTGGTCAAACACGTCCACTCACTGGAACAGATCACGTATGTCCTCAATGAGATGCTTATTGAATCAACCAAGCAACAGACCTACCTGACGCTCCAGATTGCTCTCGTGGATCCGGTCAAAAGACGCATCCACCTCATCAGTGCCGGCCACAACCCGCCCATCATGGTCGACGGGTCCGGCATCGTCCATCTTCTGAAGGAGGGTGGGGGTCCGCCCGTAGGCATGCTTCCGGGAATCCGTTACCACCGTGAGCTGATCGACGTTGATCCTGGAGCCGTGTTGGTTTTTTACACGGACGGAGTCAGTGAAGCCGAAGAGCAATTTGAAACCGATCGTCTCTCGATCGTCATCAGGCAGAACAAGGATGAATCAGCGACCATGATTCATGACGCGATACGCGACGCGTTAGCTGAATTTGTGGGTCAGACTCCGGCAAACGATGACAGCACGATGGTCGTCCTCAAATTCTAGTGCCCCTTCCCTTTTGGAATTTCGTTCTTGGTGTCATCCGGCTGCGTTGCATTGCCTGTCTTGAAGGAGCGGTTTTCGACGGACTCTTCAAAGCGCGACGGCGGTGTGGCCACTGTGGTTACTTCTTCGCACGTGAAAGCGGCTACTTCCTGGGCTCGGCCTATATCGGCTATGGCGCCGCAATCGCCGTTGCGATCGGAACGTGGTTCGTTCTGGGGTACCTCATGGGCATGGGCTGGACTTGGCCCGTCCTGGCAGTTCTTCTCCTGGTGGTCTCAGTTTTCCCCATCTGGTTCTTCCGATATTCGAGAATGATGTGGATGGCGCTGGATATGTATCTCAATCCCCCCGTAAAGGAAGATTTCCAGTCACGAGGACGGTAACGCTGACTTGCGGGCACTCGAAGCGGCAGCTTAAAATGGTCGCCTCGCCTCGGAGGCGGATACAAGGCCCCATCGTCTAGTGGTTTAGGACGTAGCCCTCTCAAGGCTAAAACACGGGTTCGACTCCCGTTGGGGCTATTCTTTTACGGCCACCATTCGGAGGCTCACGCCCATTTAAATCGTGTAGGTGGGGCCGGGTGCGGCCCCAGTGATGGGAGGCGTATCCGACCCTTCTACTCGTCAATCAGAATGACGTCAATGTTGTCACTGTAGAGCTGTTCCACGAGAGAGTGCCGCTGCTCCAGTACGGCACGCTGATTGACGTAGCCTTTGTCCGTAATTTCGCCGGCATCTATATCGAGTGGTTGGGTCAGCAGCATGACGCGGGCAACAGAGCTGCTTGAAGCCGGATTCGCCGCGTTGTATTTTGCGAGGCTGGTCCGCAGATGCGTCTCCAACGTGATTTGGTTGACGAGCTCCGTTAGTTCAGTATCCGGGGCGTTGCCACACAGCTCACAAATTCCTGCGATATTCGGTACGATCAGCAGGCCGATTTCATCTCGATCGTGTCCAGTCACAATGGCATCCTCGATGACTTCGGGACATGCGGAAATTGCAGCGGTTCTCAGTGTGCCGGTGCTGACCCATGAACCGGTCAGTAACTTGAAGTCTTCGGCGACACGGCCGTCAAACACGATTCCCTTGTTGGGGTGGTCCGGGTCCGCAAGTGTTCCGGCATCTCCTGTTTTGAAAAAGCCGTCGTCGTCGAACGCTTGCTGTGTCAGATCATCCCGTTTGAAATAACCAGGTGTGACGTTGGGTCCACTGATCCGCAATTCGAGCTTTCCTTCGTTGGGCAGCATCTTGAGGTCCGTTCCCGGCACTGGCAGGCCGACTATGCGGGCGCGATCGACCGGGTAGTGGGTGCCGACTGCCAACGGTCCCGACTCTGTCAATCCCCAGCCTGACATCATGGCGACTTTGTAGCCCAGCGCAGCAATTGACAATGCCTCAATTCTTTCCCATAGGTCCTGCGGCAGTGCCGCCGCCGAGTGGAAAATCAAGTCGAGATTCGAGAAAAAGTGATCGCGAAAGTCTGCGTCCTGTTCCAGTAGCGGGACCAGCATCTGGTAGCCCCGCGGCACATTGAAGTAAAGCGTAGGTGTAATTTCCCGCAGATTTCGAACAGTGGTCCGAACCATCCCGGGAGCGGGTTTACCGCCGTCGATGTACAGTGTTCCGCCGTTTCTAAGGATCAGGTTGAAATTGTGATTGCCGCCGAAAGTGTGATTCCAGGGGAGCCAGTCAACCAGTACCGGTCGGCGGCGGGCAATGAACGGCCACACTTGAGCGAGCGCCTGCTGATTCGAACAAAGCATGCGGTGCGTGTTGATGACACCCTTGGGCACGCCCGTCGATCCGGAGGTAAACAGGATTTTCGCCACCGTGTCCGGATCGACCTGTGACAAGGCATCATCCACGGCCTGGGTCGCGGTCACGTTAGTCGATTCCTCGAGATCCATCGCGGTGACGATGTCGACACCGTCGAGATCGAGTGCGGTGAGCGCACTGCCAAACTCATCGGCGTCGGCTGCAAAAACGACTGAAGGTTCGACGAGGTCGAATATGAACTTGAGCTTGCTGAAGTCCTGCGACTTCAATGAATAGGAGGGCGACACCGGCACGGTGGGAACGCCGATAAACATTGCGGCCATTTGCAGTAGCGCATTGGCGATGCTGTTTTCGGAAAGCAGCATTACTGGCCGCTCGGCGGAGATACCTCGATCCAGGAGAGACTGTGCTGTTGACCGGACAGAATCGAGTGCCTTCCGGTAGGAAATGTGATTCCAGTCCCCGTCGGCCGGGCGTTCGGCGAGAAACGTACGGTCCGGCGCTTTTTGGGCCCAGTCAACTAGCCAGCTACAGGTGTGGTCGGGGTAAGGCCCCAGCGCGATCGGCGATCGCAGTATGAATCCGCCGTCGGACAGCGATTCAACTTCGACCCGTGCAGGTGCGAATTCCGGTGCTGTGCGGCCAGTCACGTCGTTAAACGGACTCGGCGGCGACATCTTGCATCGCAGCACAGGCGCTTTCCAGTGCCGCGGAAATGTCTTCCTCTGTGACGACCGTGGATAGAGCCACCATTCCGCGGGGCGCGATAAACAGCCCATGATTCAGACACGCGACATGAAACTTGTCCATGAGACCTTCGTCTTCACGAACCACGGGCGAATCAGGTATCGAATCACTGAGGAAGAGGTTCAGGCATGAGCCGTGGTGATTGATTGCAAGTGGCAGGCCGTTTTTCTTCGCGATATCGATCAACCCGGCTTCGAGCGATTCCCTCAGCCGATGCATCTGCTCGATTCGCTCGACCGTCAATTCGCGAAGCGATATTTCGCCAGCCACCATCGTGACGGGGTTCGCATTGAATGTCCCCGAATGAAAAAGTTTCAAGTCTGCGGGATCGAAAAGTTTCAGCAGTTCGGCACTTCCGCCGACTGCGCCGACCGGAAACCCACCTCCGATGATTTTGCCGAGCATTGTCAGGTCTGGCCGGATACCGATGTCCGCCTGACAACCACCCGTACCGAATCGCAGCGTCAACACTTCATCGAGTACGAATAACGCGCCGGCCTTGCGTGCTGCGGCCTGCACACGGTGAAGGAAACCCTCTCGAGCCTCAACGATTCCACCTGCGCCCTTCACGGGTTCCAGAAAGACGGCGGCAATTTCATCTCCATGCTCGCCGAGCACTGCCTCGAAGTCAGCCGGGTCGTTGTAAGTTGCCAGGTAAGTCAGCGGCCCCTCGTTGCCGAAAGATCCGATTTCGAATTCGTGCAACGAACCGTGGTAGCCGTACCTGGCCATCAGTAGTTTCGATCCGCCCGTTATCTCCCGCGCGATAGTAAAAGCGAGTGCGCCGGCTTCGGATCCGGAATTGGTAAATCGAACCTGTTCGATGGAAGGCACACGGTCAACGATAGTCGCCGCAAGCTTTATTTGCGGCTCGTTGGCCGCCGCCCAACTTGTGCCCCGACCGATCTGCTCTCTGACCGCCTCGACAATCGGCGGATAAGCGTGGCCATGGACAAGGGCGGTGTAGTTATTCAGCAGATCGAGGTAACGGTTACCATCGACGTCGTGGAAATAAGCGCCTTCGCCACGCTCAATCGTTAACGGATAGGGTGCCCAGAACGAAGCCTGGCGGGACGTGCCGCCCGGCATGAGCCGGCTGGCCTGGTCGTAGTTGCCCGCGCTTGATCTGGTGCGTTTGCGATAGGCTGCATAAATGGGTGAGGTCATCTGTGGCACTTCGCAGGTTTCAGTTACTCGCCACGGACACGACGAGGGCCATGGCCGTGTCCCCCGCCGCGCAGCCGGTGAAAAGACCGCGCCCACCTCCGCGCATTACAAGTTCTTCGATCAGTTCGATAATCAGCCGCATTCCGGTCGGTGCCTGCGGATGGCCCCAGATTAGCGAGCAGCCGAAATTGTTCATATCTTCGAGGGATACTCCGGCTTCACGGGCGAAGATGATGTCGTTCACGGCAAACGGATTGTGCGTCTTGATAGCGTCCATGTCCCTGAATGACAGGTCCGCCCGTTCAAGTGCCGCATGGGCTGCGCCATAAGGTGCCTCCGGCATGAATCCCAATTGTGCGCGCGATTGGCCGGCACTCAGGATGCGAATTCGCACGGTATTATCAGTCGCTAGTTCGCGCGCCTGATCGCGGCGCGTGATTATCATGGCAGCGTTGCCATCAGCGGGATGCGTTTGGCCGCCAAACGTCACCGTACCGCCGTCGATTACGGGCTGAAGTTTTGCGAGGCCGTCGGCCGTTGACGCAAAAATCCCCTGATCGCCGTCGATCTCCTCGGCTGTCGTGCGAAATCGTGGGTCCGGAACTCGAAAAGGCAATTCTATGTACCGCTTCTGAAACGCACGGTTGTCGGCGAGCGCGTCTTTGTATTGCGCATATCGAAGCAGCACGACTTCGTGTTGCTCGGCTGTTGAAATCGAATGTTTGGCGGCAACGTTTTCAGCGGTCTGTATCATTGAGTGCCCACCGAGCGGATCGCACCCGAAGCTGTCGATTACGACGTCCTCGGTTACACCGGTACCTGCTGGCGCCTCTGGTGCGGGATAATAGGTGTGCGGCCCGTTCGAACAACGGTCGGTGGTTGCCGCCAAAACGGTTTGGGCAAGGCCGCTCGCGATTTCCATCGAAGCCAGGACCGATGCCCTTACGCCAGATGCACAGACTTGCGACACAGTTGGCCCCGGCGCTTGTGGCGCTCCGAGCAAACCCATGAACCAGGGTGTACCGTAAAAAGACTGGTGTTGATAAACAGAGATGCCGAGCACGCCGGCATCAAATATTTTCGGATCAATGTTGCGCTTGTCGAGTTCCCGGCGGGCGACGTAAGCTGCGAACTTGACAGCGTGTAAGTGCTGCAGCGCGCCCTGCCAGCGCACGAACGGCGTAGACCAGTAACAGCCGTAGGGAATCTCAACCTGGTCAAACATTGCTCTTGCCTTTTCGGTAATTCGATTCACGCGTCCCAGTCAAGATCACCGTCCGGCAGCGCTTCGAGCAGGCGGCCGTTCCGCAGTAAGGTTGCGGCAGCCTCGATGTGATCGGTCAGCGATTCATCGTGATCCAGGTAGGGAACCACCTCACGAACCATATTGTAAATCTTGCGCGTAACGGTACTCAATAGCCGAGCGCCACCGTCGCGCTGGTCCACTGCCTGGCAGGCACACATGAGTTCAACTGCGGGCACCGCGTAGCTGATGTTGAGCATGTCGCGCGCACGCCGCGCCGCAACCAGTCCCATGGACACGTGATCCTGGAAATCTCCGGTCGTGGTCAGCGTCTGGATCGAGACCGGATGACAAAGCGATCGCATTTCAGCCATGATCGAGGACGCACAATACTGGATTCCCATCAGGCCGTGACGAATGCCAGGGTCCTCCTTGCAGAGGAAGGGCGGCAAGCCGTTATTATGGAAAGGATCGAGATAACGATCGATCCGCCGGTCGTGCAGATTACAGGCATTTGTCAGTGCGATCGAAATGTGGTCCATCGCCTGGCTGACATACTGGCCATGAAAATGTGCATTGTGGAATGCATCGCCTTCCTCGACGATGACGAGGGGATTGTCGTTGGTGGAATTGATTTCGATTTGCAGGGTGCGGTCAGCCTGCCAGAGCGCATCCACCGACGGGCCCAGAATCTGAGCGCCGGCGCGTAGCGAGTAAGCGTCTTCAATCTGTTGATCCATACCCTGCACTTCACCGGTCCGCATCGATGATAGCCAGACATCAACTTCCTCGTCCTGCACGACCATCTTGCTGTCGCCGAGCGCCGTCCAGATCGCATCTGCCACTTTGAGCTGCCCGGGGTGGGGTTTGTTGCGATGTACCGCTGGGTGGTAGGGCATGATTTTGCCGCGCAGTGCTTCGAGCGTTAGTGCTGCCACCAATGCGGATTGTTTCAGCAGTTTCTTCGTGCGATAGATGACCGGCACCGCGACACCGACCATCATCGAAGTGCCATTGATCATGGCGAGGCCTTCCTTGTAAGAAAGCCGTGCAGGCTCGAGGCCGGCGCGTTTCAGGGCCTCTCCTCCGGGCATGATTTCGCCGTCGTATTTGGCACGCCATGCGCCGGTGACGACCAGCGCGATATGCGCGAGCGGCCCGAGATCGCCACTCGCACCGAGGGAGCCTTGCTCCGGAACGCATGGAACGATGCCCGCGTTATAAACAGCAATGTACTTCTCGAAGTTTTCGGGACTGATGGCCGACACACCGCGGCCGAGCGAGTTGATGCGGCAAAGCATCGCCGCGCGCACATAGACGTCGTCGAGATCATCGCCGACATTCGTCGCAACTCCTCGCAGAATGTTGTTCTGCAGTTTTTCGGCCAGTTCTTCGGGAATGAGGTAGTTGACGAATCCGCCGACAGCAGTAGTCACTCCATAGATTGTTCGTCCCGACTTTACGAAGCCATCCAGAAGGTCGCGCGATGCTTTTACGCGCGCAGCCTGTTCAGTAAAAATGTCGACCCTGGTGTTCTGTTGCGCAGCTTCTGCCAGCTGATCAACCGTCAGTGTGTCGCCGTCAAGATGCATGCTTGTCCCCTTTTCTTTGCGCTTACGCATTCTAGGACAGTTTAATGAGGCATATTTATCTATCTTCTGTCAGTTTAGCGAACTGATGCCGATCCGGGGGTTGATTGCCGCCCGGGCGCAATTGGGGGCGGTTCACACGCCGCCACTCTGATTCGGGTCCCCGGCGTACCGGGCTTCACGTACAATCATCGAACCGTGACGATCAATTCATTCCGCCGTGTCCTTGACGTTCGATTTGGCGACTAAGAACATGAAGAAGACAATTGCTGACTGGGACCATGTAACTCCGGAAATGGATGCTTCCTTGGCCGGAGGCGATCCTTCCGGCTGGACGCGGAACGGGTGCCCGGTCCCGTAGCGATTAGCAACAAAAGCTGTATTTCAGGACAGCGAACAGACTGAATGGAGGTTTATCCATGACCAAGCCTGAATTTCAGAATGATTCCGACGCGATTCGGAATGCATGCAAACTGCTTATGACAGCGGCAAACTCTTCCGACGCCGACCTATGGGCGTCGCTGTACACACCAGATGCGGTCTTAATGCCGCCCAATCTGCCGTCACTGAATGGGCCCGAAGTGTTAATTTGCACGGAAAAGTGATCCGGGTTTTGCATTGAAAATTGACCCGGGTTAGAGAGCCGGATTATGGCTCATGGGTTGGGGTTTTTCCGGGGTTTAGTCTCCTTTGTGTGTGTGGAACTGTTTCTAAAACGGTAACTGTCATTGCCGGTTTCGACGATGTGGCAATGGTGGGTGAGGCGGTCGAGCAGCGCGGCGGTCATCTTCGTGTCGTTGAAGACCCGGGGCCATTCACCGAAGGCAAGGTTGGTGGTGAGGACCCTGCGGGTGCGCTCGTAGAGTTTGCTCAGCAGGTGGAACAGCAAGGCGCCGCCGGCCTGCGAGAACGGCAGATAGCCGAGTTCATCGAGAATGACCAAATCGACTTGCAGGAGCCGGTTGGCGATCTGCCCAGTCTTACCCTTGGCTTTCTCCTGTTCCAGCGTGTTGACGAGTTCGATAGTGGAGAAGAACCGGACTCTGAGGCGATGGTGAGTGATGGCCTGCACGCCGATGGCCGTGGCGAGATGGGTCTTGCCGGTGCCCGGTCCGCCGATCATCACGATGTTGTGAGCGTCGGCGACGAAGTCACATCGATACAGTGAGCTGAGCAGTGCCTCATCAACGGGGCTTTCATTGAAGTCGAAGTTGGAGAGGTCGCGATAGGCTGGGAAGCGGGCGGTCCTCATCTGGTAGTTGATGGAGCGGACCTCGCGCTCGGCGACCTCGGCCTCGGTTAAGGTGTGGAGCATGGGCTCTATGTTTGAGAAAGCCGGAGCGCCTTGCCGCGCGAGTTCATCGACCGCTTGCGCCATGCCATGGAGTTTGAGCGACCTCAGCGCGCTGACCAGAGATTCAGATGACATGGCCATCTCCTCTCAAGCGGTCGTAGCGATGAACATCGGCCTTCGGTTCATTGAGCAGTGTCAACGCATCGGGTATATCGATGAGGCTGGGCGGCGAGGCTTCCAGTAACCGGCTCAGGATATTGAGCACATGTTGCTTGGAGGCGGCCCCGGCTGCGAGTGCGATCTCGGCGGCACGCAGCACCGCCGGCTCATCGTGGTGCAGCACCAGCGCCAGGATCTCCACCATCTCCCGGTCCCCGCCAGGTCGCTTGAGCCGCGCCGCCTGGAGGCGCTTGAAAGGTTGGGGAAGCTCGGCGAAGGGAGCGCCGTTCCTCAACGCGCCCGGTTTTCGTTGGAGGACGCTCAGGTAGTGGCGCCAGTCGTAGACGGTTCGCCCTGACCGGCAGTCGCGCCCGCGCGCGATCACCCGCGGATGCTCAGCGATGACCTGGCCTTCGGCGGCAATCACGATGCGTTCGGCGTAGACGCGGACACTGACCGGCCGGTTGGCAAACGCGGCCGGCACGCTGTAGCGATTACGCGCGAAGGCGATAAGGCAGGCCGGAGAAACACGCTTGGTGTGCTCGACAAAGCCATCGAACGGCGTCGGCATGCGCATCAGATGCGCGTGCTCATCGGCCCAGACCTCGGCGACTGTACGCTGGGGCTGCTCCGGGTGATGGATCTCGTCCCAGAGACCCCGGCATCGCCGCTCAAGCCACACGTTCACGTCACGGAAGCCAGCAAACTCAGGCGCGTCATGGAACAGACGGGGCCGCGCGTCCCGGACGTTCTTCTCGATCTGGCCTTTCTCCCATCCGGCGCCAGGCGTGCAGAACTCCGCTTCGAACAGGAAATGGCTCACCATCGCCTTGAACCGGGCGTTGACCACCCGGGCCTTCCCTCGGCCCACTCGGTCCACCGCTGTCTTCATGTTGTCGTAGATGCCCCGCCGGGGCACACCGCCCAACGCCGCCAGACAATAGTTGTGGGCGTCGAACAGCATCTCGTGGGACTGTAGCGGATAAGCCCGCAGCATGAACGCCCGGCTGTGGCAGAGTTTGAACTGCGCCACCATCAGCTTCGTGCGTTCACCGCCGATGACCACCCAGTCCTCGCTCCAGTCGAACTGGAACGCTTCGCCGGGCGCAAACACCACGGTCATAGGACCCCGTGTAGCCAAGCTTCATCAACTCGCCGTGCAGCTGCTTGAGATTACGCAGCTCCTTGCGACCCCGGGCCGATTCCCGCTTCAGCCACGACGCCAGCAACTCGGCGTAGCCGTCCACTTTGCTCCGGCTCCTGCGCTTCGGATAGACCGCCTCCAGAGCGCCGCTCGCCAAGTGCTTCCGGATCGTATTGCGCGACAGCTTCGTTCGCCTGCTGATCTCTCGAATCGATACGCCCTCTCGTACATGCCAGCGTCTGATCACACTCAATATCGCCACGTCTATCACTCCTTTGCCCTCCTGCTCTGTTAATCGGCAGGAATGGGTATACACGTGGGTCAAATTTCGATGCAAATACCCGCTTTAAGTGGATCAGTTTTGGGTGCAAATCAACACCCGAAGAGATCCGGGACTATATGGCTAAAGAGTTTTTTGGCCCTTTCGATGTGACAATGACGGATCAGACCGACGAGTTGACGATCGTTGGCGACTTGGCGGTTAGAAGGGGTGTAGGGACCGTGACTCTTGTGCCTAAGACCGGAGGACCTGCTATCGAAGAGACTTTCAAATACTTAGAGTCCTGGGGGCGAGGGCCGGACGGTTCGTGGAAGATCACGCAGGACATCTTCAATAGCAGCAAGCCAGCGGAGTGAATGCAGCCGAGATGGGTTTATGCCTGAAGGAACGCCTGCCGGTGCAGTAATTTGCGAGTTCAAGTCCTAGAAATCATCTTCTCGGACGTCGAGAATCGGGGGCTCGATGAGAAAATGATGGGAAGAACGATGAGAAAAAGCAGAACCCCGATAATTTTCAGCCACTTGGAAAGCCATTCGACTCCCGTTGAGGCTATTTTCGGAAGAAGCTAAGGCTGCTCGACAAAATCCCCACGCGGAATCGTTCCCAACTGCCGGACAATCGCCCGCCGTCCATAAGCGTTCGAAATCCAGTTCTCAAACAGCGCCGGAATGCCGGGACCTAATCCAGGGTCGGAGCCGCTCATCGCGTGGAAATGTATGTGGGGTTCGACTGAATCGCCGGAGTTGCCGACCTCACCGATGGGCTCCCCTGCCAGAACCTGCTCTCCGACACCCACTCTCATACCCCCTGGGCGCATATGCGCGTAATAGGTGTAGAGGCTTTTGCTGTGGCGAATGACAATGGCGTTGCCCCCTGGCGTGGCCGCCATGGCCTGGCCCGGGACGTTTTCAGGGATGTCATTTCGCATGTAGACGACTTCCCCGTCGGCCGCGGCAAGTACGTCCAGACCGTAGGCAAAGTAATCGCTGTTGCGACCGCCGGTGCCTCCATAGCTCTTGCCATCAGAACCGATCTTGAGAAAGTCATAGGCAAATGCTTCGGCCACGAAACGCTTGTGGTTATCCAGGGCACTATGTTCCGCCGCCAGGTACCAGCTACCGTCGAAGGGCAGGCGGCCAACAAAGCTGTCTATTGCCGTTAATGGAATTGATACCTTGCTGGAAGCAACGTCCTCGCCCTGGCGGAACTCTGTCTCGACGATCAGGGTCTGGCCCATCAAACCCGACGGCAACTCAAAGGAAACATCCGAAAGCGCTTTCCTTTCATTCGACCCCAAAACAAGGGTACCCGGGGGTGTCGCTTCGATACGGCGGCGTTCCACCGAGTTATCAAAGAGCTCGATCAGAGCCGGGCCTGAGAACTGGCCGGAAACGACACCTCCCGCAGTCCCGACTAGATCAAACCGTACCCACTGAAATTCAATCGGCTCGGAAGAGGTATTGTGGAATATGAGATGGAAGAAAACTCTCTCGACAGGAACAATATCGCCGCCCAGATCTTCGACGTATACCGAGGCCGGGAGGACCGAAATGTCCACCTGAGCCGAAGCGGAGACGGCAAAAACAAAGACCAGGCACAATGCAATGGGTATGCGCATCGCGACTTGAAGGCTAAGTCAAAGAAGTGGTAAAAATCAACCCAGTCGAGATTCCCTATGGGCAATCCATCAACAGAGACCGCAACGCTTGGAGGGGGGTGCTTCTGGTGCCTCGAAGCCGTGTTCGAACAGCTTGAGGGCGTACACTCCGTTAAATCCGGCTATTCCGGAGGTGCTCGACCGGACCCTACCTATGAGCAGGTCTGCTCAGGGGCGACCGGACATGCCGAAGTCGCCCAGGTTGTTTTCGATCCGTCAGTGACATCCTACCGGGAAGTGCTGCAGATCTTTTTCTCGATCCATGATCCGACCACACTCAACCGCCAAGGCAACGATGTCGGCACACAGTACCGCTCGGTCATCTTCCACCATTCCGACGAGCAGAGGGAAACTGCACAGGCCGTCATCGAAGAACTGGACCAGGCCCGGGTCTTTTCCGACCCTGTCGTGACTGAGTTAACAGCCTTGGAACAGTTCTACCCCGCCGAGGACTACCACAACGAATATTTCCGGCAGAACCCGAGTCAACCGTACTGCCAGTTCGTCGTCAGCCCCAAGGTCGCCAAATTCCGGGCCCAGTACTTCGACAAACTCAAAAATTAAATTGGGGTCAGAGCCCTATTTCTCCATTTACCCCGCCATCTCATGATCCAGAATCGATTCATTTTTACTCGCTGGACGACCACGTTTGCGTGGGCGGATTCTTCGGCCCAAACGGCCTTCCAATTCGAGTACAAAGCGCTCAGAACCCCAAGGTCGCCCTGAAAGCGTCTGACTGCGGATCAGAGATGTCTTCTCGGCCGACTCACCTTCTTCGAGCCAGGCAGACCAATCTTTTGGCCATGAACCGGGTGGAAATTCGTCCGTAAGTAGCGTATCGAGTCGTATTCCACAGTGAGCGCCCGCACTAGACCATTCGTAATCTTCCGCACGGGGAACAATCCCTGCACGAACAGGATTGAGTTCGACATACCTCACAGCATTTCGAAGGTGATTGGCATCCAACACGCACGAAAAGAAACGCCCTTGCCAGAGATGACCAACGGCACCATACGTCCAATTGAAATACGTAGCGTAAGCGCTATGAGCATCCCGGATCGTTGCGGGCAATGAATTTTCATCTTCCGGTACTCCTACCAAATGGACGTGATTTCTCATCAGAACATAGGCCCAGATACCCAATCTGTGTCGCTCGGCATATTCCCCGAGCAAACGCATGTAAATTTCACAGTCTCTAGAGTCATTGAAAGTCGCCGTTCGTCGGTTTCCGCGTTGGGTAATGTGATGAGGAAGACCGGGAACGACCACTCGAGTAAATCGCGGCATAATTTTTTTAGGGCTGAAATCGAGGAGGGCTGGCAAAATAAAAAGCAATTCGCCGTTTAACACAAGAGGTTTTGCGAGTTCCTGTAAAAGCTGTAAGGAGAAATTGGGGAATTAGGGCTCTGACCCCTTTTGGATTGACTACCAAACAAATGTTTGGTACAAATCCCGAATGCGTTCTGCGCCGAATCGCACACCATCAAAACTTTCCTTTGAGCAGAGCCCGTTCGCTTTCAATCAACCTGTCACCTCCCAACCGGAAACGATTTCTACAGGAATCCAGGAAGTCGACACGCTGTCCCATGGCTTGCCACGAGGCCGGATTACCGAGATCTTTGGCCCGGACTCGTCAGGGCGGACCAGCCTTTTGCTCTCTACCCTTGCCGAAGTCACTGGAAAAGAAGAAGTTTGCGCTTTTATCGATCCTGCCGGGGTTTTCGACCCCTCATCTGCAGCCCACATGGGGGTGGATCTGGAACAACTGCTCTGGATCCGCACCCCAAAACCCGATATCAATCAAACATGCGTATTCCGGTCGATCGTGATCACTGATTCCGATCCAAGGTGATCAGCAATTCCGGGATTGTGATCACTGATTCCGGTCATCATGATCACCGATTCCGGCGATCATGATCACCCGTCGATAGCGAAGTTTTACCTGCTAGGTTCTCCTTACAGGAAGGAGAACTTGATGGGAGCAAAACGGCTATCGATGAGACAGTCACGCGAGATTCTACGATTCAAATACGAACAGGAACTCAGCCACCGGGCCATCGCCCGAGCCTGCCGAGTGGGAGTCGGGACGGTATCGGAGTACGTCCGACGAGCGGCAGAGGCGGGGCTGGAATGGCCGCTTCCAGAGGATCTGGACGATGCAGCCCTGGAAGCGCGGCTGTTTCCCCACGCGGGACCAGGCTCGAGGGAACGAGTGCCTCCGGATTTGGAACGGATCCACCAGGAGTTGAAGCGTGTGGGAGTCACGCTGCACCTGCTGTGGGAAGAGTACCGGGAAGCGCATCCGGAAGGATATGCCTACAGCCAGTTCTGTGAGATCTGCCGGCGTTGGGCCCAGAAACTGAAGCCCTCGATGCGACAGGTGCATCGCGCCGGAGAGAAGGCCTTCATCGACTTTTCCGGCAAACGGCCGCAGCTGACGGATCCACACACGGGCGAAGCTGTTGCAGTCGAGTTGTTCGTGGCCGTGCTGGGCGCCAGCGGTTACACCTATGCCGAAGCGACTCCGAGCCAGAAACTCCCCGACTGGGTCGGTGTGCATATCCGCATGGTGGAGTTCTTCGGCGGATCGAGCCGGATCTGGGTTCCCGACCAACTCAAGAGTGCGATTACCCAGTCCTGCCGCTATGAAGCCGGCGTGAACCGCACCTGCCAAGATGCGGCCGAACACTACGGCGCAGTCGTCATTCCGGCCCGACCACGGAAACCCCGGGACAAGGCCAAGATCGAATCAACCGTCCTTCTGGCGCAGCGCTGGATTCTGGCGAAGATCAGGAATCGAACATTCTTCAGTCTGGCAGACTTGAACGAGGCGATCCGGGAGTTGCTGGTGGAACTGAACCAGCGGCCAATGCAAAAGCTTCGAGTGTCCCGTCTGGAACTCTATGAGCGACTGGATCGACCGGCATTACAGTCACTGCCGACCCACCGATATGAACAGGCCGAATGGAAGGACTGTCGGGTCAACATCGACTACCACATTAGCGTGGATCGCCATCCTTACAGCGTGCCCTACCAGTTGATCCACCAGACGCTGGAAGCCCGTTACACCGCGTCCATTGTCGAGGTGTACCACAAAGGCCGGCGCGTCACCTCTCATCGCCGCCGCTACGATCACCAGCCCTCGACACTATCGGAACATATGCCCAGTGCCCATCGGGCCCATGCGGAATGGACCCCGTCCCGGCTGATCCATTGGGCCCAGCAGACCGGCCCCAAGACCGGCCGCCTGGTCGAGGAGATCATGAAACGGTGGCCGCATCCGGAACAGGGGTACCGGGCCTGTCTGGGATTGATGAGTCTGGGGCGCCGTTCCGGCGCCGAGCGGCTCGAAGCCGCTAGCGCACGGGCACTGCACTTGCGGTCCTATAGCTACCGCACCGTCAAGAACATCCTGTCCTCGGCCCAGGACCGGTTGCCGTTCGAGGAAACCGAAACCCCACCCACACCCCATCACGACAACATTCGCGGCGCCGCCTACTATGCGGATCCGGAGGAGACGCACTGATGCTAATGGAACAGACCCTGGAGAAGATGAACCAGATGAAGCTATCGGCCATGGTCGCGGCCCTGGATCAGCAACGCATCTCGAATCAGTACACCGATCTCAGCTTCGAGGAACGTTTGGGCCTGCTGATCGATGAGGAATGGACCGCTCGGGAGCACCGCAAGCTCACCCGGCGCCTGCGCGCGGCCAAGCTGCGCTACACGACCGCATCGCTGGAAAACGTCGACTTCAAACATCGTCGCAGTCTGGACCGTTCCCAAGTCCTCGCCCTGGGCTCGGGCGGATGGGTCCAGGACCGGCACAATCTCATCATTACCGGTCCAACAGGCATCGGAAAGAGCTTCCTGGCTTCGGCCTTCGTCGAACGTGCTTGCCGGCAGGGCTTCAACGCCACCTACGTCCGCATGCCCCGGCTGTTGCACACCCTGGCGGTCGGCCGTGGAGACGGCTCCTACACCCGAGTTCTGGCCCGGTTGGCCAAGGCCGATCTGTTGGCCATCGACGACTGGCTCCTGGCTCCGCTACGCGACTCCGAACGCCGGGACCTGATCGAAGTCGTGGAGGAACGTAGCAAACGCTCCGCCATCCTGATTGCCAGCCAGCTCCCGGTCGCCGACTGGCACAGCGCCATCGGCGACCCCAACCAGGCCGACGCCATCTGCGATCGCCTCCTCCACAATGCGCACCGCATCGAACTCAAGGGGCGTTCGATGAGACGCACCCGGACCGCGCCAAAAGCATCCTCCAGCGAGTCGGAATGAAAACGGAACGGAACAAGACAAACCAGTGGCCTGTGGAAAATGACGCCTATGGAAATCCACAAAACACGTGGATTCCCACAGCCTTGGAAAAGCCTGCGACTTTCCCACATTTACACACAGGCCCGGCGACCAACAACAACGTTATGAAAGGATTCAAACAAGAATCGTGGACTTCGGGAGGTCTAAACTGAGATCCTAAACTTCGCTTCGCTCCGGCGGGTGATCACAATCACCGGAATCCGTGATCAGGATCCCGGAACTGCTGATCACGTTCAGCGGAATACACACCCCATGGATATGAGGGCACTATCGGTCTTAGGGAGGCGGACTCCAACGGTAGCTACGAAAAGTACAGCTAGCGTAAGGAATGCCCATTGAGGCGTGAATTTGTTTCCGGGCGCGAAAAGACAAAGTAGTGCCAGAGGAGCACCGACTACGTAGATTCCGAGGAGATATTTCTTAAGCCCGGGTTCTATATTTTGCCACTTCACGTCAGGGGATACTCCCTTGACGCTTGTTCAGCAGGAGGATGGGCAAGAAAACCTCCTGCCGAACACGTCAATTTTAAGAGAATGCTAGAAGGGCCACCATATCTCACTCGGAGCAATCTTCTGTTCCAACTCTTCAATTTCAATCTCGACATCAAGGGTAGCGACTTTGTTTTCGGCCATCATTATTCTCCAGGGACGGTTATAAAACGAAAGATTTTCTCTTCGCGCGCATCTTTTGCGATGCTGCGCGGCACCATTCGAAGTCTCACTTCTGGGCTACACCCAGATCACGCCATACGACATGGACTACCTCCAGATTTGGATTTTGGGTTCAATGATCCCCAAAAACTCGGCAGCCCGACCGACATGGCTTCTCGAACGGGGCATCGTGCCCGACCGAAAAAACGTTAGCCTCGTAAGCTTTGCGTCCCCGCCTTTCGGCGGATTTGCCTTTGTCTTGTAAAGGAACTCGTTGCTAAATAAAGGAGGGCAGAAGGCTCCGTGCTCAGTAGCTGCCGCTTCCTTCACCTGGCGGCCCGACGGGCATAGCCTCGATTCTTTCGAGCCCTTAGCCTGTGGCTTTGCGTCCTCGCCTTTCGACGGGTTTGCCCTTACAAGTGGTTTATCGCCTTCAGTACATTAAGAAGTGGGTAACAGGGGAAAAATACTAGAATTACTAAAATACTTTGATTCTCGCGTGCCCCTGTGATCGGGAAAGCGCGAAAATTGCGTGTTCTGAATGGGATGGACTAGGGCAGGAGGTGCCAGAATTCGGTCCGAATCAGGCGGACAAACCCGCGCGTCATTACCTGGATTATCGGTCGGCTGTCGGCATAGATCTTGGCCACGCCGGTCATTTCCTCTTTCAGGGCGCCATTCTCGTTCGACAGCTCCTCCCACTCCTCCCACAGACCCGTTCGAGTGCGACTCATAAGGGTGCGGACTTTGACGAAGAGTTCGCCGTTAACCGTTTCCGCTACAGGAGCGATGAAGTCCACCTCTCCTTCGTAGTCGATCGCAGGGTAAGAGCGGACTTTCAAGACGACGCGGCTACCGGGATCGACGTCGACCATTTCCTCTTCCGGAACAAGCAACTCGGCCCAGACACGGTTCACATCCACGATTCGGACCACTTCTTCGCCTGGCAACACGTGCCGGTTCAGGAGACGCTCGACGAACGGCGTGACGACGGTTCCCGAGATCGGTGCTACGATCCGGTTCTTCTTGATTTCATCAGTCAGAATCTTCTGTTGCGACTCCAGCATCTCGACCTCTGCCTGGGTTTGCTGGATTTCCTCGGACCGGAACCCGGCCATTAGAAGCGCGAGCGCGCTTTCCGCCTCGGCCAACTCCCGCTCCTTGAGGTCTTCTTCGCGGTCGTTGGATTCGGTCAGGATGTCGAGTGAAGCTTCCGTTTCGGCCACGGCACTCTGCTGGATCTGGAGTTCGGTTTCGGCTTTCTCCATATCGATGCGCGGTCCCGGTCCCTCCTCGAACAGATCGCGCGTCCGCCGAAACTCGATATCCGCCAGCTGCAGTTCCGTCTGTTCCCTCGTCAGGGTCTGTTCCAGCTGGTTACGTTGCTGAAGATTTCTCCGGACGTTATTCAACTCCTGCCGTTTCGTGTCCACCAACCGTTCAGCGCGGTCCACTTCTTCGTCGCGTGGCCCCGTCTCCAGCAGATCTAGTTCGGCCCGTTTCTGTGCCAGCCCACCGTCGATTAGAGAGAGGTTTCGTTCGTTGTCGAAATCGTACAGCACGGCAATGAGTTCGCCTTCATTGACGTGGTCGTTCTCGCCGACCATGGTCTCCCTCACTGTCCCTTCGGTTTGGGAACGCACAACCCTTACTTCGTTCGGAAGGATGGTGAAGTCCGCACGAATCTTCAGGGTCCACGGGAAAAAGATCGTCACTAGCAACAGGACGCCGACAATACCCAGGTTGCGATACTTCCTGAGGGCGACTCGCGCCCCCACAGCCTTGGCTGCAGCGACCGGCTCGATAGCGGTGCGTTTGATTGTGAAGCCTGCAAACATCGCAAAACCCACGAGCCCCGCAAAATTCCAGTACGAGGTCGTCAGCATAAAGATGTTAACGTAAACCAGTGCAAGCAGTAACGTTGAAAAGGTCAGAGAAATCCCGCCGTAGAGGAGCAGTGCCCGGCGGTGCTCGCCCTTGATCAATGGTTCTGCCTTACCGGCGATCCAGGCCTGGACCGCCTGAAAGGCCTTGGCCCGAAGGTTCGGGATCTCGAGGTAGTCGCTCAGAATGTAGTAACCGTCCAGCTTGATCAGCGGATTGAAGTTGAACAGGGTCTGGAGTCCGGCGAACAAAATAATCATTAATGCAATCTGGCCGATGAACGTGTCTTCCGCCACGATGCGCCACACGATCAGCGCCAGTCCCCATATCACCAGCTGGAAGTAACCGCCGGCAAACGTCACCCACATCCGGTCGCGCCGTCGGGGAAACATCCAGGAATCGCTCACGTCGCAATACAGGGCAGGCGCGAAGTAGATCAGCATGAAACCGAGTTCGCGCACCTTGCCTCCGAAGTAACGGCACGTCAGTCCGTGCGCGAACTCGTGCATTGTCACCACGCACACCACGACGACCCAAATCATCAGGAACCCGTACACGCTGATCAGCGACGCCACCTGGTTGCCCAGCCGTGCGCCGTTCGAAAAGCTAATGAAGAATCCAGTCAGGATAATCAGCACTGCAAAGACGTGGAACGTAGGAGTGAAGAACCAGCGCACCTTCGGAAACAACCATTCGAAGACACGTTCTGCGTTCAAAGAAAAAAGCCGATAGTAGAGAAGGTTCTGGTCTTTGGGCTTTCTCGCCGTGAATTCAGCGATCTGCTCATGGACTTCGGGTGTGTCGAGAAGTTGCTTCTGCTCGAGGGAATGGAGCAGGCCTTCGAGTGATTCCGCTTTAACGGGGACACCGAATCTGCTCGCCGCCGCGCTGGCCAGCGATTCCAGATCGATCGGCTCGCGGATCAGTTCGAGGATCGAGGATGATGCCCTGATTCTCGGTGAAGCGCAGGTAGCGTTTCGTCACCGGATCTTTCACGACAACATATTTCTTGCCGTGCTGCGTCTGCGTCGAAAACTCCAGTTCAGGTCGCAGGCTGTAAAGATCCGACATCTGTTTACCTTATACAACAAGAAGACCCTGCGAATCGCTTCGCAGGGTCCTGTTTTCCGTAGAAAAAGAAATTGTGTCGTCTACTCGGCGTCAGTCATTGTCACGTTTTCGGCTTGAAAGCCTTTGGGTCCTTCCGTGATAGTGAACTCAACGTCTTCGCCTTCTTTGAGCGTCCTGTAGCCATCCGACTCTATGGCTGAATAGTGGACAAACACATCCCCGCCGCTGGCCCGTTCAATGAATCCGAAACCCTTCTTGTTGTTAAACCATTTAACCTTGCCTGTTTCCTTGCTCATGCCTCTCCGCTCCTTTTACATGTGTAACTGTTGCTCGTCCCACTTCAGAAAGCGCAAAAAGGAGGGCCGTCGACGGGATTCAGTTTCTAAGCTGGCCGCTCTTTTCTTCGTCTTCATTTTCCGTAAAGTTTGGACGGCCGCATTATATCTGAAGCTCCAAACGTGTCAACCATATACGGAATTTCCATGGGTCACAGAAACAGCGTGCAATCACCGTAGCTGTAGAAGCGATAGTCGTGTTCGATAGCGTGGCGGTAGGCGTCGAAAACCAGCTCGCGCGAGGCAAAAGCGGAAACCAGGAGGAGCAGAGTCGATCTCGGTAGGTGAAAGTTCGTCAGGAGTCCGTCGATCGCTGAAAACCGGTACCCGGGGAGGATGTAGAGGTCGGTCTCACCACTCCCGGCTACGAAGCGACCGTGTCTAGCGAAAACGTACTCGAGCGTCCGTGTTGTGGTTGTCCCCACGGCGACAAGGCGCCGGCCCTCGGCCCGGGCGGCGTTCAGGCTTTCGGCAGCCTCTTCGGAGATCTCGAAGCGTTCTGCTTTCAACTGGTGTTTAGCGGGATCTTGGGTGCGTACGGGTATGAACGTGCCGATGCCGACATGTAACGTCAGTTCCACCGTTTCAATCCCGGCGTCTTCAAGCTTGTCGAAGACATCCTGGGTAAAGTGCAAGCCCGCAGTTGGGGCGGCGATGGCGCCGGCGTTGTTGGCATAGACGGTCTGGTAGTCGGTAGCGTCTTCGGGGCCGTCAGCCCGGTCGATATAGGGCGGCAGCGGTAGGTGGCCCTGTTCTTCAAGGATCCCTGCAATCGTCGTCCCGGAGATGTCTGTCTGCGAAAGAACCCGCAGACCATGCGCCTGGCGCGCGCCGACCTCGAGGATTATTTCGTTCTCTTCGCTTTCAAGGAGGACCCGGTCGCCCTGCCGGACCCGTCGTCCCGGATGGAGCATGGCTTCCCAGGAGTGTCGGTCGACTGGATTGGCGAACAGTATTTCGACACCCCGGCCCGTGCGCTCGAGGACACCGAAGATACGGGCCTTCAGGACCCGCGTGTTGTTCAGAACCAGTAAGTCGCCGCGTTTGAGGTGTTTCGGCAGATGTTGAAACATTGAATCCGTCCAATTACGGCCTTTCCGGTCGACGACAAGCAGCCTGGACCGGTCGCGTGGCCGAGCAGGCGTTTCGGCGATGCGATTGCTGGGTAAATCGTAGTCGTAGTCGGTAAGCGAAAGGACAGGCCGCGTTGTGTCTGGACCGTTACCAGTTGTATTGGAGCCCATATATGTAATGATGACCGCCGCAGTCGGCAGGCCCATTCCTATATAAGTATATCATTATAAAAAGGATAGTGTGTAAGGAAGAAAAAAAGCTACCAAGATTGACATTCAGACACTCAGGTTATATTATTCTTTAAGACTAAATTCTGAAGGAGGTTGAAGTGATGGCAGTCATTCGATGGGATCCTTTTAGAGACATCAATATGTTACAGGATCGGATGAATAGGCTCTTTGAAGATGCCAATCATCGATGGAGGGCTGATGAACCTTCCAGCACAACGTCGTGGAGTCCCGCCGTGGATATCTACGAGAATGATACCGAGATCGTCGTCAAGGCCGAGGTTCCGGGATTGGACCAGAAGGACATCGAACTGAATCTGGAGAACAACGTGCTCACACTTAAAGGGAACCGGCAGTTCGAAAAAGAGGCCAAGGACGAAAATTACCATCGAATCGAGCGGGCGTACGGCGGATTCAGCCGCTCGTTCTCGATTCCGGCCGTTGTGGACGACTCCAAGATCCGGGCCGATTACAAGGAAGGTGTTTTGACGATCGCTCTTCCGAAAACACAGAA
This sequence comes from Terriglobia bacterium, assembly GCA_965218585.1. Classification (GTDB taxonomy): domain Bacteria; phylum Acidobacteriota; class Terriglobia; order 20CM-2-55-15; family 20CM-2-55-15. The sequence continues at coordinate 124,925 of CBDCLE010000010.1, forward strand.
AGCGAAGCCAAAACAGATCAAGATCGAGAGCTGATCGAGGTCGGACACCATGATTCGTTTCGACAGATTCACACAGAAGGCGCAAGAGGCGCTTGGGTCGGCCCAGGCGCATGCCGCCCAGCACCAGCACCCGCAGGTGCAACCCGAGCACCTGCTCTGGGCCTTGATTGAACAAAAAGACGGCGTCGTGCTTCCGGTGCTCGAAAAGCTCGGCGTCGACGTTTCTAAACTGGCTGAAGGAATGGCCGACGCGGTCGCAAAGCTGGGGCGTCTGGCCACTCCAGTCGAGGTTCAAATCTCCCCTCAGCTTGGAAAGATCCTCCAGGCGGCTGAAAGCGAAGCCGCCGCGTTCAAAGACGAGTACGTCAGTACCGAGCACCTTCTCATTGCGATGACGGCTGCCAAGGACGAAGCCGTTTCGCGGCTGCTCAATGCAAACGGCGTTACTAAAGACGCCATCCTCAAGGTCCTGGTTTCGATCCGCGGATCGCAGAAGATTACCGATCCCAATCCTGAAGAAAAGTACCAGGCGCTCGAGCGCTACTCCCACGATCTGACCGAACTCGCACGCGGGGGCAAGCTTGATCCCGTCATCGGCAGAGACGAAGAGATCCGGCGCGTCATACAGGTGCTGTCCCGCCGCACCAAGAACAATCCCGTTCTCATTGGCGAGCCCGGAGTGGGCAAGACCGCAATAGCCGAAGGGCTGGCGCAGCGGATCATAGGTGGCGACGTTCCCGAGTCCCTGAAGAACAAGCGACTCGTCTCTCTCGATCTTGGGGGAATGATCGCCGGGACGAAGTATCGCGGGGAATTTGAAGACCGCTTGAAAGCCGTCTTAGCGGAAATAGAAGAAGCGGCGGGTCAGGTGGTGTTGTTTATCGATGAATTGCACACGCTCGTAGGGGCCGGGGGCGCCGAGGGCTCGATGGATGCATCCAACATGCTCAAGCCCGCGCTGGCGCGGGGCGAACTCCGCTGCATCGGCGCGACCACGCTGAACGAATATCAGAAGTACATCGAGAAAGACAAAGCCCTGGAGCGTCGCTTTCAGAAGGTTCAGATCGGCGAGCCGACGCCCGAGGACGCCATCTCTATTCTCCGCGGATTGAAAGAGCGCTACGAAGTGCACCATGGCGTGAAGATCAAAGACTCGGCCATCCTGGCCGCAGCTCTTCTCTCGAATCGTTACATCACCGACCGGTTTCTGCCCGACAAAGCCATCGACCTGATTGACGAGGCCGCGGCGAGTCTCCGGATGCAAATCGACTCTATGCCGGTGGATATCGATACTATCGAACGAGCTATTGTGCAGCTGGAGATCGAGCGTCAGGCATTGAGCAAAGAAGACGACGCTGCGTCTCGCGACCGACTGGTTGAATTGGAGAAAGAATTCAGTGACCTCGAGGGGCGATCCACGCTCATGAAAGCGCGCTGGCAGTCGGAGAAGGAAGACATCCAGGCGATTCGTTCACTCAAAGAAGAGCTTGAACAGGCTCGGATCGAGGAGCAGCAGGCCGAACGCGAAGGAGATCTCAGTCGGGTTGCAGAGATCCGATACGGGCGTATCCACGATCTGGAAAAACAGATCGAAGGTGCCAACCAACGGTTAGCCGATCAGGGGCAGGACGAGCGGATGCTCAAGGAAGAAGTCGACGAGGAAGACATCGCCCGCATCGTGGCCAAGTGGACCGGGATCCCCGTGACCAAGATGCTCGAGAGCGAGGTGCAAAAGCTCGTCACGATGGAAGAGCTGCTTGAAGAGAGAGTCGTAGGTCAACGGGAAGGCTTGTTGGCCGTAGCGAACGCCATCCGCCGGGCCCGTGCCGGGTTGCAGGATACAGACCGGCCCATCGGCGTCTTTCTTTTCCTCGGACCTACCGGAGTGGGAAAGACTGAAACTGCCCGCGCCCTGGCCGAGTTCCTGTTTGACGACGAACGCAACATGGTTCGCGTCGATATGAGCGAGTACATGGAAAAGCATTCGGTGGCCCGTCTGATCGGTGCGCCCCCAGGCTACGTTGGTTACGAAGAGGGCGGATATCTAACCGAAAGCGTGCGGCGCCGGCCGTATTCCGTTGTCTTGCTTGACGAAATAGAAAAGGCTCATCCCGACGTCTGGAACATCCTGCTCCAGATTTTCGATGATGGCCGTCTCACTGACGGCAAGGGCCGTACGGTTGATTTCAAGAACACCGTTCTCATCATGACGTCGAACGTTGCGGTGTCCGGTGCGGAAACAGACGTGCGGCAGACCCTGCAGTCTCATTTCAAGCCGGAGTTCCTGAATCGCATCGACGACATCGTTCGCTTCCAGTCGCTCGGGAGCGACGAGATCGTTCAGATCATCGACATACAGCTCGCCATTCTGAGAGAGCATCTGGACGAAAAGAAGATTACGTTCGAGTTAACCTCAGGTGCACGCGAAGTGATCTTCCGTGAAGGCTACGACCCCGCATTTGGTGCGCGACCGCTCAAGCGTGCCATCCAGAGGCTTGTCGCAAATCCGTTCTCGATGAAGATTCTTCAGGGTGAGATTCCCGCCGGAGTCCACGTCGTAGCGGACGGGGGAGCGGACGGGGCTTTGGTCTTTGAGGTGGGCCCAGTCGACGTCGAGGCCGGATAGCCGGCCCCGACATTCCAACTTCTAGCTAGTCGTCGTTTGAACCGATCCGCGGAGCGTTCCGGGTGTCGTCCAGGTATTTTTCCTCGTACGCGTAATACACTTCCCTCCGAGTGGAGTCGGCATCGCACTCCCAGTGGCCGTCCATTACCTCATCCGTCCGAATCCAGTAGTGATGGAAGGTGTAGGGCGCGGTCAGGAACTGCGGGTCTTCCACGGTGATCTCGATATCCACTCTGTTCGGGTTGGTGAAGGTGTAGTACTCGGTGACTTTCTTCTCGACCGATGTCGCGATGTGTCCGTGGTCGTCAAACCCGCTCGGATCGAACGTGAAATTCGCCGTGTGGATCACGAGCCCGTCATCCACAAAACGGCCAATCGCGTGTCCCTGGTAGAACTGCTCGCCTTCAGGTGGATGCGGCCGCCCGTCGATCCAGACCTTCCGTTCGACGCCGCCCATTTCGTAGTAAATGAAAATATGGTCCCGTTTCAGCGAGGTCTGGAACTTCAGGACGTCTCCCAGCAGAGTTGGAATCGTGTTTGCCCCGCAGGAATACAGCGGTGACTGGATCTCGTCGAAGTATTCAATCCAGGCCAATGCCCTTTCGCTCAACGGCATTTCATCGACGATGATGGCGCAGTTGTTTCTGGGGATACCGTTCTGATCCACCAGGAAGCCGCAGTCTCCTCTGGAATACGACTGTCCATCCCGCGTCCAGTTTCCGATGAAGCTATAGGCTTCGGGGGGAAGGGGGCCTATGGGTCGTGAGAAGATTTCTTCAACGTTAACGCTGCTTTGCGCGGGAAGGTCCGCCACGCCGATTATCATGATGAGCGCCACCGAGGCGCCTAGGATCCACGCGATACGTGCTCCCTGATTCACTTTCCTACCCATCGATGACATGACTAAACTCCTGTTGTCGAAAATTTCTTGGGATGAACGAGCAACGGCGCTCGGAAACATCGAGCGCCGCCGGCTGGCATGCAATTACTTCAATTTAACCGCAAGCTGTACGAGTTATCCCTGGGGGATACCGCCACCGCCACCAAACCAGACTTCGGAACCGTCAGAGCGCGTGATTTTTCCGGCAACCAATGCGGGAGAGTTTGCCCGCCGTGCGGGGCTGCCCTCGACCGTCACGGTCATGCCGATCGGCAACGTGTCCGGGGTCCAACCTGCACGGAGTATGGCACTGCCCGTTCCCCTCGAGGTGATGTACCAGTCAGTCGCGACGCCGTTGTCATCGGTTACCGTGACCACCAACTCGCAGTGAGGGTTGACCAGCCTCAGCGACTTGACCACGCCTGTGATGTCAGCAGTCTGTTCCAGGTCCCAGAAGTTGGTGAACGAGTGATGTGCCAGAGCCGGAATGGTTGCTACCAGGAGCCCAATGGCCAGGGCGGCCATGATCGGACGTTTCATTTCAAATTCCTCCTGCTGTTTCTGTACTCTCTCAGCTATGACTGCCGCGTTTCATGAGGACTCGTGCTTGGCGGCTGTTTTTTGGGCGGAAGTTACGCCGTGTCCCCTACCCGTGTGCACGAAATAGCGATTCCAGCGTGTACGGGCCGCCTGATTATGACTTCTGGGCGCATGTTAGTTCTGACGTAACTGATTTGTCAAGAAGCGTTTGACACTTCACTTCGGCCTCTGGGAATCCCTTCTCGGAACTTCGTTTGACTTTGATTTCGAGTGTACTACCATGAGCGTCACTGTCCACGGCGTATGTACTTGTATCTTAGAAGATGAAGTCGATATTGAGCGAGGAGGTCCTTCCGATGAGAGTCCGTATCGTGTTGTTGACCGTTCTTATCCTGGTAGTGGTCTTTCCACCGTCGACCCTCTCACATCATTCCCGCGCCGCTGAGTTTGACGAGCGACTGCCGGTGTCCTTCGAAGGAGTTGTGGCCAGTGTAGACTGGCGGAATCCCCACATCTGGATTTTTGTAGATGAGACTCAGTCCGACGATGAGGTGGTCCACTGGGAAGCCGAAGCTGGTAGCAACCCGATCGGCATGGCAAGAAATGGCTGGAAGAGGGATACGTTGAAGCCAGGGGATGAAGTCAGGGTCGAAGGCATTCGTGCTTACTGCTGCGAGAATGTCATGAGTATAGGGACGATACGCCGGGCCAACGGGGAGCAACTCTTTGCCGGTCGTGCCCCGCAATAGGAAACCAGGTTAGAAATCGGGAGGAGGGTTCGAAGTGAACACTAGTGAGTCCACCGTTATCGCGATGGTACTGATCGGTGCCGTCCTGGTCTTCGGGCCGGGAGCCGTCAGGGGGCAGAATGCGAAACTTCCGCTACCTCCCGTGGCCGATGGCCCGGAAGGAATGCCGAACCTCAACGGCGTCTGGCAGGGGACGGGCATTCTCGGAGAGGAGTCGGTCCGGCGGGCCCTTGGAGGGAACCTTCCGCCCTTTACGGCCCTCGCTCAGGAGCGATGAGACAATCGTGATCTGGCGCTTGATCCCACGGGTTACTGCCAGCCAAGCGGCCCGGGCCGTATCTTCCACTCGCCGATGTGGTACCAGATCATTCAGAACGAGGGGCAGGTCACTTTCCTGTTTGAGATCTATCACCAGTTTCATCGGGTGTACACCGACGGGCGCCCTCATCCGGAGCCGCTCGACGTCACCTGGTGGGGCAGTTCGATCGGCCGGTACGAGGGAAACAAGCTCATCGTGGAAACCATCGGGATCGACGATCGAAGCTGGTTGTTTACTGCAGGGGTTCAGCACAGCGACCAGTTGCGCTTGATCTGGGAATTCGAAAAAACGGGTTCCGATACCATTCAGTTGACGGAGACTTTCGAAGACCCCGTCTTTTTCACCGAGCCGTTTTCAGTTTCCTACGATCTGCGGCGAGCCGAGTACGATCTGATGGAGATGATTTGTGCAGACAACAACAGGGATGCGAGCTACTTTGTAAACGACACGGGAGACGTGACGCATAACCCCAATTTGCAATGAGACCGATCAGTCTTCTTGATTGAACACCCGAACAGAACCTATGGCGCTGGTGACGATGCGCCGTCCGTTCTTTCTTTCTTGTATAATGCGCACCTCCACCCACCTTCAGGAGACGCGAGTGGCCCTCGCACCACGAATACGTCGGGGCGTTTACGAATCGCAGCCGACGAGTGCGTCACCAGCCCTTCCCCGCCCACGCGATACCAGAGCCAAGGAGTTAACCAATGATTGCATCCAGAAAGCTTTCCACAAGTTTGATGATGATGGTCCTTCTCGTGATTCTCACATCCTGCACGGGACCGACCGCGAGCGAAGCGCCCGACGTCGTCGCCGACATCGGGCCCATGTTCGTGCCGGATACCACCTGGCCCGCGCTGCCTGCGGACTGGGAGTGGGGGCAGGTGATCGGGATCAACCGAGACGCGCGTAACCACATTTGGTCGTCGACGCTGGAAACCGGCCTGCTCACCGAGTGGGACGAAGAGGGTAACTTCGTACAGTCCTGGGATGCGGGTGGTCCAGACGGCGAGTGGCGTTCAAACCACGGCCTCTTTGTCGACCACAACGACTACGTCTGGACCACTGCGCGCAACTACGGAATGCTCAACAAGTTCACCCGTGACGGAGAGCACCTCCTCTCCATCGGAAGGTTTGACGAGACGGGCGGCAGCAACGACACGGAATTGCTCGGGGGGCCTGCCGACATGTGGGTGGATGAGGAAACGAATGAAGTCTTCCTGGCAGACGGCTACGACAACCGACGCGTCATAGTGTTCGACGGGGAAACGGGCGAGTATCTACGGCACTGGGGCGCTTATGGGGAAGCGCCCGTAGATCCTCCGCCGGTAGAGGACGGCGTCGAAGAAGTTGCCGAGGAAGAGGCGGCGCCTGAGACTGTGCCCGAGGCTCCGTCGAGCCAGTTCCAGACCGTCCACGCAATCAGCGGTTCTCGTGATGGACTGATCTATGTCGGTGACCGGGACAATAACCGCATCCAGGTATTTAGTCGAAACGGGGAGTTCATCATGGAGCGCATTCTGCGGCCGGAGTGCGGAGTGCAGGAACAGGCAGCATGGGTGCCCGAGCGGACCTGTGGAAGCGATGCTGTGATTGCGATCGCCCTGTCGCCTGACCAAGCGCAGGAATACCTGTACGCGGCCGATGCCGGTCAACACACCATCGTCGTTCTCCGACGATCGGACATGGAGATCCTCGACGAATTCGGCGGTCTCGGTGTCGGGCCGGATCAGTTGGGGTTGCCTCACAACATTACGGTGGATCAGCAGGGCAACATCTACGTATCCCAGGCAGCGGGTCCGGAAATTCCGGATCCGTCGGGAGAGGGTACGGTTCGGGCCGGGTTCCGCGCCCAGAAGTTCGCCTTCACCGGGAACGGACCGCAGCCCTAGCCCGCATATTTCACCGATAGGACCAGAAAAGGCCGCCCTGTCTGGCATAAAGCGTTTTGAAATAAACGCTTAACAAGCCAAACGGAGACGGCCCTTATGAGAACAGAGTGTAACCAAACGACGTTCGAATTTCACGGACTTCTTCAACGAAAAGTGAAGGCGCGTTTTGACGGCGGAAAGATCACCTCCGACGCTGGGGTTCTGCTGTTGAGGGAAGTGGAAAAGCGAACGGGTCTGATCGCCGGACTGGCCGAGTGTTTCAGGGATTACCGGGACGCGAGGTTGATCGAACACACGGTGAGCGAGTTATTGGGGCAGCGCGTCTACGGACTCTGTCTGGGCTACGAGGATCTGAACGATCATGACCAACTGGGCTCTTGTCAAGAAAGTTGTGTTTGAGGAGGGGATCATAAGTCCTCCTCAAAGCGGGATTGGAACATGGCGTTGAGCTGATGAAGAGCGGAATGGATGGAAGTGGCCGGAGATTTCCAACGGCCGTTGTGGAGGTGAGAGACGGCCAAGCCGAGTTTGAACTTGAGGGTGTCTTCGGAGTGAAAGTAGCCGCCCGAATTGCGGCGCATAATTTCCAGTTGTCCGTTGACGGCCTCGACGAGGTTGGTGGTGGAAAACGATTTGCGCATGAGGTCGGGATACTTGAGGAAGGCGAGATAGTGAGTCCGTTTCTTGCGGAGCCCCGCGATCCAGGAGGGATAGTGCTGGGCGAAGCGGTCACAGAGTTCCTCGAACCCTTGGTTGCCGACATCCTCACACCAGGAGGACTTGATGGCACGGAAGCGTTGCTGAAACTCGGCGGCGTCGGATTTGGAGAGATGGCTCTTAGCATTGCGCTGCATGTGGACGGTACAGAGCTGGATATCAGCATTGGGAAAGAAGCCTTCGCTGACCTTGAGAAGGCCGGAGAAATCGTCCTGGACGAAGATCATGACGCGTCGGAGACCGCGCTCGATCAGAGAGCGGAGAACCCCCTTCCAGTCTTCGAGATTCTCGCGGCCGGGTTTGGCAATGCAGGCCAGGACACGCTTCTTGCCGTCGCGGCCTAGACCCACCACCAGGTAGATACAGGCCGGACGCAGCCGGTCGCCGTCGCGGAGTTCGACGTACTTGCCATCCACGAATAGGGCCAGCAGATCCGTGTCCAGTGGCCGGCTGTTGCCAAGATCGAGTTCTTCGATCAGGCCCGACGCCACCCGTTCCAGATCCTGTTGGGACCCGGACAGGCCCATCTTCTGAAGCGCCTCCCGGGCCGCATTGACCGAACGGGATGAGGCCAGCAGTCCCAGCAAGATGGACTCGACTTCTTCAGGGTAGCCGCGCTGATACGGGGATGGTAGGTTCGCGGGACGGAAATCCCCGTTACGGGTTCGAGGGACACGGATATCGATCGGAACGCTGCCCACTTGGAGGGAGCGATCGTAAAAACCATTGGGACGGTCGTCGGGGCGGTGTTCAAGATGCAGGTCCCGTTCGGCCACACTGAGGCCCGACAACAGGGTCCCCAGTACCTCGCGCAGGCTCAGATCGGCCAGCCCGGAGGCCAGCAGGGTCTGGATCTGTGTTTTTGTGGATTCAGAAATCTGTTCTGATGGTACGCTTTCATTCGGATCTGTAGACATTGGGTTCAACTCCATAACTGAATAACTGATGACTCAGGTCTAGGGCTCCAGCGTGAACTGGAGCCCGCTTCAATTTCAGCGGGCGACGGGGGCTGTGGAAACTGCCGGGCCTATGGAAATCGGGGGAATCGGTCGCCTTCGGCGGCTTCTTCTTGATGATTTCCACAGGCCCTTGGAACACCTCCGGCGTCCGCACAGTTCCCACAGCCCGGACGACGAATCTATCATTCTCTCTCAACTGGAAATCACGAAACACAACTTTTACGTTACTCCCAGCCTGATCCCGCGGCGCGCGGGGGAGCGAGTGAAGACGGATCGGCGCGACGCGGTGAAGCTGGCGCGGCTGCATCGGTCGGGGGAGCTGACGGCGGTGTGGGTGCCCGACGAGGAGCAGGAGGCGATGCGCGACCTGACGCGGGCGCGCGAGGACATGAAGGCGATCGAGGCCAAGGCTCGGCAGCGACTGGGGGCGTTTCTGCTGCGTCATGATCGAGTGTATCGGGAAGGCAAGAGCCGGTGGACGCAACGGCACTTTCGGTGGCTGGAGGAGCAGCGGTTCGAGCATCCGGTACAGCAGGTGGTGTTTCAGGAATACGTCGATACGGTGATGGAGGCGCGCCGCCGCGTGGCGGGCCTGGAAGGGCAGATGCGCGAGGTGTTGGAGCAGTGGTCGCTGCGTCCGATGGTCGAGGCGCTGATCGCGTTGCGCGGGGTGGATGTGGTCACGGCCATGACGGTGCTGGCCGAACTCGGGGACCTGACGCGTTTTGACTCGCCGCGCGAGTTGATGAGCTTTCTGGGGCTGGTGCCGAGCGAGCACTCCTCGGGGCCGCGGCGGCGCCAAGGAGCCATCACGAAAACAGGCAATGGACACGTGCGCCGCGTGCTGGTTGAATCGGCCTGGAGCTACCGGTTCCCTGCGCGCAAAACCAGGCACTTGAGATGCAAGGCGAGTGCGGCGCCGCCAGCAGTGCAGGCCATCGCCTGGGCAGCCCAGAAGCGGCTGTGTGCGCGGTACCGGCATCTGTATAGCGCGGGCAAGGCGAAGTGCGTGGTCACCACCGCGGTGGCCCGCGAGCTGGTGGGGTTCATCTGGGCGATTGCTTGCGAGGTGATGGGCCGAGCCCATGCAACGCGGGCGCGGAGCTGAGAGATGGGCCGGAGTTCTCCACACCTTGCCACTGCTCCGCCGTGTATTCGAAGCACGCGGTGCCATGGACAAGGTGTGGAGAACTCCTCCGACGCCTCCCCGGGCGCAATGCCATCATGCGCTTCCGGAGCAAGGCTGGACCCAAAAAACGTAATGTGTTGGATTCAGGGCGTGGCAGGCCGGTGAGGAGAATCCTCGTGCACGCTATGAGAGGCTTGGCTCAGCCAGACCGACCCACGTCCTTAGACCGAGGCAGCTCCGCGACGAAGTGATGTCAGGTGGTAGCCAACCCACGAATATCAGAGTGATCCACCGTCGCGAATCATGCCGGCCGCGCCCTGAATCCAGCACATTGAAGGAGGCGCATTCGAGAAACGTAACGGAAGCTTGACAGGGTCAATCCATATCAGCGTACGATTTTTTCCGTTTCGTGAGGTGACCCCTACAAACGCCGCACGTCGGACGAGGAGACCGTCTTTCGGTCCAGCGTCAGGTTCAGCCACGCCAGCGCGGGAGTACTCGTCAACGATGAGGCGGTCAAAGAGGCCAGGGCTTTCGGAAGTCTCCAGGGCTGAGAAGACCGAATGCCCGTTCAGCAGTAGATCAGCCCGCAACGCAGCGCGTCCAGCAAAGAGAACGCCGCCGGGCAGGGATGTGCATGGCGGGTTAGCCGGCCCTGCACGCCGTGCTCGCGCGCAGCCCCTTCCATGTGCTGTAGCACATGAGAACCAGCACCAGCGCGAAGGGGATGGCAGTGGCTAGGGTGGCCGCCTGCGCTGCCACGAGGCCTCCGCCGAGCAGCAGCGCGATGGCGACGAGCCCCTCGAAGACGCACCAGAACGCGCGCTGGGCAATCGGCGTGTCCAGCTTGCCGCCGGCCGTGATGGTGTCGATGACCAGCGATCCGGAGTCGGATGAGGTGACGAAGAACACCACCACCAGTACGAGGCCGAGGAACGACGCGATGTTGGCAAGCGGCAGCGTCTCCAGCATTGCGAACAACGCGATTTCTGGCTGCTGCGTCTGTACCGCCGCGATCACATCGAGATGACCGCGGTCGAGGTACTGCGACACCGCGGTCCCGCCGAAGGCATTCATCCATATTGCGGCAATCAGCGTCGGGACGATCAGCACGCTGGCGATCAACTCACGGACCGTCCGTCCCCGGGAGATCCGGGCGATGAACAGGCCGACGAAAGGGGACCACGAAAGCCACCAGGCCCAAAAGAATGTCGTCCATTCGTGCATGAAGTGGAGGTCCTCGCGGCCCATCCAGTTGCTGAGCGGCCCGATCGACACTAGATACTGGCCGAGACTGGTCACGGTGCTGGTGGCGATGTCTCGCGTTGGCCCGAGCGCCAGCACGAACGCCAGCAGCAACAGGGCGAGCAGCAGATTGGCCTCGCTCAATCGCTTGACCCCCTTCACCATCCCGCTGACAACCGATGCCAGTGCTATGGCTGTGATGCCGGCGATCAGCAGCACCTGGGTGGTATCGGTCACCGGCACCCCCCACAGGCGGGCCAGCCCCGCCGCCACTTGTTTGGCCCCCAGGCCGAGCGACGTGGCCAGCCCGAAGAGCGTGGCGAAGACGGCAAGGGTATCGATGCCGTGGCCGAACCGGCCCCACACCGCCTTCCCCAGGAGCGGATAGAATGCCGACCGAAGCGTCAACGGCAGGCCGAGGTTGTAGGAAGCGAAGCCGATCGACAGTGCGACCACCGCGTACATGGCCCACCCATGGAAGCCCCAGTGGTAAATGGCGCCGGCCATGCCGAGGCGCGCCGCCGCGTCGCCCGCCTCGAGGCCGAGCGGCGGTTGCAGGAAATGCTCCACCGGCTCCGACACCCCGAAGAACATCAGGCCGATGCCCGTCCCGGCGGCGAACAGCATGGCGAACCAGGCCGATCGGGAATAGTCCGGTCGGGCATCCGCACCGCCCAGGCGCACGCGGCCGAGCGGGGTCACCACCAGCAGCAGGCAGAAGAGCACAAAGAGGTTCCCGGCGCCCATGAGCACCCAGTCGAAGGTCGACATGAGCCACGCGCGCAACGCCACAAAGGCGGCCGTTGCCCCGGTCTGGAACGCCAGCACTCCGGTGACGAACAGAACGGTGCTCAGGCTGGAGACGACGAAAACCGGATTGTGGACATCGAGGCCGAGGAACTGGACGTTGTCTTGACCCAGCCTGTAGTCGATCGTCGAACTCTTAGCCATAGGGTTTCATCGGCAGCGTTGCAGGACAGCCGCTGGACACCGGCCCCGATCGTGAACTTCTCGTTCCTCCACTCCGCGCCGCCGCCGCCGTGCACCATATCGTTGATCTTGTAGGTGATGTCGAAGTTGAGGTTGACGTCGTCCTGCCGGTAGCTGCCGGGTCGAATCCGTTTTCTTCCAGACTCCGGTTTACTCGCTCGCAGAAGACATGTCCTTTCGTCCGTGGCGACTCCTGGGTCGCGACCCGCAACGATTCCTGGTGTCGCTTTCTCCGTCCCATGCCCATATCGCATCCTCCTTCACTCATCTTCGTCGCGATACAGACGCATGGGATCTGTTGGGATCTATAGGGTGGACTTCAATCACCGGCTTCTAGAACTCGTAGCGCAAGCCGAACTGCATGACCCGAGGAGGGATCATCACCTGTGAGTAGTTGCCAAAACTGCCGGGAAAGACGAACGAGAGCGTTTCCCATGCGTCGGGGTTGAACCGAACGCTGTTGGTCACGTTGAAGGCCTCGGCACGAAACTGAAGACTGTGCCCCTCGAATGGCATCGGGAAGCGTTTTCCGATAGCCATGTCGATCGAGAATATCCCATCGCCGCGCAGATTGTTCCGTTGCCCGATTTCGCCGGGCAGGACTTGCCGGAACGAGGCCAGGGCCGCCGCAGGATCGCTGAAGACGTTCGGTCCCGTGCCCCCTCCGATCAACCGGGCGTTCTTCGCGTTGGTCTGTTCCGGGACCGGGCCCACCGGTTCGGCAAAGTGCTGGTAGCAATAGCACGTCGGCCAAGCCAGACCGTTCAACACACTGAGGGGAAGGCCGGACGTCAAGCGCAACAGGCCGCTGAGCTGCCAGTCGCCCAGCACGGCTTGGCCCGCCGACCCCAAGTTGGGCAGGACGGGTTTCCCGCGGCCGATCGGCAACTCGACGACCCAGTTGGCGTTCCATTGGTGGCGCATGTCGAAATCGGAGACGGCCCGCTGCGCCTCCCGGTCCCAGGAGTTGATGACGCTGAACGTCGACCAATAGGTGTCTCCCGGAATCTGGCCGAACCGTTCGCCCTGGCTGCGGCGGGCGCCCACCGACACCAGGTCCGTGGACTTCGACAAGGTGTAGTTCAGGTGGAACTGGTACCCTTGGGAGAAGGCTTTGCGCAGCGACACTTGCATCGAGTGGTAGGTGGAGGTTCCGAAAGACCGGAGGGCATCGAAGGCCCAGAACTGGGGGTTCATGAAGGTCCCTTGCCCCAGATCGCTGCAGAACGGGGCGCAGGCGGAATCGAGATAGTAGAGCGCCGTGCCGGTATCGGGACTGCTGGACCGAATGACGTCGTAGACGCGCTGAGTCGCCGTGGCCTCCGGCGTGGCGGCTCCGGAATAGAGGTTTTCCCAGAACGCGACTGGTTGCACGGCTTCAGCCGACTCCCCGCGCCGCACCATGAGTTCGAGTTCCCGGAGCGAGTCCATCAAATGTTGGCCGGACACCGGATCCCTGAAGTTGGTGTACTGAGCCGCGGCCGTGTCGTTGACGAGCAGTCGGCGGCCGAGTCTGCCGACGTAGCCGATCTCGACGAGGAACCCGCCGTCCAACTCACGGGCGATAGAGAAGGTGGGGTTGATGCTGTATGGAGGCCGCACACTGGAGTCGACTCCCTGGCTCCATCCCAATCCGGTCGGGTTTGGCGTGCCCGGCCCTCCTGGCGGAGCAGGCAAGATCCCTCCAGCCGGGAGGGTTGAAATCCCGGCGAAGCGAGGCGCCGCCGCCACAGTGGAGATCTGGTTGGTCACCTTGCTGGTGAGGCCGAACGCGTTCCGGTCGAGCATCTGCATCATGCCCATGCCGAAGCTGCTGTAGAAGATGCCCACCCCCGCCCGGATCGATGTCTGTCCCGCGCTGCCGAACAGCTTGCCCAGAAAACCATCGCGAACATCTGGCGAGAAGGCTACGGCAAGCCGGGGGGAGAAATTCTTGTAATGGGTACTCCACAGCGGGCCTCCTTGCGCATCGTCGGCCCGCACGAAGCCGATGGGTCCCGCTTCACGCGAGGGCCGACCGTTCGCCGCCAAGTCCAGGCGGTGAGCGATGTAGGCGTCGAGACCCGGCGTGATGCTGACCTGGAGTCCGTTCACCTCCCGGACCGGCGGCATGACAGACCAACGCAGGCCGGCCGTCACCGTCAGGCCTGGCCGCATGCGCCAGGTGTCCTGGAGGTAGAGTTCCAGTTGTTCCGCCCCGAAAGTTCGGCTCACGGGGTCTCCCAGGGGCAACGGATTGCCCTCCAGGTCGTAGTTGTAATTGGCATCGTAGAAGTTGAGGACCCCCAGGGCGGTCGCCATGGTTTCCCGGTAGGCGCCGGGGTTGGCGGGCGGGGCGGGGAGCGGCCCATCGAAGACGGTGGAGACGTCGGCAAGTGCCCAAGCGGCCTGTTTCCCGAAGTGATAGCTGTTGTCGTAACTTAAACGGCGGTTCCGGGTCGAAAAGAAGTCCCCGCCGAACTGCAGGAGATGCGGACCGCGCGTGAGGGAGAAGTTTGCCGTCACCGTCTGCGTCGGCAAGTAGGTGTCCCGGGGAGTCGTCGCACCCAGGATATCGTCGATGATGCTGTCTCCGAGACTGGCCCGGGATGCTGTCTGGACACCCGAAACATTCAACTTCTGGGCACTGAATCCGTAGCGGAAAGCGCCGAAGACGTTGCCGCCGAACGTCCCGTCGTATCCGAATGCCAACCCGCGGCTGGTGTCGGCCGTCTCCGTGTTGGGGGGCTGGCCGGGAAACTGGGGCAGGTTCGAGATGCGGTCGTTCTGGTAGTTGACGCGCAGGAACATGCGGTGCAGACCGTTCCGGTCCGCAGTCCAATCAATCTTCGAAACGAATGTGTTCCAGGCCAGGGGCGTCGAGGCCGTGAACCGGTATCCGGCCGTGTTCAAGCCATCGCCGACGGTGGAGTCGTTCGGTTCCGGAAAGGACCTGAAGTATTCGAGAGTGGCGGGATTGGGACCCGTCCCCAGAGGATCGATCCGGGTGCGGATGAATGCCGGATCAAGCGTTCTGACATCCCCGCCGGCGCTCCTGTACCGGACGAATCCATCGCGCATCGAAGCCGTCGGCACCCGGCGCACCGCGCTGCCTTCGCTGGCGTCCCGGCGGCCTTCGTAGTTCACGAAGTAGAAGAGGCGGTCCCGCTTGACGGGGCCACCGAGGGAACCGCCGAAGACGTTGCGGATCAGCTTGGGGCGACCGACACCGGCCCTGTTGTTGAAGAAATCATTCGCCGCCGTGATCGTGTTCCGGTGAAATTCGTAGAGTGATCCGTGGACCTCGTTGGTACCGCTCTTCGTCACCAGCGATACCTGCGCGCCCGACGAGCGACCCTGGTCGGCATTGGCGGTGGTCGTCACCACACGGAATTCTTGAATCGAATCCAGCGTGTTGCGCAGCACGCTGGTGAAGGGCGTGCGTCCGTTCTGATCGTTCACATCGACCCCGTCCAGCGTTACGTTCGACTGGTCGCTCTGGGCTCCGTTCACCGAACCATTCCGGATATCCGCCGATCGCTGGGTGTCCAACGGGTCCGCGCTGATGAAGGTGACACCCGCCTGCAGCGAGAGCAGACCGGCCGGATTTCGGGCATTCAGCGGCAATTGGCTGATCGGCCGGGGGCCGAACGCGTTTCCTACCGACGCATCCGTGGTATTCAGCTGTTCGGCCACCGCGGCCACCGTGACGGACTCGGTGAGCGCCGCGACTTCGAATGTCACGGGAAGCTCGACGTTCGTGTTGACGAGCAACGTGAGGCCTTCAATAATCACCGATTGGAAGCCCGGCTGTGTCGCCGACAGCGTATAGGAGCCGGGTGGGAGCTGGGCAAAGATGTAGAGTCCCTCATTGTTGGACAGTATGGTGCGCTGGAGACCGTTGGCCGCGTTCGTCACGGTGATCTCGGCGCCGGGGAACACGGCGCCGCTCTCGTCGGTGACCCGTCCGCTCAAACTACTGGATTGAGCGTGAGAAGTTGGAGCGGCGAGGGTGATTGCCATCAGGAAGATCAAAAACGCAGAGTAGAATCGAATGGGTTCCATCATTCAGAATTTTCCTCCAGGCTGTGAGCTGAAATACCGAGCCTTTTGAGATCGCGCAGCGAACGGATTTTGGGGTCGAATGGTCGATCCTGATGGTTCGCTGCACGGGGAAAGCAGAATCACCCCTGGGCGCGCGCGGCTTTTTCCTTCTGCTCGATGTTCCCGAACATCACCCTCGTATGGGAGTCATAAGCTACCGTATTAATAAATCGAGGTCAAGGAGGCGGAAGCGGGATGGCGCGCTCGGTGCAGGAACCCGCTTCGGGGCGGGACTCCGATTTGCTTCTCGTCCACGGCCTGCACGGCGGGTACGATTCGGGGCTCGATGCCAGGTGCGCGTCAGTTTTGCCAACGCGGGCGGGATGCCCCCGCCGCCGATAAGCGCTGCGACGACTGCACCCGGTTCCGCCCCTTGAGGATAGCACTCGCGTCGGCCGCGAGACGCCTGGGGGCTCGGAGGACAGTAGCCGTACGCGTTTCATGACGTCTGGGTGGGTGGGGGCACGCCGATCATGGAGGTTCGCCGGATTCACGCTGAGATTACCGGTAAAGGTGGCCGATGACCACGCGCAAACCTGGAACGCCAGCACCCCGGCGACGAATGCGATGATGGTGAGGCTGGAGACGACGAAAACCGGATTATGGATGTCGAGGCCGAGGAACTGGACGTTGTCCTGACCCGGCTTGTAGTCGATCTTCGAGATCTCAGCCATACGGTTTCGTCAGCGGTGCTGCAGCACAGCCGTTCCACCGCCACCACGGCGGTAAGCGGCGGGGCAATGACGTGCGCCGTGCACGTCTAATACTGCCGCTGGCCAAAGGCCGGTCATTTTTCGCGACCCGTAAAGCTTAGGCAATACTAGAGTGTTGCACACCCGCTCCTTTGTGCAACCCACCGGCAGTGTCTAACACCCTTGGTGAAGCTGGAAGGATTGCGCGTGGCCACCACCGGCCGAGAGGTCATTACAAAAGGTGTGTAAAAGTCATCAGGCGGCGGCCTTCGATTTCATCACGACTCTGATGCCGTCAGCGAATTGCTGACCATCATAGACCTCTTGTAAGAGTTCGGATCCTTTTAAGTGTCGCCAAGCCTTCTCAGCGACACGTAGTAGCTTCCAGATCATTGCCGTTGCATTCTCGACACGCTTGAATCGGCGAACTGATCCCGCTTTCGTTCGCAGGCCGCGCGGGAGTTCGCGAAGGCCATCCCATGAAGCAGCTGTCTGGCCGCGGGCTGCTCGGTCTTCGGCAGATGATCGACCACGTTGATCGACTTGTGGTTCCAGCAGCGTTGTTCCTGGCCCTGGGGCTGTTGCTCGGCCAGCGCGGACCAGATGCCCAGGTGACCGTCCGCGACAGTCAGCCGTCCCAGCTTCAGGCCCCGTCTCTGGAGATTGCGCAGAATGCGGCTCCAGGACTCCTTGTTTTTCCGCTGCCCGCTCTCACAGGCCAACACCACTTTGCGCCCGTCTGACAAGGCTCCGATGATCACCAGCAATGCCGCTCGCTCTTTCGCGATCCCCGCTTTCACGTACAAGCCGTCTGCCCACTGGTACACGACCTCGAGGCCGGACAGGTCCTGCTGGACCCACTCGTCATACTCCAACTGCCAGGTCGATTTCAGTCGTTGGATCGATGCTCGCGACAACGGAGCGCCAGCGCCAAGCAGTCCGCGCATGGCCTGCTCGAAGTCCCCTGTGGCCAGACCGTGGAGGTAGAGATCGGGAAGTAGCTCGCCCAGCTGTTTCGATTTCCGTCGAAAATACGGCAGGATCTGACTCTCGAACCGCTCGGCGGTGTTTCGAACCCGAGGTCGTCGAACCTCCATCGTACCGTTCATCATTGCGAAGCGTCGCGGCTTCCCGTGACCGTTCCGGTATCCTCGTCGATTCGGACTCCGCTCCGACTTTTCCCGACCCAGAAATTGAGTGACTTCGTCCTCGAGCAGCTCCTGTAGCCAGACTTGGACCCGGGATCGCGCCCAGTCCTCCAAACCTTCATACGCGTTCGTTGACGCCACTGATGCCGGTATGTTCTTCTTCTTCATGGGTGGTGTACCTTTCTCCCGATTGCTGCCGGGATTGCTTACGGTTTCGAATTCACCGAAAGCGTACACCGCCTTCTCTTTTTACACACCGATTGGAACGACCTCTATCTGGTTGATTTGTTGTTTACCAGACTTCAAAGCAACCAAGGGAGATACGCCACTATGAGCAAGAGTAACGTGAATGGACCGGAGGGTCGAGAGACGATTGAGGATCCGATAACAGAGCTACTACGAGTTGGAGCTCAGCAACTGATCCAACGCGCGGTGGAAACCGAATTGGCGGAACTGCTATCCCACCACGGCGATCGGAGAACCGAGACGGGCAACGCCGGGGTGGTGCGCAACGGTTATCTGCCTGAACGTGAACTGCAGACCGGTTTGGGGCCGGTAACGGTCCAGATCCCGAAAGTCCGAGCGAAGACTGGCGACCCGGTAACGTTCCGGTCGGCCCTGGTACCTCCCTACATTCGGAAAACGAAATCGCTGGAAGCAGCGGTGCCGTGGTTGCGGCGATGGGTCCGGGAGCGGAAGATGCGTTTGGGCTGGCACCGGCCGGGGGCGGTGGTGCCGCTGGATCCGGAACAGGCGCGGGAAGCGGAAGTGGACTGGGGGACGGGCTGGGTCCGGATGAAGGGTGAAGACGTTCAGGTCAAACTGTTCTGCATGCGGAGCCGGTACTCGGGCAAGTCGTTCGTGCGGGCGTATCCGCGGGAACGGCAGGCGATGTTCCTGGACGGTCACATCCGGGCGTTCGGCTGGTACGGCGGCGTATTCCCGGCCGTGGTCTTCGATAACCTGAAGACAGCTGTGAGGCGGATTCTGAGGGGGAAGGCCCGGATCGAGCAGGACCGGTTCACGGCGTTACGAGCCCACTACACCTTTGAAGCGCGGTTCTGTAATCCGGCCCGGGGCCAGGAGAAAGGTGGTGTCGAGGGCCTGATCGGTTTCGCACGCCGGAATTTCCTGGTGCCGATTCCCGAGGTGGCCGACTTCGAGGAACTGAACGCGCAGCTGCTGGAACGCTGCGCGACCGACGAGCAGCGCCGGATCGGCGGCCGGGCCGACGCCCGCACGATCGGGGAACGGCACGCGGTCGAGAAAGAGCGCCTGTTGGCGCTGCCCGAGACGCCATTCGAAAACACGAAGGTGGTGGGCGTGCGGATCAGCCGGTACCAGGCCGCCCAGGTGGATTCGAACCGCTACTCGGTGCCGACCGCGTATGTGGGACGCCGGCTCTGGGCCCATATCGGCTGTGACCGGGTGAGCTTTTACGCGGACCAGAAGAAGGTGGCCGAACATGCCCGCGCCTTCGGTCATAGCGACTGGCGGACCGATCCGTTGCACTACCTGGAGTTGATCCGGCGGAAGGTGGCCTCGTTTGAGAGTGCCCGCCCGATCCGGCAGTGGCGGCCCCAGTGGCCGGCCCATTACGAGACGGTGCTGGAGCGGTTGCGGGACCGGCATGGGTACAGCCGGGGCACCCGGGAGTTCATCAGCATCCTGCAACTCCACCAGGACTGGGATCTGGGCCGGGTGTCGGCCGCCGTCCAGGATGCGCTCGATGCCCACTGCGCCGAACTGGAAGCGGTGCGGCACATTCTGATGCGGGAGGACGCGCCCGCCCGATCCCATGCCCCGCTCGAGTCCGGACTGATGCCCGGGATCACGGACCGGGCGATTGCCGGAACCGATCTGAATCGATACGACCTGTTGGCTGGAGGTGTGCGATGACTCCGGGTCAGGAGGTGGTCCTGGACGACGCATTGCGGCAGCTCCGGTTGCCGGCCATGGTCCGTGCCTGGCGGGAATACGGCCGGCAGGCCAAGGAAGCCGGCGAGGGGTACCCCGGCTTTCTGCTGGCTCTGGCCAGTCGTGAGTTGGAACAGCGGCAAGCCAATCAGATCCAGCGCCGGTTGCGCACGGCCCGGTTCCCACGGTTGAAAACCCTGGAAACGACCGACCTGAACAAGTGGCCGGCACTGGATGCGGTCCAGGTGCGCGACTATGCCGAGTGCGACACCATCACCCGGTGCGAGAACGTTGTGTTGTTGGGCAAGCACGGCACCGGCAAGACTCACGCCGCGACGGTGTGGGGCGTGGAAGCCTGCCGGAGGGGCTACCGCGTCGGGTTCACCACGGCCGCGGGGCGGGTCAATTCGCTGATCGAGTCCCGTGAGGAGCGACAGTTGAAGCAGCAACTGGCGAAGTTGTCCCGCTTCGAGCTGCTCATCGTCGACGAGGTCGGCTATATCCCGTTCTCGGCCGAGGGTGCCCAGTTGCTGTTTCAGGTCTTCTCGGACCGGTACGAAAAGGGTTCCCTCATCGTGACGTCGAACCTGCCGTTTGCGCAGTGGACCAGCGTGTTCGGCGATGCCGCCCTGACCGCGGCCCTGTTGGACCGATTGACCCATCACTGCGCGATTCATCAGTTCGATTGGGAAAGCATCCGGTTCACCGAGAGTCTCGGTGCCGCCAACAAGCGGAAGAAGAAACCCCGGTCCGCCGAAGGCTCCGCGTGAAACACACGCGAGCGAGCGGCTGTGGAAAGTGCCGCCACCGTGGAAACCCGCTGCAAAGCCGGCGCGTTACCACCGCGGCTTGGAAGCTTTCGGCTTCCACACTTCCCGCAACCCCGACGGCGGATTTACTTACAAACCATTAACCCGGGGGGTGGGTCCTTTTTACTCGACCGGGGTGGGCTCTTTTTACGTTGTCAAAGCGAGGAGTAGGCAGTGACGGCTAGCTGCTCACCGCCGCGTTCAACACATCACCGACCCACTGATTCAAACTCTTTCCAGCAGCGGTTGCAGCTTCTACCGCCTGCTGGTGCAGGTCCGGTGGTATGCGGATAGTGAATTTGCCAGAAAATTCCTTGCGCGGTTCTATTCCACGTTGCTCGCATGCTTTCAGAAAGACCTTAAGGGAGGTCGCTCCTTCCTTACGTAGTCCCTTAATATCGGAAGCGTAGAAGTCAGCTCCGCCGTTCAGCCCGATAAATTCCCCACGGAGCATATCGATGTCTGGATCATAGTTGACAACTGCCTTGAAGCCGCCGATGTTCAATGTGTTGCTCATCATGGTGTTACTCCGTTTGCTTTCAGCCAATCTCTAACGCTTCCAACAGCACCTTTATCGGTGGAAGGGCCAGGGTGAGGGCGATGGTACACCCGCACCTCGCCAAACAGAAAAACCACTACGCGGCTTCCTTCACGCTCCTCCAATTCAGCACCCAATCCCTTCAGCAAGCCCTTAATATCAACCCACTTTACGTTACCGCTAACAGGGCGGCTGAAGATCAGTTGGAGCGTCTTTTGGTGCTTGCGGTTCATGTCATTACTGGTACCAGTATATGGTACCATCTCGTGGCGGTCAACGTACACAGCGTTGTTGCATGGATCGGGGCGGAGATGGAATTCCCCCTTGCCCCAAGCGGTAGCGTCAGGCGGTGCGTTCGAACACAGGCCGTCCGAGTGCGGTCATTGTGTTCAGGACTTTCTGGCCGAGTTGGCTCCCGTGATCTGGCTGGAGAAGCTGCGGGATTGGAGTCTGGGGCCGATGACGCTCTTCCAACGGCCGATCTGCGTTTCTGCCGTCGGGCTGCGTTGAACTTATGCGGCATCTAAGTTATCCCTGGTGTTGAAAAACACAATGATAAGGCATCCTTCGGGATGATCCATGCAACAAGGTCCCCAATGAGCATCATCACTCCCCCTGTCGGGGTGTCGCAAAAGTCCCACGACCCCGTAGAATTGCAACAATGACTTGTGCGACAGGGTTTTGCAACGCAATCCGCGTCCTGATCCTGCGTCGTGAGCCTTCCCCGTTACCTGTCGCGGAACCGACCGTTTTGCGACGGTCGCACTCACGGCCTTAGACACCATGGATTGACCTGCCCTGGCCTCGTACGCGTGGGTTATGTTGCGGGGCGAGGAACCTTCGACACAGAGCCACAACGAGGAGGGCAGGTCATGAACAAGTGTAGTGCATACGTTGGACTGGACGTTCACAAGGACACGATCGCGGTGGCGGTAGCGCTGCCCGGACGTGAGGCGCCGGTGTACCGGGGCGAGATCAAGAATCAACGCAAATCGCTGCTGCGACTCATTCGCAGCCTGAGTCCGCACGCAGAGGTGTTGAGCTTCTGCTACGAGGCGGGACCGTGCGGGTATGGGGTGTATCGAGAGATCATCGACACCGGCCACTATTGCGAGGTGGTCGCGCCGAGCCTGATCCCGCGGCGCGCGGGGGAGCGAGTGAAGACGGATCGGCGCGACGCGGTGAAGCTGGCGCGGCTGCATCGGTCGGGGGAGCTGACGGCGGTGTGGGTGCCCGACGAGGAGCAGGAGGCGATGCGCGACCTGACGCGGGCGCGCGAGGACATGAAGGCGATCGAGGCCAAGGCTCGGCAGCGACTGGGGGTGTTTCTGCTGCGTCATGATCGAGTGTATCGGGAAGGCAAGAGCCGGTGGACGCAATGGCACTTTCGGTGGCTGGAGGAGCAGCGGTTCGAGCATCCGGTACAGCAGGTGGTGTTTCAGGAATACGTCGATACGGTGATGGAGGCGCGCCGCCGCGTGGCGGGCCTGGAAGGGCAGATGCGCGAGGTGTTGGAGCAGTGGTCGCTGCGTCCGATGGTCGAGGCGCTGATCGCGTTGCGCGGGGTGGATGTGGTCACGGCCATGACGGTGCTGGCCGAACTCGGGGACCTGACGCGTTTTGACTCGCCGCGCGAGTTGATGAGCTTTCTGGGGCTGGTGCCGAGCGAGCACTCCTCGGGGCCGCGGCGGCGCCAAGGAGCCATCACGAAAACAGGCAATGGACACGTGCGCCGCGTGCTGGTTGAATCGGCCTGGAGCTACCGGTTCCCTGCGCGCAAAACCAGGCACTTGAGATGCAAGGCGAGTGCGGCGCCGCCAGCAGTGCAGGCCATCGCCTGGGCAGCCCAGAAGCGGCTGTGTGCGCGGTACCGGCATCTGTATAGCGCGGGCAAGGCGAAGTGCGTGGTCACCACCGCGGTGGCCCGCGAGCTGGTGGGGTTCATCTGGGCGATTGCTTGCGAGGTGATGGGCCGAGCCCATGCAACGCGGGCGCGGAGCTGAGAGATGGGCCGGAGTTCTCCACACCTTGCCACTGCTCCGCCGTGTATTCGAAGCACGCGGTGCCATGGACAAGGTGTGGAAAACTCCTCCGACGCCTCCCCGGGCGCAATGCCATCATGCGCTTCCAGAGCAAGGCTGGACCCAAAAAACGTAATGTGTTGGATTCAGGGCGTGGCAGGCCGGTGAGGAGAATCCTCGTGCACGCTATGAGAGGCTTGGCTCAGCCAGACCGACCCACGTCCTTAGACCGAGGCAGCTCCGCGACGAAGTGATGTCAGGTGGTAGCCAACCCACGAATATCAGAGTGATCCACCGTCGCGAATCATGCCGGCCGCGCCCTGAATCCAGCACATTGAAGGAGGCGCATTCGAGAAACGTAACGGAAGCTTGACAGGGTCAATCCATATCAGCGTGCAAAATCGCACCGATCTGCCTGATACCCTATCTTCACCACACTGCCGGTGGTGCCGGTGACCCAGTGATTTTCAGGCGATAGCGTGAGTGGGGTTGACTGCGGCGTGGATTGCAGCTGGATGAATCCTTCCGTCGCTTGTCCGAGTCTGGCGATGCGCTCGACATGGCTTGTTTCCAGCTTGCCTATGCGATCAACTCACCTGACTCCACCTTACCTGCGCGCTCGCGCAGGGCGGCAATGTCCCTGGAACGCGCTTAAGCTTCGGGTCCCACCTCTTCAGGCGAGATCCAGGCGAGCAACAGGCGGGGCCGATTGCCGCAGGGCAGATGGGTGTCGATCCCGGCGGACATCCCGAGCGTGCAGGGTCCGTTGCGCCGGACATACCGATACCGGTGACCGGGGGTGGGTGCGGGGCAGAGAACACGGTGCCAGGAGCCGCGCCATGAAACCCGGATCGGGAACCGCTTCACTGGCCCCGTCAAGCGGGTCCCGCTGATCGAAACGGGAGAAAGGGCGCTGCGCCTGGGGTGAGTGCTCGGGGGCTTGCTTCACAAGCCCGTCCGAGAGCAAAAGGGATGACCCCGGCCGCCGGGTTCCGATCGATATGTTTGCGCCGGGCCGAAGAACCGAACCGACGATCCTTCTATAGAAGGGTACTGACCAGATTCGTGTAGAGTCGCGGGGAGGCGCGTAGCCGGTAGGGGGCGGTGGTGAACGGGGCGACCGCTGACGCTGACCTACGACGAGGCGCTGGACGTAAGTTCGACGCCGGTGGCGCTCGCCTTCACGGTGAATGTCCAAGGCGCCGAACGGAGGGTGTCCAGGGTCGCGGTGAGCGACGGCTTCTCGATCCGCTCCTACTTGTCCTCGGCCTTGCCAAGGCTTTGATACTTCTTTGCGAAGCGGGCTTCCATCTTCTTAATCTTCTCCGATCGTTCTGAATGACGCTGCATGACCTTCTCGCCCGCAGGCTTCGCGTATTGCTCGTCTTCAGTGATTCGCTCTCCGTCGTAGAACATCCAGGCCCACTGCAGCATGGCCTTAATAAAATCTGGATGGTCGGGCACCAAGATATCGTGGTTCGCGATCGCCTTCAGGATCGCACCGAGAGCGGCAACGTCTGGATCGAGCGGCACTTGGTCCTCAGCCCCTTCATCCATATGCTTCAGGTCATTGATCTTCAGCGTGTCGTTAATGTGCTTGGCAAACTTCGCCTTCGCTGGTGTTGTCCCAGATATAACCTCCGTAACTCCAATTGCGTAGTCTGCGAACGGTTGCTTTCCTGCTTTCAGAACAAGACCGTGAAGGATGCCGTCGGCAGCACCCGCCAACGTGATTGCAGAGATCCTGTCCCTGCGGCTCACAAACAGACCGATTGCAGTCTCAAGTTGGCGTTGCGCCAGCTCCAATTTGGTCATCGTTGTTTCAGCCAACTCCGACCTCCAAAGTCTGATCGACACACCAAGATTTGTGGGTTGGCTTGAGATGACGGCGCAACCGCCCCTCCAGTTAGGGACCGTAGCGCTGGACCCAGTGCCAGATTGTCGTGTGGTCTGCCTTCAGGCCGCGCTCGCCGAGGAGCTTTTTGACATCGCGGAACAAGAGCGAGTACCGCAGGTATCAGCGCACAGCGCAAAGAATCAGCTCGGGCTCGGTTTGTCGCCACTTGAAGATCACCGGTCGGATTGTCTTTTTCATGATCTCTTCAGTTTACCCGCCGCCGTCGGCCAAAGTTGCACCACAATCGATGCACAGTCTTTATTTTGCTGGCACGTATTGCTAGCATATATTGGGATTGCAAGTCGATACAACGTCCGACAAGGAGACGCCGCGATGAATTCCACCATCACCGTCCGCGATATCGATCCAGGAGATAAGTCCTGGCTCAAACACGAAGCCCGCCATGTCGGTGTTTCGATGGAAGAGTTCGTGCGCCGCCTCATTCGCGAGGAGCGCGAGAAGCGCGAACGATCTACAAAGCCTTCCGAGGCCTTCAAGCGATATTTCGGTCCTGAGCACGGGGTCGAGCTGCCGGCGTCCGCGCGTTACTCCTACACGCCGGTCGAGTTTTCCGACGAGAGCAAAACGTGACCGCGCCCGTCGCCTGGCTCCTCGACACGAACACTATCTCGGAAATGATGCGGCCGAAGCCGGAACCGCAGGTTGCCAAGTTTCTCGATAGGATCGCCGGGGAAGGAATAGGTCTGGCCTCCATCACCGTCTGGGAAATCCTCAACGGCATTGGCCGTCTCGACCCTGGCCGGCGGCGGGACGATCTTGTCGAGCGGTTTCAAGGCCTTCTCGACGAGCTTTTCGAAGGACGAATATTCGATTGGACCCTGGCCGACGCCCAGGCCTGTGCCCGCATCATGGAAGAAAAACGGCGACAGGGCGAACCGCTCGACGACCACCTACCGGATGCCTTTCTCGCGGCAGCGGCGGCCTGTCGCGGGCTCGCCGTCGTCACGCGGAACGCAGGCGAGTTTCGAAACACCGGCATCGAGGTCATCGACCCGTGGGACGTCACTTAGCGATAAGGGAAAGGTTTGAGTGACAGCTTTTAAAAAACCATAATGGAATTCAGGAAAAGAGAAAAACAGCGCATTGAACCGTTGAAGTCGAATCTATTTTCCGCGGAGGCCTCGGAACCCCGGAGATATATAGGAGACCGGCGCGACTTCTGCCTTCTCCAACTCCTTCAGCCGTTTCAACTGATCCGCCTTCGGCCCGCTGTAGTTCTTGCGCCAGCGGTAGAATGTCACTGTGGGGGCTTTCGACTTCATTCAAGCAATTTGGAAAAATGGAAAAGAAGATACCAAGTTCAAAGGGGCGTCGCAACGCTACTTTCGAATTAAACATAGGCAAGTCCGTCAAGGGCTGCGGCCGGCGTGAGGACGGCCAGCTCCGCAGTGCCGTCATCGCGGCGGCGGCCCTGATCGCCTTCACGCTGGCCGGGAACCGCCCCCGCCTTCACCGCCGCGCAGGCCGGGGTCTCCGGGCTAATAAGTTCTTCTTGCTTCCATGCGGCGGCCTCTGCGTCTTTGCGCCTCAGCGTTAGCAACGCAGCATCGAACTCGGAAATGTTGACTCGAAGAGTACGATTGTGCTACCTAAACTATTGTGGAGAAGCGACTAAGGGAACCATCCTGGGTGGTCGAGCCGCAAGCGGCATCCAGCGACATTCGAGAGTCAACGCAATATCTTGGGGGTCATCCGTGGATCGACGCCACAGCCGCTCCATTTTCGTCCTCGTTCTAATCCTCCCTGTTCTGAGTTCCTGCGGCCGCTCGACCCGCCCGTTGACGCAAGCCCCGCCACCCATCGACACTTCGACTCCAGCAGCGAATCGGCGGCCGGTCGCCCTCGACCCGCTGGCGCAGGTATTGATCAACGCGCGGGATCACACCCAGCGCGGGGAACGACTGCTGCGGGACGGCAACGTGAACGAAGCCCGTGACGCTTTTGAAACGGCTCTCGAAGTCTTGCGGGCCTACACGCCAACCAGGTCCCGAAGCTTCGAGTTCGAGCGCGAGATCGATTTCCTGAACATGCGCCTGGCCGCTCTGGGACCGACACCGGTTGCCGAGCCGGCCATGATCGACGATCTGGCGACGCTCGACGCCCCCATTGAGGATGGGTATGCGGCACTGCGCGAGAGAACCGCTTCGGATATCGCATCGATCACTTCCGATCTCCCGATCCAACTCCACCACCGGGTTCTGGAACTCCTGATCTATTTCACCGAAGGGCGCGGACGCCGAGCGATCGAATTGGGGCTGAGGCGGGTCGGCCTGTACCGGCCCCTGATCCAGCGGATCCTGAACGAAGAAGGACTGCCGCAGGATCTGGTCTATCTGGCCCAGGCTGAAAGTGCTTTCAAACCGGAGGCCCTCTCCCGGGCCCAGGCAAAGGGAATGTGGCAATTCATTGCCTCGCGGGGTCGCGAATACGAGCTGCGGCAGAACTGGTGGATTGACGAACGGTCCGACCCGGAGAAGTCGACGCGGGCAGCCGCGCGGCATCTCAAGGACCTGTATCAGGAATTCGGTCACTGGTACCTGGCGATGGCGGCCTACAACGCCGGCCCTGCGAGGGTGAGTCGCGCGGTGGAGCAAGCCAGCTCGCGAGATTTTTGGGCGCTGGCCGACCGTAAGCTTCTTCCGCAGGAAACGCGCAACTACGTTCCGACCATTCTGGCTATGACGATCATCGGCAAGAACCCGGCCCGATACGGCTTCGCTGTTCGGCCTGCGGATCCAATCGAGATGGAGCGCGTCCGCGTCCCACATGCCACCGATTTGCGAGTCATTGCGGAGAATCTCAACCTTTCAGTCGAACGGATCCAGGAACTGAACCCCCATGTCCTGCGATGGGCAACGCCACCCGATGACGACGAATTCGAATTAAATGTCCCTGTTGGACTGGCAGCCCAGTTCGCCGAAAAAGTCGCAACCCTGCCGGAGAGCGAACGCATCCAGTTCCATCACCATGTCGTGGCCAATGGTGAAACACTGTCGCAACTGGTGAACCGTTACGGCGTGTCCATGACGTTGATTACCGGAACGAACGGGATCGCAAACCAGAACATGATTCGGGCCGGACAGACCCTGGTGATCCCTGTCAGGGGTGTGTCGCGGGCCGACGGCGGGGCCGAAACCCCGGCAGTGGCACCGGCGTCTTCCACCGACCGTCCGGCTGCGTATCAGATCCGGCGCGGGGACACATTGATCGGCATCGCAACCCGCTTCGCGTTGTCAATCAATGAGATCAAGGCTTGGAACGGCATGTCGTCCAACCTCTTGATCGCGGGTCAAAGTCTGCGCCTTCCTCCCGCATCGACCCCGCCGACGAGTTCCGGAAATGCCACCCGGACCGAGCGTGTCGTGTACCAGGTCCGGCCTGGCGATACGCTCTTCCAAATCGCCATGTTTTACCGCACTTCGGTGGACGATATCCGCGCCTGGAACCCCGATTCAGACTTGTCGGTCATCCGGCCAGGCGACCAGATCACGATCCATATGCCCCGCTAGTGGTCCCGGTCACAATGACGGCAGATCCAGAAGACCCGGCCACAGCCGGGCCACCGGGAAGACCGACTGCGGTCGCCCGGCAACTTCATATCGACTGTACTTCCGCGCGGCGTATTCTAATAGAAAGGATTCGACCATGAATGGTCCATCGATACAGTTCCATAAGATCTGGATTGAACAGTGTAGGGCGACTGAGGATATCCGTGAACGCTTCGGGCTCGAAGATGCCATACGCTATCTGATCGGAGAAAAACTGCTCGACTTCGTTCGCGCTTCGGAAGACGATCCCGACTTCGCGAAGGAGTTGCCCGCGTTTGTGGCTGAGATCCGGCGGCTCTTCTCTGCTGCGGAGATTCGGGAGTTTCTGGACGATCTCGAGCGCACGAAGTTTTTGGTTCCACCAGAACCGGATCTGGAGGTGGAGGTTCTCGACGACGAAATGGACGAAGAGTCCTGGCCGGGTAATCCAGTGTTAGGCGCAGAGGAGTTACTTCGATTCTCTCGTATTCGGCATCTGCTGAAGCCGTAGTTGGCTGAACGGCAAGAAAACGAGGGAAAGAGCAGCAGATCTATCTCTGGCTCACCATAACGCGGTGCTCTGCATAATCCTCTCCAGGTTCGCTCTGAATGATCCCGGCCGCCTCAGCAGACCGCACGCCCCGAAGCTTGCGCACGAAACGCTTCACCGATTCGTAGCTGCCGGCGAATCCCTGATCGGAGACCAAGTCCTGCCAGCTGCCCATGGCATTACGGCCTCGGTCGAGCGCGTGCTCAATGATCTCGCGATAAGGTTCCGCAGAACTAGGGTACCAACCAGATTTGAACAGAAATACGTGCTAAGGGGTGTCCATCTTGAGCTTGGTGGTGTCAAATCTGACGAGGCCACGCACGAAGGCGACCTGGTAGGCGAAACCCAATCGATTGTGGCGGCCCCGCCGCAGGGCGATCTCGCGTCGGCCGGCTTCGAGAAAGCGGGCATCGCGAATCAGACGGGGGCGAGAGACGTCGGGACCGGAGACTCGTGAAAACCGTTGCCTATCTGAGGGTCTCGACCGTGCAACAGGACGTGCGCAGCCAGCGCTTCGCCATCCTCAAGTACGGACGCAAACACGATTTCCGCAGCGACGATTTCATCGAGGCGACCGTTTGGTCGTCAGCGAACTCTTCCGGCTCGGTCGGTCGCTGGGTCAGGTCGTCGCCATCCTCGACGCCCTCGCCAAGGCCAGGGCCTCGGGCAGGCAGCTCGGGCACCCGAAAGGCTCGCTGAGCGTCTCACGACTCAACGGCAAGGAGAACGACATCCGGCGCTTCCTCGAGGCTTTGAGGTGCGGCGCGTGGAGAGGGCCAAGAAGATCGTTGCGCTTCGGCGCCTGCGGAACGTGTCAACAAGTTTGAGACACCTGCATTCGGAATTTAAGCTACCGTAGGCGACTCTGCGGGCGGGTTGATCCACACCTTGTCCGGCGGCCCAGCGATCTTTCTCGGTACATTGACGAAACGTTCTGGATGTTGCCGACGAGCGCGATCCAGAGCATGCTGGCGTCGTTCCAGAACCGGACCGGTCTGACCGGAATGGACCATCGCTGGGGTTAGCCAGTTCAGACCGGAATGGTAGTGGACGTTGTTGTACCAGTGGAAGAAGTCCCGGCAGAACGCCTTGGCGTCCTGGATCGAACCGAATCGTTCCGGGAAGTCAGGGCGGTACTTCAGGGTTTTGAACTGGGCTTCCGAGAACGGGTTCATTGCATGTCGCCAAAACGCATCCTGAAGTTTCTCAATCCGGACATCTTACAGGCGCTAACTACGGTGCGGCTGTATCGAACTGCCCCGCCGCCGGATCACCCGCTGAAGCAAGGGAGTCCTACCCGTTGGACTCTATCGCCTCCAGGAAGAGGTACATGCCCGAAGATGGATTGTCGTCCGGGAACTCGGTTTCGTCTCCTGCGTGCTTGGCGGTCAGGGCGCGCGCCCGTCGCGCCGCGTCAGCTCGCCGGGGGCATGTACTGCGCGCCGTCGAGTCCCTTCCCCAAACTCCTGTCGTGGTCGCGGATCAGCTTCCTGGCAGCCTGGTTGTCGAGCCATGCCGTATGGTCTTCAAAATGGAGCGCAAGCCATAACTCGAAGCACGGATTCGAAATGGCAAGTCGGACGCCGCTCTTGTTGGCCCTATCTTTGGCTTCAGGAAGCTTAGGGTGATTCCGGGGCCATTCGACGTCAAAGAGACACCACACCTCGTCGATTTCGCCTTGCTCTCGGGAGCTGCGAGTCCGGGCTTCGGCAGCCGCTTTCACCAAGCTCAACGGCACGGCGCCACTCGCCTCCAGGTCAACACGGATATCAACCGAGGCCGAGTCGCGGACCGCTGGGTCCTGTTTCAAGGCCTTGAGGTAGTCGGGTTCGGTCTTCGTGCCTTCGCAGAACACCAGGAAGGTCCGCTTGGGAGTGCGAACGGCGACTGTGCGGCTGAGCGATCGCTTCTTGCGCGGCTTGCGTTCAGTCCGCTTGGTCATCACGAGACTGAGAGACGAGCCCGAGGGCTCTGCGGACTGCGGTCTGGTCGACTTCTGGAATAGCCCCGAACCGACCCTGCAGGTAGGCTCTTTCCAGGTTCAGAGACCTCCTCACACGTTCGCCCCCGAACTCGGCCAGACCAACGAGGCGCGTAGTGCGTGCCTGGCAGCACGCGTTTCCGGCGGGTTAAAGTCCCGCTCGGCCCGAGGCCACGGGTCGATATCCAATAAGTGGGGGTAATGCCTCACTGGCCGAAGTGTAGGCGGGTATGCAAATGCCTAAACGGGCACGAAGGCGAAAGCCGGATACGGCCAAGACAGAGCTGGATCCACCTACGGAAACTTTGGAGGGCAGGGCGCCCACCGCGAGGTGGGGTCTGAAGGGCATGAGGAGAACCACCGGGTCGTAATCGACGGGAGCGATCCCGAGGATGAACCGGTCGGCCAAAGATGGGGAATGGTCGAGCCCGCACTATGGGGGCGAAGGCACATTGGTTCCCCCCCCCATCGCACCAAGGTGTGTGCGGGCGACACGGTGGAGAAGAGACACGAGTGACCCAGGGAGGCCTGGTATTGTCCGGGCGGAAGGTAAGGTCGAGATGGTGTGGCACCCGCAGACGAAAGGGCGGGCAACGGAGAAGACAAACATCGACCTAGAGCCCCGCAAGGTAGGTGCGGATATAAGCGAGAGCGAAGTTCCGGCCGACGCGGTGCCAGGAATCGGATCAGGGAATAGTACTCAGGAACGAGACACCGAACATAAGATCTCGGATCGTTGCTTCAAGCAGCGGCGCTGGCGGGTTCAAAAGGCCCGTTGGAGGGGGAAGTCCCTGTACTCAGTTGTGATTGTGCGAGCGAGGGAAAGGCGGAGGTATCGTGACCTTGGACAGTTCCCTTAGTGAAAGACCCAAACGCGATTCGGACGAAGCCGCCGCCCGTCACCACACAGCGACATTGGAAAGCAAACAGGGAAAGAAGCGAAAGGTCCACTCGCTGATCGACAAGGTGTTTAGTCGCAAGAATCTGGAGTTGGCCTGGGAGAAGGTGAAGCGGAACCGAGGTAGTGCGGGCATCGACAAGGTGACCGTTGAGCAGTTTGAAACGCGCAAGGAGGAATATCTGGCCTTGTTGCATCAAAGACTGCGAGATGGCAGTTATCGCCCCAAGCCGGTTAAGCGAGTCGAGATCGGGAAGTCCGACGGAGGAGTGCGAAAGCTGGGGATACCGGCCGTGATGGATCGGGTATGTCAGCAGGCACTGGTCCAGCGGATGGAACCGATCTTCGAGCCGCTGTTTCTGGACTGCTCATTCGGGTATCGCAAGGGGCGTTCGCCTCACGATGCGATGCGGAAAGTATGGGTAGAGCTGGGCGAGGGAGACCTATGGGTAGTTGATGCCGACTTGCGGCAGTTCTTCGACACGATTGACCAGGAGAAGCTCCTCGACTTAATTGCCGAAGAGATCAGCGACGGCCGAGTACTGGGACTGATCCGGGTCATCCTGGGTTCGGGGGTGTTGGACGGAGGTTGCTGGCAACCCACGCGGACGGGAGTTCCCCAAGGGGGAGTGGCCAGTCCGTTGTGGTCAAACATCTTTCTGACGCCGTTTGACCGTGAGATGACCCGACAAGGTTACAGACTCACACGCTGGGCGGACGACTTCGTGGTGGTCTGCAGGACACCGTCGGAAGCCCGGCAGGCACTCGCATGTGCAGAGCGGTTTCTCTGGGAGGCACTTGGAGTTCGGCTCCATCCGAAGAAGACGCGGATTGTACACGTCCGACAGGGCTTCGAGTTCTTGGGGTACAAGGTGAAGCAAGGGAAAGGCCTGCGCCTGTCCGATACACAGAGGCAGGGTCGCGGAATGCATCCCTATAACCTGTACGCCATTCCACGGGAAAAGTCGGTGGAGAGGTTCCGGACGCAAATCCGACACCTCTCGCGCCGAAAGGCTCCCCTCACGCTGGGCGAAGTCATCGACCAGCTCAACCCAGTGATTCGTGGTTGGGGGAACTACTACCGCAAAGCGCGGGTGCGCCGACTCTTTAACCAGTTGGACCGTTGGATCGAGCGCCGTATCCACTCGTTTCTCGCGAAACGGTGGCGCAATACGATGTGGCGCCGCTATCCGGCACGACGACTGATTCGGGAGTTTGGTTTGGTCCGACTGACGCATCTGATCCCCGGTCTTGTGGACCGGTGACTTCGAGCGAGGAGCAACTGAGGAAAGCGGCTTGCGGGAAAACTGCACGAGCCGTTTGATTGAGCGGACGGTGGAAGGGCGGCTCTGCCCGACCACTTTCGACTCTACAACAGAAGCGACTCCGAACACGGCCGAGAAAGGATCGACAGCCTCCTTCGTTCAGATGACGAGTGAGATTCCTACTGAAACAGGCGGCACGGCCCGTCAGGCTGCACCGCAACCGGCTGCACCGGCCCAACCGGCGAAACCCGCAAACCTGCCGACGTTTTCTCTTGAACCGGCACGGCGTGTGACGATGATGGTCGGGGAATCCGATAGCGGAGTTCGCGTCCAGTTGAGTGAGAATCGGGGCGAGGTCTCGGTTCGATTTAACGCTCCCACAGTCATTTGCACCGGCCTGGAAGGTTCCGTCCACAACCTGGTGGATTCGCTCAATCGCCAACAGGTTCCGCTCTCCGATGTCCTGTTCTCCGGACGCTTCGACACTGGAACCGACTCGGGTCAGTCCCAGCACGGCGACGGACATGGCTCCCGGCAGGGACAATCCGCTGATACCGAATCTGAAGAAACTCTTGCCTTCATGACAGAGTTCGAGTCTTCCGATGAAGATTCTCTCGTCAGCCTCACCGCGTAACCTCTGGTTACGTCCCCAAAAGACATTTCAACGCAGAGGCGCAGAGGTCGCAGAGACCTATATGATTTCTGCGGTCTTCGCGTCCCTGCGTCTCTCGGTTCTTGCGAGGAAGCTGAAGGCTGATCGCCGATCGCTGGGGCGTATCGGCAGGTCGCGGCGACGACATAAGCAAAAAATGCCGGGTAGGGAGATTTTTCTTATAGAAGCTTTCATGCCTTCGCACAATGCATATGCAGTTTCAATAACTTGCAGCCGATTTTAGTTCGGCGCGACGCGTGCTCTAAATAGTCCCGAGGAGGAAAACGATGATTGAAACAATTTTACCTACATCTTTGGGCGATCGGGCGCCGGCGCTTCCGATGTCGAAGGCCGAGGAACAGAAGTCGCAGTTCCTGCAGTTGCTCGTCGCCCAGATGAAAATGCAGGATCCCCTCAATCCAATGGACGGCACCGATTTTGTGGCGCAGTTGGCGCAGTTCACCAGCGTCGAAGAATTGATCAATATCCGGCAAGCCATGGAAAACGTCGAACAGGCGCTAGGGCAGACAGGTACAACGCTATAAGGAAGGACGCCCCTTTGTCGGCTGTTGCCAGGAGGAAAATCTCCCGACAACAACCCATTCAACGTAGCTGCGTTGAATTCAAAGACAAAGGAGCACGTAAATGAAACAGGCCAAGTATATCGGCATGGATGTGCACCAGGCAACGACGGTGGTGATGGTCTTAAACGCAGACGGCAAACTGGTCTGGGAAAAGATCGTAGAGACCCAGGCCGGGCCAATCATTGATTTGCTGGAGAGTCTGAGTGGTGAGCTGCACGTGACGTTTGAAGAAACCACGCAGGCCGAATGGCTCTACAACGTGGTCCGGGGATATGTGAGCGAAGTGATCGTGTGTGATCCCAGACGGAACAAACTGCTCAGTGACGGGTCCAAGACCGACCGGGTGGATGCCCTGAAACTGGCCGAGCTGCTCCGGGCCGGATGGCTGCGGTCGGTCTACCACGGGCACGATGCGACGCGGACGTTGAAAGAACTGGTCCGCGGATATGAGACCTTGACCCTGGATACGCAGCGGACGATGGTTCGGATCAAGGCAATGTATCGAGGACGTGGGATCCGGACGCCGGGCCACGGCGTCTACCTCCCATCGCAGCGGGAACACTGGATCGAACAGCTCGCCAATACCGGTGCACGGCGGCGTACCGGATGGTTGTATGAGGAGCTGGATCATCTGAGAGGGTTAAGAAAAAAAGCGAAGCTGGCGATGTTAACCGAGAGCCGCAAGCATCGTGCGGTGGGGATATTGCAGACGATTCCCCAGTTGGGACCGATACGTTGCGCCTTGATTGTAGCGACGGGGGACACCCCGCATCGATTTCGAACCAAACGCCAGCTCTGGAACTACAGCGGTCTGGCCGTGGCAATGCACATGAGTGCGGAGTATGAGCAGGAAGGGAGTCGTGTGGTACGTCGTCGAAAGCCGATCGCCACGCGGGGACTGAACCGCAACGGCAACCGACGTTTGAAAGATGTGTTCATCGGGGCGGCGACCGGAGGCATGGGGGCCGAACCTTGGAAAAGCTACCTGGAGGGGCTCCAGAAAGACGGCAAGCGTAAGGAGATGGCTCGGCTGACACTGGCGAGGAAGATTGCAGCGACCGCACTGAAGATGTGGAAGAAAGGAGACACGTTTAACGCAAAGAAACTGAACTTGGCGACATAGCCGTTTCCAGACTTCTGCCGACAGCGCGAGGCATTCGACCGCTCGTCGTCGGTGAGGCGTCGGAACGGTAGGGTCGAGGGTGAGGATCCGATACGCGGTTGGCACACAGCGCTTGCTGAAGGCCCATGTAATACTCTATCCCCCCTCGCACGACCTGGAAAAGCGATAGCCCTCGAGGCTCAGATAGAACCGTGGTCGGCAATCACGACCCCTTTGCGCTTTTCAGTTTCTCGAAACCACACCACGTTGTGATGAGTGATCGACTTCTCTGCGATGCCGGATCAACAGTTCGTCTCAACGGAGACAGGGGCTGGCTGCCACGACAGTGTTGGGTCCGGTGGTCCGCTCGGCGGGGACGTGTTTCTCTTGACAGCCCCTTCCATAGAACCGCGTATGAAGTCGGGCCACCTCAGTCGGTCACGCCAATTCAACAAGAATTCACATTCAGCCAGGGATTGCGCGGTGGAGTTCGACTCAACGTTGCCACCTCAGGTCATTGGGGAGAAGAGTTTGTGTACAGCTTCGAAACCAACGAAGCCAAATTCGTCACCGTGAGCCCTCCGGCCGCGGATCTGGAACTGGGTATGCAGATCCACCAGTTCTCGGTCAACACCCTCTACTACATCGATGCTGACGAGGATCTGACGGTCCGACCGTTCCTGACCTTTGGAATCGGTGCCACAATGTACCGGCCCACGGACGAAGCCAAGGCGATCGCTCGCGACCCGTTGCGTGGCAACCTGGGTGGAATCGATACCTCCACGGAATTCGCGTTCAACTATGGCATCGGTCTGAAGGCCAGGATCAGCGACAGAATCGGCTTCCGCGTCGACGGAAGGGGCTATTTGTCCAGAACGCCGTCGTTCGGATTTGCCCGCTCATCTTCGGACCCGAACGCCACGGTTTTTCCTGCCGGCGGAGCGTTCCACAACGGTGCTGCCACTGCAGGACTGATCTTCTACTTGAATTAGGCAAGGCCGGATTTCGTTGTACCGGACTCGTTAGGGTTGGAGACTTCGGTAGATCGCTTCGACAAACCTGTCTGTCGTCCACGGGCCCTCTGTTGCTCCATGGACGCCGTCGTAGTCGAGGGTTGGGCGTGCGGCCTGCACTTCGGCCAACGTCAACCCTTCGTCAATCATGACCGAGACTCGATCGCGGATAATCGTGAGCATGTCCCGGTATTCCACTACCTCAGATTCGTTCGAGATCCGACCGTGGCCGGGTACCACCAGCGTTCCCCCTTGCTGGTTGAAACGGGGAATCGTGATGTCGATGATACGGTTGGCCGCATCTATCAACCCTTGAATCGAGCCACCCCGTTCCAGGTCTATCACGGGATAGCCCTCGGTGACGAATACGTCGCCTGCCACGACAATGTCAGACCTGCGGAAGAACACGATCAGATCACCATCGGTGTATGCAGACGGCTGGTGCAGGACTTCGATTCCATCGTCATTGAAGAACATGGTCTTTTTCGGCGTAAAAAAGGTGCTGGTCGGCCATGCGTCGAAAGGCCGGGGCTCGACGCGCCCCGCAGCCCCGGCCATCCGCAGGTAGGTTTCTTCGCGCGCAATGACCGGCGCGTTCTCGATCTGGAGGCCCGAGTTGCCAGGTCCGTTGACGGATTCGTTGGCACCCGCCAGAGACAAAAGTTCGTTGCCGCCGGTGTGACTCCGGTCGGAATTCGTGTTGATCACGTAGCGTATGGGGCCG
Source organism: Terriglobia bacterium (assembly GCA_965218585.1). Classification (GTDB taxonomy): domain Bacteria; phylum Acidobacteriota; class Terriglobia; order 20CM-2-55-15; family 20CM-2-55-15. The sequence continues at coordinate 162,393 of CBDCLE010000010.1, forward strand.
TCAGATAGCGACCGGATGATGTCGAGGATCTCCTGACTGACGGCCTCGGCTCCGGAATCCACCAACAGCACCCCGGCCTCGCCCAACTGGACTACGATGTTGCCGCCGGCTCCAGCGATCAGATGCACACCATTCCGAAGGGGCAACACTTCGATCGCGTCAACATCGCCGACAGCCCGGTTTTGCTGGGGCTGCACCGACGCTGACGATCTGCGCGCCAGGCCAGGTACAGCCAGTACCACGGCAAGTAGGATCACGCCGGACGCGCGCAGGAGGATTATCTTCTCCCGACCCGCCATCACGGTTCTACCCCACCAGTTGCCTGCGCTTCGCGTGTCATCTCCCGAATCTTTTGTACGTATTCCGGATAGAGAGTTTCGGCCCCACCCTGGGTCGCTTCGTAGGGCAAGCCGACTAGCTCGGCGAAGTCAGTGTGGTGCGTTCCCATCGGATAACTGGGAACATACCCCGGGCCAGGCGCGACCACCTCGTCCACGATCTCCAGGAAAGTCGGCGACCCGACCTGAAGTTCAGGATTCCAAACAAAAGTCGTCGAGCGTACGAACGGTTCGTCCAGATAGACGGGGTCCTCGATCGCCGTGAACGTCACGAGGAGTTCGCCGTGCCGCACGAAGTACTCGGTCATCCGGGAGAGCTCGCTGGCCGGCACACCATTGCGTTGGATATATCCGGCTTTCAGGTGAGTCGTGGTGACTTTAAGTGTCCGGCCTACCCATTCGCCCGTGGAGAAGCCGGTCCACGTGTGCAGCGCGCGGTCAAAAGGGTGCGGGCGTCCGTCCATCCAGATCGTCCGAACTGCACCCCACAGCCCGTTGATTGTGTAGGCGAGGACCCGGAACTGACCGGGTCGATGACCTCGTCGAAGCGAAAATTCGCCGGGCCGCGCAACGAGTACTGTGCCGGATGCGGCCGCGCTTGCTGTTCGGGCAGCGAGTGGATCGAGGCATCCCAGGTCCGCGCCTTCAATCGGGCCGCTTCGTTGACGGGTATCCCCGTGTAGTCCCCCAGCTCGGGACCGGGAATACGGTGCGGACGGTCCTCATGGAGAGACGCACTCCATTTGCCCGCCAGATCGTATTGTGCTGCGGCCGGCAGGGAGAACGCCAGGCCCAGTGTAGCCACCAGAAGTGGGGTTAAGTAGTTCTTCAATCGATTCATAGACGTCACCTTCTCATGGAGGTCATCAATCAAAATGACCGAGACTCAAGACTCAGAGGTCCTTTCCCGAAACGGACCGGGCCAACCCAGGAAACCATACTACGAGAAACCATGTTATTTGTCGTTACTTTGAGAAGGGCCGGAAGGGAAACGAAAAGTCCGCCTACATAGACTTTGCGATCCTGTAACCCAGGTATATTCCGGCCATTGCTCCCACGAACGAAAACAAGACTCCGGAAAGCATTTCGCCGCCCCAGAACGACGGAACGTATCCTCCGATCATTGACCCAACGAAGAAACCGCCCCAGATGAATTTCTTGCTCACAGCAGAAATCAGTAATCGATGCTCAATTTCCGGCAAGAGGGTCTGCCGGATTGAGAACGACGAGGGCTTTTCTTCGAATAGCCGGTTGTAGAACGACGTGACCCGGACGATGATCGTTAGTCGTTCGGCCTTTCCCAACCCTGTTCGAAGTGTTCTTCCCAGCTTTGCGCCCAGGGCCGGCCGTAGTAGTCAATCCACCCTTCGTCCCCGGGGATGAGCTGGGTAGGCCGGCCGTCTGCACCGACGACGATCGTGCTCTGGACACGGCACTGTTTGAACGTGTAGCGCGTTTCGGCATCATCAGGGGCACGTTGCAGGATCCACGGGGTGACGGTGTGGAGTGGCTCGGCGAAGGCCTCCGAGTCGTAAAACGTCGCCTCCGAAATAATTCCGTTTCCATCCGGGCTGGGCCTGAAGACCTCGATCACTTCGAATTCGTTGCTGTATTCCGGCATCGAGTGGGACAGCCTCCAACCCTGGACGTTAGCGGTCCAGGCGACGAGCGTGTCGGCGTTCCAGAATCCGACGGTTTCACCCCACCACTGGGGAACCCCTTTCTGAACGTGGTCGCGGCCGACCAGGACCTTTCGGAGGAGATTGTCGGCCTGACCGACGAGGAGCTGAACCTGAGTCGGAGTCATCATGACCTCGATCGGACCACCGTGAGAGAACTCCGCCCACCAACGCCACGTGCCTTCGGGATAGCAGAAGGAGGATTGCCACCATGGGGCATTGCTGACACCCTCGTGATAGTTTTCCTGAACCATCCGCTTCTGATATTCCGGCGTGAGCAGCGAAGTCATAGTCGAGGTTTGAAGGTTTCGGCCGTAGACCCATTGTTCGTCGCGCGCTCCCCGGACGTACCAGCCGTCCCAGTCCGGCAGCGATTCCCGGGTATGGACCGTAGGGCCGCCGGCCGCGCGGGCTTCGGTCATCAGCGCTCGGTAGTGTTCCTCGGCAGTTCGGTAAGCGTAAGGACTCACGATGTCGGCGATGTCACGGTCCAGGTTGCAATCCCCCCATTCTCCGGGCCTGTCTTCCCTGCTCCACATGTCAGTCAACTGACGGGGCGTATTGCAGCGGGCGTATCGAGGGTCGGTCCAATACTCGCTATCCAGATAAAAATTGGTCGTCGTCCACAAGTCGACGGGGAGTGGTTCGACACCCGGTGGCGGCGTCGCATTGATGGCCGCCTCTCCCTGCGCTGAAGCGGGCACAGGCGAAATCGCTAGGATCGCCAGAACGACCAATAGAACGGATCCTACCGTTGCGGACGACATACGCATATTGAGAGTCTCCTCTTTAGAAATTCGAGGCCGCTGGACCAGCCTGGTGATTATGATATTTCATTTTAATGACCCCTGCCGTGACATGCCAGAGTCTAGACACCACGAAGCAGGATACCAGAGCCTTAGTTCCCTATGACCGCATTCGGGGTCGAAGTCGGTCTCTGGGACCCCAGTCAGCCTCCTCTGGACGTATCCCGAGCTTATCGGACAGGTGGGGCCGTAGTCTCCTGACGGATCATGCCTGACGTAGTCCGATGAATGCGATAGAATCGCGCTCGGCAGGACTTCGTCGACACCGGAATAAAAACGCGACTCCGCAGGTCCAAATCTGGGGCACATCTTATGAGCCATTAACGACCCGATAAACGAATGCATCCTTCAGTGATGACCCGGCGCCAGCTTCTTGCGCGATTTGGCGCGGTAGGTGGTTCCTCCCTGGTGGTAGGCGCCATGAATACATGGGGCCTGATGGGAGCTCCCTCCGGTCCTCGACCGATGTTGCAGGGGACCCCGCCCGGAACGCGGGTTCTGGTCCTGGGTGCGGGGTTGTCGGGCCTGACGGTGGCTTACGAGCTGGGCAAGCTGGGCTACGACTGCAGGATCCTCGAAGCCCGCGATCGTGTCGGAGGCCTCGCCTGGACCGTCCGCCGTGGAGCGGGGCACACCGAAGTCGGTGGGGAGTCCCAGGTCTGTCGGTTCGACGACGGACAGTACTTGAACGCAGGCGCCTGGCGCATTCCGAATACCGAGGAGGGGGTCCTCGGCTACTGCAAGGAACTCGGCGTTCCACTGGAGCTGTTCGTCAACTCGAGCGACGCAAACTACTTTTACGAGGAAGACCCTGAAATTGGGCCACTGTCGGGGAAACCGGTCCGCCTGCGGGAGGTCAAAGCCGACCTCTGGGGCTCGACGACCGAGTTGCTCGCGAAGGCGATGGAACAGGGTGATATTGATGTCCCGCTCACCGAAGAAGACAAGGAACTGCTGGTTGAATTCCTGGTCCGGGCAGGATTCCTGGATTCCGAAAGTCACGTTTACCAGCCGCCCAACTCCCGCGGCTCTGAGGATCCCTACGATCTGAGCGCGCTGCTCCAGTCCGGATTTGGAAGTCGCGTCCAATCACTCGAGGCCGGAACCGGAGGACCCGACCCGCTGTTTCAACCCGTGGGCGGCATGATGGAGATCCCTCTGGCCTTCGCGCGAACTCTCGGTGACCGGATCACACTGGAAGCCGAAGTGAAAACGATTCGCCAGACAGGGGACGGCGTGCGTGTCGTCTACCAAGAGACGAGGACCGGCGTGGAGCGGGAGGAGAGGGCCGACTACTGCGTCTGCTGCCTGCCGATGGCCGTCATGAAAGGAATTGACGCGAACCTGTCGGACGAAATGACCCAGGCTGTGAACGACAGCAGTCACGCTACCGTCGCCAAGATGGGATTGCAGATGAGGCGGCGCTTCTGGGAAGAGGACGAGGGCATCTTCGGTGGACACCTCTGGTCGCAAAGCCTTCAGCTCGGAGAGTTTTCCTACCCTTCAAACGGCTTCTTCACCCAAAAGGGCGTTCTCCTGGGCTTTTATGGCAGCAGCCAGATGGCGGATCTGGCGGACATGCCTCTCGAAGCCCGAATTGATCACGTGCTCACCCAGGCGAGCAAAGCGCATCCTCAGATGCGGGAAGAATTCGAGAGCGCATACTGTGTGTGGTGGGAAAAAGTTCCGTACAGCCTGGGCGCCTGGCACAGTACCCCGCGCGGGGAGCGTCTGGAACAACTCAGCAAGGCCGATGGGCGGATTTACATGGGAGGTGCGGGTGCCGGCGCGCGTCCGGCCTGGCTCGAAGGCGCCGTCCAAACTGCCTGGAGGACGGTCGAAACGCTGCACGAGCGAGTGATGCAGGGCTAGTCGGCGCCGGGGGTCCCTTCAGTTTCGTAGAGCGTGCCGAGATTCAGACTGCTAACGGCCTTGGGTTCACGCTCGAAACGTTCCCGTCGTTCCCAACTTAAATCGAGAAGGCGAGTTGTTCGAACATCCGCTTTTCGTCTAATCAGTACGGACGGTCAGGGTTTCGTCGACGCTGATGCGCTGGGTCGCATTCGGATCAGGGCCGGAGTAGTTAGCGATAATCCTGAAGCCTGTGTTGCTGGTCTCGGCGGAGTACGTATAGTTGGGACGACGGTCGCGGGTGATTTGCGTGTCACCGTTGGCAAGTAATTCGTCCAGCGAGGCGTACTTCCCATTTGTCGCAAAGTACGCACGCTCGGCATTGGCGATCGCGATCAGGTCCATCCGCACGCTGGTCACGTCTATGGCGCTCGTCGGTCGATCGCCCCCCGACGTTATGTCGCGTGTCTGCTGTGAGTAGAGATAACCGCCTACCGCCACCGCAAGAATCAATGAAATGAACCCAATTCCGCGTCCCATGCCCCTGAGTATAACGCGGGGCCAAGGCCGTCCACTGCTTTTTGCCAGGCGGCGGACAGGGCTGCGTTGGCCGATTGCAAGATGTCAGGAATTCTGATTGCGCACCGATATTGGTCACAGACGAAGCGACACGGAGCTCAAACGGGATTGTCCCCAAAAGCGGTGAACTTCATTTCTCAACACCGCAAGACGATTTAGAAGGAGTGGTTTTCAGCGGTAGGCGATTCGCCTGTTAGCGCGCCCTCACTCTGAGATCGCTAAAATAGGCGTCCGTCCCGGGTCCTATCCAGAGTCCGATCGCTCCTCTAGCGGTTCCCAACTTCAAGTCGTTGACGATCAGGCTAGGTTGGTCGGATCCATGCACGTAAAGGCGAGCCTGCTCTCCTGATACCTCGATCTTCACTTGCATCCATTCATCCGGCACCAGATCGACATAGGATTCGTACACTCCAGGCGTTTCTTCCCGCAGGCGACTCCAGGGATATTCAGGGTAGGAAAAGTACTGCGCAGAATGGTTCCTGCGGAGTTGGTCGTTGGCCCGTCCGTTCGTGGGGCGCAGATAGAAAGCCTCGAAAGTCGACACATCCGCCGCAATTCGGAAGGCCAACCCCACGAAACCTCGAGCAGCTTCTCCCGCATCCCTCCTGGGCGCGCCCGAGAAATCAAGCTCTATAACGCCATCCTGAAACCCCAGCCCGTCGACTATGATGAGCCTGTCCTCGTCGATTCCTTCGACTCCGGAATCGGAAACATGAACAGCAGTTCTGTCGTTCGGTGATGGAGTGCGGTACGCCGTGTGGGAACCGGACGAAGACGTGAGGGTCGGCGACCACCTTTGGGTCTCAGGTGGAATTTACAATCTATTTATCGTCGATGACCGTGAACAACCGGGGACACAAGCCTTCATTTACTTTTCCCCTCCGGAAGATGGTTATCTGGAGGAAGTCGCTGACGAGGTCTACGCGCTCGGCGACGGTGTACCCAATACGCTTCAGGAGGGCGATGAGGTTGAGATCACGTGGCAGGATGCGGAGGGCAATCCGGGTCGGCTCGATGTCACTCTCGACGTTTTCAGGCAGAACGTTTCCGTCGCTACGTTCTCGTTCATCACGGACAATCTCTGCGTTTCCGGATGCCCGAGCGCCGAAGAAACCACAACTGCCCCTGACGATGCGTCGGGCTTACCCATCGATGGCCAGTGGGACGGATTTTGGGTCTCCTCTTCTCCAGAAAGTGCAGGATACCTGTACGAGGTTACGATGACGTTGGTGTCCGGTGCCAACAACTCGGTCGATGAGCAAATCGCCCGGATTCTTCGAGGCAGTCCTCGTGCTTCAGAACAGGCGAAGATCGGTCTTTCGGCTGTTGAGTTCGTCCGAGGATCGTACGATCCTGTAAGCCGCGTCATTCGGCTCGAGGGGTATGAGAAGACTGATCCCAACACCGTGATCAGCCTCGACCGCTATCATCTACTCTTGGCAGATAATGGCACAGTAATTGGGGGAATCACCGAGGGTCAAGGCACTTGGCAGGGCTCGCTGTCAACCCTCAAGGTACCGTAAGACTCCGTGTCACCTTGTCAGTTCCACCTAAGCTGATGTCGATCTATTGGCTAAGGGTCTTCCCCCTACACCACGCACCAGGAGCCATAGATGTTCGATGATTTATTTTTCATCATTCTTCCAGATGCCGAAAAGAACCTGCCAAAGATAGAGAAAAGATTGACGAAGGAGGCAGGGGACCGAGTTTGGAATCTGAATTCATCGGTCCGCGGGGACTCACAAGACGCAAGGATGGGTAACTGGAAAGCTGGCTTGTATGGAGCGTTCGGGGGTGAGATCGAGAGCGTGCAGACCCTCGATTACGAATGTGAAACTGCTTCGGGTCCCGTGTCGGTTGCCGTCCACGTCGGCAATTCGCGTGAAATAACGAATATCGAATATTTCGCCCGATGGAAGCCTACGGCAGCTTTTCCTCCAACCCGCTGGGAGCGGAGATCCTTCGTGAGCGATGACAGCTGGCCTGTGATTGATCAGTTGAACTCTGATGGTGTAATTCGAAAGTCGGTCAAACGTCTCCTTTCCAGTAAATACGTCATGACCAACCTTGAAGACGCCGTTCTTTATTCGAGCACTACGCTTCGAACCGAAAACATACCGCTATTCGGGATCGTTCTCTCGCTCCGTTTTGGCATCGGGGAGTTCCTTGAAATACAGTCTTGGTTGAAACAGCACGTCTGACCACGCGACGACTTTGGGGGGATCCGGACTTCACGAGTCCGTCTTCGTGCAGTTCGGGGCCAAACTATCTCGCTGCCAACCAGGTGGCTTAATCCAGCCTCACCCTAAAGAAGTTCCAATACCTCCTACTGTCCGATGCAGGATCGAGGAGTTGGTTTTCTCCGGCTTCACCTTCGACAAGAGAAAACTCCTCGGCGTCCAGTCCGAGCGGCTGGAAGCGAAGCGTCATTACGTCGCCAACCGTGTATGTCATTCTAGTCGGACAATCGACTATGGCGTCTCCTCCCACGAACGGGTATCGCCGTCCGCCGCTCAGAAGGTACGGACTATTCGGACCCGAGTGTGCCCAACACACATTCCCGGTGGATCCCACGACCGTTATATTGACCTCGGTGTATTGACGAGTCTGTCTAACTTCCGTGATGGCCACAGGCGCCTGGTTTTCGGCCTCGTGGTACAGCGGCTGGCTCCCTTCCGGCAAAACAGTTTCCTCTGCACCTGCGACCACCAACATTCTAGAGACATCGCTGTGACCTCCGATTTCAGCTATGTTCAACGCGGTCCTTCCATTGCTGTCCTTTAGGTTCACGTCGGCCCCGGCAGCGATCAGGGTCTGTACAGTTTCGGTGTGACCTTCATCTGCCGCAACCATTAACGCTGTCACTCCATTGATTTCTGCGGCGTTTACGTCGGCCCCGGCAACGATCAGCGTTTCGGCAGTCTCAGTGTGGCCGTCGCTTGCCGCAAGCATTAACGCTGTCCATCCAACGCCGTCCGTCTCGTTCACGTCGGCCCCGCCGGCGGCGATCAGGGTTTGTACAGCCTCCGTGTGGCCGCCCACTGCTGCAAAAAAGAGCGCTGACGAGTCGTTGTCGTTTCTCGCGTTCACGTCGGCCCCGGCAGCGATCAGAATTCGGAGATCGTCCGTATATCCATTAAAGGCGGCTCTCATCAACCTATCCAACTCGGCGTCCTCTGCACCAGCGACCACCAACATTCTAGAGATATCGCTGTGACCTCCGCCTTCAGCTAGGCTTAACGCAGTCCTTCCATCGTTGGCCTTTGCATTCACGTCGGCCCCGGCAGCGATCAGGGTTTGCACAACCTCCGAACTAAGGCCCCCGAGGGCCGCAAACCCTATCACTGTCATTCCATCTTCGCCTTCCGTCGCGTTCACATTGGCCCCGGCAGCGATCAGGATTTGTACAACCTCCGTATGGCCTGCGATGGCCGCATACATTAACAGTGTCGTTCTATCGCTATCCGTCGCGTTCACGTCGGTCCCGGCAGCGATCAGAATTCGGAGATCGTTCGTGTCGCCAGTAGAGGCGGCTATCCCCAAACTATCCAACTGGGCGTGCGTGAGCACTGGAACGATGAACAAAAACGGGAGCACAAGCCAAATCTTTTTCATATTCATTTCCAGTCTCCAGCCGAAGCGCTTTCTGGCCATCTCACGGCTTGAGGGACACCCTTCTTCGACGCCCTCCACACCAGGGAAAGACCTCCTGTACCAATGGCGGACAGAGTCTCGGAGTGGCCAAATTCGGTGGCGGATTCCATCGCTATAGCGTGTGTCAAAACGAACCGTTAAAATCTGGGTGAATCTAACTACAGATGTGATTTATACGCAAGAAAAGTCTCAAATCCTGACAAACGACATAGGGGAAGTTGAGACACCAATGTCTGGGATGACAGCGTCAACTTCGACTCTTGTTATGAACTTTTCATCAGTTGAACGTATAACAGGTTTCTCGGAAGAGTTGCCTTCGCCGGGGATGATTTTGGACCTTCCCGGAGCGGAGCAGACGCCAAGCGCTTACATGGTCTGAGGGACTCGCCGCTACTACGGCAGCCAGAACCAGAAAGCCGACTGCTCACCCACCGAATGGACCACTTCGATCGCGACGGTTTCGTTCGTGCTGAGTTCGTCGAGCATTCCGCTCTCGGTGATACACAGGGTGCGGGAAGGAGTCGCCAGTGCGACAAGTTCTTCTTCAGACAGCGCGGTCTCGACGTGTCTGCCCCTGTAATACTCGAGACCGTATTCCATCCAGGGACTGGGCCTGTACAGGACCACCTCCTGACTCTCGGAAACAAAGCGATTCAATTCGGTTTCCCAGGGGCGCATCGATTCCATACTCTGGACTCTTGGAAATACTGCAGCCGTTATGACAAAGACGAGAATAGCTATAGTGAGCACATTCACGGTTCCCAGAGCCGGAGGGGGCAGCCACACGCCGATCGCTACCAGAACCGCCGCCATCACGAGAGTTATGACCAGTATCGCCATCCCGTTGACCTGGATATCGATGTTTATCTGATCCCCGAAAAAGCCGAACGCTATTCCAACCGCGATCCAGAGTGCCGCCTGGCAGAAAGCCGCGATCCGGTAGGACAGGACGCTGTCACGCCGCGCCACTTCACGTGCGCACAAGAGAGCGATCGGCGAGGCCATAGGGAGGATGTAGGCCGGTAGCTTTGAGCCCGAAAGTGAGAAAAAGATGAAGGGCGCAAGAGCCCACATCAGTATCAACTGTTCGTTCCTGGCGAACCGACGCCGCAGGGCGGGTATCAACAGAAAACTCCACGGAAACATCATGAGCAGAAGAACAGGAATATAGAAATAGAAAGGTTGTTCGTGCCCGTAGACGTCAGTGGTGAACCGACCGAGGTTGTGCTCGAGAATAAAGACGTTGATGAACTCGGAACCATTCACGATGGCTACGGCGGCATACCACGGCCCTGCCACCAGACCAGTGACAAGAATTCCCTCCGGATGCCACTTCTTCCACTCTCCCCTCGGACCTCGCCAGATCAGAAACATCACGAGCGCAAACGCCGGTAGAACAATCGCAACGGGTCCTTTCGCAAGAACTCCAAGCCCCACGGCGGCGTAAAACGCGTAGAAATACCACCGACGCGAACTTCCCGAAGTTTCGTGGCCGACAAGAAAGAAAGCGAGCGCTGCCGTCAGTGACGCCGTCAGGGGCATATCCATGGATGCCGCTCTGGCCAATCCGAAGAACCCGATCGAGGTGGCCAGAATCAGAGCCGCACTGAAGCCGATGCCCCGCGTAAACAGGCGGCGTCCGGCCCAGTAGATGAGAAAAACTGAAAGGGTTGCACCCAACGCCGAGGGTAACCGCGCTCCGGTTTCGCCTATGCCGAAGATCGCATACCCCAACGCGGCACCCCAGTACATCAGTACGGGTTTTTCAAACCAGTTTTCACCCAGGAGTCGGGGTGTGATGTAATCCCCGCTCAAATACATCTCACGCGCTACGGCGGCGTAACGCGGCTCGTCCGGGCCTAGAAATCCGATGCCACCTAACTCATGGAAAAAGAGGACGTAGCAAAGGCCGGCAAGTGCGGCGAGGATGAAGTAGTCGAGGTCCTGGTCAAGCTTCGGTCTCATCTTGAAAGTATGTGAAAATACCACGGATGCGCGTGGGGGTAAAAGCTCGTATAGAGTACAGCTTAACGAAGGTTCTGCTGGGTATTTTCGGCCGAATGCCACGGGCGATGGCCTACGGGGCCGGCAGAGCCGTTGCGCTGATCGGATACCACCTTGCACGCAAACAGCGCAGCACAGCTCTGCACAACCTTCGAATGGCCCTGCCGGAGTTGTCCGAAGCCGAACGCGCGGGAATCGTACGGGGAGTTTTCTCCAACCTCGGTCGTCTGCTGGCCGAGTTCAGCCAGCTTCCGAAACTCACATCCGACAACGTCTCCGAGATCGTTGAATACGAAGGCCTGGAAAACTACCTGGAGGGACTCCGGCGAGGACGGGGAGTCCTGTTCCTGACCGCACACGTCGGTGCGTGGGAACTGTCTTCTTTCGCGCACTGCCTCTACGGTTACCCGATGAAGTTCCTGACCCGACCGCTGGACAATCCATTGGTGGAGTCATTGGTCAACGACATGCGGACCATTTCGGGAAACCAGGCTATCGACAGAAAGGGGGCCTCGCGCGAGGTCCTGAAAGCGCTACGGAATAATGAAACAGTAGGAATTCTTATCGATCAGAACACGATTCGATCAGAAGGTATCTTCGCTGATTTTTTCGGGATTCCGGCAGCGACGACTCCCGCTCTGGCAACATTCGCCATCCGGACCGGGGCCGCCGTCGTACCCGGCTACATACGTTGGGATCCTGAGCGTCGCCGACACGTTCTTTCGTTTGAACCTCCCGTCGAACTGGAAGAAACAGGAAACCAACAGGAAGACATCGCAGCCAATACTCGCCTGTTCAACGAAATCCTGGAACGATTTGTAAGGAAGTTTCCCCAGGAATGGCTTTGGATCCACAAGAGATGGAAAACCCGCCCCGAAGGCGAACCTTCCCTCTACTGAAAACTGAAAAAAGAAGGCCCTCAACGCAGAGGCGCAGAGGTCGCAAAGTACGCAGAAAGAATTTCTCTCTGCCACCTCTGCGCCTCTCGGTTAGTTCTTTCTCTTATTCGATTGCTCCGTAAGCCATCTTTTCGAGGCGGGAGACGCGTTCGGCCATCGGGGGATGTGTGCTGAAAAGGTTGGCCATTCCACCACCGCGGAGTGGGTTCACGATGAACATATGGGCAGTAGCCGGGCTGGCATTCATCGGGGCACGCTTAGACGCCGCTTCCAGTTTCTTCAAAGCGCTTGCAAGCCACATGGGGTTACCACAGAGCTCGGCACCGCTTCGGTCGGCCTGATACTCGCGAGAGCGGGATATGGCCATCTGGATCAGTGCGGCCGCGATCGGAGCAAGAATCATCATCGCGATTAAACCGATGATGCCGCCACCGTTGTTTGAGTCCCGCCGTCCTCCACCAAATATCATCGCCCACTGAGCCATACTGGCCATCATGCTGATTGCGCCGGCGATCGTGGCAGCGACGGTTCCGATCAGGATGTCGCGGTTGCGGACGTGTGCCAGTTCGTGCGCCATGACACCGGACAGTTCCTCGCGGCTCAACAATCTGAGGACTCCCTGGGTGGCAGCTACGGCGGCGTGATTCGGGTTGCGGCCCGTTGCAAACGCGTTCGGGGCGTCCGAAGGAATGACGTAAACCTTGGGCATGGGCATGTTCGCCCGCGTCGTCAGATCGCGCACGACGCTGTACAGTTCCGGTGCATCACTCTCGGTGGCCTCCTTGGCCTTGTACATTTTCAGGACGAGCTTGTCGCTGAACCAGTAGGAGAAAGCGTTCATGCCGACCGCCATGATGAAGGCGAACACCATCCACTGCCGGCCTCCGAACGCTCCGCCCGCAAGCACTAGCAACACGGTCAAACCGGTCATCAGGGCGGCAGTCTTTGCTGTATTCATTTCTTTCTCCTAAGGGGAACGTGATGGGTCTTCCTTACAGATTGTATGAGTCAAAAGCCCCTTGTCAAACTGAAGACCTGTAGGTGCGCTCTGTGAGCGCACCTACAGAAGAAAATTCCATCTAACCAGTATCCATGGCTCGGGAAAGAAACTCTGCGATATGAACGACTTCAAGATTTAGGCCGTGCCGACGAGTTCCATACTGGAGTTGGAACAGGCAACCCGGATTGCCCGTGACAAGTACGTCCAGATCTGCGGCCCTAACGTTTTCCATCTTTCTGTCCAGGATCTCCAGAGACAGCTCGGGCTGGGTCAGGTTGTAGACACCCGCGCTCCCGCAGCATTCATCTGCAGAGGCAACTTCTATTAAATCCATACCGGGCACGGCGGAAAGCAGATCCCTGGGAGCGGCACTCACACCCTGGGCGTGAATCAAGTGGCACGGATCGTCATATCCGACACGCAAAGGAATATCTTTCATGAGGCGTGTCCGGATGGACGTCGTCGCCAGAAAAGAAGACACGTCCATGATCTTCTCGGAAAACTCCTCGGCTCCATCAATCAGCAGCGGGTACTCTGCCAGCATGGCACTGCATCCCGAAGCGTTGACGATGATCGCATCCACCTCCGAAACAGGAAACGCAGCGACGTTGGTTCTGGCCATGTCAGAAGCGGTTTCTCTGAAACCCGCGTGGTTGGCCAACGCCCCGCAGCAGACCTGATCGGCAGGAACCGCAACGTCGTATCCTGCCCCAGTGAGCAGATCGACAGTAGAGCGATTCACATCTCCAAGCAGCGAGTTCATGACGCAACCCGACAAGAAGGCCACTGTGCCCTCGCGCCGACCGAGCGCCGGATAGACATTTCCCGGACGAACGCCCTGTGTGAATTCCACTTCGGGCGTCAGCGCTTCAGCCCGAGCGTAGTCTGGCAGAAAGCGTTCGAGCAGCCCGGTCGTTCTGAGAAAGGGTGACAAGCCTGACGCGCGGTAGAACTGCAACATCCTCGCAGCGAAGTGAAACCGTCCGGGATACGGAAAAACATGATTGAGCACGAACCGGGAGATCGAATCCGGGGGACGCTCTTCCAAAATTTGTCCCCGCATCTCTTCCATCATGTTCCCGAAGCGGACTCCGGACGGGCACGCCGTTTCGCAAGCCCTGCAGTCCAGGCAACGGAACATGTGCTCTACGAAAGAATCGGTGATCTCGGCCCGGCCTTCGGAAAACGCGTGCATGAGGTAAACACGCCCCCGAGGTGAATCCACTTCGTTTCCAAGAACGCGATAGGTCGGACAAGACGAAAGACAAAGACCGCAATGAATGCAGTCCAGATACGCTTCCTCACCACTGTGGCTCGTAACACGGCTCACTCGGGGGTTTCCCCGTCGACATGCCGCCCTGGATTGAGGCGGTGGTCAGGATCGAACGCGTTCTTTATCTGAACCATCAGCCTGTGCTGGTCGACACTCACACCGAACGTCGGTATTTGACGCCGCACCTCGAGAGGAGCGCGTTCAAGAATGGCTGGGAACTCCCTTCTCAGTTTCCGAATCTGGTCCGGCACCAGGCTCATCAGGACGGTTCCTCTTGCCGCATGTGCGAGCCATGCCCGGGGCTCATATCTATCAAGTACGTCACCGACACTTGACGGCGGAATCACGGCGCGAACGATGACCTCTCCGAGACCCTCATATGCCTCACCGATCGAGGGGGACGCCTCAGATTCGGTGCCGGGGCCCGATTGTTGCCAGTCGCCTTCGGGCAGATGTTCCATCTGCCATCGAACTGCCTCGGCCGTATCCGCAAAGCGGATGTAGACCCAATTCCCGGGACCCGTCCAGATCAGGGAAACGGGATTCAGTGAACTCTGACGAATGCGGCGAACCATTTCAGTAGCTTCCTGAATACTCGACAACTCAATCCGGGCACTTGCCTTTGTCTGATAGCGGGGACTCACCTTGAAACTGACTTCGGAAATGACAGCCAGAGAACCCAGAGAACCCGTGTAGAGTTTTGCCAGGTCGTATCCTGATACATTCTTGACGACACGACCGCCGGTCCGGGACACGCGTCCATCCGAATGAACGACCTTCATACCTATGATCGAATCACGGACGGTACCAACGGTTCGGAGTGATCCCTGAGCGTTGGTCGATACGATCCCGCCGATCGTTCGATCCCGGCCATTCCACGGATCGAGAGGAAGCATCTGATTGTGTTCGGCCAAAACATCCTGAAGCTCCCCCAAACGGATGCCCGCCTCAACGTGCACAGTGAGGTCCGCCGGGACGTATTCGGTGACGCGGTTCAACTTGCGTGTGTCCACAACGGAGTCGATCGCCTCGAGCGGATTACCGAATGAAAGGGCGTGGCCGGACCCGACGGGAGCGATCGTTCCGGAAACGTTTTCTATAAGACTCGCCAATTCGTCCGTCGAGGCAGGAGTCAGGACGTGGTCCACAGGTAAGGAATCGACGATCAATTCCGCTCCGATCCGAAAACATGCCGATCGATCTGGCGCTGGGCCTCGGCCGTACTCGTGATACCCGGTCCAACTTCCGTACAACCTCCCCGACTCGGAAAGATCTTTCCGGGATTGAGCAAACCCCTGGGGTTGAACACCCTGCGTGTCCGACGCATCACGTCCAGATCCGTGTCATTGAAGATCATGCACATGTACTCTTTTTTCTCGGCACCAATGCCATGCTCGCCACTCAGGGCTCCGCCTACTCCTACACAAACGTCGAGGATTTCCTCGCTCATCGCATGAATACGATCGACATGGTCCGTGTTCCGGCTGTCGAAAAGAATCAGGGGATGCAGGTTTCCGTCGCCGGCGTGAAACACGTTGGCAATTTTCAAATCGTAGGTTTTAGAAATCCCCTCGATCTTCGAAAGCACCTCGGGAAGACGCGTCCTCGGAATCACCGCGTCCATCACGATCATGTCGGGACTGATGCGTCCCATGGCGCCAAACGCCCCCTTGCGACCCAGCCACAACCGATCTCGCTGCTGCTCGTTCTCGGCGACGCGAATGTCGTAAGAGTGATTTTGCTCCGCGATCCGGACGATTTCTGCGGTTGTCTCTTCAATGGCAGCATCAAACCCATCGACCTCGATCAACAGGCTGGCAGCCGCATCGAGCGGATACCCTGCCCGATAGACGGAAGCTTCGACAGCTTCTGTCGCTCTCTGGTCGACGAACTCCAGGGCCGCAGGTACGATTCCTGCCGCCACGATATCCGACACCGTCTGGCTGCACTCCTCAATGCTCCGAAATGCTGCCAGCAGAGTCTTAACGGCCTGAGGTTTCGGAAGCAGACGCACTGTGACTTCAGTGGTAATGGCAAAGGTGCCTTCCGATCCTACGAGGGCACCCACCAGATCGTAACCAACAGGCTCTCCCACCCCATTGCCAAGACGAAGGACAGTTCCATCGGTAAGAACGACTTCGAGCGCCAGCACATGGTTCGTCGTCATGCCGTACTTCAGGCAGTGCGGCCCACCGGCGTTTTCGGCAACGTTACCCCCGATGCTGCAGGCCATCTGACTGGAGGGATCCGGCGCGTAGTACAAACCATGCGGAGCGACGGCCGCAGAAACATCGAGGTTAACGACTCCAGGGCTGGAGGATGGCGATCTGATTTTCCGGATCAATCGAGAGGATTCGGTTCATTCTCTGCAGCTCGATGATGATTCCACCTTCGGCCGCAAGTGCACCGCCGCTTAATCCTGTTCCTGCACCACGGGGGAGGAACGGTACACTGAATTCGTTGGCCACGCGGACGATAGATGAAACTTCGTCGGTCGTTGCAGGAAACACAACGGCTTCGGGGCTGTGTTTGAACAGGGCGAGTGCGTCGCACTCGTAAACGAGCAATTCGGTTTCATCGACCGTTGCTCGCCCCTCCCCAACGATGGCCTTCAACCGATCGATGATTTCCTGCTTCATGGGAACTCGTTGATCAATGTAAAGACGATGGGGTTCGCCCCCCTTTATGGCTCGTTCCTTAACCGGTCAATTTCAGCCTGAACCATGTCCCGTTGCGGATAGAGAGGGTTTTCCCGAACAAGCGTTTCCCAAAGCCGAATAGCGCCTTCCCGATCGTCCCGTTGTTCCAGGAGGACGACGCCCATGTTGAACAGCGTCTGAGGGTGATTAGGTTCGATCGCAAGCGAAGTCTCGAATTCAACGATCGCCTCCTCGATGCGATCTGAGTAGTAAAGAGCGGTCGCCATGTCAGTTCTCAGGCTGGGATCCTCCGGACCGAGTTCCAGCGCTAGTTCGTAGTACAGCACGGCTGATTGGAAACTCTGAATGTCGAAATAGAGGTTCGCAAGATCTATCAACAGCTGGAAATCATCCGGAGTTTCGATCAATTGGGCTTCGAGCTGCTGGATCATCTGCAGTTCATCCTGCACGTTTTGAGCCGTTGGTGCCGGCGCTGTGGCAGCCATATCCCGAACCACAATCGGACCCAGGTCACGGTCTCGCACAACCAGATACGTTGCGATAAAACCGATGAGAAGGCCCGTTATGAGAAGGAGGTAGGAATCCCTGTTCATCGGATGGATGATATCAGTTTTCGGCTATCAGCTGTCAGCCTTCAGCGGGCAACCCTGACTGCGACTATTCGATCAGAAACGGCTTGAAAAGTCCCTGATACTCAGCATCCGAAAATCGGTCTCCAAAAGCCCTCGAGTCGACAAGATCAATTGCGGTCATTCGGTGCATCCCGCGCGAAATGTCGGTCGCCAAAATCCGGCAAGCGAGAACGACCGCCCAGTCCGCGACTTCCCGTCTGAAGAGACCGCTGGCGAACCGGACCCAGTTCTCGAGGTGATCCTCTTCGAGGATTGGCCAAAACCGAACGGCGACTTTCATTGAACCGTTTTGGAACACTTTGTCGCGGCGGCTGATTTCTACTCGTTTCCAATCCGACTTCCGAAGTAATTGATCCGCGGCATTCAGAACGGCGATCTGCAGCGGTAGCGGTTCAGCGATTCTCAGCTTGCGGTCGTAGGTCTGGCGACTGGACGCGTTTCGAAGGCACGCGTACGCTTCGTTCACCAGGACCATGTGGCTGGAGAGTTCCCCGGCTGCCGGTCCCGTATTCCGGTCCGGATGGTACTCGAGGGCCAGGGCGCGATAGGCCCTGTGAATCGCCTCCGGTGTTGCATGACGGGGAAGGTCGAGGACGCGATAGTAGTCGATGGTCATAGCGTGTCTCCAAAATAACAAGTCCGGTAGGCTTCCGCGACGGCGACTTCACCGGCAAGCACCTGTTCGCGAGCCTGATTCAGGACCGGAACGAATCCCGACCGGGCCGCCACTCTCCGCAACTCCGATTCATTCCCGGAAACGACACACTCTCGTGTATCCCGGTTCAATTCAAGAACCTCGAAGAGAGGCATGCGTCCTCCAGTCGCTGTAAACTGGCACTGTTCGCATCCATGGCTCCGCCGAAGACCGAGAGCTTCGGACTCTTCAATGCCGAGTCGATCCAGGTAGAATTCCGCGGGTAGATCCGGCCCGAGGCAATGCGGACAATTTCTCCTCACCAAACGTTGAGCAACCGCACCGATCATGGCAGATGCAACCACGTGAGGATCGACGCCCAGCTCGGTAAGGCGCAGCAAGATTGAAGGTGCATCGGTCGCATGCAGGGTTGAAAGGACGAGGTGGCCGGTCAGAGCAGCTTCAAAGGCGATTCGAGCCGTTTCAGCGTCTCTTATCTCGCCCACCAAAATCACATCCGGATCCTGGCGCAGGACCGAGCGCAGGGCGCGTTGGAAAGTCAGCTGTGATTTATGATCGACCTGAATCTGACGAATCCCGTCCACGCGGTATTCGATGGGGTCTTCAATGGTGACGACATTGAGCGGAAAACCTCTCAGCTCGTCGATGATCGCATAAAGAGTCGTCGTCTTGCCGCTGCCGGTGGGCCCGGCAACGATGACGATTCCCTGGGGCCTCCGGCTGATAGCTTTTAGCCGGGTTTCTACAGCCGGACCCGCACCCAGACCAGCGATGGTTGGAAGGTACTCCCGGTCTCTGAAGATCCGAACGACAACCGCCTCTCCTCCCTGGGTTGGCATCGTCGACAACCGTCCGTCGATACCTTCAGACCGGTCGACTATATGACCGTCCTGAGGCAGGCGGCGTTCGGTGATGTCCAGCCGGGCCATCACTTTGATCCGCGCGACAAGTTGCTCGTGGAGCCATCGGGGCAGCTCGAAGGCGTCGAACATCAATCCGTCAACACGGTAACGGATCCGTGTCTGACGCCGTCCAGGCTCGATATGTATGTCGCTGGCACCCAGGCGGACAGCTTCGCTGAACACGAAATGCTGGATTTCCAGCAAGGGTGGTTCGAATCGTGAAGGAAAATCGATCCTTTGCGCGGGGGCAATCGATCGTGATTTCGTCGAACGCCGGGATACCGGAACAAGCTCGGTAGACATGAGTTTTTGAGGAACTGAAGGGCGTCGGCGGGCCAGATCATGATACCACGACCACGACACGGGAGTCGGACAGGAAGAACTAACGCAGAGACCCTGAGAAAGCCAGATAAGTATTTTCCCTGCGGCCTCTGCGTACTCTGCGCCCCTGCGTTCGAAAATCCCCATCTTCAGAAATGTTGTAAAGTGGTACGGGAGCCGAAAAAAGCCGACGCTTGTCGGAGGCGACAGACAACGAGCCGACGCTTGTCGGAGGCGACAGACAACGAGCCGACGCTTGTCGGAGGCGACAGACAACGAGCCGACGCTTGTCGGAGGCGACAGACAACGAGCCGACGCTTGTCGGAGGCGACAGACGTTATGTCCATCTACGACATTTCCGTGCCCATCCACAACGAAATGCACGTCTGGCCGTCGGACCCAGGGATTCGTCTCGAGGAGAACCGCCACCTGGCGCGTGATGAATCGCACACAATACAGGTCACGACAATCCACTGTGGATCGCACACAGGCACACACCTGGACACTCCGGTCCACATGATCGGTTCAGAGGCGAGAACGCTCAACGACATCCCATTGGAACAGCTTGTGGGACCGGCACGCGTACTGGACTTGCCTGCGATCACTTCGATAGGGAAATCGGACCTGGAATCGCACGACTGGAATGAGGTAGAGCGGATACTCTTTCGTACCGACAACTCGCCCCACTGGAAGGACGCCGGATTCTGGGAAGAGTTTGTCTACCTGGAACCCGAGGGTGCGCGTTTTCTGGTTGAAAAGGGCATCCGCCTGGTCGGCATCGACTATCTCTCTATCGACCGCTATGATTCCGGCGACCACGCCTCTCATTTCGTCTTACTCGAACAGTCCGTCGTAATACTGGAAGGCCTGAACCTTCTGGACGTGCCTGCAGGAGACTATGAACTCGTCGCGTTACCCATCAAGCTCGACCGCGCGGACGGTGCCCCGGTGCGGGCGATATTGAGGAACTGAACGAACCATGCAGATTCAGCAAATCAAAGCCAGAGAGGTCCTCGATTCCCGAGGCAATCCGACGGTCGAAGTCGACTGCATTCTGAGTAACGGCGCATTCGGCAGGGCGATTGTCCCATCGGGGGCTTCGACGGGCGAACACGAGGCGCTCGAACTTCGGGATGGAGACAACGGGCGCTACCTTGGCAGGGGCGTACGAGATGCGGTTCAGAACGTAAATGAGAAAATCGCACCGGTACTCATCGGCCAGGACGCCACCTTGCAGTCCCGCATCGACCAGGTGATGCTGAACACCGACGGCACAAAGAACAAAGAAGAACTGGGCGCTAACGCGATCCTCGGAGTATCCCTGGCCACCGCCCGCGCGGCGGCCCAGTCCCATGGGTTGTCACTCTATAACTACATTGGGGGCGTCCGCGCCCAGACTCTACCCGTGCCGATGATGAACATTGTCAATGGTGGGGCACATGCCGACAACAACGTGGACTTCCAGGAATTCATGATCATGCCGGTAGGCGCTTCCAGTTTCGGTGAAGCCCTTCGCATGGGAGCCGAAATCTTTCACACGCTCAAGAAGATTCTTCGCGACGGTGGGCATTCGACCTCAGTCGGCGACGAAGGCGGATTTGCGCCCGATCTGAAACACAACGAAGAAGCGATCGAGTTGATCCTCAAGGCTATCGAAACGGCGGGTTACATGCCGGGAGATCAAGTGGGGATTGCGTTGGACACGGCTTCGAGCGAACTATATGAGGACGGGCAGTACATCTTTTCCAAGTCCGGCGAGGCGGCAAAATCATCGGAACAGATGGTGGAACTGTTCGCAGACTGGGTCGATCGATTCCCGATCCTGTCGATCGAAGACGGACTGGACGAAAACGACTGGGACGGGTGGGCCACACTCACGCGCGAGCTTGGAGAAAAAGTTCAGCTGGTCGGGGACGATCTGTTCGTCACCAGCACCGAGCGGCTCGCCCGTGGCATGGGTTCTGGAGTAGCCAACGCCATCCTAATAAAGGTCAACCAGATCGGCACACTCACCGAGACACTTGACGCGATCGATATGGCGCGACGCGCGGGCTACGGCGTCGTCATCTCCCACCGTTCAGGAGAATCTGAAGACACCTTCATCGCAGACCTGGCCGTGGCCACCAACGCCGGGCAGATCAAAACGGGCTCACTTTCGCGGACCGACCGTGTGGCGAAGTACAACCAGCTGCTGAGAATCGAAGAAGCTCTGGGTTTGAGTGCAGTCTATCCAGGACGCCGCGCCCTGCCGGTGTAGCCCAACAGCGGTCCTTGCCTCCAACAGTCAACGCAGAGACGCAGAGCATGAGAAGAAATAGGCTCTGTGAGATTCTGCCGAGCGATTTCCTGCGGGTTCCCAATAGCTGTCTCGCTGACTCAACTCTTGCGAGTCCGAGCAGGACGTAGGCAACCTTGTTCTGCCTTTTCTTCCTCTGCGCGTCTGCGTTTTCCTTCTAAAACAAACCGGTTTGGTTGGATGGACGGAAATCGAGGCCGAGGTGCTCATATGCCAGTTTCGTGGCGATACGCCCACGGGGGGTGCGCTGGAGGAAACCGATCTGGAGTAGAAAGGGTTCGTAGATGTCTTCGATCGCATCGACCTCTTCGCTCAAGACGGCCGCGATGGTGTTTACCCCTACGGGTCCTCCGTCGAATTTTTCGATGATCGCCCGCAGAAGACGGCGGTCGGTCTCATCGAAACCGTGTTCATCCACGTCGAGCAGCCGCAGGGCGTCGCGGGCGATTTCGTCGGTAATCTGGCCGTCACCCCGGACGTCAGCGAAGTCCCGTGTACGTTTGAGCAACCGGTTCGCGATGCGCGGCGTTCCTCGGGAACGCTTCGCGATCTCCTTGGCTCCCGCGGTGGTGATCGGGGCACTAAGTATGTCGGCGGACCGCCGAACGATGATCTCCAGGTCCTCGTGCGTGTAGTAATCCAGACGATGAACGATGCCGAACCGTGAACGCAGGGGGGCGGTGATCAATCCGATTCGCGTTGTGGCGCCGATGAGCGTGAAGTGCTGCAGGTCGAGACGGTGAGTCCGGGCACTGGGCCCCTGGCCAATAATGATATCCAGCTTGTAGTCCTCCATCGCTGGATAGAGGATCTCCTCAATGTTCGGCTGCAACCGGTGAATCTCGTCGACAAAGAAGATGTCCGCGCTTTCAAGATTCGTCAGGATCGCCGTCAGGTCCCCCTTGATCTGAATCAACGGACCGGCCGTGGCGCGGAAGTGCGCCCCCATTTCATTCGCGATGACCGACGCCAGAGTCGTCTTCCCCAATCCAGGTGGGCCATACAACAATATGTGGTCGAGCGGTTCTCCGCGCTTACGAGCGGCCTCGATCGAGACCTCCAGGTTCTCTTTGACCAGAGGCTGCCCGATGTACTCGTTGAGCGTTTTCGGGCGCAACGAGAGTTCGAAAGGAATCTCTTCCTCGGTTGCAGCGCCTGTGACGATACGGTCGGTCATTTACCCCTTAGTCAGGATCTTCAGAGTCCGCTTGAAGAGTTCGTCAAATCCAATATCCTCGGTCCCGTCGAGGGCTCTCCGGATCGCTCCCTCAATCAGACCCCGATTGTATCCAAGGTTCTCCATCGCTGAAATCACGTCGACGTCGCTGCCGCTCGGTTCATCCTCAACGTCAAATTCACGCAGCTTGTCTTTCAATTCCAGCAGTATCCGTTCACCGGTCTTCTTGCCGACACCTGGGATGGAGGTCAGGCGGGCCAGGTCATCCCTCTTGATGGATGCGATCAGGTCATCTACGGAACTGCCCGAAAGAATGGTCATAGCCAGTCGAGGGCCGATTCCTGATATCTGCAACAGCCGCTCGAAGATCGAGCGTTCGCGTTTGGTGGAGAAGCCATAGAGCTGAATGACGTCCTCGCGCACGTGCGTATAAATTTCGAGGATGACCTCCACACTGGGATCGGGCAATGACGAATAGGTGGGAAGCGTGATGAATACCTGATAGCCGACGCCATTGATATCCACGACAGCCTGTCCCGGGGTCTTCTCGAGCAATGGGCCCCGTAGACGGGCAATCACGCCGGTCTTTCCTCGTCGGCGCTTTCGACGCCGGCGTCGACGTGGAGATCGACTTGATCGACGACTCCGACGACGGCCGCATCAATCGCCGCACTCTTACGATCCACCGTGGCTGCCGCAGACCAGCCTTCCTGCACGACAAGCACGCGATCACCCACGCCGGCATCCACGCCATCCAGGGCGAGTAACCGCGCGCCATCTTCTGTTCCGTCCAGCCCGAGCGGTTGGACCAACAGGGCCTTCCGGCCTTCGTGACTGCTGTCTTTTTGCGTGGCGACGACAGTACCCACGACTCTGGCCAATATCATTCTATCTATTAGCGTCGGGCCCACCGGCCCATTCGAAGATTAACGTTTGAGAGTGCACTGACTTCTTCGCTCACCGCAGGTGCAGGGAACAACAACGCCGGCCGGTCCCCCCACGCCCCGCAACCCCGGCCAGCTGTAGCTATCCGTCATCAGCCACTGTCGGTTTTTCATCGACGGATACCTCTCCATCGCCAGGCGCCACAACGACGGGCACTTCATCGATACTGTCCACAATGCCGACGATGGTGGCATCCGACGGTGTTTCTACGGGAGCAAACGCGAACGAGGCTTCCCTCCCCCGGCAAACGTAGACGCGTTCTCCGGCCCCGGCACCTACAGAGTCGATCGCGACAACTACTTTGTCGTCAGAAATCCTGCGGACGAGGAGGAGTTTCCGTCCCACAAGTGACTCGTTCTTGGCCGTTGCGACGACACGGCCGATGACGTCTCCAAGGTACAATTTCGAACCTCCGGCGTTTGCTGGCGGCCTGAAACAAAAAAGCCGCCAGCCGAAGCTGACAGCTAGTCTTGATAAATTTCGTCAATAATGCCGACGACGGCTGCATCTACCGGAGTGTCCTGGCACCCTGCCGACATACGGGCCGAACCTCCCTGAACGACGAGCACTTGCTCCCGAAAGCCCGCCGATACCGTGTCTACTGCGACAACGTATCCGGCCTCATCACCGCCGTCGAGGTTCATCAAGCGACAAATGAGCAATTTCTTGCCTTCAAGGCGAGGATCCTTTCGGGTCGCAACGACCGTACCGATGACCCTGGCAAGTTGCATCGGGCTCTAATCGCTCGCTTTGCCGATGTTGAACACGTCCTCGAGGTTCGAATGCGGTCTCGGGATCACATGGACGCTGATCAATTCACCGACACGGCGGGCCGAGGTTGCGCCGGCATCAGTGGCAGCCTTCACGGCTGCAACATCACCTCGCACGATGGCCGTCACATAGCCGGAGCCGATCTTTTCCCAGCCCATGAGGGTAACCTTTGCCGCTTTCACCATCGCATCGGACGCTTCGATCAACGCAACCAGTCCACGGGTCTCGATCATCCCGAGGGCTTCACCAATCGTTTCTCCCTCTTGTGCCATTCAAATGCTCCTTAGGGAAATTCGGGACAGAGCCCAAATTTCCGAACCATCCTGCAGTTTAAGGCCTTCGATAGGTCGGGAAATCGGGGCTCTGTCCCTGGAATTTCCCACTATTTCACCAAAGTCGAGACGACCTGATGGACCAAGTCGACCAATTCGTCCCTAGAAAGAGAGATCGTTTCCGATCTTCCGCCGGGCACCGGACACATTGGGTCCTTCGGACGCGCCTCATCGACGGTCTCCAGGCCAAAATACTTCTGCCGCTGAACCCACAATTTTTCAACATCTTCGGATGACAACAGCTGCTCTTCTCCGAGAATCCGGGTATAGATCGAAATCTTGGCGAAATGTTCGACCGTGTCCATCCGGTTATAGGCCTCCATCATGTCGGCTCCGTAGGTGACCACTCCATGGTTCGCCATAAGCAAGGCGTCATAGCTTTCTACCCAGGGTTGCAGGCTGTCTGTGAGTTCCCGAGTACCGGGTGTGCCGTATTCGGCAATGGGTATGCATCCCAAAGCCAGAACAACTTCCGAAATCAAGGCTTTGTTCAGAGGAATACCCGCGGCTGCATAGGCCGTCGCGCATGGCGGATGACAGTGCACCACCGCGTTGACGTCCGGACGTAGTTTGTAGATGAGAGTGTGCATCGAGATCTCGCTGGAGGCCTTACGCTCTCCACGAACGTGTCGGCCTTCGAGATCTACGACGACAGGATCCTCGGGAGTCACGAAACCCTTATTGATAAGGGTCGGCGTGCAGATCACGTTGCCATCCGGCAGCCGGGCACTCAGATTCCCGTCCGTAGACGCCAGATAAGTCTTTTGGTAGGTCAGGCGGGAAAATTCGGCGATCTGTTGTCGTAGTTCAGCTTCTGTGGACATGGTTTGGTGAGCGCATTCTACTAACGCCTCATTAGATTCACAATCTACATAATCGGAGGGAATGTCATTACTGGTCCCGAGTGCAGTCTTTGCGTCAAAACGCACAAATTGCGGAGATAGCCGAACCACCTAGGCTCCTGTAGGTGCGCTCTATGAGCGCACCTATGCTGGCGGAAGCTCTTTCAGAGTGCGGTCATAGACCGCACCTACAGAAGAGTGCGTCATAGGCCCCACCTACAGTTGGATCAAATCACTTCGAGCGAAGCGTACTTGGCGATCATTTTCTTCAGGCCAAAATTACTGAAACTCACCGTTAACTTGGCATCATCGCCGGTGCCTTCCGTGCGCAGTATGGTCCCCACACCGAACTTGGGATGCTTTACGCGGGCGCCCTGGGTCCATCGCCCTCTTCCCCCGCCACGCCGGCCTCTGCTTCGGGTCGGGTTCCTGGCCTTCAGGAAATCCTGGACCGCGTTGACAGTGTTGTAGGTGTCCCCCACATAGGCCGTTCTTTCACGTGGTTCAGCTACGAAAGGCTCGGACACCTCAAGACCATCAATTAAATCCGGCGGGATTTCGTTCAGAAACCGTGAAACTTCCGAGATCATGGGCTCCATCGTCCCGAAAGTTCGACGGTAACGGGACGAACTCAAATAGAGTCGTTCTTCGGCTCGCGTCATGCCAACGTAGAAAAGTCGCCGCTCCTCCTCGAGTGAGGACTGCTCGGTGATGGATCGACTGTGGGGAAACAAGCCGTCTTCCATTCCGATGATGAATACGACGGGAAACTCGAGTCCTTTAGCGGTGTGAAGCGTCATCAGGGTCACCGGTGCCCGTTCGTCGTAGTCATCCTGGTCAGACACCAACGCAGCGTTGTCCAGGAAATCACGTAGAGTCTCACCGCGCTCGGCGCTTTCTTCGGCAGCGGTCATAAGTTCACGAATATTGTCGATCCGGCCAAGCGCTTCCTCGCTCCCTTCCTCGGTGAGAACCTCGACGTAGCGCGTCTTCTCGACGACCTTTTGAAGCAAGTCAACGGCAGAGGGCTGATCGGCCGATTCCAGAAAGTCGGTCATCAGTTCGTGAAAAGTTCCGAGGGCTCGCCTCGACCGTAGCGCCAGACCTTCCCCATCGATCGCGATCCCGATCGCATCCCAGAGCGAGGCCTCCCTTTCCGCAGCCAGATCCAGAAGAGCATTGATCGTTGTTTTGCCGATACCGCGCGCCGGCGTGTTGATGATCCGCATCAGGTGAACCGAATCGTGAGGATTGAGAATCGAAGTCAGGTAACTGAGCAGATCCTTGATCTCGGCTCGTTCGTAGAAGCTGAATCCGCCAACCACACGGTAGGGGATATCGAACCGACGAAATATCTCTTCCAGGACACGCGAAAGAAAGTTGGTCCGGTAAAGGACAGCAATGTGACGTTCGGGATGGTTTCGGCGCTCTCCCATGACCTTCTCGGCAACGAAGGCGGCTTCCTGATCCGGATCGCGGGCTTCGAAATACTGGATCTGTTCACCGGATGCATTCTCGGTCCACAGCTGCTTGCCTTTCCGCTCCTCGTTGTTGGCGACGACGGCTCCTGCAGCCGCCAGAATCGTTTTCGTGGAACGGTAATTCTGCTCGAGCCGGACGATCTGCGTGTTCGGATAGTCCTTTTCGAAGGAGAGGATGTTCTGGATGTCCGCACCCCGCCAGCTGTAGATGGACTGGTCCTCATCTCCGACGACGCAGACGTTGCCGTGCCGTGAAGATAGATAGCGAACCAGCTTGTACTGGGTACGATTCGTGTCCTGATACTCATCCACCATGAGGTAACGAAAACGTTCGCTGTATTTTTCTGCCACATGCGGAAACTTGCCGAAAAGCTCAACAGTCTTTCCCAGCAGGTCGTCAAAATCGAGAGCGTTGGCCTTCCTGAGCCTCTTTTCGTACTCCCCATACACCTTTGCAGTCTGTTCCCAGTCAGGCTGCCACGCGTCTTCGGCCATTTTATCCGGGCTGGTTCGCTGATTCTTCGCCGCGCTGATACGAGACTGGACGATGCGTGGGGTGACGACTTTGTCGTCCAGGGAAAGGTCTTTCATCGCAGATCGAACGACCTGAAGCTGATCATCGGAATCGTAAATCGTGAACTCGGGCCCGTAACCGAGCACCTCGATCTCCCGCCTGAGCAGGCGCACGCAGAGGGAATGGAAAGTCGAAATCCACGCATCCGCCGACCTTGGACCACGCAGCTGATCGCGGACACGTGCCTTCATCTGGTCGGCAGCCTTGTTGGTAAAGGTGACTGCCAGAATGGATTCTGGACGAACTCCAAGGTTTTCGATCAAGTGAACGATCCGGTACGTAATGACGCGAGTCTTGCCACTGCCCGCCCCAGCGAGAATCAGAATCGGCCCGTCAATCGCCTCAGCTGCTTCGAGCTGTTGCGGGTTCAGATGCTCTTTTAAGTCAATCCCCATCGTTACTCAGTGGTGCACGGAAGACTCAACCGAGAGGCGCAGAGGCCGCAGAGCCATTGTAATGAATCCAGTCTTGGAAGGTTAGAGCGAGAAATCGACTATGAACCCTGCGATCTCCGCGTCTCTGCGTCTCCGCGTTCGGCTCCTTCACTCTACAGTAACGCTTTTGGCAAGGTTGCGGGGTTGGTCCACGTCGCAGCCGCGTTGGACGGCAATCTGATAGGCAAGCAGTTGGAGAGGGACAACCTCTAGAATAGGCAGCAGGAAGTCGGTGGCCCGCGGAACGAAAATGCAGTGATCGGACTCGTCGGCAACGTCGGTGTCACCCTCAGTAGCCACCGAAAGGATGATGCCATCCCGCGACTTCACTTCCCTGACGTTGTTAAGTACTTTTTCGTAAATCTGGCCCGATGCCTCCCGCCCCTCGTCCTTGGTGACGACAAATACAACAGGCAGATCGCCATCGATGAGCGCGTTGGGTCCGTGCTTCATTTCGCCCGCCGGATATCCCTCGGCATGAATGTAGGAAATTTCTTTCAGTTTCAACGCACCTTCAAGGGCTATCGGGAAATGGATACCGCGTCCCAGGAAGAGAAAGTCGTTGGAGTGCGCCAGCGAACGGGCGATATTTTCAATCTGAGGCGAGGCATCCAGAACCTTCTCGATCTTGGGAGGGAGCGCAGTCAACTCCGACAAGGCCCTGCCAATTTCGTCGGGAGTCATCGTCTGGTGTGACCTGCCCAGCTGCAGCGCCAGCAGGTACAGGGCGGCCATCTGAGTGACAAACGCTTTTGTCGACGCCACGCCGATTTCAGGGCCGGCGCGCGTATAGAGGACGCCATCGGCCAGTCGCGTGGTCATCGACCCTACGACGTTCGTGATCGTCAGGACCTTGAAGCCCATCTCGCGCACCAGTTTCTGGGCTGCGATGGTGTCGGCTGTTTCGCCGGACTGCGTGATCACGACAAAGAGCGTATCCGGATCGACGACAGGACTCCGATACCTGAATTCACTGGCGTAGTCCACTTGCACGGGCACGTGGGCCATAGCCTCGATCATGTACTTCCCTGCCAGGCAGGAGTGCCAGCTCGTTCCGCATCCGAGGAGGCAGATGTTTTTGAAGCTCTTCCAGTCTCGGTCGGAAAATCCAACTTCGTCGAGATGCACTTCGTTGGACTCCAACCCCAACCGTCCCACAAGCGTCTCGCTGACGGCTTCGGGTTGCTCGTGGATCTCTTTTAACATGAAATGCTTGTAACCACCCTTCTCGGCCTGCACCGGGTCCCAGGTGATGTGATTGAAGTGCAACGCGCGCTCGTCGCCGGCAAAATCCATCAAACGGATCTGGTCAGGTTCGACCACGGCCAGTTCACCGTCGTCCAGGAACAGCAGGTCACGCGTATGGGGGAGCAGCGCGGGTATGTCGGATGCAACGAAGCCTTCTCCGTTGACGCGACCGATAACCGTGGGTGGGCCGTCACGTCCGGTCACTATTTTTTGCGGATCGTCTGCCGAGATCGCCGAGAAGGCAAACAGTCCTCGAATTTCCTTCACGGCCGCAAGGACTGCTTCTTCGAGATTCCCTTCAAAGTACTTTTCGATGAGATGAGCGATGACTTCTGTGTCGGTTTCGGTGGTGAATCGGTGGCCTTCTGCCTTCAGGGCGTGCCTGAGTTCCAGGTAGTTTTCGATGATTCCGTTGTGAACGACAACGATGCGTCCGGTGCAATCGCGGTGAGGATGGGCATTCTCTTCGGTGGGTCTTCCGTGCGTAGCCCATCGAGTGTGGCCCAACCCGTAACTGCCACTCATGGGTTCTTTCCTAAGGAGTGATTCCAGATTGCCGAGCTTACCTTCGGACCTCCGCACGACCACGTTGTTGTCGTGTACGACTGCGATGCCCGCCGAATCGTATCCCCGGTACTCGAGACTCCTGAGACCTTCTAGGACCAAAGGAACGGCATCACGGTTCCCGATGTAACCAAAAATTCCACACATAAAAAGTGATCAACGCGGAGGCGCAGAGTTCGCAGAGGCCGCGGAAAAAAGGACAGAGAGGATTCTCTGTGCCTCCGTGCCTCTGTGCCTCTGTGCCTCTGTGCCTCTGTGGTTAATCCTAACTCTTTCCCTTCTTCTTCCCTTTCTTCTTCATCCGGTCTTTCTTCACGACCTGGCGGCCGCGGCCAATCGCCAGGGAATCCGGGGGAACGTCTTCCGTGAGAGTGGAACCGGCACCGACATAGGAGCCTCGCTCGATTCGGATGGGGGCGACGAGCGAGGAATTGCTACCAATGAAAACACCATCTTCGATATCCGTTTTGTGCTTGTTGACTCCGTCGTAGTTGCACGTAATCGTTCCCGCGCCCACGTTCACGTCTTTCCCAATATCGGCGTCACCAAGATATGCCAGGTGCATGGACTTGGTTCCTTCGTCGAGCTTAGACTTCTTGATCTCGACAAAGTTACCGACCTTGACATTGTTTTCGAGAAGAGCACCCATTCTCAAATGGGCATAGGGACCCATGCGAACGTCGTTCCTGATTTCGGATTGATCCATCACACAACCATCGAGGATGGTCGACCGGTCTCCAACCTTGGAGTCGGTGATCCGGGAAAAGGACCGCACGGTCACCTCTTCACCCAGGATGGATCTACCTTCGATAGCAACGGATGGATAGATAACCGAATCGATTCCGATCTGGACGTCGGTGTCGATCCTCACCGTTTCCGGATCGAGAATGGATACGCCTTGCGCCATCAGAGCATCGCACTTGCTGCGCCGAATCTGACGGTCCACCAGAGCCAGCTGCTTTCGGGAATTGATACCTGAGACCTCGGAGGGATCTTCAAGGCGGAAGGCCCCAAAAGGATGACCTTGGGCCGAGAAGATGCCGACGACGTCTGTCAGATAATATTCGTTCTGAGCATTGTCGGTCCGAGTCTGCTCCAGGGCGTCAAACAGGAGGGCGGCATCGAACAGGTATATCCCGGAATTGATCTCACGTATCTCGAGTGCGTCACTATCGCTGTCGCGATGTTCGACGATGCTATCGACCTCGTGCTCGGATCGGTGGATGATCCTGCCATAGCCATGGGGGTCCTCTACCGTCGCTGTCAAGACCGATCCCCCGAAGCCACCCTTACGATGAAAATCAGAAAGAGCTTCGAGCGTATGGGACTGGACTAAGGGAACATCTCCGGGTAAGACAAGCAAGTCCTCTGCTCCCGAGAGCGATTCGCGAGCTGACATCACGGCATGTCCGGTACCGAGCTGCTTCTCCTGGGACACGAAGCTGACCCCGTCCACTGCATCCCGGACCGCTTGCGCCTCGTGGACGACGACGACATGAATGTCTTCGGATATTTCGCGGGCGGCCCGAAGGACGAACTCCAGCATCGGCAGGCCCCCAACCTCATGAAGGACCTTGGCCTTCCTGGATTTCATACGGGTGCCTTCGCCCGCTGCCAAAACGAGTACGCTCAGTTTGCGCATATTTCTGTTACGGCCCCACTATCGTGGCGGATCACATCACCTTCGAAAAGCAGATCTTTCTACGACAGTTGTTCCCATATCTTGAACGCGTTCTTTGCCTGCTCGAACAACGCGCCCGTTTCCCTCTTTGTATTTTCGCAGAATCGCTTTCGAAGGAGGGCGTGTATTTGCAAGCAGGGTCGGAAACAGTACATGCCCGGAATGATCCATGAGCGCCTGGACGTGGTCGCCCATCGTCATATCAACCGTCTCTGCCGGCCGCGTCATGATGTTCTGGATGTAATTTTTTCGGGCGCCGGAAGAGCGGATAGCAGAAACGATTTCCAGAGGAAGGAGGTTTGCGATGAGACTTGAAGAGCTCGATGCACGTCTCTGGTCGAGCCTCGTGGGGAATCAACTCGCGTCGGACGTAGTGATTTGAATGAAGTCAGAATCCTCTGAAAGGGATTCGAAGTCTTCGTCGTTGACGGCAAGAAAGCGGTTCTCCTGGCGCTGCTCGACGGCCCTGCCCAGATAATCGAGGGCGGCTTCCCGGTCACCCTTGAGAGCTGAGACAGCAGCAAGCGCATAAAGAATGTGGTCGCCATTCGGAGCCAATTTCAGCGCATGCAGCAGGTTCTCGAGGGCCTTGTCGACCTCGTGCCCATTCAACTGGGCAACGCCGACCTCATAGTAATCATCCGCACCCTGAAGTCGCGGAGCCTTCTTGGCTTCCAGCATTCGTTTATCACAAGCCTGAATCAGGACGTGGGCTCGATCGAGCAACTCAGTTTCGTTGGGAAACTCTTTGATCAGTTCGCTGAAAACGGTCTTGGCCCGGTCGAACTTTTCCGATTGCATCAGCTTGAAGCCAGTTTCGTAGATCTTGAGAGCTGCCGAAAAAGTAGACAGACGCGCCCGTCGAGGGGGTTTTTTTGAAGCCGCCGGTTTGGCACTGGCTCGCTTTCGGGTCTTCGGGGCAGGTGCGGGTTTCGCGGCTTTCTTCTTGACTGCTTTCTTCTTGGCGGCTGGTTTCTTCGCGGCTGGTTTCTTCCTAGAAGCCGTCTTCTTCGTAGTAGGTTTGCCGGCCCTCGCGGCAGTCTTCTTCTTGGTCGCCTTAGCCTTCAAACCCTTGCTGGATTTAGACTTAGATGCTTTAGGACTCTTAGACTGAGCTTTTTTCTTGGCTGCCATGCTTCAGGGGGTCACCTTATGGATAGAAGGGCCACTTTATAATGAAACCGTAAGCCAAAGTCAAGGCGGACAGATGAGCCCACAAACCTCGCATCGGCGTCAACTCGTTAAATTAAAGTAGTTTAATGTATTACCAGTGGGTGGCTACAGGGATGCCTGAGGTCTCAGACCGAGGGCTTGCCGGTTGAACGGTGGGCCGCCATCGCCTTAAGGGGTTGGTCTTTCTTCTCGTCCGTCGGTTCGGTTTCATCGGACAGGCCCTGGAGCTTGGTTTGAATGGAGACTTCCTTCGGAGCTTCTATGCCAAAGCGCACGCGGTTCCGACCGATCTCGAGAACGGTGATTTCGATGTCATCGGCGATGATGATTTTCTGATTCGTTCTTCGACCAACAATAAGCATACGGCTCCCCACTTCGGCAGAGGCCAGCGCGAAGCTAAAAATACTAAAAATACAGTAAAACGGTCGGGCTTCCGTTGGAAGGCCGTTCAAAAGCCGGCGGCAGACGGAGAATCCTTCTTTTTTCCCTGTTTTTTTGGCAGAATAGGTTCGTTTACTTGCGGGGGGAACCCCGGGTCTCAATGCGCGGAAGGAAGTGGTCGCTGAATTGATGCTCCACCGTTTGCTCTGCCTGTCACTGCTGGCCGTCATCGTTTTCGTCTGGCCCATCCAAACCCAAGAAGCCACAGCGGACCTAGAACAACTCCGCGAACCTGCCCGAATCGAAGCTGCGGCCGCCGTTGAATACCTCGACGAATTGTCTTCACGTGGCGTTTCGCTTGACGCACAGGGTATTCGCGTCGAATCCCTCGATGGTGGATTGATCATTGCGGACCATCAGGGCGACGAGGTTTTCAATCCAGCATCGGTCATTAAAGTCGCCACCTCGCTGGCAGCCTTGGAAAAGTTTGGAATCGATCATCGGTTCGAGACGGCCTTCTATATTGATGGCACCATCGATGAAAAAGGCGTTCTTCACGGAGACCTGATCCTTTCAAGCGACGGGGATCCTGTAATGGGTACGGCCGATCTGAATCGGCTCGCCCGGGCGGTAATCCGCGAAGGTGTGCGCAGCGTGGATGGTAACTTCGTCATCTCAGGTCCATTCACGGTTGGCAATCTGTATTCCAGACGCCGCGTCGATCCCTACGTCCTCCGGACGCTCCGCCGCATCGGGATACGGGTCCCCGAGGAAGTCACCCACGGGCCCGTGGGCGGGACACGCGTCGCCGAACGGTTTTCCGATCCCTTGTTGGAAATCCTCTTCCAGCAGAACGCCCGAAGCAACAACCAGACGGCGGACCGTGTGGGCGAAGCGGTAGGTGGCCCGCAGGCCGTTGAGGACTACCTGATCAACGAGGTCGGGATTCGGGACGCTGATGTCAGGATTCAGAGAACGTCGGGACTGCGACGGAATCGGATCACCCCCGAGGGAGCCGTCATGGTTTTCCGGAAGCTGACGTACTGGATGGAAGGCCAGGGTCTATACCCAGCCGACGTGCTTCCCGTCGCGGGAATGGACCGAGGAACGCTCCGCTTGCGTTTCAACAGCCGGACACATCGCGGCGCGGTCGTGGCAAAGACGGGAACCCTGGTCAGCGCCGAGGACGGAGTGAGCACGCTGGCCGGAATTCTCTACACCGAAGATCACGGCCCATTGCTCTTCGCCATATTCAACTCCCACGGCCCTGTGCTGCAATACCGAAAGTTTCAAGACAACTTCGTCAAAGATCTCCTTTCCGAGTACGGTGGGATGCCAACGATCAACGCGACGACACACCGTATCGGCGGTTGACCAGACCGTCTCTCGCTCCCCCACCGAACTCGACTGCTGTCTTGGGTAAGACATGGACGACGCATGAGTCTCGTCAACACGCTGGTCGTACGGAGTCTGCCCTTTATTCCGAAATCTCTTGTCGGCGCTGTTTCAAAACGATATATCGCGGGTGAAACACTCGACGAGGCCCTGGAGGTGGCCACCGGTCTGAATCGGCGCGGCTTCTTCACGACAGTGGACCTGCTGGGTGAAGACACCACGGACATCGCTCACGCGCGCCGCGCGTCCAGCGATTATCAAGAGGTACTCCAGGCGATCGGGCGCAACGGCATTGAGGGAAACGTTTCCGTCAAACCCACGCAGTTTGGTCTGAAGCTCGATCCGAAATTGTGTGCAGACCTGTTCCGTGGACTCATCGAAGAAGCGCGTTCGCTCGGTTACTTCGTGCGCGTCGAAATGGAAGACTCCACGTGTACCGAAGCGACGATGGACCTCTACCGTACTCTCCTGGCCGAATACGACAACGTGGGGGTCGTATTCCAATCGTACCTGCATCGAACCGAGACTGATGTTGAGGCCGTCGCCCCCTTCTCTCCGAATGTTCGCATGGTCAAGGGTGTCTACGTCGAACCAGCGGCCATCGCCTACCAGGATCACGAGACGATCCGAAAGCAGTTCCTTGCCTTATCGGAAACCCTGTTTCGGACCGGTTCATATGTAGCTTTCGCAACTCACGACGAAAGACTGGTCGACGACGCGTGCCTCCTGGTCGACAGGCTCGGCCTCCCGACTACAGCCTACGAATTTCAAATGCTGCTCGGCGTCGCCGAAAGGTTGCGCGAGAAGATACTGGAATCGGGACGCCGTATGCGGGTCTACGTTCCCTTCGGCCGGGATTGGTACGCATACTCCCTGCGGAGACTTAGAGAGAATCCCAAGATTGCAGGTTACGTTCTCCGGTCGATGCTCCCGGGAGGCTAGAGAACGGTCCGTGTTAATCTAGCCAGTGTTGTCGGATGAGTCGTTACGTTTCCCGTTAACCTCCGTAACCAGTTGTCATGAAAATCGTTTTGCTCGGCACGAGTTCCGCTATTCCGACGCTGTACAGGAGCCTATCGTCAACAGCGTTGATCCGCGATGGCGATGTGTTTCTGTTCGACTGCGGAGAAGGAACCCAAGTGCAGTTGATGCGCTCCGGCGTGCGCCGAAACAAGATCCATTCGATCTTCATCGGACATCTTCACGGCGACCATCTCTACGGTATCAGCGGGTTGTTGAGCACCTTGCACCTGGATAGCCGTGAGACACCGCTCCGCGTCTACGGGCCGGAAGGACTGCTACACTTCCTGAACGCCTCCTTCAGAACCAATAAACTCAACTTCAGCTACCCGATCACGGTTCAGGAGTTCAAACGTGGTTTCCATGGACGGGTACTCGAAGAGAAAGAGTTTTACGTCGACGCGATGCCGCTGGACCACTCCATTTTTTGTCTGGGATGGCGGTTCCAGGAAAAGGATCGGCCAGGTATCTTCGATCTGGAACGCGCCGAGGCCCTCGGTATTCCGCGGGGACCTCTATTCGGGAAGCTTCAAAACGGAAACACGATCACACTGGAAAACGGGCAGACGATCAAACCCAATGAGGTGTTGGGCGAAGTGCGGCCCGGCAAGTCCGTCGCTTACTGTCTGGATACACAGTTTTCAAAGCGATCGATCGAATTGGCCCAAGGGTGCTCTGCGTTGATTCACGAAACGACGTTTGGACCCGACGGCGTCACGATGGCCCGGGAACGAAAGCATTCCACGATGGACGATGCCGCGCGAGTCGCTGCCGAGGCGGGAGCCGGACAATTGATCGCTACTCACTTCAGCAGCCGCTACGATCATCGGGAAGTCAAACGTATCGCTGACGAAGCCCGCCCCACGTTTGAAAAAATCACGATCGCCACGGATTTGAAAGAAATCGAGATTTAGATTCTTCTGCAGGTGCGGCCCGCGACCGCACATCCTATTTAAACGGGAATTTCGTGGCTGGCCCGAACGCTCTCAAGTGTCGCGTGGTCGCCCGAAGTCACCGTGACCTGAACTGTTTCACCCGGGCTTGGGGCACTGTCCACGTGCGTCTTGTAGTTGCCCCGGGTCCGGCCGAAGTTCGGTTCTTCGATCAGGACTTCCTGCAGACTTCCTACGAGGTTCGCGCGTCGTTCGAGTGCAATCGCTTCAACCCGGTCGAGGCATTCCTGGTGACGCTCTTCGATCAGCCCCACAGGATAGGACTCCATAGCCGCGGCGGGCGTACCTTCGCGCGGTGAGTACTTGAAGACGAAGGCCCAGTCGAACCGCGCGGCATCTATTAGGGAAAGGGTCTGCTTAAAATCATCTTCAGTTTCGCCCGGGAAACCGACGATCAGATCCGTGGAAATCACGATGTCCGGCATCCTCGAGCGAAGTTTCCCGACCAGTTCCAGGTAACTCTCGCAGGTGTAGTTTCGAAGCATAGATTTCAGAATGGATGTCGATCCGGACTGAACTGGCAGATGCAGTCCCTCACAGACAGCCGGTATCGAAGCCATCGCTTCGACAACCCGGTCGGTCATGTAATAAGGATGCGGGCTCATAAAACGGATGCGTTCGACACCTTCCACCGCAGCTACGGACTCGAGCAAGTCCGCGAAATCAGAGTCCCGACCGCCCGCACTATCACGATGGTAGGAATTGACTGTCTGACCCAAGAGGGTGAAATCGCGCACACCCGTTCGAGCGCCCTCACGTACTTCCGAAAGAATCTCATCCATCGGGCGGTAGCTTTCCCGCCCACGGACATAAGGCACGATGCAGTAGGAGCAGGAGTAGTTGCAGCCGCGCATGATCGTTACGAAAGTGGCCACCTTTTCGTTGAGCGAACCGACGGCGTAGTCCAGACCTTCGTCCGTCGGACGGGAATCGAGCAATCCACCGACAATATCGGGAAACTCTTCGATCGACTTCGCACCTACGACGAGATCGATATAGGGAAACTTGGTTTCCAGAAATTCCTTCGTCCGCTCTGCGGCACAACCCGTGATGACGATCTTTCGATCCGGCCGGATAGCTTTCCACTTCCGGAGCCGGCCGATTTCAGACATCGCCCGGTGTTCGGCATGTTCCCGAACAGTGCAGGTGTTCATCAGATAGATCGAGGCCTCGTCCGGATCTTCGGTAGCAGCGAAACCGTGGTCATTCAAGTGGCGGGCCATTTCGTTTGAGTCGGCCACGTTCATCTGGCAACCGTATGTGCGCACGTAGTACTTCATTGGAATCCTTGATTCTAACCCGGAGAATTCCGGGTACAGACAGCCTAATTCCATTATCCTGACAAACTGAGGCAAAAACGAAACAACGAATTAGGTGTCAGTCCCCTCAATTCCCGATGCACGAAATCCCGATCGAAGACACCATCGACCTCCACACCTTTCAGCCAAAGGAAGTGCGAATCGTGGTCGAAGAGTACCTGTACCAGGCCCTCCAGCGTGGGTTTGGCGAAGTTCGAATCATCCATGGAAAGGGGATCGGCGTTCAGAGAGAGATCGTCCGATCGGTACTGGAAAAACACCCTGATGTCCTCGAGTTCCGGGACCTTGGAGACCGTGGTTCCACCGTCGCCAAACTGCGGGTCAAGGACTGATATCCACCGGATGGGCTTCCAGATTGAACTTTCTAAAGCCCTTTGCTAATCTCAGTGGGCTGCACCGCCGATGGAAAAGGTGCAGGCTTGTGCACGTAAGTGCCGTTGCTCCTCAGTAGCTCAATTGGTAGAGCATCCGGCTGTTAACCGGAGGGTTGTAAGTTCGAGTCTTACCTGAGGAGCTTTATTTTCAGTGTTTTAGCTCGCTCGTCCCCTCGCCCGACTGAACAATACTGAACAATTCCTCGCCGATGCGGTCTGCAGCAACACGTAAGGAGTCGTGCAGGACCTGCGTGTACACGTTGAGGGTGGTGCTGACATTGGAGTGGCCCATCAGCTCCGCGACGACCTTTCCTGGAACATTCTTGTCGTGAGCCCAGGAGCAGTAAGTCCTGCGGAACGTGAGCCACGTGGCGTGCGGCAGATTCACTGCCTCACATGCTGGGAATACCCAGGTGCGCAAAACGTTGTTAGGCGAAATCGGCTTGCCGGAGCGTGTGCAGAAAACCAGACCATCAGGATTGGTCTCCCTGGCCATGGATTTCCACTCATGAAGGAGGTTGCAGCCGAACTCCGATAGTGGAATCCTTCTCTTTCCCGCTTCTGTCTTCGGCAATCCAAACCGGCCTTCGTAGACCGCTTCCGAGACCGTGATGCAGCATGAGTCCTCGTCGAACGACTTCCAGCGCAGCGCAAACAGCTCACCCCGCCTCAGTCCAGTCAACAAGGCAACGCCCACCATTGTCCTCGCAAGCGGATACAACCGGTCGATCAGATCCGTAGCCTGTTCCGGCGTTAAGACCCACTTTGGTCTGATTGTCTTCAAAACCGGCATGTCGACATCGCGGCAAGGATTCTCCTTGAGGTGCCCCCACTTCATCGCTGTCCGCATAATCGCACTCAACACGTCGTGGATGTGGTCAATCGTCTTCGGAGCGTAGTTCTTGCGGCACAACTCGGCGACATAGGCCTGGATGTCCTGCCTTGTCACCTCGCATATCGCGTTGTCTCCAAAACGAGGCAGCAGGTGCTTGTGCAAAATGTGCGAGTGGTTCTTCTGCGTTGAGTGCCTATACATTGGGAGCACGTCTCTTTCCCATCGCGCAGCCAGCGCCTCAAACGCGACACGAGACCGTTGAACTTGGTCTGTGCCCGCGAGTGCAAGCCGCTCGTTGAGAAGCCGCGTCGCTTCCTTCTTGGGAACCTGTCCAAGGCTCTTGTACTTCAGAACCTTCTTCAGAATTCCGTCGCGACCGATTTCCGTTTCGCGCCATCTGAGCTCCCAGCCGGTGCCTGTCTTTTTGAGAGAGCCGCTTCCATACGGCCTTTTCTTTTGAGCCATACGAGATTTCCTTTCCCTCGTTGGCTCCTCGTGCTCTGGCTGGTTACACGGCATTGTATCCAGCAATTGGAGTGCCGTCACGCGCATTTTCTACGCTCCAGCCACGCTCGAATGGTCTGCTCGTGAAACCGCAAATACTTGCCTACCTTGACGTGCGGTAGCCTTTGAGATCCCCTCCGTCGCGTTCGCGCGTAAACCCACGACTTCGGGACCTTGAGCAAGGCTGCGAGTTCGTCGACGGTGAGAAGCTCACCTAATTCTTCATCGAAGAATGTCTGCTCTTGTCTCATCTGATTGTCCGTAGAAAGCGCAATTTCTATTGTCTCTTCGCGACCACAGTCAACTCGGCACTGTCAGAGGAAATGCGCGGGTCTGAGTTCCCCACCGACGACAGGGAATTAGGCCGCCCCGAGGCGCCGCCACTGGGCAAGTGCCACGGCGCGGTTGATCTTGAAATTGTCCCGTAGGCGGAGGGGGCCTTGCAGGTTGAAGGGGCTGTAGACGACAGAATGGACGGTGGCGCATTTCTGGAGGCTTCGCATCCGCCTGAAACGGAGCATTGCGTGTTCGCGTCGCCGGAACGGCAGCTGTGAATTCTCCGCACAATCGTTCAGCAGCGGCCGGCTTGATGGAGACCGGATCCGCCCAGTTCGCGCAAGGCCGCGCGGTAAGACCTCAGCCGATCAATGACGATCGCATTCGGTCTGCCGTAGCGCCTCATCCGTTTCCTGAGGAATTCCAACGCGGCCTTGAGGACGTGAATGTCCCAAGGGATGGGGTGAGCGATGATCTCGTTGAAGAATTCTTCACCCATCCGGATTGAGCCGTTAAATACTCCTGGATCGCCGGAATTGCGCTCGGCCCACCAGAACTCGTGTTTGTCTGCCACATACGAACTTACCCGCGTAAAACCTGACTTGGCCTCATAGATCCACGTGATGCTGCAACCAAACAATCGCTTCATCTGGTTGCGGACTCGAGCAAAGGACGCCCCCCTGGGTCGATCCCCAGGACCCGCATAAAGTCGGAAAGCCTCTTACCGAGAATCAAGTCCCGACTTTGAGTCGGTACCGCTTCGGTGCAAACCCAGGCGAGCAGCAACCGGGGAATGTTGCCGTAGAGGAGTTTGTTGCCGCCGCCAGCGATCATGTAGAGCTGGTAGGGGCCGCTGACGCGCTTGTACTGAAGCCGTTGGCCGAGGTTGGTGCGCGGCAGGCTGCACAGCGCCAGCAGCCGCCCCATGAAAGCAATTTCCGGATCCGACTCCCCGGCACCGACGAGACGGTCCACCTGATCGAAGCGGGTGTAGTGGTAACGCGTCTGCTGTGTCCCCAGCGTCAGTTTATTTTTCATGCTGCGCCCTCCCTATCTTTATCGGTTTCCACTGGCCAGATTGGGTTCGTTAACCAGAGATTCTCTTCCGCGTTGTATCCGCGAACCAGTAATGCCTCTTCGATAAAGCGCCGCCCGTCGCGGCGCGTCATGTGAACAACCATCTGAATCCCGTCTACCACGCCCCGGCAAGTGACTTCCCAAGGCAGGTCGCTTTGTCTTTCATGGTAGTCCGTCTTCCGTGCGCCTATCGTCCAGGATCGGCCAACATGCTCCGTTAACCAGAGATTCTTTTCAGCATTGTCCCGCATCACCGCACCTGCGCCAGTTTGAGTTGAGGGTCGGCGAACACAACGGGCCTGTAGTGCCAGCGCCGCTTTGCGGCGTCGTAATCGCCCACGTGGAGGGCTTCTTCGACGTACCGTTTCCCCTCGCGCCGCGTCATGTGAACAACCATCTGAATTCCGTCTACGACGCCCCTACAGGTGACTTCCCAGGGCAAGTCGCTCTCGCCTTGCATGGCGCACGTCGCCAGCCGGGACAGGGCCGACTCGGCATTGTTGGCGTGGATCGTCGTCAGACTGCCGCCGTGCCCGGTGTTGAGCGCCTGTAAGAGATCGGCGGCCTCGCCACCCCGGACTTCGCCGACCACAATGTGGTCGGGCCGGTGCCGGAGCGCGTGCTTGACGAGGTCGCGGATCGTCACCGATTTACTGTCGATCCCCCGCGCCTCGAAGCGGACACAGTTTTTCCGGTCGATGCGGAGTTCCAGGGTGTCCTCGATGGAAACAATGCGGTCGTCGGCGGGGAGCAGCTCGATCAGGGCATTGAGCAGCGTGGTCTTACCCGAGCCGGTCCCGCCGCTGACCAGGATATTCCGCCGCCCCAGGAGCGCCGCCCGCGCCTCGTCGAGCACTTCCGGGGGCAGTGAGCCGAAGCGGACGAGATCCTCGGGCGAAAAGCTCCGCTTGCCGAAGCGCCGGATGGTGATGGCGACCTGCGGCGCGGCCGGGGGGACACAGATGGCCACGCGGGAGCCGTCGTCCAGCCGGGCATCAAGGATCGGGGAACTGGCCGGATCGAGGCCGAGGGGCCGCGCGATCTGAATGGCTGCGCGATCGAGCGCAGCCCCATCGAGGCCGGGCGCGGGGTGCTCCCGGATTTCCCCCCGGCTTTCCACCCACACGTTGCCGGGACCGTTAATCATGATCTCGCTGACGTCCTCATCTTCAAGGACCGATTCCAGCCCCGGCAGGAAAGGCCGAAGGTAGTCCATGCCGCGTCCGACCCTATCGGCTTCGCTCATATCTGTCCCGCCTCGACGGCCCGCCAATAGGGCCGGGTCACCGGAAGGTAGTAGGGCTTGAGATAAACGCGGACGGCGCTGGTCGCGTTGGTGCCGTCATAGGGCAGGCAGATGGCCTGGCAATTGGGAAGCAAGGCAAACTCTCTCGGATGAAACAAAGCCTCCCGGTGTTCCTGGAATGACTTGCTGGTTCCGACCGACCCCCGGCCGCCCCCGGCCTTGCCGGACAGGAGCGAGACTTCGGCTTGCCGCGCGGATTCGTTGACGGTCCAGCTCGGCTTGATCTTTCGAACCTGTCCGCAGAGCTTCGAGCCCATCTCGGTGCTGGCGTCGTCGCTGAGGGAAAGAAAGATCCGGGTGCGAAGGGTCTGCAAGAGAGAGCGCCAGGCCTCGGAATTGCCCAACACGGACCGGAGCGAAGAGATGGACTGGGTGGCGACGATGGGGATGACACGGCACTGCCGGGTGAGGGCAAAGGCCTTCTCGTCGCCGGAGGGGTCATCCTCGCCGACGGATGCGAACGACTGATATTCATCGCAAATGAAGACGGCGGGCCGGAAGTAAAGCTTCGGGTCCGCTTTCATCCGTGCCGGCCGCCGGAGCAGGGTCTGGAGCCAGGCGTTTTTGAGGAAGACGCCCACGGCGCGGGCCAGCGCCGGAGATGAGCCGGCGGGCATGTTGAGCGCGAGGACTTTTCCGGTCTCGATCAGCTCGTCCAGGGGCGGAAGATGCTTCCGCATCCTGGCGGACGACACCGGCGGCCGCTTGTCCGCATTCTCCGTTTCATTGCTGCTGCCCGCCATCAGGGGAGCCGGCGGTGCCTTGGGACAGAAAATGGCGGCGACATCCTCCATGTCGAACAGAGACAGGAAACTGGAGATCCCCTCGACACACGAGGTCCGCAGCTTCGGATCGAGCTGCATCCAGTCGTGGTTGTACCAGGTCACGACACTGTCGAGCCGCGCGCCGAGACTCTCTGCGTAGGCGTGACCTCCGGGAGTGATGACGCGGTACTTCACGCCCTGCGTTTTCAACCCGCGTTCTACCGCGGCCGTCCACAAGGTTTTGCATTCCTCGCCGGAATGTTCGGCCCAACCTGCGAGGGCGAGCAGCTCGAGCTTGCGCCGCGCCCATTCATTGGCTGAAATCACGATCGCTCCATGTTTCTGACTCTCCACGACAAACGCTGCTTCACCGATCTTTTGCTTGAAGAGTTCCGGATTGATCGCGCATCGGTAGACATCCTGCAAGGTCACCCAGCGATCGGGAAAGATCCGGTGCAGCTCGATAATCCACTTCACCAGATTCGTGTAGGCCTGCTGCCAGAACGGATCTTTCCCCTTGCCGAATAACTGATTCAGGAGAGAGGAAACGGTATAGGCCAGGGAGTAGGAATCGAGCCAGTGGGCGGCCAGAGGGTTCCACTGATAATCACCATCCAGGCTCAGTTCCATGTAATCGTCTTCCCGGCCCGCCTCTTTGAGAATCTTCCGGATGTCGTAGCAGAAATCCCCCTTGACTTCGAGGACCAGCGCGGCCGCTCGCAGCTCAGGATTCGTGGCTTGCCAGCCGAGCAATTGCCGGGCAAACGGGTGCATGCAAGCCGAGGTCTTCCCTGACCCGACGGCCCCGAAGATGGCGACTCCGGTGTAGAGCCCCCGCTCCGGGATCACGAGCCAGTCCGGGTTGGGAACCTCGCGCGCCTCGACCGGGTGATGCATCTCGCCGACAACGATGGCAGGTTTCTCGCCCGAGGGGGAAATCGGCCACGGGGGCAGCTCGCCCTTGCCGTGTTTCTTCCGTGGACCCGAATCGAACCAGACCCGCCAAACGCCCGAAGCGAGCGTCCCGCCGATGCAGACCACCGTGGCTGGCATGGCGACATACCAGCCGTGCATCACCCACAGAAGTACGGGCGCATTCAGGGCCATCAGCGCGACGACAGGGTTCTCGGGTCCGGCCGGAAACGGGCTCAAGAAATACCGGCCCGTTGAGGCGGCAACCGCCAGGACAAAGAGAACAATGTGACTCCATTTCATGCCGGATCATTCTTCCGGAATCCGAGCCTTCCCGCAGGGATCACTTGGCGGGAGCGACCTCCCCGTGGGGAGTGCTGGACCGGCCCCCGCAATGTCCATTGCAAAGGGGGTCCGAGGCCGAACGAGACACGAAACAGGGGGGTCGCTCCCGCCACTTTCCCCCTCCCCCGACCGGTGCTGAAGCTGGGCGTGTCAATTGCCTTAACCACAAGTAAGCACAGTGGATAGGGGATATAAAAAATGTCAATTGCCTGTGTCACAACATACCCCCTGAGCAATGGACACGGCTGGATCGGCACCGGTGCTGTCCATTGGGTGCCCGAGGTGCTCCCGCCCCTCTGGAGCAGCACTGAGCCCCCTCTGGAGCTGCATTGGGCCTCCCTCTGGAGCTGCACTGGCCTCCCTCTGGAGCTGCACTGGAACCTCCATGCCGGAACTGCTCCGGCCCCCCTCTGGAGCAGCACTGGACTCTCTCTGGAGCAGCACTGCCCCCCTCCTGAAACTGCACTGGCCCCCCGCCCTGGAGCAGCACTGAGCCCCCTCTGGAGCAGCACTGCCCCCCCGCTCTGGAACAGCACTGGAAAGGCGCGAATCGTGGCCTAACCACAAGTGAATACGAGGGATAGGGGACAGCGAGAAATGAACATGGGCCGTGATAAATAACCCCCTGGCCGAATGCCTCCCGAAAAAATACGCGGGGTTCCATTTCATTCCGGAGT
Organism: Terriglobia bacterium; assembly: GCA_965218585.1. Classification (GTDB taxonomy): domain Bacteria; phylum Acidobacteriota; class Terriglobia; order 20CM-2-55-15; family 20CM-2-55-15. Next base: position 207,302 of record CBDCLE010000010.1, read on the forward strand.
CTCGTAGATCTGCGTACCATCCGGATAAATGCGTTCGGATCGCCATATCTCGAACGTGTCAATCCGGATGGTATGCGGCGCGGGTCTTTCCAGCATGTCCTTCAACTCCCGATAGCGCCTCCCGGCATTTTGAAAGCCTCCGAAGTGCGCGAGCACCTTGGAATCGAAGATATCGAGGGCTCCGGAAACCTCATCCAGTTCCTTCTCGAAGGCCGCCTCCTGGGGGCTCCCGGCCTGAACTCTTTTTTCCTCGCGCGCCCATCGCTCCAACACGGCGCGCGCGCGTGTGTCGGCGGGAGGATTGACTCCGATTGCGGCCACATGAATCGTGATCCCGTGCTCCCGCATGCCCGCCCAGACAGGCGCGTGCGCCCGGCCCCAATGCCGGAGTTCGGTGGAGCTGTTGTTGCCGGGATCGACATAGACAAACGTGGAGGTCCGTCCTCCGGCCAGGGGCAATTTCAGGTTGAAGTACCGGGTGACGCTCCCGGCCGCTCCGGTATAAATCCGCTTCGGCAGCCGCTCGGTGGGGATGCCGACTTCTTCGCAGTACCAAACTTTTTCCTCTTCGGTCGGGAGCCATGGCAGTTCGGGATGTTCGAGGACGTAATCCAGAGACAGGAGCCGCCGGAGATAGACTCCGGGATCGGGAAATTTCCGGTGGCGGATGTGGGGAACCCCCAGCGCCCGGTAGATGCCCTTGTGGGTGATCCGGCAGGCTCGGGTGCGGTTCTCGCGGCGAAGGACGGGAATGGGCTCTTCCACGGCAAGTTTCAGATCCACGAGGCTCTGAACGAAGCGTCGCGCGCGGTTGGGGTACGTGTTGCAATAGGCCATGTATTGCGTGCGGGTGAATATGCCGCTGTGGAGACAGACTAGTGCAACCCATTCGGCGTCCTGCTGGCTCCACCCGAATGGCTCCAGTGTTTTTTCACGTTCTCGCAGATGAGCAATCATGGCGTCTCGCTCGTGATGAGGGTTCGATCGGTTTCCAGGTAGGTGACCTGGATGCCCATCGGGTTGACGATGACCAGGTCGGTCGGAATGACCGGCATGAAAACAAACTGCATCGTGGCGGTCCATGCCTCCCGGGACACTTCCCGTTCCTGCCGGGTCCGGACGAGGACAAAGTCGGCCACCGCCCCGTGCGGCTCAGTGGGATTGGCCTGAATCCGAAGCACGACATTCTCGACACGCAGTTCTTCTCCGGTGATCCCGGCGGCGAGCAGAGCGATTTCCTCGTTGCTGGTGGTGAAGGCCGCGTTGGCCAGATCGGTGCTGAGAAACCGCAGGCTGCGGGGCCAATATTCCTGCGCCGTCGCCCGGCGGCGGCCGAAGTGGTCATGGAGAAAGCGGTTGAGGAAATACTTGGTGGTCGGATCGCGCGGGTCGGCCTGCGCCTCGATGGCTTCATAGGCGAGGGCTTCGGCCCGGCCGACTTCATCCACCCGAACGACAATCGGACGGGGCGGCTCGACCGACGAGAGCCGAACCACGGCGATGGTGACGAATAATAGCAATACGCCGAGGACGATGGAGACGACGCGCAGGTGACGGTTCGAGTGGATCGTCTCGCCCCATATCTCGGCGTATTCCCGGCCGGCGTCAGATTCTGTGTCTTTGGATTTTGCCACGGATTTATGCTCCCTTGAATTTAGAAACACCCTGCGCGGCCTGGCCGATGAGGCCCATGATTCCACCGCCACCGCCGCTCCCCGAGACGAGTTGTGAGGCCAGCGTGCCGATCATGAGCGAGGACAAGACTCCCGCGGCCACCAGGGGAACGATGCTGAGGAACCAGGCCGTGCTGTGCCACCAGAAGCTGTTACCGGGCGGGGGACCATTGATGATGGCCTCGATCCAGCCCATGCTGGCCGCGAGGAACACCCGCATCAGCGCCGCCGCGATCGCGCCGTAGAGGGTGTAGGTGAACATGCCCTTGAACCACCCCCAGAACAGGAAGGCGAGGGGCTCGACCAGAAGAAAGGGAATGAAGAGCGGCCCGAGGATCAGGAGGACGCCCAGGGCCAGCTGCGCCCATATCACCTGTCCCATGGAAACGGCATAGATCACGATGAGACATAGGAGAATGAGCAGGAGAAAGAGCTCGAAGATGATGGTGTGAAGAAAGGCCATGAAGAGGTAGGACAGGTTGGTGAGGCCGTTGAGGACAATGTCGAGCATCCCGCTTCCCGACCCCAGCTCCATGGATGAGGCACGGGCAAAGAAGTTCTGGGAGAGCCGCGAGAAGGAGACGAGATAATCCTCTCCGGTGTTGGCAATCAACACGCCCTGGAGCCAGTTGCCGCCTTCGGTAATGGCGGCCGTGAAGGACAGGGTCGAGCCGGGAAGGGGAGTGTTATAGAAGCTGAGCATCGCCCAGGGAAACCAGAGTGCGATGACGATCCGCACGAGGTCCCATGGCCGGAAATCGCCCGTGAAGGCGATGCGCAGGCCGGTCCAGGCGACGAGGATGGCGGCCAGCCCCCGCCACATCGCCATACCGGTCGCCTGCACCTGTGGGGCCGCTGCGGCGATAATCTGATCCATGATGCCGCTGACGACAGTGGCCACGTCGGGCGCGGCCGCCGGGTCCGGCGGAATGGTCGGGACGAGTTGGAGCATCAGCACGAGCATCATCAGTTCCCGGCAAAGACAGGATTCAGGCGATAGCCGCCATACATGGATTCGATGCGCGCGTCCGCGCCCGCGGCCAGGGTGGCCTGCTCCTGAGCCCATTGGGCTTCAAGGGCCGCACGTTCCACCAGGCGCCGGGCTTCGGTCTGCCGGCGGAGTTCCTCTGCGCGAAAGCGATCCGCCGCCGCTTCTGTTGCCGCCATGGCGCGGCTGCGTCCAATTCCGATCAGGGTTCGGATTTTGGGCGAGCGAGGCGAGGACATCACCTTCGGTGAGCGCCGGCGATGAGCGATTCGGCCCGCCGGTATCGGGGTCCGCATCGACCCGCTCCCCGATGCGGCCGATGGCACGGGTCGTGGCTTCGCGGATTTCGATCAGGTCGGCTCCGGCATCCGCCCGGGCTCCGGCATACTCGAGGCGCCGATCGCCTTCCACCCGTTGCCGCTCAAAGGTGGCCACGGCGGCATCGGCGGCATTGGGACCGCTCTGGTAGACGTTGCGGATGTCGGCCTCTGAGACGGTGTCCAACGCCTGCAACACGTCGCGCCAGCTTCGGCTAAAGGATTCGCTGTTGTCGGCGAAGTCCTGGATGGAGCGGACCATGTCCCCGGCGGGGCCGGTGAAATCCGAGTGCCAGTCGCGCGTGGTGTCAAGCAGATCCGTAGGCGTTGCGACGAGATCGGCCATCGGGTCTGTGATCGCGCCGATCAAGCCCTGCGCCCCGTCGCGGATCTGGGTGAGCTGGTTCCGGGCGGTCTCGAGCTGTTCGACGAGCTTTTGAAGCTCCCGGACCTGGTTGGCGATCATCGCCCGCTGGTTGCCGTGCATCATCGGCCGCAGGACGAACCAGATGAGCAGGTCTTCGGGGCTGGGGATGCCGAAGATGCCGAAGGCCGGGACGGCCGCGGCCAGTGCGATGATGAGCGCCCATGTGATGACTCGTTTTTTCATCATGGCTCTAGTTCCCGGCAAAGACAGGATTCAGGCGATAGCCGCCATACATGGATTCGATGCGCGCGCCGGCGCCCAGCGCCAGTGCGGCCTGTTCCTGAGCCCATTGGGCTTCAAGGGCCGCGCGTTCAGCCAGGCGCCGGGCTTCGATCTCCCGCCCGCATGAGTTCGGCGTTGTAGGCTTCGGCCGCGGCGGCCGACGCGTCCCATGCTTCCATCTGAGCCAGCGCCCCCAGAAGTTGTCCCTGGGAGAGATTGCCGACCAGGATCGCCTGTTGCAGCGCCGTGTCGGAAACATTGTTTTCTCCGGCTATGGTGTCGATCTTGTCCTGGACTTCGGCGGCCGTGGCGGCAAGAGACGCGGCGGCATCGGCCCGTGCATGGGACAGGACAACGCTGCGGTCCGCGTAGTCGCGTTGCCGCTCAAAGCTCGCAACAGCGGCATCGGCCCCATGGGGGCCGCTCTGGTAGATCGTGCGGATGTCGGCCTCTGAGACGGTGTCGGCCTGTTGCAACACGTCGCGCCAGCTCTCACTGAACGACGTGCCACCGGAGAGATCAGTCACCGCCGTCACCATGTCGGCGACGGGTCCGGTGAAATCCGCGTGCCAGTCGCGCGCGGTGTGGAGCAGGTCGGTGGGCACGGCAACAAGCTGCGCGATGGGGTCCGCAATCGCGCCGATCTGTCCAAGCGCGGATTCCTTGAGATGCTCGAACTGTCCGGTGAGCTGCGCGATGTGGCGGTCCATGCGCAACAGGGCTTGAACCTGATTGGAAATCTGCGTGCCCTGGTTGGCGATCATCACGAGATAGTGAATGCTGTCCTGCGCCCTCCCGCGCCGCACAAGACCCGGAAGCCAGAGGGCGCCGATGGCGATGAGGACGATCAATGTTTTCTTCATTGGGGATGCTCCTTTAGTTGCCGGAAAAGAATGGATGCAAGCGATAGCCGCCATACATGGATTCGATGCGTGCGTCGGCGCCTGCGGCCAGTGCGGCCTGTTGCTGGGCCCATTGGGCTTCAAGGGCCGCACGTTCGGCCAAACGCCGGGCTTCGATCTCCCGCCGCATGACTTCGGCGTTGTAGGCATCCGCCGCCCTGGGTGGATGTTTCATAAGCGCGAAGCTCAACCATTGCCACGATGAGCCGGGCGCGGGTGAGCGTCGCGGCGAGTTGTGTTTGGGCAAGGCCCGTACGGGTGACGCTGTTGCGGGCTTCAAGATCCGCAACAACACGTTCGGCCTCGTCCAGCGTGTCGGTGAGCGCGGCGGCGGCATCGGCCTGGGCATGGGCCAGGACCATGCTGCGATCGGCGTAGTCCCGTTGCCGCCCGAAGGTCGCAACGGCGGCATGGGCGGCATGGGGGACTGCTCTGGTAGATAGTGTGGATGTCGGCCTCTGAGACGGTGTCGGCGGTTTGCAACACGTCGCGCCAGTCGGGAAGCGGCACGGGGGTATTGAGCAGGTCGGTGGGTGCGGCGAGCAACTGCTGGTAGGAATCTTTGAACGCGCCAATCATGTTGAGGGTGTCACACACGACGGCGGCCTCGTTTATGGGAGTCGCTTCGGCGCCCGCCGCCATGCCCTGCGCCGAACAGTCGAGGCTCGTAAATTGATTGAGCAATGTCGTGTAGCGCGTGACCCGATTGACGAGTTCCTGGGCCTGATTGATGATCTCGGTGGCTTGCAGGTCCAGATCGAACTGCGCGCTCGCGCCCGGCGGTATGGCAAAGACCCCAGTGAGAGCGAGAGAAAGAGAGAAAGCGATCGCGTGTTTGATCGTCATTGGATTCCTCCTGTCGGCGGCGGCGCGGGCGGCACGAGGACATCGCCGGTGAACCAGATGCGCACGCGGTGGCCCGCGCGAATCGTGATGGTGGGCAGGCGATTGAGGAAGCGGTCGAGAATCCGCACCGCACCTTCCCCAAGCCCTTGGCTGGCGCCGGCCTGGAAGCCCTGTCGGCCTCCACCATAGGGGTTCGAGCCAATGGCGGTGAGGCCGGAAAGGATGCCGACGGCGCCGGCCGCCGCGAACATCGAGAAATAATGGCGATCGACTTGATCCTTGAGCGCGCTTTCCCCAATCTGGTTGAGGCCATTGAATTCGAGCGAGACGCTGCGGCCGTCCGGCCAGAGGATGCGGTGAAAGGCAACGGCGAGCCGCTCCTGATCGGCCCCGGCAACGGCCTCGACAGAACCGACGATCCGCGCGCCGCGGGGGATCAGGACCCGCTGGCGGTCAGCGGAAATAGAAGGGGACCGATACGTTGGCGAGGACCGGACCGGGAAACTCGCCGCTGAGCTCGGTGACCCAGAACGGCCTCCAGAAACGATCCTTCATAAATACGGTCCCAACCGTCCGGATCGGTCGGCCGGTCGACGGCGGGCGTTTCCGCCTCGGGCCCCCAGCCGTGCAAGAGAAGGGGGCGGGCCCGAAGTCGCCGACGCGGGCTGCGCTGTCGCGGCCAGTTCCCGGTCGTTGAGTTCGGTGAGCAATTGGAGAAACTCCCCGGCCGTGGAAATGGACTCTTGGGCCGTGACGGCCGGAAGGGCGGCCTGGGGAGCTTGGGCGGCCGGAACCCGGCCGGAAAGTGTGCCGGGGAGCTCGGCCACAGCCGCTTCGGAGTTCCGATAGGACAGCACGAGCGGTTCGGTGCGCAGGGAACGCCGACGGCGCTCCATTTCCTCGAGCCGCAGTGTTTCAAGCAAGACCGCCTCGGCCTCGCTACGTGGCCCATCGCTTGGGAAGGGGACGGGCTGATCGTCGGCAAGCAAGCCCGTGCCGGGGTCTTGACCGGGCAGCCCTACGATGCCCGCTCCCAATAGGGCCGCAGTCGATTCCTGTTCGTTCTGGAGTTCGGCCAATTGCCGCTCGGCCGCCCCGGCCTGTTGAGAGAGTTGTTCGGCTTGCCGGCGGGCTTCGGCTGCGATTGCCGCGGCGGCGCGTTGCTGAAGATCGAAGCCGGCGGCCTCGGGAACCTCAATCTCGGCTTCGGGTCCGCCCCCGCCGGTGAAACTCCAGGTCAGCAGCGTTGCGGCCAGGAGCAGGGATATGGCCGCAACCCCGATTTTGGTGATGAGGCCGCCGGGCATGACACCGCCCGGTGAGATGGGAATCTTTTTCCATACGCTCATAACTTAACGCTCCGGCTCGTAGCGCCATATCGCCCGGCGCTCTCCAATCTGCAGCCATCCGGAATCGAGGATGCGCCGCACAATGAACAGGCCGTCTTCGGTGAGGTCATAGGCCACCAGCGTCGGGTCACCGTCCACGGCTTCATACAGGGCCGGTGATTCCTGGGCGTGTGAGCGGAGATAGGTGAACTGGCCGTCGTGCCACATGGCTTCGACATTGAAGGGGGATCCAGCGCCCGATCCGACAGGCCGTAAACGAAATGCAGCCGCGTGGGATAGTCCGCCCGAAAGTCCTCGACGGCCGCCGCGGCCTCGGCGCGCGCCTCCGCGGCCAGGGTGTCGGCCGCGGCCTGGGCGTTGCGCGCTGCAGCTTGAGCCTGTTGCGCCATGAC
>CBDCLE010000011.1:0-141619 GCA_965218585.1 Terriglobia bacterium
CCGAGCCGACGGCGATGGTCCCCTTGCGGGGATAGAGGCCGAACAGGCGGGCAGGGTTGGTCGCGGTCACCGCAACGAACCGCTCCGCCGAGATCCGTCCCGTGACAACGCCTTCGGAAAACACATGGGACGGATCATCTGCAGGTTGTCGATGAGACCGTGGTCGGTGGCGAGCACATGGATGGACCCGTCGGCGATTCCCGTCCCATAGGGCGTCCTGATCGCGCGCGGTCCGCAGCGGCGGCGAGCTGCGATAGCGATCGCGATCGGGCCCTTCGAAACGCTCCCGGTAAAGTGGAGATAGATGGACCGGGTTTCGACGTACACCGGCAGGCCCCGAGCCTGCGCCTGCTGGGCGACCCGCAGCGCTCCCTCCGTCGACATGTGCACGATGTAGATCGGCGCGCCCGTCGCCTCGACCATGGCCACGACCCGCTGGGTGGCGACGACCTCAGCGATCGCCGGCTGCTGTCGGGATAGTACCGGAGCGAAGTCCGACCCTCGGCGGTCAGCTTCTCGACGGCTTGGTCTACGATGGGTCCATCCTCACAGTGAACCATCGTCAGGATGCCGGCTTCCCCGGCCGCATCGAGCATCGCCAGGTAGCCGCGGATGTTGTCATCGAAATCGGGACGGGCCATGAAAACCTTGACGCTGGTCTGGCCGGTGTCGGTGCTCAAGGTAGCCATCTCATGCTGTTGGGCGTCCGGGTCGTCGATGACCGGATGGAGCATGAAGTCCGCGATCGCCTGCTGTCGGATCAGGGGAACCTCGCGTTCGACGGCTCTGGCGAGGGTCTGTCGCTGCTGGGGAAACGCCCCGGAAAGGACCGGGACCTCGGGGAACGGAAGTTCGAGATCGTCGTCATGCCGCCGGCCAGGGCAGACCGCGAGCCGCTTTCAAAGTCGTCGACGACGTCCCCGCCCAGGTGCACGTGGGGATCGACGCCGCCGGGAATGACAAGCAGGCCCGTGGCATCTAGTTCCCGGGCGCGGCACCCGCTTCCAGGTTTTCGCCGATGTCGACGATCACACCGCCGCGGATGCGCACGTCGGCCCCAAAGCGGCCTTCGGAGGTCACGATCGTGCCGTCGCGAATGACGATCTCCGCGGGCTGCTGACTCCAGGACGGAAGTGCGATTCCGAGGAGAACAAAGAAAACTGCCGGGTTCACGAGGAGACGCATGGGGACACCTCCGGGATTGGGTCATTTCGATGATTCTTCCAACGTACCTTACTCCTTTTATTCGGGCGACGCTACGGTGAACAGTTCACTACGCCTGCGTTCGCTGTCCTCGGGAATTGGCAAGCGCGAGAAGCAGGGGAACGAGACCGACATACATGCCGGAACCACGCAACCAACGCCACCAGTTCGGGAACAAATACAGGAGCGTGACTGCGATAGCCAACCCGTAGATGGCGATGCTCAAATCCGACGAGCTTGCGCCTGGCCTTCCAGCCCCAGTTCAAGGCAAACGTGACGATCAGCGACAGGACAAGAAGTGAGGACGACATGTACTTTATTGGCCCCCCACTAAGTATCAAGGATGGGGACGGCATGATCGTGAAACCGATCGTATTAGCTTTTAATTCACCTCACAGAAGTGGATGGACAAGGAGGGACCGCAGCAGCCGACGCACGATTCCATTGGTCGGCCGACTGACTAAGGCCGGACGAAAAACAGTGAAATCCATTCTCAACGCCTGTTAAATCATCTTGTCGACGTTGAGAATCCCACCAGGGGGTTGAGTGGCCCCGCTCAGGAGGTCGAGGTGAAAGCGAAGAAAAAGACGACCCCGGACGTTCGCGTCTGGTGCCAACACTGTCGCGTTCGAATCTCACCCAATGAAGACTAGGTTGCCGCCGGTGACAAGGTCTACCATAGGCAGTGCTTTCCCAAGCGGCCCTCCGTCAAGAGGGCTAAGAAGAAGTAGCGGATGTTTCTGAATGAGTGCCCGCCGCAAGTGAGCCACCATCCGTTAGGTTGCCGAATTTGGAACGAAAAGCGAGGGCAAGGAGGTCGTTCCAATCGGTGTGTAAAAAGAGAAGGCGGTGTACGCTTTCGGTGAATCCGAAACCCTAAGCAATCCGGCAGCAATCGGGAGAAAGGTACACCACCCATGAAGAAGAAGAACATACCGGCATCAGTGGCGTCAACGAACGCGTATGAAGGTTTGGAGGACTGGGCGCGATCCCGGGTCCAAGTCTGGCTACAGGAGCTGCTCGAGGACGAAGTCACTCAATTTCTGGGTCGGGAAAAGTTGGAGCGGAGTCCGAATCGACGAGGATACCGGAACGGTCACGGGAAGCCGCGACGCTTCGCAATGATGAACGGTACGATGGAGGTTCGACGACCTCGGGTTCGAAACACCGCCGAGCGGTTCGAGAGTCAGATCCTGCCGTATTTTCGACGGAAATCGAAACAGCTGGGCGAGCTACTTCCCGATCTCTACCTCCACGGTCTGGCCACAGGGGACTTCGAGCAGGCCATGCGCGGACTGCTTGGCGCTGGCGCTCCGTTGTCGCGAGCATCGATCCAACGACTGAAATCGACCTGGCAGTTGGAGTATGACGAGTGGGTCCAGCAGGACCTGTCCGGCCTCGAGGTCGTGTACCAGTGGGCAGACGGCTTGTACGTGAAAGCGGGGATCGCGAAAGAGCGAGCGGCATTGCTGGTGATCATCGGAGCCTTGTCAGACAGGCGCAAAGTGCTGTTGGCCTGTGAGAGCGGGCAGCGGGAAAGCAAGGAGTCCTGGAGCCGCATTCTGCGCAATCTCCAGAGACGGGGCCTGAAGCTGGGACGGCTGACTGTCGCGGACGGTCACCTGGGCATCTGGTCCGCGCTGGCCGAGCAACAGCCCCAGGGCCAGGAACAACGCTGCTGGAACCACAAGTCGATCAACGTGGTCGATCATCTGCCGAAGACCGAGCAGCCCGCGGCCAGACAGCTGCTTCATGGGATGGCCTTCGCGAACTCCCGCGCGGCCTGCGAACGAAAGCGGGATCAGTTCGTCCGCCGATATGAGAAGAACTATCCCAAAGCGGGTGAGACGCTGTTGCGGGACTGGGACCGGATGATTACTTTCTATGAGTTCCCGAAACAACACTGGGTGCATCTGAGAACAACCAACATCGTCGAATCGCCCTTCGACATGGTTCGCCTCCGCACCAACGCCGCTCGCCGATTCAAGCGTGTCGAGAATGCAACGGCAATGATCTGGAAGCTACTACGTGTCGCTGAGAAGGCTTGGCGACACTTAAAAGGATCCGAACTCTTACAAGAGGTCTATGATGGTCAGCAATTCGCTGACGGCATCAGAGTCGTGATGAAATCGAAGGCCGCCGCCTGATGACTTTTACACACCTTTTGTAATGACCTCAGGGCAAGTCCTGATAAATCATCTTCTGGACGTTGAGAACCCCTGTTTTTGGGCCTTTTCTCACTGTCCGAGAATGTCGTTTGTCAGGACTTGACCTTCTGATTGCGTCCTTTTACCGAGTTTCTCTCCGTAGCGAAGGTAGTGGTGCCTGATGCCATTCGCGTGCACGTGAGCACCGCACAGAAACGTGCTACCCATGGGTGGGTTTCTCCAGGCTCGGCGGCACGTAGTAGGCGCCCCGAGTCAGGACGGCGACGACAACGTGCACGACGAACGAGATCGTCCCGGCCACGAACGCCGACGCGGCCGTCAGTACCGGATCTCCGCTCAGCAACGCCAAAACGCCTACCAGTGATCCGCAGACCAACGCGACCGGCCCAACGGGATTCCATGCGCGCAGATGCGTCTCACGGTACTCGATATCAGTTCCGCCGATCTTCAGCCACCGCTTGACAACCAGCAAATCGGCAAGCATCGACGCCGCCCACGCAAACATGAAGATCCCCTGAAAGGTGAGCACCGGTCCCACGTACGCGAGTATGTTGCTCAGCATCGCAACGAGTGCCAACACGGCCGCGCTCACCACCCAGAAGGCCCGCCCGGGCACAAATCCGACCACTCGTGCAAAGAAGCTCGAAAGCGACAACGAGCCGCTATACACGTTGATCACGTTGATGCGCAGCTGGCTCAGTACCGTGTAGACGGCGCCCCAGGCCCCCATCACCGCCACCATGTACACCCCAGGGTTCGGCTGATCGAAGCGGGCGGCGAACCAGATACCGACGAGCCCCATGACGAAGAAGGAAGCGATCTGGGGCACGAACCCCACCGCCAGTGCCCCGACCCTCAGCTCGCCCTCCTTGATGAAACGTGCATAGTCGGCCGTGAGCAGCGACTGCACACCGACGATTCCGTTCAGAATGCCCATGCACGTCAGCAAGGCCACGCCCCCAACCCGTCCTCCAGGGGGCATCATCGTGAGCCACTCGCCGGCACCCGGGGCTCCGGCCATATCGTTGGCCAGCACAATCGCGCTGGCCAGCAGAATCACATAAATCGGCAACGAGTACTTCTGAAACCGGTCCAGCTGCTTCATGCCGTACCAGTTCAAGGCGACGTTTCCCGCGGTGATGATCACCAGCAGAAGAGCCAGCGGTGCCTGCGGCACGTACGCCCTGATGGCCTGCGCGATGATACTGCCCTCGATCGCCGCCAGAATGATGAAGTTCGATGCGTAGATGAGCGACGTGAGACCGGCTCCAACGTAGCCATAGCCACACCCGCGAGCCAGGAGATTGGAGTTGAGCCCCGTGGACGCCGAACTCCACGCAAACGCCACGGCCAGCACGCCGGTCATTAAGGTGGCGTACAGGTTCGCGAGGATGGCATTGGGCGTGCCGTACTGCAGCGCCATCTCACCGGATACCTGCATGAAGATCATGGCACCGGCGATTCCAAGCGTCACGTTGACGATGCCTGGCCATGGCATTCTGGCGCCGCTGGGCACAGTGCTCAGCGCGTAGTCGTCGCTCTCAGGTCGCTGTCCATCCTTCGTGTCGGTCATTCGTGTGCGTCTCGTCCAGTCAGCGTGAAAGAACGGATGCCGGTGCCCCGATTCTTGAGTTCAATTCCTGAGAAATCATCTTCTCGGACGTTGAGAATTGAGCGGCAGGCGATCCCGTCCCTGGCGGCAGATGAATCAGGAGGTACTGGATCCAGTAATCTCTCCGCAGCACCATATGTGACATGGCGGCCGCGCAACCCGGTAACCCGTTAAATATTGCACGCCCTGCATGTTTCGTCTATGCTCTCGCCTATAAACGCTGTCTCCTTTTTCTTCAGTATTACGAAGACGCCGAAAGCTGGGGGGGGTGAATAATGCGCCTGATGCTAATTGCTTCGGCAGCCCTGGCACTCTCTATGTCAGGACCTTTGCTCGCCCAGGAATGGATTGAGTTTGCCAGCCCGGAAGATCGCTTCACCTGCAATTTCCCGAGCGAACCGAACATAACGGAGACTACCTACCGATCGGAATATGGGGCCGATCTGCCGGCGCGCGTCTACAGCGCCACCGAAGGCCAGAGCCGCTATTCCGTAACGGTTGTCGATTACAACCAGGCCCAACGAATACTTACAGAAAGAACCGAGGCCTGCCCACCGGGTGCCGAAACCTGCAGGGGAGGATCCTCCACCGGTGCGGGATACTGGAGGAATGATGTACGCGGCGCGATTGTCTATGCGTCGTGGCAGTTCGTGCAACGGGATGTTGAGCTGACTCACTACATGTGGAATTTTATCGACCTCGTGGAGGGACATCAGCTACATCTGACCAACAACGCCGATCAGTCCCGCACCTTCGCATCGATCTACATGCACGAAAACAAGCTGTATATCGCAGAGGGAACCGTGCCGGCGGGTTACCCAGAGCCGGGGATCTTTCAGCAATCGCTAGGATGGCTCGACGAGAACGGGATCGGCCTTCGCTATCAGTCTGTTTACTCCAACGGATTTTCTCCACCCCCCCGTGTCGACAGAACGGTTCGGCCGGGTCAAGGTCGGATTGACGCTCCCGAGGCAGGTCAACGGCACCAGGAGCGCTAATCGTGAAACCTTCGTCAGTATCGATTACGAGGAGGGTAAGCATGCGGTTCAACCCAGGTCTTGTCGTTGCGGCGATTTGTGGCGTTGCTCTCGCCTTGCCAGCGTGGGCACACCACTCCCACGGCAACTACGTCGACACGTTTACTGATGTTGAAGGTGTGGTTAAGGAATTTCACTTGATCGTCCCGCACTCCTGGATCTACCTGGAAGTCAGCGACACCAACGGCGACCCGCAAATGTGGGCTTTGGAAGCAACCGGTCGCCCAGGGCTCGAAAGAATAGGAGTGACGCGCGACTACGTCAAACCGGGCGACACCGTCAAAGCGCGCTGCCATCGTCACAGGGACGGCTCCAACGGCTGTCTTCTGGGATTTCTGAAGGCCCAGGACGGAACCGTCAAAGATTGGGACGGCAACAACGCGCCTCCGCCGACTGATTTCTGAGAGCTCCGAACTAACTGTTTGAACAGTTTTAACTAGACTTGGACACTATCTCCAGAGATAGCGAGTGGGCGAAGCGAAGAGAATTAACGGTCTCTGAGCTCGAAGATGATGGCATGAGAAGGATCACGAAACGGCATGTCGTCCACGCGCTGGCCGCGTTCGCTCTAGTCGTGACACCGCCCGATGCGCTCGCGCACCATTCGGCACGGCTGCAATACGATATGGATCAGGTTGCCGAGGTCGAGGGGGAGATCACCCGCATCGTTTGGCGTAACCCGCACGTGCGATTCACGCTCAGCGTTGGGAGTGGGGCCGGGCGGCAGGAATGGTCCATCGAGAGCATACCGGTCACGCGCCTCGCGCGCATCGGGGTCACCGACGACATGCTCAGCGTCGACGAGACGATTCGCGTGGCGGGTTATCCATCTAGGGTTGGAGCGCCGCAGATGTACGCGTTGAATCTGCTGCTGCCCGACAGCCGCGAGATCTTGCTTGACACACCGACGGCGCACTGGAGCGGACAGACGATCGGCACAGGCCTCGATACGACACCGGGTGAGGCCGGTGCTGACCCATCGCTCGGGATCTTCCGCGTCTGGAGCAACGACGGCACGTTTCTCGCGACCGAGACGAGGTTTCTGAGCGAAGGCGGAACGCTCGCCTACCCGCTGACCGATGCGGCGCGCGCGGCACAGGCCGAGTGGAATCCGCTGGCGCCCGATAATCCGTTTCTGAGCTGCGCGCCTAAAGGCATGCCGCTGATCATGCAGCAGCCCAACCCGATCCAGTTCGTGGAAGGCGAAGATGAGATCACGCTGCGCATCGAGGAATTCGACACGGTGCGCACGATCCACATGACGCCGCCGGCGGCGGAGCCGTTGCCGCCGACATTGCTCGGGCATTCCGACGGGCGGTGGGATGGTGATACGCTCGTCGTCACGACGACCGGTATCGACTGGCCGTATTTCGATCAATGGGGGCTCAGGTAGAGCGAGAACATGCGCGCGGTCGAGCGTTTCACCGTAGATGCGGCCGGCGGCAAGCTCGAGTATGAGCTCACGGTCACGGACCCGTGGCTCTTCACGGAGCCCGTGACGCTCGGCAAATCGTGGCGGTGGTTGCCGGGCGATTGGGTGCTGCCGTTCGATTGTGCCTACGACTGAGCGCGCGAGGGTACCGGCACCGGACCCTGTGTCGCCGTAGGATGCGTGCGCTAGGATCGCATGCTTCGGATCTCCGCGCTCCGGATTCCTGAACCACGTGTCCTCGATCCCTATCCGGCGCGACGCTTCGCCGCTAATCATTCGGGGTAAGAGCCGGATGCGGTAACGCCGCTCCTCCGGATCTGTCCGGGGGGGGCCGGGTGAGGGGCATTCCGACCGGGATATTTACGTTGTCAAGGCCTGACAAATCATCTTCCCGGACGTTGAGAAACGACCGAAAGTCTGGCATTGATGCTTCTCTTGCCAATAACCCTCCCATGTAGATAGACTTACGAAATCCCTCCTTTGACGGGGCTGGACTTGCACCAGCTGGAAATACGGCTTCTGTTTCTCCCGCGTCGATGTCCATCTTCATACCCTGATGAAATGCTCATTGAACGATCACTGTAAGGAGGCTCCAGCAAATGGACGGAAAAATCGCTTTCGAGGAACACATGGCGACCTCGGAAACCTTGGAGGCCGCGCGCAGCTTTGTCCGAGGAACCGGGACGTGGGACGCATTCGCGAGCCAGATCCTGGACGTGGGGGACAAGCGGTTGGCCAGAATGGAGATGAATGGCATCGAATTCGTCATCCTCTCGCTCAACGCCCCGGGAATCCAGGGGATTTTGAACACGAACGCGGCGATCGAGGTGGCCCGGAGAGCCAACGACCATCTCGCCGAAGCAGTTGCCGAACATCCTGAGCGGTTGGCCGGCTTCGCGGCGCTCCCCATGCAGGACCCGGACGCGGCATCGGAGGAGCTGATCCGTTCGGTGAAGGACTTGGGTTTCAAGGGTGCACTGGTCAACGGTTTTACCCAGAAGAGCGTTCCGGATTCGGCAATCTATTTCGACCTTCCCGAATACAGGAGTTTTTGGTCAACGGTCTCCGAGCTGGACGTGCCGTTCTATTTACACCCACGGATGCAGATCCCGGCGCACGCCCAACCCTATGAGGGGCACCCGTGGCTGGTGGGCGCCCCCTGGGGGTTTGCGGTGGAAACATCGATCCACGCGCTCCGCCTGTGCGGCTCAGGAGTGTTCGACGAATTTCCAAACCTGAAGATCATTCTCGGTCACCTCGGCGAACACATCCCGTACGATCTCTGGCGGATTGATGCGCGTATGCGCTTCTCGCCAGGCGGATACACCGGCAAGCGTTACCTCGGAGAATATTTCCGCGATCACTTCTACATCACGACAAGCGGCAATTTCTGCGATCCGTCGTTCCAATGTGCCTTGACGGTCATGGGAATCAACCGCATGTTCTTTTCGGCCGATTACCCGTTCGAGAAAATGGAAGACGCGGCCAACTGGTTCGACAACGCGCCCCTGTCCGAGGCCGAGCGATTGCAGATCGGCCGCACCAACGCCATCAACCTTTTCAACCTGGATTTGCAATGATGGCAAGTCCGGTTCGTAAGGTTTCCATGAGCGAGGGTCTTCCCTACGGTTGACGGCAACGAAGGGTTGCCAGCCTTTGTGTCACCGAAAACTATGGCTCGGCGCCTCTCGCCGTGCCGGGCTCTCGGTATGGATTCAGGAAAGGGCACCCAGATCGGTGCTTTTCGTTTAAGTCTCCTCTCTTGCCGGCCGCTGGCTCAGCAACACCCACAGAATCAATCCCAACGTCGGGCACAAGGCCATCAACCAGAAGGATTCGCTGTACCGCCCCTGGCCGAACCAGCGTCCGACCAACGGCAACAGAATGACGTTTGCGGCTGACCACGAGCCGGTGGCGATCCCCATCATCATTGCGGACTGTTCGCGCGGGTATGCGTATGAGTTTGCCTTGAGGACTACCATCTGAAATCCTCCCACGATAAACGCCGTCCAGGAAATCAGAGAAATGGCCAGGACTGGGGATGCGGTCAGAGTCGTTGCTCCAATCGGAAACGACAATGCGGTAAGGAGCAGAAACATTCCAATGGGGCGGGGCTGGTCGGTGGCAAATCGATCGGCGGCCCACCCCCAGAAGAAGTAGCCGACCGCCCAGGCAAACGGCGGCGCCCATAGAAGCCGCCCTAAAGCGGCCTGCTCCACACCCAGCCCCTGACTGAAGTACAGAGGAACGATGGCCAGAATCGGGCCCATGGAAACCGTTGTCAGGCAGTAGCCGATCACGAGAGCCCAGAACCGCCTCTCAAACGGATTCGGCCACGCCATGCGCGTCGTCTTCGGCGCTACTTCTGCCAAATACGGAGGACGCGCCCACACCCGCCACAGGAGTATCCACAAGAATCCCAGCACCCCCGTGATTAGAAATGCCGCGCGCCAACCAAACCGGACCCCGATGGGGATGACGATTATTGGAGTCAGGACGGCCCCGATGGCTCCACCACTAAAGGATGTTGCGATCCCACGTGCGCGGCGGTCTGGAGGCAGCGACTCGACCGCTGTCCTGAAACCACCGGGGAAGGTTGCTCCCTCGCCAAAACCCAGGAAAGCACGTGCGATTGCGAATCCCAGGAAACCGGCCATCAATGCGTGCGAAGCGCTCGCCACACTCCAGACGGCAACGGCCACCACCATGTCCATGCGCAGACCCACTCGGTCCAGAATAGAGCCCCAGAGCGGATTCCCGATCATGTAAGTGAAGTTGAAGATCGCAAATATCAGGCCGTAGGTTTCTGGAGTCATCCCGGTGTCAGCGAGTATCGTGGGCGCGAGCACGGCCATGACCTGCCGGTCCACAAACGCAAGCCAGGAACAACCTCCCATCGCCATGCAGGGGATCCAGATGCGCCATCCCATGGCGTTACCCGACGCCTGCCCCCCAGCAAGACCCGTCGTTGCTCCAGTTGATCTGACCATAAAGACGGGCCGAAGCGGGATCGGCTCCTTCAGGAAGAATGGTGATCTGGTCTTCCCGATTACTCTCAGAACCGAGCGTAATCGGCTTAACTTGTGACGAATTGTCGGACCGTCGAGACGAACCGATCGAGATCGTCCCAGGGAATCATGTGGCCCACGTTATCGATCCGCACAGAGCGGGCGTCGGGAAGAGCGCCGATGATCTCCCGAGCGTCGGTGTCCGTGATCGTGCCGCCCAGGGCGGCGTACACAAGGAGCGTATGACTTTTCACCTTAGGTAACAGGGAAAAGATATCCTCTTCATGACAGGAACGATACGACTCTTCTACCGCTTTCTTGTCGCAGGTCGGCAGCCACTCAGCCCTTAGACCGAGCTCCTGGTCGTTCCAGTTGGGAAGCATCTGCCGCATGGATTCGAAGCCCCCGCCCCGGGAAGTTTCGTCTATTGCGTCCAGATACAGTTCGAGCGGCATGGGATATGGCCGACGTCCAGGCCCTGAGACAGGAGGATCCGCAAGGACGACCTTCCCGACCAACTCCGGTGATTGGGCAGCGAGTTTGATCGCGATTCGGGCTCCAATGGAGTGGCCCAGTATCACAGGCCGATCGAGGTTGAGGGACCGAATGAAGTCCGCTGTGTCGCGGGCGTAGTCTTCCAGCCAGTACGATAGCTCCGGCCCGCCCGACGATAGGCCACGCCCCCGGTTATCGAGAGCGTAGACATGACCGAATTCGGCCAATCGCCGCGAGACAAAGTCCCAGGTGATTGCGGGGCTGGTGATACCCGGGATGAGAACCAGCGGTTTGCTCCCGCTTTGATACTCGAGATAGTGGAGACGGATGCCGTTGCACATCACGTGCCGACCACTAACTTCCTCACTCATGAGACTATTCGCGCACTAACTTCTTGGCGTTTTTCCATTGCTCCAGCTCAAACACCGTCAGGGCGCATCTTCGGAATCGAAAGACCCCGGTCTCTCACCACAACCTCACCGTCCAGAGTAAGCGTGCAGTCGCGAAGTGGTATATCCAAATGGCAGGGCGTGTCGTTTGTCCCACCAAACTCGCTATTGGGGCCGGTGGAGAAAAGGACGTTCCCATAGAAGGCTCGAGCATCCATCCCAAGTTCCTTGTAAGGATCGCCGGCCAAGGCCATGTGGTGCCAATCCGCCCGATGGTTGAGTCCCCAGCCGATGTGAGAGATCGCGTAAGCCTTGTGATCAAACTGGGCCATGTAATCGCGCACTAACGCCGCATCGAGTCCACCTTCGATGTCTTTTACATAGCCACGCTCAATTACGAATTTAACCGGGCTCTGCACGTAGCGGTGGAAATCACAGAGAATGTCTCCGGGGCTCAGAACCACGATGCCATCGACGCCGTCATCGGAAGCGCCTGTAAAGACGAAACCCGAGGGCCAATGGTCCCAACGGCCTGGTGTATCGGTATAACCGTATTCGGCCACCACTGGATAAGCCCCCAACTGGTAGGTAACGTCCGTCCCCGCCGGCGAAGTAATGCGCATTACCTTTGCATCTTTCAATAGCTTTTCACCGACCTCCACGCGGCGCTTAAGATCCTCGTCGGGAAAGAGGCGGCGCAGCACCTCGATCGGCTCGACAACCAGGAGCACGCGGGTTCCGGCTTTGGTGATCTCCAACTGCTCGGGGGAAAAGAGCAGAAGCATGAGGTCGATCAGAATGTCGGCGTTTTTGAGGGCTTCGATAGCGGCTCGATTGTTAGCGAGCGCTGTTTGCCCCCAGCCGTTCCCAGAGCCGCCAATGGTCCGGCGGGACGGAACGTTGACTTGGAAGCACTCCGCGCCCAATTGTTGAGCCGCAATCAGGAAGGCCCGAGCGTAATCAGCCCGAATCTCGTCTTCACTCAACACCGCAACAGTCTGTCCCGGCCCGACTTTGCAGAGTTCCAGCTCGGCCTTGAACAGTTCTACCATGCTCGCATCAGCAGGCATTGGAAACCTCCCTCTCGTTTACACGCGGCTAGATTTACCGGGGCTCTATATTCTCCGTTCTGCTGTTTGAATGGTACGGAATCCCTTATACCATCTTCCAACGTGTCTGATTTTATGAAACGAACAATCTGTTACACCATCTTCGGGATGCTGCTAACCACGCCGGCTTTCGGTCAGGTCGCGCCCGACTCCGATGTCCCCATTGTCGTCGACTACGAAGCGGCGCGCCTGGAACGCGTTATCACAGCAGTCGCGATAGCCGAAGAGATTTCCATTGACGGCCTTCTGGACGAGGCAGCCTGGGAACTGGCGACTCCAGCCACAAACTTTGTTCAGCGACGCCCCAACCCGGGAGCCCCCTCCCTGGAACGCACCGAGGCCCGGTTCCTGTTTGATGAAGACAATCTGTACGTCGGAGTCTTTTGCTATGACTCCGATCCACGGAATATCGTCGTTAACGAACTGGAGGAAGATTTCGGCTACGTCAGCGGCGACATCTTTACCGTAGCCATCGACAGCCTTCACAATTTGCAGTCGAGTGTTCTCTTCGTAACCAATCCCGCGGGGGCCAAGGCTGACTTTCAGGCCGGTCTGACAGGGTTCAATACGGATTGGGATGGCGTGTGGGACGTCCAGGTCACGCAGAACTCCGAAGGATGGATCGCAGAGTTTGTGATCCCCTTCAAAACTCTACGGTTTTCCAGCGCCACATCCCAGGAATGGGGAATTAACATGAATCGCAACATTCTTCGGATCAACGAAGAGAGCGATTGGACTCCTATTCCGATTCGATGGGACCTGTCCCGTGTGTCGCAGTACGGAACCCTGGAAGGTTTGCGGAACATCCGCCCCGGCCACAATTTGAAGATCACGCCGTTCGTGACTGCCGGTGTGACCTAGGTCCGTCCAACAACCCATTCGGTGACTTCGCCACCGATCCTGATTACGACGGTGGTGTGGACCTGAAGTACAGCCTGACGCCGTCGCTTACGCTCGACGCCACTTATCGTACTGACTTTGCGCAGGTGGAAGTCGATCAGCAACAGGTCAATCTGACGCGCTTCAACCTCTTCTTCCCGGAGAAGCGGGATTTTTCCTCGAGAATTCGGGGACGTTCAACTTTGGAGCTGGAAATAACCTGGTTCCGTTTTTCAGCCGCCGGATCGGCCTCGGACGGGAGGGAACGCCAATACCGATCGTCGGTGGCGCACGTGTGACCGGTCAGGCGGGTCCCTATGACATCGGCTTTCTCGTCATGAAGACCGAGAGTCAGGACCAGACGCCTTCCACCGAATATGTGGTCGGGCGTCTCAAGAGAAGGTTTCTGACCAACTCCTGGGTGGGTGGCCTCGTGACCGACCGGGAGTCGTCTCTGGATGGGGACTACAGCCGTGTTTATGGCATCGACACACACCTCCAGTTCTTCGAGCGTCTCGAACTCGATTCTTTCCTGCTTCGAAGCGACACGCCGGGGTTGGACGAGGGCAATCAGGCCCGGCAGTTCGAGGCCCGGTGGCGCGACGACGAGTTGATCCTGGCTGCGGGGTACAACGAGATCCAGACCAATTTTAATCCCGAGGTGGGTTTCGTACGGCGCGGGGACAACACGCATTTCAACGGGGAAGTATCCTGGAATCCTCTGTTCGAAAACAGTCCCGTGTTCAGAAACCTGGTGATTGGTACGGCGTTCGATTATTACGAGGATGGGGAAAGCGAACAGATCGAAACACGTGAAGAGCGCGTCGATCTCGGTCTTCGGTTCGAAAACAACGGATCCGTCGATTTCAGTATTCTCCAGACGTTCGATCGATTGAGGGACGTGTTCCCGATCCACAGCAGCGTCTCCATTCCCGAAGGTGACTACCGGTATCTTGGATATTCAGCCCGGGCTTCCAGCAACCCCTCGGGAAAGATCAGCGGGAATGGAGCTGTGGAATGGGGCGAGTTCTGGAGTGGCCGCCGCCGGTCGTTTACCGGGGGTGTGAGCTGGAAGCCGAACATCCATTTCAGGCTGGATGTGGACTACACACGCAACCAGGTGAATCTGGCCGAAGGGCGTTTCAGCTCCGACCTCGTGGGCGCCCGTTTTCTCTATGCTTTCAACCCACGTGCGTTCTTCAACGCGTTCATTCAGTACAATGCGGACACCAATCAGGTCAGTTCAAACATCCGCTTCAACCTCATCCATCATCCGCTGAGCGATCTCTTCCTTGTCTACAACGAACTGCGCGACACCAGCAACGGCCAACTGCTCGGACGAGGCATGGTTTTCAAGCTGACGAATCTTTTCAACTTTTAGGAGTCCCGGTTGGGCGGCGGCGTCGCGACTCGATCATTGCTGGCGCCAGCTATTGAACTCCATTTGCTTCTAAATCCCTCCTTTAATATCATTTAGCGAGTTTTCGGCGGTTCGTGTCGGCAAACACAATAACGACGGAAGCTGGAACCAAACCGGGTCATGACCAAGTTCCGCGCTTGCCTTGAGCAGCAACGACTCAAAAAGGACTAGAGCGACGATGTTCCGAACGCAGACTATCCCCCCCGAGTACCTACCGCCCGATGATGCACTCCCCGAAGTGTTCTACAGCCTTCCTGCTCTGAATTCCTTGTCCCCGTACCTAAATGTCGCCGAGACGCTGATTGATGGCGCGCTAGCCTCCGGAGATGGAGAACGAGTGGCCTATTACGAGGGCGAGGGGTCGATCACACATGCCGAGCTCAATCGCCGCATCAATCGCATGGGAAACGGTCTGCGTACGCAGGGAATAGGCCTCGGCGACCGCGTCATTCTTCGAATGGACGACGGCGTGGAGCTGGTATGTGCGATTTTGGCGTTACAGCGAATCGGCGCCATTCCTGTTCCGACGTATACGCTGTTACGACCCGGGGAATTAACCCACCGCATTGACGACACACAAGCCGTTGGCGTTATTGTCCAGGTGGATTTGTTGCCGGCACTGGAGGAGGCCCGTGCCAGCTGCCGGTCCCTCGGCCACATCATGGTGACGCCGGACCCGGACGCGGATAGTTCTTCTCTGGTTTCCTGGACGGATCTCATCCGGGATCAGCCTGAAACCTGTGAGGCCGCCGCGACTGGACGTGATGATATTGCGATGATTGCCTATACCTCAGGAACAACAGGCGAGCCGAAAGGTGTGATTTCAACACATGGCGACTTTCTGGCCAATGCCGAGTGCTTTTCGCCGGATGTCCTCAACCTGCAGCCTGAGGATATCTTCGCCGGCCCGCCGGCCCTTCCTTTTCGATTGGCACAGTCTTTCTCATCGTATACACGCTCCGCAGTAGATGTGCGGCCGTATTGTTCCCGAAGAAATCGCCGGCTCTCATCCTGGAAGCGATCGCGCGCCGACGGGCAACCGTGATGGTCGGGGTTCCGACCTTCTACAATCTCAGCCTGCAGTCTCTCAACGATGGGGCATATGATCTCAGTTCTCTGCGCCTCTGTATTTGTGCCGGCGAACCCATGCCACGCTCCCTGTTTGATCAATGGCAGAGCGCTACTGGATTGGGTCTGCACCAGATCTGCGGAACGACCGAACATAGCGGACCCTTCTTCGGACATCGAAGCGGGCCCGGTGATAAGCCGACGACCCTGGGCATCCCGGTCCCCGGCTACCATATTGTCGTGCGGGATCCCGATACATTTGAAGAACTGCCCCGTAACAGCGAAGGGTTGTTGACGCTGATGGGTGCAACCGGTACCAAGTACTGGCGTAAACCCGATCAACAACGCAAAGCCATCCGGCAGGGTTGGAGTGTCGTTCCCGACATCGTCACGATGGACGAGGATGGCTATGTTCACTATGTCGCCCGCGCAGACGATATGATTGTTTCCGCTGGCTACAACATTGCGCCGGCCCATGTGGAAGCCGTTATGTCTGAACATCCCGACGTGCTGGAAGTGACCTGTGTCGGTGCTCCCGACCCTACGGGGGCACGATCGGAAATCGTGAAGGCCTTCCTGGTGCTGAGGTCTGGTCGAAACGGGTCTGAAGATCTCAAAGTCGAACTGCAGGAGTTCGTACGGAACCATGCAGCCCCTTATATGTATCCACGTGAGGTCGAATTCTTGTCGGAACTGCCAAAGACTTTAACTGGAAAGATCCGCCGGTCTGAACTCAAGCAACAGGCCTGGGAGAATGTGACCCCGGCCCAGGATGGAGAAAGGAGCATGTCTTGAACGAGCCGGTCGATTCGCACAACGAAGACCGTAGCTCTGGACTCCCTGTCGATGGGGAAGAGGCTTCTCGCCGAACGGATACCGAAGCCATCAAAGAAGTTGGACAGAAGGCAGGAGCCGTCGTTGTGGGTGTAGCGGCTGTTGAAGCATTCAACGAATACGTTCCGGAAGGTCATCGGCCCGAGGACATCTTGCCCAATGCGAAAAGCGTGGTCGTTGCAGGGGGTCTCGGTCCAACAGCGGGCGCATGGCGTTCTCCGGATCATCGTGTGATGGAAATTACCGGCTACGATTTCCGTGAAAATGTTGCCGTCCATGTGATGTGCGACCATATCGAAGAGAAGTACGGCTATCAGGCCATCCAGGCGCCTTCACTGCCAACTTCGGGGCATCATCCTTCGGTGAGCATGATGCTGGCAGCAGTACTCTCAGGCCTGGGCACCCGTTCCCTGGCAGCCAATATCATTTTGAATCCTGAATACGGGCTGCTATTTTATGCCGCATTGATCACCACGATGCCTCTCGAGCCGGACCACCGACTGGAAAAAGATGCCTGTCCGGCGCCCATGTGTATCAAGACCTACCAGACCCTGGGGAAGACTCCCTGTATGGCCGCTTGTCCCTCAGACGACGGCGGTTGTCTGGACGGGTCTATTGATGAGAACGGGCGGATCGAATCTTCTTATTTCGATCGTGAGCGTTGTGTTTCTCGCTCGCAAAATTTCGGGATCGGGAGTTCTCAAAAGGCATTGGTTGAAATTATCAATGAAGACGATGCCGAGAGCCGGAAATCGATGATTCATTCAGACTTTTTCACCCAGAGTCTCTCAGCGCTGAGTTTTTATAAGGAGAGTGTGGCTCAGTGTTTTGAATGCATGAGGATCTGTCCAATTGTGTTTGGGCGTCAAGAGAGATTGAAATGACCGCACGAAAAGAAGAAGGACAAGATACGCCCCTGGATGCCGGGGCGGCAAAGGAAGACTTGATGGCATTCGCCTTGAAAAGCGGGGCGTTAGTGGCAGGAGTTGCAAGCGCGGATAGCTTTGAAGATGCACCTGAGGGTTTTCGTCCGGCCGACCTTTTACCCGGCGCGAAGAGTGTTGTGGTGGTCGGTGGCGCCCAACCTCGTGCAGGAGACTGGGCTTCTACGATTCCTGAACATATGGAAACCATGGGCGTTGGCGATCGGATCAATTCACTCGGGCTGAAGATCGCAAAGTACATCGAAACGAGATTCGGTTACTACGCTCTGTACGTCCCACCAGGATTGAACAAGGGAAACCGCCCGTTCCTCAGCATCGCAATGGCAGCAGAACGGGCTGGGTGTGGTTCTCAAAGTCTGGCGGGGCCTGTCCTAAATCAGAAGTACGGCTTCATGTATTATTCAGCGATCATCACAACTCTCTCCCTGCCTGCCTCACCGCTTCCAGACGCCCCGGCCTGTCCGGCCCCGGAATGCCTGGAAATGTGAGAGGAGAAATCGACGACGCCCTGCATGGACATCTGCCCGATTGAGGACAATGGCTGCATTGGCGGAAGGATCGAAGATGGACGCGTCGTCGAAAGGCAGTATGACAAAGCCCGTTGCACCTCACGTGTGTACACGCACTGGGTGCCGGGATTTCAAAAAAGTCTGGAGGCTGCCCTTAACGAAGATGACAAGGAAAAGCGCAAGATGATTCTATACGGTAGCTTTTTCAGCCGAACCCTCTGGTCGATCACCTACGCCTCTCAAAGCCAGGCACAATGCGCAGAGTGTATGCGGGTGTGTCCGGTTGGACAAGAGACGAGAACGAAGAAATAGCCGGTTAACTATGAATATGCGCTGTACCTGCCACACTTACTTTCACTGGATAGGAGAGATCTATGACCTTCTTTTTCATTGACCCGAAAACCTATCAGAAATACAAAGATCAAGTCCTCGAACTCTCGAACTCCATCCAGATCGATATCAACGAACATCTTCCCCGAGAACAGCGCAGAGGTGGAATGACCGATAAGCAGATTGCGGAAAAGCTGGGGCTGGAAGAACATGTTGCCCGCGAAATCCGGATCGTGGCAGAACGCGATTATTATCCGATTGATGAATGGCAGAACGCGATCGAATTCAAGGATAATGCTTGCCGTAGTTATCAGGAGAAAGGCCGTGCCTACGCGACAAAGAAATATCGAAAGTGAGGAAATAACATGTTTCGTCCAAATCTATTCCTGATTGCCGTTCTCACGTTAACGGTGAGCCTTAACAGCTACGCTCAGTCCGGGGGCACACCATTCAAGCTGGGGTCGTTTGAAGAGAACGGCAGGGCGTTTGTCGGCATCGTATTGGATGGCGACACGATTATCGATATCGCTTCCGCAAATACCGAGTTGCCCAGACAAGGCAGTGCCGTCCCAACGCCGGACGACATGAAAGACCTCATCAGCCGTTATCGGGACGGCCTGCGAGCGAGGCTGATCGAGATCATCGACGGTGTCAGTGCCATGGGGGCCAACAACCGCCCGGCTTACGTGCACAGTCTTGATGAGCTCGAAATCATGCCGCCGGTGATGTATCCCCGGACGGTGATGAACACTGCGTTGAATTACACCGAGCATGCCTTGGAGATGGAAGACGTGCGCGATGACGGCGTGGATGCCGAGCCCGGTATTGCGACCAGCGGCGACAGCAGGCCGGGGGGAATATGGGAGCCGGAGAGCGGTGACCGACGCTGGAATCCTTATATGTTCCTGAAATCTCCGTCGGCTATCATCGCCCACGGCGAGGCCGTGCAGATACCCGTCAATCGGACCGAAATCGACTGGGAGTGCGAACTGGGAGTGGTCATCGCGCGGACGGCAAGTAACGTTCCGCTGTCGGAAGCTGAGGATTACATCTTCGGTTACACGATGGAACTGGATGTTTCCGACCGCCAGGACCGCGGGGATACCCGCTACGGCTCCGACTGGTTGATTGGCAAGTCCCGCGACACGTTCGCACCAATGGGGCCGTTCATCACACCCAGGGAGTTCGTTGCCGACCCCACGAATCTGGAGATCACCTTTGCCCTGAACGGCAACGTGATGTAGGAATCCAATACCAACCTGATGATCCACAACGTCTTTGAACAGGTGGTTTATGGTTCAAATATCCTGACCTTGCTGGCCGGCGACATCATTGGAACCGGGACACCGTCCGGTGTGGGATCTGCGCGGACCCCCGCGATTTTTCTCCAAGCGGGCGACCGCACCTCATGCACGTACGAGGGAATGGGGACGCTTGAAAACTCGGTTGTCGGAACGAGATAAGCCGATCGGTATTTTCGCGGTTCTCGCTTACGGGCTGCTCTGATTGCCGGCAATGCTCAATCTCAAATCAATATCGCCGACGCGGTGGCTGGAGCAGGTGGAAACCCATCTCGAAGAGTTGCTGATCGACCACGCTCTCTGTGAGCAGAAAGCGGCCGGAAACGCCATGAATCTGATCTTCGCCTATTTCGGAAACGAAGATCTGTGCCGCGAGTTGACGGTGATCGTCAATGAAGAACTCGAGCATTTCCAGATGGTACGGGAGCTACTCAAGAAACGGGAAATCCCTCTTCGGCGCAACAAGCCGACCGGGTACGGGCGACGACTGAACGATCTTGTTCGCAAATCAGAACCCGAACGTGCCATCGATCGGTTGCTCGTTTCAGCCTTGATCGAAGCGCGATCGTGCGAACGCTTCAGCCTGCTTCGTGAAAACCTCAAGGATCGGGAGCTGGCGGATTTCTACGACAGCCTCCTTGAATCCGAAGCGCGCCACCATACCGTTTTTGTGCGGCTCGCCAAGATGTACGCAACTGAAGACGCGGCGCTTGAACGTCTCGAGGCTTTGGCCGATGCAGAAGCGAAGATTATCGAAACCGGTAGTCGCTTGCCTCGCATGCACAGCTGACGGCTTCAAGAAATCACGACGAGTCTTCGTGGAAGTTCGGAATTCGTCCACCCGGCCTTGCGCCACCCCGTGTAACTTGCGTACCATCATGTAATTAGGGCGGTTAGCTCAGCTGGAAGAGCATTCGGTTTACACCCGAAAGGTCACAAGTTCGAGCCTTGTACCGCCCATTCCGAAATACCGATCGATGCAAGAGGCGTGGGATCGGAGGACTTCAAGTATCGGATAAGATATTTTGTATCAGCCTGATATAAAGATAGTCTAAAGTAATTCCTGAATCTTGGCTCTGGCTATTGATCTACGATATTGCCGGGCCCGATGGTTCCCAGATCCCCATCTCCCAGCGTGATCCGGATTCCGGTCGTAAAGAGCAGGTCATTGGAACGCTTGCCGGCCTGCGGATTGCTGAGGTAACGGTCACTCACCGTTGTCTGCCAGTTCAGCCAGTCATTGAGACGTGTGGTTACGGTCGAATCGAACGTCACGCGGTATTCACCCGGATCGCTCAGGTTGCTGAACAACGCCATGCGTTCGGTCAGTGAAGTTGTCTCGGTGATACGAAACGTCCAGTCTTCGCCGGCAACGGCTTCTCCGGATCGTCTCCGGACGCCGGAACCGAAGTATTCCTGGTTCGAACTTCCTCCTCCAAAGATCTGGAGCGTGCTTCTCGATCCCTCGATCAGGTTCAGGCCCAACCCGCCGCCGACGACAAGACGAAGATCGAGATCCTGAAAACGATCGAACTCGAGATCCGAGAAGCCGAACGTAAAGAGCCTGGGGTTCAGGTCGATTTCGTAGCGTCCCCCTCCACGCATCGCGTTTGCGGTGGTCAGAGACTCTCCGGACGTCGAGTTGCTCGCGAAGAGCGACGTGAAGTAGAGGCTGGTCCGGTCGCGTTCGCTGGTGCGAGCGGCCTGCAGGCCAACGTTGACGGTCCTGGTATCCGCGTTGCCGTCGGTCAGGCTGAGTCCTGCGTCAAGTGCCGCGGTCCAGAGGCGTCCAGGACCTGAACTTGGCTCCTGCTGAAACGTATTC
Organism: Terriglobia bacterium; assembly: GCA_965218585.1. Classification (GTDB taxonomy): domain Bacteria; phylum Acidobacteriota; class Terriglobia; order 20CM-2-55-15; family 20CM-2-55-15. The sequence continues at coordinate 21,564 of CBDCLE010000011.1, forward strand.
GATTGAATCGTCCCCAGAGAAGGCCGGAGATCACGGCCCGGGGCGGCGTCGGTGTCTCGAAGAACCTCTTCGATAGCTGCGATGGGCGCATGGATCAAACCCAACAAGTCGGACTCGAGCGTGAGGTGATCGTCTCTGGTTTCCAGAATCGTTCCTGTAAGACGGTCTCCGTTTATCAGCACGATCTGATCTGCGCGCGCCGGTAAGCACGATAAGACACAGATCAGTGTCACTACTAGCGTGTCTTTACTCATTGGATGTCTCGGTTCAGAGGAATGTCTTCCTCGAAAAGGAACTCGCGAAGTTCCGCAATCGGCTGAAATCCCAAGCCCATGATCGCCCCTTCGTGGATCCCGGCGTCCAGCGTGAAGCGCGTCTTAGGTTCTGGAGTCGCATCGAAAAGGGCCGACCCGAGCGCGTAAGGTACGACCGGATCTCGCCGGTCGTGTACAAAGACTACCGGCACACCGACAGCGGCAATCTTGCTGAGCGAGTCATAGCGGGTGTTGAGGAGCCAATCGATCGGAATGTGGAATCTGTGGCGAATCATCGCCGACACGCTCGTAAAAGGGGCTTCAAGGATCATGCCGCCGACGGGCACCTTCGAAGCCAGATCGACGGTCACTCCCGTACCGAGCGACTGGCCCATGAGATAGATGGCTCCCGGAGGGAATCCCCTCGAAAGCATGAGGTCGTAGGCGGCCCGGATGTCGGCATAGGTGCCTTGCTCCGACGGACGACCTTCGCTGAGGCCATAGCCCCGATAGTCGTACATGAAGACATTGACCCGGAGTTCTTCCATCAGAAAGTCGCCCATCTCGGCCCGGTAACCGATGTTGCCGCCGTTCCCGTGACTGAGAACCAGGACATTCGGACCCTCGGCTCCGATCAGCCATCCGTGCAGGCGGACACCGTCTCCGGTTTCGAAATAGATATCCTCGTAATCACTCCGGGGTGAGGCGCCGAGGCCAGGCTCTGGAAAGTAAATCAGACGATGTTCAAAGAACTGTACGTACAAGACCAGCCCGATAGTGGTCGCCAGTGCGATTCGAAGGATTGACGCGAGGACCTTCCAGGCGACTGAAGCTGGGGCAGGCCAGTCCACCACCGTCCCCTATGCCAGAAACGCGCGCAGGACGAACCAGTAGAAGCCCAGGCACATGATCCCGACCGAGGACACCGACATCACGTGCTGCTTCCAGCGCGACCGTCCGATATAGAGGAGAAGAGGGAACAGGACTGCCACGAAAATAAGCTGTCCGATCTCGACGCCGAAATTGAAGGAGAAGAGCGAAGCCGCGAGCCGGCTTCTGCCCAGGCCCATTTCCCGCAGTACGTTAGAGAATCCAAAGCCATGAACAAGACCGAACAGAGATGTGACCATCCATCGGTGGACCAGGTTGCGTCCGATAAAATTTTCAATCGCGACATAAGCGATGCTGAGCGCAATCAAGCTCTCGATCAGGCGCGACGGCAACACCACGACCCCGAGCGTTGCCAGAACCAAAGTCACACTGTGCCCGATCGTAAAGCAGGTAACGATCTTCGTCAGTGAGAGCAGGGTGGTTGTGGCCATGAGCAATGCCACCAGGAAAGCCAGATGATCGTAACCCGTAAAGATGTGTTCGATTCCGAGCTCCACAAAATCGAAGATCGTAACCCAGAACGGGATTCCAGTAGCGTAATCGATGTCGATGTCGGGGTAGCCCGCGTCCAGGACAGCAGTCCGCGCTTCATCTCCTTCGCCAATCTGTAGGAGATGCTGGTGGTTCTCCTGCGTGATTCTGTCCAGGTTTGAGACCACCCGCAGATCTGTGACGTCGGCTCCAAACTCGTAGACAACACGAAGACGGGCGACGTTTTCGGCCGTAAGAGAGTACTCCTCGAGCGTCGTGGTCAGCGGGGGACCGGGGCCTCCTAGCTGATAATTTGCCCGGATGGCTCGAAACAGTGCATCGATGCCCTCCTCGAGTTCGGCGGAGTCCACCCGCCCATCTTGGTCGAGATCGATCTGTGGTCCGGAGTGAAAGTCGGTTGCACTGAAGGTCAGCGTGATCCGGACGTCGGTTCCTTCTACCTCGATCAGCGAGTAACTTGTCGAAAAGTCGTGGGCGAGGAGGGGTCCTCCGAAGATGAGAACGAAGGCGATGATACCGGGGAGGATCTTTCTATGCATTCGTCGCTCGCAAGTGGCCTGCTGGCGGTCACCGGCCGTATACTGCGTGATTGTACTGGCCGTCGTTCGCCACAGTCAATCAGGTCGATCCGGGGCATTGTCCCGAGGAGGAGGGAAGAAATGTATGTACTTGCACTTGTCGTGCTTCCACCCCTCTTCGTGTTCGGTATCTATCACCTGTCGCTGTGGCTCAATGTTGCGGGCATTCGCAGCCGGGTATTCTGGCGCCGTGTCGCACTCGCATCCGCCATATCCCACGGGGTCCTCGCCCTCGGATTCTTTCTCTTCTCCTGGTTGGACTACCGGATGAGTGGGGATATCGCGGGCGTCAATCAGTCCTTCGAATCGTTTCTCTTTAACACATCTCCTTTCTGGAGCCTGATGTCCGTTTTTGACACGATCGCGATGGTCGTCCTATTGGGCGTCTTTGGCACACTGGATAATCTCGGTGTCGGCTTTGGGCCCGTCGTTGGATTGACCGCGGCGGTTGTCTTTCTGGTTGGCACACTGCAATGGTACTGGGTGGGCGGGAGTATCGGAGCCGCTTTCGAGCGTTTATGGTCCGGGCTGAAAGGGCCTGACGACGATCCTGGAGGCGGGCGGCCCTGGCTCTGAGATGTCGGACGATGCTAAGTCGCCGGCTGGCGCTTTCCTTCGGGCAGAACCGATTCGTCGTTGAGGGGGCCGATACCTCGTTCGGAGGTTGTAGGCTCCGAAGTGTTCCGGCAGTCGAAGTAGTCCCACCGGTTCAGGTGATCCAAGACAAACACCTCATCGAAAGCCAGAAAGAGCATCGGTAGTAGGAACGTCTTTCGGACGTCATGAATCTTGAAGACCACGTGAAACCCCTGCTTCGTCAGCTCACCCCACTCTGCTCGCTCGTCGTCGCTAAACGCAGTGATGTTGTCGTTCAACACGTCACGCAGGAACCGGAGCTTGAATCCGTCGTGGAGGTGATTGGTCGCGACAATCATTTTATCGTTGTCATGGAACACGATCGCTTTGCTGTTGCCCCGATGGGACACAAGTTGGACGAGGGCAATAACGATGGTTGCCAGGGCGACCAGGCTGATCAGGACCAGCAGCAACTGCCCGAACTCACTACTCTCGGAAAATCCGCGCCAAACGCCTACAAGAACAACGAACCCCAGCGCGAGGCCCAACATGTTGCCTGTTCGCATCCTGTTAATCTCCCGACGAGGAAAAATCACCATGAATCAGCTCCTTCTAACGACATCCGGCTATTCATTATAGCAACTTGCGGAAAAAGACCTCCTCTGGCAAAAACGACCAAAGACAAACACCGGGGTCTGAACAGAGAGACCCTGGAGTCCAAAGTGGGCTCCCCGCACCAGGCTGGAATCGGGCCGTCATTCTTCCGGGTAGAGGGTCCGATTGCGGTAGACGACCCAGACCAGTGCCAGCGTCGATCCGAGGGCGAACGCATACATGGGGATAGGTAGCTGGTCGATCGGGATCTCATACTGTGCCAGCAGGAGTGCGAGTGCGTTGTTCCCGAAATGAAGGAGCATCCCCGGGAATATCGATCCCGTCATCAGGGCGACGGCGGTAATGACGATCCCGATGACTCCTGTCGTGACAATGCGGAACAGGCTGAAATGGAAGAACCCGAAGACCAGGCCGACTACCAGAGCGAGGACCGGCAGGGAAAACCTGCGCCTGAGTCCATAAAGAAGCGGGCCACGGAACGCAATTTCTTCGAAGACTCCAGGTAGCACCGCAAAGAGGACCAATATCTGCCAGGCGGGAACGCCCTCAAAAGAAAACTGTTCACCCAGCTGTTCCAGGTAACTCTGCGGTATCGGGAAGACTGTATTTGCGAAACGGTTGACGAGGGCCGTCATCAGATGCAGCGGTCCGACCAGCAGGAGCAGAATCGGCCAGAGAGAGAACCGCACCGACCTCAAAGCCAGAGCTCGAGCGGCTTTGAGCCTGTAGACCCTGAGGATCAGTAAAGATCCTCCCCCAAGCACGACGATCTCGTTGAACAGGACCTGGATCCTTAAATCAGAAAGGGCCGGAACGGACGCGGCCCCGACAAACAGAACCGCCCACAACACCCCATACCAGCGCCACAGGTGCAAACGAAATGCTGCCAGGCCGGCCACCCCCTCCGGGTGCTGTTCCTGCTTGGCTGTTACCAGTCGTTCGTCTCCAAGCAGCGCGGTCGAGTATTGCAGGACCCACACCGCTGCCAGGGAATTGACGGCCAAGACCACCAGAAGCATCCACCAGTCGGGGTGACCGCTGAGCAGGTCCCGGACCCCAATGCTGACGTTGGCCAACGGGATCAGCGCGATCGCTGAACGCAGTGGGATGTCACCCACAGCCCCCGCTGCGGCAGGAAACATCCCGACGAGGTAAACAGGGAAAAAATAAAGCTGTGCTTCCTTGTACGACTTTGCATATGCGGACAGGAGCAGTAGAACGCCCGCAATGAGTGCGCTAAACGGGACGTACAGCAGAACGATGGCAACTGCGGCAGGAAAGCTCGGCTGGAAACTGAATCCCTCGGGTAAAGGAAGGATGTCCAGGCCCGTGTAGACCAGAAGGTTTGCGATCTGGAGCAGGGCAATAGCCAGCGCGGCGGTCAGTATCACGAACTGCTTCGCGGCAATGATCTCGGAACGGCCGGCAGCCGTTGTCAGCAGCGTCTCCAACGTACCACGTTCCTTTTCCCCCGCGATGATATCCATCGCCACGACGGATCCACCGGTCAAAATAAGAACGAACAGAAGCAGGGTCAGAAACCGTCCGACGAGCAAACCGGAAGTCTGTGCCTGGGACGCAACGTTGACTTCACCGAGAGAGAGAAGGTTCCGAAGTTCGAGTTCAAGACCTTCGGACCGTAAGGCCCGCTCGGCTTCGATTCGACGCGCGTAGACGAGGAGATCGGCCATCCGAGCTGCCCCGGCAGCGGTAGTTGCACGGTTTCCCGGCAAGAGGATTCGGATTGCGGGGACGCCGTCAATCCGCTGCCCGAGTCTGTTGGATGAGTCCGGAGACGCTTCGTTTTCTTCCCCGTCCTGATCCCATTCCAGGTCGGCCCTGGCGGGGCTGAAGGTTTCCAGATAGAAGTCCAGCTCGCCGGAACGTACGCTTTCGGCGGGGTCGGCCGCCGTCGTTTCTTCATACCGGAAATTCTCGAGGTCGGAGTCTGGATCGTTAAGGGCGCGGCCGGCTCCGTTCTCGATCAGCCCCCGGGTCTGGCTGATCCAATCCCCGCCGATCACGTACCGGTACACGGTGGACGCCTCTTGGCGCTCCTGAAGGTTCGTGCTGAAGCGGGTGGCCATCAGCATCAGCGGCATAACAAGAATTGGAAGGACAACCGAAAGAATGATCGTTCGGCGGGATCGCAAGAGCGTTCGCCACTCGAGGGTCCAGATCAGTCGAATGGTCTTCCAGTCCATCGATCAGTCTCCGCGGGCATAACGAAGAAAAATATCTTCGAGGTAGTGCTCGCCCGTCTTTTCGCGCAGGCCCTCCAGAGTGTCCGACACCAGGATCCGGCCGCCGTGGATGATCGCGATTCGATCGCAAAGTTTTTCGGCTTCGCTCATGATGTGCGTGGAAAAGAGAATCGTCTTTCCTTCGTCCCGAAGCTGGGCGATTTCGGCATGGACTTCGAGTGCGTTTATGACGTCCAGGCCCACAGTCGGTTCGTCAAAAATGAGAACAGGAGGGTCGTGCGCCAGCGTCCGTGCGATAGAAACTTTCTGTTTCATCCCTGAGGACAGTTTTTCCACACGGGCATCGGCATAGTCGGAGATCTTGAAACGCTCTATGAGTTCTTCGACCCGGTGGGAGAGGTCGGCGCCGGGATAGTGGTTAACGCTGGCGAAGAACTCGATGGTTTCCCGCGGTGTTAATCTCGGATAAAGAGCGGTTGTCGAAGAATAGAAACCAAGGTGCTGGCGGGCTTCGGTGGGATCGCGGACCACGTCATGGCCCATGATTGCAGCCTGACCGGACGTGGGAAGGATGATCGTCGAGAGCATCCTCAGTGTGGTTGTTTTTCCCGCACCGTTGGCACCCAGCAGGCCGAGAATTTCACCCTGTCGTGCTTCAAAGCTCAACCCATCGATGGCACGAACCTCGCCGCGCGCTTCGTCATGAAACGTTTTCCCGAGGTCCAGCGCCGTGACGGTTACCATTCCAGAGGCCTCAAGTCGGTCGTCGGATCCATCATTTTGATTGCCCCCGTCCCAGAATCTCGGTCTTGAAAAAACGTCCCACCCCTCCGTCATGTCCACCGAGCAGAAAAGCTTCGTAGGACAGAATCTTGTTCGCCAGAGCAAGGGCGAGAGCAATCGTCATGACTTCTACCGCCACAGTCATGCCGATAAGGGGCCACTGGTAGATCCCCTCGATAGCCTCGCGAAACATCAGTGTGACGTTCACTATCGGAACGAGAGCCAATTGGGGCGTCAGGCGAATGTCGGGGGCCTGGAGAAACATGACCGGAATCAGGATCGCGATGTAGAAGGGGCCGATCATGGACTGTCCTTCACGAAAAGTCCGTGCGAAGGAAGCCAGAACCATCATACCTGCCGAAACAAAGAGAGCCATCAGCCCAGCGCCCAGCACAACGACTCCGATCGTGGTGAAAGGAAGGCGAACGCTCAGACCAGAGGCGTTCTCTCCGACAAGAGGGATCAGTATGGAGCGGAGCGAGATTGTGATGGCGGCCACATTGAGCATTCCGGCCGTGAACGACATCGTCGCGACATACAAATATTTTGCGATGACGATACTGCTGCGCCTTGCCGAAATCGTCATCAGGGTCTCCCATGTCGCGTTTTCCCTCTCCCCTGCGGTCGAGTCGATCGCGGGATAGACTGCGCCGACTACAAGCATGATGACCGTCAAAAGAGGAACGAGAAGTCCGAGGACGAACCGCCCCATTTCGTTGCTGCTGGCCAGATTTTCCTGTTCGACCCACACCTGCTGGATCGTGGCCTCGGCAATCCCGGCCTCCCGGGCCCGGTCGAGAAGGTACTGCTGGCGATAATCGGAAAGATAACCTTCCAGCCTGGTCCGGGCCGAACGGCTCCGGTCGCGGGGTCCGTCGTAGCGTACGGTGACCTCGGAGCGTGGAACAACTCTTCGGAGGCCCTCGACTGGGGCGAATTCGACGACTACGTCAAGGGCACCCGAGGCAACCCATTCCTCGGGAGAATCGACGGAGAATATCTCCACCGATGGCTGGTCCCGGAGAAAGACCTCAAACGGAGCGTGCGTTGCGGGTACGCCTGTCAGCGCCACCCGGGCTGTCAGGTTTTCCGACTGACCTGCAATGAAGGAGACACCCGAGTAGGCCAACCACAACATGGCCGGGTAGAGAAGAATGGGCAGGATGATGCTGTTGATGACGATGTTGCGTTCGCGCAGGGCGGAGCGCAACTCGCGCTTATAGAGTGTCCCTATTTCAGCAAGACGGTCTGTCAACGGCGTGTTCCATCCTCCCGGAGGGAGCCGGCTCCTAATTCCGGTCTCCGCTGTCACGAGTTGGATTGTACTCTATCCCCGTGGAGTCTATTCCTGTGACAACTGTAGCTGCGCTGGTGGCGGCGCTGGTCTGGCTTGGCGCCGGTTTCTATCTCGGGCTGGGCTGGTTGCGATTCGAAGGGCTTGGGAATGTAAGCGATCCCTCCGACGTCGACCCGAGGGAACCGGGCACGTTGTCTGTTGTGATAGCAGCGCGTGATGAAGCGGGCAGCATCGCTGAAACACTGAAAAAGCTCGAGAGTGTGGAGTATCCGAATCTGGAGATTCTGGTCGTCAACGATCGGTCTCGAGACGAGACCGGACGGATCGCCTCCGGGTATATCGGAAAGCTTAACCGGCTCAGAGTCGTCAACATTGGGACGCTCCCCCAAGAGTGGCTCGGAAAGACACATGCACTTCATGAGGGCTACCGCCTGAGTTCAGGTGCGTGGCTGTGTTTTATCGACGCGGATGTCGCCCTGGAACCCGACTGCCTGAGGCGTGCCATGAACGTCGTCCGGAGCCGCAGACTGGACCACCTGTGTTTGTTTCCGTCTCTGAGAACCCATGGATTTCTTGAAAGCGCGTTTGTCATGGCTTTCGCGCTCTATTTCGGTGCGTACATACAGCCCTGGAAAGCCAAGGATCCGGCGTCTCGAAAGTTCTGTGGTGTGGGTGCGTTCAATCTGATACGTCGGGACGTTTATGAGGCCATCGGTGGCCACGAGCGCCTGCGGATGGAAGTTGCCGACGATATCAAGCTGGGCAAGCTCGTCAAGCAACACGGTTACCGCCAGGACGCGATGGACTCGGACGGGGGCGTCCACCTGCGCTGGCAGACGGGTGGCGCACGGGCGTACCTCAAGGGAATTGAGAAGAACGCCTTCGCCGGTGTAGACTACAGCGTCTGGCGTGTTCTGGCGGGCAGTGGGGCGGCGCTCTTCATGAGCTTTTTCCCCTTTGTCGGTCTGGCCGTCGGTGATCTCACCGCCCGCGTGGCTTCGGTTGTCGCTCTCTCGGTTATTGCTCTCGCATATGGGCCCGTCACCAGGCCACTGGGCAAGTCCCGTCTCTATTTTTTGACCCACCCATTGGGCGCCGGAATGCTTCTGACCGGGCTGTGGATCTCCACCATAAAGACGCTCTGGCGGGGCGCTGTCGTATGGCGGGGAACCTCTTACCCCCTCCGGCTACTGAAGAAACATCTGGTTTGAGATTCACTCCGGCATCGTCATCAGCGCGGCATAAAGATCGATGGCGTACCAGAGGTTTGCAATACGCAGGTTTTCATCCGGAGCATGCTGGTTGTTGTCGTAGTTGGCGATTGGAACGGAAAAGCGCCGGTTTGCCCGCAATGTCTGTGAAAAGGTAGAGAGGGAGTGTCCCTCCTGCCCCCGGAGAGAGGACAAGAGCTCCCGGGTTGAACGCCCTGTCTGCGGCCTGGTTTGCAGCCTGGATGATTTGCTGGACGTAGGAATTGGACATCTCTGTCCGGGAAGCCGGCGCTCCGCCCCCTCCTGTGACCTTGGCGATCAGCGGATATTGGAGCCTGGTTTCCATGTCTGGGTCTTCATCGACGATATGGAATCCCTGTCCCTCAATGTGATCGACAACGAGCTGACGCATCTGGGCCGGGTCGTTCCCCTTGACGAACCGCAGCCCCAGCGAAGCGACCGCGATGTTGGGGATGACGTTGCGCGCAAGTGAGCCTGTGTTCCCGCTGGTAATACCTCTCACATTCAAAGCCGGCACGAGGAGTCGTTGGGGTAGGGTTTCGGGAGAACCTTCCGTCCTGAGCAGCCCCAACTCACGTTTGAGTTGGTCGTCGATATTCGGCATTTCTGCCAGTGCGGCCTGTTCTTCGGGACCCAGAGCCTCGACCGTGTCATACCATCCCTCGACCAATACGCGACCTGTCTCATCTTTCATGGACGCCAGCAGTCGAGCCAGAACATTGCCGGTATCCGGAGTCCAGTTGCCGTAGTGGCCGGAGTGCAGGCTCCGCGTTGCGCCATAGACAGTGACCTCCATTCCCATTGCGCCCCGCACTCCGAACGTCAGCAGCGGACGGCCACTCTGATGGGAGGGTCCGTCGAAAAACAACCAGATGTCTATTTCATCCAGCTCTTCGGCCATCATTTCCATGTAACGGCCGAGGCTCGGCCGAACCCGCTTCCTCCTCACCGTCGAAGAAAAAGATGAGATTGGATGTGGGCGTCACGCCTTCGCTCCTGAAGGCCTTGAGAACGGGAAGGATAGCTGCAATAGGGCCCTTGTCGTCCCCTGCAGAGCGGGCATAGAGTCGCCATTCCGGATCCACGGCTTCACCCGGTTCGGGCAGAGGACGTGGCTCGCCTCCCGACTCCATTGAAGCCGTATAGAGGGTGGGCTCGAACGGGGGATGGGTCCAGTTGGACGGATCCACGGGCTGTCCGTCGTAGTGGACGTAGACACCCAGAGTCCGCGTGGCGCCGGGAACACTCAATTTGCCATAGACGATGGGAGGTGTTCCCTCCAGTTCGAGCAGTTTGGCATCCACGCCGACTCCGTCGAGTTGATCGCGGATGTATCCCGCTGCTCGTCCAATGTCTTCGAGGTCAGCGGCCCGATTCGGATACGTCAGCAACTCGGCGAAATCCCGGACGATCTCGGCCTCGTTCGCCTCCCGATAGGCTCGGGCAACTTCGGGTCCGGTTTGGGCGGCAAGGGGCAACGGGCCAGAGGCCAGCAGAAGGCTCAGCAGAGTGGCAGAAACGCTTAGTCGACTCAGGTAGCTCATCGAAATCCTCTCCTCGAATTGCGGTATTGGTGTGTTTAACGGCTGCGGTGAGTCTACAGAAGCGAAAGTGTGGGATCAATCGGAGTCTACAGGGAAGGGCGCCGGCCGGATTTCCGAGCCGGCGCTTCTAAAACGGGCTCAATCCTCCACCGGGGGGAGGCGGGCGCCACTGCCCGGTTCGGGGGCTTCTTCGGACACTACAGGTAGACGCAACGTCCCGATCCCGTCAATGCTGGCCGTGATCTCTTCTCCGGGTTGCAGGAATCGCTGCTCACCGCGGACCGCTGTGCCGACGCCGGTCCCCCCGGACGTCCCGTTGTTGATCACGTCGCCCGGAAAGAGCGTCACGATCGAGGACGCATACTCCACCAGTTCCCAAAGGGAGTGGATCATGTCGCCCCCGGTAGCTTCCTGCATCGGAGTGTCGCCGATGCTCAACGTCTGCCGGAGAATCTCCATGGGATTGCCGTAGAATTCCTTCGGAATGATCCACGGCCCCATCGGGGCGAAGGTGTCGTGTCCCTTGGAGACGAACCAGTCCGACCGCAGCGGGTTTCCTCCCGGCGGCCGCCCCCCCCCTGTCGGATATGTCGAGTGAGACCGTGTATCCGAATATATGGTCTTCGGCTTCGTCTGCGGGGACATACTTCGAGGCGCGCCCGATCACTGCTGCGAGCTCGACTTCCCAATCGATTCGGGTGCGACCGTAGGGCAGAACAACAGAGTCGCCGTTGCCGATGACGGCGCCCTCGGGAGGTTTCAGGAAAAGATAAGGCACGCCGCGGTTTTCTCTGCGTCCGCGCCTGGCTTCGGCGCGTTCTTCCGGCGCCCCTTGTTCGTCCACGTGGCTGTAAAAATTCACGGCGGCGTTAAGGATTTTCCCTGGATAGATAATCGGCGGCAGCGTCCGAAGAGAATCAACATCGTGTACATAGTCCGGTCGATTGCTGCCCGTGAGCTGTGTGTTCAAGACCAGGTTGTTGACGATCTCGTAGAGGCGGGCCTTCAGACCATACTCATACCTGCTGATCAATTCCTTCATGTCGGCGGGCATAGGGAGCACCGGATACATCCGGTTCGACTCCAGCGCCGCGTTCGCTTCATTGAGATCGACGATCAGGCTGTCGCGCAGGACGATCCCGATGCGCGGTGCTCCCTCGATTTCAAACGTTCCAAGTTTGAAGATCTCCGTTACATCCTCGGGCCCTTGGGCCCAGAGCGGGTCGGGAATGAGAAGAGCTACAAACAGAGTGAGAGTTAAAGTAAGTCGCATGTTGCTCCTTGTAGGTCACCGCCTTTCGGGCGGTACCATTCGAACACATCCGGAATTTGAATCGCTGTTTCTTCCGGGTTGTACTCCTCGAGAACCGGGCTGTCAAGACATTGGTGTGGTGGGCTCGGGGGACGCGTGGTCGAGAGACGGGAGTGAGTTGTTCTACATCGAACCCGGGAATCCGCCACCGAGACTGAAGTCAGTCCAGGGCTGGGCAATATTGGCGGCAAGGAGGGTCCCGACCTCCTGGGCCCAGCCTCAGTTCAATACCGCTCCAGGCACTCGTAAGGGTGGACGATGTTCTCGGGGCGCCACACGAAGTACCGAGTCAGGTCGAACGATTCTGTGAAGTATTCAGGATCGGTAACGGTTATTCGATAATCCAGGCGATCGTAGGTTTCATTCGGGATGAAGCGTTCGACCACGGAAAGGCTCTCGCTCTGCGGTACACCATCAGGATCAAAATACCCTGCGGCGATGTGATCGGTTCGAACCACCAGCGTATTGCCTTGCCATCGCCCCCGTGAGAAGCCAAACAGCGTGTGTTCTTCAGGTGGCACCGCGTCGGGATTCATATGAATGCGCCGGCGGCCATCGTACTCTTCGATCCGCATTAATATGTCTTCATTCTGCCTTACAAATTCGATCGGAAACGGCGTGATCATCAGAAGCGGCGTTCCTTTCGTACCGCAGCGAAGCAACGAATTGTCGAGCGGGTCCCACTCGGCAACGACTGCTTCGGCGGCGGCAGTTAGCGGATAGCCACCCTTGAACATCGGAAACGCGGCTGGATCGCTCATGACCGTGCTCCAAACACGGAAGATTCCATCGGCCGCGGCGATCGCCGCTGCCGCGTTCGATTCATCGAACTCGCGGCCGACGAGATTGCCGCTCTTTCCCGCAGGGAAATAGGGATTGCGGGGGTTAAACGCCAGCTCGTAACCGCTTCCTAACAGGATATTGCGGCCATTCATGGCTGTAGGGTCTCTGCGCGATGGAGCACCGGCAACACTGATTCGGTCGCCGACAGCGATTAGCTCCGTGCTGAGTCCCCGATTACGCATGATGCTTACCGTAGGAGTCTCGATCGTCCATTCCAACGTTTCCCCGGATTCCTCGTCAACTTCCACCACGATTCGCCCGTGGGGATTACGCCATGACACGTCACTGACGACGCCGACAATCTCGACGGTCTTGCTGGCATCGAATATCGCGACAGTACTGTGGTGGCCATAGACGCTCCCTGCCAATACTACAGATCCTATTTAAGAGTGGCTACTTTCGACATGTCGGTCCTCCCCCGGCTCGGTTATCCGTCTGGCTTAAGGCCGCAAGATAACAGAAATGGGCCGAAGAACAGCGGAAATCCTGTAGTTCGCCCTTTGGCACTCCCGCCTTTGCTTTGTACTCTTTGACGACGGGTCGGCGAGTTTCGTGCGGTCATAGACCGCACCTACAGAAGAAGGCCCGAAGCACATCCGCTCCGGGCCCTTTCTGAAGATCATCCGAGATTCTGAATCCTGGCTGTCGATTTACAGCGGAGTATCCGGATTCGCGATCGAACGCCACATATGCGCCGACGGGCTGTTGTCATAGCCCAAACCCTCCGCCGGCTGTCTGAACTGGCGCCCCACGATATCCACAAACGGATCCAAGGTTACTTCCACCCCCTCTTCGAAGGAGTACAGGTCGTTGACCGTGACCTGACGTGGCAGCATATACCACTCATGGTTGCGAACAAACGCGTAGTTCGCCTGGAGCTGCGGTGTGGGTTCGTAGTCGTGTCCAAAAAGTCTGTGGTACAAGTCAGGGTAGAAATATCCAGCTTCCTCGTCGGTGTAGAACCGCAGTACCTGATGGTTCCGGAGTGCGAAAGCCACTTGTTCGGAAACATAGGGTGCGTACAGGTCCGCTCCCCAAAAACCATGGTCCACGCGCATCAGGCACTGGACGGTATCGTGGATGAGACAGGCGAAGACGACTTCTTCCGGCATACCTTCTTTCAGTGCCAGATTGGCGCTCTGCAGGCAGTGGTCTTGCGCTGCAAGCCGGTGTTCAAAGAAGTCAAAGAAGGTTGGTTTTTCAGGTAATGGCTCCAGTCTTTCAACCTTCGAGCCATCAGGGGTAACGAACAGGCGACCGACTCCCCTGCGATAGTGCCGCGTTGTGATCTGTGCCTCGATTTCCGCGACAGTCGGAAACTCGGCCTGCGTGCCGGCTTCCAGATTCTCGATCATGTACGTTTCCAGCGCTTCCGCCTTTGCTTCGTGGCTCATAAGGCTGACCGCCGTCGTGCCTCCGAGGCTGGCGATAAAATGTCGTCGATTGATCTCCATGTTGTTCTCCGTCGATGAGGTTTCGTCCTACCCTGTTCGTATCCGAGTTCGCCCCATTCTGCCAGTCTCGGGTGGGTTCTTCAACGATTCTGATAAAGATACGGAGGATCTTCCCGAGGTCAGCATTGGTTTGCCGCAGCTCATCTTTCCCGAGCCACAGCAATAGCCTGATTGAGGGCAGCATAGAACTCTTCCGGCGCGACGAACGGATGGGGTTCACCAGGCTGCCGCTGGGCCAGAGCGTCGGCACGGGCAAAGAGATCGTCAATAAAAGGATGATTCGAAAGCCGAACTTCTATGCCTTCCATCGCCGAAATACGCTCCAGATCGTCGATATACCGCTCGACAGCGGCTGGTTCATCCGTCCGCAAGTTCATTCCGCCATGAAGATAAGCCGTGTGCCCTCTGCCCTGATCCATTACCGGGAACTCTATCGACACGACGCCGGGGGTGTGACCGGGAGTCACGTCAAACCGGAGTGTCGCATCACCCAGAGTCAGGGTTTCATCCTGTCCAATAACCCAGTCCCGCCGAGGCGCACGATCGCCCTGTTCGTTTTCGATCAGGGTCCAATCTGGGGCTGTGGCACCGATAGTGGCACCCGTACGATCCTGCAGCTCTCGTCCCAGCCCGTAATGGTCACGGTGGCCGTGGGTAATGATCACGTACTTGAGATCGGCGGGATCAAAGCCGAGTTGGCGAACGTTGCCCAGCAGGTACTCGGGATAACCGGCCATATCGAAAAGTGCGTCGATGAGGATCAGACCATCGCTTGTGGTCAGCAGGTAGCTGGAAACGAACTCGGTCCTCACGAAATAGAAATTGTCGAAAATCTTGAAGGGTTGGCGTCCCTGGTCATCAAGATCGAAGCTGTCAGGTATGCCACGCTGCGGCTGTGCGGTTAGGTTGCCGCTGATCAATAACGTACTGAAAATCGTCACGACGACGATACGCTTCATTCGGCTCGACATGTCATCCTCCTTCTCGTATCCATGTTGAGTTTTGCATAAAGACTCAGCGCACAAAGAAGGCCCGAAGCACATTCGCTCCGGGCCCTTTCTGAAGATCATCCGGAATTTAACGTTCCGGCATCAGCTCCTTGATCCGTGCCTTGAACTCCGGATACATGGTTGCCGGTCCGCCCTCGGTCGCCTCCAGAGGCAATGAGTAAACCCCAGCCGCTTCCAGTTCGTACGGATTCTCGCCTGGAAAATAATGCGGCACGAAACCCGGTTCCCGGTCGACTTCCGTCACTACGGTACATGGATACGGCGGCACCTGCTGATTCCGTTCCCAGAGGAACTCGCCTGTTCTGAAGAGAGGCTCCTCAAGGTAGATTGGATCGTAAGTGATCGTCGTCCACGTGATGACGTCGTTGTTGCGGATCAGGTACTCGACAACCTCGGCGCGATCGCTTCGCGGGAGACCGTTTCGACGGATATAGTCTTCTTTGAGATGTGTCGTATGGATCCGCAACACATCGCCCACCCAGGTGCCGGTTGAGAAACCGGACCACGTGTGCGGTTCGTTCGGGCCCGGATGCGGGCGGCCGTCCATGTAGATAGGACGGTCGACCGACCGCAGCCATTCCATGTGGTACGCCGTGATATTCCGGGTCACCGGATCGATTTCCGCAGTGATGTAAGGATCCGAAGGCCCGCGGGTGATGTAGTCCACGCCGTGGGGGCGGCACTGCCATTCCGGCAGGGACTGGATCGAGGAATCCCAGAGTTCGGCTCGGGCACGGGACGAATCATTGATGGGCATCCCCATAAACTCACCGAGTTCCGGCCCGCTGGCCCGTTCGTCCCGGTCCTCGTCAAAGACGGGTCCCCATTGGCCTGAAAGGTCCATCTGGGCAAATGCCGGCACGCCTGCAAGTAGCGTGATAGCCAACAACATGCCGAGATTCCTGACTGACGTAATATTCATCTAGTCCTCCTGTGCAATGTTGTTTTTACTCGTAGGCTGAACACGGAGTCGGATTCCAGTTCGAATCATCCGGTTCCTTCTTATAGTGGGTACTCTGCATGTATCGTCGGGTCAGGTAGAGAGGATCCTCATAGAATGCCGTCAGCACCAGCCACGAATCGGGGTCGAAACCTGCGACGCTGGGCTCATCAAACGTAAAGAGAAACTCCGTCATCTCTGTCTGATTACTGTATGGAACGCCGTTGCGACGGAGATAGCCCATACGCATGTGGTCGGTAACGACTCTCAACCGGCCGGCCGGTACCGAACCGGGCTCCCGGCCTCCCCGAGCGCGCAACCATTCCGCTCGGGAGAAGCCCTGCCAGGAATCATCATCGGGGGCGGCCATCGAGTCGTCGAAGTGGAGGAGCCGCGTCTGCGTTCCGGCATCGGTGTCGATCCGAAGTGTGTTTTCGTCTTCCCACGTGATATTGAGCCGTCCAGGAATCCGCATGACGCCGCCAGCGCCGTAATACCGGCACTCTTCGCCGGCCGCCAGGTCGTCATCCGGGTCCCACGCATCGGCAATCTCCCGCGCCGCCGGTGTCATGGCGGTGCTCTCATAGTCACCCTTAGAGGGAACGACCATCCGGTGCCGCCAGCCTTCGGTGACGACCGACACCCAGGTGCCGGTGATGTCGATCGGCGGGTCTTCCATGGCCGGCCCCGGAGGCGGGCCACCCCTTTGGGCAAGCACGTCAGTGGGAACAGTAAGCAGGAGTCCTATAACGAGCGTCAAGGCAAAGTGACTCCCATGGAGAGTTCTGGAATTCATATTATTCACCTCTCCCTTCGACGAGGCTTCGATATACTGCTGTCACGAAATCCGTTGTCGTCCACTGGCCACTATCGGCACCATAAAGACCGTCGTAAGCCTTGGTGGGCCGTTCTTCGAGAACCTGGTCCAGGGACCAGCCCCGATTGATCATCTCCTGGATGTTGTTGCGAATGATCGTCACCATGTCCCGGTAATAACCCACGTCTGCGGAATCGCTGAGCCGGCCGCTACCTGGAATGACCGACGTACCCCCTTCGGTACGGAATTCGGGAATGGCAGTTTCAAGGACCCAGTTGAGCGCATCAAGGACACCATCGATGCTGCCACCGTTCGCCAGATCGATGATGGGATACGACGTCTGCCTGAAGAAATCCCCCGTCACGATCACGTCCGACCGGGGTATGTAGACCAGGGTATGACCGCCGGTGGTTGCCTGAGGCATATGGATCATGCGGACGCCGTCGCCGTTGAAGAAATGGCTGATCTTGTAGCTTGTCCCGTAATACGTGTCGGTCGGAAACATCAGGTAGTTCAGACCGTCCTCGGCCATGTCGAAGAGGACTTCTTCATGGGCGTAAATACTTGCTCCCTGGCCCGCATCCCGGATACTGCCGGTGACATTACCGCCGACGAATGTCTGTCCGGATTCCCGTATGACCTGATTGCCACCGACATGACTGGGTTGCGAAGTCGTGTTGATGATGTAGCGGACTGGCTTCGGAGGGGAGTAGCCGTCCCGATAGGCCAGAATGGCCAGTCGTCCCTCGGCACCCCAGTTGTCGATGCCCGCCCAGGCATGGGTCTGGGCCTGGTTCTGCATGTGGTGGATTGCGGATATCGTTTCCAGGACTTCATCGGCCATCGCGGCCGTCCCGGAGTCGACGAGCAGGACGCCGTCGGGGCCGATCGAAGCCGTGATGTTGCTGCCGGCGCCGGCGAGCATGTAAATCGGTCCCCGGACCCAGACGACGTCGATCGGCGACTCCTGAGCCTGGACGACCCTGATGAAGGGGAGGACGCCCAGAACGACGGCCAGCAATACCGGCAAAGGCCTCCCGAGCCGTTTGGACTGTGAGTGTTGGTTTTTCATTCCTGTCTCCAAATTGTTCTCAAAATATCTAAGCGGTATCCCGGTGGAATGCGGGCTACGATTCGTTCAATAGATCATTGCAGAATTCAAGTTGGCCTTATCGCTCCGGCATCAATTCCTTGACCCGCGCTTTGAACTCCGGATACATCGTTTCCAGGCCACCCTGGGTCGCTTCGAGCGGCAGCGAGTAGACACCGGCGGCTTCGAGGGCGTACGGATTCTCTCCAGGAAAATAGTGCGGCACAAACCCCGGCTCCCGGTCGACTTCCGTGACCACAGTGCATGGATACGGCGGCACCTGCTGGTTTCGCTCCCAAAGGAACTCGCCCGTTCGGATCAAGGGTTCTTCCAGGTAAATCGGGTCGTAAGTGACCGTCGTCCATGTGATGACGTCGTCGTTGCGAATCAGGTATTCAACCACTTCGGCGCGATCGCTTCGCGGCAGACCGTTTCTTCGGATGTAGTCTTCCTTGATGTGCGTTGTATGGATCCGGAGAACGTCGCCCACCCAGGTGCCGGTCGAAAAGCCCGACCACGTGTGAGGCTCGTTCGGACCCGGATGCGGACGCCCATCCATATAAATGGGCCGGTCTACCGAGCGTAACCATTCCATGTGATACGCGGTGATATTCCGGGTCACCGGATCGATTTCTGCCGTGATATAGGGATCGGAAGGCCCGCGGGTGATGTAGTCCACGCCATGGGGCCGGCACTGCCATTCCGACAGCGACTGAATCGAGGAATCCCAGAGGTCGGCCCTGGCGCGTGACGCATCGTTGATGGGCATCCCCATGTACTCGCCCAGTTCGGGGCCTCCAACGCGTTCGTCGAGGTCTTCGTCCCCGACCACCGGCCCCCACTGGCCTGAAAGATCCATCTGCGCGAATGATGGGATTGCGGTCAGGGCGATCGTGGTGAGGCAGAAGACGAGTACTCTAAAAGGACTAAATCTCATATCTCCTTCCCAAAAAGAAAGACGGGCTCTCTCATCGAGATACAGACTGAGGAAGCCCGCGAATGATTTGAGAGGCTCCGCAGCCCCTTTATTTCATAGCATCTTATCACCCTTGGCGGGTTTTATTCCAAGTCCAAATCAGGTGCCTCCGAGCCTCCCCAGCCCTCACGAATTGACTCCTGACACAACGGGTGCTAGGTTCCGCCCATGGGCACCGAGAATCGGAACGAAGCTGTGCAACTTGAAGCACCGCCGGCCGACTGGACGTTGGCGATGCGCGTTCTCTTCCGTTTCTGTCTTGTGTATTTCGCTCTGTTTACACTTGCAACGAAAATTTCAGGGGGCCTCGTTCTTCTTCCTGATCGTTCGATCACGAGCGTGGGCATCCTATGGCCGCTACGGGGAGTCACTTTCTGGGTAGGGACCCACATCTTCGGCATCACCGAACCTCTCGAGTACACGGGAAATAGCTGGGACACGAACTTCTACTGGGTACAGGCGGCGTGGGTGCTCTTCGTTGCCGTGCTGGGGGCCGGTGCCTGGTGCGCTCTGGACACCCGACGCCGAAACTACGTGACGCTGCACAAGTGGATGCGGGTTTTCGTTCGGCTCGCGATCGCCTCACAGATGTTCGAGTACGGAATAACCAAGGTGATACCGGCACAGTTTCCGGCGCCTTCGCTGATTACGCTGGTGACGCCGGTGGGAGGTATCTCGCTGCAGGGACTGCTATGGACTTTCGTCGGGTCTTCTTTGTTGTACCAGATTCTGACGGGAGTCATTGAAGTGGCGGGCGGACTCCTGCTGCTCCACCATCGCACGACGCTGGTCGGCAGTTTTGTCGTCCTTGCGAGCATGATGCAGATCTTAGCGTTCAACATGCTGTATGACGTGGGAGTGAAGATGGTTACCTTCCACCTGATCCTGATGACGCTCTTCCTGATGGCTCCGGAGTGGACACGGCTTCGGGATTTCTTCTTCGGAAATCGTTCGGCCCCGCCGCCGGGGGAAGGGCGCTTGTTTCGCACCCACCGGGCCAACCGCGTTGCGGTGGCCGCCCAGATCCTGTTTGGTCTCTATGCGGTGGGTGTCTACACAAACATCACCTGGCTCTTCTGGAATGAAGGCGGCGGAGGAAGCCCCCGGTCAGTTCTCTACGGGATCTGGGATGTCGAGCAGCTTGCCATAAACGGGGAAGTGGGCCCCGCAATCTTCAACGACTACGATCGCCAGTGGCGGCGCGTCATTTTTGACGAACCCGATGAAATGGTGTTTCAACGCACCGACGATTCGTTTTCCCGGTATGGGGTTTCAATCGACGATAACAGCAATATCCTTGTGCTGAACAAGGGGGAGAGTCGGACCTGGCGTTCCGGTTTCATCTTCCAGCGCCCGGCCGAGGATCAACTGATTCTCGAAGGAGACATGGACAACTACAGTATCCGCATGGAACTCAGGCTGATTCAGCCCGACACGTTCCAACTTCTCAACAGCCATTTCCGTTGGGTTCGCCCCCCCGATCCTGGAACCGAGTCAACCCGCTAGGATCCCTCGATCCAGACTATTGCCTCTCATACACCACCGTGCTCTCAATTTCTTCTCCGGCCGCGTTCCTTTCGGCGGTGACTGTTGTCAGCGTCTGCCCATCCGAAGAGACCGTGGTCCGCGCTTGGGCAACCTGGCCGCCATCGACCTTTATGACGACGTCGTAGGTATAGTCGTCGATCCTGGTGTAAGCATTGGTGAGCACATAGTCGACACCCTGGACCGCGTAGTCTCTCCCATCGAACTGACCGGCCCATTCCAGGTGAATCACGCCGCCCCGTTCTCCAACGATGTCGTAGATGACCTTGAGACCATCTCCCGAGGGCTCGATCCAGCAGGTCGTTCTCTTAAAGCGAGTGGAATTCTGTTGAGACTTCTCCGTGTTGAGCTCCCAGGTTCCGAACAAGGGGACAGGCACTTGACCCTCCAGAGCGGAAGGCAGCATCATTGTGGCTAGGATTATCAGAAAGGCAGGAGTACGCCAGGTCGACATGAGGCAAAGGATCACACTCTCTCCCTGGCCTGTCAACAGGTGCCTCTCCCAGAGAAACTGTCTGTTATCAACATGAGGACCGACCCATCAAACCTGACGAGGGAAGCCCCCCACCCCATCGTCTTCTTCGACGGGGTCTGCGGCCTCTGCAACGGTTTCGTGGACTTCATCCTGGCCTGGGACCCGGGAGGAAGGTTTCGTTTCGCAGCCCTACAGGGCGAGACTTTCAGGGGCGTCGATCTTGGGGAGGCACGAGCTGGGCAACCGACGAGCATAGTCCTCTGGGACAACCACCGGGCTTACATAAAATCCGATGCCGTCCTGCGAATATTCGAGGGGCTCGGTGGCGGATGGGCTCTGCTGACCCTGCTACGCCTCGTTCCAGCCTCCGGCCGGGACTTCGTCTACGATCTCGTCGCCAGCAACCGCTACCGTTGGTTCGGCAAGCGGGACACCTGCCGTCTGCCGTCCCCCGAAGAGCGGGACCGCTTCCTGTCCTAAGGGCAGAGACCGGACTCCCCTCGCATTTCCCCCAACCGTGCGCTTCTGGGATTCCCCGGGTTTTCCAATCAAGATCGAAAAATTCGCCTCTGACGCAATCCTCTTGACTTACGGCCTGTCATAAATCTAATAATTATAGGAATTATTGGTATGCGGGCCGTGATCGAATGATCCGGTTGCCCAGAATCAGATCAAAGAGCAGGGAAACGACATGGAAAAGACCTACGTTAGTCGAAAGCCGATATACGAGTCCAACGTCCGGCTGCACGCGTATGAACTCGTCTCACAACCCCGTGAGGGTGTAAATTCATTCCCGACCGTCGCGGACCTTGAAACGGTCCGTGCAGACCTGGGAACCTTTTCTGAAGTAGGGCTGGATCAGATCGTCGGAGATCAACAGGCCTTTGTAGACCTCTCCCGTGAGGCAGTTCTGGCGGGATACTGCCTTTCACTCTCAAAAAACCGCGTCATCCTGGAAATCCTCGACGACATCGTTTCCGACCCCGAGCTCCGGGACGAGCTTCGGGACTTGTCTCAGATGGGATACAAGATCGCGGTCGGAAACACGACCCCGGAGGCCCTGAATAGAAACGGCCGGTCAGTGGCAGACATCGTTCGCATAGACGTCCAGGGTCTGGATGAGGACGAGGTTGCCGAACAGGTGGGCGCGTTTTCCCGTCTCAGCGTCCGTCTTCTGGCGGACAAAGTCGACACATACGAACAGTTCGAGTTGTGCAAGAGACAGAAGTTCGATATGTACCAGGGACATTTCTTCTGCACGCCACGACGCAGGGGCACCGAAATACCCGTCAACCGCCTCGCCGCGGTACGCATCCTCGGAAAACTCCAGAACCCCGATCTCGGCCTCGACGAGTTGGAGTCCGCAATCAGCACAGACTTGGCACTCAGCTATAAGCTGTTGCGTTTCGCCAACTCTGCGTTTATCGGCCTCAACAGGACTGTTGAGTCAATCAACCACGCGGCCAAGATGGTAGGAATCGAACGGATTCGCATGTGGGCAAGCCTTCTCATGTTCTCAAAGATGGAAGACAAGCCGCGTGAACTGATGATTACAGCGATCGTGCGCGCTGCGATGTGTGAACGGCTGGCTTCTTCAGCGGACGAAGGTCCGAGAGAGACATTCTTCACAGTGGGCCTGCTCTCGGTTCTCGATGCATTGATGGACCGGCCCATGGGGGAGGCGCTCGAGGAGTTGCCGGTTTCAGACGAAATCAGGTCGGCACTGATAGACCGGGAGGGATCTCGTGGCGAGGCGCTTCGGTGTGCTCTCGCTCAGGAACGTGGGGACTGGGACCAGGTCCAGTATAGAGATCTTCGCCCGATGACGATCCGGAGCCACTATTTGGATTCTCTCGGTTGGGCGCGGCGGATTAGTGAGGGGTTGAATATTTAAGGGGCACCCGCACGGTCTGATGCCTGCCGGATCGTGTGACCGGTACTTCAGAAGATTTCGCTCGGTCGTTCATTCAGACATCCTGTCTGAACGACCGGCGACGCTCGCAATCATCCTGATTGCAAGCCCTCTTTGGACTCAACGATACTTTTCGGTAAGTGCTGACGGGCCCGCAGTCAGGAGACTGCGGGCTGCAAAGGTCGTTCGGCCAGGATGGCCGTCTGAACGACCGCCGCAGGTCTTCTCGTTCACAATCGAGCGAAACCAGCCGTCGCCAGAAAATGCTGATGACCTGCAACGAAATGGGCAAGCAACCTATTCATCAAAATACGCATCCTTAAACCTCTGATACCTTTCCCGCACTCCTTCATCCCGGTCCGGTTCGATCGTTCGCCCCTCGTCCAGCAACAATTCCATCGCCTCCCGGGTCTCGGTCCCGAGCGCGGCGAAACCACACCGTGCGGCGCCGCGGAGAGTGGCCAGTCCGGCTGAGGCCGGCTCGAGGACAGGGCCGGGAATAACAGCGGCCAATATGGGTACCAGCTCCTCGGTGTGGAATGCGTTCCCCGAAAGAACGCTGCGCTCGGAAGCCTGGCCTAATACCTCCCCGACCCATTCGAAATACATTCCAAGCTGGAACGCCACTCCTTCAACAACAGAGCGTCCCCGCCGGTTGAGGTCTCGATCCTTCCCCCTTTGTCCGGGGAAGCGCCAGCGTGCTTCCTTTCCCGAATCCCAGAACGGGGTGCGTTCTCCTCGAATGTGAGGGAAGAACAGTCCCGGCTGATCTTCGGTCGTATCTCTGTTGAAGCTCGTTACACCCAGTTCCCGGCGTGCCCAGTCGAGAACATTCCCACCGTTGTTACTTGCGGCTCCCACCAGAAACGAATCCGGACCGTAGCGATAACAGAAGATCCCTCGATGGTTGTCACCCGAAGCGATCGGGTTGAAACGGCGCACGCTGGCCGTAGTTCCGACGGTGATCGCCGTCCTGCCTGGGGTTTCACATCCCGAACCCAGGGTCGCCAGAAATCCATCTCCCCCGCCGGCGATGACTCGAATACCTGCCTGAAGGTGAAGCAACTCGGCAGCCGCTTCCGACAGTGGGCCGATCAAATCTGTTGTTTCGAGCACTTCGGGCAAAATTGATTCGTGGATCCTCAGGGCTTTGAGCGTTTCCTGATCCCATTCTCTCGTATGGAGGTTGAGCAGACCCGATGCGGACGCCGTTGAGACGTCTTCGGCCCAGTTTTCGGTCAGCTGAGCACCGACGTACGCCTTGACCGAAACCGCTCGTTTCGCTCTGCCGAAAAGCCCCGGGCTCTCCTTGCCTAAGCGTGCGAGCTTGTACGCAGGGAATGAGGGGTGAAAATAGGCTCCCGTCCGCTGCCGGTAGTCTTCGCCGAAAACCCGGTCGGCGTCATCAAGCTCAGGGCTTTCCGTATCCATCCACGTGTAGACAGGGGACTCGGGGACGCCTTCCGAGTCTGTGAGTAAAAGCGTATGCATCATCGAAGAGAGGGCAATGGCGTCAGGCGGGTCCATTCCCGAGACGCACCGCCGGATGGATTCGCTCGTCTGCTCCCATATGAAGGATGCCGAAAGGGTTTCCCTCCCCTTATCGTCAGGAATAAATTGCCACGGAACTTCGGCGGTATGCAGCGGGCTGAGGTTGGAGTCTACAAGGCTGGCCGAAACACCTCCCGAGGCGATGTCCACGGCCAGGACTCGGTGGCCACGTGTGCCCATCAATCGCCGGGAGAAAACCCGTGGCCCCCGAACTCGTGACGGAGCGCCGCAAGAAGCCTGCTGGAAAAAGCATCCCCGTCACGGGACTGGAGCCTCGAGAGCAGGGCGAGAGTGATGACCGGAGCCGGAACGTCGAGATCGATCGCTTCAGCAACCGTCCAGCGTCCCTCTCCGGAATCCTCTACGCCCGAGCCGATGCCTTCAAGCGAGGGGTTCTCCTCGAGAGCTTTGCCGGTCAACTCCAACAGCCAGGAACGAATGACGCTGCCACTGTTCCAGATATCGGCAATTCCGCCCAGGTCGAGGTTGAGATCTTCTTTCTTTTCGAGCAAGGCGAAGCCTTCTGCATAGGCCTGCATGAGCCCGTACTCGATTCCGTTGTGGATCATCTTCACGAAGTGCCCCGCACCGGAAGTTCCGACCCGTCCCCACCCTTTGGCCTCATCGGGAGCGAGCGCTCTGAATATCGGGTCCATGCGATCTACGGTGTCTGGATCGCCACCGATCATCAGACAATATCCGTCGTCCTCACCCCGTATGCCCCCGCTGGTTCCCACGTCGAGATATCGGACTCCGCGCCCGTTGAGACTCTTGCTTCGGCGAACGCTGTCCTTGTAATTCGAATTGCCTCCGTCGATCAGGACAGCATCCTTTCCCAACGCGGGCACGATCTCTTCGATCGTTTCGTCGACGCTGTTTCCGGCAGGCACCATGAGCCATAATGCGCGGGGCTCGTCCAGCTTTTCGACCAGCTCGGCAATGGAGGACACCGTATCGAGTCCGCTGCCGGTGAGCCGGGCGCGAGGGTCCGGGTCAGAATCGAACCCGACCACCTGATGTCCTTTCCCCCCCAGACGCCGGGCTATTCCCGCCCCCATCCGTCCCAGGCCAACGATCCCGAGCTGCATCCTTTAGATCTCCTTCGTCCACTTGGTGTTCTGCATGATACGTCAGGAATCACGCCATTGCTCGAAGAGTGGCTTCGAGCCGGCGCGTGAAGGAGGTATACGATTCGTCTTCGATGGCCCGGACCGGCGCCCCGATCTTCAGACGGACGGGGCCCGGGTGCGGCCTGGCCGCACCCGGAGGAAGGGCTTCGAACGTGCCTCCCAGGTGCAGCGGCACAACCGGAATCTGAAGACGGACGGCCATGAAACCCACACCGGGTTGAAAGGGGCCAATGGCACCATCCTCGGTCCGTCTGCCTTCAGGGAAGACCAGCGGACAGTATCCCGAGCTGACCAGGTTTCCCGTGTATCGCAGAGATTCGCGCACACGTCCCAATTGTTGCGGCAGAGGGTAGGCATTGAATGCCAGCGCAACCAGGAAGTATTCCAAACGGCTGACAAGTGGGCGCCGTTTCAGCTGGAAATACTC
The DNA here is from genome assembly GCA_965218585.1 of Terriglobia bacterium. Taxonomy (GTDB): domain Bacteria; phylum Acidobacteriota; class Terriglobia; order 20CM-2-55-15; family 20CM-2-55-15. The sequence continues at coordinate 47,512 of CBDCLE010000011.1, forward strand.
CGACCGAACGGCCGGTGCGATCCTCCGGCGCCAGCTGCGGGGGAGGCCCTCGAGAATCACCGGGGTATCGAGATGACTGGCGTGGTTGGATACAAACAACACCGGACCCGGGACTGAGGCCAGGTTTTCGACCCCTTCAACTCTGGGCCGGACGAAACACCGCAACAACGGGTAGATCAGAACCGTCTGAAGAACGCTGCGGGCCACTCGCACGGGCAGGTAACGAGACCACCGCTGGGGAGACAGTTCGTGGCCGACCCGAACGCCTCCGGCCTGATCCGGGGACAGCCATCTTTCGCGGGCGGCCCCAACCTGAGCGTTGAGTTCGGCGACGGTCGTCGCTTCCGAGAAATCGGTCTCCTCCAGCTCAATCCCGTATCGGGACTCCAGCCCTGCAAGCAGATCGATGCGTTCGAGAGACGAAAGTCCCAGTTCTTCTGTGAGACGCGTATCGGGCGTCAGCTCTCGCCCGCGTGGGCCGATCAGTCCCGTGAGGGTGTCGAGGAACGTGGAAGGTCCTCTCTCTGGGTCTTCTCCTCGATCGCCGGTCTGGGTGTTCACCGACTCGGCGACAAGACGGCGCTGTATCTTGTGTGTCGAAGCGGTGCGCGGAAAGTCCTCTCCGGTCCAGATCGACCAGCTCCGAATGCGCTGCCCGGGTTCAAGCAGCCGATTACCGGCCGCGATCAGGGCCTCGGGGCTTTCGGCCCTCGCTTCCAGAATCAGGACGGCATGGGGCAGTTCGCCATGGGCGCCCCGAACGGGTATGACGACGCTGTCACGAATACCCTCAGCCTCATTGAGAATCTGCTCGATGTCGTCAGGATAGACATTGATGCCGTCCGCGGTAACGATGATGTCCCTCTTTCGTCCCCGGTAAACCAGGTTCCCCTCCGAGTCGAGTTCGCCGATGTCTCCGGTGTGAAACCAACCCTCGGCGTCAGTCGCCGGACGGACTTCGGACCGGCCCTGGGTGTACTCCTCGACGACACTGGGGCCGCGCACCCACACTTCGCCGCCGGCTGCGATTCTGATCTCCTGGTCACCGATCGTTTTGCCGACGGTGCCACGGCGCACCCGGAAGGGGTGATTCAGCGTGACGATGGGGCTGGCTTCGGTCAAACCGTAACCCTGGACGACCAGCATCCCGATTCGAGACCAGAATCTTTCAATGGAAGGATTGAGCTCGGCTCCCCCGACGACAAGCGACCAGAACTTCCATCCGAATTCCCGATGGATCCTTCGGTAACGCCAACACCGCTTGAAGACACCCTCACCCTCCGGCAGGGCAAATCCGGTTTCCGGATGTCGCCTCCGGATGTCCGTTCCCAGGGTCTCCAGGACATGCGGAACGGTGACAAGCACCGAGACCCGTTCGGTTCGGATCGTCCGACGGATGGCCGAGGGATGAAGGTCGGACTGAAAGACAACAGAACCCCCGAGAAGCACGGGGATGAATACACCCATCGACTGACCGAACATGTGGCTCAACGGAACCATGTCTAGAAGTCGGACCGGCTGGAAGGGACGGGCCCAGTGCCGGTACCGGTCGATCTCCCGGTCAATGGGAGTGAGGTTTGAACAGATATTGCGGTGCCGGTGAATAACGCCCTTGGGATCGGCCGTCGTCCCGGACGTGTAAAGGATCTCTACGATCCCGTCAGCGTCCACCGCCCCTTCGCCGTGGTCCACAGGCAGGGGAAGCTCTCCGAGGTCCTCGATCCGAAAGACCGGGTCCTCGGGCCTGAAGTCCGATGGACTGGATCCACGGACGAGGAGCCTGGTCCCCGCTTCGGCCCTGATCCCGGCCACGCGACGCGGAGTTGAATGGGCATCGAGAGGAACCACGACGACACCACGGCTGAGGCAAGCCCAGAAGACGGCGATCCATTCGGGTCTGTTTTCACTCCAGAGAAGAAGCCGGTCTCCGGGCGCGAACCCCTGCTGATCCAGGTAAGCCGCAAACCGCGTGATTCCGTCGCCGAGATCCTGATAGGACCAGTTCCAGGTCCGGATTCCGTTCGAGAATCGGATGGCCTCCCTGGAACCGAAAGATCGGATTCGTGGGAGGAGTTCAAGCAGGGTTTCCATTGCGCAGCCTCAGCCTGCAGTTCGAGGGCGGATTATATAGTGAATGCTATACATAAGATATATATATTTAAAATACTTATATTAGGTGCTTTATGTTGTCTAAATTTGTGTGCCGTCGCGCACCCTAACTTCAGGTTGCCCGTCACCCCCTTTCGTATCATAGCGCGAGGGAAGAATCTCTCCTTCCTGTGAAGACGCGGTGGTAGGCTGGGATTGGCGGATGCGCCCCTGACCTGGTCCGGGCCGGTGATGAACTGTGGGTGTCGGACGGGTCGAATTCATCCGTCGCGATGCTGACCTTAGCAGACCGCATCAGTCCAACAGGTAAGGTGCCCATTATGAGGAGACCAGCCGCGACCCCGAGATTTCGAACTTCCGGATTGACCACCTGCCTCCTTTTCTTGGCCCTGGCCCCTGCTTCGGCCGCGGCTCAGCGGACCCAACTCGAGCCCGGCTTCAACATCATCTCGATCGAGGAAGAGATTGCGATGGGGCGCCAGGTTGCCGCCGAAGCCGAACAGGAGCTCACACTCATCGATGACACGCTCCTGGGCGAATACATCAACCGCCTCGGACAACAGCTTGCAACCGTGGCCCCGTTTGAGGCTTACGCCTACGAGTTCACCCTCGTCAACGATTCCGGCATCAACGCGTTCGCTCTACCCGGGGGCTTCATCTATATCAATCGGGGAATCATCGAGGCCGCCGATCGGGAAGCCGAAGTAGCGGGTGTCCTTGCCCACGAAATCGGACACGTCGCACTACGCCACGGCACGAGTCAGGCATCCAAAGCCTCTATCGCCCAGGCACCTCTGACGATCCTGGGCGGTATCTTTGGAGGCGGCAACGGCGTAGGGTCGATACTGACCCAGTTGGGGATCGGTTTCGGAGCCAATTCTGTGTTCCTTAAGTTCTCTCGCGATGCAGAGCGCGAGGCCGACCTCATAGGTGCGCAGATACTCTACGATGCCGGTTACGACCCGACTGGAATGACGGAGTTCTTCGAGAAATTGGCAGCGGACGGCGGGAGTCGGGGAACTGAGTTCTTCAGCAGCCACCCCAATCCGGACAACCGCCTGGACGACGTGGCCGGGGAGATTGATCGGCTCGGGGAGCCACCGGCCACGTACTTCAGTAATTTTTCTGAATTCCGGCGCATCAAGGAACGGCTGGCCGACATCCCTGAAGAAGAGAGGTCCCGAACCGATGACGTGACCGAGGAGCGCCCTCGGACGCGTCCTCCGGAACTGCCCTCGAGGCGGTATCAGAACTATCAGACCAGCAGTCTTCGCATGGTTCATCCTGTGAACTGGCGGGCTTACGAAACAGCGGACTCGGTGACCTTCGCACCTGATCGCGGAATCGCTCCGGATAATGGCGGCCTCGGTTACGGGTTGCTTGTATCAACATTCGAACCCACGCCGGACAGAAGAGGGCGCCTGACGCTGGAAGACGCCACCGACCAGCTGATTCGAAGCCTCCGGGGGAGGAATCCTTCAATGCGCATCGGTCAGGGATACCGCAGGGAACTCTTGGATGGCTGGAACGCCTTGTCGGTCGGTATCGATTCGGAGTCCCCCTTTGGAGGCCCGGAAAGGGATTGGCTGGTTACGGCTTTTGGGCCTAACGGAAGGTTCTACTACTTCATCGCAGTGGCTCCGGACCAAGCGTTTGACGACTACGAGCCCACCTTCGGAACAATCTTCGATTCCCTGCGTTTCAGATAGCGCGCGAAGCTCTGGTCCGGGTCAACCCTGGGTCCCGAAAACAAAATCCCACAGAGGAGAAGTGACCCCAAAATTCTTCGTGTCCTCGACGAAGTGATGACGGAAGTGCCGGATTCGATGATTCCTGAGGCCTAGTGTGGATCTGCTGGTGTGCACTCGGTAATGGACCCACTCGTAATATAGAAAGCCAACCCAGACGCCAATAGCGATCCCCGCCGACGTCATCACGCTCCCGGTCAACCCGTAGGTGATCCCCAGGATTATCGCCGACAGCGGCAGGGTCGTCCGCGCCCGTGCCAGGATGCACCGCGGATCGCGAGGGCGCCCATGATGAACGAGATGAAAACCCGAGACGATGCCCTCGAGTGTGGAGTTACGCGCCCGCCAGTGAAAAAAGAAGCGATGGAGCAGGTATTCGATCAGAGTCCAGAACAAGATGCCCATGGGAATCAGCAGGACGTAAGAAACGGATGAACGTCCCGCCTCGCTCGCGCTCGCCAGAGAAATCAAGAACAGAGAAGCGGGTGGGTAGATCCAGAAGGAACTGAAACGCATCAGGCGAGCGGCCATCGTCCCTCGAGGTTAACCTGTTTCTTCTGGTTGAGGCATCCGCAACCGCCAGATTGCCAGAGCAGCCAGGACCGCATAGAGCACGCACCCCACGACGAGAGGCCATATCAGCCACGGAAAGACGGTAAAGAGTTCCATAGAGAGGTAGGACTGGATATAGCAGAGCGGGGCCATGCCGAAGAGCGTCCCGATCATCACGCTGGAATTAGAAATCGGCGTGAGGCCGGCGGCATAAGACACGATGTCGGACGAGGTAAGGGGGTTCACCCGCAGCAAGGCGACGCTCAGGATGCCGTGTTTCAGGATGAGCTTCTTAAGGTTCAGGAGTCGGCCTTCGGAAAAGAAGTCCCTCGTCCACGTGCGGCCGACAATCGTCCGCATGAGCCCGCAGCACACGCCGGCAGCGACCACATTACCGATCAGCGAGAACGTACCGCCCCAGAACCCACCGAATATCACCCCACCGGGAAGATAGAGAATGGCCCCCGGGATGGGAGCGATGACGGTTTCGATGATTACGAGAAAGATGTAGGCAAGCGGCGCCATCGGCCCCCAGGCGCTGAAGAACGCCCGCATGGCTTCGACTTTGTCGGCCGAACTCGAACCCGAATCAAACAGAACCCCAATAACACCATCGGTCCAGTACGACCATCCGGCAAGCACAGCAAAGGCCAGGAGTATCGCTATCGCAATGAGACGTTCCTTGTTCATTATTGAAGGCCGCCTGGCGGCCGGTCCGAGGTGCCCAGAATGACACGGGCAGCTTGCTCGCTGGGCACGAAAGACTGCAACTCCTCAACTCTATCACCGCCAGGAGGAGGAATTCTTCCTGGATTAAACCAGACAGGACGGATGCCGGCTGACTGCGCTCCCAGGATGTCCACGTCCCAGGAATCGCCGATCATGACCGCTTCTCCTGGTTCGGCACTACCTCTCTCCAGTGCCGCCTCAAATATCTCGGCCGCAGGCTTGGCAACCCCGACCTCCTCGGAGGTCACCATGAAGTCAACGAGCTCCCTCAAGCCACACTCTTCCAACTTGGATTCCTGCTGGTTGATGAAGTTGTTTGTGACGATGCCGACTTTTCGGCTCTCTCCTATCGAGGCAAGGAGCTCGGCGGCGCCATCGAATGCCCGTCAGGCGGTCCGGTAGAGCTGGACGTGCCGCTGGGCAATCACAGTCAAGCGGTCCGGTTTGACGGTTTCACCACACCATTCGAACAGGTCACGGAGGCGTTCGATACGAGCCTGGATCGGAGTCAACAAACCAGCCAGCACCTTCGCATGGGTGCGGTTCAAGATTTGGAACGCCGCCTCATCCAGGTCGGCAATCGACACCGCCCCGAGTGCGGGATGTTCCTTCTGGAGCGCAGCCAGAGCCGACCGGCTGGCACCCCGATGATCGAACAGAGTCTGATCCAGGTCGAACAGAACAAGAGAAGGCCTTCCCATAAACTGATTATAGCGACGGGGGAACTACCTCGTTGCGCCTGCGGAAGAAAAATGCGACCCTCTTCGTCTATCGCTTATGCCCCGAAAAGACTCCATTGACAACATCCGTAAATCGTTAGACCTGGCGAGCCAGGAACTGCGGATACTCCATGAGATCAGCCAGTCGATCAGCTGTAATCTGGACCTGGACCAGGTACTTAACGAGATCATCGACCTCGTGGTCGATGTCACGCGCTGCGATTCCTGCCTGCTCTACCTCGTGGACGAATCTGAACCGTATCTTTTCCTGAGAGCCTCGAAGAACCCCCACCCCCGACTGATCGGACGGATCTCCCTCAAGGTTGGAGAGGGGATTACCGGATGGGTCGCCGAGAACGCAGAAGTCGTCGTGATCGACCGCAACGCGAGCAAGGATCCGCGCTTCAAGGTCTTTAACAATCTTCCTGAAGACCGTTACGATGCATTTCTGTCGGTTCCGATAATCGTGCCTCCGGAACGTGTGATCGGCGTCATCAACGTACAGCACCGAAAGTCCCACCGGCACGCAGATCGCGAGCGCATGGTGATGTCGATTATCGGCCATCAGGTGGGCGGGGCCATTGAAAATGCGCGTCTTTACGAAGAAACGAAGCGGCACAACATACAGCTCTCGACACTGTCTCAGGTCAGCCAGATTGCCGCTTCGGGTCAGTATCTGGACGAGATGCTCCAGCTGATCGTGAACATGCTGGGCGAGACGATGCCTGCCCGGGTCTGTTCCATCATGCTGGTGGATCAAAAGAAGAACGAACTCGTCCTGAAGGCCGCCAAGTGTTCGAGCCAGGATTACTGGCAAAAACCGAACCTGAAGATCGGCAAGAGCTTGATATCCCGCGTGGTCAAACAGCGCAAACCGCTCATGGTCAAGGACGTCACAAAAGAAGCGGACTACCTTTACCCTGAGTTGGCGAAGAAGGAAGGAGTTCGCTCTCTTGTGTCCGTCCCGATGATCGCCAAGGGAAAGGTGATTGGCTTGGTCAACGTCTATTCCGACGAAGAACGCGTCTTTTCAGAAGACGACATGCGGGTCCTCTCAACGGTTTCCGGACAGGCTGCGCTGGCCATCGAAAACACAAATCTCGCAGTCAAGATCGAGGAGCGGGAGGCGGCCCTGGAAGCCAGAAAGGTCGTGGAGCGAGCCAAGAGCGTTCTCCAGCAACAACTGTCGCTCTCTGAGGATGAGGCTTACCGCAGGTTGCGGCAGCAAAGCATGAAGACGCGGCGTACGATGCGAGAGATCGCAGAGGCGGTTATTCTTTCCAGCGAGGTGGCGTCAAACTGAATCGGGGCGGGCGGTCGCTCCGGTAAGGTTCTGAAGCTCTTCTTCGTAGTACTTTCGATAGAGAATGTCCCACTCCTCGCTCCCTTGAGGGATCGGACGACTCTGTGATTCGATCTTCTGGCGGGCGACCTGGTTCATCTCATCTTCTTTCTTCAGCCACTTGGTGAGAACCTCCAGGGCGGCCAGGCGTATGGTGTTCCGGTCTTCCCTGAAGGTCACCTCGTCGATTTCAGCGAGCGTGTCGGCAACACAATGCGAGAGGACGTTGATCTTGTCCCGCGAAAATCTCACAGAATTACCTTTCTTTCCCGCACAAGCTTCTTCTTGATGAGCTTGAACATCTCCTGATACGAAGCGCCGCTTTCCCGTATTTGATTGCCGTATTCGTTCAGGAGTGTACGCACCTCGTCATTGATGCGATCTTCGAGCGTGATTTCTTCGTTCAAAACTTCAAAAATGGCGTCTGTTATCGAAAACTCCTTCGGGAGTTCGATGACCTCACGCTCAACGAGTTCTTCAGAGACCTTTTCGGCCAGGAGTTCGACGAATTCAGTTCGAAGTGCCATACGGTAGTTAGGAACCTACAAACGAGTGCAATTGACTAATGTCCCACAACTGGATTTCTTTTTCAACCGGCAGTCCTGTCGGTGACAAACTCAAGGTGTGAAGGATGTCCTGGCGCAAACTGTAAAGGAACTACTGGCGCTTGACACTATGACCGCACAACTGATGAATTCGTGCGCTCCGAGAGCGCACCTACAGTCGGAGTGGGGAAGACAAGTTCGAACGTCACGCGACGCCTTCCCGAGGGCTGACACGTCCCGGCAGAATGTCGGTCTCGCCCTCGGTTCGAGCGATGATCACCGCACCACAGGAGTCGCTGAAGACGTTTATGGAGGTTCGGATCATGTCCAGAATCCGATCCGTGACCAGGATTAATCCCACGGCCTCGACCGGCAGTCCAATTGTTGAAAGGATGATGGTTATCGCGACGAGGCTGGCGGCAGGGATTCCCGCGACGCCGATCGAGGTGATCAGGGCGACAAAGACCACCGTGAACTGATCGACAAGCCCGAGCTGGAGGCCGTAGGCCTGGGCCAGGAACATGGCGGCCACGCATTCATAGAGCGCCGTCCCATCCATGTTCACCGTCGCACCCAACGGCAGAACAAAACTGGTCGTGCGGTTGGAGACGCCGGCATTCTTTTCGACGCACTCCATCGTAAGCGGCAGCGTGGCCGAAGAGGACGCGGTAGAAAACGCCGTCAGCATGGCCGGGGACATCGCGCGGTAGTGCCGCCACGGGTTGACACCGGCGATGAGCCAGAGGAGCAGTGGAAGAGTGATCAACGCATGTCCCAGAAGGCTGAGGAGTGCCGTGAAAAAGAATGCCAGCAGGGGCACGAACGCATCGAAACCCGTTTGTGTGACTTCGGCCGCAACGAGCCCGAACACGCCTATTGGTGTGAATCGCATGACCCACATCGTGATGCGCATCATCGTTTCGAAGACGCCGTTGGCAAACCCCTGCATCGTTGCTGCAAATTCACTGGGGATCAAGTTCAGGAAGTAGCCGAAAAGGATGCTGAAGAATATGAGGCCCAGCATCTCGCCGTCGGCCGCCGCCCCGACGATATTGATCGGAATCATCCGAAGAAAGAGTTCCGCAAGATCCCCGGTTCCCCGGCCCTCCACCTGGGCCACGATCTCCGCTGTATTTTCCTCCAGACCCAGAATTTCTCCTGCAGGTTGCCCGTCGACGATTCCTGGCGCCACCAGATTCACGAGCAGTAACCCAAAGAAAATTGCCAGCAGGCTCGAGGCAATGTAGTAGGAGGCAGTTTTAAGGCCGAGCCGTCCCAGATCGCTTCCCGAACCCAGTCCGGCCACGCCGCTGATGATGGACGACATGATGAGGGGCACGATCAGCATCCGCAGGGCATTCAGGAACATCGTTCCCATGAAGTCGTAAACACCGGTGACGGTTACGCCCAGAAAGGCCGTTTCGGGAGTTGTCAGAAGTCCGGCCAAAATAGCCAGGAAGATCGCGATCAGAATCTGCCAGTGCAGCTTGAGTTTGCCCACGCTAACGGTATCTCCCGAATTCAGTTTCTTTGAGAAGAGGGTTGGATCTTATAGGAGATGCAGTGATGGGTCAATCTGCGCCTGAAGGCGTGGGGCCTCTCTATTTCGGTCCAGGAGCTCTCTCACTTTTTGGGCGAGAGTCTCCCGGCGGAAAGGTTTTTCAAGCAGCTGGACGTCAGGGTCCAGGCGACCCTGATGCACGATGGCGTTTTCGCTATAGCCGGACGAAAAAAGCACCGGGACATCCGGCCAGACCTCACCGAGGCGACTTGCCAGATCCCTGCCTGTGATACCTCCGGGCAAGACGACGTCGGTCAGAATCAGATCCACTTTTTCAAGGTGTTCCGCAGCGCTCAACGTCGAAGGGCCATCATGGAAACTGACGACTTCATAGCCGAGCGTGCGCAGGGACAGACCGAGGAACTCTCTGACTTCCGCGTCGTCTTCGACCACGAGAATGCGTTCGCTACCTGACGGCATAAACCCCGGTTCTCTGGAGACTCTCCGTTGCGCTTCGTCCTCCCCCGACAGGGAGCGGGGCAGGTAAAGCTTTACGGTCGTGCCCGTCCCTACTTCAGAATAGATCGAAACATGCCCGCCGGATTGTTTTACAAACCCATACACCATACTGAGGCCGAGGCCGCTTCCTTTTCCCGGCCCTTTAGTCGTAAAAAAAGGTTCGAATGCCTGGGTCGCGATGTCGGGAGGCATTCCAAGTCCTGTGTCACTGACAGCCACCATGACGTATTGGCCAGGTTTCACGTCTTCGCGAGATTCGGCGTAGTCGCTGCCGAGCCGAACGTTGGCGGTCTCTATCGTCAACTTGCCGCCCGAGGGCATGGCGTCTCTGGCGTTGAGCGCCAGGTTCAGGATAGAGTTTTCGAGTTGGTTCTCGTCAACCACTGCGGTCCAGAGCCCACCGGCACGCACGGCCTCTAGTTTGACGTCTTCGCCCAAAGTCCGCTGGAGCAAGGAGGCTGTGCTGGAGAGAAGCTCGTTCAGGTCCAGGGATTTGGGCTTGAGCGCCTGTTTTCGTGAAAAGGCAAGCAACTGGCGGGTCAGGTCGGCAGCCCGATTCGATGCTCTCAAGCCCGCTTCGATGAAACGCGTGTCGGTATCGTGGCCTTTGCGCGAATCCTTGAGGAGATCGAGATAGCCGATGATGCTTGTCAGAATGTTGTTGAAGTCGTGAGCAACGCCGCCTGTCATTTGCCCGACCACTTCCATCTTTTGAGCCTGCTGCAGCTCGGCTTCTCTCCCCTTCCGTTCCTGAATGTTCCGGACCGATCCTACGACAAGGCGTGTCAGCCCGATCGAGACCTCATCGAAGGCAGTTTCCAGTTGCAGGGGTCTTCCGTCATTGTGCCGGCCCTCGTGCTCTCTATACCCATGGCCGATCGGCGTCTCTGCCGAACCGCCGGGAACATTACCGGCCATCCCTCTCCGCAAGCGAAGCGTCGGCATGAGCAAAGACACCGGTCTTCCGATGAGTTCATCCTGGAGATATCTGAATATGTCTTCGATGGCCTTGTTGGCCGACTCGATTCGATCCAATTCGTCGACGGTCAGGATGCCATCCGAAGTACTCTCTGTGACCGCCCGTAAACGGATCTCATTCTCTCTGATTTCCTGTTCGGCGTTTACCCGGTCAGTGACGTCTTGAATGGTCCCGCGGACCCGAATCGGGTGGCCGGCTTCATCGTAGATAATTTCAGCGCGGTCTTCCGCGATCCGAACTGAGCCGTCAGGTAAGAGTATCCTGCAGTCGAAGGAGTAGGACGGAGCCCGGTTGGCAAGAGCGGCTGTCATTCGCTCATGAGCGCGCTCGCGATCTTCCGGATGGACCTTTTCGAAAAAAGCTTCCCGGCTGGGAGAGATCTCGTTGACTTCAAAGCCCAGAATGCGGAAGAGTTCGCCCGACCAGGACACCAAATCCTCTGCAAAATCGTGCTCCCAGTTACCGATATATGCAATGCGTTGGGTTGTTGATTTGCACCCAAAACTGATCCACTTAAAGCGGGTATTTGCATCGAAATTTGACCCACGTGTATACCCATTCCTGCCGATTAACAGAGCAGGAGGGCAAAGGAGTGATAGACGTGGCGATATTGAGTGTGATCAGACGCTGGCATGTACGAGAGGGCGTATCGATTCGAGAGATCAGCAGGCGAACGAAGCTGTCGCGCAATACGATCCGGAAGCACTTGGCGAGCGGCGCTCTGGAGGCGGTCTATCCGAAGCGCAGGAGCCGGAGCAAAGTGGACGGCTACGCCGAGTTGCTGGCGTCGTGGCTGAAGCGGGAATCGGCCCGGGGTCGCAAGGAGCTGCGTAATCTCAAGCAGCTGCACGGCGAGTTGATGAAGCTTGGCTACACGGGGTCCTATGACCGTGGTGTTTGCGCCCGGCGAAGCGTTCCAGTTCGACTGGAGCGAGGACTGGGTGGTCATCGGCGGTGAACGCACGAAGCTGATGGTGGCGCAGTTCAAACTCTGCCACAGCCGGGCGTTCATGCTGCGGGCTTATCCGCTACAGTCCCACGAGATGCTGTTCGACGCCCACAACTATTGTCTGGCGGCGTTGGGCGGTGTGCCCCGGCGGGGCATCTACGACAACATGAAGACAGCGGTGGACCGAGTGGGCCGAGGGAAGGCCCGGGTGGTCAACGCCCGGTTCAAGGCGATGGTGAGCCATTTCCTGTTCGAAGCGGAGTTCTGCACGCCTGGCGCCGGATGGGAGAAAGGCCAGATCGAGAAGAACGTCCGGGACGCGCGGCCCCGTCTGTTCCATGACGCGCCTGAGTTTGCTGGCTTCCGTGACGTGAACGTGTGGCTTGAGCGGCGATGCCGGGGTCTCTGGGACGAGATCCATCACCCGGAGCAGCCCCAGCGTACAGTCGCCGAGGTCTGGGCCGATGAGCACGCGCATCTGATGCGCATGCCGACGCCGTTCGATGGCTTTGTCGAGCACACCAAGCGTGTTTCTCCGGCCTGCCTTATCGCCTTCGCGCGTAATCGCTACAGCGTGCCGGCCGCGTTTGCCAACCGGCCGGTCAGTGTCCGCGTCTACGCCGAACGCATCGTGATTGCCGCCGAAGGCCAGGTCATCGCTGAGCATCCGCGGGTGATCGCGCGCGGGCGCGACTGCCGGTCAGGGCGAACCGTCTACGACTGGCGCCACTACCTGAGCGTCCTCCAACGAAAACCGGGCGCGTTGAGGAACGGCGCTCCCTTCGCCGAGCTTCCCCAACCTTTCAAGCGCCTCCAGGCGGCGCGGCTCAAGCGACCTGGCGGGGACCGGGAGATGGTGGAGATCCTGGCGCTGGTGCTGCACCACGATGAGCCGGCGGTGCTGCGTGCCGCCGAGATCGCACTCGCAGCCGGGGCCGCCTCCAAGCAACATGTGCTCAATATCCTGAGCCGGTTACTGGAAGCCTCGCCGCCCAGCCTCATCGATATACCCGATGCGTTGACACTGCTCAATGAACCGAAGGCCGATGTTCATCGCTACGACCGCTTGAGAGGAGATGGCCATGTCATCTGAATCTCTGGTCAGCGCGCTGAGGTCGCTCAAACTCCATGGCATGGCGCAAGCGGTCGATGAACTCGCGCGGCAAGGCGCTCCGGCTTTCTCAAACATAGAGCCCATGCTCCACACCTTAACCGAGGCCGAGGTCGCCGAGCGCGAGGTCCGCTCCATCAACTACCAGATGAGGACCGCCCGCTTCCCAGCCTATCGCGACCTCTCCAACTTCGACTTCAATGAAAGCCCCGTTGATGAGGCACTGCTCAGCTCACTGTATCGATGTGACTTCGTCGCCGACGCTCACAACATCGTGATGATCGGCGGACCGGGCACCGGCAAGACCCATCTCGCCACGGCCGTCGGCGTGCAGGCCATCACTCACCATCGCCTCAGAGTCCGGTTCTTCTCCACTATCGAACTCGTCAACACGCTGGAACAGGAGAAAGCCAAGGGTAAGACTGGGCAGATCGCCAACCGGCTCCTGCAAGTCGATTTGGTCATTCTCGATGAACTCGGCTATCTGCCGTTCTCGCAGGCCGGCGGCGCCTTGCTGTTCCACCTGCTGAGCAAACTCTACGAGCGCACCCGCAGGGTCCTCACCACCAACCTTGCCTTCGGTGAATGGCCCCGGGTCTTCAACGACACGAAGATGACCGCCGCGCTGCTCGACCGCCTCACCCACCATTGCCACATCGTCGAAACCGGCAATGACAGTTACCGTTTTAGAAACAGTTCCACACACACAAAGGAGACTAAACCCCGGAAAAACCCCAACCCATGAGCCATAATCCGGCTCTCTAACCCGGGTCAATTTTCAATGCAAAACCCGGATCACTTTTCCGTGCAAATTAACAGCGTTGGGCGTTATCAAGGATGGCGGTCTTCGACTGGAGAGAATCTGCCAATTGTTTCTCGGTCGCTTGGTATTCCCGTACTCGCGTTGTGGCGCTATCGAGTTCTCCGGAGAGCCCGAAAAATCTCCGGCTGACCGACAGGATTCCGAAAGCGATGCTCCCCACCGAAAAGAGCGTCACGACCCACCGGGCGTTGAGGTGAAGGTCTTCCATCATTGTCATGGCACGGACAGGGCCGATGACCAGAGGAGCAGCGTGCATCACGGCAAGATCGATCAGGTAGAAGATACCGACGACGAAAAGCCCGAAGGAGACCGCAACCAGCCCCGTACCGCCTCCAAATGCGGCGATCCGGCGCCGATAGCAGAACAGCCAATAGAGTGCCGCCGACACGATTCCGACGATCAGAACGTCGAAGGCGGGGCAGTATATCAGGGGCTGAGATATATCAAACAGCTCCTCGATTAAGACCAAGCCAAAACAGGCCATTGTGCCTACGTCCAGTGATAGGATGAGTCAGACCGAAGCCCCTATTGTTTGAATCGTTGGCATGTCAGCACAAGGACAGCCTCAGGGTGATCTCTCCCACACAGTCGACCGATTGAATCGTATCGTTCGTGTCACCAAGGAACTCAATTCCACGCTTGATCTCTCCGAACTCGCACGGATCATCTTGAGGATCATTCGTGAAGAAGTTGGGATTGAACGCGGAACTGTCTTCGTGATGTCTCCATCAGGTGACCATCTGACTTCGCTGGCAGCTCAGGACGTCGACGAGGAGATTCAGGTCCGCCTGGGCTCGGGAATCGCGGGCAGTGTCGGAGAAAGTGGAGACATTATCGACATTCCGGACGCCTATGCCGACGACCGATTCGACCACAGTTTCGACGCTAAACTCGGCTTTCGCACACGAGACATCTATTGCATGCCGGTGCGAAACCCCGGAAAAACCATCGTGGGCGTTCTTCAACTGTTGAACCGCAGTCGGGAACTGACCACCGACGACAGTGACTTCCTTCGAGACATCTCCGTTCACATCGGTCTCGCTATAGAAAACGCGGCGCGGCACATGAAGATTCTGGAAGAAGAAAGGATCGAGCAGCAACTGCAGCTGGCGCGAGAAATCATTCTGGTCAGGAGCGTGCGCAAATACCGGCTTGTCCTCGGCGTTCTCAGGCTGCGGTGTCCGATCTGCCTGGGGGGGGCGGGTCTTCAAAGGGCTGATCCTCGGACGGAGAAAGTGTGAGGATTGCGGTTACCGCTTCTGGCCCCAGGGCAGGAGCTTTCTGGGATCGGCTCTGGCCTCCGGTGTCGTGGCTATCGCCGTTACGGCGTCCATCTGGGGAGCGATGTCCTTTTTTATCGGGGTACCGCCAGATCCGGTGACTCTTGGGGTTCTCGGGGTGCTCTACGTGATCTTCGCCGGCTGGCTTTTCAGGGTGTGGCGAATGGGTTGGATTGCGTGGGATTTATACCGCACACCGCCTGTGGACTCAGATTTCGAGGTCCACGAGCACCACGATACGCATGATACGAACAAGCGAAATCGTTCTTGAAACCGAAGGACACTGTGACGTCCAGGACATCACCGCTCGACTGAGCGGCGAAGTGAATGAGTGCGGCCTCTGGGAAGGACAGGTCCTGGTTTTTGTAGCCGGTTCAACGGCCGGAGTTACGACGGTCGAGTTCGAGCCCGGACTCGTCCGGGATATCGGAGAGTTCTTCGAAAAGCTCATACCCGAGGGCCCGGACTACCATCACCATGCGACCTGGGGGGATGACAACGGATCGAGTCACGTGCGCGCAGCGCTGCTGAAGCCCTCCTTAAACGATTCCGTTTCATCAGGGCAAACTGTTTTGCTGGGCACCTGGCAGCAGGTTGTCGTTGTAGATTTCGATACGCGTCCGAGACGTAGAAGCGTGGTTGTGCAGATAACGGGAGAGTCGTAATCGTGTGTCAGTGCGTCATCGCGTAAATGACGTAGTTCACGCCGAGACGATAGGCAAGCCCGGTCATGGGGGCAGGGTAGAAGGCATCGTCGGCATGCTCCCAGGCATCGCCCATATCTATGTTGAAGCTGATCGCGACGACCAGACGGCCACGGTCGTCGTATATGCCTCTCCAGTGCGGCTGACCCTGCATGGCCGCAAAGATCTGCCCGCCTCCTCCCATCCTGAGGTGTCTCTGCCCCGGAATCTGGATGCGGTCGCCCAGATCAAAGAAGATGTTCATGAGGACATCGTCATCGGGAATCTCCACGATCTCCCTCTTGGGAAAGACCCTCTTCATAGCCGTGTAAAAGACGTACCAGTCGTACTCGCCGTGAAAGTCATCAACGAGGAGGAAACCGCCCCGGTCCAGATATTCTCTGAGGCGCTCGACTTCCTCGTTGCTGGGATTCCAGCCGCCCTGACCCGGCTGTTGCATGAACACAAAGGGGTACTGAAAGATCCTGTCGTCGGTTATCTGGAGATGACGGCTGTCGTCAGCAACCGTCAGGTTCGTCAGACGGCTCAAAGCGGGCAGGAAGTGAATCTCTGCGTATGGGTAGTCGATCGCCCACCACGGATTACTGAACCCGCGAGATCCCGCCCGGCCAAACGAACCACCGTAGACGAGGCGAACCATATGGAATTCCGCGTCGGGGGAATCCCCGTTCGTACTTGTGAGAAGAGCCCCGGTTTGACTGGAAGCGGCTCCGGCCAAAAGGCAGAAAACCATGCCCACGGCTGCCAGTGAAAGCCCCATCTTCCACAGGGGGCGGGAGGGTCTTCCTTGCGATGAGGCATCGCTATCCTGTTCTGGGACTTTGGCGAGTTCGGATTCCATTGCCCTAATAGTACGCTAGAAAAGCGGGCTGGAGATGCGGAGAATATCTATTAACCAGGAAGGGAACGATCCACAGTTGAAATGAGCCAAAACAGCGAAGCCCGGGATCGCTCCCGGGCCAAATTGCTGCATTGAAACGGGGCCGACGAGATTCGAACTCGCGACCTCCGGCGTGACAGGCCGGCGTTCTAACCAGCTGAACTACGACCCCGTGGACAATTGGTGATGATACCCGCTGCGCGGCCCCGGTATCAATAGCCATTCCGGCTGGGTGAATCGCAGGAAACCACAAAAAAAGGTGGTCCGGAGGGGCCACCTTTTGGATCCTGTTTGATCTCGAAAGTGCTTAACCGCCCGAGCGCCGTCTCAGTACCGGCCGGTCGTCCTCTAACGGCTCCCGATCCGGATCGTCGTCACGGCGTTCCAGGCGAGGTCTTTCGTCTTCCTCAACCTGAACCTCTTCGGCGTTGCCCTCGTCGGTCGAAGCAGTTGTCCGCCGTCTCAGGCTGGGGCGGGAGTCGTCCTCTTCTTCTTGCGGCCGGCGGTTCTCGTAGTCGATCAACCGCTGCTGGACATCGAGAAATTCTGAAGTCGTCAGAACGTACTGATCGCGCTCCGGCAACACGAGCGCGATGTTCCGCTGAGTCTTTTCGATCCGATCCCCGGTGGCCGGATGCGAAGCAAACAGCGACGATATTGTTCCGGGCTTTGCCGTCTCACGGGCCTGGATCTTTTCAAAGAAGGTCACGGCCGCATTGGGATCGTATCCGGTCTTGTATGCGTACTGGCTGCCCAGGTAATCGGCTTCTTCTTCAGCTCCGCGGCTGAAACTCATGAACTGCGCCGGGATGGCAAACCCTGCTGCCTGGCGAATACCGAACCCTGCAACGCCCCCAAGGAAAATCAGAGGGATCGAAGCCCAGTTGATGATCTGCCCCTTGGTCGCGTTCTCGGTACCGTGCCGGGCCGTGACGTGAGCGATCTCGTGAGCCATCACACCGGCCAACTCAGCTTCTTCGTCCGAGGTCAGAATGACGCCGGTATTGATGAAGACAAAACCACCCGGCAGGGCCAGCGCATTGATACTGTCGTCTTCGATGACACGGAAGGTGAACGGAACCTGCGCATCCGAATTGCGAACCAGATTCTGGCCAACGCGATTGACGAACTCGTTGACTACCGGATCATCGACAAGCCGAACCTGACGTTCCAGCTCAGCCGCCATCTGGCGTCCCATCGCCATCTCGCTCTCGAGCGAGGTGAAGTTCCAGCTAAAGAACCCGGAATTAATGTCTCGGTTTCCAATATTGTCGATGTCCGCATTCTTCGGCTTGTCCTGAGCAAGTGCCGGACTGGCAGTTGTCACAGTCAGCAGAACTGCGGCCAGCGTCAACCGGATCAGCTTGTCGATCATAGTGAGATTCTCCAAGAATCTAGGTTAACTCATCGTAATGACTGCGCTTCCACGGTGTCAAGGTATTTGGACGAAGGAAACTCGAGTTAGGAAGAAGCTTAATTATGTTCTTCTTATCTCACCCCCTATCTGGTGCAGACAGAATTTGGCATCGAGAGGTTTAAAACCCTCAAAATATTTATCCGGAGAGGGCTTCAGACTGAGGGCACAGGCATTGCCACGACGTCATCGATCGCCATAAGCTCCTTAACAACAAAGGGTTCTGCGTACTCGACACCCAGCTGATGCCCGTAGAAACGGCACTGGGTTCGAATCCGATCGACGAGTCTGGCCCAGGCTGGGAAGAGTTTCTCGATTTCCGTCATATCACCATGGAATTGAGAGGCGAAACAGTTGATCGACTCGAGCTTTCTTTCGAAGTAGGGACTGATGTCAACGGCAAAAGAGGGATCGACGTCCCAGTAGATCGTCGAATACAGGATCTTGTGGGGACGGTGGGGCTCTCCTCGGAGGTGCGCCTTTTTGAGGCCGGCTGCATAGCAGGCTTCATATCCCAGATGCGCCGTCGTGTAGTGATCGGGATGACGGCCGTCCCAGTAGGGAAGAATGACCGTCCGGGGTCGCCGGTCCCGAATCTGCTGTGCCACGACCATCCTGTTTTCGATGGAGTTCGTCAGCTGGAAATCCCCTAGATCCAGTCGAGTCCTGAACTGCGCCCCGAGAACCTTTCTTGCGGCTTCGGCCTCAGCCGCTCTGACTTCCGGCGTACCCCGGGTTCCCATTTCGCCTTCGGTCAGATCCAGGATGCCGACCGTGTACCCCTGATCCACCATCTTGAGGAGGGTGCCTCCACACGTCAGCTCCACGTCGTCGGAGTGGGCCGCGAGGGCCAGGATGTCTACGGTTTCCACAGTCGGTCTAACTCTCTTTCGAGGTCCGCGGGTTCGATCGGGTATTCGAACGTCTTGTTGCCGCCAATCCGGACAACCGGCACATGGGCACCGTACTTCTCTTCAAGCTCGGGGTCTTCTTCGACGTTGGTCACCTTGAGTGTCAGCTGATAGCGTCCTTGAAGGTTTTCGATCACCTTCAAGGCGATATCACACAGGTGACAATCGGGGCGGGAAAACATTTCGATCTGAATGTCGCGACTCATGCCGAATCCTGGGACGCACACTCGGGCGCGTCATCGCTCCAAACTTCCCGGATAGTATCGAACCTGCGGAAGAATCGTTCGGCCCGGGACCTGTCTTCCTGAATCTGCTCCTTCAGTGCATCGGCGCTGGGAAACCGCCGCTCATCGCGCAGACGGCCGATAAAGCGAAGGCGCGCGCGCATGGCACCTGCCGGCGGAGCACGATCGAGCAGATGGCTTTCTACGGTACGTTCTGTTTCGGGAAACGTCGGGCGAACTCCGATGTTGGTCAGGGAAGGGGACCAAGTCTCGTCATCGACTGCAGTCCGTGTTAAATAGACGCCGTCGGCAGGGAGCAACTCGTTAGTCGGCTCGATGTTGAGTGTGGGTACGGTTAACTTTTCGCCGCGCCCCTGGCCGGGGACAATCCTGCCTCCGATTTCGTAACAGCGACCCAGCAGACGGCGGGCTTCACGAGTCCGTCCCCGAGCGATCTGCCCCCTGATCCGAGAGCTGCTGACGGGAATGTCTCCCACCATTACGGCAGACACCTCGAATACCTCAAATTTGGATTTCCACGCGCCGAGCGTATGGATGTCCCCCCGGTGCTGGTGTCCAAAACGAAAGTTGTGGCCCACACACAAGGTTTCCGTCTGAAAACCATTCACCAGGTATTGCCCGATGAATTCTCCAGCGGTGAGGCTGGAAAACTCTTTTGTGAATTCCTGAATCAGGAGGACGTCGATACCGGATTTTTCGATGAGGTGTATTTTTTGATCGATTGTCGAAATTGGAGTCGGGGCCCGTTCTGGAGCAATCCGCGCGAGCGGATGAGGTTCGAATGTAATGGCGACAGAGGGGAGGCCCGATTTGAGAGCGCGGTCTCTCACCACCGACAAAATTGCCTCGTGGCCGAGATGAACACCGTCGAAATTCCCCACCGTGACAACGCTCGGCGACGGTGCTCCCACTTCGTCCAATGAACGGATGATTTTCATCAGTAGTACACTCTCCCAGGCCACGAAATCTCAATGGGCCGGAACGTGTAAACCGCAGGCCGTCAGGCCAAACCGTTATAATAACCAATTCTTTCCGAACGTGCTTGGCTCCAATGGCTTACGTTGCCGGCGGGCGAGGTCATCCCTCACGACCACCTCAAGATGGCCCATTCCGCACACTGATCGAATGGATTGAAGCTCGGCCAGGCAAGTTCACCAAGTAGGTGACAACAGAACGGAAAAGGCAACCGCCAGTAGCATCACAACTGTTGCTGACGTGTTACCATCGCGCCGCACTGATACAGATCGATGCCGGAGGTTAAAAAAATGAAGAGAATACTTGCGTATCCGCTGCTCGCATCCCTCCTGGGTCTTGGAGCTGTGGGGCTCCTCGCCCCGAGCCTCGTAGCGGCCCAGGATGCGGCAATCACCAATGTGCGCGTGATCGTGGGCGACGGCGAGGTCATCGACGCGGGCACGATCATCATACGTGACGGCCGGATTGCCTCCGTTTCCACGGGCCGGACCAACACCCAGGGCTTGGAAACGATCGACGCCGACGGCATGACCGCCATGGCTGGATTCATCGACGCGCACAAGCACATCGGCACCAACGACAACGAGGCGGCCCAGATGCAAGCGCTCCTCGAGTCCGGAGTCACGACGATTCTGGCGGGGGGAGGCCGGCCCGAGGGCAGCCTCATGCTACGGGACCACATCGAAAGCGGCCAGATCAACGGTCCGCGGATCCTTCCCTCGGGAAGTGTCGGGCTCGGCAATAACACGCCTGAAATGGCGCGGGCCCAGGTTCGCGAGTTGGCGGCGTTGGGAGTTCGGTACACCGGCGAAATCGGCCTGAATCCCGACGGGCCGAGCGAGGAGGAACTCGAGGTTCTCCGGGCCATCGTGGACGAGGCGGAGAACGCGGGTGTCACCGTCAATGTCCATGCCACGGGCCCCTTGGCCATGGTGGCCGCCATCGACGCCGGCGTGCGGCGCCTAGTTCACACGCCCAACAAGGGCTGGGTGACCCAGGCCCAGGCGCGAAGAGTCGCCGAGACAGGCACAATGATCCTGGGGACCGTCGGCTTCGGCTTCCCGGTCTTTGATGTATTCGCGGATGACAACGAACCGAGATTCCGAGACGGCCAACCCTGGCCGGAAAACATCCTGCAGGGGACCGAGATCGACGGCGCCCGAGTCGGCACCGAAGCCGGTATCACGGCTGTGAACGCGCGCACGATCTGGGATCAGGGCGGCATCCTTGGCTACTGCACCGATTCGAACTACGACCCGCTGGGGCTGCTCCAGCATGAGTTACAGATCCACGCCACCATGTTCTCGGTGGAAGACATCATCCAGCTGATGGGACCGAATACCGCAGCCTACGTCAACATGGAAGACGATCTCGGAACACTGGAGGCGGGCAAGCTGGCCGACATCATCCTGCTGAACGGCAACCCCCTAGGAGCCTGCGCCGTAGGACGATTTTCGACTCGGCGAATTTCGCGATATGGCGATTGATCGGTATCGGTGACCGGGGAATGGGCGTTTTGGACGACGAGGCGCCGATGGGTGCGCCACGGGTGCTTGAATCGACCCTCGTTCGGCCTGATTTGCGGGCGGTATCCCTGTCATCAGGCTGCCTGAAGCCCCTGCATCCGCTTGACGTTCAATGCCAGACACACCAAGTTCCACTCGCCCTGGACCTTGTTCAGGCCGCGCAGGCTGAATCGGCGGAAGCCGAGCACCTCCTTGATCCACCCGTTGGGCGCCTCCGACAGCCATTTGCGCTGGGCGTACTGCACCCGTCCCGCCTCCATCGACAGCTTCTCGGCCATGCGGGCCTTCGCCGGATGCCTGGCGGCGTCTACCGCGACCGCGCGCCGGCCCTCCCGGCCCAAGGCCACATAGCCGTCCACGCCGCGCGCCTCCAGCGCCTCCAGGTCGTCCTCGTTGCAGTAGCCCGCATCCGCCAGCACCGTCTCGGGCCGTTCCCCATGGGTGGCCTCCACCTCGTCCACCAACGGGACCAGCCGACCCTGGTCGCTGGCGTTCGACGACACCTCGGTGGCGACGATCAACTGCTTCTCTCCCTCCACCGCCACCTGCGCGTTGTAGCACTGCTGAAAACCCTCCGATGAGGTCTTCATGATCCGGCTTTCGGGATCGGTGAAGTTGTCCTGCGCCTTCTCGTCCGGCTCGCCGTATTCCCGCTTGTAGGGCCGCCCGCTCTTCCGGTTGCGCTTCGAACCGGGCTCGCGTCCCCGCGCCTCGTCGGCCTCCCGTTGCCTGGCCTCCAATCGCGCCCTGGCCGCCCGGATCGCCGCCAGCCGATCCTCCCGGCGGCGCAACTCCTCGGGTAACTCATCGCCGCGATGCGCCTCCCCGAAACGCGCGTCCTCCGCCGCATCGGTCTCCCGCGCGCGCGACAGCAACGCTTCGATCTCGCCCTCCAGGCGCCGCTCCTCCTCCTGCATCCGACCGTAACTCATCGCCTTGCGCTTGCTGGCATTGGCTCGAACCTTCGTCCCGTCGATCGACAACTTGCCGAAGTTCCCAACCCCGGTCTCGCGCGCCAGACCGACCACCTCCACAAACAGCGCCTTGAAATCCGACAAATGACGCCGGCGAAACTCGCAAATCGTCCGATGGCTCGGAAAATTCCCCGCCGCCAACACCCGAAATGCCACGTCCTCCTCCAGCTTCCGCGCCAGCCCTCGGGACGAAAACACCCCCGTCGCGTACCCGTAGATCAGCACCTTCGCCATCATCCGCGGCTCATACGGCGACTTGCGACGACCGTCCCCCTCGTAAGGCGCGTAAAACGCCGTCAAGTCCAATCCGTCCACCAGATCGCTCACATGGTGTGCCAAGTGCCCCTCCGGCAACCAATCCCGTATATCCGGCGCCAGCAGCAACCCCTGCTCCGGCTGGTACGGGCGAAACGTCGTCGGCATCGCATTCTCCTCCTAACTGCGACACTATTATCTCATTCACTTCCTACGGCGCAGGCTCCTAGAGGGCTTTTGGAACATGCTCAACACCCAGGTGGTCCTTAAGGAGGGTGTGGTCGTGGTGGACAAACGCTGAATCCTCAAGGCGAGAAAACTGCGGGTTCCCATCTCATGGAGCGTCTCGATGTCCGGGAAGGGGATTGATCAGGACTTGACCTAGTTTTTTCCCCATCGACCTAACTAGGCACCATGGCCAGAGCATTTACCAAAGAATCCGATAACGAAGATGTCGACGATCCGATGCGCGACCCGATCGAGGTTTTACCTCTCGGTGCAAAGAACTACATCACTCCGAGCGGCGCTGCCCGTGTGAAGGAACGCCTGGACGACCTCATCCACAAGGAACGGCCTGCGGCGCTGAAAGCGGCTGGGCCTCGGGGCGATCCGGCCCGGAAGAAAAAACAGCGCCAGATCGACCGCCAGATTCGACTCCTCGGGGAGCGCATTGCCAATTTCGAGGTGATTGATCCCGCCAAACAGAGTGCCGACCGCGTGTCTTTCGGCGCGAGGGTCACGGTGTGCGACGAAGAAGGACGTGAAAAAACCTACCAGATCTGCGGTGTCGACGAAACGGATCCGGATAACGGGAAGATCAGCTGGATCTCGCCGATAGCCAGGGCCTTAAGGTCGCGGGAAGTCGGGGACGAGATCACTCTTCAGTTGCCTCGAAGAAAAGTCCTGATGGAAATCGTCAAGATTGACAGCCGGTAAACCTTTGGTCCGGAACACTATACTTCGCTAGCGGGAAAACTGCCGAGGCTGGTGAGCCTCGGCCTGACATCCGGCCTTCGCCCGGCCTGACTACGCTATAATCCGGCCTGACCATTGAAGGGTTTCACATCACACGGAGGGACTATGCCATGAAGCGCCTCGTCGCTGTACTCGGATTGCTGACCGCCGCCATGCTGGCCGTGAACGTGCCTGTCGCCGCACAGACGTTTCCGACCCACGACCCCGTCCTGCGGCAGATGTGGGAGGAGGGGATGGAGAGGTCTCAGACCTACCCTCTGGCTCAAGAGCTGTTCGACCTGGTCGGACCGCGTCTGACAGCCAGCCCCGGACACGAAGCGGGCAACGACTGGCTCGTCGGCAAGTACGCGAGCTGGGGCATCGACGCCAAGAAGGAGCAGTACGGGACCTGGATGCGGTGGCAGCGTGGCCGTACACACGTCGATCTGGTAGAGCCGCGCGTGCGCACGCTGGAAGCAACCCTGCTGGCCTGGAGTCCGGGCACCGAGGGGCAAACGATCCGTGGCGAAGTGGTGATCATTCCGGAGGTCGCCAGCCTCGCGGAGTTCGAGGCCTGGCTGCCGAGTGTCCAGGGGAAGTTCGTCGCCATCGCGTTCGCCCAGCCCACGTGCCGACCCGACGCCGACTGGGAGCAGTGGGCGACCGAGGCGTCGTTCGATCAGATGCGGGAGGAGAGAAGCGCGGCGGAGCAGGCCTGGAAGGATTCGATGGCCCGGGCCGGACTCGAGATCACTGGGCGGGGCTCGGAGACGGCCATTGCCCGCCGTCTCGAGAGTGCGGGCGCGGCCGGTGTGATTGCGTCGCGCTGGTCAGGTGGCTGGGGTGCCCACCAGATGTTTGCTGCCGGCACCGAGCGGATCCCCGCGTTGACGGCTGGTTGTGAGGATTACGGGTTGCTTTATCGTCTTGCCGAGAATGGACAGCATCCCGTGATCGAGGTCATGGCCGATTCCGAGTTCCTCGGCGAGGGTCCGGTGTTCAACACGATTGCCCGGATTCCGGGTACGGAGCTGCCGAACGAGTACATCGTGCTCTCGGCGCACTTCGATTCGTGGGACGCGGCCTCAGGCGCGACGGACGATGGGACCGGCGCAATGACGATGCTCGAAGCCATGCGGATCTTGCAGGCGGCCTATCCCAACCCACGCCGCACGATCATCGCGGGACACTGGGGTGGAGAGGAGCAGGGCCTCAACGGCTCCCGAGGCTTTGCCGCCGACAATCCCGAGGTCGTGGAGAATCTCCAGGCTCTCTTCAATCAGGACAACGGAACGGGGCGGATCGTGAACGTGTCCTACCAGGGCCTGATCGGAGCATCCGGCTATCTCTCGCGCTGGTTCTCCGGGCTTCCGGCCGAATTCTCCGCGGACGTGAAGTTCGACTTTCCAGGGATGCCCGGAAGTGGTGGCAGTGACTACGCTTCGTTCGTCTGCTACGGCGCGCCGTCGTTCAGCCTCAGGTCGCTCAACTGGAGCTACAGCCCCTACACCTGGCACACGAATCGCGACACCTTCGACAAGGTGATATTCGCCGATCTCAAGCACAACGCCACTCTGTACGCGATGCTCGCATACATGGCATCGGAGGAGGAAGATCGCCTGCCACGAGACCGCCGGACCGAGTTTCCCGTGGACCCGGATACGGGTGAGGCAGGATCATGGCCGGAGTGCCAGCCAGCGCGTCGCAGCTGGTCAGAGCGCCAGTAGCTCGCGAGACAAAAGCCAAGATGGCATACACTTCACCGCTCCTTTCATGTGAAGTGTTGCATCGACCGGTTGAGCCGGGGTGATTTATCGGGCGTTGAGAATCATTTTCATGGTCGTTTAGGGCAACAGCACTTTAGTTTGTAGTGGGAGCTGGAACCTCCCGCAGTGCCTCTGCGACAGGGTCATTCCCGAAGATTCCGTCCAACATAACGTTTGCGACAATTGGACCTTCCTCCGTTAGCGTTATCCATGCAATATGATCGAAACCGCCGACGCCCGGTCCCGTAAGGTCGCTTCCTCCTCCCGTCGTCGCCAGTTCGTAGTACCAATTGCCGCTCACATTCGATCTCGAATACCTGGTGTGGTGATGACCTCCAAATACGTTTCGAGGTCGAGTGCCTAAAATCTCTTCAATTTCAGCCCAGTTCGAATCGTCACCGTACAGCCACATGGGCCGATGAAGGAACATCATCGTCCATCGAACGTCCTCGTTCGCGTCTATTGTCTCCTGAAGCCAGGCAAACTGCGCTTCTCCGATATGTCCGAACGGTGTCATCTCGAGTCCCGGCGGTCCCGCTGGGTCCTCGATACCTCCCGCAGGTCGATCCTCGCTGTTCAAGGCAACGAACAGCACGTCTTGATATCGGAAACTGTAGTAAGGTGAACCGAATTGTTCGCGCCATACTGTTTCCAGTAAAGACCCGGCAAGATCATGGTTGCCGCCTACGAAGAAGAAAGGCATGTCCAATTGATCGACCAATCCCCTGAACTCACCCCACTGGCTTTCGAGTAATTCTCGACTGGCAAGTTCACTGTTATCCGTCCCGTCGATCAGGTCTCCCACCGAAATTACAAACGTCGGTTTCAGTAAGTTCAGCTTCTGAACAGCCGCGCCAAACACACCCGGACGAAGTCCTCCTGTACGATCACCTACGATGGCAAAGGAAAAGTCTGCCGGATCATCGTAAAACTCGAAGTGAGTCGATGCAGTCGTACCATCTTGTTCCTGGGCGGCGGCGGGCGGTTCAAACACCAGCTGCGAAGCAACCAGGCAAGTCAACAGAAACAAAGTCAATCGGCGAATCATAAATGAACCTCCACAGGCGGGTGTCTTTCAATGTTCAAGAAGATGCGGGCCGACTTGGATGTCGGTACTCAATCCACCGGCACGCGCTCGCGCAGCTCTTCAAACCAGTTCAGGACAACCGAAATGTTGTTTCCTCCAGAGTAATCAGTTACCAGCTTTTTCATGAGGAATCTCCCGTCGATCGGTGACAGAGCGTAGGCGCGGGCCCCGACCGCGTTGGTCCGGTATCCTCTATTTGGAAAGAGTTCTATGCCCACTCCCAGCGTAAAGTCCGGTGCAAGCTGGACCGGGGCGGCCATCATGTCACCCGCCTGGTTCAGATAAAACAGGTCACGGCCGTCCGGTCCCCATAGCGGCTGTGCGCCGCCTGCGACTGATATCTTGATGCGTCGCTGGTTCGCTTCCGGAAACGGGCGCACCCAGACCTCCATCTGACCTGTTTCGTTCGACTGATAGGCCATCCAGTTTCCGTCGGGAGATACTTCGGCGCCGAACTCATTGTATTCCGTCGCAAGCACCGGCGCGATCTCACCAGTGGCGCCAACTGTGAGCCGAATGACGTCAAAGCCGGCGCCCGACCTCGCCTCTGCAATCATTAACCGTGAGCTGTCCGGAGTCAGGGAATTCGGCATATGGACCCGGGGACTTTCAAAGACGAGTTCCGCTGGAGCCGCGCCATCAGCCGCCCTCGAAAATATGTTGAAAACGCCGTTCCTGTCAGACGAAAAAAAGATACGTTGACTGTCCCGGCTCCAAACCGCAAACAGGTCCTCTGTCGGATGATCGGTCAGACGTGTCATGTTCTCGCGCTCGAAATCCCAGATGTAGATATCTCGGTTGCGGCCACCGACATCGACAGCCACACGAGTCCCATCGGGCGAAATCCGGGGATAGACGTAGGGCCGCGCCGGTGCTCCCACCTCTTCCTCGCGGCCCTCGCGGTCGACCCAGACAAAACTGGAGGTCCCTTCGGGCTCCGTTGGCACGTAGGCGAGTGTTCCGGTCGCCGAAATGTCGAATTCCGCTCTTCCATCCCGAGCCGAGGCAAGCGCTTCAACTCCCATTGTCATCGGCGCCCCCGCGACCTCTAACGAGCCGATGTCGAACGGCACCGCCTGCAGTCGTCCCTCATCCGCGTAGATCAGATGCCCGCTTGCGGCGTACTGGGCAGCGCTCCCGCCTCGCAGGAGGGTTCTAATTTCGAGCGTCTCCAGGTCGATGACAGCGATATTGAAACCCGCACCCGGTTCCTCCGGGACGATCGTGAACAGAGCGGCGCGGTCTCCGGGAAGGATTTCAGGCCACGCGTAGAAAAGCTCACCTCGTTCCGGACCCGGACGAACAAGCAGCTCCGGCTCTCCACCTTCAGCAGGAACCCGAAACAGGCCCACGTTGTTTGCGAAAACGATCGTGTCATCAGCACCCCAGCTCCCACCGAGCTCCCTGACAGGAACAGAGGTGACAAGACTCGGGCTTCCTCCACCGACGGGCACCCGCATCAGATTTCCGGACACCCCGCTGAAGAAAGCGACCCACTGGCTGTCCGCTGAAAAGAACGGACTGGCTCCAGTGCTCAGTGACACCGTGTCCGAGCGTTCCAGGGAGCGGATCACGAGTGAAGCGTTCGTTGAATACGCGATGTGTGCGCCGTCGGGTGAAATGGCGGTCAAGCGCATCAGGGCGTTGGATCTCAGCGGCGCGATCGGAGTGACGTCCAGGCGCACAACTTGACGTGACGCATCTGGACCGGAACGAGTCGTCACCAACCACCCGACCAACGCGGCGACACAAACGATTCCACCGATGGCTGCCCACATGAACTTCAGGCGCGCGCTTGCGGCGCCCGGGCCCGGCGTTCGGCCGGCGACGTCCAGCGTGGGTCGTGCCAACGCATCCCGGACATCGATTCGCGCATCACCGATGTGCTGAAGCCGATCTCTGGTATTTTTTTCCAGACACCGGACGACCAGACGCCGGATCAGCGGAGACAGGGCGGGGAGCGCGGCCAGATCCGGATCACTCTCGAGCACCTTGGCCAGAGTTTCGTTCAGCGTTGGGCGGGCGAATGCCTTTCGTCCTGTCAGCATCTCGAAAAAGACGCAACCGAACGCCCAGATGTCGGCCCTCCTGTTGGCCGTCTCTCCCCGGGCCTGCTCAGGCGACATGTACGCTGCCGTCCCAAAAATCGTGCCCGGCTTCGTCGCCAATGCACTCAACGTCGGAACGTTCGACAGGGAATCACGCTCATCAGCGGCAAATGCCTTCGCCAAACCAAAGTCGAGCACCTTCACCTTTCCATCAGGCGTAACTTTGATGTTCGACGGTTTCAGATCACGGTGGATGACACCTTTGTCATGGGCCGCTTCTAACGCCTCGGCGATTTGGAGGGCCAGCTTGAGTGATTCCTCCACGGGAATAGCACCACTCTTTAACCGATCAGCGAGCGTGTTCCCTTCGACGAGTTCCAAAACAAGGAAGTGCGTTCCGTTGTCTTCTTCAAACCCGTGAATGTGAACCGCCCCGGGTTTTCCGGAGACTCCATTTCTTGAGAGGATGGGAGTCATCATGGGAAGATCAAGCAGATATTCACCGGAAGTTCGTGAGCGCGCAGTCCGGATGGTGTTCGAGCACCAGGCCGAGCACGAATCGCAATGGGCAGCAATGGCATCGATCGCATCGAAGATCGGATGTACGGCCGAGACGTTGCGGAAGTGGGTGCGGCAGGCCGAACGGGACACAGGCCGACGTGCGGGCCTGACCACAGACGAGAAGCAGTGTCTGAAGGAACTGGAGCGAGAGAATCGTGAGCTGAAGCGGGCGAACGAGATCCTGAAGAAAGCATCGGCATTTTTCGCGCAGGCGGAACTCGACCGCCGAGGAAAGTGGTGACCGAGCTCATCGATCGAAATCGGAGCCAATATGGGGTCGAGTCGATGTGCAGCATGCTGCACATCGCCCCGTCGACGTATTACGAGCACGCGGCACGACGACGCGATCCGGATCGATTGCCGGCGAGGACAAAGCGGGACGCTTCGCTTTGTGTAGAGATCGATCGGGTCTGGCGTGAGAACCGCCAGGTCTATGGTGCCCGGAAAGTCTGGAAGCAGCTCAACCGTGAGGGACAGCAGGTGGTTCGCTGCACCGTGGCCCGTTTGATGCGGGATATGGGCCTACAGGGTGTCGTTCGCGGCCGGAAGTTCAAGACGACAATAGCGGACGATTCTGCGCTGCGACCGCCCGATCTTGTCGATCGGGACTTCACAGCGACCCGACCGAATCAGCTATGGGTCGCGGATCTGACTTACGTGGCGACGTGGCGTGGATTCGTGTACGTCGCCTTCGTCATCGACGTGTTCTCCCGGAAGATCGTCGGCTGGAGAACGATGAACTCGCTGAAGACTGACATTGCACTGGATGCTCTGGAACAGGCGCTCTGGTCGCGCTCCGACACCAACGGTCTGATCCATCACAGCGATCGCGGGGTGCAGTATCTGTCGATCCGCTACACCGAACGCCTGGCTGAGGCCGGCATCGAGTCTTCGGTGGGCAGCATCGGAGATTCCTACGACAACGCTCTCGCCGAATCCGTTATCGGACTGTACAAGACCGAAGTTATTCGACGGGAGGGACCCTGGAAGGGGCTCGATGATGTGGAGTTCGCGACGCTGGATTGGGTCTGCTGGTACAACGACAAACGATTGCTGGAACCGATCGGAGATATCCCTCCAGCCGAGTTTGAGCAGCTGTATTATCAGAATCCGCCGTCCGGCCTCGTCGAGGCCGGACTCAACTAAAACGGTCTCCGGGATTCCCGGGGCGGTTCAATGACTGCAATGTTGGGATGGTTCAGAGAAGCGAGTAGTTTGGCTTCACGTTCAAACCGTGCAAGACGATCCGCGTCTTTCGCATACTCTTCCGGCAGCGTCTTAATAGCGACTTCACGGCCAAGTTTCGTATCACGGGCTCGCCACACTTCTCCCATGCCACCCTTACCGAGGAGTGTGCTGATCTCATAATGGCCGAGTTTGGTGCCGGATTCCATCGTTTTGGCAGTGTTGTGCGGTCATAGACCGCACCTACAGTAAATTTGGCTAAACGATACAAGAGGTGAGGGTTATTGGCAAGAAAAGGGTCAAGTCCTCGCAAACGATCTTCTCGGACGCTGAGAATTACTTTTTGTTCGTTCCCCGCAGCCTCACTGCCAACCCGGCGATAACCCCAGTAGTATCAGCAGAAAACAAGAGCGCCTGTATAATAACTAATTTTTGAGGGGAGGACCGATGACGGGCACCAAGTTTGAAGAGCTTGTCCAGATCATGGCTAGGTTGAGGGGGCCCGATGGATGCCCGTGGGACAAGGAACAGGACTTCAGGTCTCTGAAGCCGATGCTCGTCGAGGAGGTCTACGAAGTCCTCGAAGCCATCGATAGAGAGGATCACCACGGATTGGCCGAAGAACTGGGAGATCTCCTTCTGCATGTTGTCTTCCATGCCCGCCTCGGGGAAGAGCTGGGCGAATTTGGGATCGACGATGTAATCGACGGCATCTCGGAAAAACTCATCCGCCGGCACCCTCACGTATTCGGCGAGGAAAAAGCGTCCTCGGCCAGTGACGTTGTCGACAACTGGGAGGCAATCAAGAGCCAGGAGAAAGCAGACGGAGGAGAGGCTCCTCCGAATGTGCTCGACGGCATTCCCAGAAAACTTCCCGCGTTACACGAGGCACACAAGATTTCCTCTCGTGTGGCTCGCGTCGGTTTCGATTGGCCAAAGATCGACGCCGTCTTCGAAAAGCTTCAGGAAGAGATTCCCGAGTTGCGCGAAGCGATCGCGGAGTCGGGGAGCCGGACTCATCGCGACGAAATCGAAAGCGAGCTCGGAGACATGTTCTTTGTCCTGGTCAACATCGCGCGTTTCCTGGAAATCGACAGCGAGTCTGCACTCAAGAGCGCGAACCGGAAGTTCCGGTCTCGCTTTGATTACGTGGAACAGGAACTACTCCGTGCCGGCAAACCGAGTTCCGAATGGACCCTTGAGGAAATGGAATCGCTTTGGCAAGAGGCGAAGAAGAAGGTGTGAGCCGTGCCAAAGCAATTCGCGCAGATTGGATCTGTCCGGTTTCAACCCCGCCGGTCAAAGATGGAGTCATTCTGATCGAAGATGGGCGGATCGTTGAAATCGGACAGGGGGCTCCCGACGGTGTGCCTGTCGAGTTCTTCGACGGTTGCGCGATTATCCCCGGTTTCGTCAACACGCACGTCCACCTCGAGTTTACCGTTCTTCGGGGATTTCTTGAGAACCTTCCGTTTTTCGAATGGATCCGCGCTCTGACGCGAACCAAGTACAAACACTTAACATCGGAAGATCTTCTGTGTTCGGCGCGACTCGGCGCGATCGAGTGTCTTGAAGCCGGCGTGACTGCCGTTGGCGAAGTGACGGATCTGGGAGCTGGCTGGTCGGCAATGAACGAATTCGGCTTGCGGGGAGTTGCCTATCAAGAAGTCTTCGGCCCGTCTGAAGACGTGGCACCGGACGCCCTGAGGGCGTTGATCGATAAAGTGGACGCGATGCGCGGGAACGAGTCACCCACCTGCCGGGTCGGAGTGTCTCCTCATGCGCCCTACTCGGTTTCGGCAAACTTGTACCGCGAGGTCTGTGGGTATGCGGACAAGGCGAACCTCCCGATCGCAGTCCATCTGGCGGAGTCATCCGAGGAAGGGAATTTCGTTCGAGACGGGACCGGGCCCTTCGCCGAATTCTTGAAAGGTCGCGATATCCCTGTCACTGCTTACGGAATCACGCCTATCGCCTATCTCGACAGTTTGGGAATTCTTCGCCCACAGACCCTGGCTATCCACACCATCGACTGTGATGCCCAGGATGTAGAACTTCTCAAAAAGTCTGGGACTGCCATCGCTCACTGCCCGAAATCGAACCTGAAGCTGGGGCATGGAATCGCACCGGTCAGCGAGTTTCTGGAGGCTCGAATCGAGGTCGGTCTCGGCACCGACAGCGTCGCAAGCAACAACGTCGTCGACATGTTCGAGGAAATGCGCACCGCGGCCTTTCTTCAGAGAACCCGATCGGAAAGCTCTACGGCGATTACCGCGACTGAGGCGCTCGGTATGGCAACGCTCGGCGGGGCTCGTGCGCTCGGCTTGGGAAAATATCTCGGCAGCATCGAAACAGGCAAACTGGCCGACCTTGCGGTTGTCGATCTGGGAGACGTCGCACTCCAACCTGTTTACGATCCCGTCGAGACGATGGTGTACTCTGCGAGCCGGAAAAGCGTTTTAGCTACTTTTTTGGGCGGGGAACGGGTGAGGGTCGATTCTTCCGCGCTTCTCTCCGAAGCAAAGGAAATCGCCGACCGTCTCCAATTAGCTGAACTCTGACGACTCCAGAGGCTCAGACTTTTCGCAAGAGGTGGCCGAGCTTGTCTTTTTTCGTCCGCAGATAATGTTCGGTGGTGTTGGAGGGCGGAATCTCGATGGGGACACGTTCAATCTCGTCGATACCGGCTTCTTCAAGAGCAGCAAGCTTTTGCGGGTTATTCGACATGAGCCGGACTCGCCGGACAGCAAACTCATTCAGAACTGCCCCGCACAGTGTATAGGTTCGCTGATCGGCTTCGAATCCGAGCTGATGATTGGCCTCAACGGTATCGTGACCGGAATCCTGAAGTTCGTAAGCCAGCAGCTTGTTCATGAGACCGATACCGCGGCCTTCGGCTAACTGATAGATCAGGATGCCCTCGCCTTCTTCGGATATCTTTTGAAGGGCGAGTTCCAACTGATCGCCGCAGTCGCAACGGGACGAAGAAAAAGTCTCTCCGGTAAGACACTGGGAGTGAATCCGCACCAGCGCAGACGGCTCATTCCAGGGAGTGCCCATCACCAGAGCGATGATGCTCTCGTTGCCGGACTTTTCCTCGAAACTGAAAATCCGGAAAGTCCCGAACTTCGTAGGAAGCGCGGCCTCGGCCACTTTGCGAATATCCATACGCAGGCAATTCTAACACGTTGTAGAGGGTCGTTTTAGAGCTCAGTTGGCTGTGGGACTGACGACGATGTCGTCGGGACTGCCCACCACGCGGTCGGGCCCGGAAGACCTGAGGCTGTAACTCCCATCGCCGGATTCATAACCAATAGGGCTACCCCATGCATCGTCCCGAATCAATTCCGATATGAACAAGGGATGCAAGATGTCCGATAGGTAGCCATCCGGGCTGATTTCCGGAAGGGCCCCGTTTTCGTCTCGATATGCATTCACCCCAAACGCGAGTTGTTGCATTGCGACGGTGGTCTGTTCGTTGTTCTGCGCTTCCAGAGCCCTGAGGAACATACCGACATCGACCCACTGCCGATCACCCAGGCGGGCTGAAACGATCATCCAGTCTCCGTCCGGTCCCCTCTCGAACTGGAACGCCATCTTGACGCTCGTTTCGGCAATCATCCGGTCTCCGCTCTCGGTGACAATCCTTTCGATAGCAACGTCGGAAGGAACCAGCTCGGAGTCTCCAAGGCTTGCAATCTGAGACCTCGCGTTGCGCGCTGACAGGCCCGAACCACAGCCGCTCGGTGCGACCAGGAGAAGGAGTCCCAGTGCCGACAAAACCGCGTATCTCATAGGGAATATGAGTCTATCACGTTGTGATATGATCCAATCCAATTCGAGAGTAGCGTATTCGATGGCTGCGGCGAATGCGCTTTTTGTCGTCACATCCAGACTGTTTTCAGCATCTACTCAAATAGCGGGGGATCGAGTGCGGGTCAACGTTCTTTTCTTTGCGTCGCTGAAAGATATTGTCGGATCGCGGGATCTTACCCTTGATGTCAGCCTCAACTCGACAGTGGCGGAGGTTCTCGAACAACTCGAATCGAACCATCCCGGCCTGAAACCGTATAGGCCAATCCTCCTGACAGCCGTAAACGAAGAATACGTAGAACAAACCCACACGGTCGAGGAGGGAGACGAAATCGCCGTTTTCCCCCCTGTAAGTGGAGGAGAAGTGTCCGGCCATTCTTTGAGACGAAACCGCCCCCATGAGTTTTACGAAATCACGCAGGAACCGATCGATTCGGTAAAGATTTCCCGAGAACTGCTGCAAGACGAGGACGGGGCGATCTGTGTATTCGAAGGCGTCGTTCGAAATCATTCGAAAGGGAAGGCGACCCGATACCTGATCTACGAAGCCTACGAAGGAATGGCCCTGAAAAAATGCGAAGAAATCGGCCAACTTGTCCGCAAGACATGGGAAATCGATTCCATCGGCATTGTCCATCGTCTGGGTCGACTCGAGATTGGTGAAGCTTCGGTGGCGGTCATCGTAACGTCACCTCATCGTCGTGCTGCATTTGATGCCTGTCACTACGCAATTGACCGACTGAAGAAGATCGTCCCTATCTGGAAGAAGGAATATTTCGAAGACGGGGAAGTCTGGGTCGAGGGACAGAATTAAATTGGGGACAGTGAGCAATTTCGGAGCGCTCACTAGTACTACTGTGTTACAAACGGTCTATTTTATGTTAGCATCCGGTCATGAGCGCCAAATCGAAGGCGCCAGGCACTCAGGAAAAACGTTTTGCGGCCTATTTGGAACGCCTGGCGTCGGCCGCAGGACACGCCGATCGTCATGAACCGTTGAAGTCGTACTGCACCGGGTTGTTGCTGCCGATCAAACGTAAGAGTGTGGAGCCGATGGCTGCACGATTGGCTCCGGATAATGTACGCCGAATGCACCAGTCGCTACATCATCTGGTCGCGGATGCGCCCTGGGACGATGCGGCTCTGTTGGCAGAAGTTCGACAGTACGCGCTGGGGGCGATGGAAGCCAACGGTCCGATTGAAGCCTGGATTGTCGACGACACCGGATTCGTGAAAAAGGGGACCCACTCGGTGGGTGTGGCCCGGCAATACTGTGGACAGGTCGGCAAACCTGAGAACTGCCGGGTGGCGGTGAGCCTGTCGGTGGCGACAGCGAAATCCAGCTTGCCGGTGGCATGGCGACTCTACCTCCCCGAGACCTGGGCGAAGGATCCGGAACGTCGAAGCAAAGCCGCTATTCCCGAAGACGTTCGATTTCAAACTAAACCTCAAATTGCTTTGGAACAAATCCGGCAGGCCGTCGATGACGGCATTGCTCCGGCACCGGTTCTGGGCGATACGGCCTACGGCAACAACTACAAGTTCCGGCACGGCATCACCGAACTCGGACTTAGCTACGTCCTAGGGGTGCAAGGCACCACGACCGTGTGGAAACCGGGCCAGGGTCCCTTGCCGCCGAAATCCTTGACCGGCCGCGGACGGACACCGACCCGCATGCAGCGCAACAAGAAACATCAACCGGTTTCGGTCAAGCAACTGGCCCTCTCGTTGTCTCCCCAGCGTTGGAAGAACGTCTCCTGGCGCGAAGGCACCTCCGAGACCCTGCGTTCCCGTTTCGCCGCAGTTCGCATTCGTCCCGCTCATCTGGATCACGAGCGCCACTCGCCGCATCCGAAAGAGTGGTTGTTGGTCGAGTGGCCCAAGACCGCATCCGAACCGATCCGGTACTGGCTCTCCACTCTTGGGGCCCATACCTCGCTTTCCGATCTGGCCGGTCAGGCCAAACAGCGCTGGATCATCGAACGCGACTATCAGGAACTCAAGCAGGAACTCGGTCTGGGACACTACGAAGGTCGCGGCTGGCGTGGATTTCACCATCATGGCACCTTATGTATTGCCTCTTATGGGTTCCTGGTCGCCGAGCGGAGCCGTTTTTCCCCCTCTGCATTTGTCGAGCATGTTGGACTATCCGTCCCCAAACTCCCCAAACACTTCAAACCCCGCGGAACCCCGGATCCGGCCCGAACGACATAACCCCTGCTCGATTGCCACGCTTCGCATTCGCATCGCCCGCTTCCTGATTCAGCAGCTTCCTCGTTGTCCGTTCTGTGGACCGCTTCGTTTGTAACACAGTAGTACTACTCGGTCATGCCGATATTCAGACCACAGCCAATATCTACACGGATGTTAACGACGACGATGTTCAGAAGGCCGCCGACGTGTTAGATGAGGCCCTGAAGATTTCTTGTGGTACATCTGTGGTACAAACGCCTTCCATCACCGAAGTGGTGCAGTAGGGCTCAATCGTTCGTAGACGTGATGCTCAAAGGAAATCCCGCTAAGCCCAACAAAAAAAGCCACCTTCCGGTGACCTTAATCGTTCCCTTATGGGCTGCCTGTTATTGCGGGGGAGGGATTTGAACCCCCGACCTTTGGGTTATGAGCCCAACGAGCTACCGCTGCTCCACCCCGCGTCGTGGTTACCATCTTAAGAACTCTGTTACGGATCGTCAAGCGGACGAGAGTGGGGGAGGGCAGTAACCCTTTAATCTCAACGAACGGATTCGGGTCGAGGGCCGTCGGAGGGTAAGACCAGAATGATTTCACCGGGTCGGACCAGCCTCAGGTCTTCGCGCGCACGGCGCTCGATTTCGGACGGTTCGGTGCGCAGGTTACGGATTTCCTGTGCCAACTGTACGTTCTCGGTTTCCAGTGTCTGGATCTCGGCCTGGAGTTCGGCCAGTTCGGTGGTTTTTCGACGGACTTCCAGCAGGCCACGGTCGCTGATCAGGGTTAAGACGAGAGTGGCCAGAGTCAACAGGCCGAAAACGGCGAGACCCACTCGGACCATCATTCCCTGAGCTATGCTTCGGTTGTCCATCGTTCCCCGTATTCGAGGAGCTGCTCCAGTTCCCGGCGGCTCGTCGCTTCCGCGTAAAATCTGACGACCGGTTCTGTGCCCGAAGGCTTGGCCAGGACCCAGCTGCCGTCTCCAAATATCAGCTTCAGACCATCGGTTCGGTCTGTCTTCTCAACCTTCTTACCGAAGAAGTCTGAAACGTTGGATGCAATTTTTGCGTCCAACGCATTCCGAACAGATGGCTTAAGCCGAATGTTCAGACGACGATTATACACTGCACCGGTCCGTTCAAAAAGGTTTTTCAGTAGTGTGCTCAATGATTTCCCGCGCTCGGCGACCATTTCGGCGACCAGGAGGCAGGCCAAGATCCCGTCCTTTTCCGGCAGGTGTCCCTGAATCGCAAGGCCCGCACTTTCTTCGCCTCCCAGAATGATCCGGCCCTGTTCGATATATTCCCCGATGTATTTGAAACCGACGGGAGTTTCGAGTACCTCCAGACCGTGGAGCTCGGCGACGCGATCGATCAGGTGGGTTGTGGCCACGGTGCGGGCGACGGCCCCACCCCAACCCCGGCTCTCGACGAGGTAGTCCAGAAGCAGGGCGATGACTTCGTTCGGGTAGACGTAGTCGCCGTTCGAATCGAGTATGCCGAAGCGGTCCGCATCGCCGTCGGTTCCGAATCCAAGTGTGAGTTCCTCATGCAGCACGGCATGCTTCAGGCCTCCAAGATTCTCCTCATCGGGTTCGGGGTGGTCGCCGCCAAAGTAGACGTCGCGTTCGGTGTGCAGGGTATAGGGGGTGATTCCTTCGGATTCCAAAAGATAGTCGAGATATCCCGCCCCGACGCCGTGGAGCGGGTCGTAACCGATGCGAATTCCGGATCTGCGGATGGCTTCGAAGTCGATCTTTGTTGTGAGGCTTCTGAGGTATTCGTCCCGGATATCGACGCCTTCGATGTTCTCTGGCGCCGGAACCGATTGAAATTGCCAATCACTCTTCTGAAGCTCGATGATGGCACGCTCGATACTTTCTGTCACATCAGGTAAGGCGGGCGAGCCATCGGCGCCGGAGAACTTCAGGCCGTTATATTCGCCAGGATTGTGACTGGCTGTTATGTTGATTGCTCCGTCGAGTTTTCGGTGGCGTACTGAGAAGGAAACAGCGGGAGTGGGCACAGGCTTGTCCGAGACGAGAGCGTGGATGCCGTCTGCGGAAAGGACGTTTGCAACCTGGGCGGCGAAGTGTTCAGAAGCGAATCGAGTGTCGTATCCTACCAGCAGCGTCGGTGAAGGTGATCGCTTAAGGATGTGTTGCGCGATTGCTTCGGTTGCCAGCCGTACGTTGGCAAAGGTGAAGTCCTCGGCGATGATCGCGCGCCATCCCGAGGTTCCAAACTTGATCGTAGCTGCCATACCCGTCGCTATCTTAACAGTCGTTTCTCAGTAAATGACGGGAAGGTATCCGCCCTTTATGACTGAATCAATGATCGCCATGGTGACCTGCGGATCACGTGACGAAGCGGGAGCGATTGCCGAAGCACTCGTCTCCGAGAAGCTCGCCGCTTGTGTGAACGTGGTTTCTTCAGTTGAATCCTGCTATCGGTGGGAGGGCCGGTTGAATTGGGATGCCGAATGCCTGCTGGTAATCAAGACTACTGCTGGCGGCGTCGATCGGGTCCGGCAGCGTGTTCTCGAGCTTCACAGCTACGATCTGCCGGAGTTCGTCGCCTTCAAGATCGACAACGGATCCGAATCTTACTTGAAGTGGATTGAAGACTCAGTGGATTAGGTGAAAGAAATACTAACCGAGAGACGCTGAGGGCGCAGAGGACGCAGATAAATAATTTGTCCGCGTCCTCTGCGTTTCTGCGTTGTTCCTATTCTTCAAACGCATGTTCCAGATCCGCAATCAGGTCCTCGATGTCTTCTATTCCAACCGAAAT
This sequence comes from Terriglobia bacterium, assembly GCA_965218585.1. Classification (GTDB taxonomy): domain Bacteria; phylum Acidobacteriota; class Terriglobia; order 20CM-2-55-15; family 20CM-2-55-15. The sequence goes on from CBDCLE010000011.1 coordinate 86,698, forward strand.
TCGAACCAGACCGGCTGTGACGCCCAGGCGTTCTCTGTCTTCCTCCGGTACGGACGCGTGAGTCATTGTTGCGGGGTGTGAGATCAGCGTTTCTACGCCGCCCAGGCTTTCGCCGAGAGAACAGAGTCGAACGCGTTCGAGAAACCCCGAGGCCGCTTCCAGCGATCCGAGGTCGAACGCGATCATCGCTCCAAAACCGGACATCTGCTGTTTCGCCAGTTGGTGTTGAGGGTGATCTGAAAGGCCCGGGTAGTACACGGTTTGAACCTGGCTTTTTGAATCCAGATACTGTGCAATCGCCATTCCGTTGGAATTGTGGGCCTCCATCCGGATTGGAAGCGTCTTGACGCCGCGCAACACCAACCAGGAATCGAATGGTGACAGGATCGCGCCTGCGGCGTTCTGGATGAAGTGGAGTTGCTCTCCATCTTTTTGGTCCTTCAGGACGGCGACGCCTCCAACACTGTCGCTGTGTCCGTTGAGAAACTTCGTCGTACTGTGGATGACAATGTCTGCGCCCAGCGCAATAGGTCGCTGGAAGTAGGGGGTCATGAACGTGTTGTCGACGACGAGCCGGCAGCCGGCGTCTCTGGTTACGCTTGAAATTCCTGCGATGTCGCCGATGGACATCAACGGATTTGTCGGTGTTTCTACGAAGACCATCTTGGTGTTCGGGCGAATCGCATTGCGTACATTGTCTGCGCTGGATGTGTCGACCCAAGTGAAGTCGACACCGTAGTTGCGTACGATGCTTTCGAAAAGACGAAAGGTTCCACCGTAAACGTTCTCCGTGCAGACGGCATGATCGCCTTTCTCGAGCAAGAGCTGTGTGATCGCCGTTTCCGCAGCCATTCCAGAAGCGAATGCGCACGCGGAGGTGCCACCTTCCAGGGCAGCCATGTTCTGTTCGAGAGCGTTTCGTGTGGGATTTTCGGTCCGGGCATACTCGTAGCCTTTGTGCTTTCCCAGTCCTTCCTGAACGTAAGTAGATGTCTGGTATATCGGAACCGTAACCGCGCCTGTGGTCGGATCGGGTTCCTGACCTGCGTGTATTGCGTCAGTTCTAAAGCCCATAGAGGCAGATCTTACTTTAATTTTGTGGAATCTGAGTAATCCGGGTATCGCTATTGGTGATTATCGATCTCTTCGAAATAGTCACCCTTGACGAGGACTTCGCGCGGCCTGCTGCCTTCCGGTGGGCCGACCATGCCGTCTGCTTCCATCGCGTCCAGTAGACTGGCTGCCCGGCCGTAGCCGATTCGCAGGCGACGCTGCAGGGCGGACGTGGACGCTTTCCCCCCATTTCGACAACGAGGCGCAGGGCAGTGTCGTAAAGTTCGTCGGTGGCGCCGTCCGGTTCCATCCGTGCTCGCCGCTCTTCTGGAGAGTCGAGGATGTTTTCGTTGTATGAAGGCCTGCCCTGAGCTTTGAGATAGTCCGCTACACGTGTGACCTCTTCTTCGGTCACCATCGGGCCGTGTGCGCGCATGAGGCGCGGAAGAACCCGGCGGCAGGAAAAGCATGTCACCGCGACCCAGGAGCGATTCGGCTCCGTTCGCATCGAGAATAGTTCGGGAGTCGATCTTGGTGGCAACACGGAAGGAAATACGAGCCGGGAAGTTAGCTTTGATCAGACCCGTGATGACATCCACAGAAGGTCGTTGCGTCGCCAGAATGAGATGGATTCCGACCGCGCGCGCCATTTGCGCGAGGCGTGTTATCGATTCCTCGACCTCGCGGGAAGCGACCATCATCAGGTCGGCCAACTCGTCGATTACGATCACAATGTAGGGGAGCTGCTCGCGGTCCTCTTCTTCCTCTTCGCCAAAACCCGGAATCGGTAGCTGTTTGATGTGTTCGTTGTAGGCTTCGAGCGTCCGCACACCCCGTTTGGCCAATTTCTTGTAACGGCCTTCCATTTCCCCGACGGCCCACTTCAGCGCGTTTTGCGCAGCGACAGGTTCGGTCACTACGGGGACCAGGAGGTGGGGGATGTCCTGATACAGCCCCAGCTCGAGCCGCTTGGGATCGATCATGATCAGTTTTACCCGATCCGGTTTCGACCGAAACAACAGCGACAGAATCAACGAGTTTATGGATACAGACTTTCCGGTTCCCGTAGATCCTGCAATCAGAAGGTGCGGCATCCTGTGAAGATCGGAGACGATGATGCGCCCTGTGATGTCCTTGCCCAAAGCCAGCGGCAGCAAGGCTTTAGATTTCAAGTATTCGGGTGATTCTATAAGTTCCCGAAGAGTGATCGTGGCGCGATCGGGATTCGGCACCTCGATGCCGACTGTCGATTTTCCGGCAAGCCGGTCGATGCGAATCGATTCTGCTTCCAGTGCAAGGCAGAGGTCCTGATCCAGTCCCGTTACCTTGGAATACTTGATTCCGGGCTCGGGTTTGAATTCGAACGTCGTTACGACAGGCCCCGGATGAATCTGCTGGACCTGTCCTACGACTTCGAATTCCTTTGTCTTTTCTTCGATCTGGTCTGCGCGTTCCCGAAGTTCCTCTTCATCTACGGGTATCTGATCCTCCGGCGGCAGTAACAGTTCAGGGGAAGGGAAGTTGACGGTTTTCAGCGGGACTGGCTCCATTTCCGTGACGACGGGCTCGTCGATAGGGATCAGGGAAGGCTGCTCGGCCACTCTCCGTTTGCTGGCCCGGGGCGGGGGCACATCTTTGGGTTTTTCCGCCTTGGGTTCGGGTTGTGTGACGAGGGCTGGAGCTTTCTTTCGCTCGATGCGTCGCCGCACTCGCTCTCTTGATTGTTCCTCCAGCCATCCGACGGCCTGCTGTTGCCACACGGCCACAAAGCGCAGGCGTGGCCGAAGAAAGTCGATCGTCCTCTGAAAAGAAAAAGTCGTCGCAAGAAGAAGCGAAACCAGAAAAGACGCGACCAGTACGATCACGGTGCCGAGCGGGTTGAGCGTAGCACTCAACCATTCGGCGAGGAGTTGACCGCCACCCCCGCCTGCCGGAATCTGTCCGCCGATCCGGGGAACAGCAGGGGAGAGCGCAAGGCCAGTCGCCAGTGTCAGGACCATCAGCGACATTCCGGCCAGTCGGGTCCCCACAGTGCCGACACTCCATGACGCCAGCCAATGGAACGCGTAGATGCCGAGGAAAACCGGCAGTAGAAGGCCTGCATAACCGATCGCCTGAAACAGCAAGTCGGAAGCATGTGAACCGACGACGCCAATCAGGTTGGCCGGTTGATCTTCAAATCGGACGTTTCGGCTGATGTTGAACGAAGGGTCCGTCGCGTCGAAGGAGACGAGGCTGAGACTGATCAGTACCGCGACCGTAACCAAGAGCAGACCGACGAATTCGTTGATCCGACGGTGCTCGGTGGGCGTGAGGTAAACCGTCCACTTCATCACGTCGCATTCTATCTAAATCCTATAGAGAAAGCGAGTAAGACCACAATACCAAGCGTTATCCGATAATAAACGAACGCATATGTTGTGTGTGTTGCCAAATAGCGAAGAAGGAAGGCGATGGCTGCGTATCCGACTATTCCGGAGGTCAGTATGCCAACCAGTAGCACCCCCAGTTGGTCACTGCTCATCCCTTCGTTGAAGAGGTCGAACACCTGCTTGGCGCCCGCTCCCGCTATCAGCGGAGCTGAAAGCAGAAATGAAAAGCGGGCTGCCGCATCGCGTTCGAACCCCCGGAACAGGGCTGCTGTGATAGTGACACCCGACCGTGACACTCCGGGAATGATCGCCAGCGCCTGTGCAAAACCCACGATCAAGGCATCGGTCCAGGAGACACCTTCGAGGCGTTTTTCTCTCCGTCCTCTCCACTCGGCAGCGACGAGGACAAGTGCCAGACCGATGAGTGTAAACGCCACCACGAGAGGACTGCGCAGGTATGCTTCGACGAAATCCTCCGCCAGGAACCCGGTCACTCCTCCTGGCACGGTTGCCGCGGCAATAAGCAGGACCATGCGGGCGTCCGGTTCGGCCCAGTGCCCCCGGGCAATGCGAACCCCGGAGCGTGCGAGGGCTATCCACTCTCTTCGGAAGTACCAGAGCAGGGCAAACAGCGTGCCGATATGGAGCGCTACATCGAAAGCCAGGCCCTGTTCTTCCCAGCCCAGGAACCAGGGAACGAGGATCAGGTGGCCGGTACTGCTGATGGGCAGGAATTCTGTGACTCCCTGAACCACACCCAGAACGATTGCCTCGAGTACGTCCATCAGTGTCGGTTCAGATTTCCATGATGACGGGCAGGATGAAGGGGCGCTTGGAAAGCTGTTTGGAAATATACCGCTTCAGCGCGCGTCGAATTTTCTCTTTGATCACAGCCCAATCCCCACGTTCTTCGAGTGACGAGTCTTCGATGGTTTCGATCACGAGATCCCGGCATTCTTCGACCAGTTCGTCGTCATCCGTGACTGTCATGCCTCGAAATACCACTTCCGGGGGACTTTCCAGTTCGCCCGTCTGTTTGTTGATCACGATAACCGGCAGAACGATACCGTCTTCGGAAATGTGCCTCCGGTCGCGCACCACCAGATCGGCCACTTCTTCCAAGCTCCCCTGATCGATCAGAACACGCCCGACCGGCGCTTTCCCGACTATCGAAACGCTGTCGGCATCGAGTCGGATCACGTCGCCGGTTTCTGCGATCAAGACTTCACGTTCAACGACTCCGGTCTGTTCGGCTATTGCTGCGTGACGATGCAAGTGACGGTAGTCGCCGTGAATCGGGACGAAGAATCGGGGTTTGACCAGCATCATCATGAGCTTGAGTTCTTCTGCGCTGGCATGGCCGCTGACATGGACGGGTGGGGTTGAACCGTCCTGATAAATGACGTCGGCCTGCCGGCGATAGAGATGGTCCATCATTCGGGAAATTGCCCGTTCGTTACCGGGGATCATTCTGGACGAGAGGACCACCGTGTCGCCTGCATCAAGATGAAGGTCCTTGTGTTGGTCCACCGCTACGCGCGCCATCGCAGACATCGGTTCTCCCTGACAGCCGCTGACGACGACACAGACCCTGTCTCTAGGGTGGTTCTTGATCTCCTTTGGGCGTATCACCAGTCCAGGAGGAAGATCCAGCGATCCCAACTGCTGGGCCATGTCGCTGTTGGTCAGCATTCTCCGTCCGAGAAAAGCCAGGTGCCTGCCGTGTCTGTGGGCCGCGTCCGCAATGATCTGAATACGGTGGATCGCGGATGTGAAGCAGGAGACGATGATGCGGCCTTCGGCCTCCCCGAAAATGCTTTCGAAACGACCCTCGACAGCACGTTCCGACGGCGTATATCCCTCGCGTTCTGCGTTCGTGCTGTCAGAGAAAAGAGCCAGGACGCCCTCGCGTCCGTAAGCGGCGAATGCGGGCAGGTCGAAGTGGTGGCCGTCGATCGGAGAATGGTCGATTTTGAAATCGCCTGTATGAATGATGAGTCCTGCCGGTGTTCGAATGGCCAGCGCGAGCGAATCGACGATGGAGTGTGTGACCGCGATGAATTCTACGCCAAACGGTCCCAACCGGATGGAATCCTCCGGATGAATCTCGATCAATGTTGATTCTGTCAGGAGGTCATGGTCTTCCAGTTTCCGGCGAACAAGTGCAAGCGTGAACGGGCTGCCGTAAACCGGAACATTAATGTAGGGAAGAATGAAGGGAAGCGCCCCGATATGGTCTTCGTGGCCGTGTGTCAGGACGATCGCACGGACTTTTTCACGATTGTCGAGCAGGTAAGTGATATCCGGGACAACGATATCCACACCCAGCAATTCCTGTTCGGGAAACAGAACGCCGCAATCGACGACGATGATGGAATCATCGGACGAAAACGCCATCATGTGCATGCCGAATTCGCCCAGTCCGCCGAGGGGGACAACTTCTAAAGTGTCAGTCATGGGCCGAGATTATATACGAGCGCGTGGTGAAGCCGGACGAAGGTATCGACAGACAGGTCTTCGGCCCGGGCATCCGGGGGGACACCTTCGTGCTCGAATGTCTTGAGGAGCCCATCGCGTCCGTGGCCGGGAAACGAGGGCACAAGATTGTTTACGAGTTTCTTTCGCCGGGAGGAAAAAGCCTGTTTGACGAAAAGCATGAAGTTCGGGGAGTCAACGGTATCGGCGCGCCATGTCATGCGAATCATGCGCGACCACACCTTGGGTTTGGGTGTGAAAGCGCCCGGTGGCACCCTGAATCCGCCTTCTGTCTCCGCGTAATACTGTATGCCCACCGAAAGAACTCCGTACTGGCGGGACCCAGGATCTGCAAGTATCCGGTCTGCGACTTCCTTTTGAAGCATGACCGTGACGGATGCGATTGACCCACGTGCCTGGGTAAATCGCTCGATCAAAGGAGTGGCGACGTTGTAGGGCAGATTCGCGACGATGTGGTACGGAGAGTCCGAAAGCCGAGTGAAGTCCATTTCAAGAGCGTCGCCCTCGATGATCTCGACGTTGGAGGAAACGCGGGTCCGAAGAGCCCTAACCAGATCAGAATCGACCTCAATCGTGACGACGCGTCTCACCCGCCCGGCCAGAGTCCGGGTCAGCGTGCCTTTCCCCGGGCCTATTTCGATGACTGTGTCCAGGCTTCCAACCCGGCGAGAAGTCGACGATCTTTCGAAGAATACGGGGATCAGAGAGGAAGTGTTGGCCGAGACGTTTCTTAGGCACTTGAGAGGGCTGCTGGTTCACTGTCTGGGACAAACGTCCCGTACGGGATTCGAACCCGTGTCGCAGCCTTGAAAGGGCTGTGTCCTAGACCTGGCTAGACGAACGGGACAGTGCTACACGGCTCGAAACACGGATCGTAGCCGAACCACCATTTGTACCATTGAAAGGTACCCAAAGCAAACCTGGTAGTCGGTCCCACTTTTGGGGCTATTTGTGTAATCCAGGCTACACACGTGTCGAAATATCGCTTCCCCCCTTTGACACGCCCGGCAAAAATACGTGTAATTGTAAGCCCGCTTACGGGGTCTACTTATTTTCAAAGCATCAGGAGGACGTTATGCCACTTCGGTTGGGGGCCACCGCGCCCGATTTTACTGCGGACACGACGGAAGGATCGGTCCAATTCCATGATTGGATTGGGGATGGTTGGGCCGTGCTGTTTTCGCATCCTAAGGATTTCACACCTGTCTGTACGACCGAATTGGGGTACGTGGCCAAGCTCAAGCCTGAATTCGACAAGCGCAACACGAAGGTCATCGGACTCAGTGTCGACTCGGTTGAAGATCACATAGGCTGGTCGAAGGACATCGAGGAGACGCAGGGTGTCGCCCCGAACTATCCGATGATCGGTGACCCCGAACTCAAAGTCGCCAAGCTCTATGACATGCTGCCTGAAGACACCGAAGGTGGGGCCAAGGGCCGGACTGCGGCGGACAACATGACGGTTCGTAATGTCTATGTCATTGGTCCGGACAAGCAGATCAAGCTCATCATCACCTATCCGATGGCAACGGGACGGAACTTCGACGAACTGCTTCGCGTCATCGACTCGCTTCAGCTGACCGCGAACCACAAGGTCGCGACACCGGCGAACTGGAAGGACGGTGACGACTGCATCATTGTCCCGGCCGTGTCCGACGAAGCCGCGAAAGAAAAATACCCTGATGGATGGAAAACACTAAAGCCGTATCTGCGGATCGTGAAGCAACCGAAATAAGGTAAATAGGGGACAAATAAATAGGGGACAGTGAGCGATTTCAGTATGAAGAAATTGCTCACTGTCCCCTATTTATCCCCTATTTGATTCTATGCTCATATCAGAGGTCCTGGCGTCTCACAAAGAATGGCTGGAGTCCGACGGCTCGCGTGGCGAGCGCGCCCAACTTCAGAACACCGTACTGCAACAAGCCGACCTGCATGATGCGAACCTTGAGCGTGCCGACCTGAGCGGTGCGAAACTCAGCGTTGCGGATCTGATGCGGGCCAATCTGCGTGGAGCCAACCTTCAGGGTGCGGATCTCTGGATGTCGGACATGAAGGACACGATTCTGGACGGGACGGACCTGCGTGGGGCAAACCTCGCCGAAGTGACCGGCCTCAAGGCGAACCAGCTTGCCCAGGCTGTGGTCGACACCAAGACCCAACTTCCCGACACATTGGCCGACTGATTTCAAACTGCGGTCTCGGTTGTGCGCTCCAAGAGCCACCTACAGCCCCCGCGGTGCCTCTGTGGTTCGCTTCTTCGAGTTAACGGTAGGCGGAGATGCCCGTGATGGCTTCTCCAAGGATCAGCGTATGCATATGGTCGGTTCCTTCATACGTATAGACTGACTCGAGGTTGACCATGTGGCGAAAGACCGGATACTCCAACGTCACGCCGTTGGCTCCCATCAGGTCCCGGGCGAGGCGTGCGGTCCGCAGGCCGACGCGAACGTTATTGCGCTTTGCGAGGGAAGTTCGTGCGTAGTTTGAAGTCCCTGCTTCTCTGAGCTTTCCCAGCCTCCAGGCCAGCAGCTGACCTTTCGTGATTTCACTCAGCATGTCGGCGAGCTTTTCCTGAACCAGTTGAAACGAGGCGATCGGACGGTCGAACTGCGTCCGTCCCTGCGTATAATCAGCCGCCCAGCCGTAGCAGTTCATTGCGGCACCGATGGCACCCCACGCAATGCCGTAACGTGCGTGGTCCAGGCAGCCGAGGGCGCTCTTAAGCCCGCTGGTTGCTGGAAGGCGGTTGTCCTCCGGTATCTCGACGTCGTCCAGGATCAGGTCCGAAGTGACAGATGCTCTGAGCGACAGTTTCTTTTTGATCTCCGGAGCCGCGAATCCCGGCCGATCCGTTTCGACAATGAATCCCTGTATGTTGCCGTCATCGTCCTTGGCCCAGACGATGGCAATGTCGGCAATGGACCCGTTGGTAATCCAACGTTTGGTTCCGTTGAGCGCCCACATTTCTCCGTTACGCCGCGCCCGGGTTTCCATGCCGCCAGGGTCGGAGCCATGGTCTGGTTCGGTCAAACCGAAGCAGCCGATCTTTTCTCCCTTTGCCAGGAGTGGAAGCCAAAGCCGCTTCTGCTCTTCGGAACCATAAGAATAGATGGGTTGCATAACCAGCGCGCCCTGGACGCTGACGAAACTTCTCAGGCCGCTGTCGCCGGCTTCCAGTTCCTGCATCATGAGGCCATAGGCCACGCTGTTCATGCCTGCGCATCCGTACTCTTCGGGCAAGTTGGCTCCGTAGAGGCCAAGTCCCGCCATCTGGGGAATGAGTTCGGCTGGGAAGGTGGCTGCTTCGAAGTGGTCTTCGATGATGGGATCGACGTGGTCGTTGACGAATCCGCGGATCGTGTCGCGGACCATTCGTTCCTCGTCGGACAGAAGATCGTCGAGCCGGTAAAAGTCGACTCCCTGGTAAGAAGGCATCCGTGTCTCCGGAAAAAAGCGCTTTATTATACAGTAGGCGTCTAGGATTGCGTGCTTGTTGCCGTGAGGTTCAACGTTAGCGAACGGATTTCGCTCGGTCGTTCATTCAGACATCCTGTCTGACACGACCGGCGAGCCCGTCATCGTCGACGATGACGGGCCCTTAGAGAGAGCCGGAAGGTTAGGGACTTGCATTGGGAAGGACCCGCACCGGTCCGCACGGTGCGGGTGGACAACGAGGCGGTAGCCGAGGCGTTCAGTGTAAGAAGATAATAGGATGAGGACTCGAAATGTCAGGTGTAGAGAGGGACGGTGGGCTCGACGTTAATCGCATGAAAGCTACCTACGCAACCGAAATCGTCAAGACACTCCGAGAGCGCGGACACGAAGCATACTTCGTCGGCGGCTGTGTGCGCGATATGGTGATGGATCTCGAACCCACCGACTATGACATCGCCACCAGCGCTCTTCCTGAGGAGGTGGTCGAAATCTTTCCGCGGACCGAACCGATCGGAGCCAGGTTCGGCGTGATCCTGGTTGTTCATGAGGGTGTTGGGTTTGAAGTCGCTACTTTCAGGTCGGATGAGGCATATGTCGATGGACGCAGGCCTACCGGCTGTTGTCTTCACGAATCCTAAAGAAGATGTTTTGAGGCGGGATTTTACGATCAATGGTCTGCTTTACGATCCGATTGAGAGACACGTCATCGATTATGTTGACGGGCAGGCCGATATAGAAAAGCGAATTGTGCGCGCCATCGGCAACCCGCATGAACGTTTCGATGAGGACAAACTGCGGATACTCCGCGCGATTCGCTTCGGTGCACGGCTGGGATACTCGATCGAGGATGAAACCTGGGCCGCGGTTCGAGCGATGTCCTCAAAGATCGACCAGGTGAGTGCTGAGCGCATTCGAGATGAATTGGTGCGAATTCTGTCGGAAGGCGACCCTGCCCACGGAATGCGTATGTTGGAAGATTCAGGACTGCGAAAAGAAATTCTGCCAGAACTCGCCTGGACAGATCATCTCGACCGTTGCCTCGGGTTGATCAAAGGTCGGGTCGAACCGGATCTTGCGATGGCGGTCCTTCTTCACGAGTGTTCGGTCGAAGATGTGGGGCGTATCGTCGGTCGCTTGAAGTTGTCGAATGCGGAACAGGCGCATGTTCAAGTGCTCGTTGGAAATCAGGCCATCTTTGACCAGGTTCGAAAAATGCCCATCGCCGGGCTCAAGCGCTTTCTCCGTATGGACCGGTTCGAAGACCACCTGGAGCTCCATCGGCTACACCACGAGGCTGATGGTGGAGACGGGGCATCTCTGGAATTCGTTCAGGAAAAACTCGACCTGTGGTCGGAAGAAGACCTTTGGCCTACGCCCTTGATATCGGGCGACGACCTGATTACATTGGGAATGGAGCCCGGCCCTTCTTTTAAGAAAATCCTGACAGTGGTCGAAGACGAACAGTTGGAACAGCGACTCTCCGATCGGGACGAGGGCGCTCAAGTTCGTGCAGCAACAGTTCAAGTAGAGGTTCCAGTTGAAACACCTGCTCGCTCTAGTCCTTCTAATCAATCTCAACACGGCAACCATCGAGCAATTAGATCAGCTTCCGGGGATCGGGCCCGTTCTGGCCGAGCGAATCGTTGAATTTCGCGAGAAAAGAGGTGGTTTTCGAAGAGTGGAAGAGCTGCTTGCTGTCCCTGGAATCAGCGAACGAAGGTGGCAGGTGTTGCGACCTCTGATAGAGGTGATTGAGGCTGACCCGAAGGATCAGTAGTCGGGTCTTCGGCCGGGCCTGGCAAGAGCGCGTCGTTTTCGCTCAGGAAGAAACCCGAGGAAAAGGAATGAATCGGGCAGTACGTGTGTGGAACTGTGCCGAAGATAAATGCCTGTGTGAATCGGGTCTCACAGTAAGGCGTCGCCAGCGTCAAAGTGTCCCCGTCAATGCTGACCATTTCGACGCCGGGGGGATCATAGAAGTTCATGTCTTCGTCTTCCCGGACAGGGTAAAGCTCATCGGCCGCCAACATGAATGACACCCAGATGGGCAGAGCTGAGCGCGAGCCTTCCAGATCCAATTCCCGGTTGTCATCGAAGCCAACCCAGGCAATGGCCAGCAGGTCCTTGGTATACCCCGCGAACCAGCCGTCTCTGGATGTGCCCGTTTTGCCTGCAGCAGGTAACCGAAATCCTCTGGCCCGGACGCCCGCCCCCGTGCCCCGATTTATGACGTTTTCCAGGAGGTTGGTCATCAGGTACGCAAGTTCGGGTGCGATGACTTGTTCCGATTCCATCTGATACGTTTCGATCACGTCACCGTCTTCGTCAGCAACCTGTCGGATTGACCGGGGTTCTACGCGGACACCCTCATTGGCGAGCGCGGTGTAGGCTCCTGCCATTTCGATCGGAGTCACTTCAAACGATCCCAGAGCAATCGAAGGATACGGGCGGATGTCGGCGTTGAGGCCGACACGGTGCGCGAGGTCGGCGATACGGTCGAATCCAACGCGCTCTGCGACTTTCACCGTAGGAACGTTGAGCGAGCGCTGGAGCGCCTCCCGGACGGGGATCATCCCGTAGAAGACGTTCTTGTAATTGTTCGGCTCGTAGTACTTGTCGTCTTCGTAAAAGAAAAGAGTCGGCTCATCCATCACTGTCGTGACCGGCGTAATGACCAACGCTTCGCCGATTGTTCCGAGTTCGTCTCTGTCCGGAAGCACGATGAAATCCATTTCTTCCAGAAGTCCGTCCGCCGCCTCTTCTTCTCCCGTCTTCAGGGGGTGGTCGGCTGCAGACTGAAGTATTCGGCCTGCGTCAGAACGAGGCCTTTCATCGATTTCTTCTTCCTCTTCGCCTTACATCTACCGAAACCGCTTCCTCGATTTCTTCTTCAGTATCGGGCATCAAGCGCGTAGGCAAATCCGTCGAGAAGAATCGCTTCGGAGCTTTCATCCACTTCTTCGACTGGATCGACTATCGGGTTGAACGCTGTTTCGAAAGCAGTTGCGTATACGAAGGGCTTGAAGATGGAACCGGGCTGACGGAATGCCTCGGTGATCCGGTTGTATTGGCTGGCGCCATAGTCGCGGCCGCCAACCATGGCCTTGATTTCTCACCGGTATGCGGGTCCAGGGCAATCAATGACGCCTGGACTGGGGGCCGTGCCCGAAGAAGTGCCGCGCCCTAAGGCTTCCAGTTGTGCGTCGACTTGAGCGATGCCCAATGCTACGGCTTCGACGGCGGCCTTCTGGAGATCCGGATCGATAGTGGTGTAAATACTCAGTCCATCGTTGATCAGTTCTTCCTGCGAAAAGTCGTTGAGCAGCTGGTCCCGAATGTAGTCCACCATGTACGGGGCTTCGCTCTCATCCACTCTCATCTCGGCAATCTGAATTTCTGAGTCCCGCGCCCCGGCAAGCTGCGTCATGTTGATCATGTCCAGATCGTACATTCCGTCCAACACGATGTTGCGGCGCTCAATCGAGCGTTCCATGTTGTTTCGAGGCGAGTAGGCGCTCGGGGCAGGGAGCATGCCCACCAACGTGGCTGCTTCCGAGATCGTCAAGTCTGAGATGTCTTTTTCCAAAGTACGCAGCGGCCGCTTCTCCGAAGCCGTGGATGGCAAAGGAGCCGCGGTTACCCAGATACATTTCGTTGGCGTACATGGTCAGGATGTCGGATTTCGAGAGGCGCTGCTCTAGGATCAGAGCCATGAAAATTTCCGGAATCTTGCGGTTCCACGTCCGGTCGCCGCGATCGAGGAAAAAGCTGCCCGCCAGCTGCATCGTCAATGTGCTTGCGCCCTGGAGATTTTCACTCCGGACATAAGTGGCTATGAAGGCCCCGCCGGCCCTGATGAGATCGATTCCCAAGTGTCGGAAGAAACGCTGATCTTCGGAAGCGACAATGGCATCGGTCAGATGGGGCGGTAGCTGTTCCCATTCGAGAAGTCGTCGCTTTTCCCGGGTATCGTCAAAGAGGCTTGTTACCAGTTCGGGAGGTAACGCGACTTGATCGACTTCAAACCCGGTGAGCATTTCCTGAACACGGCCGACGAGGGTTCCGCTGAAATCGACCCGATAGTCGGGACCCCGGTCCGGAGAGATGATGATGCTGGAGCCTTGATCGCCGGGGATGAACTGGTAGACGTTGTCCTCGGAAGGCGTTCGGTCTCGCGGTTCGAGTCCGGCGCGCCGCAGGCGAAGGATAACGTCGGTGGGGGCGATCTCCTGACCCGTGTAGACGATGTATGGAGTAGCGTAAATTCGGGCGGCGTTCTTGAAGATTTCACCGGAAAGCCTGCGATCGATGATCGTGGCATAGATGTTGTAGTAGTGCATGAACACTACGCCACCACCGATCGCCGCAATCAGCATCAGCGCTGCGGAGATCTTGACAAAAGGGGAAAGCAGGAAAGATCTTACGGCTCCTGACTTTTGCTTCGACCTTCCGGTCCGTTTCCGGGTGCTGGTCTGCCTCTGCATAACCGATTTATTATAGCCCAGAAGACGAGTTAAGGTTCAGAAAGGAGCATAGTTAGCCTCCTTGGCCGTATCCCTCAGGCGGAGTCGGGTGATTCGGCAGCCCGTAGTCGTTCGTAGTGTTGGCTCGGGATTGTCGTGGGGCGTGCCCGCTCTTTGTCCACAACAATATGCTTCGTGCTTCCCTCAGCCAGAAGCTTGCCGGTTTGTGCGTGAGTGATTTCGTAGGAGAAGAGCATCGTTCTTTTCCTGAGGCGCTTCAAAGATGTGCGAATGAGGATTTCGTCATCGTAGCGGGCGGGCGAATGGTACCGGCACTCGGCGTCAGCTACGGCGATGGCGACGCCGTCGTTCGCCTCCATGTCGCTGTAGCGGAAGCCGGATTCCAGACAGAAATCAGTGCGCCCGATTTCCATCCATACCAGGTAGTTCGAGTAGTAGACGACACCCATTTGATCGGTCTCTGCGTAGCGGACCCGAATTCGGGTTTCTGCAACAATAGACATTACGGATTACCTTAAAGCACTGGCACTCAGCCCCTCCCTCATTGGGAGTGCCGACACATTGTACTCTCTTGCTTGACCCCTGTCGGGGATGCGGCTAGCATGGCCAAACATCAGAGGAGACAACCATGAGACTTTCCAGCCGCATATTGGTCGTTGCAGTGTGCCTGGCCCTGTCGTCAACGGCCGCCTTTTACCAGGCGCAGACTGTACCCGACATCGTAACGGCCGCCAACGCGTTTCTGGCAGCCCTCGATGCCACCCAGTCCGACACGGCACGGTTCGACTTCGAGGATGAAGAAAGAATGAACTGGTTCTTCACTCCTGTCCCCCGTCAGGGACTCACGTTGGGAGAGATGGAGCCGTACCAGCAGCAACTGGCACAGGCTTTGGTCGCAGCTACGTTGAGTTCGAGAGGGGCTGTCAAGGCCGTGACAATCCTGAGCCTCGAGCAAATTCTGTATGAACTCGAGGGTGGAGAGGCCGCCCGGATCAGGCGCGATCCCGAACTCTATTATTTCAGTATCTTCGGCGAACCCTCCATGACGGGCACGTGGGGATGGCGCATGGAGGGTCACCATATTTCGGTCAACCTGACGATGGACGACGGCGAGGTCATCGCCTCAGCGCCGACCTTCCTCGGTTCGAATCCTGCCGAAGTCAAGGAAGGACCCCGCCAGGGCTTGAGAGTTCTGGGAAGGGAAGAGGACCTCGCGCGAGGCCTGCTGTCTTCACTGGACGCGACTCAGACGGAAACCGCCATCATTGAGGAGACCGCTTTCAGGGATATTCTCACCAGCAATTCCAGAGTTGCCGAGATCGAAGGAGATCGGGCCGGCCTAGCTGCCTCGGACATGACCGAGGAACAGAGGAACCAATTGGCGTCCCTGATCGGCGAATACGCCAATCGACTGTCGCCGAATATCGCCACCGACACGTTGGGACGGATTCGCGAGGCCGGCGTCGACGAAATCCACTTCGCGTGGGCCGGCAGTGCGGAGCGGGGAGATGCGCACTATTACCGGGTCCATGGGCCGACGTTTCTGATCGAGTACGACAACACACAGAACAACGCGAACCATGTCCATTCGGTGTTTCGCGATCTGGAGAACGATTTCGGACGTGACACGCTCCGGGCGCATTACAGAACGGATCATCCGCGGGCGTTTGCTGATTGAGGCGTAAGAAGATAGGGGTGGGGCAAGCTGGCCCGGGAGCGATTGTCGAGTTTTCTCCGACTTCAGAAGGAGATTTCATCGTCCCAGTTGCGGCGGCAGGAACATGAGCGCCGGGCCTACGAGCGCCGCTTTTCGAAAATGGCCCGCCGTCTCACGAAAGATCTGAACAAACGGAGATAAAACAAAGGGATCGCGCCTTCGTGTTGAAAAGCAGGTAAGGCCTAAACGTCAGGTTCTCGGTATGTGCCGTACACGCTTCGGAGGGTGTCACAGATCTCTCCCAAGGTGGCATATGCGCGGACACAATCCAGAATAGGATCCATCATGTTCGCCTCGGCTTGGGCCGCTGCTTTCAAAGCACCCAGGGTTTCGGAAACTTTGGGATTGTCCCGCCGTTCACGCAGTTTTCTGAGATCTGCGATCTGCCGATCGGCAACGGCGTCATCGATCAGGAGGATGTCGATTGGCACCTCGTCTTCGACCTCGTACTCGTTGACGCCCACTACGATCTTTTCCCTGTCCTCGATGGCGCGCTGGTAGGTATAAGCCGCGTCCTGGATTTCCCTCTGTGGAAAGCCTTTCTCGATGGCTTCTACCATGCCGCCAAGTCCGTCGAGCTTTTCGAAATACTCCCAGCAACCCTTTTCCATGTCGAGTGTCAGGCGTTCTACAAGGTAAGAACCGCCAAGCGGGTCCGCCGTGTTCGTTATCCCGCTTTCGTGCGCAATGATCTGCTGCGTCCGGAGCGCAATGCGCGCCGTCTCTTCGGTGGGCAGGGCCAGTGATTCGTCAAGCGAGTTCGTGTGCAACGACTGCGTGCCGCCCATGACCGCGGCCAGCGCCTGAATCGTCGTTCGGACGACGTTGTTGTAGGGCTGCTGCGCTGTCAGTGAACATCCTGCAGTCTGGGTGTGGAAACGAAGGACCGCGGCCTTCGGATTCTTCGATCCGAATCGATCCCGCATCACCCTGTACCAGATCTTCCGTGCCGCGCGGTACTTCGCTACTTCTTCGAAAAGATCGTTGTGCGCGTTGAAGAAGAAGGAAAGCCGGGGAACGAAGTCGTCGACATCCATTCCCCTGCGGCGGGCCCATTCGACGTACTCGATGCCGTCGTACAAAGTGAACGCCAACTCCTGTAAGGCGGTCGCTCCCGCTTCGCGAATGTGATATCCGCTGATCGAAATGGTGTTCCACCGGGGCACGTGCCGGGTACCGAATTCGATCGTATCCACGATCAGCTTCATGGAAGGCCGGGGCGGGAAGATATATGTCTTTTGTGCGATGTATTCCTTGAGAAGATCGTTCTGTATCGTCCCCGAGAGCGTGTTCCATTCGACGCCCTGTTTTTCGGCCACCACGAGGTACATGGCCCAGATGATCGGTGCAGGCGCGTTCGTCGTCATGGAAGTGCTGATCTGGTCGAGCGGGAGCCCTTCGAACAGCGTTTCCATATCCTCCAGTGAGTCGATAGCGACGCCACACTTCCCCACCTCTCCTTCAGACATCGGATGGTCGGAGTCATACCCCATGAGCGTGGGCAGGTGGAACGCTACCGAAAGGCCCGTCTGACCGTGATCCAACAGATAGCGGAAGCGTTTGTTCGTGTCGAGAGCCGTTCCGAACCCACTGAACTGACGCATCGTCCATAGCCGCTCGCGGTACATGGCCTCGTGTATGCCGCGTGTGTAGGGTGGCTCTCCCGGTGCACCAAGATCTGTTTTCGGATCGAACCCAGGGAGATCCTCAGGTGTGTAAGACTCCTGGATCGGTACTCCGGAGACCGTCGTATAGCGGACTCTTCGACTGGCCGATTTCGCCTTCGAGGTCACGTCTTCTTTCAAGTCTTTGGCCATATACAACATGGTATCGAACTTCTCTTCTAAAAGTAGGGACACGTCACTCTTTTTGAGGTCGAACGGGTGTGAGACCAGACGCCCGTTGGTAAAAAGAGTGACCTGTTCCTACTTTTTACTATCGCGTCCCGCCTCTTCCATGCGCGACGTGCCGAGTGTGCTAAGATTCGCCGTTTACGCCGCGTGACAGGGGAAGGACTGAGGGATGGCTGGAATAAAGATAACCAAGCGGGCCAACGATTATTCAAGGTGGTATACGGATGTGATCGCCGCGGCCGAGCTAGCGGATCATACACCTGTTAAGGGCTGCATGGTGATCCGTCCGAACGGTTATGCTATCTGGGAAAAAATGCAGCGGGCCCTGGACGACATGTTCAAGGAGACAGGACACGAGAATGCGTATTTTCCGTTGTTGATCCCCGAAAGCTTCCTTGCGAAAGAGGCCGAACATGTCGAGGGATTTGCGCCCGAAGTAGCGGCGGTGACTCACGCCGGAGGCGTAAAGCTGGAAGAACCTCTGGTGATCCGGCCGACTTCTGAAACGATCATCTGGCATGCGTATCGAAACTGGATTCAGTCCTACCGCGACCTTCCTATCTTGATCAACCAGTGGGCCAATGTAGTCCGATGGGAGATGAGGACGCGATTGTTTCTCAGGACGACGGAATTTCTCTGGCAGGAAGGCCATACGGCCCACGCGACTTACGACGATGCCGAGCGAGAAACGGTGACGATGCTCGGAGTGTACCGTCGGTTTGCGGAAGAGTTCATGGCCGTGCCAGTGCTGTCGGGACTCAAGAGCGAGGCCGAGAAATTTGCAGGGGCGCATCACACCTACTCGATTGAGGCCATGATGCAGGACGGCAAAGCGTTACAGGCTGGGACGTCGCATCATCTTGATCAGGGCTTTGCGAAGGCTTTCGACGTGAAGTTTCAGAATGAAAAGGGAGAGCAGGAATATGTCTATGCGACCAGCTGGGGCGTGTCGACTCGTTTGATCGGAGCATTGATCATGGCTCATAGCGACGACCGGGGAATCGTTCTCCCGCCCCGGCTTGCCGCGACACACGTGGTCATTATTCCGATCTTCAGAAAGCCCGAGCAACGGGCGGCGGTCATGGAGCGTGTGGATCAATTGACGGCCGGCTTCTACGGCATCGACTTCAAAGTGGACGATCGGGAACAACACAGCCCCGGGTGGAAGTTCAACCACTGGGAACAGCGAGGTGTGCCCCTGCGGATGGAGATCGGACCGAAGGATCTGGAGAAGAACCAGGTGGTTCTGGTGCGCCGGGACAACACGGAAAAGAGCTTCGTGTCCCAAGACGGGCTCGCGGCCACAATCAGCGACGCGTTGAGCGGCATTCAGTCGGGCCTCTACCAGCGCGCGCTGGAGTTTCGTGAGGCGCACACGCAGGAAGTGGACGATTACGGGGCCTTCAACGAGATACTCGATGGCGAGGGTGGTTTTCTCTGGAGCCACTGGTGCGGCGCTTCGGAATGTGAAGATAAGGTGAAAGCGGAGACGAAGGCCACAATCCGCTGTATTCCCACCGAAGGTGAGGCCGAACCGGGGAGTTGCATCAGATGTGGCGAAGCGTCGGAACGCCGGGTCGTCTTTGCACGCGCGTACTGATCATCCCTGTTGAAGCTTACCTATCAACGATTGTTCGTCGCGTGGTCGCCGAAGTTCGATCTTCTTAATGTTGTCGTATGTGTTGCCATCGAAGACTACGCGGTTCTATGGAAGGGGCTGTCAAGAGAAACACGTCCCCGCCGAGCGGACCACCGTACCCAACACTGTCGTGGCAGCCAGCCCCTGTCTCCGTTGAGACGAACTGTTGATCCGGCATCGCAGAGAAGTCGATCACTCATCACAACGTGGTGTGGTTTCGAGAAACTGAAAAGCGCAAAGGGGTCGTGATTGCCGACCACGGTTCTATCTGAGCCTCGAGGGCTATCGCTTTTCCAGGTCGTGCGAGGGGGGATAGAGTATTACATGGGCCTTCAGCAAGCGCTGTGTGCCAACCGCGTATCGGATCCTCACCCTCGACCCTACCGTTCCGACGCCTCACCGACGACGAGCGGTCGAATGCCTCGCGCTGTCGGCAGAAGTCTGGAAACGGCTATGTCGCCAAGTTCAGTTTCTTTGCGTTAAACGTGTCTCCTTTCTTCCACATCTTCAGTGCGGTCGCTGCAATCTTCCTCGCCAGTGTCAGCCGAGCCATCTCCTTACGCTTGCCGTCTTTCTGGAGCCCCTCCAGGTAGCTTTTCCAAGGTTCGGCCCCCATGCCTCCGGTCGCCGCCCCGATGAACACATCTTTCAAACGTCGGTTGCCGTTGCGGTTCAGTCCCCGCGTGGCGATCGGCTTTCGACGACGTACCACACGACTCCCTTCCTGCTCATACTCCGCACTCATGTGCATTGCCACGGCCAGACCGCTGTAGTTCCAGAGCTGGCGTTTGGTTCGAAATCGATGCGGGGTGTCCCCCGTCGCTACAATCAAGGCGCAACGTATCGGTCCCAACTGGGGAATCGTCTGCAATATCCCCACCGCACGATGCTTGCGGCTCTCGGTTAACATCGCCAGCTTCGCTTTTTTTCTTAACCCTCTCAGATGATCCAGCTCCTCATACAACCATCCGGTACGCCGCCGTGCACCGGTATTGGCGAGCTGTTCGATCCAGTGTTCCCGCTGCGATGGGAGGTAGACGCCGTGGCCCGGCGTCCGGATCCCACGTCCTCGATACATTGCCTTGATCCGAACCATCGTCCGCTGCGTATCCAGGGTCAAGGTCTCATATCCGCGGACCAGTTCTTTCAACGTCCGCGTCGCATCGTGCCCGTGGTAGACCGACCGCAGCCATCCGGCCCGGAGCAGCTCGGCCAGTTTCAGGGCATCCACCCGGTCGGTCTTGGACCCGTCACTGAGCAGTTTGTTCCGTCTGGGATCACACACGATCACTTCGCTCACATATCCCCGGACCACGTTGTAGAGCCATTCGGCCTGCGTGGTTTCTTCAAACGTCACGTGCAGCTCACCACTCAGACTCTCCAGCAAATCAATGATTGGCCCGGCCTGGGTCTCTACGATCTTTTCCCAGACCAGTTTGCCGTCTGCGTTTAAGACCATCACCACCGTCGTTGCCTGGTGCACATCCATGCCGATATACTTGGCCTGTTTCATTTACGTGCTCCTTTGTCTTTGAATTCAACGCAGCTACGTTGAATGGGTTGTTGTCGGGAGATTTTCCTCCTGGCAACAGCCGACAAAGGGGCGTCCTTCCTTATAGCGTAACGCTTGCGATTGGGTCCGTGCGTGGTCAACCCCCAGAGCAGGATGGAATCCCGACTGAAGGCCATCGACAGCGATTCGCGATTTCCCGAGAAAACGGGCTCGCGGGCCACCGCCCGGAAAAGAGTCCTCGAGACGAGACGCCACATTACCAGCGGGAAAGAGTAGTTCAACCAGATCAGATGAGTAGCTCGTTCCCAGACAAGATCGCTCACCATTTGGTAGTTTCCGTCGGTGACCCATCGCTGATTCTGAGTCTGTACGTCGACCTTGGATCGAAACTCTTCCGGTGGGCGTTCTTGCCAGTCAGGGCCCCAATACAGAGCATCGAGTTCGATGTGGTGTAGATCGAGGGCATGTGCGAGGCGACGTGCGAGTACGGTCTTCCCAGAGCCGGTTGTGCCGATGATCGCGATTCGCATCACTGTTGAGGACCTTGCCGAAGAGTCAGTCTGTGAATGAAGGTATCAAACGTGTCTGATGAATCACAGGTGTGGCTGCGGCAGTTTCTTTACCTCGGCCTGCTGACAGCGTTCGTGCAGGTATTGCAGACCACATCAGCATTGCTGTTGTGGATCGGGACGTCCTCGCCCATTCTGCTGGTTTTCGGGATGGATGCGCTTGTCGGCGGAACCCGTGAATTGATTCTGGCCAGACAGATTGCCCGGTACCATACTGCGGACGTGGATCCGGGGACGGACAGGGTGTTGTTTGGAATCGTGGCTGGCGGATACCTGTTGGTCGGTGCCATCGCCCTTGTCTTGAGTGTCGGCCAACTCTGGGGGCGCCGGGCTCCGGAGGCGACCCTGCTGGGTCTGGCTCTGGCGGCGGCCTCCATGCTGATCGTTCCGATCATCGGGTCGTACATGAAGGCGCTGGCGATGGAAGTGCGCAGCCCGGCCCTGAAAGCTGCCGCGATCTTTACGTTCGGGAACTCCTACCTTTCGATGGTGTTACTGATTGGCCTTCTGATTAACGCGGGCATGGAGCGATGGTGGGGCGACCCTCTCTGCGCCCTGATCATGTCACCGTTCATCATCTACAAGGGAATTCAGATCCTGACCGAGCACAGGAGTGAAGAGTTTGCGGAATGACCCAGGTTGGGCTCGACACACCCAAAAAAGGGAAAACTTGGCTTGCGATTTACCAGGTCATTAGGTGATAGTCAAAGAAGCAATGAAAATGACATTCGTTTTCATTTAGCCTGACTGGAGCCCTCTGGTGATTGAGTTAGACAGAACACGCCTGAAGTTGTCAGACGCGACGCTATCCCAGTGGTATCGGATCGAACGGCTGGACGGTCCCGAACTGGAGTGTCGCCGCCTGCTTGATCTGGGTTTCACTCCCAACGAAAAGGTTGCCGTAGTGCGGTCGACGCCACTGGGAGATCCCCTCGTCGTTGCCGTTCGTGGAACGCAACTGGCCCTCCGAAAGCTCGAAGCTTCCTGGATCCTAGTCCAGTGACAACGCCCGTTGAGGTGGCAGATTCGGCTGAACAAGGCGCCCGGCCGCTGACGGTGTGTCTGGTGGGCATGCCGAACTCCGGCAAGACCACATTGATGAATGCCCTCACCGGTGGGCATTTCCATACCGCGAACTATCCTGGCGTGACCGTCAGCCTGCTTCAGGGAAAGAGCCGCCCCGAATGGGGGCCACCGCTCACTCTTGTCGACCTGCCCGGTGTTCACAGCTCGGTCAATCCATCTCCCGAAGAAGAACTTTCCTGCAGGGTCATAGAGTCGCAGGACCCGGCCGTTGCTGCGGACGTGTTCGCGCTGGTCGTAGATGCGACACAGTTGGAACGCCACCTGAAGTTCGCTGGTTTTGTGGCCCGTCAGAAGAAGCCCGTTGTTTTGGTCCTGACGATGGTGGATCTGCTCGGACGCGTCGACCAGTCGCTCGATGCCGGAAAATTGGCCGAGGCGCTCCGAATTCCCGTGGTAACGGTCGATGCACGCGAGGGGCAGGGTGTTGAGGAGCTCGTAAAAGAGTGTCGTGCCGCCGCCGGGCGGGTATGGGAGCCGAACGCGCTGTCCGATCTCGGCGACGACCCTGTGGCTGCGTACTCGATGGTAAGGGAAGTCCTGGATGCCTCCGGTGCCCTGGTCCGGTCTGCTGCCCGGGTCGAAGGGGATTCGCTCACCGCCAGGATCGACCAGGTTGCTCTTCACAGGCATCTCGGTTTCCCTATGTTTGTGATCGTTCTAGCCGGGTTGTTCGCGTCGATCTTCTGGATGGCAACACCGTTCATGGACGCAGTTGAGTTCGGATTCGGCTTCGCGGGAGACATGGTGACGGGTCTGTTTCCCGAAGCACTCTTCGCACGGTTTGTTGCTGAGGGATTGATAGGAGGAGTGGGTGCTGTCGCCGTGTTCTTCCCGCAGATCGTGATCCTGTTTTTCCTCATGACGCTGCTGGAGGATTCCGGATATCTGGCCCGAGGGGCCACCCTGGTCGACCGGCCCCTCTCGTACTTGGGACTACACGGGCGGTCGTTCGTTCCGATGCTTTCTGGTTTCGCCTGCGCGATCCCAGCGGTTTTCGCGGCTCGTTCGATTCCGACCCTGCGGGAGCGATTGTTGACGATCTGGATTTTGCCGCTTATGAGTTGCAGCGCCAGGCTACCAGTCTATGCATTGTTGTTGGCTGCGCTGCTGCCCCAAGCTGCCTGGGCAGGTCTCAGTCTCGCCGCGATTTATCTGGCAAGTCTCCTGATCGGTTCGATATCCGCTGGTATCGTTGGACGATTTATCATGCCGGACGATACATCCTCGCTACTCGCAATGGAGTTGCCCGTATATCGCGTACCTCGTTGGAAAGTCATTCTGAGAGCAACATGGTCCAGATCGTCGTCCTACCTACGCAAGGCGGGCATGCCGATCGTAGTTATCGCCATCGTTCTGTGGCTTCTCTCAAACTTCGGCCTGGGGAGCGCTCAATCACAGTTCGCTGGAGTTGGGGAGCCACCTCTGATCGTTGAGACGGAAATGGGCCAGTCGCTGGCAGCACAATTGGGGCA
This sequence comes from Terriglobia bacterium, assembly GCA_965218585.1. Classification (GTDB taxonomy): domain Bacteria; phylum Acidobacteriota; class Terriglobia; order 20CM-2-55-15; family 20CM-2-55-15. The sequence continues at coordinate 110,390 of CBDCLE010000011.1, forward strand.
ATTTACCGAGCCATTGCTCGAGCCGATGGGCGTGGACTGGCGTGTAGGCGTCGGTCTGATCTCGGCATTCGCTGCGAGGGAAGTCTTTGTCAGTGCCATGGCGATCGTGTTTGCGGTTGAAGGTGATGATGAAGACACTCAGGCTGCGGGACTACTCGAGCAGATGCGGACAGCGACCTTTGCCGGTAGCAGCCAGCGAATTTTTACCGTGTCGAGCATGATCGGTCTTATCGTTTTCTTCTTCTTTTCCCTCCAATGTATCGCCACTGTAGCGGTTGTCCAGAAGGAGACCAACTCCTGGCGTTTCGCTGCGATCCAGTTACTCTTCTACACCGGCGTCGGATATGGAGCCGCCGTTGTCACCGTCCAGGGACTTCGCGCACTGGGTGTGGCATAGTTTTCTGGCTGAAACATTCGAAAGTGACCGGATCTAGCAGCCTGTCGGACTAACACCAAATCGAAAATCTAAGCCATTGATATGACTGTGTTTACAGTTTCGAGCTGAAAAGGGCCGTCGTTGAAAACAAAGGACTTACGCCGAAAGTCCGACAGGCTGCTAGGCCTTCCCATTCAAATCCCCTAGTCGCTGGTAGTCTTCTGGAGTGTTGATGTTGTTGAACATACGAGTGTTGAAGCCGGCTTCCTTGAGTGCTTCCTCCGAGATCTCTTCATGCCGAACCGCCGCGGAGAATCCTTGAATCGAATAGTCTCCCGACTCCAAATAGTCTTCGAGCTTGCTGAGCAGCCCCCGGCGAGCGCCCAGGCATAGTGCGACGTATCCCTCGATACGGCAGAGAAGCAGGTTGTCGGTGGAGGTGCGGAGCCGGTTGGCAAGGTAGTTCAGGAATTGTGGTTCGAGCAGCGGCAGGTCTACGGCAGTAATCAGGTTGTTTTCGGTTGGGGTCGTTCGAAGGGCCGTCCGGATACCTTCGAGCGGTCCGCGGCCAGGCCGGATGTCGGGAACGAGATCCCGGCCCACGATCCGGACTTCCGAGGCGACCTCCCGGAGAAGGCCTGCCATGTGTGTCACGAGCGTCCCCTCGCCCCAGGGCAGGGACGCCTTGTCGGTCCCCATCCGGGACGCCTTGCCCCCAGCCAGTACGAATCCCGTGATCGCTTCATCGGACATCAGTCCCTCCTTCGAAGAGATGATAGCCCAGCCCGCCAGGGCAGTGTGACGTTATAATGTCTTGACGCTATAACGTTATGAAGCTAATGTAGCGATATGGCAGACCCCAAGCGAACGACGATCTACTTCGATCCAAGTCTCCACAAGGCTCTCCGGATGAAAGCGGCGGAGACCGATCAGAGTGTGTCGGATCTGGTAAATGTTGCCGTCAGGCGCAGCCTGGCCGAGGATGCCGAGGATCTGGAGGCGTTGGATGAGCTCAGGCAAGAGCGGGAACTCAGGTTCGAGGACTTCGTTTGGAGTTTGAGACGCCGTGGAAAGATATAGCTGTTAATTTGCACGGAAAAGTGATCCGGGTTTTGCATTGAAAATTGACCCGGGTTAGAGAGCCGGATTATGGCTCATGGGTTGGGGTTTTTCCGGGGTTTAGTCTCCTTTGTGTGTGTGGAACTGTTTCTAAAACGGTAACTGTCATTGCCGGTTTCGACGATGTGGCAATGGTGGGTGAGGCGGTCGAGCAGCGCGGCGGTCATCTTCGTGTCGTTGAAGACCCGGGGCCATTCACCGAAGGCAAGGTTGGTGGTGAGGACCCTGCGGGTGCGCTCGTAGAGTTTGCTCAGCAGGTGGAACAGCAAGGCGCCGCCGGCCTGCGAGAACGGCAGATAGCCGAGTTCATCGAGAATGACCAAATCGACTTGCAGGAGCCGGTTGGCGATCTGCCCAGTCTTACCCTTGGCTTTCTCCTGTTCCAGCGTGTTGACGAGTTCGATAGTGGAGAAGAACCGGACTCTGAGGCGATGGTGAGTGATGGCCTGCACGCCGATGGCCGTGGCGAGATGGGTCTTGCCGGTGCCCGGTCCGCCGATCATCACGATGTTGTGAGCGTCGGCGACGAAGTCACATCGATACAGTGAGCTGAGCAGTGCCTCATCAACGGGGCTTTCATTGAAGTCGAAGTTGGAGAGGTCGCGATAGGCTGGGAAGCGGGCGGTCCTCATCTGGTAGTTGATGGAGCGGACCTCGCGCTCGGCGACCTCGGCCTCGGTTAAGGTGTGGAGCATGGGCTCTATGTTTGAGAAAGCCGGAGCGCCTTGCCGCGCGAGTTCATCGACCGCTTGCGCCATGCCATGGAGTTTGAGCGACCTCAGCGCGCTGACCAGAGATTCAGATGACATGGCCATCTCCTCTCAAGCGGTCGTAGCGATGAACATCGGCCTTCGGTTCATTGAGCAGTGTCAACGCATCGGGTATATCGATGAGGCTGGGCGGCGAGGCTTCCAGTAACCGGCTCAGGATATTGAGCACATGTTGCTTGGAGGCGGCCCCGGCTGCGAGTGCGATCTCGGCGGCACGCAGCACCGCCGGCTCATCGTGGTGCAGCACCAGCGCCAGGATCTCCACCATCTCCCGGTCCCCGCCAGGTCGCTTGAGCCGCGCCGCCTGGAGGCGCTTGAAAGGTTGGGGAAGCTCGGCGAAGGGAGCGCCGTTCCTCAACGCGCCCGGTTTTCGTTGGAGGACGCTCAGGTAGTGGCGCCAGTCGTAGACGGTTCGCCCTGACCGGCAGTCGCGCCCGCGCGCGATCACCCGCGGATGCTCAGCGATGATCTGGCCTTCGGCGGCAATCACGATGCGTTCGGCGTAGACGCGGACACTGACCGGCCGGTTGGCAAACGCGGCCGGCACGCTGTAGCGATTACGCGCGAAGGCGATAAGGCAGGCCGGAGAAACACGCTTGGTGTGCTCGACAAAGCCATCGAACGGCGTCGGCATGCGCATCAGATGCGCGTGCTCATCGGCCCAGACCTCGGCGACTGTACGCTGGGGCTGCTCCGGGTGATGGATCTCGTCCCAGAGACCCCGGCATCGCCGCTCAAGCCACATGTTCACGTCACGGAAGCCAGCAAACTCAGGCGCGTCATGGAACAGACGGGGCCGCGCGTCCCGGACGTTCTTCTCGATCTGGCCTTTCTCCCATCCGGCGCCAGACGTGCAGAACTCCGCTTCGAACAGGAAATGGCTCACCATCGCCTTGAACCGGGCGTTGACCACCCGGGCCTTCCCTCGGCCCACTCGGTCCACCGCTGTCTTCATGTTGTCGTAGATGCCCCGCCGGGGCACACCGCCCAACGCCGCCAGACAATAGTTGTGGGCGTCGAACAGCATCTCGTGGGACTGTAGCGGATAAGCCCGCAGCATGAACGCCCGGCTGTGGCAGAGTTTGAACTGCGCCACCATCAGCTTCGTGCGTTCACCGCCGATGACCACCCAGTCCTCGCTCCAGTCGAACTGGAACGCTTCGCCGGGCGCAAACACCAGCGGCACGAACGTGTCCCGGCTCACCTTCGAGGCTTCTTGCTGTTGGCGCCGCCATACCCGCGCAAACGCCGCCACACGGTCATAGGACCCCGTGTAGCCAAGCTTCATCAACTCGCCGTGCAGCTGCTTGAGATTACGCCGCTCCTTGCGACCCCGGGCCGATTCCCGCTTCAGCCACGACGCCAGCAACTCGGCGTAGCCGTCCACTTTGCTCCGGCTCCTGCGCTTCGGATAGACCGCCTCCAGAGCGCCGTTCGCCAAGTGCTTCCGGATCGTATTACGCGACAGCTTCGTTCGCCTGCTGATCTCTCGAATCGATACGCCCTCTCGTACATGCCAGCGTCTGATCACACTCAATATCGCCACGTCTATCACTCCTTTGCCCTCCTGCTCTGTTAATCGGCAGGAATGGGTATACACGTGGGTCAAATTTCGATGCAAATACCCGCTTTAAGTGGATCAGTTTTGGGTGCAAATCAACAGCCTGCGCCTTGAAGTCGATCCGGCCAGCTATTGGCTCTATACCTCCTCCCCCGTCGATGCTCAGAAAAGGGCCGAGGCGGTCCACCAATACGGCCTCGTCGAGGCCATCGAACACCTGTCCAGGAGGTAGCTTATGTTGAAAATCATTCCACTCGTGACGGTGGCGATTCTCGCCCTGTCGGTGCCGCTGATCGCACAGGACGGAGACGCGGTGTTGCGGATCATCGAAGCCGAAGATCAAATCGTCCAGATCCGGGCCCGGACCCGGCACACCACTGTCATTGTGCTACCCGCGACGGAAACCGTGCTGGATTTTGTCGTGGGCGATTCCGAGTATTGGCACCTGACCGGGGCCACGAATCTGGCGTTCCTCAAGCCCATCGCCGAGGGCGTGACGACCAACGTCGCGCTCGTGTGCGCTTCGGGGACGATCTACTCGTTCCTCGTCACCGAGAGCGGAGAGCACAATCCGCATCTTGTCGTGCGCGTCGAAGCGCAGGCGGACGCCGATCCGCGCATCTCACCGGCGGGACATGAGCCCGCCTTTGTCGCACGGAGCCAGGTCGCCGCCTATCAGCAAATGGCGGAGTCGGCGATCGAGACGGCCCGGGCCGCGCAGGGGGACGCCGATGCCCGGATCGCGGATGCGGTGGCGCTCGCGGCGAGCGAGGCCGAGGAGTTCCGGGCGGAGTATCCCACCCGCCTCAAGTTCTCCTACCGATTGGAGGATGACGCGCTCAAGTGGCCGTTCCTGGTCGAGGGGATGTGGCATGACGGGCGCTTTACCTACCTGCGCTCGAACGCCCAGGAGTCGCCCGCCCTCTACGAAGAGAAAGACGGCCAACCGGCGCTCGTGGCCTACGACCTGGGCGAGGACGGGCTGTATATCGCCCGGCATGTTCTAGGTGACGGATGGTTGCAGATCGGCAAACAGAGAGTCCGGTGGCGCTTCACCGCGCCGGAGATCGGGCCGTGAGCGGATGGCGGCGGCTCTATGCGAAACCGGCGGGCGCGCTGCCGGGCGGGATTGTCACTCAATGGGGCGTCGGGATCATCGCCATCCTGGTCCTCCTGCTTCTGAGCGCCTACATCTATTTCGGGGGCGGTGAGGAAGCGGAGCTTGAGGAGGGCGCGGAGACGGTGCAGGCCCCGGCGGGGAGTTTCGCGGATCGGATGGCTTCGCAGGTCGAGGCCGAAGCTCTCCGGGCGGAGACCCGCCGACAAGCGACACAGCGGGCGTTGGAGCAGCAGCGGCAGCAACAGGGAGACACCGGCGGTGGGATCGGTGCGGGGCGGGTGAGCGTGGATGAAGCGATGCTCCTGGCCGGTCCCAGTCCCGACACCGGCCAGCCCTACACCGAGGAAGAATGGGAACTCCGCGAACGCTTGCGCCTGGAAGCGATCGAGCGGCGGAGCCGTTCGCTTCGCAGTTCGCCCCTCGCGCAGACCTACCGGCAAGTAGACGAGACGGCAGGGATTGCCAGGCCACAGGGGACTGAAACCGAAAGCCCGGTCGGGACCATGAGAGCGGAAGGAGCAGCGGCGCTCGAACAGGCGCTCGACACGCTTGGAACGGTCACAACCAGCCTGGAGGATCAAGTCGAGGCGGAGGCCCGGGCGGATCAGGCGTTTATCGAAGCACTGCGCGGGACGGAGGCAGCGGCGTTCCCCGCAGTCGCTTCAGCGGGCGCGGCGGACGTGCCGGCGCCACCGCGCGATTACTCTTCCCCGGTGCGGGTCGGAGAGCCGGAAGATCCTCCCGGCTGGGAACGGATCTATGAAGGCTCATTCCTGGAGGCGACGCTGGCGACACAGCTTTCCGGTGACTTCCCCGGCCCAGTCCTGGCCGTGGTTTCGGTGCCGTTCTACTCGGCAGACCGGCAGCGGATTTTGGTGCCGCGAGGGACGCGAGTCATCGGCACGGCTCAGGCCGTGGCGAACCAGGACCAATCGCGCCTTGCCGTCAGTTTCCACCGTTTGATCCTGCCCGATGGCCGTTGGGTGTCGCTGGAATTTCATGGGCTCAATCAACTCGGCGAGGGAGCCTTGAAAGATCAGGTGAACCGCCACTACTTCTCCATGTTCGCCGCTGTCGGGGCGGTCGGTGTCCTCAGTGGACTGACGGCGGCGGGCGGCAACCCTTACGAGGGTGGCGTGGCGGGCTTCGGGGCCGGTGCCGGACAAGGGCTCGGCCAGGCCGCGACGCGCATCCTGGATCGTTTCCTGAATCGTTTGCCCACCATCACAATTCGCGCCGGTCACCGGCTTCGCGTCTGGTTCACTTCCGACGTGCGGGTTCCCCGGCCCCAACAAGGAGACTGAAATGAAAATGTACCGGAAAGTCTTGACCGTTACAAAGACACGATGGCGAAGATCACCCTGGACGGCCAATTGACCCAGATGACGGATCAGTTCAACCACCTGCAAGAACAGGCGCTCGGAAGTGTCGGCGCGCTCACCGATCCGTTCACCGACCTGGCATCGGTGCCGACGCAGTTCATCGGCGTGGGCCTGTCGTGGAAGAACGACTTTGCCGGCGTTGCTGCGGAGTTGGTGTCCTCGGTGGAACAGATGGGCGAAACCGGCACGAGCTTTACCCAATCGTGGCGCGGGCGGCTCATCGCCGCCGACACGGTGACAGAGAGCGACATCATTGGTCTGTACAACTCTCAGCGGTCCGAAGTGGCCGAAAGAGCGGCACGGGGCTACCTCGCGGCGCGAGAGGAAGGCGAGAAACGCCTGGTCCTCGATCACGCCACGAGCGATGCGGCGGCGAATCTCATGGTTGCGGCGCGCGAGGCCGTGGCCTCCTACGAAGGGCTGCGGAACAACACCAATACCTCCAACACCGTGCTCGCTCAATCGCAGGTGGCCGGGACCCTGACCCAGGGGAACCTCACCGCGGCTATGGCGCAGTTGATGGCGTTCGAGGCGGCGAAGGCGGCGGCGGAAGATTACGAACGCGAGATCGCCCGGCGCGAGGCGCTGGCGGAATGGGTCGAGGCCCAACGCCGAGCGCGCGTCACCTTTGAGGCGCAACAGGCCGGGCTCGATGCCCGGCGCGAGGCGATGCGGGAAGGGTTGCTCTTCCAGATTCATCCGTTCTATGGCGGAGGAAACTAACCCGGTACGCCGATGCAAATTCAACTCGATCCGGCGATCCCGGCCCAGATCCCCCCGGAGCAACTCCGGGATTTCAAGTGGCGCTAGTGGGCAAGGGTTCTTTTATCGTTGGACTGGTGATCGCTGTGGCCGGAGGCTTAGGCCTTGAACAAGCCTGGTTTGGCTGGGTACTTGCCGTGCTCGGCCTGATCGTCGGATTCTTGAATATCAGCGACAAGGAGAATCAGGCCTTCCTCTTAGCGGCGATCGCGCTGATCGTAGCCGCAAACGCCGTCGGAGCGATCCCCTTCATCGGGGAGGTGGTGACCCGGATCATCGCGAATCTCGTGCTCTTCCTGGGGGGCGCGGTCTTGGTCGTAGCGGTGAAGAGCCTGTTTGCGGTAGCGAGAGACTGAAGTCGTTCTGACGCAGGCGGCATCGGGGCCGGAAAGCCCTTCCTCTGAAGAGAAGCGTTCACACCCAGTCGCTTTTCCAGCGCCATCGCCACCTTCGCCAACACAGACGGAGGCGATCGAGTCGTTGGCGTTGATAGATGACGGAGAGGCTTCTCAGGGGTTCCTCATAGGAGGCGAGCCGCTCCGAGACGTGACGCTGACAAGCTGGCCATGGTGGAGCGGCCCGTTGCTTGTCAGATCACCGCTTTTGCACCAGGATTGCCCGCTATTCATTCCCCCCATTTGCGGCGCGGCCGATCCTTTAGCCGGTTGATCAGCCAGCTTGCGCCCTCGACGGTCGACGGTTCGACAGTGGACAAATCATCTGCGTTGCGTTCCTTCTTGAGCCGTGCGATATGAGCCAGTTGCTTTGGAGTCGGGGGACTTGGACCGGTACTCCGAAAGAACCACGCCAGCGAACCAACAATAGCCACGATGAACACGACAGCCAGGAAGATCAGAAGGCCCACAACTTACTCACCTGCGGCCCTTGTTTCGGCACCGGAATTTCGCCCAGGATTGCGTTTCAGGGGTGTCCCTACAGGTAGAGTCGTGCTCAGTGAAACACCGTCTTCGGGGAAGGCCCTGCAGAACGCCGCGATTGGACCGAGCGTCAAACCGCTGTCGTTCAGAGTCACCTTCCAGTGCCACGCGCTGAAACAAGAGATTCTTGATCCGGTCCGCCGCCTGCAGATGGAACACACCATAATCGAGCAGCGGGTTCGAGAGCAAGGCATTGAATCTGGACGGTACCCGGACGCCTACTTTTGGAAGTGCCCGCAGCCAAAGAGGCCCGGAATTTCAAAGGGGAGAGAGCCAAGTTCTGCAGCATACCGGCTACCGAGGTCCATCATCGTGATCCCCTCGATGGTGCGGAAGCCCGCTTCAGCCATCAACGCACTCATCTGAGCCAGACTGAAGTCGCTACGCATCGGCTCTCCTCTCCTGGCAACGTACGCTTCAAGCTGTGCTCGCTTTTCCCGGTGCTCGGGCCATGCGGAACGGGCGTCGAGCATGTAATCGACAACAAGCTGCGAACCGGTGGCTACGCCGCCCGCAATAGAGCGGACGGTCGAGGCAAGCACCTCCCGCGGTAGATAGTAGATCACCCCCAGCAGCGACAGGAACGCTCGTCTTGCCGGTTCGAACGCCGATTCCGACAGCGCGTTCATCACCGGAATTCGCTCAAGGTCCGCGGGGACAAAATGCAATCCACGCGGTATATCCAGGCCGGCTCGTCGCAGGCGCTCCTGTTTGATCTCCTGCATGGCGGGCCGGTCGATCTCGAATACTTGAAGACGTGCCATGAGATCGGGCCGGCGCAGGGCAAACGAGTCCATCCCGGCCCCGATGATCACGTACTGGGTGATGCCGGCCCTGACTGCGGTCTCGAGTGCCTGCTCGGCGTAACGCGCCCGGATCAGTGTCCCGAGCGCGGCCGGTCGGAGGCGGCGTAGCACGCAGTGCGCCATGAGCCAGCCGGCGGGACGAATTCGCAGAATCCGTCGCGCCGATCGCCCGCAAAGCAGGATGGCGTACGGATCGTCGACGAGCTGTACGCGGTCCCGCTGGTGCAGGGCACGGACTGCGGCGACGAGGTCAGCAGTCGAAACTCGTGTCTTCATGTGTGCAATTCATAGAGATCGTTTCATTTGGAATTGGGGTAAAACGTTCGGGAGTTTCTAGTCTAAAACCTCTAGAAAATTCCGTTGAGCGGCGGCTTTTGATCCGGACTTCGACGGGCCGTGGGAATCCGAACCGTTACCGGTCCCACTCCGGTCTGCAATTCCCGTTCGAGAAGAAAACCGTTGCGCACGCCCCCGGCGGTACCTGCCTCGGTTCGACGACCGCCATCGCTCAAAGTTGCAACACAACCGTTCGGTCCTGGTGCATACAGGCAAGGGAATTGGCGATAATGGGATATGGCGCATCGCAAAACTGAACAGCATCCCCTTTTTCCCGGACGTTGGTTCGAAGATGACATCATTCTCCTCTGCCTGCGCTGGTATTTTCGCTTCAAACTGGTGCCGTCGGGCTACATTGAACTTATGTGGCATTTAGACTATCCCCAGAAGGGGGTATTCCCTTGACTCCAGTAGCCCCCACAGGTAGTAGTCCGGGGTATGGAGGACTATCCTCGGACGCTTCAGGTCGGTGTCGATGAGGACGGTGTGATTGTGGCCCAGAAACTGACCGACAGCACGACCGATGATGCAGGCGTCGCCCCGGACCTTCTCGATCAGATCCCAGAGGACAAGAAAATCGTACGCTTCACCGGCGACGGAGCGTACGATCGGAATTCCATCTACGAAACATTTGCGGAACGCGCCGCAAGGGTCGTCGTCCCTCCACTCAAGAACGCCGTTCCGTCGCGATCCAGAACACGAGCGGCAAATGCCCGGAACAGAACGGTGAATCGCATCAAGAAGGTCGGTCGCAGGCAGTGGAAGAAGGATGCACGGTATCACGGCCAGGCGCGGGCCGAAAACACGTTCTTCCGATACAAGCAAATCCTCGGAAGCCGACTACGCTCACGCGACGCTGGCAATCAACGAATCGAGGCCCGACTCGCCTGCACAATCCTCAATCGGATGATCGAGCTCGGAGCACCGAAATCGGAGGCGATCCGAAACTGAGGGAGAGCGCGGTGAGGGCATATGGGGCCGATGTCGATCCATGCAACAACGCCATTCTTCGTTGTGGATTGGAGGCAGACATGAGGAACTTGATGTCCACAACTGATATAGACTCTGGAAGCAGCGATCTCCGGTTGGAAGCCGGGCGCCCTGATTGGATTTCTGACAATGGGACATATAAAACGCTTGTTTGGAATCGGTGCCGTCGTTGTGGCCCTTCTGGTCACGTTCGTGATCGGCTGGCTGGTGGCGAGCCTGGGCATCGGATCGACAATGGACTTGGAGTCACTGCCCGAACTGGAGCGCCAGTTCGCCGAGCGAATGCGCGATGTCTCCCTGGTCGGCCGCTTTACCATTGCAGGCCGGGAAGACGAGTCGGCCCGTCCGGACCGGTACGATATCGCCAGTGTTGAGAAGGTCGGCGGTGACCGCTGGCGGTTCAACACTCGTCTTCGCTACGGGGAGAGAGACGTGACGCTGCCGGTCGCAGTAACCATGCTGTGGACAGACGACACCCCCATGGTAATGCTCACGGATACGACAATCCCGACGCTCGGCACGTTCAGTGCCCGGGTGTTCTTCTACGAAGACCGCTACGCTGGCACCTGGCAGCATGGTGAAATCGGCGGCCATATGTTCGGCAACATCGAACCCACCGCTGACGCCGGACCCTGACGACCGCCCCGCACTCAGAACGGCCTCAGCGTGGTCGTGCGCTGCACATTCATCCCACGCCTTGCACCATCTGATCTGGCCTCCTCTCTCTGATATGCAGGACCTGGTCGGACAATCAGTGCTCCTATTGTAAACGTTCCCGGAGAGCTTCATAAGGGGTTTGGCCGTCGAAGGCGGCATGGGGTCGAGTGAGATTGTAGAAGCGTTCCCATTGCGTCAGTTTCTTGTTCAGGTCGACATCATCGACATAGTCGAGCAGTTGATAGAACTCCTCCTGATCGGTTCGATGGGAGCGTTCCACCTTGCCGTTGAGCTGTGGAGAGCGTGGCTTGATGTAGACGTGACGAATGCCCTTGTCTTTGACGTGCCAGTGAAACTTGGCTTGGAACTCGTGCCCGCGGTCGGTCCGGATGCTCTGCACAGGAAATGGGAACGTTTCCAATACATGATCGACAAAGGCGATCACGTTGGCCTGGTTGTGGCGCGGATATATCTTTAGAGCACGAATCCGCGTTGCATCAGAGGTTGTTCCAGTTGGTGTGTAAAAAGAAAGAGGCGGTGTACGCTTTCGGTGAAATCTAAACTGAGCGCACAATCCCGGGTGCAACCGGGAGAAAGGTACACCACCCATGGAGAAGAGGAACATACCGGCAGCAGTGGCGTCAACGAATGCGTATGAGGCTCTCGAGGACTGGGCGCGATCCCGGGTCCAAGTCTGGCTTCAGGAGTTGCTTGAGGACGAAGTCACGCAGTTTCTGGGCCGGGAAAAGTCGGAGCGGAGTCCGGATCGGCGAGGGTACCGGAACGGTCACGGGAAACCGCGCGACGTGCCCTTCCGGCACAAGATCCATCACGTTTGGCGGAAACAGCACGCTTTGATTCACGTTCCATTCTCGAAAGGTTTTGGTCATGCCCAAACCTTCCCTCATTTCACCGTCGGTTTCGGTCCGGTCTGATAGGGATTACGGGGACAGGCTCCTAGCAGCCTGCGCCGTAGGAAGTGAATGAGATAATTCTGTCGCAGTTAGGAGGAGAATGCGATGCCGACGACGTTTCGCCCGTACCAACCGGATCAAGGGTTGCTGCTGCCGCCGGATTTACGGGATTGGTTGCCGGAGGGGCACTTGGCGCACCATGTGAGCGATCTGGTGGACGGAATGGACTTGACGGTGTTTTACGCGCCGTACGAAGGGGACGGTCGTCGCAAGTCGCCGTATGAGCCGCGGATGATGGCGAAGGTGCTGATCTACGGGTACGCGACGGGGGTGTTTTCCTCCCGAGGGCTGGCGCGGAAGCTGGAGGAGGACGTGGCGTTTCGGGTGTTGGCGGCGGGGAATTTTCCGAGCCATCGGACGATTTGCGAGTTTCGCCGCCGTCATTTGTCGGATTTCAAGGCGCTGTTTGTGGAGGTGGTCGGTCTGGCGCGCGAGACCGACGCGGCGGAGGATGCGCGCTTTGGGGCGGCGTTTCGGGGCGACGAGTTGCCCGAGGAGTTGCGCCGGCGGGAGGACCGACTGGCGGCGATCCGGGCGGCGAAGGCGCGCCTTAAGGCGCGGCAGCGGGAGGCCGACCAGGCGCGGGGACGCGAGCCCGGTTCGAAGCGCAACCGGAAGGGCGGGCGGCCCTACAAGCGGGAGTACGGCGAGCCGGACGAGAAGGCGCAGGATAACTTCACGGATCCGGAAAGCCGGATCATGAAGACCTCGTCGGAGGGATTTCAGCAGTGCTACAACGCGCAGGTGGCGGTGGAGGGAGAGAACCAGTTGATCGTCGCCACCGAGGTGTCGTCGAACGCCAGCGACCAGGGTCGGCTGGTCCCGTTGGTGGACGAGGTGGAGGCCACCCATGGGGAACGGCCGGAGACGGTGCTGGCGGATGCGGGCTACTGCAACGAGGACGACCTGGAGGCGCTGGAGGCGCGCGGCGTGGACGCCTACGTGGCCTTGGGCCGGGAGGGCCGGCGCGCGGTCGCGGTGGACGCGGCCAGGCATCCGGCGAAGGCCCGCATGGCCGGGAAGCTGGCGACCTCGCCGGGACGGGCGCAGTACGCCCGACGCAAATGGCTGTCGGAGGCGCCCAACGGGTGGATCAAGGAAGTGCTCGGCTTCCGCCGATTCAGCCTGCGCGGCCTGCACAAGGTCCAGGGCGAGTGGAACTTGGTGTGTCTGGCATTGAACGTCAAGCAGTTGCAGAGGCTTCAGGCAGCCTGATGACAGGCATACCGCCCGCAAATCAGGCCGAACGAGGGCCGATTCAAGCACCTGTGGCGCACCCAGCGGCGCGTCGTCGTCCAAAACGCCCATTCCCCGGTCACGGATGCCGATTGATCGCCATCTCGCGTAATTCGCCGAGTCGAAAATCCTCCTACGGCGCAGGCTCCTAGCCCCGATTACCCTCCTGCTGAGACTCAGGTTTCATCGTTATCCATCATCCGCAGGCACCAGTTGAGGGGTTCAACGACTAGAAGGCCGCGCCCTTTCGTGGCGAACGGGTCTCGCAGGAGTGCCATGCGGGCCTTGTTGCTGCAGGCCCTTACCACGAGCGCGAGCACGTAACGGGAGCCCATCTTTTCAGCGGCACTCCACTCGTTGTTCGTCATCTCCAAAGAAGGGAACCGGGAGAGCATTGTACCTTTGACCTCGACCGCCACGAGTTGGCCATCGTTGTCTTCGTAGCCGATATCCCAACCGGGAGTCTCGCCTTCCTGTGCCACCCAGCGGAGCGAGTCCCTACCACGACCGGATAACGTTTGCCGAAGGTGATTCAAGACGCGTTCTTCCGCCCAATCGCCAACTTCCCGAGAGCGGTCAGACCTGCGAGTGCCGCCGCTGGTAGCGCCAAGGGCGGAACGTGGCCTTCGCAGAAAGAGACGAGTTGCGTCATCTTCGAAGGTAAGCGGTGCGCTCAAGGGATCGCGTGGCAGAGTCGGAGGGGCGGGAGATCTGCTGTGAGCTGCACTGAGGATACGGTCGAAGACATCTCGTGAAATCTCGCGTACGCCGGTACGCCATCCCAAAGCGTGGCCGATACGTTCGTAGGCCACACCGTTGTTTTTCGCTGGCACTGGTACGTCGAAAGGTTGGTAATCCTCAATCGCACAAAACCATCGCCGCTGTCGGGCGGGTGTATTCGTGCCCTGGTCGGGATCCTGCCAGACGTCACCGATGATGCCTGTTCCGAAATACTCAGCTTTTCCTCGCCTTCCGCCGGCCCGCCGAACACCCCGGTAGTAGACGAAAAGCCGGCCCGAAGCCACTCGGTTCCGGTACGCGTTTGGAAACTGGTACTGAACGCCCGTATCATCGGCCCAGAAGTCGTACTCTCCTCCCATTGTCACTTCATTTTCGACGAGCACGAGAGTGTAGGGGGGTGATGACATTCTTCCTTCTCCTCATTTCAGGCAGCCGCTTTAATTCTAGCCTGAACCGCCCCGGTCCTTTGGAAAGTTCCATTTTCTTGAAAGGACGGAATCGATGGGAAGCAGATAAAACCGCCAGAGGTCCGTAAATGCGCCACACGTATGGTGTGGAAGCAACCAGAATCGATCGGAGCGAAACGAGAAAGCCAGCGATGATTATTCAGGTCTGCGGGCTCGCCCGACGGCCTCCCCGTAGTCCATGAGCCGCCGTAGCGGAGGCGGGCGACGGCGCCGACCTGGCCTGCGACGGACGGAGAAGCCCCGGCGTCGAACAGGCGACCGAAGTATTTAGCCAGATGCGGATCAGTGAGCGGCCGGCCTCCCAGCCACTCATCGACGCGCCGGAGCGCTCCGGAATAGGCCCGCCGGGTGTTCCCTGAAATCGAGGCGGCGGCCAGATGGTGGGCGCTTATGGCTTGTCTGCCCTGAACGTGTCTACGCCACAAACTGAATCCTCACCCCGCAGGCTGAGGCGATCTTGGTAACCGTACCGAGCCGAGGATCTCTGTTCCCCCGACAAGCTGCGGGAAAGGCCCACACGGTCCACGTCGGCTCGACGTGCGATTTTCAGATACGCCGCCCTGTAGCGCTGCCACGTTCCGAAAGGCTTTCATCAACAATCGAGGGTCACCGTCGAACTCCTCGATCGCGGCGTTCAGGTACGCAGCGATGTCTTGACGTGTTTTGAGGTAGTCGCTAGCGCGGTGTTGTTTCACGGGCACTTTTGCTTCTCTTGTTGATAAGCCTTCCAACAGGCCTGGATCATTTTGATGTCGCGGGCCTACCGTTTCTTCGTTCCGCCGACCAGGAGGATCACGAGTCTTTCATTATCGAGGGAGTTATTGTCAAAAGTGGTGTTTTGCCGATTGACTCAAGCGGCGGCCTGATCGACGTGGGTCACTTCGATTCCATCGTTGAATTTCACTCCAGTAATCACCTTGGGCAGATCATCGAATCCTCGTAATCGTCGCCAATTCTTCTGAGCGCACTGTCCCAGTTTGAACATCATGTGCAGCATGCCAACCCGCGTCAGGCAACCCCTGGATCGCTTGGTTCGGTGGCGAATGGTAGCAAAAGTCGACTCAATGGGATTGGTCGTTCGGATGCTCTGCCAGTGCTTGGCCGGGAAGTTGAAGAAGGCCAGCAGTTCTTCTTTGTCTTTCTGGAGGCAGCGAGTGGCTTTCGGATACTTCGGCTCATAGGTTTCAATGAACAGATCGAATGCCTTCTCGGCGTCTGTCTGTGTCTGAGCCCGCCAGATCGCGTGCAAAGCCTGTTTCGCCTTCGCCTGGGCCGACTTCGGGAGCCCGTTCAGTACGTTCATGGTCTTGTGCATCCAGCAACGTTGGTGACGTGTCTCGGGATAGATTTCCTCCAGTGCGGCCCAGAATCCCATCGCACCGTCTCCGATGGCCAACTTCGGGATATTCATCCCACGCGACTTCAGCTTTAACAAGACCTCGCGCCAACTCTGTGTCGATTCCCGGACACCGTCTTCGATTGCCAGAAAACGTTTCTCTCCGCGTTGATTCGCGCCGATCACCACCAGTGCGCACAACTTGGTTTCTTCGGCCCGCAGTCCGCTGTAGATACCGTCGGCCCAGACATAGACCCAGCGATCGGCATCCAATCGCTCCTCGCATCCCCGGCGGTACTGCTCGGCCCAGACCTGTTTCAACCGCGATACCGTGCTCGCCGACAGGCCCTGCGCCTGGGGTCCGACAAGAACTTTTAGAGCGTCACCCATCTCGCCGCTGGAGACGCCTTTCAAATACAACCACGGCACCGCTGCTTCCAGCGATTTCGTTTTCCGAATGTAGGGAGGTACCAGGGCCGACCGGAACGTTACCGGGTCGCCAGTCTTCGCTCGGACTTTCGGGATCTGGACCGTTACCGGCCCCAAACCGGTCTGCAGTTCACGTTCAGGCAGATAACCGTTGCGCACCACCCCGGCGTTGCCCGTCTCGGTTCTCCGATCGCCGTGGTGGGATAGCAGTTCCGCCAATTCGGTTTCCACCGCGCGTTGGATCAGTTGCTGAGCTCCAACTCGTAGTAGCTCTGTTATCGGATCCTCAATCGTCTCTCGACCCTCCGGTCCAGTCACGTTACTCTTGCTCATAGTGGCGTATCTCCCTTGGTTGCTTTGAAGTCTGGTAAACAACAAATCAACCAGATACGCCGCTCTTCCTCAATCCCTTAAACACCAGATTCGGTTATAACTCTTATCGAAGCTATAGTACACGCGGTATCCGGGGCCGAAGTCGATTCTAAGTTCGGAAAAGCCCTTCCCTACCCCCTTTGCGATCGCCGAAGTTTCCCAGCTCGATCCGGTCGATTCACGTCTGAACGCGAGCTCGAATCTCAGTGTCCTGGTTCTGAAGCCACTCGTCAAAGTAGTCCGTACCGACTTCTGCTACGTAGTGAACGAGGCTGCCACAGAAATAGTTGAAGGTTGGAAAGATGGCGGTTGATCCGCCCGACTCCGTAGAATCGGGTTGAGAAATATTGTTGTGAGGAACCGCCAATGGAAGCATATCGAATTGTGAATCGCGGGGACAGCCGCTCCCTCGCAGAATATCTGACAGAGGACGAGCAGATTCTGTTGCCAATGGTCGAGTTGATCGAAGGATCACGGATGGCGATCGATGAGCTGACAGCTCAGGGGAAAGAACTTGGGGGGTCAGATTGAAACCATCTCTGTGAATCGCACAAATAAACGGCGAAGAAGTTCTCGCGCTCGACAGACGCGCGTTACGATGAAGCCCTCACCCTTTTCATTCCTGCGGGTCATCAGTAATACTCCCTGAGAACGGTTCAGAACCATAACGGCAATCAAGCAGATTTGGACAATGACCGCAATCGGGGCTGCGTGGGGTACAAATCTTCATTGTGAAATCCAGGACCGCATAGTTATATTCCTGAAATGCTCGCGGTGGCGTCAGCCTTTCGGCCAGATCCCTCACCCAGGAAACACCACGTGGGTCGCGGTTGTAAGGATTGCCAGTCATACGGCTAAGCCAGCGGACCACATTACTGTCAATTAGAACAGCCCGCTTACCCCGGTGCAACGAGAGCCATGCCGCTGCCGTATACGTTCCAACGCCCTTGAGTTTCGTAAGCTCATCCATGTCTTCCGGCAGGGCGCCGCTGTGTTCAACCGCAACGGCTGCAATGTCACGAAGCAAACCAAGCCGAAAACCTAGCCCCAATTTTCGGACTATAAGAGAGACCTCATTTAGATCGGCACCCAATAGGGCTAACGGTGTAGGGTAACGCTTCTTGAACTCCTCATAAACGCCCTTAACCTGGCTAGCTTGTGTACGTTGTAAAAACAACTCGGCAACAAATGTAAGCCAGGCGCCCGTGTCTATCCGCCATGGATATTCCTGATAATTCTTCCGCCCCCAATAGAGCAGACGACGGCGTATGTTCCGAACTTGATGTCCTGTGAGCTCTTGCGTTGTCACTATCCGCTTCTCTTCAATGGGGTTGACCCGGTTTAGTGGACACCTGATCCTCTTGCGAGGAGGAGGTATCCACGATGCCGAGAACGAGGGCACCGTATGCGGCGGTATTCCGGGAGCAGATGGTCGAGCTGGTTCGGTCCGGACGCACACCGGAGGAGTTGGCCCGGGAGTTTGAACCGTCGGCCCAAGCGATTCGGAACTGGGTGGCACAGGCGGGCCGTGATGCTGGCCAGCGGACCGACGGCCTACGTAGTGAAGAACGCGAGGAACTGAGGGGGCTACACCGGGAGAACCGGCGCCTGCGCGACGAGCGTGAAATCCTGGAAAAAGCAACGGCATGGTTCGCAGGGGAGACCGGATCCAGGAGGTCTACCGGTTCATGAGTGCGAATCAGGGGCGTTTTCCTATCGCCACGATGGCCCGGGTGCTTGGCGTCTCCCCGAGCGGGAACTACGCGTGGCGTGGGCGTCCACGGTCGGGTCGCTGGCAGGCCGATGCGGAGCTGACGGTGCGAGTCCAGGCGATCCATGCCCGCGGCTGCGGGAGCTAAGGCGCGCCACGAATTCACGCCGAACTGGCCGCACGTGGCGTTGCGGTCAGCCGCAAGAGGGTGGCGCGGGTGATGCGCGCCGCGGGCGTGACCGGTGTGAGCCGTCGCCGTGCGCCGCGCACGACGCGTCGGGACTCGCAGGCTCCGCCGGTACCGGATCGGGTCGAGCGGCACTTCCAGGCCGACGCGCCGAATCGCCTGTGGATCGCCGATATCACCCACGTGCCGCCGCTCGTCGGCTTCCTGTACCTGGCCATCATTCTCGACGTGTTCAGCCGGCGGATTGTGGGCTGGGCGATGGCGAACCACCTGCGCACCGAGTTGGTCGTTGAGGCGCTGGAGATGGCCGTGGCACAACGCCGGCCGGCCGGGGTCATTCATCATTCGGACCGAGGCTGCCCAATACACGTCGCTGGCCTTCGGCGCCCGCTACCGCGACTGGGGCGTGGCGCAGTCGCTGGCCTCGACAGGCGATTGTTTTGATAACTCGATGGCCGAGAGTTTCTTTGCGACGCTGGAATGCGAACTGCTCGACCGCATGACCTTGTCCACGCATGCCGCGGCGCGGAAGGCAGTGTTCGATTTCATCGAAGGTTGGTATAACACCCATCGACGCCATTCGGCTCTGGGCTATCGGTCGCCGTTGGAATTCGAACGACTCCATGCCGGCCCTGTGGACGGTGCCCGGCCTGTGGACGCCCTTCGGCGACCACAGGTCCGTTGGACCCCACGCTGCGCGCGGGCCCCACACCGCCCACAGGCAACGACGACGATGTCAATCTCATGACGTGAACCCGAAAGCGTTAACCTGTCCACGAAATCGGGGCAAGCTCAACCTAATCAAGCCAAATGATTTTTGCGATGCCGAGTTTCGTGGCCGCATCCTCAACCAGTACCCGCGCGTGCATTTCATGAAACCTCCCTAGAGAATAGAAGAAAACGGCGGCATGAGGGCCGCTGTTAGATTTGCCAAATGTCCGTTCATGCAATGCCATCAATATCGTTTTCCAGTCGTCGGCGCGACCCCAACAAATCACTCGCCCATCCTCAAGCCGCCGGCCATGTGGTTTGGTATACCTGTCGATGACATACGCGGCTTCCGGAATGCCAAGAACTCGAAATGGCTGTTCATGGTCTGCCAGACGAGACCTGGTGTAATCCTTTAGTAGTGTGTCCTTTATGTAGACGCGAATCTGTCCCTGCCCCATATACCTGCCAAGACGGCCACCAATTTCGGGGTCCTTGGTCCATGCCTCATAGTGGTGAGACTTATCCGTCGGACTAAGGGTAGCCCACCCCAGATCATCGGCTTGCTGCCATAGCTTCTCTCTTAGAGCGGTTCTTGTGGTGTCTGGAACACTCATTGGACATTTCCGGGCGGTGCCGGATCAGGAAACTCAAACTGGGGTAGCTCAAGTGTCGGGTCGCTCTCTCGCAAAAACAAAGACGCTTGATCGAGCATCCACTCTTGAAGGAAGCTGCCTGCTGACGCATCGCTGAACTGAACGATCCGACTTCCTAAACCCAAGCGCTCCAGTGGACCATCACGTGCCGCCTTGTCGAGTTCAATGACCTCGGCAATCCGTCGAATATCCGTGACAAAATCCAGAACGATCACGTTCTTCTTGCCAGGACTCACACGAAGACCACGCCCTAACTGTTGAACAAATATACGGCGGCTGTGAGTCGCTCGCAAGAACACAATAAGATCGACATCCGGCACATCGACTCCCTCGTTAAACAGGTCGACACTCGTGAGTACGTCCAGGTGACCGACCCTGAACCGGGTCATCAGTTTGTCGCGTTCGCGAGGAGGCATGTCGCCGTAAATTGGCTCTGTCTTTATGCCATAGCGGCGAAGCATTGCAGCCATGCTTTTTGCATGAGCGATTGTGGGGCTGAACAGTATCGCAGCACGCCGTCCTTCGTTTTCGAAGGCTTGCTTGATTAGCCGCGCGGCCTGTTCATCCCTTGTTGGGATAATGAGCTTGCGGTTCAATTGAGAGAGAGAATACTTGTGTGTAGATGCCTCTTGAACAAAGTTCCAGTCGAGATTATCAGCTAAGAGCCGATAGTCCACCTCTGACAAGAAGCCTTGCTGTAGTCCCTCGGCAATCCCGATCTTCACCAACGGCTGACCGAGAATCTCGTCAATATCGAATGCGTCACCGCGCCAGGGCGTCGCCGTGACACCTCCAAGCATTGGCGGATTCAACACATGAATTGCACGTCGAAACATATCCGCTCCGACATGATGCGCTTCGTCAACGAGTATGAGGCCGAAACTGGGAAGTTTATCAAGTTGGGAAACGACGCTCTGAATGGTCGCGAACGTAATGCCGTCCCAATAAACTGGGCGCTCGCCCTCGGAAAATTGGTGAGTTGGCACCCAACTCGGAAGCTGGTACCA
Source organism: Terriglobia bacterium (assembly GCA_965218585.1). Lineage (GTDB taxonomy): Bacteria > Acidobacteriota > Terriglobia > 20CM-2-55-15 > 20CM-2-55-15. Next base: position 131,031 of record CBDCLE010000011.1, read on the forward strand.
GAATGCCTTGTGGAGCTGATCAACAAGTTCGCGGGTATGGGCGAGAACAAGCACTCGGTTTTCTGTGATTAGACCATCCCGATACAAATCAGCTACGACCTCAGCCATCACGACGGTTTTACCAAGACCGGTAGCTAGCACGACTTGCGCGCGCCCTGTATCGAGCAAGGCTTCACGAAACCGCGACGAGGCATTTTCCTGATAATCACGCAGTGCGCGACGGGAAGGCGCATATTCGGGGCTGCTCCTCATACGTTTGAGTAACACGCCGGGTGGGGCTAGGAGCCTGCGCCGTAGGAAGTGAATGAGATAATAGTGTCGCAGTTAGGAGGAGAATGCGATGCCGACGACGTTTCGCCCGTACCAGCCGGAGCAGGGGTTGCTGCTGGCGCCGGATATACGGGATTGGTTGCCGGAGGGGCACTTGGCACACCATGTGAGCGATCTGGTGGACGGATTGGACTTGACGGCGTTTTACGCGCCTTACGAGGGGGACGGTCGTCGCAAGTCGCCGTATGAGCCGCGGATGATGGCGAAGGTGCTGATCTACGGGTACGCGACGGGGGTGTTTTCGTCCCGAGGGCTGGCGCGGAAGCTGGAGGAGGACGTGGCATTTCGGGTGTTGGCGGCGGGGAATTTTCCGAGCCATCGGACGATTTGCGAGTTTCGCCGGCGTCATTTGTCGGATTTCAAGGCGCTGTTTGTGGAGGTGGTCGGTCTGGCGCGCGAGACCGGGGTTGGGAACTTCGGCAAGTTGTCGATCGACGGGACGAAGGTTCGAGCCAATGCCAGCAAGCGCAAGGCGATGAGTTACGGTCGGATGCAGGAGGAGGAGCGGCGCCTGGAGGGCGAGATCGAAGCGTTGCTGTCGCGCGCGCGGGAGACCGATGCGGCGGAGGACGCGCGTTTCGGGGAGGCGCATCGCGGCGATGAGTTACCCGAGGAGTTGCGCCGCCGGGAGGATCGGCTGGCGGCGATCCGGGCGGCCAGGGCGCGATTGGAGGCCAGGCAACGGGAGGCCGACGAGGCGCGGGGACGCGAGCCCGGTTCGAAGCGCAACCGGAAGAGCGGGCGGCCCTACAAGCGGGAATACGGCGAGCCGGACGAGAAGGCGCAGGACAACTTCACCGATCCCGAAAGCCGGATCATGAAGACCTCATCGGAGGGTTTTCAGCAGTGCTACAACGCGCAGGTGGCGGTGGAGGGAGAGAAGCAGTTGATCGTCGCCACCGAGGTGTCGTCGAACGCCAGCGACCAGGGTCGGCTGGTCCCGTTGGTGGACGAGGTGGAGGCCACCCATGGGGAACGGCCCGAGACGGTGCTGGCGGATGCGGGCTACTGCAACGAGGACGACCTGGAGGCGCTGGAGGCGCGCGGCGTGGACGGCTATGTGGCCTTGGGCCGGGAGGGCCGGCGCGCGGTCGCGGTAGACGCCGCCAGGCATCCGGCGAAGGCCCGCATGGCCGAGAAGCTGTCGATGGAGGCGGGACGGGTGCAGTACGCCCAGCGCAAATGGCTGTCGGAGGCGCCCAACGGGTGGATCAAGGAGGTGCTCGGCTTCCGCCGATTCAGCCTGCGCGGCCTGAACAAGGTCCAGGGCGAGTGGAACTTGGTGTGTCTGGCATTGAACGTCAAGCGGATGCAGGGGCTTCAGGCAGCCTGATGACAGGGATACCGCCCGCAAATCAGGCCGAACGAGGGTCGATTCAAGCACCCGTGGCGCACCCATCGGCGCCTCGTCGTCCAAAACGCCCATTCCCCGGTCACCGATACCGATCAATCGCCATATCGCGAAATTCGCCGAGTCGAAAATCGTCCTACGGCGCAGGCTCCTAGCTCGATCTTGAGACCTTGGCGCTCAAAACGAGCCTTCTCTTCCAAGAGTCCCCGGCCGGGTGGTCGCGACGTAGACACAACCATTCGGTCCGCTTCGTAATATCGAGCGGCTTCAACGACCTCGCTTACTGCGGCCTTTGGCGGATTTGACGAGGTGGTATGTTTACATTGCCAAACCCACAGCTTGTCGTTCTTGACGCCTAAGACATCCGCCCCTCGATCACCCGACCCGCCGACAACGCGCACATCACCAAATCCATTAACGATGAGGAGGCGTGCAACATCTCTCTCGAATGCCTTCCAAGGGCCATACAGCAGCCTTCGCTCATCAAGGAACCCGGAAAGCTGCATGGCTACTCCTCGTTGAGGGCCGCAGACGGCGCTAGGAGCTCCAGAGACAAACTAGCGCGTAGGAGACGCGCACGATCAGCAGCGGCTAAGTCATCCACGTCTTGTTCCGCAAGCCAAATGGCGTCAGCAAGCAGGCCTTCAAAGTATCTGACCAACTGCGCCTTGGCCTCTTCTGTTGCACTCGGCCGCCCGTAATCCAACTCCGAGTAGCTCTCATCCCAATACTGATCGTCAAAGAACAGCTCAGGGTGCTTAGAGAAAAATTTCAGAATACTGGTACGAGGCGCATACTCAAGGAAGCGACCCGCGGCGATAGCTGCTTGGGGGTTCGCCAACTGACGCGTTGCCATCTTATGGAGGATGGCCTCCTGTTCGGAAGGGGAAAACTCTTCGAACAGCACTCGACCATCTTCCGGATCGAGTCTCTCTGAAACACCTTTCGCAATATCTGAAAGCGTCAAGGACGCTTCGCCGGACAAAGTAACAGGATCGAGCTTGGTGGTACCCGCATATCGTTCTCTGAGGTCCGCCAGAACCACACCAAAGGGTATGTCGGATTGGTCACCTCGGAGAAAATCCTTGGCTGACCAGGCTAACTCGGCGAGCAATGCATCCAACGTTGTGAGCGTTGCTGAGCGAAACGCCTCATGGGTTGGATTGACGAAAAACTCGTGCAGGCCCGAAGCCGTAGCTTTCAGTCTCCACGGAACCGTCTCCTCACCGAGTTCGGGATCGGAGTCCTCTACCGTCCAAGCGCGAACCTCCCAGCGTTGGTTGCTTCGATCATGTCTGTATTCTTGGCTCAGTGATGCCAGATGAGTTCGGTGTGCTGGCTCCGGCACTGGTTCCGGAGTATCAGGCTCCTCAGGTGGCTCTTCTTCTCCCTCATCCCCAAACCCCTCAAGGTCGTCATCTGGATCTCCTGTTGTCCCCGTATCCGTCAGAAGCTTCCGGTCTTCTTCCTCGACAAGCTCCCACCATTTTGTGTCTTCCCGGCATTCGAGATCACCAGCATGGAATTTCTTCGCCATCTGTTCGGCAAGATCATTGTCTCTAACAATGAGCAACCGCGCCCACGAACCTGCTACTTTGGGCTTCGGGCTTGACCGTCGGAAAGCTTGGAAAAGCAGGAACAAGGGGCTGTCATTCGGACCAAATCCAAGTTCACGCGCCTTGTCCGGGCGCAATGGACCATCGCCGCGAACGATATGCCCCATTTCCTCCCAGGCAGGATCGTTCCGGTCAAACCTGTTCTTTCGTGTATGTCACCCGACAATGGTCGAGATGGATCTCACCAACCAGACGTCCCCTATTCCGCGGATCGTCAATCGGATATTCGGGCTCCTCACCGTCGTCGGAGTGCCAGACAAAGAGCTCTCTGCTGGAAATTTCGATCTTTCGTCCGTTCCGTATGAAATCGACTCCGTATTCGGAGTTGCTGAGATACCGCTGGACACCCATCCAGCCATGAACACGTCGCTTTCGCTGTATTATCTGTCCGCCACGGCCACAGGAACATTCGGTCTGGCCCGCCGGCAACCATTGCCAGCAGGCAAGGCAAAAGGGTCGGTCGCTTAGGTTTCGATCGATTGTCTGAAAAGCTCGAACTGTACCGAATCTAGGGCTCTGAACGATTCTTTCATCGCCCCAGATGCAAGGGTATCGGGCCTGTACTCTGTTTCTGTTGACAGACAGAGAAAATGAAATCGGCACCCCGGTGGTTCGCAGCATTGCGGAGTACGTTTTGCTTAACTCGCGCGATATCTGACTCCTGTTGGCCGCGCGGGCGAACCACGTACGTTGCTCAGGTTTCAAAAGCTCGATGGATACTTCCGTTCCATGTTCGTGAGGATCAACCTTCTCCCTCTTGAGATGCGGCGTTCGAAAATGCCTCTGCTGCTGAAGCGCGTTGAAATCGATTTTTAGACCATGCCATTCAGCATCATCGCGACGGGTGGTCCAAACGGTCGTGACCGTCCCGAGACGCGCGGTAGCGATGTTGAATCCCATGCCAAACATGCCCAAGCTATCCACGGGAGTATTTCCGCTCCAACCGGCGCGCACTGCTGTTTCCAAGGTCTCAGACGACATGCCGGAACCGTTATCTCGGACAGATATCTTGGCGGAACCGCTATCCGAGGTTGGGACGGCGATATGCACTTCAGGATCGTCAACTGCTTTATCCTGTCGCTTCGCTGACAGAAATCCATCAACGGAATTGTCTACGAGTTCCGCTAGACACCGCCACTGCGCGAGATTGATTTCGCCGAGCATCGGCAAAATCCGCGGATCGGGTTGCAGATCGAACTCGTCTTGCGTCTGAATATCGTCATTCATAAGTAGCACCCCCGCTATCTCCGGCTTTTTGACCGACTGGTATTTTTCTTGTTGGCAGATCCAGCTATTTGTCGGAAAAGCTTCCGTCCAATTACCTCCGCAAGATCAACCGGAACCGCGTTCCCAATCTGCCGCGTTACGTGGATCCGAGCCCCACAAAATACGAAATCGTCGGGAAACCCTTGGAGTCTCGCCGTTTCGCGCAGCGTGAAATAGCGATGCGTCCCATCATCCAGCAAGACGATATTCTCGCCGCCGGGAACGCCATGAACCCCCGCCTTAATTGTCTTTGATGGCCAGTCTAGTCGGCTGCCAGAATGGCCACGATAGATTCGTGCGCCGCGAACTAGCCAATGATTATTGTCGGATTTCGACTCGCTGGCGGCAGGAGACGGAAGGTCCGATATCGAATCCCGGACAGTCTTCCACGCATCAAATGCCGCAAAATCGTCCAAGTCCAATGCGGCCGTGCCGTTTGGCCCATTTTTAGGAGGCTTTAAGCGGCGGCTTTTCCAGTATTCACCATTGGTCTGTGTCCGTATTAGGGCTTCTTTTTTGTGGCTCGCCAGCGGAAAATCAAACTTTCCGGTAATGTCGGCCCTGGTCGCAATGATAAAGATGCGTCGCCGATTCTGCGCGATTCCGTAGTCGGCCGCTTCCAATAGCGCCCAGTTTACGTGGTATTCACACTCGTCCGTTGTAGCCTCTTCGTGTTGAGAAATTCGTTCGTCGTGTTTCTGCCACTCCTCTTCTTTCTTGGGCGCCACAGAAGGCCATTCGAGCTGCCGTAAAATATACTCAAGGTATGGGCGAAACGACAGCCGAGCCAATCCTTGGACATTCTCGAGCATCACGGCTTGAGGCCACAACGATCTCACCGCCCGGAGAACTTCGGGAAACATATTGCGATCGTCTTTGTCTGCCAAGTGACGGCCTGCCAAGCTAAATGGTTGGCATGGCGCGCCACCAGCAAGCAGCCGGATTGGTCCTTCGAATTCGTCCCAATTCAATTTAGAAACATCTTCCTCGCGCACCTCACCATGTAACAAACCACCCTTAGACGAATGGTTCTTTTCCAGCGTTTCGCAGGTATGCGGATCGATTTCAAATACATGTGAAAATTGAAACCCTGCCTTTTGTAGGCCCAGAGTCATACCACCGGCCCCAGCGAAGATTTCAATATCGGCAGAGGAGGTTGCTGTTGCCTTCTTAGATTTTCGAGTTTTGGTCACGGCCCCCGAACCGCCGATGGCGGTCACCCTGTCGGAAAGGAATTATAAAGAAGTCGCTAATTGTTAGCGATTTTGGCTGTTTTGAAAAGAGTGGATTTGACAGTCGCGATGCACGGCCGCTTGGTAAATGGGCGCTTCACCGTATCAGGCCACTGGTGACAGCCGTTCGACCTTGATTTTATCGGCATGCTTCATCGCTTGCGCTAGGTCGCAGACAGCCTGGAGCTGCGGCCACGTGTCGGCACCGCCCCCGAATGCCTTGTCGAGCCGGATTGCCATTTCAGGCGAGATGCTCGCGTGACAGTTCACGATGGTCGATGCCGGCTCGACTCCGCAGCGTCAAGTTGACATTCTTATGACTGAAGGAAGAATCGCCATGAGTGGCCACGACGCATTCGAGCGCATCCTGGCATCGTTGTACGATGCCAGGCTCGACGATGTCCACTGGCCGGACACCACGGCCCTGATTGACGAGGCCTGCGGCAGCACGAGCAATGTTCTCATGATCGGCGAAGGCCCGAAGGACGACATCCGGGTCCTCACCGTCGGGCTCTACTACCAGGGGCAGCGACGCGAAGACCTGGAACGAGAGTACCTCGAGGTCTACCATCCCAAACGGGGAAACGGGGAGCGCCGGTTGGCGCTGAAATTCTGTGGCCTGAAGTGTGGGGCAAAGCGATCGAATCGAGGATTTTTACGCGCGATAACTGGAATTATCGGGCGTAAACATCAGTTCCGCGCCAAGTCCGTACTGCATGAGCATTTCGCGCCGTGATCCGCATTCCCGAGCACGTTCGATCATAACCTGCTGAAATCACTTCGTTTTTCCGGAAAAGCGTTGCGTCCGCCGACGTGACACAGGCGGAGGGCGATGCCCCATTGCGGGGTATTGTAGCAAGAATGTCCACTTTTTTACTCGCGATAACAACCGAGAGGGATCCGGGCACCGCTTGGGACGGTGCGGGCGAGCCTATACCCCGGACGTGCGCGCCGACATCACGACCCGGAAGTCTCTAGCGTGGGGCCGGCCTCAGCGCTGCTGCCGCTCGGCCAGTTGCGCGGCGCCGCTACGCCGGGCCAGCAACCGTTCCCCGTAGCGTTGGACCATGCGTGTCGTCTTCCACCGCCCGGACTGCAGGATGGCCGGCAACTCGATGCCGCAGGCGATCATATCCTGAACCGGCCCGACGCGCGTGCTGTGCCCGGCCAGGGCGTCGACGATGTCGTCCGGAAGCCCGGCGCGCCGTGCCATCCTCTTGTAGATGCGCGGCACCTGGCTCGGGTCGAGTTTCTCCCGCACCGTGCCGTCCTTCCGCACCGAACGAAACAACCGCCCCTCGCCGACGCCGCTGGCTTCCAGCCAGACCTGGACCAACTGCACGGTGTCGCGCGCGAGATAGAGCATCGCGCCTCGTCCGTCCGGGTCGGTCTTGCCCGACCGCACCAGCAAGGTTGCGGACCCATCGACTTCCACCAATAAATCAGACACTTCCAGCGACACCAGCTCGGACCGCCGCAACATGGTGTCGTAGGCCACCGCCAGCAGCGCGCGGTTCCGGACGTCGATCCGCCGGTCACCGGCCGCCTCCAGCAGCCGGTTCCGCAGCGGTCAGGTCAGCCCCTGAACCTGCGCCTGCCGGCGCCCCCGGAGCCGGTGCATCCGTTGCAGGGCGAACCGGACGAGGGCGCTCTCGAGCGGGTTCGTCTGCCGGAGCGCTTTGTGCATGGTGGCGATGCTGGAGACGTAGCGGCGCACCGTCGACGGGGCCTTGACCCGCGCCATGTCGTCGATAAAGGCGACGAGGGTGGCGGCGCTGGCGGGCAGAGCCGCCAGGACGTGTTGCCGGCACCAGGTCGCGAAGATCTCCACATCCGCCCGCAGCGCGCGCTCCGTGTTGCGGCTGAACGCACCCCGGGCCGCTTCGAAGTAGACGGCCAGCTGGTCTCCCACCTCCGCGGCGTGTTCAACATCGGCCAGGATCTCCAAGTCGAGTGTCGGGTCTGAAATCAGCATCGGTCAGCCTCCGGTTCAGTCGAAAAGACCGCGCATTTTACTCGCGATAATTCCAGTTATCGCGCGTAAAACGGACCCGAGAACCGCTGAGAACGCAACCCATCAGGGCCCATTCCGATTGCCTCAAACACGCTAGTAGCTGCTTGACTGCCATACAGTTTTTGACGCGACTCGGCCGCCAACGTTAAGGTCGGTCGCCGGTGTCGTCCCCCGGCGATCCTGGCCCGAGGTTGCTGGTTGGCTTACCCGTCCGTCGGCACGGTGAAGCGTGAGCTGTGTCCACACTTCGGCGGTGATCCGTGTTCGGCACGCAACGTGGCTCGCGGATCCCATCACGTTAGAGTCGGAAAGTACTTGTAGGGTCCTGTCCTGGGTCGCCTGCCATCGACCATCTAGTTTCAAGTCATGGGATCACCACGACATGGAGGCTGCCCTGAAGAAATACGGTAACCGGTTGATCGCGATGACGCTGCTCTGCGGCTCCTGGCTAATGGCCGCGTCCTGCACCCCGGCGCAGAACGAACAAGAACTCTTTCAGAACGATGCCGAGCAGGGGGACGCGGACACGCCGGACAGCCTCGGACGCAGGTACGACGATGGCGAGGCCGCTATAGAAGACGATGGCGAGGCCGCTATAGAAGATGACCGTGAAGCAATGCGGTGGTTCCGCACAGCGGCGGAGCAGGGGGACGCGCGTGCGCAGTTCAATCTGGGAACCATGTATGACAACGGCGAGGGGGTCATCGAAGACGATGCGGAAGCGGCGCGATGGTACCGCATGGCGGCCGAGCAGGGACACGCGAGCGCACAGTTCAACCTCGGGGTCATGTACGACAACGGCTTGGGGATCATCGAGGACGACGTGTTCGCGCACATGTGGTTTAACATGGCCAGCGCCAATGGAAGGGTCAGTATCGCTGGCGTTGGGCCCGAGGAGTCACGGGCCAATCTTGAGCGTGAAATGACCAGTGCCCAGATCAGCCGCGCCACTGAGCTGGCACGCGCATGCGTGGCCTCGGACTACCAGAACTGCGGGCCGTAAGCTGACCCGGAAGCAGCTGTCAACTCGAACAGTTGTATGATGAGCAGCAACGGTCCGACGTCGTCGCCGACGGTCCCGATCTGGTCGAGGCCATCCGGGATATTGTTTGAGGAAAGCGCCTCCAAGACGCGTGGCAGGAACCGAAGGCCGTCCCGGTTCCTTGGAGCGGCGAGAGGTCGGCGCAGTGCGGCGTCGAGCGCTGACGGCCCTGACGATGGGCCTGATCGCCCTAGCGACCGGTTGCGCACGCGCTCGGCCCGCACCCGTCGTCCCGCCTCCAGCCAGCCCTACCGAGCAGTTCATCGCGGCGATCCACGGTGCCATGCGGTCAACGGGTGTCGAACGCGCCACCTGGGGTATCGCGATCCGGTCTCTGGATCGCGACGAGACGATCGTGGAGTTGAATGCCGACGCGTTGCTCGTTCCCGCCTCGGTCATGAAACTCGTTACGCTGGGAGCGGCCGTGGAGGCGGTTGGGTGGGACTACGCGTTCGATACCACGCTCACGGCCCGGGGCCGGGTCGTTGACGGCGTCCTCGCCGGCGACCTCGTGGCGCTAGGAACCGGCGATCCGACGATCGGGGGACCGGGAGGAGAGGGTTTGTCTGCCTGGATCGAGGCCGTGCGCGCCCGCGGCATCACCCGCGTGTCGGGACGGATCATCGGGGACGACGATGGCGCCCAGGAACCGCTGCCGCTCTTGGCTTGGGCGTGGGACGATCTCGGCTACCGGTACGGCGCGCTTCCCGGCGCGCTCAACTTCGTCGAGAATGCAATGGCCATCACACTCGCCCCCGGGCCGCAAGCCGGGACGCCGACGGTGCTGACCGTGCCCGGAGGCCTTCCGGCGCCGACAATCGCGAACGACGTCGCTACAGGCTTGCCGGACTCGATGGCCACGCTCCGACCCATCCTCCAGCCCGGCGGTCTCGGACTTCGGATCCTCGGCATGCTCCCGGCCGACGGCCCACCGGCGACCTTCGCCGTATCGACGGGCAACCCGACACTATGGTTCGCCTCCGTGCTCCGGCATCGTCTCGTCGAGGCGGGTATTGCCGTCGAGGGTCGGCCTGTGGACATCGACGATCTGTCTGGTGGCTTGGCGAACGGGCCAACCACCGTTCTTCACACCCATCGCTCCCCACCCCTGTCGGCGATCGCCGTGACGATGCTGAAGTACAGCCGAAACCTCTACGCCGAGACCGTCCTGTGGCTGACGACTGGGCCGGCGGGGCCTCGCGCCGCCGGTCCGGCCCTTGATGCGCTCCGCGAGCGGCTCGCCGGCTGGGGGATCGCCGGTGGAGATCATCAGATCGTGGACGGATCGGGGCTGTCGCGGCGCAATGCCGTGACCGCGCGGGCGCTGGTCACCGTCCTGGACCGCTTTTACGATCCAGGGTGGACTTCCCCGTGGATGCAGGCGCTGCCGGTGGCCAGCCGCGACGGAACCCTCGAAACGCGCCTGTTGGGAACACTGGCCGAAAACAACCTGGTGGCAAAGACCGGCTCGATGTCCAACATCCGTTCGCTGGCGGGCTATGTGCGGACGCGGGACGGCGAACCGCTGGCGTTCGCCGTCATCGTGAACAACTTCGAGGGCTCCGGCCGAGACGCCGAGGCGGCGGTCGACCGCATTGCCGCAAAGCTGGCCGGCTTCAGCCGTCGCGGCCGGTAGATTAGGACACCGGAGTTCTGCGAGGACCGAGACGCCTTCCGAATCAGAAAGGAAACGGGAACATGAAACCTTGCAGCAAACGGGACACAACATCGAAAAGAC